>CBDIPJ010000007.1:0-303689 GCA_965283655.1 Limisphaerales bacterium | reverse complement strand
GGCGACCTGAGGGCGGCCTACTGATACAGGCGCGGCCGCGGCCGTGTGCCACGCACCTTGCCGTCGAGCTGATCGCGTGCGTGCTGGGCACGCCCCTCGATCCACGCCTTGAGCGGCATGTTGTCGATGTCGATGGCATCCGGGAAACCCCGCGGCTGATAAGGCTCCTTGGCGAACTCCCGGTCGTGACGCGGTTGACGGAGGTCGCCGTCGTCCAGTCGGCGCGTTCCCAGCACCGTCCGTTCGAAATCCTCCTTCGCCCGACGCGTCTCGGCGAAGACCACCGGCTGGGTCACCGCGGCAATCCGGTCGACCTCGGCCTTCAGGCGGGCGGGAACGAACAGGTTCGTGAGGATCAGTTCGCACTGGCTGCGGTAGAGCGGACCCAGGGTCGGATCCGCCACGAACCGTTCCACCAGCCGGTTCGGGTCCGCGTTCGGCCGCAGGATGCTCGTGACCATCTGGCTGGCGGAAGACCCGGAGACCGGGTGCATCCCGAACGACTCGTTCAGATCCCACGGAATGAAGGTCGAGCGACCGTTTGTGGGGTGGAGATGGAGGTAATAGTTGTGTCCGTTACCGATGAAGGAATCCACATTCGCGAGAATGGCGTTCAACGCGACGAACCGGGCGAACCCCTCGGGTTCCAGATATTCCCGCAGCCCCTGAGCGAACTGGTCCGGCGGGGCCTGCTGGATGAACCGCACGAACTCAATGAACCGCGCCGTGTCCTTCGGGTCGACATTCCCCTTGGGCGCGTACCGTTCGACGTAGTTGTCCCACTCCTCACCCATGTACGGCACGCCGCGCATCATCTCGGGCTTGAGCAGCAACCCCTTCTTGGTCCCCACCGACCGCTTGAGGAAGTCGCCTTCGACAACCTCGACCAGCGTGTACAGGCCGAGGTGCTGTTTCTGGAGCTTCCCGGGAATCGTGAGGTAAATCCGCGCAAACGCCGTCCGCGGCGCAGGCAGGCCGGCCCGACGGAACAGGTCGTAGGCCAGCGCCTCGCGCATCTGGGTGGCGTCATTGACGTTGTTGTTGAGGTAGAGCTCCTCGAGGCCCATGAAGCGGCGATTCGTCGCACCGCGATCGAAGTCGATCTTGAAGGGACGCTTGAACGGGTTGGGCGAACGCACCATCGAGCTGGCTCCCTTGAAGCGCAGCGCCACGTTGGTCAGCGTTCCGCCCGGACCTTCAAACGAGCAGGTCGCCCACGGATAATCCCCAGCAACCCCACCCGGACGTCCGCCACCCCCGCCTTCCGGCCCGAAAACACCGCGCACGATCCCCTCAAACAGCCCGCCGTTGTTGCCGTTTGCGCTGCGTTGGGGTGGACCCCCACGCGAGTTCAACGCCTTCCAGTCACCCGGGGAGATCGTCAGGTGGATCGTCCACAGGTTGGTCAACCCGAAGAAGGCCGACTGCTGGGCGGCATGGGCTTCGTTTTGCCGGGCCAGCAGGACGAGGCCCGACACCACCAACCCCCACAGGAACAATAGACAGCGCTTCACAGGATCCAGCGGTGACCCCATTCCGGGAGGGAAAGTTTCCCGCAGTTCTCCGGAAGTCACCCCGCCCGCGGTCCAGGACAAGCTCCGCACCCACGGAACATCGACCCAAAGCCGGAACGCTGGCGCCCCTCCCGAATTCTTGATCAGCGTCCGCACGCTCCGGGAACTTGTCGATGAAGATTCCGAGGGGGGAACCATTGCGGGAATCATCTCGTCGCTGCCGTCGCGTCGTGGTTGTTCAAACCTCCGCCTCACCGATTGCGGGCAAGACCCTGATCCGATACCACTGCGCCCATGAGTTTCCCGATCCGCAGCCCGTACGAGAAGGTCTCTGGCATCGTCCTGGTGGCCCGCCTGATCGACAAGGTCCGGCTCCACGCGGCAGGCAAGCTCCCGGAGGGTTACCACGTGGGATTCATCCCCGGTAACCGGACCTTCGACGACCGCTTCTGCCGCTTCCTCCACATCGCCTACGAAAGGTTCACCGAGAGCGTTCTGGCCGGCGGAACCGACGAGGAAATCCTCGAGCGCTGCCTCGCCCAGGGACGCCGCCCTGACGCCGAGGAGATCGAAGTGTGGAACACCTTCATGATGAAACGTGGCTGGCGCGATTCCGGCACCCCCAGCCTCCTCCGGAGCAAGGCCGACGCCGGCCTCGCCCATCGCGACGACCTGATCACCTTCTTCGAGCTCATGGACGTCGAGGAAGGCCGCCGGCTGTGACCCCCGCGAATGCGCGCCAACCTGGAACCGGCCCGCTTTCAGCATGAACCTCAAGCACCCCCCGTTCCCCAGCGCCGGAGGCGCGTCAGACGATAGACCCGGGCGTCAGCCCGGGTTTCCCCAGCCCAAGGGCCGGAGCCCCAGCGGGGCGGCAGAATCCCTGAAGCTCGCTGCCGCCCGTTTTCCCTTTGAGGCTTCGCGGCTTCGCGGCTTTTCCGGCCCCGTCTTTCCGTGAAGGGAAACGGCCTCAAAGCCGCAAAGGGGAGGACAATGGGGTCGCATCTTTACATTTTACAATTCGTCGTGCGCCGAGGGGGTCATGGTGCCCAACTTCCAAAAACCAGTTCACTCGCCTCCTGACGTCGGCGACTACGTTTCAGGCGTAGCAGACGAGGTCACGAGGCTGGGGATAAATGTACAATTTTTAGACGCGACCCCATTGCCTCCGCTCACCCGGCATCCACACCCCCGAGGGCTTCCCACTGCCGCCTGAGGAAGGCTCGCTCGCCGGGCAATGTCGCGAGCTCCAGCGCGCGCGCCAGATGTCGACGCGCCTCCCCGGTGCGGCCGGCCTCCGCCGCGAGGACACCTCGGACCGCATGATGGAACAGGTATCCGTCCAGCGCACCCGCCGGCAGGATGGCATCCAGTGCTGCAAGACCCTGTTCCGCTCCATGGGTCCGGGCAACGGCCACGGCACGGTTCATGGCCACGAGGGGAGACGGATCCAGTTCCAGAAGCCGATCGTAGAGCGACAGGATCCGCGACCAGTCGGTATCGGCTGCGGAGGGCGCGGTCGAATGGCACGCCGCGATGGCGGCTTCGAGGTGATAGGTCGAGAGGGTTGTCCCGGTCCCGGCCCTCGCCAGGTACTCCACCCCGCGCTGGATCATGGCCTGGTTCCACCGGGACCGATCCTGTTCGTCCAGACGCAGGGGATTGCCGGCGTCGTCGGCGCGCGCGGGAAGCCGGGCGGCGTTCAACAACATCAGGGCGACCAAGGCGAAGGTGTCCGGGCGGGCGGTTGCCGGATGCCGGGCGAGTTCGAGTCCCAGGCGCAGGGCTTCATGGCAGAGATCGGCCCGGATCAGATGATCACCGGACGACGCGCGATACCCCTCGTTGAACAGCAGGTAGAGCATCCGATGGACCGAACTGATCCGGGTCGCCAACTCGTGGTCCGGCGACAGTTCAAAGGGGAGCCCAAGATCCCGGATCCGCTGTCGCGCCCGCACCAGCCGTTTGCTGATCGTGGACTCGGTGGTGAGGAACGCGGACGCGATCTCAGCCGGGGAAAACCCACACAGGGTTCGAAGGGCCAGGGCGATCCCCGCCTCCTCGGACAACTGCGGATGCGCACACACGAAAAGCATGCGGATCGTCTCGTCCGACGGCCCGGCGGTGCTTGGCTCCGGGGCAGGGACGGATTCGGCTTCACCTGACATCCAAAGGGGACGCGCGGTGGTGATGTCGTCGCGTTTGCGCTCCCAGTTCTGGAGCCGGCGCAGCTGGTCGAAAGCGATGTTTCGGGCCGTCTGGGCGAGCCACGCTTCCGGGCGGTCCGGAATGCCGCGATAGGGCCAGGTCTGGAGCGCACGCACCAGTGCCTCCTGCACGGCGTCCTCGGCCAACTGGAGATGTTGAAGCCCCAGCTGGCCGGCGAGGACCGCCACCAGCCGCGCACCTTCGCGACGGAAAAGGTCGGAGGCCAGACCGTCGGTCGCGTGGCGTTCCGGATCCATCTACGATCCGTCGGAAGCCGGGCCGAAATGAACGTTCACCTCTGCCATCGGACGGCAGAGATCCGCCACCGGCCTCACCTCGATCTCAGCGCCATACGCAAGGATCGGACAGGCCTGAGCATGGCGTACGGCCGTTTCCATCGAATCGACAGCCAACAGGAAGTAACCGGCGATCGCTTCCTTGGATTCGGCGAACACCCCGTCGGTGACGGTCCGTCCGCCGGCCCCGGTGACGCGCTTGCCCTCCTCCATCAGGGGTTGGGCGCCCCGATGGATCCCAGCCTTCGAAAGCCCTTCCACCCATCCGTAGAACTCCGTCATCACCCGCTGGAGTTCCGCCGGTGACATGCCGTGGTTCCAGTGCGTGCCGCGGATGAGCAGGAGGTATTCGTCCGTGGAGTTCTGGGGATTCATGCTCAGCTGGTGTACGGCAGCATGTTGATCATCCAGGTCACCCCGAAGCGGTCGGTGACGACAGCAAAGGCCTGCGACCAGAAGGTCGGCCCGAGTTCCATCAGGATCGTGCCCTTGTCGGAGAGCGCCGTGTAAACTTCCCGGGCTTCCTCGAGCGAGAACACCGCGATCGACAACGACATGCCGGCGAAGGTCGGACTGCCGGTGCCGTGACAATCCGAAGCCATGAGGGTCGTGGACCCGATCCGGAAGCTGGCGTGCATGACGAGCTCAGGATTGGGAGTGGCACACCCGCGGTCCTCCTGGCCCGCCGGCGTCGGCGGGGCGTCCTTGAAGCGGGAGATCATGTCGATCTGTGCGCCCAACGCCGTGCGGTAGAACTCCAAGGCCTCGGCGCACCGACCGTCGAAGTTGAGGTAGGCGTTGACGGTGCGCGTCCTCGGAAGCGGCGGTTGAGTCGGCGTGATCGGCGTCGGGCCTTCCACCAAGGCGGCCAGCTGATCGGTGGCTTGGTTCCAGCCGGAGTGGAATCCCATGGTTTCGTGCGCCTCGCGATCGGCCACGGTCGCGTGCTTCACCAGCGCGTCGTACCGCGTCCCGCCGTCTTCCGGGAGGAACGTCAGCTCAATGGTCATGTGCATGTTGCAGGACCCGAGTGCCGGCGGCGGCATGGGTTGCCAGCCGGGGCCGAAGGAGGACGTCGACACCAGACGTCGACCCGGCTCCACCTCCAGATACACCCCCTCATGAGGATGCAGTGTCCCGTCCGGCATCCGCATGACGACCCGATCGCCGCCACCCACGCGCAGATCGACATGTGCCTCCACGGTCTCGACCGGCTTGGGCGAGAACCACTGCTTGATGAGTTCCGGTTGTGTCCAGGCGGCAAACACCCGCTCGGGCGAAGCCTTGATGTGTCGGGTCAGGCTCAGGGTAAGCGGGGCGGGGGTGGTGGCGTTCATGGCGTCCTTCCGATTGGTGTCCTGCATCGTTGTTCAGATCCCTGACGAACGGCCAGCCGGGAAAAGGACACTGCGCGGAGAAATCTTTGGCAGGACGCCGGGCGCGATTGCGGATGAGAAGACGCGCCGCTTCTACGGCACGACCTCGATCCGGCTCAACTCAAGCCCTGCATCCTCGATGATCGTCAGGGCATAGATGTCATTCAATTCGAGACCAGCCGGCGAGGGACTCAGTTCCGGATGCAACGGCCGGAAGGCCGACACGGGCAGCTCGACCGTCCAGGGTTCGCCCACGACACCGAGTTTTTCAGCGGTCACGTCCACTTCAAACTTCCCCGAGAACACCCCGCGCATGCGCTGGGTGCTGAAGCCGAACCTCACGGTCTTGGCCGTCTGGATCCGACCATTGAAGCGGATGCGGGTCGCCGCCTTCAGTTCCACCGGCCGTCCCAGTGACTGCAGCACGGATACCGACACCGCATGGAGGAGGATCGGTGATTGCTCCGGAAGCGGCCAGAGCAGTGGCTCGGCGCCCATCCGGACGCCCGTGCTGGCCACGGAGGCCAACCGCCGGCCCAGGAGGACCGAGGTTCCATCATCGAAATCGCAAGCCCATGCGGCGACCGGGGCGGGCTGCGGCCGCGGGACAGGCGGGGCCAGGGAGGCCAGGCTGACCTCGGCCTGTGAACCTCCCGGCACCTCGACGGGAGAATCCTGAAGCTGGTGCCGG
Source organism: Limisphaerales bacterium (assembly GCA_965283655.1). Classification (GTDB taxonomy): domain Bacteria; phylum Verrucomicrobiota; class Verrucomicrobiia; order Limisphaerales; family UBA9464; genus UBA6176. The sequence goes on along the minus strand of CBDIPJ010000007.1, from coordinate 297,604 downwards.
AGCAAGGCCCGGCCCGCATTCACCCGGAGGATTGTCTCAATCGAGGTTGCCTGCAGATCAAACTGCGAACCACCCGCCTCCACCCGCGACGCCGGGGTCTCGACGACCAGCGGTGCGGTAACCCCATTCGACGCCGGGCTCCGCCAGAGGCTGCCCCGGAGCAGGCTGAAGCGCTCCGAATCCCGGCCTGGTTGGAGCAACCGGAGCACGGAATGCCCGGCCACCGTCAGGCGCGAACCATCCCGCAGTTCCAGTTCGACCCAGGAATCGCAGGCGCGCGTCTCGATCATGTCCCCCGCACGCAGCATCACTCCCGCCGGCAACGCCTGATCGGCGGCGCCGCGCTTGCCGAAGATACCGCTGGCCCCGGTCACCTTCGTCACCTGCGCCAGCACCGGACCAGCGCTACGGAACCAGAAGCCGGCAATCCCGAGACCCAGCACCACCAGTGCGGCAGCCGCCCAAGGCCAGACTCGGGCCCGACGCCACGCAATCGACGGCCTCTCCTCGAAGCCCTCCCGTGTCGCCACCATGCGTTCAACATCCCCGACGAGCACGGCCTCTTCCGCCAGCGTCCGGAGCCTGGCGCGGACCGAAGGATCCTCCGCCAGCTCCCGTTCGAGCGCCTGCCGTTCGGCAGCCGGAAGGCGTCCATCGAGGAGGCGGAGAAGGCGTTCGTCGAGGGGGTCTCCCGGTTTCATGGCGAATCCATTCCGGTCGCGGCCAGCTTTCCCTCGACGCACTGGCGCAGGCTGCGGTGGAGCCGTGACAACCGCTGGTAAACTGCGTCCAGCCCCGAGTGGAGCCGTTCAGCAACCCCCTCGCAGCTGTGGCCTTCATGGTAGCGCAAGCGGAGCAGCTGGCGGGCCGCGTCGGGCAGGCTTTCGACGCATTCCTGAAGTGCGTCCAGCCGACCGTTCGGCGCCGGAACCGCCGACTGCCATTCCCGATCCAGCAGATCCAACACCTCCGGAGCCAGTCCCACCGTCTCGCGCTGCCGGCGACGCATCCAGTCGATCGCCTCGTGCCGGGCCGTGATGAAGGCCCACGAGATCAGGGCCGCCTCGGAGGCGAACGGTGTGCGCCCATCCATCGCCTTGAGCGTGACGTTCTGGAAGATGTCCTCGGCACCATGGGTGTCCCGGACCACCAGCCACGCCGCCGCCGAGAGACGCGTTCGAACCTGCATCAGGCAACGAAGGATGTCCTGTTCGGTGCAATTCATGCGGTTGTCGGTGCCGTCTGTCGCCGCGGGCCGTTGAGCAGCCTGCCGACCCAGGTGTGGCGCACCAGCAGTTGGTAGCTCAGCAGGAGGATGAGGATCAGCACGACGGACAGCAGCGGCAGCTTCACCAGGGCCGGCCCCGGCCAATTCCGGATCAGGCCCTGCCCGACGATGCACAGCGGCAGATGCGCGAGATACATCCAGTAGGACGCGTCCGAGAGATACCGCAGGCGGGGGCTTTCACGGGTCAACAACGCGCGGAACAGCCCGATGCATCCGAAGGACATGGCCCAGGGGTAGACGGACTGGAGGAAGACCGACGCCGAACGATGGAACCGTGCCGGCAGAAGCACATCACGAAATCCGAACCGTCCGGTGGCGAACTCCAGCGCGACGGGAAACACCACCAGGATCGTCACCGGCAACACCGCCGCCCATCCCCGCCCCAGCCTTCCCTCCCCGTCGTGACAGTCATGGTAGACCGCACCGAAGAAGAAGAAGATCGCGTAGTACAGCAACATGTGGGGCATCGGAAGCACGCCCATCGCCGTGTCCGGACCGATGCCGGTCTCGTGCTCCATCAGTGCGGTGGGAACCATCGTCAGGGGCACCAGCCAAAGCAGGCGTGCGCGTGAAAGCACAAACCCCAGAGGCCGACCCTTCCATCCCAGCCGGTCCATGAGCACGGCATACACCGCAAACAGCCCGACGAGCCACACCAGCATCCACAGGAACCAAAGCACGCCGAACACCGGCGTCTCCGTCAGCCAGCGGTAGATCTTTCCAGCTGATACCCCTTCCGCCACCACGTCCGTCGCCCCCTTCGCGCGCAGCTGCTCGATCACCCGCACCCGTCCCTCCTCCACCCGCGTTCGCTCCACCGGGATGGACAACAGCCCCGCGATGTATTCAACCGTGCCGAAGGGTTGTTGCGCACTCTGCATGGGCCGCTCCCCGGCCCGGTCCGCCGCCTGGACGTCAGCCCCCCGCTGCAGCAGCAGCTCGGCAACCTCCGCGTTCCCCATGAAGGCCGCCGCGTGGAGTGCCGTCCCGCCGTCCCGGTTCCGGCCCCCCACTCCGGCGCCGCGTTCCAACAGCGTCTGGGCCATGTCGCGACGCCCGATCACGGCCGTCCACGTCAGGGGTGTGATGCCATATTCCGGGTGCAGGTTGGTCACCGCTCCTGGCTTTTGAAGTTGTTCCTCCAAGGCAGCGCTGTCCCCCCGTCGGATCGCCGACCACACATCGGCCGTCGCCGCCGGGGCCACCACCGGCCCCGTCCCGAACCGAGAAGCAAGGATGCTCGCCCCGATCACCGCCGGCGCGACGGTCACCAGGCCGATCAGGCACGGGACCAGCACCCGTTTGCATCGGTGCCGCAGCAGCTCCTTCAATCCCTTCCGCCGCCAAAGCATCGCCGTGAAGTACCCGGCAACGAGCATGAACAGCTGCATCCGGAACCCGTGCACCCACGCCTGGAAAACAAAAGGCCACTCTTCCTGTGCCGCATCCCGCACCATCCACGGGAACCCTGCGGCAAACGAAAGCGACAAATGGTAGACGATCCCGATGATCATCGCCGCCGCCCGCAGCGCGTCGAGGTCGTGCAGTCGCGGACCCGTGTTGTGAGGATGGCTCATGGCAAAGGGGAAGGCGTTGGCTTGTTCATCTGTGAAATCGCGACCGCGACCGCGGCTGGGGACGCCCCCCGCCGGAATACCGCATCCGCCACGTCCTGGGCAAACAGGAGGGCGCACGGGACGAGAAACAGGGTGATCACCGTCGTGAAGAGGATCCCGAATCCCATCGAGACAGCCATCGGGATCAGGAACTGCGCCTCGATCGAACGGTCGAAGATCATCGGGGCCAGCCCGACGAAGGTCGTGATCGACGTGAGGAGGATCGGCTGGAACCGGCGGAGGCCGGCATCGCGTGCGGCTTCGACCAGTGTGGCTCCGGCCGCCAGGCGCTGGTTGACGAAGTCGACCAGGACGAGCGAGTTGTTCACCGAGATACCCGCCAGCGCCAGCATCCCGAACACCGACAGGAACGAGGGGGTCATCCCCATCGCCATGTGCCCGAGCAACGCCCCGATCGTTCCCATCGGAATGATCAGCATGACGTAGATGGGCTGGGTCAATGACTGGAGCGGGATCGCCAGCAACGCGTAGATCGCCAGGAGCAATGCCCCCGCGCCCAGCAACGTCCGCTGCCGCGACTCTGCCGCCTCGGCGACGTAGCCCTTGAACTGGAACGACAGGTCTTCCCCTTCCAGGCAAAGCGCCAGCAGCTTCGGCTCCAGCTCCCGTGCGATGCCGCTGACGTCCACGGAATCGTCTGCCGGCTGGGCCCCGATCCGGATCACCTCGGCACCGTCGTTCCGCTCGACGTAGGAAGGCGCCTTGGCAAACCGGACGTCGGCCACCGTGGCCAACGGCACCTCGGCCCCACGCGGCGTCCGGATCCGCATCTGGTCGAGCGTGTGCAGCGTCTCGCGGTCCGCCAGAGGCAGGCGGACCATGACGCGGATGTCATCGACGCCACGCTGCACCCGCTGGGCCTCCTCGCCGTAGAACGCCTGCCGCACCTGTCGCGCCAGCAATGCCTGCGTCAGCCCCAGCTCGGCGGCCCTCGGCTTCAGGCTCAGCTCCAGTTCGTCCTGCCCGTAGTTGATCTGTGCCCAGGCGGTGCGTATCCCGGCGTAGGATTCCAGCAACTCCTTCATCCGTTGGGCAATCTCGGCCTTCTTCGGCGACGTCGGACCGCGCAGCTCGAAGTGAAGGTTGCCGTCCGCGTATTCCTGCCCGCCCTCGAACGATTGTTCCGAGAACACCCGGAAGAAGGTCGCCTCCGGAATCGGCCCCACCAACTCGGTCCATCGGTTGGCGATGACACTGTTGCGCGGGCCCGGTTCCGAACGTTCGGACGGATCGAGGATCTCCACCGAGACTTGTCCCGCCGACTTGCGGAAGCCGCTTCGGGGGTCGGATCCGCCGATCACCCGGGCGACGTTCCGGACCAGGGATTCCTGGGTGCCGGGATCCCGGAATTCCTCCCGCACCCGGTCGAGGGCCGTGGTGATCCGGTCCACGTATCGTGCTGTCACCTCCACCGGCGTGTCCTCGGGAAGCACCAACACGGCCGTGATCCGGCGTGAGTCCACCGACGGGAACGAGACGAACTTCATGCGTCCGCCAAGGCAGTAGCCCGCCATCAGGAGCCCGGCCGCCACGAACGCCGCCAGGACGGACGCGCGGTGGCGCATCGCTGCATCCAGCAGGGGCCGGTACACACCATTCACGAACCGTTCCAGCCCCCCGGTGATGCGCGCCTGGAACCGGTCGAATGCGTTCGGTTTCTCCGCCACGGTGAGTCCCTTCAGGTGGGTTGGAAGGAAGAGCTTGCAGGCCAGAAGGGAGAAGAGCAGCACCGCCGTCACCACCGGCGGGATCTGCTTCGCGTAGTCCCCCCAGGTCCCCTGGAAGAACATCATCGGCAGGAACGCCACGATCGTCGTCAACGCCCCGAAGGTCACCGGTGTCGAGACCTCCTGCGTTCCCACCACCACCGCCTCCAGCGGCGGCAGCGTTCCCGAACGCAGCTTTTCGAAGATGTTCTCCCCCGTCACGATGGCGTCGTCGCCCACGATGCCGATCACGATGAAGAACCCGAAGAGGCTCATCATGTTCGCGGTCATTCCCAGCCACGGCATCACCAACAGGCCACCCGCCAGGGCCACCGGGATGCCGGCGGCGATCCAGAACGCCAGCCTCGGTCGCATCGTCAGCCCCAGCAGCACCAGCACCATCAGGCCACCCTGCAGCGTGTTCGACGCCAGCGAACTCAATCGCGCCCGGATGGAGAGGGACTCGTCGTTCCACACCGTCAGATCCACCCCCTCCGGGAAACGCGCCGATGCGGTCCGCACGTACTCCCGGACCTTGTTCGAGATGTCGATGGCGCTCTCGTTGCCCGTCCGCATCACCTGCACGAAGAGCGCGGGCCGACCGTTGAACTCCACCCGCTTCTCCCCTTCCTCGAACCCGTCGCGGATCGTCGCCACCTCCCCGAGCAAGACTTCAGCGCCGTTCGCGGCCCGCAGCGGGATCCGCGCAAACTCCGTCTCCGAGAACGCCTGCCCTCGCGTCCGCAGGATCAACGTCCCGCTTCCGCTGTCGATCGCGCCCGCGGGCAAGTCGATCGAGAACCGGCGAATGGCATCGGCGAGATCCTGGAAGGTCAGGTTGTACGCCTGCAACCGCTCCGCCCGCGCTTCGATCGCAATCTCCACACGCCGTCCGCCCTGGACCTCCGCACGGCTGATTCCCGGCATCTCCAGGAGGTCCTCCTGCACCCGGCGCGCCGCCTTGCGCAGGTCCTGCGCGCCAAGCGTTCCCGTCACCGCCACGTTCAGCACCGCGAAGTAGTTTCCCGATTCGGGAATGAACACGCGCGGCCGCTCGGTCTCGTTCGGGAAGGTCGTGATCGTGTCGACCCGCGCCTTCACCTCATCCATCAACTCCCGGAGATCCATGCCGGGCTCAGCCTGCAGGTAGAACCGCGCCATGCCGCGCATCCCGTCGGCGTTCAACTGGCGGATCCCCTGCACCCCCTCCAGCGCCTCCTCGATCGGGATCAGGATCGCCCGCTCGACGTCCTTCGCGGTGCCGCCGCGATACGGCATCTCGATCATCACCGTGCGCCAGCTCAACGCCGGCGTGATCTCGAGCGGCGTCCAGAAGACCGCCATGTAGATCCCTCCCGCCAGGATGGCGAGCATCAGGAAGTTGGCCGCAATCCCATTGCGGGCGAACCAGCGGATCATGGCGTCGCCCCCTTCGCCGGCGGCCCCGGCTTCTCCGCACCGCCAACCGCTTCCGGGATGATCTCCACTTTGGAACCCTCCGGCGCATACACGAGGTGCGTGGTCGCCAGCAGATGGTCCGGAGGCAACCCGCCGACATCCACCACCACATGGTCCTCATCCGCCCAGACCGGCGTGATCCGGCGGGACACCAGGGTCAGCTTCTCCCGGTGCACCAGGATCACCCGGTCCAACTCCCGCACTGTCGCCCGCGGCAGCGCGACCACGTTGGTCAGGACACGGCCGCGCAGGACGCCCGCAACCGGTTGCCCGGGACGCAGCGGGGGCTTTCCCGATGTCCGTCCGAAGGGGTCGCCGACCTGCACGATCACGAACAGGTCGAGCGAATTGTCGTCCAGGGCACCCTCGGTCCGGACCACCTTGCCCTCCCAACGCGCGGGCAGATCCCGGTTCACCGCATCCCGCAATTCAACACGGATCGGTTCCCCACCGGACAGCCCCGATGGGAACAGTTGGACGAGGTCCCGTCCGGCCACCGGCAGCCGGACTTCCGCGGCGTCCACCGAGAAGATCGTGCCCAGGGACGTCCCGGGACCGAGCAATTGACCGGTTCCCACGGTGCGACGGCGGACACAGCCGTTGAAGGGCGAGCGGACCCGGGTCCGTTCAAGGTCGCGCCTGGCCCGTTCGAGTTGTGCAGCCGCGACGTCCGCTTCCGCGCGGGCCTGGCTCAGGTTGGCCTCAGTCGCCTGAGCCTCCGCCTCGGGCAGGAGCCTTTCCTTCAGCATGCCGGCGTTGCGACGGTGGCTGACCTGGGCGAGCTGGTGGGCCGCCTCGGCGCTCCGCAAGCGCGCCTCTGCCATCGCCACCGCCGTCCGGTAATCCTCGTCCTCCACCTCCACCAGGACCTCACCGGCGGCGAAGAACGCCCCGTCTTCAAATCGTTCGCTCACCCGCAACACGCGGCCCGAGACCTGGGCGCTCAGCGTGGTCTCCTCACGGGCCCTGACCACCCCCTGCGCCCGCAGGAGCACCGGGAAGTCACGCGGCGCAAGCTCCATCACCTTCGTACGGACGGGCTGAGCCTTGGCCGGAGGCAGCTTGGCTCGGGCCGGCGGACGCAGCAGAAGGGCAAAGCCGGCTACGCCACCCGCCAGGAGAAGCAACGTGACCATCCACCGCCGGCGGGTTGGGGACGGCTTCGACACCGAGGAGGTGCGCACATCGGATTCAGGAATAGGCATCGGCATTCCAATCTGCAGAAAGGATTCAGGATGGAACGTTTGAGCCCGCTGTTTCCTGACAGGGAATCTCGTGGGGAACCCAAAGGCCGGGGTGGGGACGTCCTCGTCACCGTTCCTCAGCCCTTTCAGGGTAATGAGGACATAGCCGCCGCGAAGCCATTGATTCTGGAGGCACCGCTGGGATGGCCCCCAAATGGAGGGCGGATCCTAACCACCCTCAGCCACACCGCAGGGGATGCGCCGTTGACCGGTCGATTCTGGCTTCCAGCGATGGCTGGCAAGGACGTCACCCAGAATGGCCTTCCCGCAAAGGCCATCTTCCACCTCATGCGACCTTCAGGGACCGACCGGGCCAGTCTCCCGTTCGAATTGCCTCCCGGTGCAGAGATGAAGATCGAACATGCGGACCGCTGACAACGTCGGCGACGGAGACCTCCGACGCGCGCCGAAATGCGCCACACCACTTTGGATTCAGCACGAATGAAAATGACGATGATGACGAAGCTCGCCGCAACGGTGATGTCCGTTCTGGCCATTGTAACGACAAGCCATGGGGCAGAGCGGTCCATCGACCGCCTCGCCATCTCGGTAGATCCCAAAGTGCTCAAGTCCGCCACCCAGCCAGGCGTCTCCGGAACCATTACCCTGAAGGCCATCGACGCCCGCGGGGCTGAACACCGCGTGCCGATCTCCGACGCCGTGATCACGGTCCGGACCAAGGAGGCCAGCGGCGGTGTCACCGTGGCTGTGGTTGAGGATGGAAAGGTCATCCCAAGGGAAGGCGGCGTCGCCAGCGTCGAGGCCGTGGTCAAACGGGACGGCCAGGAACTCAAGGCAACCGCGGACGTCGTGGTGACGCCGTTCTACCGCGACTACCATCAAACCCTCGTCCTGAAGCTCTTCCTCGGCATGGAAGGCGAACCGGTGGAGCGCCTCGCCAATGATCCCACCTTCCGGAAAGGGCACGAAGTGTTTTGCACTTTCGAGGAGGCGCTCGAGGTCATCCGCAAGACCGACAACCTGACGCGCGGAATCCCCAAGATCATCTATCTGGTCGGCTGGCAGAAGGGCGGGCACGACCATGGCTACCCAGCGTGGTCGGAGGTGAATCCCAGAATGAAGCGCGAACAGGATGCCACCGCGCTGGACAGTCTGCGTTGGCTCATTCGCGAAGGCCGGAGATTCAACACGACGGTCAGCCTGCACCTCAACATGGTGGACGCCTACCAGCAGAGTCCCCTGTGGGATGAGTATGTCGCCAAGGACTGCTTCGCCAAAGATGAAGGTGGAAAGCTTCTGGTGACCGGCATCCAGGTCAAAGGCGAAGACATGTATAATGTGGTCTATCCCAAGGAATGGGAGGCTGGTCTGGCACAGCGGCGAATCGATGCGCTGATCCAAATGATTCCCGAGTTGAAAGAGGGGCACACCATCCATGTCGATGTGTTCATCTCCAACCGCGACGGCGGCAAGCCGATCAGCCCCTGGCACGCGAAGCCCGAGAACGGTGGGCTGACCCCGGAGAAGTACGTGGAGACCCAGCGGCAGATCTTCCACTACTGGCGTGACCGGGGGTTCGACGTCACGGGCGAGGGAACGGGTTGGGCGCATCCGCCCGGAGAACACTTCGTTGGATTGCAGCCGATGTCGTGGTGGTATTCCTGGAACCCGATGGCGATCCCGGAATGTTTGGGTGCGCGGGGGCGCACGGATCGCGGAGGAGACGGCGACTTCCGCTTTGGCTCGAGCATGCACGGCGAGGAAATCTGGAAGGAGGACAAGCATGCCATGCCCGGCTTCCTCGGGATGTTCTGCCGCACCACCCTGCCTTGGTACTACCTGGGCCGACTGGACCGACTGAAGATCGAGGGCGATGCCGTTCATTACAGCGGCGGGGTCGTCGCGCGAACCGAGGATGGCAAAAAGATCATCCGGAAGGGGAAGTTCGTCCTTCGCGACAACGACGACCTCTTTGTTCCCGCCTTGTGGAACCAAAAGGAGATCGTGGCCTACAGCCGGCAGGGCTATGCGGACCGTTCCTGGGAACTGCCTGAGGAATGGAGTGGGGTCCGCCAGGTCATGGTCCAGGACATCACCCTCCAGGGACTCGCCTCGAATCGGACGACGATTCCCGTGGTCGAGGGAAGACTGCGGTTGACCCTGAAGGCGGATCAGGCCGTTTCGATCTTCCCGGCCCCAGCCGGGCGGTGAAATCGCAACTGGCGCCGACGCCGTTGCGTGACCCATTCGTGTCCTTCGTGGTCCAACAACCTCAGATCCCTGAACCACGAATCACACGGAGCCCACGAAGCCTTCCATCAACGACGTCACGCTGGGAAACAGGGGTAGCCGCAAAAAACGGGGAGAACTCAAAAAGAGGAACCAACTTGGCGCTGGCCCGGTTCGTTGCCGGCGTTACCGCCCCTTTTGCGTCTCTTTGAGATTTTTGCGGCTGCTCCAGCCCTGCCTCCGCACTTCCGCGGCTTCCGCTGCACTCGCGTTGGGTGCGATGGGTTCGGTTTCCCGATCAATCCTCGGCTTGGTATCGGCGTTCACCCGTGCGGGCCATGGAAGATTGACTCGGGATCCGCCTATGGAGTTCATCGAGATTTCATGAAGCAGTATCTGGCTCTCATTTTGATTGCCGCTTCATTCGGCCGTCTGTTGGCCGGCGATCAGGCGACCGCGGTGGCTACGCTCACGGCAGGTTTTGTGACTGGCATTACGGTGACCTCCGGAGGATCGGGTTATACCAGCGAGCCATCCGTCTCCTTGAGCGGTGGTGGTGGCAGTGGAGCCAGTGGGAAAGCAATTCTGGATGGAGACAAGGTGGCCTTCATTTTGTTGCTGACGGCAGGGAGCGGATATACGACGGCACCCTCGGTATCGATTGAGGCCCCCCCGAAGCCTTTGGGCGTTCGCTTGCGATTGGTACCTGAGCTGACGGTAGAAGGTCCTCCCGGGAGTCTGGCCAGGGTGGAATCCGCGTCGAACCTGAATGGACCATGGACGACGTGGACAAATGTGGCGGTTGGAGCCGAGGGCACCGTCCTGGTGGATCTTTCCGCAGGATCTTCGACCCGATTCTACCGATCGGTGGCGGACCCACGTCCCGTGGTCCCTGCGGGGATGGCCTGGATCCCTGGGGGTTCTTTTCAGATGGGAGACGGTCGTGTGACAGGACCGGTGCGCACCGTGACAGTTTCTGCCTTCGTGATGGATCAATGGGAGGTATCGATTGAATTGTGGCAGAGCGTCCAGGCGTGGGGAAAAACTCGTGGGTACGACCTGGTGGCAGGTGGCAGTTTTGGGGCCAGGCACCCTGTGTATGGAGTGAATTGGTATGATGTGGTGAAATGGTGCAACGCAAGGTCCGAGAAGGAGGGGAAGGAGCCTGCCTATTATTTGGATGGCGCAATGACCCAGGTTTACCGGAGCGGGAAAAGGTGCCTGTCGGGTTCAAGCGGGATGCCGGTTACCGATTGCCGACGGAAGGGGAGTGGGAGAAAGCAGCACGGGGCGGGGTGGAAGGGAAATCGTATCCGTGGGGAACGGATGAACTGAACGCCACGTTGGCGAACTATTACCTGAGCAACAAGAACGGGACGATGCCTGTTGGATCATATGGAGCCAATGGGTATGGGCTGTTTGATATGGCTGGGAATGTATGGGAGTGGTGTTGGGACTGGCACGGAGTCTATGAACAAACGGCTCAGACTGACCCATCAGGGCCAGGTTCGGGCTCGAATCGCGTGTTTCGCGGTGGCGGCTGGTACGACGTTGCCGGGGACTGCCAAGTGTGGTTCCGCTTCCGCAGTCTGCCCGACAACAGGATCGGTAGTTTCGGCTTTCGCACTGTCTTGCCCCCAGGTCAACCGTGAGCCACGCCTGAGCAAAGACAGGACACAGCTCACGCGTCGCTCCGTGCCTGTTCGTGAAGGGACCAGAAAGGAAAAGCCGCCAAGCCTCCAAGCCGCGAAAGAGGCCGGAACATCGATGGTCCCAACCTCTGCGCGAAACCCTCCCCGTCCCATCCGCCGTAAGACTCGAAAACAATCTCGCGCAGAGGCGCAAAGCCGCAGAGGAACACAACCACTTCCTTCCGTGACCCAGTTCGTGTCCTTCGTGCCCTTCGTGGTGCAAGCGCCTCAGATCCCTGAACCACGAATCACACGGAGCCCACGAATCCTTCAATCGACGACGCCACCATCGGAAAGACAGGTAGCCGCAAAAAACGAAAGAAACTCAAAAAGGGGAACTGACCGACTTGGCGCTGGCCCGGTTCGTTGCCGGCGTTACCGCCCCTTTTGCGTCTCGTTGTGTTCCTTGCGCCAGTCCCGGCTTCGGGTAAGGCCCCATGGGGTCCGTAGCCAATACGGTCTAGGGTGACGCTTCGCCGCGCTGCGCGGACCCCATCCATCCAGGCGGGGGACGACCGTCGGCGACTTCAAGCACCTGCATGACATCCCACCCCACCGAACCCGTGGCCCCCTTCGGTCCCACCCGGGCCTTCTTCAGTCTCACTCTGTTCGTGCTGGCGACGGCGGTGCATGTCGAGCTGTGCCGTGCCCAGATGCGGGAAGTCGTGCCGGAGGGAGCCGAAGTGCTCACGCGCGGGCCGGTGCATGAGGCCTTCGCGGGCCTCCAGAGCTTCAATCCCCAGCCCGGCCGCATCGTCGCCAGACCCGCGCCCCCCTTGATCGAAGAGGTTCCACCCAACCAACGGCCCGCGGGAGTGAACATCGCGTGGATCCCCGGGTACTGGGCGTGGGATGACGAGCGGTTGGACTTCGTCTGGTTGAGCGGCACGTGGCGGGCACTTCCCCCCGGACGCGAGTGGGCCGCGGGTTACTGGGCCCAGGTTCCCGGCGGATACCAATGGACGTCCGGTTACTGGGCGGATTCCACCAACCGACAGGCAACGTATCTCCCGCCGCCTCCGCCCAGCATCGAGGCTGGCCCCTCCGTGCCGGCGCCGTCCCGGGATTTCGTGTGGATCCCCGGCTGCTGGATCTGGTTTCAGGCACGTTACACCTGGCAGCCCGGGTTCTGGTCGTTTGGCAGACCGGACTGGGACTGGATCCCGGCCCACAACCTCTGGACTCCCCGGGGCCATGTGTACGTCTCCGGATACTGGGATCGTCCCGTGGAGCATCGCGGACTCCTCTTTGCACCGGTCCATTTCGATCCCCTTCTGGTAGGGCCCGGACATTACCGTTACGCACCGTGGGTGGCCGTGGACCTGAACCTCTTTGGCGACCACCTGTTCCTGCGGCCGACCTTCCAGCACTACTATTTCGGCGACTATTATGCGGCCAGCTACGCGGCCGGCGGATTCCTTTCGTCCGCCGCGTTCACGCGCGGGCGCTTCGGCCACGACCCCATCCACGCGCGCGAGGTCTGGGAACACCGGCGGGATCCGGGCTGGTCGCAACGTTCCGATGCCGCCTTCCGTGACCGGCAGGACCATCCGTTCCATCGACCCGCACGTTCGTGGACGCCCGTGGAGAGCGCGCGAGAGGACCCCGTTCCCAACCTGGGCGCGACCGGTCCACTCGCGAGACCGTACGGCCAACTCCTGCAACGCGACCAATCCCCTCCCCGATACCAGACGATCACCGGTCCGGAACGTGCCCTCCTGAAGACCCGGACCGAGGACGTGGAACGATCCCGGGAACTGCGACGGGTCCGTGAAGCAACAGCACCGCCGACCTCTGGAACCACGACGGCGATCCCAGGCCCGGATCGTGTGCGCAGCATTCGATCTCCCATTCGATCGCTGCCCACCCGGCAATTGCCGGGAGCACTCACCCCGCCGAAAGCCCATCGCAGTCCCAAGCCCGGGAGCGATCCGATTCCGGCCGGCCGACCGCACCTGAAATCGGCAGCTTATCCATCCGCAGATGGCGCAGATGAACAGGCAGAAATGCTGAGATCCGCCTCCGACCGGAGCCCCACCCTACGGATGGAGGACCCATCCAATTCACGTCCCAGCCTATCTGCGTCATCTGCGCCATCTGCGGACCAAACCGCCATTCTCAGGTTCAAGGGGAACCGGTGACACCCGTGGTTCGGAAGCCGCTTGGGTTCGCCGCGTTGGCGGGGGTGTTGGTCGGCGGCGCCATCCTGGGCTGGCTGCTGCTGCGACCCCGGGGGCCGGGCGTTGGCATCGTCAGTGGCAACGGCCGGATCGAGGCCACCGAGATCGACGTCGCCACCAAGCTTCCCGGCCGCCTCGGCAAGCTGCTCGTCCGGGAGGGCGATTTCGTTGACGTCGGGCAACCTCTGGCTGAAATGCAGACCGATGTGCTCGGGGCCCAGCGCGACGAAGCCCGCGCCCTGGCACGTCACGCGACGAACACCGTCACCAGCGCCCTGGCGCAGGTCTCCGCGCGACAGGGCCAGAAGGCCGTCGCACAGGCCGCCATCCAGCAACGATCCAGCGAACTCGATGCCGTGAAGCGACGCCTTGTCCGGACGGAACAGCTCCACACCGAAGGCGCCGCACCCGCGCAGGAGCTGGATGATGCGCGCGCCGTTGTCCGGAATGCCGAAGCCGCGGTCGCGGGCGCACAGGCATCCCTCGTTGCCGCACAGGCCAGCATCGAAGCCGCCCGGGCCGAAGCCATGGGTGCGGCCTCCAGCGTCACCGCCACCCTCGCCACCGTTTCGCGGATCGAGGCGGACATCGAGGACAGCCACCTCAAGTCCCCACGCGCCGGACGCGTGCAATACCTCGTGGCCCAGGCCGGCGAAGTCCTCGCCGCCGGAGGCAAGGTGCTGAACCTCGTCGATCTCAGCGATGTCTACCTCACGTTCTTCCTGCCGGAGGCCGCTGCGGGCCGCGTCGCGATCGGGGCGGAGGTGCACCTCGTCCTCGACGCCCTCCCGCAGTACGTCATTCCCGCCCGGGTCTCCTTCGTTGCCAGCACCGCCCAGTTCACGCCCAAGACCGTCGAGACCGCGAGCGAACGCCAGAAGCTGATGTTCCGCGTCCGCGCGCAGATCGACCGCGCCCTGCTCCAGAAGCATCTGGCCGTGGTGAAGACCGGCTTGCCCGGCGTCGCCTGGCTGCGCCTCGACCCGGCCACGCCCTGGCCTGACAACCTCGTCCTCCGCGTTCCCGAATGACCGCTCCTGCCGGCGGTCCCTGCGCGCAATTGAAGGACGTCGGCCTCCGCTACGGCAAGACCATCGCCCTCGACGCCCTCTCCGTGGATCTGCCCGCAGGCCGGATGGTGGGAGTGCTCGGACCCGATGGCGTCGGCAAATCCAGCCTGCTCTCCCTCATTTCCGGTGCGCGCAAGATCCAGTCCGGAAGCATCCATGTCCTGGGCGGTGACATGGCCGATGCCCGGCACCGGGAACGGATCTGCCCACTCGTCGCCTACATGCCCCAGGGCCTGGGTCGGAACCTCTACCCGGCATTGTCGGTCGAGGAGAACCTCCAGTTCTTCGGCCAGCTGTTTGGCCATGGTTCCGCGGAACGCCGCCGTCGCATCGACGCCCTGACGTCCGCCACCGGCCTTTCCCGGTTCCGCGAACGACCGGCCGGAAAACTCTCGGGCGGCATGAAGCAGAAGCTCGCCCTCTGCTGCGCGCTCATCCACGACCCGGACCTGCTCATCCTCGACGAACCCACGACCGGCGTGGATCCCCTGGCGCGCGCCCAGTTCTGGGAATTGATCGATTCCATGCGCACGGGCCGCCCGGGCATGAGCGTGATCGTCGCCACCGCCTCGATGGACGAAGCCCGTCGCTTCGACTGGCTCGTCACCATGGATGGCGGCCGGATCCTGGCCACCGGATCTCCCAGCGAGTTGCTGGAGCGCACCCACACGCCCACGCTCGAAGCCGCCTTCATCTCGCTGCTTCCGGAGGAACGCCGCCGCGATCATCACGCCGTTGTCATCGGTCCCCTCGCCGCCGTCGAATCCGAGGTCGCCATCGAGGCCACCGGTCTCACCCGCCGGTTCGATGACTTCGTCGCGGTCGACCACGTCAGCCTGCGCATCCTGCGCGGCGAGATCTTCGGGTTCATCGGTTCGAACGGCTGCGGGAAATCCACGACGATGAAGATGCTGACCGGCCTGCTGCCGGCCACGGAAGGCACTGCCATCCTTCTCGGAAATCCGGTCGACGCCAGCGACATCACCGTGCGGCGCCGCGTGGGTTACATGTCCCAGGGCTTCTCGCTCTACTCGGAGCTTTCCGTCCGACAGAACCTCGTCCTGCACGCCCGACTGTTCCAGGTGGCGAAGGCGGAGGTTCCCGCGCGCGTCGAGGAGATGGGAAAGCGATTCGGACTGGCCACGGTCATGGACGCCATGCCGGACAGCCTTCCGCTGGGCATCCGCCAACGCCTTTCCCTGGCCGTCGCGATGGTCCACCGGCCGGAACTCCTGATCCTGGACGAACCCACGTCCGGCGTGGACCCGATCGCCCGCGACAGCCTCTGGCAGTTGATGGCGGACCTGTCCCGACGGGACCGCGTCACGATCTTCATCTCGACGCACTTCATGGACGAGGCAGCGCGCTGTGACCGCATCTCGCTCATGCACGCCGGCAAGGTCCTCGCCAGCGGAAGTCCGGCGTCGCTCGTCTCGGGACGCGGCGCACCGGACCTTGAAGCGGCGTTCATCCTGTACCTCAAGGAGGCCGAGCAGAAAGCGGGCGAGGCGTTGCCCACGCCGACGTTCACCGCCGCGCCCAGTGCGCCTTCGGCCCTTCCAACACAACCCGACGCCACCGCTCCACCGCGGCGTTGGGGGTTCAGTCCGCGTCGCAGCTGGACCTACAGCCTCCGCGAGATGCTCGAGCTCCGCCGGGACCCGGTGCGCGCCACCATGGCGCTCCTCGGCACCGCGCTGCTCATGTTCGTCGTCGGTTACGGCATCAGCCTGGACGTGGAGGACCTGCGCTTCGCCGTGCTCGACCGCGACCAGACCACCACGAGCCAGAACTACGCCCTGCATCTCTCGGGTTCGCGCTACTTCATCGAACGTCCCGCCATCCAGGGCGATGCCGACCTCGACCAGCGGATGCGCTCGGGCGAACTGGCGCTCGCCATCGAGATCCCCGCCGGGTTCGCGCGGGACATCCAACGAGGGACCCCCGTGCAGATCGGCGCCTGGATGGATGGCGCCATGCCACAACGGGCGGAGACGGTCCGGGCCTATGTGCAGGGAATGCACGGCACCTGGATGCAGGAGATGGCGACCGAACGCCTCGGCCTCGGAACGTCGACCGCCGCCGCCGTGATCGAAACACGCTTCCGCTACAACCCGGACGTCCGGAGCCTGCCGGCGATGGTGCCGGCCGTGATCCCGATGCTGCTCCTCATGATCCCGGCCATGCTCTCCGCATTGTCCGTCGTCCGCGAGAAGGAGATGGGCTCGATCGTGAACCTGTACGTCACGCCCATCACGCGGGCGGAATTCCTCCTCGGCAAGCAACTGCCCTACGTCGCGCTGGGCATGTTGAATTTCGTGCTCATGGTCCTGCTGGCGGTGACCGTGTTCGATGTCCCGCTCCGCGGCAGTTTCCTCACACTCTCCCTCGGCGCCCTGGTGTTCGTGATGTTCTCGACCGGCTTCGGGCTGTTCGCGTCCACCTTCACACGATCCCAGATCGCGGCCCTGTTCGTGACCATGATCGGCACCATGATCCCGGTCATCCAGTTCGCCGGCCTGCTCAATCCCGTGTCGTCGCTCGAAGGACCCGGACTCTGGATCGGCAACACCTACCCAGCCTCACACTTCCTCACCATCAGCCGTGGCGTTTTCAGCAAGGGCCTCGGTGTACGCGGCCTGCTGCCGTCGTTCTGGCCCCTCGTGCTTTCCGTTCCGGTCATCCTCGGCGTCTCCACCCTCCTGCTGCGAAAGCAGGACACATGAACCCAAACACCGCAGTTGCATCCGCAGATGGCGCAGATGACGCAGATCGTGAGGAACGTGGATCGAACGTGCCTTATGCCTCCAAGGTAAGGTTGGGCCGGCGTCGGATCTCAGCATCTCCGCCTGTCTATCTGCGCAATCGGCGCCATCTGCGGATAGATGATTTGCCGATTCCAGCATGAACCTCCCCAGCCTCCGCACCATCCAGCACCTCGGCGTCAAGGAACTGTGGAGCCTCGTCCGGGACCCGATGATGCTCGTCCTGGTCGGATACACCTTCACCGTCGCCATCTATATCTCCGCGACGGCCATGCCCGAGTCGCTCCACAAGGCGCCCATCGCCATCGTCGATGAGGACGCTTCCCCGCTATCCGCGCGGATCGCCTCGGCTTTCCAACTCCCCCGGTTCAACCCGCCGGCCATGATCCCGATCAACGGTATCGATCCCGGCATGGACTCGGGACGGTACACGTTCGTCCTGGATATTCCTCCGGACTTCCAGCGGCACGTCCTCGAAGCCGACTCGCCCGCGATCCAGCTCAATGTCGATGCCACCCGGATGAGCCAGGCCTTCACCGGCAGCAGTTACATCCAACAGATGGTCCTGGCCGAGGTGAACGAATACGTCCAACGCCACCGCAACGTCCGGGTGGCTCCCGTCGAACTCGCCATGCGCTCGCGATTCAACCCGAACCTCGAACGTTCGTGGTTCGGCGGCCTGATGGAGATCATCAACAACATCACCCTCGTGTCCGTCATCCTCACGGGCGCCGCCCTCATCCGGGAACGCGAGCATGGAACCATCGAGCACCTCCTGGTGATGCCTGTCCGTCCGTCCGAGATCATGCTGTCCAAGGTCTGGTCCATGGGTCTGGTCGTGCTGGTGTCGGCCGCCTTCTCCCTGATCGTCGTCGTGCAGGGCCTCCTCCGGGTGCCCATTGATGGATCGGTGCCGCTCTTCCTCGCCGGTAGCGTCCTGCACCTCTTCGCGACCACGTCCATGGGCATCTTCCTGGCGACGCTGGCCCGATCGATGCCGCAGTTCGGCCTGCTGACCATGCTGGTCCTGCTCCCGATGCAACTGCTCTCCGGCAGCGCCACCCCGACCGAGAGCATGCCCGCCTTCGTCCAGCATCTCATGCTCGCCGCCCCGACCACCCACTTCGTCTCCATCGGCCAGGCCATCCTGTTCCGCGGTGCGGGTCTCGACGTCGTCTGGCCGCAGTTCCTCGCCCTCGCCGTCATCGGCGCGGCCTTCTTCGCGTTGACCCTCCACCGCTTCCGCAGCGCCGTCAGCCAGATGGCGTGAGGCCCGCAACACGGAGCCTTCACCCTGCACTGGGTAATGGAACCCCGTTTGCCTGCAGTACACATCCCGACCCTTCCCCCGTTTGTGAAGAAGATCGGGGCGGCGATGTCCTCATCGCCCCGATAAGGCTTTGGCAAGGCGACCGCGACGACGCCACCCTCGGGAACGGGGGCAGCCGCAAAAAATTGGGCACGGAGGTCGCAGGTGACCGACGCCGTTTCATCCGCTGATTCCTTCCCACTCTTGTCTCACGCGACAGGTGCGGAGCACCGGCAGACGATAGCCCACGGCGTAAGCCGTGGGTTGCCTTCCCCAACCGGACACCAGCCCCGGACGGGGCGACAGAATCCCCTTCCTTTCGTGGCTTCGCGGCTTTGCTTCCCCTGCCTGTCCGTGAAGGGACCAGAAAGGAAAAGCCGCCAAGCCCCGAAGAAGGCAGGAACCTCGATGCTCCCAACCTCAGCGCCTCTGCGCCTCTGCGCGAAACCCTCCCCGTCCCATCCGCCGTAAGGCTGGAAAACAATCTCGCGCAGAGGCGCCAAGCCGCAGAGGAACACAACCACTTCCTTCTCTGGGTCTTTGCGCGCCCCAATTCGTGTCCTTCGTGCCCTTCGTGGTCGAACAACCTCAGATCCCTGAACCACGAATCACACGAAGCCCACGAAGCCCTCCATCGACGACACCACCCTCGGGAACAGGGGTAGCCGGCCTTTTGCGTCTTCTTGTGATCTTTGAGGCAATACCTGGTCCGGCCCTTCGGCGCATGCCCCAGGAACGCCACCCATGCCGAAGCCGCCCCAAGTCCCACCTCGCGACAGGCTGGGTCTTCCCATCGCGTCGTCGTCCTTCTTGCAGTCTTCCCCCTTTGTGGCTTCGCGGCTTCGCGGCTTTGCTTCCCCTGCCTGTCCGTGAAGGGACCCAGATCGTGCCCTTCGTGGTCCAACAGCCTCAAATCCCTGAACCACGCGTCACGCATTGCTGGAACCGGACCGAATCGGTCCGTTCCCGGTCCGGTGTTGTTCACGCACGGACCAAAACAGCGCGGACCAACCCTATTTTGCCACTTGGCATCCCGGTTGCACTGCTGGTCCGCAGGAAGGCGGGCGGTCCAAACGGTGCCGCGACAGGCACCGATCCGGTTCCGCCCCCTTCCCAGTGAAACCAAAAACAAGACCTACCATGAAAACCATCAACTCCCTCCGTTTTGCCACCCTGCTCGCCCTCGCTGCCACGTCCGCATCCGCGGACGTCTCGGTCGTCAATGGCACCCTCACCATCAGCGATGCCGTCGGTGGCCTGAACTCCAAGATCATCGTCGGACCGGATCCAGGCATGGTCACCCTCTTTCAGGTGCCCGGCGCTGCAGACGGAGAGACCTATATGGGAATCAGCGCCCTGCGGGTCCTTTCCGGCGCGGGTCCCGACCAGATCGACCTGGAGATCGAACAGGCGTCCTCCTTCGACGTCCTCGTCGACACCGGTGCGGGGGAGTCCGCGATCCAGGTGAAGTGGATCGTTCCCCCGACCTTGGCCCGTGTGGTTCCGCGGTTGGACCTGCGCCCCGGGGCGGGTGCCAAGCGCGTCTTCTTCGACTTCGACTCCTTTGCCCCGAACGTGGACCTCAACTGGTCTGTGGCCGCCGGCGCGGGGAGCGCGGAGATCATTGGAGAGATCGAGTTCAAGGAAGGTTCCGTCGACGCCACGGCCACCCTGGCCATGGGTCTTTCCAGCGCCGCGGACAAGGTCGATCTCCTCGTGGATTCCATGGCTCAAAACCTGCGCCTCGATGTCATCGGGCGCGGCACCGACCTGATCAACACCAAGGTCATCGCGGATCGCCCTTCGAACCTGGTGGACGTCGGCTACGACATCCAGGGTGACGCCCGGAGCAATCTGATCGGCTTCGATCTCATCTCCGCAGCCCGGAACGTGGTCGTGGACCACGCCATCCGCGGTGGCGCGGCAGCCGATGAAGTCAAACTCGGCATGACCCAGATCGTTCGCGCCCCCGTGCGATCCAGCCTCCAGGTGGGGCTCGGGCAATCGAACGACAAGTTGGAGATCCTCTACGGTGGCGTGGCCTCCAACCTCACCGTCAGCGGTGGAGTGACCCTCGATGGCGGCAACGACCAAATGGTCTTCATCTCGGATTACGCGACCGCCGCGGCCCTCAACCTCCATGGCAATGACGGCTTCGACATCATGAAGGCCGAGATCAAGGGCCCGCTCTCGGGTTGGAGGTCGGGCGTGATGCAGCTCCTCGGTGGCATCGGCAACGACGAGTTGATCCTCGGGGTGCAGCGCGGTGGCATCGAGTCCATCATCGATGGCGGCCCTGGCATCGACATCGGTTTCGGCCCAGGACGGATTGTGAACTGCGAGATCATCAACTGAGCTCCGAGTCCCCCTGCTGAACACTGTTTCAGGAACCCCAGCGGACACGTTGTCCGCTGGGGTTTCGTCTTTTGGCAACGGGCATCATCTGCGTTTGCCGCACCTTGACCCGGGTCAAGCCTGACGCGCATCGTCGTTAATTCCTGACGCATGTCCTTTCTGAACGCTTCGCTTCGTCGACCGGTGACTGTGGTCGTGCTGGTGCTCGCGCTCTGCCTCGGCGGATGGCTCGGGCTCAGCCGGATGGCCCGCGACGTCTTTCCACCGCTGGGCATCCCCACGATCTACGTCGCCCAACCCTTCGGCGGGATGGATCCCGCGCAGATGGAGGGCTCGCTGACGTACTACTACGAGTATCACTTCCTCTACATCACGGGCATCGAGCACGTCGAATCGAAGAACATCCAGGGGGCCGCCATCATGAAGCTCCAGTTCCATCCGGGAACGGACATGTCGGCGGCCCTCGCGGAAACGGTGGCCTACGTCAACCGCGCCCGCGCCTTCATGCCCGCAGGCACACCCGGTCCCTTCGTCACGCGCTTTGACGCCGGCAGCGTTCCCGTGGGACAGCTCGTGTTCTCCACGGAAAATCCCAATCGGACCGTGGGCCAGATGCAGGACGCGGCCTTGAACCAGGTTCGCCCTCTCTTCGCCACCCTTCCCGGCGTCTCCGCGCCGCCCCCATTCGGCGGCAGCGCCCGGACGATCACGATCAACCTCAAGCCCGATCGACTGCGTGCCCACGGCCTTTCGCCCGACGAGATCGTGCGTGCGATCTCGCAGGCCAACATCATCAGTCCGTCGGGCAACCTGAACCTCGGCGACAAGTATCCCATCGTGCCTGCGAACGCGCAGGTCCGGAACATCCGGGACCTGGAAGGCGTGGCGCTCCGGGTGAAGGATGGCGTCGCCGTCTCGGTCCGCGATGTGGCGACCGTCTCCGATGCGGCTGACCTGGTGACGAGCTACGCGCTCGTGAATGGCCGGCGCACCGTGTACATGCCGGTGACGAAGCGGGCCGACGCCTCCACGCTCGCGGTGGTGGATCTGGTGAAACGGAACCTGCCGAAGTTCCAGGCGGCCGTCGCCGAAGACATCCGGGTCAGTTACGAACTCGACCAATCGCCGGTCGTGACCCGTGCCATCGGTGATCTGGTCAAGGAAGGGGCACTCGGGGCGCTGCTGACCGGGTTGATGGTCCTGGTCTTCCTGCGGGACTGGCGCAGCGCATTGGTGGTGGTGCTCAACATTCCCGTCGCCCTGTTGGCCTCCGCCTTCGGTCTGTGGCTGGGCGGTCAGACCGTCAACCTGATGACACTGGGAGGACTGGCCCTCGCGGTCGGCATCCTGGTCGATGAGGCGACCGTCGCCGTCGAGAATCTCCATGTGCATCTGGCCCGTGGGGAATCCCTCGCCCACGCCGCGCTGAAGGCCACCCGCGAAACGGCGCTGCCGCGACTGTTGGCCATGCTGTGCATCCTGTCGGTCTTCCTGCCGGCATTCTTCATGCAGGGGGCCGCTCGCGCCTTGTTTGCGCCGCTCGCGCTGGCCGTCGGATTCTCGATGGCGGCTTCCTTCCTCCTCTCCAGCACTCTGGTTCCCATCCTGTGTGTCTGGTGGTTGAAGTCCTCCGGACACGCCGCGGACCCCGCCTGGCTCACCGCCCTGCAACGCGGTTACGCCGCCGTGCTTCGCCCGCTCCTTCAAGCCCGCCTGTTCGTCGTCGTGTTCTATCTGGCCGCCACGGTGGGAGCCGTGTTCCTCATCGGGCGTCGCCTCGGACTGGAGATCTTTCCATCCGTCGAGGCAGGCCAGTTCGCCGTCCGCCTGCGGGCGAGTCCCGGCACGCGGCTGGATCTGACGGAAAAGATGGCGCTGCGGGCGCTCGACCTGATCCATCGCGAGGCGGGTCCCACCAACGTGAGCCTCACGATCGGTCTCGTGGGCGTCCATGCAGCCAACTATCCCGTCAACCTGATCCACCTCTGGAACGGGGGCCCGGATGAAGCCCACCTTTCCGTCCAATTGCGTCCTGCCAGCGGGGTCGCGATTCCGGCGCTGAAGGAACGGCTGCGGACGGCCTTCGCCCGCGAACTTCCCGACGTCCAGGTCTCCTTCGAACCCAGCGACATTGTCAGCCGGGTGATGAGCTTTGGTTCGCCCACGCCCATCGAGGTGGCGGTCAGTGGCCCCAACCTTGCCGTCAGCCGCGAGTATGCCGAACGCCTCCTTGCCCGGCTCACCGCACTGCCCGGCCTCTGCGATGTCCAGATCGCCCAGTCCCTCGACTTTCCCAGCGTCGACGTGACCGTGAACCGCGAACGCGCCGGCCTCATGGGCGTCAAGGTCGGTGACGTGACCCGTTCGTTGGTCGCGGCCACGACCTCCAGCCGCTTCACCGTTCCCAACTTCTGGGCGGATCCCGGTTCCGGCGTCAGCTACAGCGTGCAGGTCCAGGTGCCGCAGTCCGAGACCACCTCGCTCGAATCGATCCGGAACCTGCCGGTCTCCGCCGAGGGCGGTGCGAGCGTGCTGCTCCGGAATGTCGCGTCCGTCGTGCCCGGAACCACCGTCGGGCAATACGAACGTTACAACATGGCCCGCGTGGTGAGCATCACCGCCAACCTGCGCGGGTGGGACCTCGGCCGTGCGTTGCGGGAACTCGAGTCCATCCCGGAAATCCGTGACTCGAAGAACTGGCCGACCCGGACCCGGGTGGACATCCGTGGGCAGGCGGTGCCGTTGGGCCAATTGGTGGGTGGATTCCGCACGGGCCTGAGCGTGGCCGTGGGCGTCGTGTTCCTGATGTTGCTGGCCCATTTCCAAAGCCTCCGGCTCGCCCTCGCCGTGATTTCGACGATTCCTGCGGTGCTCACCGGCATCGTCGGGATGCTCTGGTTGACGGGCACCACGCTGAACCTCCAATCGGCCATCGGAGCCATCATGGCCATCGGCGTGGCGGTCGCGAACGCCATCCTGCTGGTGACCTTCGCCGAGGCGGCGCGTCAGGCCGGAGCCACGCCCCTGGATGCGGCCCTCGCCGGGGCGACCTCCCGCCTGCGCCCGATCCTGATGACCAGCGCTGCGATGATCGCCGGCATGGTTCCGATGGCGCTGGGCTTGGGGGAAGGTGGCGCGCAGACCGCTCCGCTGGGGCGTGCCGTCGCCGGCGGCCTCCTCGTGGTCACCGGGGCCACACTCGTCGTCCTGCCCGCCGTGTTCGCCCTCCTTGTACCCCGTCAGTTCCAATCCGCCTCGCTCGATCCCGAGGATCCCGCGAGCCGCCATTTCCAGAAGGGAGTTTCCTCATGACCTCAATCACCCCTCCACACCCGATCCGGCACTTCGGGCAGCCCGTCGCGGGTATCGCCCTGCTCGGCTTCCTCACCGGCGCGTCCACCGTCTTCGGCGCGGATCCGGTGTCGGTTTCCACCCTCCGACCCTCGCGCGGTGACATCACCCGCTTCATTGCCCTTCCCGGGACCCTCCGGCCCAACCAGCAGGTGACCGTCCAGGCGCGTGTCGCTGGTTTCGTCACCGCCATCCCGGTGGATCGCGGGGATCGTGTCGAAGCCGGACAGACCCTCGCGGAGATCGAAGTCCCCGAATTGATCGCCGAACGGACCAAGCAGCTCGCCGTGGTCAAGGTCGCGGAATCCGAAAGCCGCCGTCTGGAAGCCGGCCGACAGAAGTCACCCGACCTCATCACCCCGCAGTCGCTGGAAGCCGCCATCGGCCGACTCGAAGTCGCCCGTGCAGAACTGGAGCGAACCGAAACCCTCCTGCGTTACGCGCGGCTGGTCGCCCCGTTCGCCGGTGTGGTCACCGCACGCTTCGTGGATCCGGGCGCCTTCGTACCCGCCGGTGCCGCCGGCGGAGCTTCCTCGGTCGTGACCCTCGCGGACACCCGCGTGCTCCGCACCCAGGTGCCGGTCCCGGAGCACGAAGCCCACCTGGTCAGCCTCGGTCAGCCGGTCCGAATCACCGTTGAAGGCCTGACCAACGTCTGGTCGGCACGGGTCAGCCGTCATCCCGGGGCCATCGACGACGCCACGCGGTCGCTTCATGTCGAGGCGGACCTTCCCAATCCCGACGGTGTCCTGCGACCAGGACTCTTTGTCACGGCCCGCATCGGACTCGAACGCCACACGAACAGCCTGCTGGTTCCCACCGATGCCATCGTCACCGAAAAGACCGCACACTTCGTCTTCCGCGTGGACGGCGGCGTCAGCCGGAAGACTCCGGTGAAACTGGGCTTCCAGGACGGGACCATGACCGAAGTGCTCGGCGGCATCACCGAAGCCACCATCGTGATCGCCCCGGCGAAGGCTGCACCCGCCGACGGCATCGCCGTCCAGGCCAAGGAGGTCCGGTGAAGCTGCGCGGACTGTGGCTCGTGGGAGGATTGCTGTTCGCTTGTGCGCGCGCCCACGCCGAACCCCAGCTCATCCAGCTGGAGTCGGCGTTGCGACTTGCCGGCGCGAAGAGCATCGCCATCGAACTCACCCGGGAACGCGTGCGCGAAGCCCGCAGCCAGCTGGACCAGGAACGGCACCTCCTCCTTCCCTGGCTCGCTCCCGGCATCGGCTACCGACGACACGACGGCAACCTGCAGGACATCGTGGGCGATGTCTTTGATGCCTCGAAGCAGAACGGGACCGCCGCGCTGACGCTTCAGGCGCAGTTGGATCTTGGGGAAGCCCGATACCGGGTCCTGGCCGCAAGACAGGCCGTGGCCGCCAGCGAGGCCCAGAACGAGTCCCAGCAACGTGCCACCCACCTCGCCGTCGCCACCGCCTACACCGAGCTCAGTCGCGCTGCGGCCCTCGTCGTTACGGCGGATGAAGCCGTCCGGATCTCCGATCGCACCCTGGCTCAGGTCCGGGAGGCTGTCTCCGCAGGCATCGCCTTCGCCGGAGATGCCGCCCGCGTCGAAGTCCAGCGCGCCCGCACGGAGTCGGCCCGCGTTGCCGCCCGTCAGGATGTCCGTGTTGCTTCGGCTCGTCTCGCCCAACTCCTGCGGCTTCCACCCGCCGAGGAATTGCGTCCCGACCTTTCCGAGTTCCTGCCCGTCGTCCTCGTTGCCACCAACCAACCCCTCGACGCACTTGTCGCCATCGCCTTGTCCACCCGGCCTGAATTGCGCCGGGCCGATGCGCTCACCGGTGTCGCGCGTGCACGACGGGATGGCGTCACGAAGGGACCCTGGATCCCAACGCTCGGAGCCCAGGCTGCCTTCGGCGGCATGGCCGGGGGGCGCAACAGCGCCTTCGGTGACGCGGATGATTTCCAGGATTACGGCGTCGGGGTGTCGTGGCGAATTGGCCCGGGCGGGATCGGGGACCGCAGTCGGATCCGCACCGCCGATGCCCGCCTGAACATCGCCCAATTGGAACAGGAACAACTCCGCGATGAGGTCGTCCGCGAGGTCGTCGAACTGCACTCCCGCACGGACACCGCTTCGGAACAGGTCCAGATCACCACCCGCACGGTCACATCCGCCAAGCGCTTGCTCGATCTCACTCAGGCCCGACGCGAGTTCGGTTTGGGTGCGGTCCTCGAAGCCATCGAGGCGGAACGCGAGTTTTCCCGCGCGCAGGCAGAACACCTCCAGACCATCGCCGAGCACAATCGCGCCCAGTGGATGCTCTGGCACGTCACCGGCCTGGCGGTCCCCGCCCAGACCACGGAGACGTTGAAGTGAACGCGTGAACGCTCAGAACTTCGTCGTCCGCTCCCAGAGCCAGGTCGCATCTTGCGTGTCCAGTCGCACGTCCCACCGGGACTGCCTTCCGTAGCTGAGGATCATCGGTGACCGCCACTTCTTGATCTCGGAATGGCCGTCCGCAAAGGACAGCCCGCCCGCACCGTTGTGATACGATGCCGGATAATCCACGAACCAGGTCCGGGTCTCGTGGACGAACCAGCCGTCATTGATCGAGGCCGGGTTCTCATCAATCGTCACCCACGTCACGGAGGGTCCCAGGACAAAGTCGCCCTGCTTGCGATAGGACAAGCCGGTGCTGCGCTGCTGTCCCGGATGCGGATTCATGAAGCAGCTCATGGCCAGGCTCCGGACCTTGGGGATGCCGCCACCGGTGCCGAATGGATTCCGCGTCGTCGCACGGTCCGATGGACACTTGTAGACGCCGAGGGAACCGACATAGCGGAACAACAGGGAATCCCGGATCAGGGTCGTGTTCGTCCAACTGGGGCCCTCATGCATGGTACCCATGCACCATTGGTTCATCGGGTACACCTTGTTGGGGTGATCCCGCGCGACCAACCCTCCGAGGCCGGCGGAGAGACAGATCTCGTCCCGGTTGATCACGCCCCGGCGTCACTCCGACGATACGGGGCCAGGGCCGCAACCAGCTCCTGCGGGAGGCGCTGGGGTTTGTCGGAAAGGTTGGTAGAGACGTGGTGGGTCTCGGCTTCGAGAAGCAAGCGGTCGCCGGGACTGCTGATCCGGTAGGCAAAGTTCAGCCGCACGCGTTCCATCAGGGTCGGCCAGATCTCGACGGCGATCTCGTCGTCGTAGCGGGCTGCCCCGCGATAGCGGACCTGCACCTCCAGCACCGGAAAGATCACGCCCGCCTCCTGCCATTGCAGGAACGTCCGCCCCAACTGGCGGAAGAACTCGCCACGCGCGGCCTCGAGGAAATCAAGGTAGCGCCCGTAGTACACGTGGTTGCCCAACGTGCAGTCGGCATACGTGACCCGGAGTCGATGGATGAAGACGGCGCTCATGTGCGTTGCGGAGATTGACCCGTTCCATCGAGAAAGGTCCAGACACCCAATGTCGTTGGCTTCGCCGCAAGAACTGCTCCACGGGATGCCTCAAAGGACAGGGACTGCTTTTGCCGCAAGAATCGCAAAAGCACGCAAAGCACCGGCAACAACGTCGATGCACACGCCCAGCTCCACGCCTGTCTCCTTCTTGCGCCCTCTTGTGATTCTTGCGGCTTCGCCTGTCCCTCTTCGCGGCCCCGTATCTCTGCGTGGGCCCCCCCGGACGCCCCAAAGAACAGAGACTGCTTTTGCCTCAAGAATCGCAAAAGCACGCAAAGTACCGGCAACGATGTCGATGCACCTGCCCAGCTCCGCGCCTGTCTCCTTCTTGCGTCCTCTTGTGATTCTTGCGGCTTCGCCTGTCCCTCTTCGCGGCCCCGTATCTCTGCGTGGGGGACTACGCGGTTGCCTCAAGAATCGCAAAAGCACGCAAAGTACCGGCAACAACGTCGATGCACACGCCCAGCTCCACGCCTGTCTCCCTCTTGCGTCCTCTTGTGATTCTTGCGGCTTTTCCTGTCCCTCTTCGCGGCCCCGTATCTCTGCGTGGGGGACTGCGCGGATGCCCCAAAGGACCGGGACTGCTTTTGCCGCAAAAATCGCAAAAGCACGCAAAGTACCGGCAACGATGTCGATGCACCTGCCCAGCTCCGCGCCTGTCTCCTTCTTGCGTCCTCTTGTGATTCTTGCGGCTTCGCCTGTCCCTCTTCGCGGCCCCGTATCTCTGCGTGGGGGACTGCGCGGATGCCCCAAAGGACAGAGACTGCTTTTGCCGCAAGAATCGCAAAAGCACGCAAAACACAGGCAACGATTTCGATGCACCTGCCCAGCTCCGCGCCTGTCTCCTTCTTGCGTCCTCTTGTGATTCTTGCGGCTTCGCCTGTCCCTCTTCGCGGCCCCGTATCTCTGCGTGGGGGACTGCGCGGATGCCCCAAAGGACAGAGACTGCTTTTGCCGCAAGAATCGCAAAAGCACGCAAAACACAGGCAACGATTTCGATGCACCTGCCCAGCTCCGCGCCTGTCTCCTTCTTGCGTCCTCTTGTGATTCTTGCGGCTTCGCCTGTCCCTCTTCGCGGCTCCGCAGGTTTCGAGGCCGGCAGTGACAACCACCTCAAGTCGTGGCCTGCTCAAGGCGCATGACATCCGAATCCCAACGGATCCTCCGACGCCTCCGCCTCTGGACCGCGTTCATCATGGTTGGCCTGGTGGTGAGCGGGTTGACGGCCATCCCGATCCGCACGCAGTTCGATCTCGGTGCCCGCTGGTTCGGCGCTGACTTTACCGCGGGCGGATGGATTCCCAACTTTGTCGCCCAGTGGCTGGCCGAGGCTTACCGGGGCGTGGTCGCCGCGGATGGGGCCGCGCCCTTCATCTGGTACGGCACCGACTGGCTGGCCTTCGGGCACGTGGTCATCGCGCTGGTGTTCATCGGCGCCTGGAGGGATCCCGTGCGCAACCGATGGCTCTACCAGTTCGCGATGCTTGCCGGGGCGCTGGTCGTTCCGTGGGCCCTGGTGTTCGGCGCGCTGCGCGGCATTCCGGTCTGGTGGCGTTGCATCGACAGCCTGTTCGGTATCGGAGCCATCCTGCCGGCGTGGTTCTGCCATCGGTGGGCGTGCTCGCTCGAGAGAAGTCCGCGGCAACAGGCGAAGTGACGCGTGGACGCTTGCCGGGTCGCCGCCCTTTCCGAATGGTAGGGGGCATGCCGAAGACCGCCACCCGCGCCGCCCGCCGGATCGCCGTGATCAAGGCGTTGGCGCATCCATCGCGGCTCGCCATCGCCGAGGCCCTGCAGGATGGGGAGCTCTGCGTCTGCGACCTGCGCGACATCGTGGGTGCGGACCTCTCCACCGTCTCGAAACACCTCACCCTGATGCGCAAGGCGGGGTTGCTGGACATGGAGAAGCGGGGGCTGAACGTCTTCTACCGGCTGCGGTGCCCCTGCCTCATGAGCTTCTTCGAGTGCGTGGACGGACTGATCCCGGAGAAGGCGCCGAGGAAGTCGGGCAAGTAACGTCCACGATCCGCCCATATCCGGTCTTTCCCGGTCTTTCCCGGTCTTTACTTGGCGAAATTGCCAAGTAGTCTGGACCCATGAAAACGATCCAGGTCTACGATCCCGCGATGTGCTGTTCCACCGGGATCTGCGGCACCGCGATCGATCCCGCCCTTGTCCGCTTCGCTGCCCTCCTCAAGCAGCTCTCGGCCGCTGGTGTCCAGGTGCAACGACACAACCTGGGACAACGCCCCCTGGAGTTCGTTCTCAACCGCACCGTCAAGGCACTGCTGGAGACGGAGGGCACCGAAGCCCTTCCAGTGATCTTCATCGACGGAACGATGCAGATGAAGGGCCACTATCCCACCGAAGCGGAATGCGAGGAATGGCTCCACATCCCCACATCGCATGGAGCGTCCGCATGAGGACGCTTCCCCTGTTCCGACCCGAGCCGGCCAAGTCCACCCGGTTTCTGTTCTTCACCGGGAAAGGAGGCGTGGGCAAGACGTCGTTGTCCTGCGCCACCGCACTGAAGCTGGCCGAGGCCGGCCGACGCGTGCTGCTGGTCAGCACCGATCCGGCGTCGAACCTGGACGAAGTGCTGGCGGTGCAGCTCAACAACAAGCCAACCGCCGTTCCGGGAGCGCCCGGACTCTTCGCCCTCAACATCAACCCCGTGGAGGCGGCGGCGGCCTATCGGGAACGCCTCATTGGACCGATGCGCGGCCTGCTTCCAGACGCAGCATTGCGCAGCATGGAGGAACAGTTGTCCGGGGCGTGCACGGTTGAGATCGCGGCGTTCGACGAATTCAGCGGCTTCATCGGAAGCACGGAAACGTCGGGCGCGTTTGACCACGTCCTCTTCGATACGGCACCGACCGGCCACACGCTCCGGCTGATGAGCCTCGCGAAGGCGTGGGACCAGTTCCTCGACAACAACACCAGCGGCACGAGCTGCCTGGGCCCGCTGGCGGGTCTGGAGAAGCAGCGGGCGATCTACGAGAACACGGTCCGGACGTTGGCCGACGCCTCCGCCACCACGCTCGTGCTGGTCAGCCGGCCGCAGGGTGCCGCGTTGAGGGAGGCGGAACGCACCTCCCATGAACTGCGCGCACTGGGGGTGGCGAACCAGCAACTCGTCATCAACGGCCTGTTCGAGACGCGTTGTCCGGAAGACGTCAACGCGCAGGCGATGCAACAACGCGGTCTGGCGGCACTGGCAGCCTCCGGGGATTTCATCCGCAGCCTTCCAACCTTTGTCGTGCCCCTGCGACCGATCAACATCCTCGGCCTCGGCGGTCTGAGGGAACTGCTGCAAGGGGACAACGAATCGGGTGGCCCTTCGAAGACGGCGACGGCGTGGACACCGCCAGCGATGGAAAGCCTCGCGGAATTGGTGAACGCCATCGCGCTTCAGGGCCATGGCGTCGTGATGACGATGGGCAAGGGCGGCGTTGGCAAGACGACCGTGGCCGCAGCGATCGCGGTGATGCTGGCCAAGCGCGGCCTCGCAGTGCATCTCAGCACCACGGATCCCGCCGCCCATGTCGCGCAGACCCTCGCGGGCCACGTTGACGGTCTGACCGTCAGCCGCATCGATCCCGCCGCGGAAACGGCCGCCTATCAGGCCGAGGTGATGCAGTCGCAGGGAGCCCATCTGGATGCGGCGGGCCGCGCGTTGCTCGAGGAGGACCTGCGATCGCCGTGCACCGAGGAGATTGCCGTGTTCCGCGCGTTTGCCCGGGAAGTCGACCGCGGAAGCGACCGCATCGTGGTCCTCGACACGGCACCGACCGGGCACACCCTGCTGTTGCTGGACGCAAGCGAAGCGTACAACCGCGAGTTGCAGCGACAGTCCCGGGACACCCAGCCCGAGTCGGTGCTGCGGCTGCTCGAGCGACTGCGCGATCCCGCCTTCACCCGCATCCTGCTGGTCACATTGCCCGAGGCGACGCCAGTCCATGAGGCGGCGGCGTTGCAGAAGGACCTTCGCCGGGCGCAGATCGAACCCTTCGCGTGGGTCATCAACCAAAGCCTGCTGAACAGCGGCTCCTGCGACCCCTTGCTGCAACGCCGTGAAGCTGCCGAGCATCCCTACCTCACCGAGGTCGTGGACCGTCACGCGACCCGGACGGCCTGGCTTCCCTGGCAGGCCGAGGAACCGGTGGGTCCTGCGGCGCTGGCACGACTCGGCTCCACTCCCCTCCTACCCGTACCGCATGAGCGCTGAAACGAAATCCATGAGCCTGTTCGAGCGCCAGCTCACCCTGTGGGTGGCGTTGTGCATCCTCGGCGGCATCGGCCTCGGCAAGCTGGCCCCGGGTTTGGCGCAGACGCTCGACGGCATGGCGATCCATGTGAACGGCGCGCCGGTCGTCTCCATCCCAATCGCCATCTGCCTGTTCTTCATGATGTATCCCATCATGGTGAAGATTGATTTCGGAGAGGTGGTGCAGGCGGGCCGAAACCCGCGCCCCGTGCTGCTGACGCTGGTCATCAACTGGGGTATCAAGCCCTTCACCATGCTCGGGATCGCCACGCTGTTCCTGGGCGTATTCTTCAAGGACCTGCTGCCCGGCACGGAAGTGGTGAAGGATGGTTCGACGGTCGAGCTCTACCGCTCCTACATCGCCGGGGCGATCCTGCTCGGGATCGCGCCCTGCACGGCGATGGTGCTGGTGTGGAGTTTCTGGCGAAGGGCAACCAGGGCCACACGCTGGTCATGGTGGCGGTGAACTCGCTCACGATGCTCTTCCTCTACGGCCTGCTCGGGGGCTGGCTGCTGGGTGTGAACCGGATGCCGGTGCCCTGGGAGGCGCTGCTGCTCTCCGTGGGCATCTACGTGGCCCTGCCCCTGGTGGCCGGCTACGGCTCGCGCCTCTGGATCATGAAGACCCAGGGACCGGAGTGGTTCGCGAAGAAGTTCCTGAAGTACCTCACGCCCGTATCCATCACGGCGCTGCTGGCCACGCTGGTGCTGCTCTTCAGCTTCAAGGGCGAGACCATCCTCGCCAATCCGCTCACCATTCTCTGGATCGCCATCCCGCTCACGATCCAGACGCTGCTCATCTTTGGCCTGACCTATCTGGCAGCGAAGGTCCTGCACTTCAGTTACGAAGATGCAGCGCCCTCGGCCATGATCGGCGCCTCCAACCATTTCGAGGTCGCCATTGCCACGGCGGTGATGCTCTTCGGTCTCAGCTCCGGCGCGGCGCTCGCCACCGTTGTCGGCGTGCTCATCGAGGTACCGCTGATGCTCCTCCTCGTGAAGGTCTGCCAGCGCACGAAAGGTTGGTTCCCCAGCCAACCACAGGCTGCCTGATCCGCCCACTGCCTACACCTCTCCCAACAACACCATGCACAAACCCACCGTCCTCATCCTCTGCACCGGAAACTCGTGTCGCTCGCACCTGGCCGAAGGCCTCCTGCGCGCCGCTTCGAAGGACCGGTTCGTCGTCGCCAGCGCCGGCTCCAAGCCCGCCGGTTACGTCCATCCCCTCGCCATCCTGGTCATGGCGGAGATCGGCATCGACATCGCCTCCCACACGTCGAAGCACATGAACGATTTCCTCAACCAGCCGGTAGAAACGGTCATCACCGTCTGTGGCAATGCCGACCAGGCGTGCCCGCTCTTTCCCGGCCAGATGAACCGCCACCACTGGCCCTTCGAGGATCCCGCCCACGCCACCGGCACCGAGGCCGAGAAGCTCGCGGTCTTCCGTCGCGTCCGTGACGAGATCCGGCGCGTCTTCGAGGCCTACGCCGCGGGTCGGCTGGATGCCTGAGGTCAGCGGTTCACAGCCACGGCTCCACCAAGGCGCGAACCTCGCTCCGAACCCCCTCCAACCGGATGCTTCGGGCCAGCGTACGCGCCCCCTCGCGTTGACCCGAAGCTCCCATGATCTGGACCCGCACCATCTGGTGTCTGGGCCACCATCCCGGATCCTCCCCGCGAGCCAATTCGGCATCCATCTGTCGCTGGGCACCCACGAGGTCACCCGACCTGGCCAGCGCGAACGCATAGGCCATCCCGACATCCCTGCTTGGCGATCCGGCACGAACCAGCTTTTCCAACTCGGCGACGCACCAGGCTGTCGAGTGACCGAGGTACAATTCATGCCAGGCGCGCTCGATGGTGACCGACGGTTCCTCCGGCAACACCCGGGAGGCAATCCGCAGGGCCTGAAGGACCCGGCTCAAGTCCGGCACCCCTTTCAACACCGCCACCATCCGACGGATGACCAGCATGGGTTCCCGTGACAACGGAAGGCCTGCCTCAAGCGCATCCAGCGCCACCAATGGCAACCCAAACCGCAGGCCCTCCCGCGTGACATAATCCAGCGTCCGCAGCTCTCCCGCAGCCGTGGCCTTTTGGATCGCCGTCTGGAAGTGAGCCTCCGCGGCGTTCGTTTCCCCTTTTCGAATGGCCAGCGAACCCAGCATGGACTCACGACAACCAACCGGAAGCACCCGCACGGACACGTCCAGCGTCTCCATCAACTCGCCGGTCCGGCCCAGTCCCAGGAGGCAGTCCATCCGCACCGATGCCGAATCAAAGGAGTTCGTGCAGGAGTCCAACGGCACCAGGTCGAGCGCCTCCTTCACCCCGAGTCGCAAGCCAGAGCGCAATCTTCGGACGTCCTGGTGAGGTTGTTTCACGTCGTCCCAGGTCCGCCGCCTCCCGGAGGAGAACGGCCCCCCGTGTTGGATCGGCCTTCGCCTCCAGATCCCAGCTCACAAGGCGCGCCTCCAGTGAGGACTCTGCCATGCTCCGTGCCGCCTCCAGGATCCGCGCAGACTCCGGGTGTTCCGGTGGCATCGTCGACAGCAACAATCCCAATGCCCGCTGACGGGCCTCCACGGCCACCTTTGCGTCACACCCCACCGCGGTCAGGACCTTCAAGGCTTCCTCGCGAGCCTTGGGATCCGGCGATTGAAGAAGCAAGCGACCCAGATCGAGCTGTGCGTCCACATCGCCTGGGGCCACTTCCACCCGTCGTCGTGCCACCGTCTCCGCCCCGGCGCCGGTTCCCACCCTCAGTGCCAACTGAAACAAAGGACCCAGGATACGAGGATCGTCCGGCATCCGACCCAGCAACTCTCCAAGCCATTGGCGCCCTAGATCGGGCCGTCCCCCTTCGATGGCCACACCGGCGGCCTCAATCCGTTCGGCATCCGTGGGCTGGGTCGTACTCAGGTACCGGGCCCAGTGGTCCACCGCTTCCCGCAAGCGCATCCGGCTCGAGAAACGCGCGGCCACCCGGAGGACATCCGGGTCCCCCGGGGCCGCCAATAAAGCCAACCTCAACCGGATCACCGCCTCATTCACAGGCACCACCGATGCCGGATCATCCAACCCCTTCACCCGAGAGAGGGCGCGTAGCCGCTTGAGCTGGTCATAAGCAGGTCTGGCGCCCACCCATGCCACAACGAAGAGACTGCCCAGAACCAGCGTCACGGCGAGGAAGCGCTTGGAACGTCCGAAAGTGCTCCTCCTCGGTGTTCGGACCGTTCTCTCCGCCAGGTGGACAGGGTCAGGCTGGTTCATGAAGCATCCTTCGCTTGGGTTTCACACCGACGCTGGCGGTACAAACCCGGATCCACGACGGCCACCATGGCCCGCCGATCCAGCTCCTTGCCCAGCCAGGTACAAATCTCGTCCACCACCGCCCCGGGGGTTTCCATCAAGTCGTGATGCTTCACCCGCATCCATCGCACACCCGGCATCCTCGCGAACAGGGCCGGCATCTGGTCCAGCCAGCGACGATACCCGGCCTCTACCGCTTCCCGATCGCCGGCCCCGATCGTCTTTCCCTGGCGGCGCAACATGGCTTCCTGGGAATCCCCCACTTCGTCGAGGTCGCGATCCACGACGAGCACGTCGTAGGCAAAGCCCTTGGGCAATTCAAAGACCCGGGGGATCACCACCTTTACCGCGGCACCTACGGCGTCCTCCATTGCCGAACCCAAGCCCCGCGCTTCTGCCAGGCGGCTCCACTCCCGGTATCCCCTGGGGTTGTCCGCGTCCGGTGGGCGCGCCGTATCGCAACAGAGCCGCATGCCACCCGCCTCCAGCATTTCCATCAGCAGGGACGTCCCCGATCTCGGCAGTCCGCTCACCACCACCACGCGACCAGCGCTGCCGACGTCCTCACGACGGGCGTGCTGCGTGGGAACCAATGGGGGGACGGCGTCCTGTTCAAGCGCGACAGGCTCGCCGAGCCCGAAGGCCTGCTGGTGATGATGCAACGCGCGGGCCATGTCCCCGACCTGACGGTACAAACCGGAAAGGTGGTAGTGGGCCTCCCCCAGTCGCGGCAGTTGCTCCACAGCCGTGCGCATCGAACCAATGGCACCCGCGATATCACCCAACTGGGCAAGGGCGCGCCCGCGCAGAAGATGCGCCTGAGGGTTCCAGAAGACCTGTCGGATCCCCTCCAAAGCGGCTTCCGCGGCGGCCACGGGTTGCCTTCGCCCCAACTCCAGCCGCGCCAATTCCTCGTGAACCGAAACCAGCCCTGGCCGCAGGGCCAGCGCCCGGCGCAATGATTCCGCCGCCTCCTCGAACGCCCCGCGGGAGGCCAGCAACTGTCCCTGCACCTGCCAGGCCGCGGCCCACCCCGAATGCTCGCCCGTCAACCGCCGGATCCGTTCCTCCGCTTCCCGGGCTCGCCCCAACCCCGCCAATGCGCCGCAACGCATCAGCTCCAGCTCCACACCCCCGGCTCCCTGACGGAACGCCCCTTCGATCCACTCCAATGCCTCGGCATGCCGCCCGGACCGCAACAACCCGTGGGTCCGGATCAGGCCGTAACGGAGGTTCCCCGGTTCCTCGGCGCAAACCCGATCCAGGCACCCGACCGCTTCGGCCGGCTTTCCCGTGGACAGGAGAGACAACGCGAGATTCACCAACGATTCATTCCGCACCAGGCGCACCGAAGCCGCGCCCTCCAAAACTCCGGCTGGCAGATAGCCGATGGCCACCAACCGGCGCAGTTCAGCCTCTTCCACGGCCACCGGTGTAACCCGCGAAACCGCCTCCCCATTCACTCCGGCCCGATTCGGGATCCATCGCACTTCTTCCCGAATTTCCACCGCGTCCAGAAGCACCCGGCCCGGCAGATCCCGGGCCACGGGCTGCCCGAAGAGGTGCAGGACCGTCGGGGCCACGTCCAGCAACGTCGCCCCGTACACACGCCCATCGGGTCGGATCCCCGGTCCCGACATCACCAGCACCCCGTATTCCCGGTGCCACTCGGCACCCGCGGCTTCGATCATGCCAGCCGCCGGAACTCCCGCCGGCCGATCCACACCGCTCCGAAAACCATGGTCCGAAACCACCATCACAGTCGTTCCTTCGCCGGCCAGTTCGACCAATCGCCCCAGCATCAGGTCGAGGAACCCATACATCGCGTCCACTACCCCGCCGTACCGCTGCACCTCTTCGGGATCGATCCCCGGTCGACAGGGCGGGCGGAAGGGCATGAATTCGTGCCCGGCGCGGTCGAGTCCGTCGAAATACACCCCCACGAAATCCCAGCCATCCGCCTCGGTCTCCAGCAGGGCCGTCGCCCACGACTGCACGGTGGCCTGACGCGCCACAATCTCGGCCAGCGTTGCCAGGCGCGGATGTTGTGCCGGATCGAGTGCCGAAACGCCCGGGATGAAGGCCTCCAACTCCGCGGCCCCCACTTCGCACGGATGCACCCGCAGATCCGAACAGAAACCCGTCAGTTCCGAAGGGGACACGCTTCCTTCCGCCACCGGCTTCAGCCCTTCAGCCCCCCACGCCAAGCCATCGACTGCACGATCCGAGACGCTCCACACCGACAATGCTTCCGCGGGATGACTCACGGGCCACCCCACCATCCCGGTCCGGATTCCCGCCTGCTCCAGCAATCGCCAGAAGGGCGGTTCGCGGAGATCGCCCGATCCCGTCGGTTCCACGCGCAACCCATCCGCCGAAACCTTGGCGAAACCCAACACGCAATGCCGCTCGGCCAACATCCCCGTGGCGACCGAGGTCCACAACATGGGCGTCAGACAGGGGGTGAGGGTGGCCAGATTCCCGCAGACGCCCGCTTCTACCAAGCGACGGAGGTTCGGCATCCGGCCGGCATCCATCAGCGGATGGATCATCTGCCAGTCCGCGGCATCCCACCCCACGAGCAACAGTCGACGCCGTTCAGGCATGGCCGTCCAAAAGCAAACGAGGCTCCACAGTGGAGCCTCGGTGATTCAATACAGGATCAAGGAAGTCGGGCGCGTTCGCGCGATCAAGCTCCAACGCAATCGGCCGTCTTCTGCGATGCCCGGCGCCGACGCTGGATGACGAAGCGCGCACCGACGGCCAACCCCGCCAAGGCACCAGCGGCCACCGTCGAGGATTCGGGAATGGAGGTCAGCGACGAGGCCAGGATCGGCGTGTTCGGGGTGGTCTCGTAGGCAAACGAAAGGATACGTCGATCGGTGACCGTCGCGCCCACCTGCACGGATCCCCACCCGTAGTGCACGGTCCCGGCAGGATTGATGGTGAAGCGGAAGCCGATATAGTTGACCGCGTTCAGGGACCAATTCCCCGGATTGGAGCCGAAAACCAGATCATTTACGGTCCGATCAAATGATCCGCTGGGACCAATCTCCGTGCCAGAAGTCAGGCTGCCAGCGGGCCCAGATACTACTCCGGGAAAGCGCATCGTCCCGTTCTGGGGTTCACTGCTGTTGGAGAAGAAAGCCAGGCTGCTGGAACCAAACGGATTGAGATCCCAGCCGGGCAATCCACTCCCAGCGCCCGCAAGGGTCTGCTGCGTATCGATCTTGATGTAGAGGCCATCGATGTTGGCCGGGATCACGATATTCCCCTGCCATTCGATCACGGCCGCTTGGACATCCACGCCACCCGCGACACTTCCAAGGAGACCCAAGGCAACCGGCGCTGTTGTCTGAAAGCGATTTATGAGATATGACGTTTTTCCCTCTTCGACTTATATCCACACACCTTTGCACGTCATCCAACAAGCATGGGTAATTCGTCACGCCCTCGGGCTGCGTGAATGCCAAGGACGCACCCCAGATCCCTCGCCTTCCATCCTGTCACATCTATCCTCCACACAAGCGCCGGATCTGTCCCAGAATTAGGGAGGTTGCCTCGACAACGGAAATCTCTCCCGTCCGCACCACGCACTCCGGAGCCAACGGAGGTTCGTAGGGAGACGATACGCCCGTGAAAGTCGACACCTCCCCGCGCCTTGCCCGTGCATACAGGCCTTTCGGATCCCTCCGTTCGCACACTTCCAACGGGGCATCCACGAAGACCTCCAGGAACCGGCCCGGCGGCACCTCCTTGCGCACCGCATCCCGGGAACTCGCGAAAGGTGAGATCAGGGCAGCGATGCAGATCACGCCGGATTCCGCCAGCAGCGCGGCGACGGCTCCCGCGCGGCGCACGTTCTCGATCCGGTCCGACTCTGAGAAACCAAGATCCCGGCACAACCCGGCGCGCAGGACATCACCATCCAGCAGGACCACCGTTTGTCCCTCGGCCCTCAGGACCGCGGCGAGCGCGTTTGCGAGGGTCGACTTCCCGGAAGCACTGAGGCCGGTCAGCCAGACCACGAGGCCCGCGGACCGATCTGAACCCGTTGAGGACGACATGCCGTCCTCATCGCCGCAGCGTGGGGCAGGGATCAACCAAAACTTCCACGATGTTACGATCCACAGATTGCACAGATGACACAGATTTCCTGTGGGCTGGCTTTGGCGATTCACCCGTAGGGCCTCTGTTTTGATCCATCTGTGAAATCGGTGAAATCTGTGGATGCCCCACTGCCGCAGCAGCACTGAAATCCGCACCATCTGTGGACCCCCCGCGTGAATCCGCGCAATCTCCGCCGCGGACATCATGGCGCTTCGATTCTTCCACACGGCGGACTGGCATCTGGGCCAGCAGTTCCATGGCTTCGACCGGGATGCCGAGCACGCTCGGTTCCTCGATTGGCTGCTCGCGCAACTCGTGGATCATCGGCCCGACGCATTGGTCGTGTCCGGCGACATCTTCGACAGCATCAGCCCACCCGCGTCGGCCCAGCGCCGTTACTACCAGTTCCTCGCCCGCGCCCGCGCCACCTGCCCTGCGTTGCAGATCGTCCTGACCGCCGGGAACCACGATTCCGCCACCCGCCTCGAAGCCCCTTCCGACCTCCTCGCCGACCTCGGCATCCACGTCGTCGGTACGGTCCCACGTCGACCCGATGGCTCCGTCGATCCCACCCGCCTGCTGATCCCGTTGCGGTCGGCTCCCGACGCGGTCGAGGCGCTGGTGCTCGCCATTCCCTTCCTGCGTCCATCGGATGTTCCCACCGTCGAAGGCGCGCGCGATCCATACCTGGAAGGCATCCGCGAGTTCCACCGGAAGCTCGTTGCCGAAGCCGGTGCACAGCGCGACGCACAGTTCCCGGGGGCCGCCCTGGTCGCGCTCGGACACTGTCATCTCACCGGCGCCGAGGAATCGCGGGAATCGGAGCGCTGCCTCGTCATCGGCGGCAGCGAGGCGCTAGGCACGGACGCCTACCCGGCGGAACTCGGCTACGTCGCCCTCGGACATCTGCACAAACCGCAGTCGCTCGACGGCGGCCGCATCCGGTATTCCGGCAGCCCGATCCCGCTTTCGTTCTCCGAGCGTCGATACGTTCACCGCGTGCTGGAAGTCTTGATGGCCGAAGGCCGGCTCGCGTCGGTGACGGATCTTGCCATTCCGCGCACGGTCTCCCTGCAACGGATTCCGGAGACCGGCGCCCTGCCCTTGCCGGAAGTGCTCCTCCTGCTGGCGCTGCTTCCCGCGGCTGCCATCGCCTCGACGGCGGAGCATCCCTTCCTGGAAGTCCACATCCTCGACGATGGCCCGGATCCCACCCGGCGCCGTCAGGTCGACGACGCGCTGCGCGACAAGGCGGCCCGCCTCACGCGCATCCAACTGATCCGGCCGGAGCCCGGTCCGGGAAGCGAAGCCGCCCAGCCCATGGCGCGCATCGGATCGATCGCGGACCTGCAATCGCTGGACCCGATCCAGCTGATGGCGTCGGCGCATCGCGAGCGGCATGGGACGGACCCGTCGACGGCGTTGGAGCGTGCGTTGCGGGAGTTGGTAGCCAACGAGGCGCACGAACCTGATCAACGCCCATGAAGATCCTTCGCATCCGGCTTCGCAATCTGGCCTCGCTCGCGGGGACGCACTCGGTTGACTTCACGCGCGAACCCTTGGCTTCGGCGGGACTGTTCTCCATCAGCGGCCCCACGGGCTCCGGCAAGAGCACGCTGCTCGATGCCCTGTGCCTCGCGCTGTACGAGCACACGCCGCGGCTTTCCTCGGCCCGGGGCGAGGTCCTTCCGGACGGCAAGGATGGAGTCCAGCCCAAGGACCCCGCCAACCTCCTGCGCCGCGGGACGGCGGAAGGCTTCGCCGAGGTCGCGTTCGTCGGCATGGACCGACAGACCTACACGGCACGCTGGAGTGTCCGACGTGCCCGGCAACGGGTGGAGGGCGCACTGCAGAAGGCCGAGATGGCGCTCTACCGTGGCAACGTCGTTGAGGGCGAGGGCGGCGAACTCGTTCAGGGCGGGCGGAAGACCGAGGTGCTGAAGGCGATCGAGGAAAAGGTCGGGCTCACCTTCGAGCAGTTCACGCGGGCGGTGCTTCTGGCCCAGAACGAATTCGCCGGATTCCTGAAGGCCGACGACAAGGAGCGCGCCCTGATCCTCCAGGCCCTGACCGGATCGCATCGCTTCGAGCGGCTGTCGATGGCGGCCTTCGAACGCGAGCGGAAGGAGCAGCAGTTGATCCGCGACATCGAGGCGCGGATGCAGGGTCAGGCGCCGCTCGCGCCGGATCTCCGCACCGCGGCGGAGCAGGCCTGCGAACTCGCTGGCCAGACCGTTGCGGAAGCCCGGCGCGCGGTCGATGTGCGCGTGGGCCATGTGGGATGGTTTGATCGACTGCGCGAACTGGAGACCGCGGTGGTGGACGCCCGCACGCGCCACGAAGCGGCGCTCCACAACGTCGCGGCTTCCGCTCCCCGAAGGACGGAACTGGAGCGTGCCACCGAAGTCCTCCAGTCGGCCCAATCGCTCCACCGCTCGGAACGGGAGTCCCTGCAGCAACAGACCGAGGGCGTCCGGAATCAAGCCATCGCCCAGCAACGCCAGGACCAGGCCCGCATCGCCGCCGAAAGCGCCACGCGGATGGCCACCGAAGCACGGACCCGACTCATTGAGGTCCGCGCCCAACGCGATGCCGCCGCACCGATCCTCGACCAGGCGCGCACCCTGGATGCGGAACTCCTGCCGGCGTCCGAGCGGCTGAAGTCCGCCCAACAGGAGCGCGGTGTTGCCGACACCCGCCTGAAGGAATCGATCGAGCGCAGCCATAGGCTCGCCGCCGAACTCACCACCCACCGGCAGACGATCGATTCCCTCGAAAGCCAACGCGCTGCCGACCGGCATCTAGACGCCTGCGTACCCGAGGCGGCCGGCTGGATCGAACGTCTCGGAACCGCGCTCCGGGCCCGCGCCCATCGCGTTTCCGCCCACGCCCGCTGCGGGCAATCCGCGCAATCCCTGCAACGGCTCACGGAACAAATCGAGGCGCTGAGACCAGGCGTGGCGGCAGCGCGCGATAGGCTCGTTCGCGGCACGCAGGAGCACACGGGTCTGGTCGTTGCGGTTCAGGGTTTCGATGGTGAAGCGCTCGCCCGCGAGCGCCAGGAGCTCGACACCACCCTCAACGTCCTGGGCGAAGCCCGTGCGCACCTGGGCACCGCGCAGGCATTGGGCCTCCAGATCGACACCCACGCCCGCGAACTGTCCCGCCTTCAAGCCCTGATCACCGAGGAGACACGCACGCTGACGGACCTCCAGCAGCGGCAGCTTCCCATCGCTGAAGCCACCTGGATCACCGCCCGAGACCTTCTCGCGAACGCCCAGGCAGCTGTCGAGCACGCTGCCGAAACCCTCCGCTCCGGCCTGCGCCCCAGCCAAAGTTGTCCTGTCTGCGGTTCGCTGGATCATCCCTACGCCACCCACGCA
Source organism: Limisphaerales bacterium (assembly GCA_965283655.1). Lineage (GTDB taxonomy): Bacteria > Verrucomicrobiota > Verrucomicrobiia > Limisphaerales > UBA9464 > UBA6176. The sequence goes on along the minus strand of CBDIPJ010000007.1, from coordinate 254,841 downwards.
CCCGTGGCGGATGCCGCACTCGACACCCTCCGTGCCGCCGCCGAACAGAAACGGAAATCGTTCGAGGATCTCCGCACGGAATCGACCCGCCTTGGCACGCTCCTGAAGGAACACACAGCGGCGTTGGACGCCACGAACACATCGCTGTCGCAACTTCAGCACCGTCGTTCCGCCACGCGTACGCTGGCCTTCAACAACCCCATCGTCGCCAACTGGTCGAGCCTCACTGAAGCCGAGGCCACCCACAGCATCGAAGCCCACGGCTCGGGCCTGACCCAACGCCGGAACGAACTCGCACAGCGGGAGGAACAGCACCGCAAGGCCGCCGCCGAGGCCGAAGCCGCCCGTGTGCGTGTCGAGTCCGCCCGCCAGCAGGCCGAGGCCGAGGAACGGAAACTGGCCGAACTGGAACGTTCCCGTGCGGCCGCCAACGCGGCCCAGGACGCCGACCGCGCCACCGCCGAACAGGCCACTTCGGCCGACGACGCCGCAATCGCCGCGTTGGCTCCCTTGTTGGACCTTCTCCCAGGTCCGGACAGATCCGCGCTCGCGATCGATCCCGTTCCTGTCTTCACCGGACTCCAAAGCCGACTCCGCCAACTGGCCGAGATCGCGTCGACCCTCCAGCAAACCCGGCAGCGTCAGGAGTCAGCTCAGGCCCGCTTCGATGCCGAAGCGCGCGAACTCCAGATGGCCCGGGACGGAGCCGTGCAGTCGCAGGCTGCCGAGCAATCGGCGTCGCTCGCCCACACCACCCTCCTCGCCCGTCGCCAGGCCCTGCTTGGCGGACGGAGTGTCGAGGAGGAATCCCGTCGGCTCGACACGCTGCTCACGACGTCGGAGAAGGCGGTCACGGTCGCTGCGGAGTCGGACGCCGAATCGGCGAAAGCCCTCGCCGACGCCACCGGCGCGGTGCGCGCCGCAGCGGAGGCGTTGGAGGTCTCCGCCCGGCGTGCCGCCGCGGCCACGGAGACTTTCGATTCCTGGCTAACAGGTTTCGCGGCCCGGACCGGCCTCGATCTGGGGCGGGCTTACGTCACCGAGGTACTCACCCGTGGCGAGGCGTGGTTCGCCCGGGAACGGGAGGCCCTCGAGGCCCTCACGCAATCCGTGAACACCACCCTCGGCGAATGCACCGCGCGCACCGCTGCACGTGACGAACATCTCAGGCGCCGTCCCACCGAGGACCCCGAACCCACCGTTCTCGCCGATCTCGCACAGCGTCGGACCGAACTGCAGAAGGCGGAAGATCAGCTCGCGAAGACCAAGGCCGACCTCCTCCACGACGACCAGCGTCGCGCCCAATCCGCGGATCTTCTCGAACAGCTCAACCACCAACGCGCCCAGGCCGCGCCCTGGGAACAGTTGAACGCCCTGATCGGTTCCGCCGACGGTGCCCGCTTCCGTGCCATTGCCCAGCGGCACACCCTCGACCTGCTCCTCCTCGACGCCAATGCCCAGCTCGAACTCATCGCCGCACGTTACCGGCTCGAACGCCTTCCGGAATCGTTGAACCTGATCGTCGTCGACCGCGACATGGGCGACGAACGGCGGGGCGTCCACTCGCTCTCCGGCGGCGAATCCTTCCTCGTGTCGCTGGCGTTGGCCCTCGGACTCGCCTCGCTCACCTCGAGCCGGATCCGCATCGAATCGCTCTTCATCGACGAAGGCTTCGGCAGCCTTGATCCTGAAACCCTCAACACCGCCATGGGCGCCCTCATGCACCTCGAAGCCCAGGGCAGGAAGGTCGGCGTCATCTCCCACGTCACCGAGATGGCCGACGCCATCCCGGTGCAGATCCGCGTCGTCCGCGGCCGCAACGGCGCCTCACGCCTCGTCGTGCCCGGCCAGGAGCCCGCCGTTGGCCCGGCCTCCGAGGTTGATGCAACCGCTTTGGTTGGGGAGGTCCCCACACGCCCCCCACGCCGCAAACGTTCCAATTGAAGGCCGGGTGCCCTCACCCCAGCGGGGCGACAGAACCCGGGAGCCCCGGAATCTTGCGCCCCTCCGGGGCTGGACCTCCCACACGCTGGAAACCCACGGCTTACGCCGTGGGCTATCGTCTGCCGGTGCTCCGCACCTCGTGCCCGGCCCTCCCAGGCCCGGAGGTCCGAAAGACAGTAGCTCACGGCGTCAGCCGTGGGTGGACATGGCCGGGTGTCCTCACCCGGCGGCACTCATAGCAATCCGCGTGGGGTCACGCGGCCTTCAATCTGCGGGCTGAAGGCCGGGTGTCCTCCAAACGGGCGCATCCTGACACTGCCCCCGCATGCGACGGGGTGGCGACGTCCTCGTCTCCGTTCCAAAGCCATTCCCAAGGCGATGAGGACATCGCCGCCCCGAATCCTTTACAAAAGGGGGCAGTGTCCAGATGCGCCCCATCCAAACTTCCATCTCCCACTGCGGCTGCATCGAGGGCATCTTCCCGTCACACATGTCCCCCTTGGAGAAACGTCGTGCGATCCCGTCATGCCGTCCCTGGTCGCTGGCCCTTGCCCTCCTGACCTTCGTGGCCAGTGCCGCCCCGACGATGGCACAACGCCCATCCGGTCCCGAGGCCCACCGCCGCGAAGCGTTGACCAAGGGGGGCGATCCCACGCGCGGCGCGGCATTGTTCGCCAATGCCCAACGCCTCGCCTGCGCGAACTGCCATTCCATCGACGGCACCGCCAGCAAGGCCGGCCCCGACCTTCAGGCGATCGGCGACAAGTTCGGCCGACGTGACCTCGTGGAGGCCGTGTTGAATCCGTCCGCCACCATCGCGCCCGGTTACGGAACCGTGATCGTCGAGACCAAGGCCGGCCTCCAATACCAGGGTGTGCTCAAGCAGTCGGACGCCCGCCAGATCCAGATCATGGGCGGCGACGGGAAGTTGGTGACCCTTCCGAAGTCCGACATCGAATCGCAGTCCGGCACGACGATCTCGCTGATGCCCGAGGCGTTGCAGGCCGGGTTGACCCCGCAGGAGTTCGCGGACCTGATCGAATACCTGGCGACGCTGAAGCAGCCGGAATCAGCCCTCGCCGGAAACCGTGGCATGCCGCGGAACATCCCGATCCTCGCCCGACCCGTGCGTGTGGAACCGTTCTTCACCGAGGATCTGCGCGTGGGCCCCGGGAAGGTCCAGAGCGGCCTGACCGGCGTCTATCAGGTCCCCGGCCGCACCAACGATTTCCTCGTGCTCCATCAGAAGGGAATGATCTGGAAGATGGAGAAGTCGTCCACCGGTGAAACGAAGTCGGTGTTCGCCGACCTCACCGCCGAAGTCTTCAGCGAGCGCGGACCGAACGGGCTTCTCGGAATGACCTTCCATCCGAAGTTCCGCCAGAACCGGAAGTACTACCTGAAGTACCAGATCTTCGAGGAAGGCACCGTGGCCACCATCCTCGTCGAGAAGCAGTTCTCGCCCGACTTCCTCACCGATTCCCGGACCCCCGGCCGACGCCTGATCCTCATCAAGAGCGTTGCCGAGGATCACAGCGGCGGTTGCGTGGAGTTCGGGCCGGACGGGTTCCTCTACTTCGCCATGGGCGACACCGGTCCGCACAACGACCCCAACGGCCACGCCCAGAACATGGGCCTGCTCCTCGGCAAGATGATGCGTCTCGACGTCGACCGCGCCGACCCCGGCAAGGCCTACGCCATCCCGCGCGACAACCCGTTCGTGGGCCAGGCCGGCATCCCACCCGAGATCTGGGCCTCGGGCTTCCGCAATCCGTGGCGGTTCTGCTTCGATCCCGCCAATGGCGACCTCTGGGTCGCCGACGTCGGACAGGACCGGGTCGAGGAAGTGGCCCTTGTCCGTCGCGGTGAGAACCACGGTTGGAGCGTCTACGAAGGCTTCGAACCGTTCTCGAACCAGTACCGCAAGGAAGGCCGGACCTTCACGCCGCCGGTCTTCGCCTACGGCCGGAAATACGGAAACTCCATCACTGGCGGATACGTCTACCGCGGCGACCAGCGTTCCTCCTTCAACGGAGTCTACCTCTGCGGCGACTACACCTCGAAACGGATCTTCGGCGTGCGCCAGGAGAACGGCGTCCTGAAGGACGTCCGTCAGATCGCCACCGTCCCCCAGGGCCTCGTGTCCTTCGGCACCGACGAAGCCGGCAACATCTACGTCGTCGGCTTCGAAGGCAGGGTCTACCGCATGGACTTCACCGGGGCGCGGTTTGATGGGGAGACGACGGAGTAGGGAGTTGTGCGCTTCGCCCAATCTGGGTCTCGGGCACGGTTTCTGAAAACAAGTTGAAGCGACCGATTCAACCCTCCACGTTGTCCCCGAATGCTTGGACCAGCCCTGACATTGGCAGACGCTCCCAGAACGCTTTCATCCCGCCCCTTGGTGGAAGAGGCGGAGTTTGATGCGTTCTACCGAGCCGGGATCAATCAACTCCGAGGACAGGATCTCGTACGCAGGATGGTGCGACGCCTTCGACAGACCCGCACGACAAAGGACTTCTTCAAGGCCGTGCTGATGGGTCATGCCGGTGCCGGCAAGTCTACGGAACTGACCCGCCTTACCCGGGAACCGGAGGTATTGAAGGGATTTCGGGTCATCCGCTTCGGCCTGGCGACCAACCTGGACCCCGGCAATTTCCAACCCTTCGACGTGCTCCTGTTGATGATCCATGAACTGGTGAAGCAGACATCACAGCCGACGGAGGCCGGAGGTGCCGGAAGATTTCCTAGCAAGGAGGGTCTCACCAAACTGGAGGAATGGTTTGTTCAAACCAAAGTCACTTCGCTGGTGGAGAGCTCCGGTAGCATTACAGCCAGCACTGGGGCTGGCTTAGACGAAGCATCCATGTGGACCAAATTCCTCGGCGTCTTTGGTAAACTGGCTGGCGAAATGAAGCTCTCGGGTAGCCGAACGACCGAGACCGTCAGCCGTTCGCTGAGCCGCCTCGACGACCTGACGCAGGCAACCAACCAGATTCTGGACGAGTGTAACGAACTGCTGCGCCAGGCATCCGGTCACGAGTGGCTCTTCATCGGCGAAGAATTCGACAAGCCGGAAGTCGCACCCAGAGCCACGGAGGACTTCTTCATTAAATACTCCAACGTACTTCGCGACCTCAGGGCTCACTTCATTTTCACACTGCCTGTCTCCATCGGCTACTCGGATCGGCAAGATCGCCTCCCCATACAACCAGAACTCATCCTCTGCCTTCCTGACATCATGGTGTTCAACCGTGACCGCAGCCCGCATCACGGAGGACGGATGGCCATCAAGGAACTCCTGGATGCCCGGATACACCCCACATTGTTCGGCACTGGAGTACAGGAATACCTGATAACGGCAGCGGGAGGGAATCTTCGCGACCTGTTCGGTATCGTTCTAACTGCAGCGGATCGCGCCGAAGAACAGGGTTCCAACACGATCCAGATGGAGCACGCAAGATTTGCCATCCGAGACCTACGTACACGATACGAACGCAAACTGGGCGAAAGTCTTTACGAGTTGCAGGCAGGCAGCCAACAACCTCCCTACGAAGAGAAGGCCAGGTGCCTGGTGAACCTCTACGACGGAAAGGCAGAGGCGCAGATCCCATCTCCGGCTCTCTACTCTCTTCTGCGAGCGAGGGCTGTGCTCGAGTTCAACGGGGAACGATGGTTCGGCGTTCACCCGCTGGTCGTGGATATCCTGGTGGCTCAGAACCGAATCAAGCGCCCTCTGGAAGGACCTGTGCCCGGTGGAACTGAGTAAGCCAACGGTGGTGTCCGAAGATCCAGCACCGCGCCTGCTGCGATGGAGCCGCCGTGACGTCCCCGGCTTTGCCTGGGTGGAGTATCACGACGAGCGGACGCGGCAGCGTTTCTTCGAACGTTTCGCCTGGATGCTTCAGAAGGCGGGAATTCCCCTCCACCAACTGAAGCTCCAGCCTGCGGAAACGCCGGCAGCTGTGGTTTGGGCCCTCCTGAATGAAATGCAGGCGCTCCCTCCCGGCATCTGCTCGATCACCGGGTTCACGACGGCGCTGCCATCGGAACCTTACGCGCTGGCGGAGGCGCTGTACGCATTCAGCTTCCAAAGGGAGGCACTGGGTAAAGTCCCCCATCGCCAGATCTGGTGGCTTCCAAGTTACGTTGCCGATGCCCTCATCCGGACCGTTCCCGATCTGGAGTCGTGGTTCACCCTCCGCCTGCAGGTCCAAGAACAAATCCCTTACCTTGCAACCCCGAAAGGACTGATCGAACCGGTTGGACTCCGCTCCAAGGATCCAAAGGAGGCGGCTCGACGGGCGCAGGATCTCCTTGCCCGGTTCGAGCAGGCCGTGGCCAAGGAGAGAAGCCCCATCGACGCCGTCCAGAAACTGGGCTTGCCTGCGTTGGCCGCCTTTCGCGAAGCCGGAGACAGCGGCGGCAGCACGGAGCTCGCGGAGCGGTTGCGCGATCTGGCCCCAGATCTTTTCTCGCCCACTTCTGACGAGACCATCCCTCACCGACGCATCTCGGAGATGCTGAATCGGGCTCATCTGCTTCATCAATCCGGGTTCATTCCGGAGGCAGCAGGCCTTGTTGAGACCGCGGTGGCCGAAGGACGGTCCGCAATGGCATCCGGTGCGTTGCTCTCCCAACTGGCGCTGGCCCACGCACTGAGGATGCACGGCATTCTTCTGGATGAACTGGGTTTGAAGGAAAGGGCGCGCGTCTCTTGCCTGGAGGCGGTACAGCTGTTCCGCCGACTCGCCCAGGAGGACCCCGCTGCGAATCTACCCAGGCTCGGAGAGGCGTTGCACAACCTCGCCCATGTCCTGACGGGCATAGGACGGACCAACGAAGCGCTTCCGGCCGCCAGCGAGGCCGTGCTCGTGTTCCGGAAGCTGGTCGCGATGGCTCCAGGGGCCCACGAACTCCAGCTCGCCCTCGCGCTGAACAATCTCGCCAGCCACCTCGGAACCCTGCGAAGAAGTGAAGAAGCGGTTCCGTTGGCCCGGGAAGCGGTTGGATTGCTCCGAGAGTTAACAAGACAGCAAACCGCGGCCGACAAAGCGAACCTCGCACTTGCCCTGAACAATCTGGCAGTGCATCTGGGCATGTCCGGCAACGATGCCGAAGCATGGGTCATGTCGGAAGAAGCCGCTGACATCTATGGAGAACTCGCCACCCGGGATCCTCAACGACATGCCCCGGATCATGCCAAGGCACTCCTTTCCTTGGCACTGCGACGAAGCCGCACGCGTCAGTCCCCCGAGGCGCTTGAAGCTGCGAAACAATCCGTTGAACTGTTCCGGAGCATCGTAGCGATCAACCCGCAGCAATACCTGACGATGCTGGAAGAGGCATTGCTCCAGCTTGCCGGCCAATTGCGCCAGTCACATCTCCACAGAGAGGCACTGGCGGCAGCCCAGGAATCTCTCGCTCTTCGCAAGTCTCACGAGGCGGATTCAGGATCGAAAGACCCGATCCGTCTCGCAGAGGCATTGTTGATTCTGGCGTCCTGCCATCGCGAGACCGGATCGTTCCAGGAGGCCATGAACGCGACTCTGGAGGCTATCCAGCACCTGCACGGGATGAAGGAAGCTGAGGAACCAGAAGCACTCGAAGCCATAGGAGCCGCATCAGCCACGCTCGCAGATCTTCAGGAGATTCTCGGCCAATCGAGCGCGGCCCTTGAAACCTGTGAGCAGGGCGTTCGTCAGCTGGCCACCTCGTTTGTCCGGTTTCCAGACGCATTGATCCACGTCATGGGCCCCCTTCTTTCGCGGTACCTTCACCTTTGCCAGAAGCTGGGACGGAAGACGGATGACCCATGGCTGGAACCCATCGTGCGGCTGGCCGTCGAGACCCCAGTTCCATGGCAGTCCTCGGAAACGGTACCGTCGAGTGGCGATCGTCAACCGCCGCAATAACCCACTCCTCCTCAGCGAATGCCACCCGACCTCACCGGCATCCTCCACTTTCGGGCAATCTCGCCGCGCCTTGGAACCGCAGGCCAACCCACCGCCGCGCAGTTCGCGATGATCCGGGAAGCCGGCTATGACGTGGTGATCAACCTCGCGCTCCCGACCTCGGACAACGCGCTGGCCAATGAAGGCAGTCTCGTGGCCGGGCTTGGGATGGCGTACGTCCACATCCCGGTGAACTTCACGCGGCCCACCGCGCAGGACTTCGACGCGTTCACGGGCGTGCTGGATGCCTTCCGGGGTCGCAGGATCTTCGTCCACTGCGCGATGAACATGCGGGTGTCGGCGTTTGTGTTCCTTTATCGGGTGCTGCGCGAGGAGGCCACGCGTGGGGAAGCTTGGCACGACCTGAAGGCCATCTGGGAACCCGACGAGGTCTGGGCCCGGTTCATCGAGGAACGGCTTCGGGGGCTTTGAACAAATCTCCCTGCAAAGTACGGGGCAGCGACGTCCACGTCGCCCTGTACCTGTTCCAGATCGAACCCACGGTTGACGTAGGGCGGTGATCGGGAATGTTGGTGGCCCTGTATGAATTCATGAAGCCTTCCTCCCCCACTCCGGTCCGGAACGTCCTCGGCGAGCGTCTTGAACCCTGCTGTTTCGCGCCGCTCACAGGTTTCTTCCGCGATGGCTACTGTCGGACGGACGCGAACGACATGGGCCGCCACGTCGTGTGCGCCCAGGTGACGGCCGAATTCCTCGCCTTCAGCCGCGACGCCGGAAACGACCTCACCACCCCGCGGCCGGAGTATCAGTTCCCAGGGCTCAAGCCCGGCGACCGATGGTGTCTCTGCGCGCTGCGCTGGAAGGAGGCCTACGACGCTGGATGCGCTCCGCCCGTCATCCTCGAAGCCTGCCACGAACGCGTCCTCGACTTCATCCCGCTGGAAGCCCTCCAAAGCCATGTCCTCCGTCCCGGCACCTGACGCCGCGCCCAACCTCGCTTTAAGCTGGCGATTCGACAATTCCTACGCCCGGCTTCCATCCGCGTTCTTCAGTCGCGTCCGCCCGACCCCGGTCTCGCGTCCGCACCTCGTCCTCTTCAACCGGGCTCTGGCCATTCAGCTGGGACTCGACGTCGACGTACTCTCCCGCCCGGAGGCCGCCTCCATCTTCGCGGGCAATGAGATTCCGCCGGCGGCGGATCCGATCGCCCAAGCCTACGCGGGGCATCAGTTCGGAAACCTGACCCGGCTGGGCGACGGCCGGGCCATCCTGCTGGGCGAACAGATCACGCCCGCCGGCACGCGCTACGACATCCAGCTCAAGGGACCCGGACCCACGCCCTACTCACGCCGGGGCGACGGCCGGGCCGCCCTCGGTCCGATGCTGCGCGAATACCTCATCAGCGAAGCCATGCATGGGTTCGGGATCCCCACGACCCGCAGCCTCGCCGTGGCTACCACCGGCGAACCCATCTTCCGTGAGGAACCCCTTCCCGGTGCCGTCCTGACCCGCGTGGCCGCCAGCCACATCCGCGTGGGGACGTTCGTCCTGTTCTCCGCTCTCGGCGACGTCGACTCCCTCCGCCAGCTCGTGGACCACACCCTGGCGCGGCATTTCAACGACTCGTCCCCGGAGCCGGCGGAGAGGGCGCTCGCGCTCCTGAAGGGCGTCGTGGAACGGCAGGCGTTCCTGATCGCGCAGTGGATGCGCGTCGGCTTCGTCCACGGCGTGATGAACACCGACAACATGGCGCTCTCCGGCGAGACCATCGACTACGGTCCATGCGCTTTCATCGATGCCTACGATCCGGATGCCGTGTTCAGCTCGATCGATCACCAGGGTCGGTACGCCTTCGGCAACCAACCCAGCATCGCCGGCTGGAACCTCGCCCGTTTCGCGGAGTCACTGATCCCTGTCCTCCACCCGGATCCCACCCAGGCTCTCGCGTTGGCCCAGGACGCTGTCCGACAATTCCCAAACCAATTCAGGAATCACTGGCTCGCCGCCATGCGCGGGAAGCTCGGCCTGTTCAACGAGGAACCGGAGGACGAAGGCCTGATCAACGATCTGCTGGCCGCGTTGCTGGAAACCGGAGCCGACTACACAACCACCTTCCGCGGGCTTCACCCGACCACGCTTCCGGAGCGGGTTCCGTCCGAATGGCATTCCCGATGGACAGCGCGGCTGGGCCGTCAGCCGCAGTCTCCGGAGGAAGTGCTCCAGCGCATGCGCGCCCACAACCCGGCCGTCATTCCGCGGAACCACGCGGTCGAGGAAGCCCTCGAAGACGCCACACGACGGGCGGATCTCACCCGCTTCCATCGCATCCTGCAGGCCGTCTCTCGGCCCTACGATGAAGCAGGACAACCCGCGGACCTCCTTCAGCCTCCTCCCGCCGGAACGCCAAGGTGCACGACGTTCTGCGGGACGTGACGGTCTCCCCCAACGAATTTAGAAGAACCCCCGCCGCGTGAGGGCACGCGGCCTACAATCCCCAAGCCTGAAGGCCGGGTGTCCCCACCCGGCGAGGTCCACGCAACACCGCGTGAGGGCACGCGGCCCACAATCCCCAAGCCTGAAGGCCGGGTGTCCCCACCCGGCGAGGTCCTCGTCGCCATTGCAGCACCCTTTCCCATGGCGATGCGGACATCGCCGCCCCGAAGGGTTGCTCAGACGGGGGAGAGCGTCGGGAAGCCCCCCCGTTCGCCGCTCACTTCCGCGGCGGTTCCAGTTCCCGGACAGCGGCACCATGGGTATCGCTCAGCACGAGGACGGCGATCCTCTCGACGCGGTTGAGTTCGCCGGGTCCGAGCATCGGATAATCGAGACCGGAGCCTTCGCCCGGGATACCGCCGCCGCGCCGTGAGGCTGGCGACGGCTGGATGTTGGCGGAGTCGTTCAGGCTGGCGTAATCGAACTTGCCGCGCAGGTCGGTGTAACCGTCCTTCAGGAAGCGCACGCCCCCGCCCTGCACCCGGGCATAGACCTTCACATAAGCCTTCGATATGGCCTTGTCAGAGGATTGGTCGCGAACCTCGAGTCGCCCTTGGTTCTCCGCGACCGCGAGCTTGAAGGTGTTGGCGTGGTACGCCTGCGTCCGGCGACGTCCGCCACCCAGCACTTCGACCAGGACGTTCGCCTGGGCAAAGCGGGCGGGCACGGGGATCTCGATCGTATCGCGCCCTTCGGGCAGCGCCTGCACCGCCGAGAGCGTCGGCTTGATGATCGAGAAGCGGTTCGGATCCGAGGTGACGAACGGGCTGCTGCTGAACAGGAACTCCGGATCCATGAGGTAATAGTTCACGGTGACCTCGCGCAGGTTGCGCCACGTCAGGGACACCGTGCGATTCTCCACCTTGAAGTCGAAGGTCGACTCCGCCGCTGCCAGTTCCGCCGCCTGCTTCTCCCGATCCCGCGTGTCAGCGGGACGCGTGACCTTGCGGCCCTCGATCTCGTCGAGCTGGGCGGTCACCTCGGCAAAGAGGCTTCGCCAGCGATCCACCGGATGATCCGCATGGCGCGCGGCAATGCCACGGGCGTCAGCAATCTTCTCCTCGTACATGGCGGCGTAGCAACGGAGGTAATCGATCTGAAGCCGCGTGGGCAGCGCATCCAATCCCGCGATCCCACGGAGCCGCACCAGCGCCTCCTCGATGCGGTCCTGGAGGAACAGGTGGTACACCACGCTGAGCTGGTCCATCGGCTCCAACGTCGACCGATAGGCAAGGATCCGGAGCAGGTGCTGGTACTGTTCCCGGATGACCGGGTTCGCAATCCGATGTTCCGATCCGACCCGATGGGCACGTTGGTTGACCAAGGGCGAATACTCGAGGTGCTCGTAGCTGCGTCGGTCGATGGGATCGATCGTGAGCAGCTTGCTGGAAAGGAAGTCGCCACAGGCCGACACCAAGTCGTCCCGATGCAGGATCCACTCACGCAGGGAACCCGCGTCGTTGTGCACGAGGGCGTACCGATACACCGGTTCGTTCCAGACGTGGTTCTTGCCGAGGAACGCGACGACGCGACGGAAGAAGTCGGGACTCTGGCGGGCGCGCCACGCGATCTTCTCCAGATCGAGCCGTGCGACATTGTTGTTCTCAAGATAGGTAAACAACTCGGCGTCCGTCGCCTGCTGCGAGACATAGTCCCAGGAAGTCGTGTCGATCTTCGAAAGCTGGCGCACGACCCGGAAGTCGAGGGGGCGGGCCGCTCCCGCAGCCGCACCCGCCACGGCCGCATGCGCAGGGAAGTGGGGGAAGCTGGCTCCGTTGGTGGGAGGTGCCGGGAAGTAGAAGTGATATTCCAACTGCTTCGTCGCATAGGGATCCAGGCGGACGTGTTGCCCCTGCGTCACCTTGCTTCCCAGGACGGGAATGGCCCCACGGGGAATCTGCGTCAGGAGATCGACCTTGATCGGTGAGGAACCCGGATTGCCGACGACGAGATGGGCACCATAGACAACGCCATTCAGGAACTCGTCGGCGACGAACTTGTCGAACTTCTCGTTGCCCTCGACGCGGTAGCGGTCGCCCTGACGGAAGTACGATTCGCTGACAAGCAGCGAAGGGGTTCCAGCGGCGGGCGTCGCGGCCGGCTTGAACTGCTTCTGGAACACGATCACTGGTCCGGCGGTAACGAAGGTGAAGGTCGTTCCATCCGACTTGAGCGTGTGTGCCGGCGCATCAAAGGGCAGGTCGAGCACAGCCAATGCGAGCAGCATCTCGGTGAAGTGGGCATGCGCCTCGGCGAAGTGGACCGAGAAGAACGGACTGCGGCCGTCCCACGACGCGAAGTCCCGCCAGAAGGCATTGATGGGAATGAGATCGCCATCCTGATCCTGCAGCGGAAGGCGGTAGTAGTTGTTCTCGGCCCATTCCTTGGTGGGACCCAGGGGCCGGTAGTAGGCACGGGCGAGGGCGTCGGCACGTTGGGTTTGAGCGTACCGCAAGGCAGGCAGTCCGGGTTGGTCACTGAGCTCGGCCAGTTGCTCCTCCTCCAGGCGGAGGGCTCCCCGGCCATTGGAACGGGCTTCCGACTTCGGTGAGGCAGGAGCTCCCCCCGCCCCGCCGGCAATCAGGCCAAATCGACGCGACATCAACTCAGGCTTGCCGGGCGCCGATGCGGGAGCCGGAGGTGCAGCCATGCCCGCCAGACCAACCGCCGCAACGGCGTCCAGCTGGACCGCATCGTCGGAGAGTTTGCGGAAACGTTCGGAAGGCGTGTTGGTCACTTCGCCATCCGCCGACTCCATCGCGCGTCCGCGCAGGGCCGTCTCGAAGATGCGGTCCGCGGCCTCGGGGTTCGGGGGAAGCAGTTCCCACAGTTCGCGCAAATGGCGCGCCATCGCGCCCGCCTCGCCAGGCAGGCGCTGGCCGAGAAGCGCGCGCTCGAAGACGTTCAGGCGCTCGAAGGACCAGGGCTGCAGATGACGCTTCAGGTCCAGGCCCAGCAGGTACTCGTCGAGGAAGGTCTTGTCCTTCTTGTTCCGAAGAGAGGGCTGCACGACATCGCCGAAGAACTTCGGATCCTTGCGGCTCAGGAAGTAGTTCAACTCGTGGCAGGCGAATTCGGAATAGCGCGCCCGCTTCTCCGCTTCCGGCAACTTCGGCCAATCAAGGACCCAGGCGAACTTCGCGAGGTTCGGATCGGGCCGCAGCGTGGTGAAGAGCGCGTGGACGGAGGCGAGCGTGTCATAGGTTTCCAGATCGCCCGCGAGAAGGTTGGTCACCGTCAGGGTCGTTCCCTTCGGCAGCAGGCTAACTTCCTTCGCTTCGGTGAACGGTTGGGTGGCTTCAAGCGAGCGGCTCAACCGAAGATCCCGGAAACGTGTTGGCTGTTCCCCCAGCGCGTACAGGCCCCACACGGCATCCTCCAACGATTCCGCGTGGATCTGGACGGTCTGCCGGTCGCCCAGCGCCGAGGCAGGAATACGGACAACACCGTTCGTGTCGGGAATCAGGTTGAAGAGGACCGGGGCGGGCTCGGCCAGGAAGTCGAGATTCAGGCCCACAGCCGGGGCAACTTCACTCGCCATCATGGCATCCATGGCGGCGGCCATCTTGGCGGCATCGCGATTTCCCGCCATCGCCGCCAATGCCTGGCCGCCTCCCATGCCCAACGCCTGCGTGTCGGTCGTGCGCTTCTCCCACGGGTTCAACAGCAGGCCGGGACGTCGGAGCATGTTGCCCGGGTACTTGGTCGCGTAGCGGCGTTCGAGGATGTAGCGATACTCATCCCCGATCGCCCGGCCGCCCGAGTAGAGGTTCGGAAGGCGTTCCGGCGTTTCCCACGCCACACCGGCACGCTCGAATCCGCCAAGGCCCTCAAACAGCGACCCCGCCGAAAGGAACCGTGTGGCGGCGACATGCACGCGGGTGAACGCGTTCCAATGGCGCAGCTGGATGGTGAGCTGGTTGGTATCAAGGCTCACCTTCTCCACCTGGAGCAGCGAGGTCGAACGGACCTCCAACGATCGGTTCGTCCCAACCAGCCATCGTCCCACCGGCTCGGCCGCGGCAATGCGGATCTGGATCGTGTGCTCCTCCTCGTCGCGCAATCGCAGCGAGTAGTCGCCGGCTTCAAGTCCGGCCATTTCAAGGAAGGCTCCCTGCGCCTTCACGCGTGAGGTTCGGTCCACGACAAATTCGCCACCACGAACCTCCAGGAGGGAGACCGCCCCGCCGTTCACCGGAAGCGTCCACGGGACCTGAAGGCTCTCCCCGCTCCGAGCATGGAGGACCGACGGCCACGTCCGACGCGTATCACGCAGGACGAGCTGTGCCACGGTTTCGTTCGGGACCTTTGCCGAGACACGCTCGATGTCGTCGAGGCGCCCAAGCTGCACACGTCCGCGGGCGTCGGTGCCCAGCGCGACATTCTCCGCATTCGCGAACCCGCGCCGGTGAAGGGTGAAGAGGACCTGCTGGTCGGGCACCGGCTCCCCGTTGCGTCCGAGGAGTTCAAAGACGTGATCGACACCAAACCGGGCAAAGTGACCGCCATAGGTGGACTCGGTCCGGTCGATGCCGTTCAGGGCCCAGACTTCGGTCGCGGAAAGGTCCTGCTTTTCCCCACCCTTGGTCAGGACAGGGATGCGGGCGAACAACTCCACACGCACCTGGCTCAGGCGGTCAGGCACACGGAAGGTGTGGGTGAACAGCCGTTCGGCACTGAACTTGGGTCCCTTCACTTCCGACGTCGTCGCGATGCCGTCGTGCGTCGTCGAGGTGATCACGATCCGGACGTCCTCGAGGAGGGACGGGGTCAACAGCTCGCCTCCAATGCGGAGCGCAGGCCGCAACGCGAGCGTGGCTTCCCGCCGGGCGAGCAGTTGTTCCCGTTCAATATGGAACTGGACGTCCAACGCATACGCTTCGGCCGGATGATCAAACTGCGCCGCACTCGCGAAGCTGCCGTCCGGATCCGCCAGGACGATGGTGCGACGGCCCGGGGATGCCGTGAACGGCACGAGGATCCGGCCCTCCTTGGGATCCGGTGTCATGCGACGTCCATCCAGCCAAGCCACCGCGTTCGTCGCCGGTCGACGGTTTTCGTCGAGGACCGTGAGCCACTCCCCCGCAGGCCCGGTGCGCTGGACCAACGTGTAGCGCCCCTTCCGCACCAACGCCCGGGAGGATTTCCCGCCCCCGATGAACTCGATGATCCAAGCGCCGCGGCGCCCCTTGAGCTCGGGGAACTTGAAGGAGCGGGTCACGCGCTTGAACGGCGACGCGTCGCCCTCGTGCGTTTGCTCGGAGTTCGCCACCAACCCGTCGAGATGCAGGTCGGTATTGAGCGGACGGTTCTGCCCGAGATGGAATCCCAGCGTGTTGATCTCGTAGATCCGCACGATGAGCTTCGGCGTGTTCTTGAGCACGACATCCACCGAAACGTCGGCATCCACCGGCAGGAATGCGGGATTGGTCGCCGGGAACTCGATGTCGACGCGTTCGCGCAACGCCTGATAGGCCGCCGGCGACAACAGCGAAGCCCACTTCTCCGGCTCGGCCGCACCCGCCGTGATCTTCGCTTCCGCGAAGACCGGTTTCACCCAGGTGTCCCGCAACCACTCCGTCCAGGGTTCCCACGACGCCTCCTCCGCGGAGAGCCGCATCACGTACTCCCGAACCAACGCCTCGTCCGAGCCCACCGGCGGAAGACCCAGCCGCAGATCGTCGAACCGGGCGTTCACATCCACGCCATTTCGACCTCCTCCCGCCTGTTCGAGGAAACGGGGATTCATGTAGGCCAACGGCCGGGGAAGCTTGAGGTATTCCAGGAAGCGCTCCCGATCGTACACACCACGGGTCCGGTCATACTGAAGCCGCGCGTGCAGAATATGCGCCTTCAGCGAGTTGAAGGCCGGCGGCAGGGACTTGGCATAATCCCATAGCCGGGTCAGCCAGGCTTCACGCTCCACCGGGTCGTACTCCGTGTCCACATCCGCACCGGCCGCCAACTTCCGGATGCGCGTATCAACATAGGCCTTCTGGCTGGCGACCGCGGGCACCAGTTCACGCAATCGGTCCAGTTGATCGACCAGCAGGGCACCGTGGATCGGGAACTCGCCAAAGCCGCGGCTCTCTTTCGTCTGAAGGTCTTCGGCGATCATTTCGACCACCCCGGGAACGTCCGGACGCACAATCCGGGAGAGCAGCGCCCGTCGCTGCGGTGGACGCAACGCGGTCTTGTCCCGGATCAATCGCTCCAGAACCTCGACGGAAAGCCCACCCAGCCCGTCATCCGCCAGCACCGCCTGCAGGAAGACGGTCTGCTGGATCCGGGCGGGATCGAGAACGCTCGGAAGATCGGGTTTGCGATCACGGACTTCCTGCGCGTGTTCGAACGTCACGGCCAACCGCTCGCGCAAGAACTTCAACGTAGCCTGCGGATCCGCGTCATATCCTAGAATCGCCTCCCGATTCTCAATGATCCGGCGTCGATCGGAGTCCGGATAACGTCGGCCCCATTGCTCCAGGATCGCCGCCAGCTTCGGCTTCTGTGCCGTGTTCTGATAGTGCAGCGCGTGGAAGAAATAGTAGTCCTCGGTACCTGGAATGAGCTGCCCCAGCACCGCCTCGCGATCGGGGGCCAGGGCGAAGGTCTCGATGAACCCAATTTCGTTGTCTGCGGCCATACGTGTGGCAACGAGGCAGACAGTCAGGATCGAGGCAAGGACGTTACAAAGTTTCATGGCAGGACGCGGTTCCAGAATCATGACGTGCGATCCGGGTTCCTCTTAGGGGATTGTTCACAAAAAGTACCGGAACGAAAGGGTCGGGACCGCCGCTGGTGTTCCACGGCCCGAAGAATCGCGTCCAGAACTTCGCCCAGACGCACACCGACATCCTCAGCGAGGAACCGCAGGACCATCCAGCCGTGCTCCTGCAACAGGACGTCCTTCGCCCGATCCCGCCGATAGGCTTCGCGGTCGTTCAGGTGCTGCGCTCCGTCCAGTTCAATCGCAATTCGCGCCTCGGCATCGGTGAGGTCCACCTCCATTTCACCAAGCCCATCAAAGGGAATGGCAAGTCGGACGTTCAGCTGGAACCGGCCCGATAGACCCGGGAGGGTCTCCAACCTTCGGAACAGGAAGACCTCGGTGGCACTCCGCGCACGCGCCACACCCTCGGCGCCTGGTTCCGGTGGCTGCGTGACGTGCACAAACTGACGCGCCAATGACACATCGACGCCATCCAGAACCAACCTCCGGACGCTCGCCGCGTAATCCCGCTTCCACTCAGGCATCACCGGCAGCGGAACTTCCGCCGGCCAGCCCGGCAATGCGCTCGCCGGCATCAACAGCGTATAGCCAACCGCCTCATAACCGGCGCAACGCCGGTCGAACATCCGCGAGAGCATCGGAACGTCGAGGTCGGCGTAGTCATAGACACGCACCTCCTTCTTGCCATGGTGCAACCGGTGCAGTCGGCCCACGTACTGCGCAATCGTTCCCTTCCATGAAACCGGGAAGGTCAGGATCAGGGTATCCAGTCGCGAATCGTCGAAGCCCTCCCCGATGAACTTCCCGGTCGCCACAAGGATCCGCGGCTGGTCGGTCGAGATCTCCTTCAGGGAGGCCATCACCTTCCCGAGCGCCCGTTTTCCAAGCCCACCCTTCAGCACGACGATCGCCGCATCGGGCAAGGCCGCACGGAGCGCCGCTTCCAGCACATCCACGTGCTCCACCCGTTCCGTAAGGACCAAGGGCGACCGCCCGGCACGCACTTCCGCAACAGCATCGGCCAGGACCATGTTGTTCCTATCCTGATCCTCGATCAGCGCCTGGCCCAAAGTCTGGAACTCCATCCGTCGATCAGGTCCCGGCGCCGCGGACGGTCGAAATGCGGTCGGACGCACGAAGACGTGATGCCGGAATCCCCGCTCCTCAGCCTGCCGCTTTGCGTCCACCCGATGCCGGACCGCCCCGCATTGCATCTGGACAATCGGATGATGCCCGTCCCTGCGCGAAAGCGTCGCGGAAAGACCCAGAACGAACCGGGCCCGCGCCTGCCGCACAACGGCCTCATAACTCGGCGCGGACAGATGATGACATTCGTCGACGATCACCTGGCCATAGTCGCGTATCGGGGAGCTCGATCCATCAAACCGCGCCAGACTCTGGATGAGCGCCACGTCCACCTCGCCCCCGAGCCGACGGCGCCCCGCTCCCAGACATCCGATCCGTGATCGGGGAAGATCCAGGAAACACGCCAGCCGTTCGATCCACTGGTCCATGAGCTGTTGCCGATGCACCAACACGAGGGTGTTCACACGGCGGTGGGCAATCATCCACGCACCAAGCACGGTCTTCCCGAAGGCCGTCGTCGCCTCAAGGATTCCCGTGTCGTGCAGAACGAGCGCTTCTGCCGCCTTCATTTGTTCCGGGCGTAGTTCGCCCAGAAACCGCACGTCCAACGGCCACCCCACGAATCGTTCATCACGATATCGAACACCGATGCCCAGCAGTCGGAGCAGGCCGGCGAGTTCGTCCTGACAGCCCCGTGGCAGCGCCACGTGGTTTGGGCGATCTTCCCCGCAGGAAATGATCCTTGGGATTCCCCTCGTTGGCAGGCGCATCGCCTGCGCCTTGAAAAACTGCGGGTTCTGGAACGCCGCGAGACGAAGCAACCGGATGCGAAGAGCCGGCGGAATGGCCTCTCGCGGAATATGGATCCGGTCGGCAAGCACCACCTCCAGTTCGGCGGGCAGGGAACCATCTGTCATTGCCTTCGCATCCTCGGACTTCGTCCATCGATTCCAGGGTTCCGCCAGTGTCGGATCGTCATCCATCGCCACCCGGACAATGGGCAGGATCCGGTGCCGCCGGTCAGCCGTCGTCACCACAGCCTCCATGGCGGATCGCGAGATCCGCCGAATCTGCGCGAGATGACTCCAGGGATCGGGGTGCGGTCGAAGCGCAGCATCCACGAAGACGCTGTTCCCGCGTTCGCGCGCGGCCTTCTGCATGGGCAAAGCAATCAGGTTCCCGAATCCTCCGCTCGGGAGTGTGTCCTGGTTCGGAAACATGCGGTCATACGAACCCAGCCCGATTTCGGGCCGAATTTCCATCGCCTCCGTCAGCAACAACGTGCCCAACCGGCGCGCCATCACCGCAGGAACAGGTTCCTCGAAGAACCACCACACGTGCCCTCCCACCCCCGAACGGGATCGCTCCAGATTCGCCGGCAACCCCTTCGTCTCACTCGCCCGGAGCACCGCCTGCGCATCATCAATCCACCCAGCACCATCAAAATCGGCCGCCAGGAACCAGCAGGCGTCGTCCCTCAACATGGGGTAAACCCCCGCCACGAAGGGCTGGCCTCGGTCATCAAATCCCTGCAGATGCCATCGGACGATTGGGTCCGTCAGTGGGATCCAGCGCTGGTGGAGGCACTCCGAACAGCGGATCTTGGGCTTGTTGCAGATGCCCCGCACCCACTCATTCCCACAGGCCGGCTGGTAACCCGCCCTCCCTGTCCGGATGCTTTCAAACCGCCGCGGATAGACATCCTCCCTCCCCCGGAAGAGGCTTCGAAACAGGGCAATCTTGAGTTCCGGATTCGAAGCTGCGGTCACGCAGGCCAACATTTCCGGCGTTGGATCGTTTCGTTGTTGGGGCAGGTCCACACACCACTCTGGCCAATGGTCAACCTTCCGCAATGCCCGCTGCCTGAATTCCACTCCTCACCTGCAATCGGGCCGATTGAAGCGACCCGATCCTTCGCAGGGCCGATCGCAGTTCTTTCCCAACCCACCGTGCAGATGGAGTCCCCGGACCTGCCATCACGACCTTGTTCTCGAAATCATCCATCAAGATCACAAGGGCAGGGCCCAGCGCAGCCACTCGCTCCGCAAACACCGAAGGAATCCGACCATCCGGACCCGGCAGGCAGTTGAAGATTGCGACTCCACCCCGTCCCAACCGCCGACGCATCAGTGTGGGAATCACCTCCCACGAGACATCCGGCTTGAAGACGTCGCCGGACATCGGCACCGAGAGGTCGTCGACCAAGACGGAGTACTTTCCTCGGCGACGACCCAACCACGCCACTGCGTCCGCCTGCTCCCAGCAAAGATCCCCAGCCCACGACGAACAATACTTCTGGAACACGTCGTAACTCGCCGGGTCCAGGTCGACGCCATCAACCCCAACTTCACAACCCAGCCCTCTCAAGGGGGCCAACATCCCCCCAGCGGCAAATCCAAGAATGCCAAGCCGGCCTGACGGCCGCAGGATCGCAATCAACCCGGCCAGCACGTCGAACACACTGTGCGTCGGCCCCGGCTTCAACCGCACTTCGCTGATCACCACTCCATGCTGACTCAGCCGGATCCCACCAAGAGTCGATCGGATTTCCATGACAGGCAGGGACCACAAGGATCTCGGAAGCACACATGCACCGTCTTCCAAGGTCACGCTGCAGCCTCAATCTTCAGGAAAACAGCTTCCCTGGGCTGTCCTTGGCCGTCACCACCTGGCCTCCAGGATAGGCCTCCTCAATCCGCCCACCCACCCACCGTCTCAGTCGATAAACCGTTCCAAAGGGAAAGTCCGGCGGAGCCGCACCCTGGCCTCCCACGGTTTCCCCTCCGAGGCGAACACTGTTGGTCATCCACGCAGGGAGGGTCAGATGATAAGGATTCCGACGCACTTCTCCCACGTGGAACGTCAGGGCCGTGATCAAATCCGTCAGAACCTCTTCGGATATCTCGACAAGAAGGTTGGGGCGGTAGTTCTGCCCCCAGAACTCGGTCTCGATCAACGTCGTGCTCAGATTGTTCCCAATCACTTCCAGGGCATCCATCACGAGGTGATGCACACCGATGTGGGTCCCGTTCCAATCTTCCACGTGCGGAAACAGGATCGCTTGGGGCCGCCAACGCACCAACACATCGACAAGCGCAACAACCTTCACCCTCCACCCCTCTGGATCCGTCAACCGGGCCTGCGGCGTAACCTTCTCAAGCCCCCGCTCGCCAATCGTCTCCAACGAAAACCCAAGATAATCACAGGCCCCCTTGAGCTCTTCCAAGCGCTCCGCCTGACGCTCCCGCTTGCTCCCCTGTGTCACAGCCACATTGCAGACACGCCATCCACACTCGCGCTGCAATCGAATCGGGAGGCCACCCACAATGCACTCGTCATCAGGGTGCGGAGAAAAAATCATCACAACCGGCCCTTCACCGCCAACCGTCTGCGGACGTTCCGGAACAAAGCCCCCCAGCGGGGCGAGCTTGCCTTCTCGGATCCATCGGGCATGGCCCGCGACCATCTCTCGGTACGGATTCATCTCACGGACGATCCAAGCCGAACCTCGCCCAGGAAGGAAGCCCGCGTACATCGCTCCACACGCAAAATCGGCCGGGAATCTCTACCAGATGCGCCACCCATCAGCTTCAATAACCCCAGAGTGAATGACGATTCGGAATACCTGTCTGCTCAGGCTGAGGCCCACCTCGCAGCCAAGGGTAACCGTACACCCACTCGCATCCGTTCACATACGCCCCCCCAGAATCTTCTTTCCACGCTGAAGAGATACTTCGGCTATTCCACCTTTCGCCCCCTACAGGAGGAGATCATTCGGGACTCCCTGGCAGGCCGTGACGTCTTTGCCCTGCTTCCCACCGGAGGCGGAAAATCACTGTGCTTTCAGCTGCCCGCACTCGTCCGCAATGGGCTCACCATCGTCATCTCGCCGCTCATCGCCCTGATGAAGGATCAGGTCGACAGCCTGCGTGCCAATGGGATCGCCGCTGCCTGCTTGAATTCGTCCTTGGAGGGAGATGAACGACGTGCTGCGTGGCGCGACCTTCACCAAGGAAGAATCCGCCTCCTCTATGTGGCTCCCGAGCGCCTGTTCGTTGGCACCCTTATCGAAGAACTCAAACAGTGGAATCTCGGCGCTGTTGCCGTCGATGAGGCTCATTGCATCTCGGAATGGGGCCACGACTTTCGCCCGGAATACCGCAAGCTCAGCGACTTACGCGCCCTGTTTCCAGACGTGCCGTTCATCGCGCTGACGGCAACCGCCACCGAACGGGTGAGGACCGATATCCTCAGCCAACTCAATCTTCGCGACCCGGCAACATACGTCGCCTCGTTCAACCGCCCGAACCTCAATTACAGGGTCCTCCCAAAAGCCCAAACCTACAGCCAGATCCTCGCATTCCTCAGATCGCGACCCTCCGATTCAGGAATCATCTACTGCGCAAGCCGCAACGGAACCGAGTCGCTCGCGGCAAAACTCAACGCAGACCGCGTGGCCTCCCTCGCTTACCACGCTGGACTGGATAACAACATTCGCTCCCGGAATCAGGAACGGTTCCTACGCGACGAAGTCCGTGTCATCTGCGCAACGGTGGCGTTCGGTATGGGCATCAACAAACCCAATGTCCGCTTCGTCATCCACCATGATCTTCCCAAGAACCTCGAAGGGTACTACCAAGAAACTGGGAGGGCAGGACGTGATGGCCTGCCAGCAGAATGCCTTCTGCTGTTCAGCGCCGGAGACGTCGCCAAGCAGATCGTCTTCATCGATGAGAAAACCGACGAACAGGAACGACAGATAGCACGCCGCCAACTCCAACAAATGGTTCACTACGCGGAGAGCTCCGAATGCAGGAGAGTCGACCTACTGAAGTACTTCGGTGAAACATATCCACCACAAGGTTGCGGCGCATGCGATAATTGCCTGTCTCCCAAGGCTAGTTACGACGGGACCATCCAAGCCCAGAAACTCCTGAGCTGCGTCTACCGCATCCGAGAAAAGTCCGGTTTTGGAGTAGGATTGAATCATGTGGTGGCGGTACTCACCGCCTCGGCAAGCGAACAGGTCCTCAAATGGGGGCATCAATCACTGTCAACTTATGGCATCGGACGCGATACCAGCAGGAACGATTGGGGGACAATTGGTCGGGAACTCATCCGTCTGGGACTCCTCCAGCAGGAATCAGGCAAATTTCCAACCGTCTCCCTGACGGAGGCGGGCAGGAGCGCCCTTAGGGAAAGACGCCCGATTCTCCTGACCCGCCAAAGGGAAGCCCCGACCACTAGAAGTCAGTCTGCAAAGCGTGGAGATATCGACTGTGATGAACTCCTATTCGAGAAGCTACGCAGACTCCGTAAACGCCTGGCAGATGAACAAGGAGTACCACCCTACATTGTCTTTGGGGACACCACACTCCGGCACATGGCGAACGCAAAACCAGTAAGCGACTCCCAGCTGCTTGAAGTGCCAGGCGTCGGGGAAACAAAGCTTAGGGTCTATGGTTGCGAATTCCTGACCGAAATCAGGGAGCATGTCCGCGTTCAGTCGGCGATTTAGATCAAGGAAGGCCAAAAATCAGAAGAGCAAGTGGTCTTCTGCGCAGCAAAAAAGAAAAAGCCGAGACAACAGTCTCGGCTTCTTCAAATTAAAAACGGCGGCAACCTACTCTCGCGCAAGCTATACAGGCACTACCATCGGCAATGCAGTGTTTGACGGCCGAGTTCGGGATGGGATCGGGTCGGACCACTGCTTCATGGCCACCGTAAAAAGTGTATAAAGGAACCGGCGAGGGAAAGTCGCCGTTCGTTGAAGATTGCATACGTGCTTCGGGAAACAAGTGTCACTGAGAATTGGAGCTTCCACGCTTAAATAAAAGGGGAAGCAATCAAGCCGCACGACCGATTAGTACTGGTCCGCTGAATGCCTCGCGGCATGTACACGCCCAGCCTATCAACCTGGTAGTCTGCCAGGGGTCTTCAGGGGGCTAACGCCCCGGGAAACCATATCTTGGGATGAGCTTGGCACTTAGATGCTTTCAGCGCTTATCTCTTCCGCACATGGCTACGCAGCGCTGCCGTTGACACGACAACTGCCACACCAGAAGTGCGTCATTCCCGGTCCTCTCGTACTAAGGAATGAACCCCTCAAGTTTCCTGCGCCCACAGTGGATAAGGACCGAACTGTCTCACGACGTTCTGAACCCAGCTCGCGTACCGCTTTAACCGGCGAACAGCCGGACCCTTGGGACCTTCTCCAGCCCCAGGATGCGATGAGCCGACATCGAGGTGCCAAACCGGGTCGTCGATGTGAACTCTTGGACCCGATCAGCCTGTTATCCCTAGCGTACCTTTTGTCCGTTGAGCGATGGCAATTCCACATTCAACCATCGGATCATTTGGGCCTGCTTTCGCACCTGCTCGACTTGTTGGTCTCGCAGTCAACCTGGCTTCTAGCCATACCCTCAACGCATGGTTGCCAACCATGCTGAGCCAAGCTTCGCGCTCCTCCGTTACCATTTGGGAGGAAGCCGCCCCAGCCAAACTGACCCGCACGCACTGTCCCCCGCCCGGCTAACGGGATCGGGGTTAGACTCCTAATTGACAAAGAGTGGTGTTTCACATTTCGACTCCAGCACAACCGAAGCCATGCCTTCAAAGTCTCCCACCTACGCTAAGCATCATCAATCAGAAGCCAATACGAGCTTACAGTAAAGGTGCATAGGGTCTTTCCGTCCTACTGCGGGCATGCGGCATCTTCACCGCAATTACAGTTTCGCCGAGTTCCTCTCCGAGACAGTCGTTCAGTCGTTACAAGATTCGTGCAGGTCGGAACTTACCCGACAAGGAATTTCGCTACCTTAGGACCGTTATAGTTACGGCCGACATTCACGGGGACTTAGGTTCGGAGCTTCGCCTTGCGGCTGACAACTTGCCTTGATCTTTCCGCATTGGTCACTTGTCACACCCTATACGTAGTCTTGACGACGTGGCAGAGTGCTGTGTTTTTGTTAAACAGTCGCTAAACGCAATTTACTGTGGCTCACCGAAGTGAGCGCCCCTTATCCCGAAGTTACGGGGTTAATTTGCCGAGTTCCTTAGAGAGGGCTCTCTCGCGCGCCTTAGTCTATTCGACTCACCCACCTGTGTCGGTTTGCGGTACGGGCAGGCTGGGAAAGGGCCGTTGGGTTTTCTAGGCAGATTGTCCGGCGGCACGCTTCGGGTTGCCCCTAGGCTCTGTCTTTCAATGACTTGTCCGCTTTTCTCTCTGCGTCACCAACGGTTTGACCCAGTCTGGTGCCGGAATATTGACCGGCTGTGCATCGACTACGTCTTACGACCTCGTCTTAGCTCCCGACTAACCCTGGGAGGACGAACCTGGCCCAGGAAACCTTGGGTTTACGGCGACCGGGATTCTTACCCGGTTTATCGCTACTCGTGTCTGCATTCTCACTAATCGCAACTCCAACCGTCCTTCCAGACAATCTTCACCGTCACGATTACGCTCCCCTACCGATCCAATACGGCGAACCGTTCTGGATCCCGCGGCTTCGGCATGCTGCTTATCGCCAATCATTTTCGGCGCGACATCACTCGATGAGTCAGCTATTACGCACTGTTTAAATGATGGCTGCCTCTAAGCCAACATCCTCACTGTCTAAGTAACGTCACATCCTTTCCACTTAGCGGCATTTAGGCGCCTTAGCCGGCGGTCTGGGCTGTTGCCCTCTCGACGATGGAGCTTATCCCCCACCGTCTGAATGCTGGGGTAATGGATCCCGAGGAATTCGGAGTTTGATTGGTTTTGGCATCCTGGTGTGGACCCTAAGCCATCCAGTGCTCTACCTCCTCGGTTTACTTTCCCAACGCTCGCCCTCAAGCGATTTCGGGGAGAACCAGCTATCACGGGGTTTGATTAGTCTTTCGCTCCTACCCTCAAGTCATCTCAGAATTTTTCAACATTCACGAGTTCGGTCCTCCACCAAGTGTTACCTTGGTTTCAACCTGCTCAAGAGTAGATCACCTCCGCTTCGGGTCTATTGCCCGCGACTGGCCGCACATTTCGTACTCGCTTTCGCTTCGCGTTCCCAAAAGGTTACGCTGGCCACGGACAATAACTCGCAGACTCATTATGCAAAAGGCAGGCCGTCACGCCTTGCGGCGCTTCGACACATTGTAGGCAAGTGGTTGCAGGATCTATTTCACTCCCCTCGCAGGGGTTCTTTTCGCCTTTCCCTCGCGGTACTAGTTCACTATCGGTTGCCAAGGAGTATTTAGCCTTATCCAGTGGTCTGGACGGATTCGCGCAAAGTTTCACGTGCATCGCGCTACTTGGGATACCTCTAGGGGACAATTCACTTCGTCTAAGCGGCTGTCACGCTCTCTGGCCGACTCTTCCAAGTCGTTCGACTCGCTTCATGTCTCCCACATTAAGGTCCCTCAACCCCGGAAGGACAAGTCCCTCCGGTTTAGGCTGTTCCGCTTTCGCTCGCCACTACTTACGGAATCACTTCGTTTTCTTTTCCTCCGCTTACTGAGATGTTTCACTTCAGCGGGTTTCGCGCCGACGGACTATGAATTCATCCGGCGGCATCCTGGAGACCAGGATGGGTTTCCCCATTCGGAAATTCACGGATCAACGCCTGTTTGCAGCTCCCCGTGACTTATCGCAGCTTACCACGTCCTTCATCGCCTCTTGGCACCAAGGCATTCACCGCTTGCCCTTAGTAGCTTGATCGCAAATATCTGGCTTCCAACTCTCTTCAGAGTCGGACCCTCTCAGCGATTTACTGTTGCCCTAACATGTATGCAATTTTCAAAGAACGACGGCTTCCAAAAGCCGAAATCAGATCGCGTGGTAGGCCTGACTGGATTCGAACCAGTGACCCTGCGCTTATCAAGCGCATGCTCTAACCAACTGAGCTACAGGCCTGTCGGTCGCACCAACGCCCGGCCGGACCGGCCGGAGGTGGTGGAGCTGAGGAGATTCGAACTCCTGACCTATAGCTTGCAAAGCTACCGCTCTACCAACTGAGCTACAGCCCCATCGGCAATTCGCCGGTGTTGGATAGAACCGCACGCGTTCAAAGAACTTCCCTGAAATCCGAATTGTGCGATGAGCGATGTCCAACCAATCCCTCAGGACCGGTCCGACCTTGCAGGCACGATGTCCTGCATGATGTCTCCTTAGAAAGGAGGTGATCCAGCCGCAGGTTCCCCTACGGCTACCTTGTTACGACTTCATCCCAATCACCATCCATACCTTAGGCACCTGCCTCCTTGCGGTTAGCTCGGCGGCTTTGGGTACAGACGGCTTTCATGATGTGACGGGCGGTGTGTACAAGGCCTGGGAACGTATTCACGGCGCCGTAGCTGATGCGCCATTACTAGCGATTCCAGCTTCATGCCGGCGAGTTGCAGCCGACAATCTGAACTGGGCCCGGTTTTAAGGATTTGCTCCCCATTGCTGGATTGCGCCCCTCTGTGCCGGGCATTGTAGTACGTGTGCAGCCCTGGCCGTAAGGGCCATACTGACTTGACGTCATCCCCACCTTCCTCCTCGTTGAAGCGAGGCAGTCCGTCCAGAGTGCTCCAGTCTCTCGACCGGGTGGCAACAGGACGCAGGGGTTGCGCTCGTTGCGGGACTTAACCCAACATCTCACGACACGAGCTGACGACAGCCATGCAGCACCTGTGCACGCTCCCCTTGCGGGGTCGTTGCGCTTTCACGCTTCTACCACGTGCATGTCAAGGCCAGGTAAGGTTCTTCGCGTTGCATCGAATTAAGCCACATACTCCACCGCTTGTGCAGGCCCCCGTCAATTTCTTTGAGTTTTAATCTTGCGACCGTACTCCCCAGGCGGCGCACTTATCGGGTTTCCTTCGCCACGGGCGGGGTCGAATCCGCCCACAGCAAGTGCGCACCGTTTAGGGCCAGGACTACCGGGGTATCTAATCCCGTTTGCTCCCCTGGCTTTCGTGCCTCAGCGTCAGGTATCGTCCAGAGACTCGCCTTCGCCACTGGTGTTCCTCTCGATATCTACGCATTTCACTGCTACACCGAGAATTCCAGTCTCCCCTCCGATCCTCTAGCAGGATAGTATTCAAGGCTTGTCCGGGTTGAGCCCGGAGATTTCACCTCAAACTTACCCCACCGCCTACGCACCCTTTACGCCCAGTGAATCCGAACAACGCTTGGGACCTCTGTATTACCGCGGCTGCTGGCACAGAGTTAGCCGTCCCTTCCTCTTCTGCTACTATCAGCTGGCAGTCTGTTCAACCACCAGGTTTGTTCGCAAATGACAGGGGTTTACGGGCCGAAGCCATTCATCCCCCACGCGGCGTCGCTCCATCAGGGTTTCCCCCATTGTGAAAAATTCTCGACTGCTGCCACCCGTAGGTGTCTGGACCGTGTCTCAGTTCCAGTGTGGCTGGTCGTCCTCTCAGACCAGCTACCCGTCTTAGCCTTGGTGGGCCGTTACCCCGCCAACTAGCTGATAGGCCGCGGGCTTATCTGGAAGTGTCAGGCCTTGCGGTCCCCGACTTTGAGCAACAACTGATGCCAGCCGTTGATCACATCCGGTATTAGCTCCGATTTCTCGGAGTTATCCCGGGCTTCCAGGCAAATTACCCACGTGTTACGCACCCTTACGCCACTCCGGACTGCGAGTATTGCTACACACAATCCAGCGTTCGACTTGCATGTCTTATCCACGCCGCCAGCGTTCGTTCTGAGCCAGAATCAAACTCTCCGTTGAAAGTTCGTCCGGCATCGGCTTTTCAGCCGATACTCAAACTCAACTGACTATCTACTTTTCGGTACAGATCCGGTTTTACCCGCATCCGCACCAGGACTCTCTCATCGCACAATTCAAATTTCAAGGAACCGACCAGACCATTGGGTCCAGCAAATTAAAAACGGCGGCAACCTACTCTCGCGCAAGCTATACAGGCACTACCATCGGCAATGCAGTGTTTGACGGCCGAGTTCGGGATGGGATCGGGTCGGACCACTGCTTCATGGCCACCGTAAAAAGTGTATAAAGGAACCGGCGAGGGAAAGTCGCCGTTCGTTGAAGATTGCATACGTGCTTCGGGAAACAAGTGTCACTGAGAATTGGAGCTTCCACGCTTAAATAAAAGGGGAAGCAATCAAGCCGCACGACCGATTAGTACTGGTCCGCTGAATGCCTCGCGGCATGTACACGCCCAGCCTATCAACCTGGTAGTCTGCCAGGGGTCTTCAGGGGGCTAACGCCCCGGGAAACCATATCTTGGGATGAGCTTGGCACTTAGATGCTTTCAGCGCTTATCTCTTCCGCACATGGCTACGCAGCGCTGCCGTTGACACGACAACTGCCACACCAGAAGTGCGTCATTCCCGGTCCTCTCGTACTAAGGAATGAACCCCTCAAGTTTCCTGCGCCCACAGTGGATAAGGACCGAACTGTCTCACGACGTTCTGAACCCAGCTCGCGTACCGCTTTAACCGGCGAACAGCCGGACCCTTGGGACCTTCTCCAGCCCCAGGATGCGATGAGCCGACATCGAGGTGCCAAACCGGGTCGTCGATGTGAACTCTTGGACCCGATCAGCCTGTTATCCCTAGCGTACCTTTTGTCCGTTGAGCGATGGCAATTCCACATTCAACCATCGGATCATTTGGGCCTGCTTTCGCACCTGCTCGACTTGTTGGTCTCGCAGTCAACCTGGCTTCTAGCCATACCCTCAACGCATGGTTGCCAACCATGCTGAGCCAAGCTTCGCGCTCCTCCGTTACCATTTGGGAGGAAGCCGCCCCAGCCAAACTGACCCGCACGCACTGTCCCCCGCCCGGCTAACGGGATCGGGGTTAGACTCCTAATTGACAAAGAGTGGTGTTTCACATTTCGACTCCAGCACAACCGAAGCCATGCCTTCAAAGTCTCCCACCTACGCTAAGCATCATCAATCAGAAGCCAATACGAGCTTACAGTAAAGGTGCATAGGGTCTTTCCGTCCTACTGCGGGCATGCGGCATCTTCACCGCAATTACAGTTTCGCCGAGTTCCTCTCCGAGACAGTCGTTCAGTCGTTACAAGATTCGTGCAGGTCGGAACTTACCCGACAAGGAATTTCGCTACCTTAGGACCGTTATAGTTACGGCCGACATTCACGGGGACTTAGGTTCGGAGCTTCGCCTTGCGGCTGACAACTTGCCTTGATCTTTCCGCATTGGTCACTTGTCACACCCTATACGTAGTCTTGACGACGTGGCAGAGTGCTGTGTTTTTGTTAAACAGTCGCTAAACGCAATTTACTGTGGCTCACCGAAGTGAGCGCCCCTTATCCCGAAGTTACGGGGTTAATTTGCCGAGTTCCTTAGAGAGGGCTCTCTCGCGCGCCTTAGTCTATTCGACTCACCCACCTGTGTCGGTTTGCGGTACGGGCAGGCTGGGAAAGGGCCGTTGGGTTTTCTAGGCAGATTGTCCGGCGGCACGCTTCGGGTTGCCCCTAGGCTCTGTCTTTCAATGACTTGTCCGCTTTTCTCTCTGCGTCACCAACGGTTTGACCCAGTCTGGTGCCGGAATATTGACCGGCTGTGCATCGACTACGTCTTACGACCTCGTCTTAGCTCCCGACTAACCCTGGGAGGACGAACCTGGCCCAGGAAACCTTGGGTTTACGGCGACCGGGATTCTTACCCGGTTTATCGCTACTCGTGTCTGCATTCTCACTAATCGCAACTCCAACCGTCCTTCCAGACAATCTTCACCGTCACGATTACGCTCCCCTACCGATCCAATACGGCGAACCGTTCTGGATCCCGCGGCTTCGGCATGCTGCTTATCGCCAATCATTTTCGGCGCGACATCACTCGATGAGTCAGCTATTACGCACTGTTTAAATGATGGCTGCCTCTAAGCCAACATCCTCACTGTCTAAGTAACGTCACATCCTTTCCACTTAGCGGCATTTAGGCGCCTTAGCCGGCGGTCTGGGCTGTTGCCCTCTCGACGATGGAGCTTATCCCCCACCGTCTGAATGCTGGGGTAATGGATCCCGAGGAATTCGGAGTTTGATTGGTTTTGGCATCCTGGTGTGGACCCTAAGCCATCCAGTGCTCTACCTCCTCGGTTTACTTTCCCAACGCTCGCCCTCAAGCGATTTCGGGGAGAACCAGCTATCACGGGGTTTGATTAGTCTTTCGCTCCTACCCTCAAGTCATCTCAGAATTTTTCAACATTCACGAGTTCGGTCCTCCACCAAGTGTTACCTTGGTTTCAACCTGCTCAAGAGTAGATCACCTCCGCTTCGGGTCTATTGCCCGCGACTGGCCGCACATTTCGTACTCGCTTTCGCTTCGCGTTCCCAAAAGGTTACGCTGGCCACGGACAATAACTCGCAGACTCATTATGCAAAAGGCAGGCCGTCACGCCTTGCGGCGCTTCGACACATTGTAGGCAAGTGGTTGCAGGATCTATTTCACTCCCCTCGCAGGGGTTCTTTTCGCCTTTCCCTCGCGGTACTAGTTCACTATCGGTTGCCAAGGAGTATTTAGCCTTATCCAGTGGTCTGGACGGATTCGCGCAAAGTTTCACGTGCATCGCGCTACTTGGGATACCTCTAGGGGACAATTCACTTCGTCTAAGCGGCTGTCACGCTCTCTGGCCGACTCTTCCAAGTCGTTCGACTCGCTTCATGTCTCCCACATTAAGGTCCCTCAACCCCGGAAGGACAAGTCCCTCCGGTTTAGGCTGTTCCGCTTTCGCTCGCCACTACTTACGGAATCACTTCGTTTTCTTTTCCTCCGCTTACTGAGATGTTTCACTTCAGCGGGTTTCGCGCCGACGGACTATGAATTCATCCGGCGGCATCCTGGAGACCAGGATGGGTTTCCCCATTCGGAAATTCACGGATCAACGCCTGTTTGCAGCTCCCCGTGACTTATCGCAGCTTACCACGTCCTTCATCGCCTCTTGGCACCAAGGCATTCACCGCTTGCCCTTAGTAGCTTGATCGCAAATATCTGGCTTCCAACTCTCTTCAGAGTCGGACCCTCTCAGCGATTTACTGTTGCCCTAACATGTATGCAATTTTCAAAGAACGACGGCTTCCAAAAGCCGAAATCAGATCGCGTGGTAGGCCTGACTGGATTCGAACCAGTGACCCTGCGCTTATCAAGCGCATGCTCTAACCAACTGAGCTACAGGCCTGTCGGTCGCACCAACGCCCGGCCGGACCGGCCGGAGGTGGTGGAGCTGAGGAGATTCGAACTCCTGACCTATAGCTTGCAAAGCTACCGCTCTACCAACTGAGCTACAGCCCCATCGGCAATTCGCCGGTGTTGGATAGAACCGCACGCGTTCAAAGAACTTCCCTGAAATCCGAATTGTGCGATGAGCGATGTCCAACCAATCCCTCAGGACCGGTCCGACCTTGCAGGCACGATGTCCTGCATGATGTCTCCTTAGAAAGGAGGTGATCCAGCCGCAGGTTCCCCTACGGCTACCTTGTTACGACTTCATCCCAATCACCATCCATACCTTAGGCACCTGCCTCCTTGCGGTTAGCTCGGCGGCTTTGGGTACAGACGGCTTTCATGATGTGACGGGCGGTGTGTACAAGGCCTGGGAACGTATTCACGGCGCCGTAGCTGATGCGCCATTACTAGCGATTCCAGCTTCATGCCGGCGAGTTGCAGCCGACAATCTGAACTGGGCCCGGTTTTAAGGATTTGCTCCCCATTGCTGGATTGCGCCCCTCTGTGCCGGGCATTGTAGTACGTGTGCAGCCCTGGCCGTAAGGGCCATACTGACTTGACGTCATCCCCACCTTCCTCCTCGTTGAAGCGAGGCAGTCCGTCCAGAGTGCTCCAGTCTCTCGACCGGGTGGCAACAGGACGCAGGGGTTGCGCTCGTTGCGGGACTTAACCCAACATCTCACGACACGAGCTGACGACAGCCATGCAGCACCTGTGCACGCTCCCCTTGCGGGGTCGTTGCGCTTTCACGCTTCTACCACGTGCATGTCAAGGCCAGGTAAGGTTCTTCGCGTTGCATCGAATTAAGCCACATACTCCACCGCTTGTGCAGGCCCCCGTCAATTTCTTTGAGTTTTAATCTTGCGACCGTACTCCCCAGGCGGCGCACTTATCGGGTTTCCTTCGCCACGGGCGGGGTCGAATCCGCCCACAGCAAGTGCGCACCGTTTAGGGCCAGGACTACCGGGGTATCTAATCCCGTTTGCTCCCCTGGCTTTCGTGCCTCAGCGTCAGGTATCGTCCAGAGACTCGCCTTCGCCACTGGTGTTCCTCTCGATATCTACGCATTTCACTGCTACACCGAGAATTCCAGTCTCCCCTCCGATCCTCTAGCAGGATAGTATTCAAGGCTTGTCCGGGTTGAGCCCGGAGATTTCACCTCAAACTTACCCCACCGCCTACGCACCCTTTACGCCCAGTGAATCCGAACAACGCTTGGGACCTCTGTATTACCGCGGCTGCTGGCACAGAGTTAGCCGTCCCTTCCTCTTCTGCTACTATCAGCTGGCAGTCTGTTCAACCACCAGGTTTGTTCGCAAATGACAGGGGTTTACGGGCCGAAGCCATTCATCCCCCACGCGGCGTCGCTCCATCAGGGTTTCCCCCATTGTGAAAAATTCTCGACTGCTGCCACCCGTAGGTGTCTGGACCGTGTCTCAGTTCCAGTGTGGCTGGTCGTCCTCTCAGACCAGCTACCCGTCTTAGCCTTGGTGGGCCGTTACCCCGCCAACTAGCTGATAGGCCGCGGGCTTATCTGGAAGTGTCAGGCCTTGCGGTCCCCGACTTTGAGCAACAACTGATGCCAGCCGTTGATCACATCCGGTATTAGCTCCGATTTCTCGGAGTTATCCCGGGCTTCCAGGCAAATTACCCACGTGTTACGCACCCTTACGCCACTCCGGACTGCGAGTATTGCTACACACAATCCAGCGTTCGACTTGCATGTCTTATCCACGCCGCCAGCGTTCGTTCTGAGCCAGAATCAAACTCTCCGTTGAAAGTTCGTCCGGCATCGGCTTTTCAGCCGATACTCAAACTCAACTGACTATCTACTTTTCGGTACAGATCCGGTTTTACCCGCATCCGCACCAGGACTCTCTCATCGCACAATTCAAATTTCAAGGAACCGACCAGACCATTGGGTCCAGCAAATTAAAAACGGCGGCAACCTACTCTCGCGCAAGCTATACAGGCACTACCATCGGCAATGCAGTGTTTGACGGCCGAGTTCGGGATGGGATCGGGTCGGACCACTGCTTCATGGCCACCGTAAAAAGTGTATAAAGGAACCGGCGAGGGAAAGTCGCCGTTCGTTGAAGATTGCATACGTGCTTCGGGAAACAAGTGTCACTGAGAATTGGAGCTTCCACGCTTAAATAAAAGGGGAAGCAATCAAGCCGCACGACCGATTAGTACTGGTCCGCTGAATGCCTCGCGGCATGTACACGCCCAGCCTATCAACCTGGTAGTCTGCCAGGGGTCTTCAGGGGGCTAACGCCCCGGGAAACCATATCTTGGGATGAGCTTGGCACTTAGATGCTTTCAGCGCTTATCTCTTCCGCACATGGCTACGCAGCGCTGCCGTTGACACGACAACTGCCACACCAGAAGTGCGTCATTCCCGGTCCTCTCGTACTAAGGAATGAACCCCTCAAGTTTCCTGCGCCCACAGTGGATAAGGACCGAACTGTCTCACGACGTTCTGAACCCAGCTCGCGTACCGCTTTAACCGGCGAACAGCCGGACCCTTGGGACCTTCTCCAGCCCCAGGATGCGATGAGCCGACATCGAGGTGCCAAACCGGGTCGTCGATGTGAACTCTTGGACCCGATCAGCCTGTTATCCCTAGCGTACCTTTTGTCCGTTGAGCGATGGCAATTCCACATTCAACCATCGGATCATTTGGGCCTGCTTTCGCACCTGCTCGACTTGTTGGTCTCGCAGTCAACCTGGCTTCTAGCCATACCCTCAACGCATGGTTGCCAACCATGCTGAGCCAAGCTTCGCGCTCCTCCGTTACCATTTGGGAGGAAGCCGCCCCAGCCAAACTGACCCGCACGCACTGTCCCCCGCCCGGCTAACGGGATCGGGGTTAGACTCCTAATTGACAAAGAGTGGTGTTTCACATTTCGACTCCAGCACAACCGAAGCCATGCCTTCAAAGTCTCCCACCTACGCTAAGCATCATCAATCAGAAGCCAATACGAGCTTACAGTAAAGGTGCATAGGGTCTTTCCGTCCTACTGCGGGCATGCGGCATCTTCACCGCAATTACAGTTTCGCCGAGTTCCTCTCCGAGACAGTCGTTCAGTCGTTACAAGATTCGTGCAGGTCGGAACTTACCCGACAAGGAATTTCGCTACCTTAGGACCGTTATAGTTACGGCCGACATTCACGGGGACTTAGGTTCGGAGCTTCGCCTTGCGGCTGACAACTTGCCTTGATCTTTCCGCATTGGTCACTTGTCACACCCTATACGTAGTCTTGACGACGTGGCAGAGTGCTGTGTTTTTGTTAAACAGTCGCTAAACGCAATTTACTGTGGCTCACCGAAGTGAGCGCCCCTTATCCCGAAGTTACGGGGTTAATTTGCCGAGTTCCTTAGAGAGGGCTCTCTCGCGCGCCTTAGTCTATTCGACTCACCCACCTGTGTCGGTTTGCGGTACGGGCAGGCTGGGAAAGGGCCGTTGGGTTTTCTAGGCAGATTGTCCGGCGGCACGCTTCGGGTTGCCCCTAGGCTCTGTCTTTCAATGACTTGTCCGCTTTTCTCTCTGCGTCACCAACGGTTTGACCCAGTCTGGTGCCGGAATATTGACCGGCTGTGCATCGACTACGTCTTACGACCTCGTCTTAGCTCCCGACTAACCCTGGGAGGACGAACCTGGCCCAGGAAACCTTGGGTTTACGGCGACCGGGATTCTTACCCGGTTTATCGCTACTCGTGTCTGCATTCTCACTAATCGCAACTCCAACCGTCCTTCCAGACAATCTTCACCGTCACGATTACGCTCCCCTACCGATCCAATACGGCGAACCGTTCTGGATCCCGCGGCTTCGGCATGCTGCTTATCGCCAATCATTTTCGGCGCGACATCACTCGATGAGTCAGCTATTACGCACTGTTTAAATGATGGCTGCCTCTAAGCCAACATCCTCACTGTCTAAGTAACGTCACATCCTTTCCACTTAGCGGCATTTAGGCGCCTTAGCCGGCGGTCTGGGCTGTTGCCCTCTCGACGATGGAGCTTATCCCCCACCGTCTGAATGCTGGGGTAATGGATCCCGAGGAATTCGGAGTTTGATTGGTTTTGGCATCCTGGTGTGGACCCTAAGCCATCCAGTGCTCTACCTCCTCGGTTTACTTTCCCAACGCTCGCCCTCAAGCGATTTCGGGGAGAACCAGCTATCACGGGGTTTGATTAGTCTTTCGCTCCTACCCTCAAGTCATCTCAGAATTTTTCAACATTCACGAGTTCGGTCCTCCACCAAGTGTTACCTTGGTTTCAACCTGCTCAAGAGTAGATCACCTCCGCTTCGGGTCTATTGCCCGCGACTGGCCGCACATTTCGTACTCGCTTTCGCTTCGCGTTCCCAAAAGGTTACGCTGGCCACGGACAATAACTCGCAGACTCATTATGCAAAAGGCAGGCCGTCACGCCTTGCGGCGCTTCGACACATTGTAGGCAAGTGGTTGCAGGATCTATTTCACTCCCCTCGCAGGGGTTCTTTTCGCCTTTCCCTCGCGGTACTAGTTCACTATCGGTTGCCAAGGAGTATTTAGCCTTATCCAGTGGTCTGGACGGATTCGCGCAAAGTTTCACGTGCATCGCGCTACTTGGGATACCTCTAGGGGACAATTCACTTCGTCTAAGCGGCTGTCACGCTCTCTGGCCGACTCTTCCAAGTCGTTCGACTCGCTTCATGTCTCCCACATTAAGGTCCCTCAACCCCGGAAGGACAAGTCCCTCCGGTTTAGGCTGTTCCGCTTTCGCTCGCCACTACTTACGGAATCACTTCGTTTTCTTTTCCTCCGCTTACTGAGATGTTTCACTTCAGCGGGTTTCGCGCCGACGGACTATGAATTCATCCGGCGGCATCCTGGAGACCAGGATGGGTTTCCCCATTCGGAAATTCACGGATCAACGCCTGTTTGCAGCTCCCCGTGACTTATCGCAGCTTACCACGTCCTTCATCGCCTCTTGGCACCAAGGCATTCACCGCTTGCCCTTAGTAGCTTGATCGCAAATATCTGGCTTCCAACTCTCTTCAGAGTCGGACCCTCTCAGCGATTTACTGTTGCCCTAACATGTATGCAATTTTCAAAGAACGACGGCTTCCAAAAGCCGAAATCAGATCGCGTGGTAGGCCTGACTGGATTCGAACCAGTGACCCTGCGCTTATCAAGCGCATGCTCTAACCAACTGAGCTACAGGCCTGTCGGTCGCACCAACGCCCGGCCGGACCGGCCGGAGGTGGTGGAGCTGAGGAGATTCGAACTCCTGACCTATAGCTTGCAAAGCTACCGCTCTACCAACTGAGCTACAGCCCCATCGGCAATTCGCCGGTGTTGGATAGAACCGCACGCGTTCAAAGAACTTCCCTGAAATCCGAATTGTGCGATGAGCGATGTCCAACCAATCCCTCAGGACCGGTCCGACCTTGCAGGCACGATGTCCTGCATGATGTCTCCTTAGAAAGGAGGTGATCCAGCCGCAGGTTCCCCTACGGCTACCTTGTTACGACTTCATCCCAATCACCATCCATACCTTAGGCACCTGCCTCCTTGCGGTTAGCTCGGCGGCTTTGGGTACAGACGGCTTTCATGATGTGACGGGCGGTGTGTACAAGGCCTGGGAACGTATTCACGGCGCCGTAGCTGATGCGCCATTACTAGCGATTCCAGCTTCATGCCGGCGAGTTGCAGCCGACAATCTGAACTGGGCCCGGTTTTAAGGATTTGCTCCCCATTGCTGGATTGCGCCCCTCTGTGCCGGGCATTGTAGTACGTGTGCAGCCCTGGCCGTAAGGGCCATACTGACTTGACGTCATCCCCACCTTCCTCCTCGTTGAAGCGAGGCAGTCCGTCCAGAGTGCTCCAGTCTCTCGACCGGGTGGCAACAGGACGCAGGGGTTGCGCTCGTTGCGGGACTTAACCCAACATCTCACGACACGAGCTGACGACAGCCATGCAGCACCTGTGCACGCTCCCCTTGCGGGGTCGTTGCGCTTTCACGCTTCTACCACGTGCATGTCAAGGCCAGGTAAGGTTCTTCGCGTTGCATCGAATTAAGCCACATACTCCACCGCTTGTGCAGGCCCCCGTCAATTTCTTTGAGTTTTAATCTTGCGACCGTACTCCCCAGGCGGCGCACTTATCGGGTTTCCTTCGCCACGGGCGGGGTCGAATCCGCCCACAGCAAGTGCGCACCGTTTAGGGCCAGGACTACCGGGGTATCTAATCCCGTTTGCTCCCCTGGCTTTCGTGCCTCAGCGTCAGGTATCGTCCAGAGACTCGCCTTCGCCACTGGTGTTCCTCTCGATATCTACGCATTTCACTGCTACACCGAGAATTCCAGTCTCCCCTCCGATCCTCTAGCAGGATAGTATTCAAGGCTTGTCCGGGTTGAGCCCGGAGATTTCACCTCAAACTTACCCCACCGCCTACGCACCCTTTACGCCCAGTGAATCCGAACAACGCTTGGGACCTCTGTATTACCGCGGCTGCTGGCACAGAGTTAGCCGTCCCTTCCTCTTCTGCTACTATCAGCTGGCAGTCTGTTC
This sequence comes from Limisphaerales bacterium, assembly GCA_965283655.1. Taxonomy (GTDB): domain Bacteria; phylum Verrucomicrobiota; class Verrucomicrobiia; order Limisphaerales; family UBA9464; genus UBA6176. The sequence goes on along the minus strand of CBDIPJ010000007.1, from coordinate 215,915 downwards.
AACCACCAGGTTTGTTCGCAAATGACAGGGGTTTACGGGCCGAAGCCATTCATCCCCCACGCGGCGTCGCTCCATCAGGGTTTCCCCCATTGTGAAAAATTCTCGACTGCTGCCACCCGTAGGTGTCTGGACCGTGTCTCAGTTCCAGTGTGGCTGGTCGTCCTCTCAGACCAGCTACCCGTCTTAGCCTTGGTGGGCCGTTACCCCGCCAACTAGCTGATAGGCCGCGGGCTTATCTGGAAGTGTCAGGCCTTGCGGTCCCCGACTTTGAGCAACAACTGATGCCAGCCGTTGATCACATCCGGTATTAGCTCCGATTTCTCGGAGTTATCCCGGGCTTCCAGGCAAATTACCCACGTGTTACGCACCCTTACGCCACTCCGGACTGCGAGTATTGCTACACACAATCCAGCGTTCGACTTGCATGTCTTATCCACGCCGCCAGCGTTCGTTCTGAGCCAGAATCAAACTCTCCGTTGAAAGTTCGTCCGGCATCGGCTTTTCAGCCGATACTCAAACTCAACTGACTATCTACTTTTCGGTACAGATCCGGTTTTACCCGCATCCGCACCAGGACTCTCTCATCGCACAATTCAAATTTCAAGGAACCGACCAGACCATTGGGTCCAGCAAATTAAAAACGGCGGCAACCTACTCTCGCGCAAGCTATACAGGCACTACCATCGGCAATGCAGTGTTTGACGGCCGAGTTCGGGATGGGATCGGGTCGGACCACTGCTTCATGGCCACCGTAAAAAGTGTATAAAGGAACCGGCGAGGGAAAGTCGCCGTTCGTTGAAGATTGCATACGTGCTTCGGGAAACAAGTGTCACTGAGAATTGGAGCTTCCACGCTTAAATAAAAGGGGAAGCAATCAAGCCGCACGACCGATTAGTACTGGTCCGCTGAATGCCTCGCGGCATGTACACGCCCAGCCTATCAACCTGGTAGTCTGCCAGGGGTCTTCAGGGGGCTAACGCCCCGGGAAACCATATCTTGGGATGAGCTTGGCACTTAGATGCTTTCAGCGCTTATCTCTTCCGCACATGGCTACGCAGCGCTGCCGTTGACACGACAACTGCCACACCAGAAGTGCGTCATTCCCGGTCCTCTCGTACTAAGGAATGAACCCCTCAAGTTTCCTGCGCCCACAGTGGATAAGGACCGAACTGTCTCACGACGTTCTGAACCCAGCTCGCGTACCGCTTTAACCGGCGAACAGCCGGACCCTTGGGACCTTCTCCAGCCCCAGGATGCGATGAGCCGACATCGAGGTGCCAAACCGGGTCGTCGATGTGAACTCTTGGACCCGATCAGCCTGTTATCCCTAGCGTACCTTTTGTCCGTTGAGCGATGGCAATTCCACATTCAACCATCGGATCATTTGGGCCTGCTTTCGCACCTGCTCGACTTGTTGGTCTCGCAGTCAACCTGGCTTCTAGCCATACCCTCAACGCATGGTTGCCAACCATGCTGAGCCAAGCTTCGCGCTCCTCCGTTACCATTTGGGAGGAAGCCGCCCCAGCCAAACTGACCCGCACGCACTGTCCCCCGCCCGGCTAACGGGATCGGGGTTAGACTCCTAATTGACAAAGAGTGGTGTTTCACATTTCGACTCCAGCACAACCGAAGCCATGCCTTCAAAGTCTCCCACCTACGCTAAGCATCATCAATCAGAAGCCAATACGAGCTTACAGTAAAGGTGCATAGGGTCTTTCCGTCCTACTGCGGGCATGCGGCATCTTCACCGCAATTACAGTTTCGCCGAGTTCCTCTCCGAGACAGTCGTTCAGTCGTTACAAGATTCGTGCAGGTCGGAACTTACCCGACAAGGAATTTCGCTACCTTAGGACCGTTATAGTTACGGCCGACATTCACGGGGACTTAGGTTCGGAGCTTCGCCTTGCGGCTGACAACTTGCCTTGATCTTTCCGCATTGGTCACTTGTCACACCCTATACGTAGTCTTGACGACGTGGCAGAGTGCTGTGTTTTTGTTAAACAGTCGCTAAACGCAATTTACTGTGGCTCACCGAAGTGAGCGCCCCTTATCCCGAAGTTACGGGGTTAATTTGCCGAGTTCCTTAGAGAGGGCTCTCTCGCGCGCCTTAGTCTATTCGACTCACCCACCTGTGTCGGTTTGCGGTACGGGCAGGCTGGGAAAGGGCCGTTGGGTTTTCTAGGCAGATTGTCCGGCGGCACGCTTCGGGTTGCCCCTAGGCTCTGTCTTTCAATGACTTGTCCGCTTTTCTCTCTGCGTCACCAACGGTTTGACCCAGTCTGGTGCCGGAATATTGACCGGCTGTGCATCGACTACGTCTTACGACCTCGTCTTAGCTCCCGACTAACCCTGGGAGGACGAACCTGGCCCAGGAAACCTTGGGTTTACGGCGACCGGGATTCTTACCCGGTTTATCGCTACTCGTGTCTGCATTCTCACTAATCGCAACTCCAACCGTCCTTCCAGACAATCTTCACCGTCACGATTACGCTCCCCTACCGATCCAATACGGCGAACCGTTCTGGATCCCGCGGCTTCGGCATGCTGCTTATCGCCAATCATTTTCGGCGCGACATCACTCGATGAGTCAGCTATTACGCACTGTTTAAATGATGGCTGCCTCTAAGCCAACATCCTCACTGTCTAAGTAACGTCACATCCTTTCCACTTAGCGGCATTTAGGCGCCTTAGCCGGCGGTCTGGGCTGTTGCCCTCTCGACGATGGAGCTTATCCCCCACCGTCTGAATGCTGGGGTAATGGATCCCGAGGAATTCGGAGTTTGATTGGTTTTGGCATCCTGGTGTGGACCCTAAGCCATCCAGTGCTCTACCTCCTCGGTTTACTTTCCCAACGCTCGCCCTCAAGCGATTTCGGGGAGAACCAGCTATCACGGGGTTTGATTAGTCTTTCGCTCCTACCCTCAAGTCATCTCAGAATTTTTCAACATTCACGAGTTCGGTCCTCCACCAAGTGTTACCTTGGTTTCAACCTGCTCAAGAGTAGATCACCTCCGCTTCGGGTCTATTGCCCGCGACTGGCCGCACATTTCGTACTCGCTTTCGCTTCGCGTTCCCAAAAGGTTACGCTGGCCACGGACAATAACTCGCAGACTCATTATGCAAAAGGCAGGCCGTCACGCCTTGCGGCGCTTCGACACATTGTAGGCAAGTGGTTGCAGGATCTATTTCACTCCCCTCGCAGGGGTTCTTTTCGCCTTTCCCTCGCGGTACTAGTTCACTATCGGTTGCCAAGGAGTATTTAGCCTTATCCAGTGGTCTGGACGGATTCGCGCAAAGTTTCACGTGCATCGCGCTACTTGGGATACCTCTAGGGGACAATTCACTTCGTCTAAGCGGCTGTCACGCTCTCTGGCCGACTCTTCCAAGTCGTTCGACTCGCTTCATGTCTCCCACATTAAGGTCCCTCAACCCCGGAAGGACAAGTCCCTCCGGTTTAGGCTGTTCCGCTTTCGCTCGCCACTACTTACGGAATCACTTCGTTTTCTTTTCCTCCGCTTACTGAGATGTTTCACTTCAGCGGGTTTCGCGCCGACGGACTATGAATTCATCCGGCGGCATCCTGGAGACCAGGATGGGTTTCCCCATTCGGAAATTCACGGATCAACGCCTGTTTGCAGCTCCCCGTGACTTATCGCAGCTTACCACGTCCTTCATCGCCTCTTGGCACCAAGGCATTCACCGCTTGCCCTTAGTAGCTTGATCGCAAATATCTGGCTTCCAACTCTCTTCAGAGTCGGACCCTCTCAGCGATTTACTGTTGCCCTAACATGTATGCAATTTTCAAAGAACGACGGCTTCCAAAAGCCGAAATCAGATCGCGTGGTAGGCCTGACTGGATTCGAACCAGTGACCCTGCGCTTATCAAGCGCATGCTCTAACCAACTGAGCTACAGGCCTGTCGGTCGCACCAACGCCCGGCCGGACCGGCCGGAGGTGGTGGAGCTGAGGAGATTCGAACTCCTGACCTATAGCTTGCAAAGCTACCGCTCTACCAACTGAGCTACAGCCCCATCGGCAATTCGCCGGTGTTGGATAGAACCGCACGCGTTCAAAGAACTTCCCTGAAATCCGAATTGTGCGATGAGCGATGTCCAACCAATCCCTCAGGACCGGTCCGACCTTGCAGGCACGATGTCCTGCATGATGTCTCCTTAGAAAGGAGGTGATCCAGCCGCAGGTTCCCCTACGGCTACCTTGTTACGACTTCATCCCAATCACCATCCATACCTTAGGCACCTGCCTCCTTGCGGTTAGCTCGGCGGCTTTGGGTACAGACGGCTTTCATGATGTGACGGGCGGTGTGTACAAGGCCTGGGAACGTATTCACGGCGCCGTAGCTGATGCGCCATTACTAGCGATTCCAGCTTCATGCCGGCGAGTTGCAGCCGACAATCTGAACTGGGCCCGGTTTTAAGGATTTGCTCCCCATTGCTGGATTGCGCCCCTCTGTGCCGGGCATTGTAGTACGTGTGCAGCCCTGGCCGTAAGGGCCATACTGACTTGACGTCATCCCCACCTTCCTCCTCGTTGAAGCGAGGCAGTCCGTCCAGAGTGCTCCAGTCTCTCGACCGGGTGGCAACAGGACGCAGGGGTTGCGCTCGTTGCGGGACTTAACCCAACATCTCACGACACGAGCTGACGACAGCCATGCAGCACCTGTGCACGCTCCCCTTGCGGGGTCGTTGCGCTTTCACGCTTCTACCACGTGCATGTCAAGGCCAGGTAAGGTTCTTCGCGTTGCATCGAATTAAGCCACATACTCCACCGCTTGTGCAGGCCCCCGTCAATTTCTTTGAGTTTTAATCTTGCGACCGTACTCCCCAGGCGGCGCACTTATCGGGTTTCCTTCGCCACGGGCGGGGTCGAATCCGCCCACAGCAAGTGCGCACCGTTTAGGGCCAGGACTACCGGGGTATCTAATCCCGTTTGCTCCCCTGGCTTTCGTGCCTCAGCGTCAGGTATCGTCCAGAGACTCGCCTTCGCCACTGGTGTTCCTCTCGATATCTACGCATTTCACTGCTACACCGAGAATTCCAGTCTCCCCTCCGATCCTCTAGCAGGATAGTATTCAAGGCTTGTCCGGGTTGAGCCCGGAGATTTCACCTCAAACTTACCCCACCGCCTACGCACCCTTTACGCCCAGTGAATCCGAACAACGCTTGGGACCTCTGTATTACCGCGGCTGCTGGCACAGAGTTAGCCGTCCCTTCCTCTTCTGCTACTATCAGCTGGCAGTCTGTTCAACCACCAGGTTTGTTCGCAAATGACAGGGGTTTACGGGCCGAAGCCATTCATCCCCCACGCGGCGTCGCTCCATCAGGGTTTCCCCCATTGTGAAAAATTCTCGACTGCTGCCACCCGTAGGTGTCTGGACCGTGTCTCAGTTCCAGTGTGGCTGGTCGTCCTCTCAGACCAGCTACCCGTCTTAGCCTTGGTGGGCCGTTACCCCGCCAACTAGCTGATAGGCCGCGGGCTTATCTGGAAGTGTCAGGCCTTGCGGTCCCCGACTTTGAGCAACAACTGATGCCAGCCGTTGATCACATCCGGTATTAGCTCCGATTTCTCGGAGTTATCCCGGGCTTCCAGGCAAATTACCCACGTGTTACGCACCCTTACGCCACTCCGGACTGCGAGTATTGCTACACACAATCCAGCGTTCGACTTGCATGTCTTATCCACGCCGCCAGCGTTCGTTCTGAGCCAGAATCAAACTCTCCGTTGAAAGTTCGTCCGGCATCGGCTTTTCAGCCGATACTCAAACTCAACTGACTATCTACTTTTCGGTACAGATCCGGTTTTACCCGCATCCGCACCAGGACTCTCTCATCGCACAATTCAAATTTCAAGGAACCGCAACAACTTCAGTACCAGCATCAGAGGACGATTTATCCGACCGCTCGTTTTTAACGAAGCAGCCTTATTTTTCATCACTTGCTGCGCTGCGCTTTGTAGTCGCAAAGAACGACAACAAATTAGCGAGAGGCCCTGGGAACCACAAGTGGTTTCTCCAATTATTTTTGGAAACGCCAGTTTGAGCATCTGGGTTTCTTGCATTTTGAGGCACCTCCCACGCCTCAATATCATCGATTCTCTGGGGTTTTTACGCTTTCTGGAGCTCCGCATGATGTTCATGCCTCATGCAGGGGCCTCCTCCCATTTCCCGGTAAACTTTTGGATGGGAGTTGTGTCAGGACTCTCTTTTCCAATGGCTCCGGGCTAGAAGTTGGACTCGGCATTGTTTCATAAGTAATTGTGGATGAATTACTAACGGTACACTCTGCGGTCCTCAGAAACCACTCTTCAAGGTGATACCAACCGGGCAATGATCTGAGCCTTCAATCTCCTTGCGAATGAAAGCTTCCGCCAGATGTGGCCGCAGCGCTTCCGAGATCAGCAGGTAGTCGATGCGCCATCCCACGTTGCGTTCACGGGCTCGATTCATCGGGCTCCACCACGTGTAGTGCCCCCCGTCCTTGTTAAATTGCCTGAACGAATCAACAAATCCCGCGTTGATGAGAGACTGGAACCCTTCGCGTTCCTCGTTCGTGAAACCGTGATTCCGTGCATTAGCCTTCGGATGGGTCAGATCCAGTGCTGTATGTGCGACATTGAAGTCGCCGCACACAACCAGAGGTTTTCCGGTTTGAATGGTGCGGAGGTAACAAAGGAAGTCCCTGTCCCACGTTTGGCGATAGGGGAGTCTTGTCAGCTCCCGTTGAGAGTTTGGGACATAGACGTTGACCAGCTGAAAGCTTGGAAACTCAGCGACAATCAATCTTCCCTCAGTGTCGTGTTGGATCAAACCGATTCCCGTAGAAACGCGGATCGGTGGTTGTTTTGTGAGGATGCAGGTTCCCGAGTACCCGCGCTTCTCAGCGCTATTCCAGAATGCCTTGTAAGGTGAAGGCCATTCTTGAGTCACGTCCTCTGGTCTCGCCTTTGTCTCCTGCACGCACAGGATATCGGGTGATTCTGTGTTAAGGTACTCGATGAAGTTTTTCCGGAGGGCAGCCCGGAGCCCATTCACATTCCACGAAATGATTTTCACGGTTCACGCCATTTCTAGCATCGCGCTTCGCGTCGGCCAACCTTACGGCCGGCCGTTGTGGCGCTGGCCGCGTATTGTCGTTTCAACGCTGTTGGCACTGGCGATGCGTCCCCGACTTTCGTTAGATGGGCAGCATGTCAACCGGAGACCGCTGCTGCACAATCGTCCCCTACTTCCGAGTCGAGAACGATCGGCTTGTTGCATTCAAAGAGCTTTGTGTGCGTTTCGTCGCAAAGACATCCGAAGAGGTAGGATGCCTGTACTACGGATTCAGCTTCAGCGGGAATGTGGCGCATTGCCGCGAGGGATACGCGGGTGCCGAAGCGGTGCTTACCCATCTCGCGAACGTGAAGCCCTTGCTTGAAGAAGCCCTCCGCATCTCATCCCTCGTTCGTCTTGAGATCCACGGCCCGGAATCAGAGTTGTCCAAGCTGCGCTCGCCCTTGGCAGTTTTGAATCCCGACTTCTTCGTGTTGGAGTGCGGGTTTCGTCGTGGATGAGGTACGCTCCGGTCAATTCTGTTTCACCATGCACAACCACGCTTCTGGAATGCGCAGGCTCCTTCCAACCCTAATCCTGGCCTTGGTGGCCGGTTGTTCGACCTTCAGACCTTCCTCCCGGCTCGGGTCATCACTGGTCTTCCATGCGCCGTTTGACGGCACGGCCGATGCTGCCTTGGGAGGTGGCGATCGTCGCATCCAGACTGGGCCGAGTTGGGGGGCACCGCGTCACACAGCGCCGGGTTTGCCGCCGGAGAAGACTGTAATCCTTGCGCCAAACGCCGGTCGCTTCGGTGACGCCCTCCGTTTCGAGAAGAAGATCGATCAGGTTGTAGGGTACCGGGTGCCCGGCAACTTCCCGTACCAAACGAACCGTTGGTCCGGCACCGTTAGCTTCTGGCTACGGGTCACTCCAGACGAGGACATCGAGCCCGGTTACAGCGATGTCATCCAAGTCACGTCAAAGTCGTGGGACGACGCGTCGTTTTTCGTGGAGTTCACCAAGGACGAGAAGCCGCGGGAGATGCGCCTTGGCGTCTATGCGGACAAGAAGGTCTGGAATCCCAACAACCGCGACTGGGGCAAGATGCCGATGGAAGAGAAGCCGCTAGCCCGCGTCCTACGGCCGCCCTTCCGACGCGACTGTTGGAACCACGTGGTCTTCACCTGGGATAACTTCAACACGGGACGACCTGATGGTGTCTGCCAGCTTTACGTAGATGGCGTCCTCGCCGGGGCGATCTCCGCGCGGGAACAAACGTTCCACTGGGACCTTTCCCAGTCCTTGATGATGCTCGGGCTTGCCTACACCGGATGGATGGACGACCTCGCCGTATTCGACCGTGCCCTGTCCCCGGCGGAGGTCATGACCCTCCACCGGCTGCCGGGCGGGGTCAGCGACCTCCGAAGATAGTCACTTTTCGGGCTCAAGTGTTCGGTCAAACCAAGCAAGCATCTCGGTCCACATCTCGGGCGTGTAGGTGTGCCCGACGCCCGGGTAGATCACGCTGCGAAACTCGGCGGGCCTGCCCGAGATCTCCCAGGCAGGCTTCACGAGCTGTTCGATGGTGCGGATGCCGGATGGAGGCGATCCGGCATCCTGATCGCCGTTCAGGCAAAGGAGCGAACGCGGAGCGACGCAGGCGATCACGGCTTCCGTGTCGAAATGCCGGAGCAACCCGGGTACGAAATAGTAGATGCCGTGGTACTTCAATCCACCTGCCGTAATGAGGTCCTGATACCGCGTTAGGCAGGCGATGGCTACGCCCGACCGGATTCGTAGGTGCTCGTCGATGGCCATGAGCCACCAAGTGCGCGTAGCGCCCATGCTGATGCCGGTCGCACCGATCCTGTCGGAGTCGATTTCGGGTCGGGAGCAGAGGTATTCGAGGGCGATGAGATCATCGCGGAGCATCATTCCCCAGAGCGAACGCCCCAGCCAGAGCTCGAGCTTGGCAGCGCTCATCTCACCGGCGGAACCCCGTTCCCCATCGGGCCCCTGGCCATGACGTTCGCCGAAGCAGGGGGCGTCGATGGCAAGGACGGCATAGCCGCGGCGGACGAGTGCAGGGCCGGGCTCAACGGGCGTATGCTTACGCTGGAAGATCTCGATCTTGCCGCCGTCGTATTCACCGCCGTGCCAATGGCAGTAGAGGATAGCGGGCACCTTGCCGATGACTTTCCTGGGCAGAAGGAAGACGCCCGGAACCCGGGAACCTGCCCCGTTATCGAACTCGATGCGTTCCTCGAACCATTCGCCGCGGTCAACGCGGCTGACAATCTTCACTTTTGAGGGATCGGGACGGGGCGGGAGTTCGCCGAGGGCCTTGCGCAGGAGGGTGCGGACTTCAGTCCGTTGGTCGGACAGTTCTGCGGTCGTGGTCCGCAATTTGAAGGTGGGAACGCCACCGATCGCCTGAAGCACGGATTCCCCCGCCGTGCCGTTGGTTCCAGCTGCCTCGACCATGATTCCTTTCAAGAGCCACGCCGCCGCCAAGGTTCCCAGCCGAGCCGATGCCTTGAGCCGCGAGTGCATGGCAGGAGGCTACGGAACAGGGCATTCGACCCACAAGGCGGGACCTGGATCGGGATGTCCTCTGGATCTGGCAGTCGCCATCCGTCGCCCATTGGCGAAACTCGAGTCCAACAGGCAATGAAGTCCAACCCATCGAACTTCCAGCTCCTCCCGGAACCCAAGTCTGGGAACCTCCCCCGCGTTGGCCCTAAGCTGGCGCGGTGGGATGGTTGAACGTCATTCATGAAGACCCGGCACTGCTGGTGGTGCACAAACCGGCAGGACTGGTGTGTCACCCGACCAAGGGCGATGCGGCCTCCAGCCTGATCGGTCGCGTGCGATTGCACCTTGGCCTCGACGCCGAACCGCAGATGGTGCACCGGCTCGACCGCGAAACCAGCGGCGTGATGGTGTTCGGAAAGACCGATGAAGCCTCTGCCGAACTGCGCCGGCTCTGGATGGCGGGCTTCGTTACCAAGGAATACCTCGCGATCGTCCACGCCCATCCCGACGAAGACGCCGGTGTCATTGATGGTAGCCTCGGGAAACACCACGAATCCGGCGTGTCCATCCGAGATCAGGTGCGCGATGACGGCGCCTGGGCGCGCACCCGTTTTCGCGTGATCCATCGGTTCATCCGCCCGGAGGGACCCTTTGCGGTCGTCCGCGTCTGGATGGACACCGGACGCAAGCACCAGATCCGGATCCACATGGCCCACGTCGGGCATCCGTTGGTGGGCGACAAGATCTACGGCGGAGACGATTCCCTGTACCTTGACTTCGTCCAACGGCGGTTGTCCGCGGAACAGAAGGGCCGACTACTCCTCGCGAACCAGGCGTTGCACGCTCACCGGCTCTGGCTTCCGTGGGAGGGCGTGGAACGTTGCTTCGAATCACCCCCAGAAGAAGGCTTCCGCGCCTTCGTCAACGGTGACTCCGTGCCGTGGCTGGAAGATCCCTACGACCCGTTGCGACCGTCGCAGGGTCCCCAGATCCCAGCCACGACTCGCGCCCGAACCCTTCCGGGTCCATGCTCCGGCGCATGGCGAAGCAGTACTGGCTCGTGAAACAGGAACCGGAGGCCTACGCGTGGTCCACGTTCGTGCAGGATGGGCGCACCGTCTGGACCGGCGTCCGGAACTTCCAGGCGCGAAACTTCCTCCGTGCGATGAAGCACGGTGATCCCGTCCTCTATTACCACAGCGTTTCGGACAAGGAGGTCGTGGGAATCGCACGCGTCGATCGCGAAGCCTACCCGGATCCCACCGCCACCGAGGGCGACTGGTCCGTGGTCGATCTTGTTCCCGACGGCCCTTTGAAACACCCGGTGAGCCTCGCATCCCTCAAGGAAGATCCCCTCACCGCCGACATGCCGTTGATCCGGCAATCGCGTCTCAGCGTGATGGCCATCACCGAAGTCGTTTACCGCCGGATCCTGGAGCTCGGCAAGACCCCCGCTGGCCGGTGAGGCCCGGCTGGGAGATTCCGGTTCCCTGAAGGCCGGGTACCCCCACCCGGCGGAGGAAGGCTACCTCCCCACGTAGCCACGAGGTCAGGAGACAGTGGAGGAAGTTCCAAGTTTGAAGCCTGCATCACTGCCTCGTGACCTCGTCAGCTACCCTCCCAAACTTAGCAGACGACGTCAGGAGGCGGTGGAAGACCTGGAATCTGGGAACTGGCAACTCGGAACTCCTACTGGCGCCGCCCATCGCGCGGCGTAGGTTCTCCGCCATGGAACGGATCCCTCCCACGTGCGCGCTTTCCCGGCTGCTGTCCTGGGCCGAAGCCCGCGGTGCTTCCGACATCCACGGCCGGTCCGGCTCCGGCGTCATCATCCGGATCTCGGGTCGGCTGGAACCGGTGACCGAACCCGAGTTCGCCCTGCCGGAGGATGTCACGGTCCAGTCGTGGTTTCTGGATGCCTTCTCGCCCAAGCTCTGTGCCCGCATCACGACTGATCGCGAGGTGGACGCCAGCTTCGAGCACGGCGCCCTCCGTTACCGCGCCAACTTCAGCAAGCAACGCGGCGCCCAGTCGTTTTCCTTCCGCATCGTCCCCCAGCAACGCAAGCAGCTGGCCGAACTGCAGCTTCCAGACAGCCTTGGCGACCTGATGCGCTCGATGCGCGGACTCATCCTCGTCACGGGTCCCACCGGCCAGGGCAAGAGCACGACGGTCCGCGCGATGCTGCAGCAACTCGCCGAGGAACGGGCCGCCCGCATCATCACCATCGAGGACCCCATTGAGCACCTGTTCACCGATGCCCGCTCCCACTTCGAGCAACGCGAGGTCGGCATTGATACTGCTTCGTTTGCCGATGGTATCCGCAACGCCATGCGCCAGGACCCGAACATCCTGTTTGTCGGTGAAATCCGGGATCGCGAAAGCATCTGGGCCGCGATGCAAGCTGCGGAAACGGGTCACCTCGTGGTCACCACGCTGCACGCGGATTCCGTGGGACAGGCCATCGGTCGTCTGCGCGAGCACTACCCGGCCTCCGAACAGACCGCGGTGAGCGCCCTGCTGGCGCGCAACCTCAACGCCATCGTCTGCCAGCGCCTCATTCCCAATCTTTCGGGCGGACGGACGCCCTGCCTCGAGATCCTCAAGCGCGACGCCGGCGTCGAGGAAGCCATCCGTGAGAACCATCTCACGATGCTCGCCGGAATCGTGGAGGCGTCCAACCACGTCGGGATGCACAGCTTCGACCAATACCTCCAGGAACTGCTGTCGGCCGGCGTGATCTCGGTGGAAACCGCCCGCGAGTACGCGGTCAACCGTCACCGGCTGGAGCTGGCGCTTCGCGGCATCATCACGGCCCAACCCATCCTCGCCACCAAGGCCTGATCATGCTCGTCCTCTTCCGCTTCTTCCTCACCTCACTCTTCCTGTGGCTGATCGTGAAGCTTTCACGACAGGCAGCGGAGAAACTCGACGACGACGTGTCCAACGCCGGCCTGTTCGCCCTCGCTGTCGTGGTGGGCTTTGCCGCCAGCATCACCTGGGCACCGGTGTTCGGCCGGCTCATCGCGGGTCCGATGACCGGGTTGATGACCGACGGCCAGGTCTCCGAGGATCGCACCTGGCTGATCCGTTTTGCCCGCCGTTGCGAAGCCCGGGAATGGCGTCGCATGGCGGTCCTCGCCGCCTTTGCCGAGGGCGTGCGTCATCCCAACCTGCCTGCCGCATTCGTCGTCGGGATGAACAATGCCCGCCCGGGGTCGTGGCTGGAGAAGGTCTTCGCCCGCGAAGTCTGGCGATTCAACAACATCACCAACTGCGTCCGCGCCCACGGGATCCTGCTCACCCGCCACCACATCGACCCGGGAAGCCATGAACAGGCTGAGATCAATCTCGCGCTGATGTCCCAGATCCGCGAACCCGCCCCGGAACTGCCTCCCCTTGCCGTGCCTGCCGCGCCACCCGCGCCGCTCCCGAAACGCAATGCCCGGATCCGGCTGTTCGGCAGCGCCCCCGGCGCAGTACCAGCACCCGGTCCCGACGCCGGAAAGGAGGAGGCCTGACATGTTCCACTTCCTCAACCGCTGCCTCCACGGATTCATCTGGCTCTGCTGGATCGCGGCTGCGGGTGCCCTGTGGACCCAACGCGAACACGCACGTCCGGTCCTTGATTATGCCGTGATCCTGCGGGACGCGAACTGGTCCAGCCCACCGCCCCTGCCGCGCTTCTCCGGCAAGGTCACCCGTGTCCTCGGCGATTCCATTGTCCAGTTCCGCGCCGACAACGGCGTCATCTGGAACCTTGGATTGCAGGGGTGTGAAACCAACGGATTGCCGGCGGGGATCGAAGGAGTCCGATTCCTTGCCGAGACCCGGCGGCATCTCACGAACACGTTGATCGGACGTCCGGTCGAGTTCGCCTTCACGCAGACCAATGTCACGCGCACGGGGCTCGGTTATCTGTACATCGATTCGACCAACAGCGTGCTCCTCGGCCTCGTCGAGGCCGGACGTTGCGGGGTCAAGACCCCCGAAACCCGCGTCCTCCCCCTCCGTGAACAGTATCAACTGCGCGTGGCCGAACGTCAGGCCCGCAACACCAAGGAAGGGCGCTGGGGCCTGTAGGGAGGGAGATCCAAGTTTTCAGTTTCAAGTTTCAAGTCCCGTGGAAACTGGGAGCCCCTCCCTCTGCGACCGTCTCGTGACCTCGTTGGCTACCCACCTGAGCGTAGCAGACGACGTCAGGAGGCTGTGGAAGGAGCAGGAACTGACCTCTGGAAACCGGGAACTCCTCTTTGTAGGCCGCGTGCCCCCACGTGGCGCAGCTCAGTGAGCTTCAAACTTGAAACTGAAAACTCGAAACTCCCACCCCTCCCTTGGACTCCTTTCTCAGGCGAAGTCGTAAACCGTGACCTTCTTCCACAGCTTGCTGCACTCGGCCACGAACTTCAGGTGCTCCGGGTGCACCTGGTAATCGTCCTGCGCCTGCTTGTCCGGGAAGATCAGGTTCAACGCGACCTGATAGGATTGATCCACCACCGGCCGATGGCTCCCGACCATCTTGCCCATATGGAACTGGAGGGCCCCCGGAATGGACTTCAGGTACTTCTGTCCGCCCGCCACCAGTTCATCGGCGGCGGTCGGATTCGCGGGATCGGTCCAGAAAATGACAACGTGTGAAAACATGGTCCGGTGAATGTAAACGAGCCCCCGGGAACGTTTCCAGCGCCGGAAGGCCAAAGATTGCAGGCCGCGTGCCCCCACGCGGCGGATCCATGATCCAACGCCGGGTGGGGGCACCCGGCCTTCAATCCGGAAATTCGGCCAAACTTGAAAACTTGAATCTTCCAACTCTGAAGCCCCCCCCCAACACCAAGAATAGTGGGACTTCGTCAACACACGTGTTGAAGAGGTACATGACTTGGCGTTCTTTCCCGGGCAATCATCCCGTGTGAATCCGCCGCAGGCCGAATGGGTCTGCCAGGGGCACCTTGATCCGATGAAGCCTATGCGTGGTTATCCAATCTCCGGCCGCACCGCCCTCCGCTGGGCTGTGCTTCTCGCGTTGTCGGTTCCTGCCGACGCGGCAACCCAGAAGATCCACTTCAATCGCGAGATCCGCCCCATCCTTTCAGAGAGCTGCTTCCACTGCCACGGACCCGACTCCGGCAAGCGCAAGGCCGGCCTCCGACTCGACACCAAGGAAGGCCTTTACGGCGGCACCAAGGAGGAAGGGCCCGTGCTCACCCCCGGCAATCCCGCGAAATCCGCGCTCTGGAGCCGGATCATCACCACGGACACCGACGACCTGATGCCGCCGCCCGAGAGCCATCGCGTGGTCACCGCCGAACAGAAGGCCACCCTCAAGCGCTGGATCGAGGAAGGCGCCCCGTGGCAACCCCACTGGGCCTTTGTCCGACCCGAACGTGCGCCCCTTCCGGCGGTCCAGAATGCCTCCTGGGTCCGCAATCCCATCGACCGCTTCGTGCTCGCGAAGCTCGATTCCATGGGACTCAAGCCCGCCCCCGAAGCCGACCGGCGCACCCTCGCCCGCCGCGTTGCGCTCGACCTCACCGGTCTTCCGCCCACCCCCGCCGAAGTGGAGGCCTTCGTGAAGGACAAGTCGCCCAAGGCCTACGAAAACCTGGTCGACCGACTCCTCGATTCCTCGGCCTGGGGCGAACACCGCGGCCGTTACTGGTTGGATGCCGCCCGTTACGCCGACACCCATGGGCTCCATTTCGACAATTACCGCGAGATGTGGCCTTACCGCGACTGGGTCATCCGCGCCTTCAACCGCAATGAGCGCTTTGACCAGTTCACCGTCGAACAGCTCGCCGGCGATCTCCTTCCCGGCGCCACCGACGACCAGTTGGTCGCCTCCGGATTCCATCGCTGCAACATGACCACCAACGAGGGTGGCACCATCGAGGAGGAAAACCTCGCCAACTACGCCCGCGACCGCGTCGAGACCACCTCGTGGGTCTGGCTCGGCCTCACGGCGAATTGCGCCAGTTGCCACGACCACAAGTTCGATCCCGTCTCGACCAAGGATTTCTATTCCATGGCCGCCTACTTCCGGAACACCACCCAGGGCGGCTTCGATGGCAACGTCAAGGACTCCAACCCCAGCGTCGTTGTCCCTCAGTCCGAGACCGAACGCGCCCGCTGGAAGCAGATCCCCGACGACATCGCGGGCGTGAAGAAGCGCCTCGAGAACCGCCGGCGCGATGCCCAACCCGCGTTCGAACGGTGGCTGGCATCCGCCACGGCTGAATCCACCCCCGCGGGCCCGTCCGAATCCGGCCTCCTCGTCCACGCCGTGCTCAACGATGGCGCGGGCGACGAACTCAAGGTCCTCCGCGGCCCACAACCCTCCGTCCGCACCGCCAAGGCCGGCGAATGGAAGACCGGCGGACGCCTTGGACCCGCACTCGTCCTCACCCCGGAAACCACGCCGAACCTCGGCGATGTCGGCGACTTCGAACGCGACCAACCCTTCAGCTACGGCGCCTGGGTCCGCGTTCCGTCCGGCGGCACCTACCAGTCCGTCCTCGCCCGCATGGACCAGTCCCGTGACTACCAGGGTTGGGACCTGTTCACCCACGACCGCAACTACGCCGTCCACCTCGTGAACGCATGGCCGGCCAACGCCCTCAAGGTCGTCACCACCGAGAACCCCCTCAAGCCGGGCGAATGGCAGCATGTCTTCGTCACCTACGACGGTTCCGGCAAGCCGGCCGGCCTGAAGATCTTCATCAACGGCAAGCCTGCCCGCACCCGCGGCGAAACCGACACCCTCACCGCCTCCATCCGCACCAAGGTTCCCCTCCGCGTCGGCCAGCGCAGCACGGACCAGCTGCTCGCCAACGGTCAGGTCCAGGACGTCCGCGTCTACGGCCGGACCCTCCAGCCCGATGAGGTCCGCAGTCTCGCCGAAGACGCACCCACCCGACTCCTGCTCGCCTTGCCTGCCAGCCAGCGCACGCCCGCCCAACGGGATGCCCTCTTCGAGTTCTACCTGAACCAGAAGGACCCCGGATTCTTCCTCACCCGCGACGAACTCGGGAAGATCGAGGCCGAACGCGACGCCATCCGCTCCCGCAGCCCGGTCACCCACGTCCAGCGCGAGAAGATGGATTCCACGCCCACCGCGAAGGTCCTGTTCCGTGGCCAATACGACAAACCCAAGGACACCGTCGTTGCCGGCCCCTTCGCCGTCCTCAATCCCCTGCCACCCGGATCGCCCACCAACCGGCTCGGACTGGCCCGATGGATCGTCGCTCCTGAGAACCCCCTGACCGCCCGCGTCACCGTGAACCGGTTCTGGCAGGAGGTCTTTGGCGCGGGAATCGTCCGCACCACCGAGGACTTCGGCGTCGTCGGCGACACCCCCGCCAACCAGGAACTCCTCGACTGGCTCGCCGTCGAATTCCAGAACGGCGGCTGGGACGTGAAGCAGCTCTTCCGCCTCATGGTCACCTCCGCCGCGTACCGCCAGTCCGGTCAGGTCACCCCGGAGAAGATCGAGAAGGACCCCGCCAACCGGTACCTGAGCCGCGGTCCCCGCTTCCGCATGGACGCCGAGATGGTGCGCGACTACGCCCTCGCCGTCTCCGGGCTCGCCAACCGCAAGATCGGCGGGCCCAGCGTCAAGCCCTACCAGCCCGATGGCGTCTGGGAAGCCGTCGCCATGCCGGAGAGCAACACCAAGAGATATGAACGCGACCGCGGCGAATCCCTCTACCGCCGAAGCCTGTACACCTTCTGGAAGCGCGCCGCACCGCCGGCCATGATGGACGTCTTCAACGCCCCCAGCCGGGAGACGTGCAGCGTCCGACGCGAGCGTACCAACACACCCCTCCAGGCGCTCGCCACCCTGAACGACATCCAGTTCATGGAAGCCGCCCGCGTCCTCGCCCAGGACATCCTGAAGCGGCATCGGGGCAACGACACCCAGCTCGTCGAACAGATGGCCCTGCGGGTCCTCCTCCGGCCCCTCAAGCCCACGGAAACACCCGTGATCACCGCCACCCTCCAGGATCTGCGGAACCACTACGCTGCCCATCCCGACGAGGCGAAGGAACTCCTCGCCTACGGCGAAGCCAAGGCCGATCCCGGCCTGCCGTCCGCCGAACTCGCCGCGGCCACCCTGGTCGCCAACCAGCTCCTCAACCTCGACGAAGCCCTCAACAAGTAATCCCGCCATGAGCCTGTTTGACGAATTCTCCCGCAACCAGACCCGGCGCCAGTTCTTCGCCCGGGGCCGCAACGTCCTCGGAACCGCCGCACTCGCCCAACTCATGGGGGGCATGGGCGGTCTCCTCGCGAACTCCGCCGCCTCCTCCGCCATCGGTGGCCGCGCCGACCTCCCCCACTTCGCCGCCAAGGCCAAGCACATCATCTATCTCCACATGGTCGGCGGTCCCTCCCAGATGGACCTCTACGACTACAAGCCCGGGATGGCCGACTGGTACGACAAGGACCTCCCCGCCTCCATCCGGCAGGGCCAGCGCCTCACCACGATGACCTCCGGTCAGGCCCGCTTCCCGATCGCACCTTCGAAATACAAGTTTGCCCAGCACGGCAAGTCCGGCATGTGGGTCAGCGAGCTCCTTCCCTGGACCTCCAGGTGCGTCGATGACATGGCCTTCATCCGGTCCATGCACACCGAGGCCATCAACCACGAGCCCGCCATCTCGGCCATGCAGACCGGCAACATGGTCACCGGCCGCCCCTGTCTCGGCTCCTGGATGAGTTACGGTCTCGGATCCCTCAACCAGAACCTGCCCACGTTCTGCGTCCTCGTCGCCGAACCCTCCAACAAGGAACAGCTCCAGGCCATCTCCGCACGCCTCTGGTCCTCCGGGTACCTCTCCGGCGAACACGCCGGCGTTTCCTTCCGTTCCTCCGGCGATCCCATCCTCTTCATCAACAACCCGCCCGGCATTTCCACCCCGACCCGGCGCCGCCAGCTCGACGGACTCCGCAAGCTCAACGAGATGGCCTACGCCGAGGTCGGCGATCCCGAGACCCACACCCGCATCCAGCAGTTCGAGATGGCCTTCCGGATGCAGGCGTCCGTCCCCGAGCTCACCCAGGTCACCAACGAGCCCGAATCCACCTACAAGCTCTACGGCGACGAGGCCCGCAAACCCGGCTCCTTCGCCTACTCCGCGCTCCTCGCGCGCCGCCTCGTCCAGCGCGGCGTCCGGTTCGTCCAGATCTACCACAACAACTGGGATCACCACGCCAATGTCGGCGGCCGCATGCCCTCCCAGTGCCGCGACGTCGACCAGCCCACCTACGGCCTCATCCAGGACCTCAAGCGCCACGGCCTGTTCGAGGATACCCTCATCATCTGGGGCGGCGAGTTCGGTCGCACCATCTACAGCCAGGGCGGCCTCTCGAAGGAAAACTACGGACGCGACCATCATCCCCGTTGCTTCACCATGTGGATGGCCGGCGGCGGCTCCCGCGGAGGCACCATCTACGGCCAGACCGACGAGTTCTCCTACAACATCGTCGAGAACCCCGTCCACATTCACGACTTCCACGCCACCGTGATGCACCTCCTCGGCATCCAGCACGACCGCTTCACCGTCCGCGTGCAGGGCCTCGACGCCCGCCTCACCGGCGTCGAGGAATGCCGCGTCATCAAGGACCTCATCACCTGAGGGAGTTCCCAGTTCCCAGTCTCCAGATTCCAGATTGGAACGGGGTGGCGACGTCCCCGTCGCCGTTCCAGAACCATTCTCAGGGCGATGAGGACATCGCCACCCCGAGGTTCTGGAAACTGGGAACGGGGAACTGGCAACTCCCCCTGAAGGCCGGGTGCCCTCACCCGGGGCGGCTTCAACCTTCATGCCGTGGCACCGCGGGACCGCATCGGCCAGAAGAGCACAGCAAAGAGGATGGCCACAAATCCGGGAAAGACCGTCATCCAGAGGATCCGGTTGGCGACGGCACCCGGCAATCCGAGTGTGTGGAATGCGTGATGCGCCCTCCAGATTCCCGCGGTGAAAAAAACACCCCCAGCAATCAGGACAACCCAGGACGGGCGCGAACTCGAATCTGCCGATGCTCCGGCCCGGCTGTTTCAGGCCCGGAGGGCCGAAAGAAAGTAGCCCACGGCGTCAGCCGTGGGTGGCCATGGATTGTGGATTCCCAGCCCCAGCGGGGCGACAGAACCCACTCCTCCTGGAAGCTCGACTCCATCTACGCCTGACGCCCCGGCTTGCCTGCTTTCCGCTCGTTCAGCCGGGCCTTCCGGAGCTCTCGCTCCCCACGCATCACGTGGATGACGAAAACCTGACGCCCATCGTAGCGGTAGAAGATCTTGCAGGGTGGCTCTACAATCTGGCGGTAGCGTGAGTTGCGCATTTCTGGGGGACGCGAACCGCTCTCAGGATGCTCGACGAGCTGCTCGACGTGGCGGAACACGCGCTCGACCAGACCCCGGGCGGCCTGAGGGTCTTCGATGGCAATGTAGTCGGCAATCGCGTCGAGGTCCTGCAGTGCCGGTTCGGTCCAGATTACTTCAGCCATCGTTGCATCCGCGTTCGGGCCTCGGCATGGGTGACGACTCGGCCGTCCTCTATCGCGCGTTCGCCACGGGCAATGCCTTCGAGGATGGCAACACGCCGGTTCAACGCATCCAAAGCCTCGACACCCATCAGATAGGCAGCGGGTTTTCCATGCTGTGTGATGAGCACCGGTTCTGCCGTGGGGCCAAGCTCCGCAATGATCTCCGTGGCCCTACGCTTGAGGGAGGTGACAAGTTCGGTCCGCATGAAGTGCTACTCTAGTATCACTCCCCTCCGAATCAAGACATGACCCAGAGTCGGAGAGGGGTGGCACCCATGGCAACCCGCCCCCGGAATCTTACGCCCCTCCGGGGCTGGACCTTCCGGACGCGCGGAACCCACGGCTGACGCCGTGGGCTATCATCTACCGGTGCTCCGCACCTCGGGCCCGGCAGCTTCAGGCCCGGAGGGCCGAAAGACGGTAGCCACGGGTTGTGGATACCCAGCCCCAGCGGGGCGACAGAACCCACTCCTCCCGGAAACTCCTTTCCATCTACGCCTGATGACCCGGCCCACGCCCCCCAAACAACGCCTTGCGTTCATCATATGCGCATTCGATTGTATGTGCATGAAAGCACTCATTCCCCAGCGCGCGTCCCTCCGCGCCCTTCTCCTCGGCGTTTCCCTTGCCACCACTCCACTCGTCACTCCTGTCGCCCTGTCCCAGGGCATGCCCCCGGAGGCCCGCAACAACATCCATCAACTCTTCAATAACCACGCCGCCATCACCCGCACCGTCACCCTCACAAAGGACGGCTACGTCGCCCTCACCGAATCCTCCGATCCCAAGGTCACCGCCGCCCTACGCGGCCACGTCCAGCAGATGTCCGATCGCCTGAAGGCCGGTCTCATGGTGCGACGCCACGATCCCGCCTTCGTCGAATACGCCGCCCACTACGACAACATCACCCACACCGTTGAACCCACAGCGAAGGGCCTGAAGGTCACCGTGACCGGAAAGACCCCGGATGCTGTGAAGGTCGCCCAGAACCACGCCACCGTGGTCACGGACTTCGCTTCCAACGGCTGGGCCGGACACGACCGGGACCATGCCAAGGCGCTGACACCGGCCGCCAAGCCAGCCAGCCAACCCTCAGGGATGAAGCCTGCCGCGAACGCAGACAAGGGAAGTGGCCCCTGCTGCGAGTCCGGCGGCCAATGCTGCCAGGCAGGATCCGCCCGGAAGTCGGGCAAGGGGGCCTCTGCTTCCAACGGTGCCACCCTGTCCCGCCCCCGACTGCACCAGGGACGCCATTGAACCGCGATGCTCAGCTCCGCAGAGGACCACTGGGAGGTTGTCTTTGGACAGGATGGCAGGATGTTCAGGATGGATCCGGATGCCTTCCTGCCTGTGAAGCATCCGTCTGCAAAGGCTTGTAGGTCTCCCGTCGAGTCTTGCCCGTTCCTTGGGTGCAAACCGAGTCCCCGGAATCTTGCGCCCCTCCGGGGCTGGACCTTCCGGACGCGCGGAACCCACGGCTGACGCCGTGGGCTATCATCTGCCGGTGCTCCGCACCTCGCGCCCGGCTGCTTCAGGCCCGGAGGGCCGAAAGGCAGTAGCCCACGGCGTCAGCCGTGGGTAGCCACGGGTTGTGGATACCCAGCCCCAGCGGGGCGACAGAACCCACTCCTCCCGGAAGCTTGCCTCCATCCAGCGCCCACGCCCCGGCTTGCCGGCTTTCCCATCGTTCAGCCGAGCCTTCCGGAGTAGTGCAGGCCGGGCGCCCACACCCGGCAGGGTGTGCAGATCAAGTATCACACGTGCATCCCTCGATCCGATCACCGACCAGGCGCACGCACGCATAGACCCAGAATTTCCCCTTGGCCTCGAATCCGACGTCCCACGCGCCCGAGGTCTGGAAGTCGTCGCTGACACTGATCGACTTGAGCACGAACTGTTGCCTCACCGGCCTGCGCAATCCCTTCCCTCCCCATTGATCGCAGACCTCTCCCAGTGACGGCGTGCACAGTTCCCAAAGTCGCGGGAGGTCCTGCCGCTTCTCCATCAGGAAGGATCTCGCCCATGGATACGGACCGGTGGCGTCGCCAGGAATCGCCGAAAAGCCGTACCGCGCTCCGTGCTCCGGCGCGTCGATGTCCCGGTCCGTCTGCCAAATGCCGGAATCTACCCCGTCAAAGGTCATCGGACCAAAGTCCGGATCGACTCTGTCCGGAACGTGAGCGTCTTCCTTCCAGCCGAAAAGGGATCGAAGCCAGCTCATGTTGAGTCATCCTGTACATCCCGCTCATCCTGTCTGAAAAGGTTTGGATTTCATCTTCCCCAATCATCGCCTCGGTTCGCCTGGCAAGAACTCCTTCACCGAGCCCAACTGCTCCTCGGGCACGTACGCGCCCCGAATGGCGATCACGCCGTTCCGCGCCCCCAGACCCAACGGGGCGTCCTACGACAGCCCAGGGCACCGCCCTGGGAAATCCAGCCCGAATGAAGATTCCCAAGCCCTGAAAGGGCGCGCCAGCTGACCCTGATTACCCCTGCCCCCGAACTCCTGAAACGCCCTTTCAGGGCTCCTGTTCGATGGATGTCGGCACTCCCGGGGCGATGCCCCGGGCTGTCTTCGCCCGCCCCGTTGGGGCTCATGACTGCGTGAACCCGGATCGTCTTCCATGCTCCAAATGCACTCATCCGCACCCTTGCCGAAACCGTGGGCCTCAACAGCTCGCCTCCTCCCTCACTTCAGCGCCCTGCCGGGTTCGGAAGTAGCCTAGGCAGGAAACCGTCGCCCTCGCCACCGCCAGTCGACGGGCACCCTCGGTGGCGCTGCGCGTCGTCCGCATCGCTTGCCGATAGCCATCGCGTGCCGACCCCAGTGCCGGGCGGAGCTGGCGGGTATCGATGCCATGGCCCGTCCACCAGGAAGGATCCTCCGGCCTTAGTGCGGCGGCCGGGACCCGACGCCAATGCCGGTGAAGCAGGTACATGCCGAGAAGGGTGACCAATCCCAGACGCAGGATGACTTCGGTGGTGGACATGACCTGAACTCCGGTCCGTTGCCCGATGCCAACGTGGCAACGCGAGCGGCAAAGGTTGTCTAGCAGAGGCCGTGCCGCGACGCAGCCCCCCAGAAGCACAGGGTGAAGGGCTGCTGGGTTTGGACAGGATGAACAGGATGTTGGATGGCATGGGCCGCCAACGCCAAAGGCGTTGTGCCATCTAGCCCAGGGTTGGCCGAGGCACGAGGCCAACCCTGGGTTACCGTCGCACCACGATCCCAACCGCATCGCGGTTGTGGCCGCCGCTGAGCCTGCCTCCGCCGACCACACCGCCCCCCGGAATGAGCCCCGGCTTTGCCCACGATGCTGTCATCACGCCAGAATCCATTTCCTCACCGCGGCGACAAAGTCATCAAACTCCTTCCGAGGATGTGGTGCGAAGTGAGCATAACGCTGTTCCAGAAGTGAAACGTCACTCGCTGTCTGCTCCGGTGAACCGTAGAGACAGTCGATTGCCAGGAGCGGACGGTAGGGCCAGATGTTCGTGGCATGCCCCGGCGTCTCGATCAACGTGCGCCGGATAGCCAGTGGATCCCGATGTTCGTCCACGAAGGGTACCGCCAGATCCCTGACAAATCCTGACACCTCGGCCCCAAGTTCCCGGAACTCCTCCATCGTCGTCACCGACCAGGTGCCCTGGATGGGATGACAGCCATCGGAAATCCCCACCGAATCGACCAGATCGCCACGAATCAGGGTGACATCCCCGACTTCGAATCCTTCGGCCGGACCGCCTTCCATCCGCCGTCGGACTTCTCGAACAGGAAATCGAGATTCACGATCCGCTGATCCCCCTTGCGAACGTTGGGGGAGAGGCCGGGCGCGGTCTTCAAAACCACGACGAGACGCTCGTTCGGCCAGACGCAGTCCTGCAGGAACTCGATGCGCACGGTCGCACTCACTGCCATCAGGCTATCCATTGGCTTCTCCTGCGTCTTCCTGAACTCCAGCAGTTGGATGCAACCTTGGGAAAACTTCTGGATGTCCTCTTCCAGCATCGCCCGCGCCTGGGCTTCCGTGGGCCCGGTGGAACCTCCCGAACAGGCGGTCAGGACAAAGGCCAACACAAACGGGAACCACAATCGTAGGATCTTCACGCCCGCTCTCTCTGATGTGGAAGCATGGCCGGAGCCAGACAAATCCCGACAAGCCAGCCCCAGTCACCACTTTGTCACGCAACAGCCCGCTGAACAGGAGGCCGAGCCCATTCACGCGCCCCCCACAGCACCTCAGGCCACGGGCTTCTCCCCATCCGGTCGCGCATACCGGGACAGGTAAAGGATCGCTCCGCCCCCGACCAGGCAGGCCGACGTGTCGGCATAGAAGGGAAACGGCGGCAACGAAAGCCGCAGTCCGTGGAAGAGCAGGATGACGCCCTCCGCCAGCATCAGTCCACCGAACCAGGGGATTGCGGCGTGGAACTTCCGAGGCCAAATCATCAGCACCAGATACCAACAACCCACCAGCGCGAACGCTCCCGACGCCATGCGCAGCCAGTAATCCAGCATCCGGTCATAAGCGATGGACTGGGCACCCAGTCCCTGCAACGCCTCCGCCGCCGCGGACCAACTGAGAAACACCCCCACCACGGATACGCCCCAGGCGAAGGCAGAGAATCCAAGGAACAGTCTCAAGAGTCGTAGGTGCATGGGGGACTTACCGGAACCATGCCTCGATGCTGGTCCCTGTGCTGGTTTCAGACGGCATGCTTGGTGAGCTTGAATGCAATGAAGATGCTCTTGGCGATCGTGCCAAGACAGGCGGCAACGATGGCCAGCCACCACCACGTTCCATAAGCAAAATCGTAAAGCAGGATCCAAGCACCGACCAACAGCATCAGGCCGTACAGGAGGCTCAATATCCACGCGGCTGCAGGCCACAGGGTGCGATGACACAACAGCAGCACAGAAGGCAGCATCACCAGCAGCGCCGACAGGGCTACGACCGCCATGCCAGCCTTCTCCCCGACGAACGGATTGGCGAACACCGCCCAACCGGCCAGAAGGAACGCAGGAAGGCTCACCGTGACATCTGCCAGAATCAGAATGTGGAATCGTGCCATGTAAGGATTTCCGCCAAGGCTCAGCGATGGTGGCCAGCTGCCGGAAGCGCCCACATCGCTATTTGGCTTATCGGCCTCCGCCCGTTCTTTGAACCGCGTCGTTCAAGCGGACTCATGGCTACCTCAGGAAGCATCCGACCCGCAAGGCACTTGTGCCCCGCTGCAACGGACGCATGTCGAGACTTCTCCCCTTTGGGCATGGTTCTCGGGGTGGCGATGTCCTCATCGCCTTGGGAAAGACGATGGAACGGCGACGAGGACGTCGCCACCCCGTTCCATGCGGAAGCAGTTTCAACATGCGCCCTCCCGCAATCACAACTCCCTATCGAGGATCCGGCACCCGTTTCAGTTCATAGCGGGTGAGACCTCTGTCATTGGAATTCTCAAAGCTCAGGGGCGGGTCATCGGAATCGGTGCCGCGGGTGGCGAGGATCAGGGTCTCTTCCTCGATCTTGAAGATGGCAAAGACGGTCTCTCCGACGCTGCTGTCCTTTCCACCCGCACTATCGCGGATGGTTGCATGGAGCTGCTTCGGTTCCTTGCCCGGAGGCAGCGTGATGGTCGTCTCAAACCAGAAATTCGTGTCCCGGTGAAAGTGGAAGGAATCACCGCGGATCCGGATCGTGTAGCGCTCCTTGGCGGGATTGTTGGCGATGACGCCCGACCAGGTTCCCTGGAGTTGTTGCAGCGGGGTGGGTGCCGGCGGGTGACTGGTACATCCCGCCTGAAGCCCGATCAACAGGCAAAGGCCCGACAGGCCCAAGGATGGCGTCCACGGACAGGCTTCCTCCGCCGTGGTCTCTCCCGCTTGTGCACGTCTTCGATTCATCCACCCGATCATTCCCGGTTCCCGTCGGCCTTTGTCCGCCGGTTGTGAGAAGACTGTAAAAGTTTTGTTCGGAGACCGGAGTCAACCCAAGGACCGTGTTCGGACAGGATGGCAGGATGACAGGATGGCTTCTGGGTCCTGACGGTGAGACACCCTGTGCGAACCAGAAATCACGCGGCGCCGCCGGACATTTGTCACCTGTCCCAGGAATAATGCGCGCCACACCCGCGAAACCTGATTTGCCATTTGGTCCGACCAAATGTAAACACTGTTTTCATGATCGAGCGCCCACTCTGGCTCCAAAGGATCCTTTCGTCCTGGAACCTCGCTCCCATCGTCTGGCTCTCCGGGGTCCGCCGTGTCGGTAAATCCACCCTCGCCCGGGCCATCCCCGATGCCGAGTACATCAATTGCGATCTCCCCTCGGCCCAACAACAGCTTGCCGACCCGGAGCAGTTCTACCGTTCCCTCTCCAAACCCCGGCTGATCCTCGACGAAGTCCACCAGCTTCCCGACCCGAGCCGGCTCCTCAAGATTGGCGCCGACGCCTTTCCCCAACTCCGGATCCTCGCCACCGGATCCTCGACCCTCGCCGCGACCGGTAAGTTCCGGGACAGCCTCACTGGCAGGAAACGGAACCTCCACCTGGTTCCGGTCCGATACGACGAACTGCCCGCATTTGGCGTCCGCGACCTTCAGCACCGCCTCCACCGGGGAGGCTTGCCACCCGGACTGCTGTCCCCGCAATACGACGCCGGATTCTACGCCGAATGGCTCGACTCTTACTACGCCCGGGACATCCAGGAACTCTTCCGCGTCGAGAAGCGGGGCGCCTTCCTCAAGCTCGTTGAATCTGTCCTCCGTCTCAGCGGTGGCCAGATCGAAGCCACCACCCTTGCCAACCTCACCGGACTCAGCCGTCCGACCGTGCTGAACTATCTCGATGTCCTTGAAGCCACCCACGTGACACGCACCCTCCGCCCATGGTCCGGCCGAGGCACACGCGAACTCGTGAAACAGCCCCGGATCTACGGCTTCGATACCGGCTTCGTCGCTTTCGCCCGCGGCTGGTCCGACCTCCGCCCGGACGACCTTGGGAACCTCTGGGAACACCTCGTTCTGGAACGTCTCGGATCGGACCCTGCCGCCCCCGACGTGCACTACTGGCGCGACAAGGACGACCATGAAATCGACTTCATCATCCCGCGCGGCCGGGGTGTGGTGGACGCGATCGAATGCAAATGGAACTCCCGCCACTTCGATCCCGACAACCTGCGCCGCTTCCGAAGCCTGCATCCCAAGGGCGCGAACTTCGTCATCTCGACGGACATCTCCAAGCCACTCGACCGCACCCTCGCCGACCTCGCCGTCACCTTCACAGGACTCGACACCCTCGCGGCGAAGATCTGGCCAATGGACGAGTGACGGATCACCTCCGCATCAAACCCATCGCTCCACCGTCCCCATTGTCCTTGGACTTCCCCAGGAGCGTCTCGAAGTGGGACTGGATCTCGGCGCACAGGGCATCCGGCGGGTTCCCAGCGCCGGCAGAGAACACGAAGGTCCCGGCTTCGGCATGGATCGTGAAGTCGTGCCCACGGAAGTTGAAATCGGTCCACGAACCAATGACTGGATCGTCGACAGCACCCGTGATCCGGACGCCCTTCAGCGCAGACAACTTATCACGCAGTTCGTGCCAGGAGCAGGTCTGGGGGTGTTGGTAAAAGCGGATGCTCATGGTACTACCCTTACCCAAGGGTCCATCGCCCCGCAAGTCGACGCCTGAACCTAGAAACGGCAGTTCATTTAACCGCAGATGTCGCCGATTCCGCAGATGGAGGGGCAGAAATGCCAGCACCCGAGGCCAGTGCAGACGTCACCTTGCGGGTGAAGGGCACGCCCAATCCATGCTCCTGACTATCGGCGCCATCTGCGCCATCTGCGGATCCAACTGCCGATTCTAGATCCAAACCCGTTGAAACTCGCGAGCGGGTTTCCGCGTTCGTCTCCGCACCATGAGCTTCCCCTGGATCCGATGGAGCGGGCCGCTAGCCGCGCTGGCCGTGTCCACACTTTCGCTGTTTGCCGACGATTGGCCGCAGTGGATGGGACCCGGTCGGGATGGCGTCTGGCGGGAGACCGGCATCGTGGAGAACCTTTCGACCAATCCACCGCCGGTGAAATGGAAGGTTCCCGTGAACGCGGGGTACGTGGGGCCGGCGGTGGTGGGCAACCGGCTCTTCCTCATGGATCGCAAGGCGGGCACGGCGGGACCGCGGAAGGCGGGAGAACGGGCTTCAGGCGAGGTTCCCGGCAATGAACGCATCGTCTGCCTCGACACGACCACCGGCGCTCGCGTGTGGGAACACGTCTATGACCGCCCGTATCGGATCTCCTATCCGGCGGGTCCGCGGGCCACGCCGATTGTCGCGGGCGACCGCGTCTTCTCCCTGGGAGCCATGGGCGACCTGAAGTGCCTCAACGCGACGGATGGCACGCCGGTCTGGCAGCATGACCTGGCGAAGGAGTACACCGGCGACGAAGTCCAGGCGTGGGGCTGGGCCGCGCATCCGCTGTTGAACGACAACCTCCTCTACTGCCTCGTGGGCGGATCCAATTCCGCGGTTGTGGCGTTCGAGGCGGCCACCGGCAAGGAACGCTGGCGCGCCCTCACCACCCGCGAGACCGGGTACGCGCCCCCGATGATCTACACGATCGCCGGAAAGCCCACCCTGGTCGTCTGGCATCCCGAAGCGATTGCCGGTCTCGATCCCGCCACGGGAGAAGTCCGGTGGCAACAGACCTACCCCATCGTCGGAAAACTTCAGCGGCCGGAGGTCACCATCGCGACCCCGCGCTTCGATGGACGCCGCCTCTTCATCACCTCGTTCTACCACGGGGCCACGCTCCTCGAACCTTCGGCCGATTCCGTCCGCGTCCTTTGGAACCGCAAATCCAGCCGGCAATCCGAGATGAACGACGGCCTCCATACGACGATGTGCACGCCGCTCATGAAAGGTGGCTTCCTTTATGGCGTGTGCGGGTTTGGCGAGCTCCGCTGCCTCGGTGTGGCCACCGGAGACCGGCGCTGGGAATCCCTCGATGCCGTCGGCGGTGAGCAGGGCCTCTTCGCCCATGCGTTCCTGATCGAACAGGGCGACCGCACCTGGCTCTGGAACGATCATGGCGAACTGATCCTCGCAAAGCTGAACCCGATGGGTTTCCTGGAACTCGGCCGTTCCAAGCTGCTGGAAACGGTCGAGAACACCCGCGGCCGGGATGTCCTGTGGTGCCACCCGGCCTTCGCTGGCCGTCGGATGTATGTCCACAACGGCCGCGAGCTGATCTGCGTCGACCTGGCGCGCTCGTGATCCGCGGCGGCAGCTCAGCCCGCCGGCGGAGGCAGGATCTCGATGCCGTACTGCGGGGCGACGGCCAACAGCGTCTGGATCAACTCGGGCGTCACCGGCGGCGGCGTGGATTCCATCGAAGCGATGGGCGTGGCGAAGGACAGAAGGAAGTCCTCGAAGCCCGACGGGCTCGCGATCACCAGGAAGCGAGTCGGCCGACTCGAAGCGTTGGTGAACCGGTGTGGGATGTTGCGCGGCGCGAAGACGCACGTCCCGGCAGGGGCATCGATGGTCTTCCCGTCCACCCACAGCTGGAGCTCGCCTTCGATCACATAGAACGTCTCGTCTTCCCGGCGATGGATGTGCGGCGGCGGTCCGCCTCCGGGCAGCACGAGGATCTCGATCATCGTGAACAGGCCACCGGTGTGCCTGCCATCGACGAGCATGCGGTAGGTATCCCCCGCGGCCGCGAGCGCGGGTGCGCCTTCGGGTCGGAAGACGGCGGGTTGCGACGAAAGGACGGCGGAGGAAAGCGGTGCCATGGCTGAACTTCTCTCCCAGGACACCTCCGATGTCGACGCCGGGCTTCGCATGGAACGGGGTGGCGACGTCCACGTCGCCCATTCCCATAGCCTCACCATGGCGATGAGGACATCGCCGCCCCGCTCACAGACGGGGAGGCGACGTCCACGTCGCCGTCCTCAAGGCCCCTTCCCCATGGCGACGAGGACCTCGCCACCCCGTTCCTGCCGCTCAGAACAACTCCGGCTGCATCATGCCCGGTTCTTCCGCAGGGCTTTCGCCGAGGAGCTGTTGCCGGAAGCGGAGTTCGGGATCGGCGCCGCGGAAGTTTCCGCGCTTGCGGCTGCCGTGGCGTTGCACAACGCGACGGGCGTCGTCGCGTGCGCCGGCGCTTTGGCGGATGGCGTACAGGCGTTCCTTCGCGAGGGCGACGGCCTTGCGGTCGTCGACGATCGGCCCCGGGTAGTCGACTCCGATCACGCATCCGCAGGACTCCTGCTGGGACAGGCTCAGGCGCCAGGGTTCGGGAAGGAAAGAATCCGGAACGCCGGCCAGCTCGGGAACCCAGCGGCGGATGAAGACGCCGTGCGGGTCCTGATCGATGACCTGACGCGCGGGCGAGTAGATGCGGAGCGTGTTGATGCCGGTCGTGCCGCTCTGCATCTGGAACTGGCTGAAATGGATTCCCGGCTCGAAGTCGAGGAAGCACCGGCCAAGGTGCAGCGCGGTCGGACGCCAGTGCAGCCAGAGGTGATAGCTGGCCACGCTCACCACCATGGCGCGCATCCGGAAGTTGAGCCAGCCCGTCGCCCGCACGGCCCGCATGCAGGCATCGACCATGGGGAAACCCGTCCGCCCGGCGCACCACGCCGCGAGCCGTTCCTGCCCTTCGTCGGAGGCTGTGAAATCCTCACGGAGGCCGTCGTAAACCAGGCTGAAGTTCTCGAACTCAATGCGTGGTTCATCCTCCAGCTTCTGCATGAAGTGGCAGTGCCAACGCAGCCGCGCCTGGAAGCTCGCCAAGGCACCGGCCCAGCGCGGATCAATCTCCTGTCCGGCAGCACGCTCCAACCGGAGCGATTCGAGACGCTGCGTGGCGGCCTGATGGACCGTGCGAAGCGAGAGACATCCCCACGCGAGGTACGGACTCAACCGGGAACAACCGGTCCACGCAGTCACCGGACTCGACATGTCCGTGCGATATCCTGCGCCGCGGCCGGCGAGGAAGCTCTGCAGGGTTTCCCGCGCGGTCGATTCGCCACCCCGTTGGAGTTCATCATTCCGGGTCGGTTCCAACCCGAGCTGCTCCGGACCGAGGATCCCTTCCGATGCCAACCCACCGCCGTACCCTGTGCCGAGGGATGCGGGCGCTTCCACCGGGCGAGCGCCCACGGTCCGATTCCAGCGTTCGGCCCACCCATCGCGGCTGCGGAGGCGACGGATGACACCGTCCTGTCGGCGCTCCTCCCATCGTATTCCTCGATCCCGGCACCAACGGACGACCCGCAAGTCCCGGTCGAAGGTGATGCGATTGCCGGTCTCCTCATGCGACCACAGCGTGGTGAAACCGATTTCGCGATGCAGCCGTTCCAGTTGTTCCACGGCTTCGCCACGACGCAGCAGGAGCCGGCCGCCCCGGGCCGTGAACGCTGCGTCGAGCTCGCGGAGCGCCTCCGCCATGAACTGCGAGTGGATGGGATCCCATTCGGGCGAACCGAGCAGCTCCGGTTCGTAGAGGTAGAGTCCCAACACCGGGCCCTGGCGTGCGGCCTCGACCAGCGGAACATGATCCCGGATGCGGAGGTCGCGCTTGAACCACACGACCTGCCACGGCCCACGCGATGTCGGATGTTCCCGCTTCACAGGGGAAGGAGCCCTTGGCGGTTGTTTGGCGTGGCACCCGAAGCCAGTCGCGCGCGTGTCTGCTCCCAGAAGGGAAAGAATCCGGAGGAGGCGTCCGGCCAGCGCAACTCGTCCCATCGGCGCCGGCACCCATGGATGCTCCGGCCGTCGCGCTGCAACGCGGACTCGATCTCCGGGAGCGCATCCGCGAGTGGGCCGACGGCGGGTCGCATGGTGACCCACCCATCAAGCTGACGTTCTCGGGCCACTTCGACGAGGTGATGCGCGAGGGATCCAGCGGAGCGGTGTTCCGCGGGACATCCGAAGTGCGCTTCGGCCCGCGTCCGCGCATCGGCGAGTGCGTGGCGCAGGTAGGCGATGCGACCCTCGGAAAGCCCGATGGCCTGCATCAACGGATCGTCCTGGATCGTAAGGACACACTCCGGCCGAAGGCGTCCCAAGGCGGACAACTCGGGGGTCAGGTCCTCCCCATGGATCCACAATCCCCAGCGACCGGCGGGGAGTTCCGGTCGTTCCCACAGGGGTTTCCAGGGAACCCGCACGGGTTCTGGTTCCAACGCGGGCTTCAGCGCACACACGACCGCGTCATCGATCCGGTCCAGACCGGCGGTGTCTTCCATCCACTCGGGCGCGCAGTACTTCTCGAGATTGGACCGGCGCGGCAGGTAGGTCTTGCCCTTGGTCTGGAGACCGGCCACCCAGCGCCAACCGAGCGTGTTGCTGGCGGGGTCGGCATCGAGGAGATGCCGGTAGAAGAAATCGGCGCCCAGCACCCAGGGCAGGCGTTCGACATGGATCCAGTAGCCGGCCCACCACATGCGGGCGTGGTTGTGGAGGTATCCGGTCTCGATCAGTTCCCGTGCGAACCGATCCATGACGGCAATGCCGCCGCGGCCCGCCATGACATCCTGCGCCCGATGGAGGACGGCTGGATCCCCGTGGCGCTTCTGGTGGTCCAGTTCGCGACGGTACGCGCTCCAGACGCCGGGACGCAGTTCCAGCCAGCCCTTCCAGTAATCGCGCCAGAGCAGTTCCTGGACGAGTTTCTCGATGCGCGTGAAGGGATGGGTCGCGAGCAGCGGTTCCAGCAGCTCCTGTGTGGTGACCAAGCGGCTACGGATCGCGGGTGACAGCCGGCTCACATGCGGGTGGCGCGGCTGCACACGATTGCGCAGCGCGCCATAGTCCGAAGCGTGCGGCAGGAAATCCTCCCACCGTTCCAGCGCGGCCTGTCGCGTTCCGGCAAACAATCCACCCGTCCGTTGCATGAAGCGGAGCATCCACCCGAATCCCGATTCCTCAATCAGGCGACGCTGACTTCATTCCAGAGTCCCGCGAAACCCCGGGCGGGGCAGGAAATGCAAACCTGCGCAAAGCCGGGGTATCGCTTCGCGACCCCCGCTCCCTGCTTCGACACCGCCGGGTCAGGACCCGGCGGGTGTGGAACCAACTGACATCTGGGATCTGGAAACCGGGGACTTTCCCACCACAGCCTCCACACGTCGTCTGCTACTTCAGGGTGCCGAGGAACTCCACGACGTCGCGGAGTTCGGGGAGGCTGAGGAGCGTGGCGAAGCCTTCGGGCATGCCGCTCAAGCCGGGTTCGCGCTTGGCGACATCGGATTTCTTGACGGTGACTTCGCCGTCCTCGGGCGACAGCAGGATGATGTCGGTGTCGGTTTCCCGTTTCACGACGCCGGCCACCTCGGTGCCGTTGGACAACTTCAGCAGCGTCGTGGCGTACCCCTCGAGGATCTGCCGGTTCGGGAAGATGATCGATTCCAGCAGGTGTTCCCGCGTCACGCGGCCAGCGAGTCCATCGAGCTTGGGTCCGGCATTGCCGCCGCCGTCGGTCCCGATCTGGTGGCAGCGTGTGCAGGCCACTGACGCATTCTCGTAGAAGATCTTCCGGCCACGGGCGGCATCGCCACCGAAGAGGGATTCGCGGAACGGCGTGAGGTGATCCTTCGGAAGCTTCCATTCCTCGTAGGCCGCCAGTCGTGTCTTCACGACGTCGGCCTTGCGCAGGCGGGCGGCGGCGACGAGGTCGAGCATGACCTCATTGGCAACCTCGCGTTTCATCAGGCGTTCGAGCCAGTCGGCGAGGACGGCATCGGCGCCATCACTGGCGAGCGTACCGAGGCTGGTGAAGGCGGATTGCTTTTCCGCCGTGGTCCCGTTGCTGAGCTTGGCGGTGAGCTGGCCGAGGGCATCGGAAGGATTGAGTTCGGCTCCGATGCGTGAGGCTTCAAGGCGCACAGGCTCGGCGGAATCGCGGGCAGCAAACTCCACCAGCGGACGCAGCCCCGGAGCCTCGCGATCGATGCGGGTCAGCGCCCGGAGTCCGGCGGCGCGGGCCTTGGCTGGGGCGTTGGTATCGCGCACGAGGGATTCGAGCCGCGGTGCGGCATCCTTCAATCCGAGGGAGGCGACGGCGTCCGCGGCGGCGATGCGCACCTCGGCCGGGCCGTTGGTCAACAGGCTGGCCGCGGAAGGGAGCAAGGCTCCCTGCGCCGCCTGGGGTTCGCGGTCCTTGAGGGGGCGATAGGTTCCGACGACACGATCGCGGGCGGGAGGCTTGGCCCAGGATCCCAGGGCGGCAATCGCTTCGTTGCGGAGGTTGTCGGGAAAGGTCTCGCGGGTGGCGAGGGCAGCCAACCGCTGCGCAGATTCGGGCGTGCCCACGCGGAAGTTGGCGTTGATCACGCGATGGAGGAACGGTGCCGCGGGATCGTACCGGGCATCCTTCCACGGCAGCGGCTGATCGCTGCGGACATCGCGGATGCCATCGGACTTCGCGGGTGCCGGAGATTCAAAGGCGGCGAGCTTGGCCAGCAGCGGATCGAGTCGGGCGGGATCGGCGAGTTCGGCCAGGGCCGGAAGCGCAGAAGCGATGGGCGTGTCGTTGATCGCGCGGGCCGCTTCGACGACGAGCATCGGTTCCGGATCGGACAGGAAGGCGCTGATGGAAGGATCCGAACGGCGACGCAGGGCCAGCAGGGCCACCGTGCGGACCGAAAGGTCGCTGTCGGACTTCCAGCCAGCCGCTTCCCCGCCCTGGGGATGGCGGGCAAGCGCCGCCGCGGCAACCGTGCGCCAGACGGGATCGGCTTCCACGGGATGCTTCTTCACGAGGGCACGCAGGGCGGGGACGAACCCGCGCCAACCGGCCTTGCCGAGGACCTCGGTGGCGGCCGCTCGCTGACGGGGCGAGCCTTCGTTCATGAGGGTGAGCAATGCCTCCTGGAGGAAGCGGTCGTACTTGGGAACCTCGGCTCCGGCGAGGCGTCGCTGACCGAGGACGTTGATCTGCTGACGTTCCACCCACCATCCGATGGAGCGGGCGGATTGGACGGCGATCTCGCCGTGCTCCGGGCGAAGGAGCGAAAGGAGCGGAGCGCGCCACGTGCCGGTGCGGCCGGCCACGCCAAGCGCCCAGACGGCATGGATGCGGACGCGTTCGGAGGGTGCGGTCTGCGCGAGACGCCCCAAGCGGCGTTCGAGGTCGTCGGCGCCGGTGCGGCGTTGGTTGATGCGGCGGGCCAGTTCGAGGTGGGCCTCGGTGCGGACGCGGAGATCGGCGTGGCCCAGCCATCCGACGAGCTGGTCGGGCGTCGAACCGGCGCAACCGTCCCGGAGGATGCGCGCGGCTTCGGCCACTTCCGGACGGGCCGCCACCTCCGGGAATTGGGCACGGTAGATGCGGCCCTTGTTGCTCTTCGGCCAGCCTTCGTGCCAATCGGCAAACCAGATGGAACCGTCGGGACCGAGGTCGACGTCGGGGACGAGGGAATTCCAGACGAACGAATCGTGGGCCACGAGGGCGTGGCTGGCACCGCGGGGTTCGACGGCGAGGGAATAGACGCCGCTGCGGGCGCTGGTGCCCTTGAAGTAGGCGAGGAGGAAACGTCCCTTCAGGGAATCGGGCAGGCTGGTGCCGTAGTCGTACACGAGTCCGCCGGGACCGTCGCCGATGTTGGCGATCGGCGGCAGGACGTAGGACGCCTGGCCGGGGAACTGGGGAACCCAGAGACGTTCGAGGTTCCACATGCCGGCGTTGCCGAGGGGTGCGTGCTGATGACCCACACGCCATCCGCTGTCCGCACCATCCACGATGCGAACCCAGCGTTCGCGATCGCCGAGGTCGGAGTCGTTGTCGCCGGTGAAAAGGTCGCCGCGTTCGTCGAAGGCGAGTTCCTGGGGATTGCGGAGGCCGCGGTGGACGAGTTCGAGTCCGGAGCCGTCGAGTTCACAGCGGAACACGCCGCCTTCGTCAGGAATGTCGATCACCTGACCCTCCTTTCCGGTCACATGCGCGCCGCGGTCGCCCACGCTGAAGTAGATGCGGCCATCGGGTCCGATCCGCAGCCCGTGGAGGTCGTGCCCGGTGAAACTGAAGCGCACGCCGAAGCCGCGGAGGAGTTCCTGGGCGCGGTAGCCCTGCATGGGGCGCGGGTCGGAGGCGAGCGGTCCCGGCTTCTTTCCGGAGCTGGGGGTGCCCGACGTGAACCGCCAGAGGCTGGGAATCTCGGTGAACCAGACATCCCCTCGCCACGCGAGGACACCGGATCCGATGCCCGACAGGGGGCTGTTGAAACGGTCGGCGAACACGGAGGACTTGTCGGCGCGGCCGTCGCCATCGAGGTCTTCGAGGAGGCGGATGACCTCGGTCTCACGGGAGAGCTGCTGTTCGCCTTCGGGGCCAAACCATTTGCGGATCGTCGCGAGGCGGTCCTCGATGTTCCGGGAGGCGAGGTCGTCCTCGAGCATGAACATGTAGTGCCGGATATCGAGGACGCTGGTGCGGTAGCGGTAGGTCTCGCTGGTGAAGACCCGGCCGCGTTCGTCGACGGAGAAGGCCACCGGATTGGCGAGGAGCGGTTCGCCGGCCCAGAGGTCGACCTTCAACCCGGGCGTGATCTCGAACTGCTTGATGCGGGCCACGCCTTCGCCGGAAGCCGGTGCGAGGATCGGTTCGAGCGGGCGGTCGTCCGCGACCAAAGGCTTGTAGGTCCCGGCCGAGGCCGGGGTCTTCTGGACGTCAATGTCGGCCGCAGCAGCAATCGGTGCGACGGCAAGGGCAAGCGCGACAAGGCGCGCATCCAACACGCGGGGCATGAAGAGAACGATGGACCGGGCCTGCCAAAAGGGCGAGTTCGGAGTCGGGGGGGCCGTTCTCTAGGGCGCATCTTGACACTGCCCCCGCATGCAACGGGGTGGCGACGTCCTCGTCGCCGTTCCAAAGCCATTCCCGTGGCGATGAGGACATCGCCGCCCCGAATCCTTTCCAAAAGGGGGGAGTGTCAAGATGCGCCCCGATCTCTGGAGGATGGGTGCCGTCACCCGGTGCTTTGGGGACGCATCCCCCGGACATGCGTCCCGCGCCCGCCCTCGCCGCAAAGCGGCGCACGGCGAAAGCCCGGGGCGGAGCGGAGCGGAACCCTGGGTCACCCCACCCCACGACACCTCGCCCCAACGGGGCGAACGATGACCGCACGCACCCTGTCCCGTGTGCCCTTTCAGGGCGCAGAGGACGTTGGGTGGCGTGGTCCCCGGGGTTCCACCCCGGGCTTTCACCGGTTGCCCCTTCGGGGCACGAGCACGGTGCGTCGCCCCCCCACCCTCAATCGGCGGACTCCGCCGGCAACAGGATGAACTCGCGCTGGCCGTTGACGGTGGCGAACCCCGCGGTCTGCCCGGGAAAGAAGGCCAGCAGCTCCGCATCCGTGATCTCGTGGAGGACGATGCGGGGCACGCCCTGCCCCGCCGAGGATGGCTCCGGAGCGCGGGCGATGTTCCCGTTCCCGGATTCCATGGGACGGCGAAACAGCCAAAGGGCCACCGCCACGAGGCACGCGGTTCCCACCAACGTCGTCGCCTGCCGACGTCGTCGCCGGGCACGGACCGCAGCCAGCGTGTGCGCCAGCGACGAGGTCACGACGTCGTCGGGATGCGACTCGTCCAAGGCACGGTTCAGATCCCGGTTGAGGTCAGGTTCCGGATTCATCGCGGAGGAGTTTGAGGGTGATTCGGCGCAGGGCGGCGCGGGCGCGGGACAAACGGGATTCCACGGCTTCCTCGGTGAGGCCGGATTCCTGGGCGATTTCGCGCACGGCGCGTCGTTCGGTGTACTTCGCCCGGAGCAAGGTGCGGTCGGATTCCGGAAGGCCTTCCAGGGCGGATGCCAACGCCGTTTCGAGGACATCCGGCCCGGGCTCGGCAACCATGGGTTCCGGCCGGTTGGACAACCAGTCGAGGAACCGCCTGTACCGGGTCGACTTCCGACCGTGGTCGGCGGCGGCGGATCGCGCGAGGCACTTCAGCCAATCCCAGAACACCTCCTCGGAATCGAAGCTCCGGATGCGCCGGACCACGCGGAGGAGGGCTTCCTGGGCGACATCCCGGGCCGCGTGTTCGTCGCCACGCATGAGGACGAGGATGTAGCGGAACAACCGGTGGAACCACACCCCGTGGAACTCGCGGTAGGCGTCCTCGTCACCCCGCGCCATGCGCTCGGTCAACGCGGCGATGCCCGCCCCCACAGCCGGATCGGCCGAGAGGGTGGAGGCCGCGTCCGGGACGGGCTTCATCAGAGCGATGGAGAGGGAGAAGGCCAAGGAGATGGGAGCGGGCTCAGAACGGGTTCCTGGGCTTGGCGGAATTGGGATCCTCGCCACGAGATGCTGCGGTCGATGCCGTTGCGCCCAGTGCGGTGAGAACTTCCTGTGCCACCTCAAGGTCCTCGGCGGTGCCGGTGACGAGAACGGTCCGCGTCGAGGGATGGACACGGAAGTCGAAGCTCTTGCTCATGCCAGGGCCTCCGGCGGCTTTACGCAGTTCGGCCGCAGTGTCCATGACCTCGATGATGTCGCTTTGCACCTTCTTCATGGCATCCGCCAACTGTGCCCGGTGCTTGTCCGAATCCATATCCACCGAAAGTATCGATGGAGTCGGGAGCCGGAAGACCCGGAGCTTGATCTCCTTTGCCGGGGCTTTGTCGCGGGAATTGGGACGGAGTTGAAGCGAGAGGGTCGTCTCGTTCTGGGTGGAAACCAGGGTCTGGAACGCGAGGCGCGGCTCGACGCTGGCGATGGCCTCGAACAGGCGCACGGGCGTGATGTTGGCCAGGTCCAGATCCGCCGGGGCCTTCAGTTCGGCCGCGCCCGGACCCACGATGATGTTCACGGTGTGGTTCGTGGACGGGGACTTGGCCATTTCATCGCGGACGAACTGCACCAACTGGCCGATCGTCATCTCCCCCTTCATCCGCACGTTGAACACGGGAAGGGAAGAGGTCTTCGAGGGGGGAGGCGTGAGGTCTTGCTTCCTGACCACGATCGGTTGAGCGGCGGCGGGCTCCTGCGCCCAGGTCCCGGGGGATGTCACCCCCAACATTCCCGCCAGGGCCACCATCGGAAGGATTCTCATGTTCATGCGTCTCATTGTCTGGAACACGCACGCCGTTCCGGAATCCGTCGGGGAAGTTCGGAGATTTCGGGTTCAGGTTTCAAGACGGCTTCAAGCTTTGAGGTATCTCCGCAGCCTCCTGACGTCGACTGCTACATTTCGGATCGTAGCAGACGAGGTCACGAGGCTGTGGTTCAAGGCTTCAAACTTGAGACTGAAATCTTCGAACTCCAACCCAGCCTCCTGACGTCGACTGCTACGTTTCGGATCGTAGCAGACGAGGTCACGAGGCTGTGGTTCAAGGCTTCAAACTTGAGACTGAAATCTTCGAACTCCAACCCAGCCTCCTGACGTCGACTGCTACGTTTCGGATCGTAGCAGACGAGGTCACGAGGCTGTGGTTCATGGCTTCAAACTTGAGACTGAAATCTTCGAACTCCAACCCAGCCTCCTGACGTCGACTGCTACGTTTCGGATCGTAGCAGACGAGGTCACGAGGCTGTGGTTCATGGCTTCAAACCTGAAACTGAAAACTTCGAACTCCCTCCCCGCCGCGTGAGGGCATGCGGCCTACACTCTTCGGTTCTGGGATCTGGCATCTGGCGACTGGGAACTTCTCTGGCTGACTTCCTCCCACGTGACTCCGAACCGGGCGAGGTACTTTCCGAGGCGATCAGCGTCGTTGGCGTGCTTGCGTCCCTCGCGGGTCACGCGGAAGAGGACGCGTCCGGCATCCGACATCGTCCGGGAGGACCGACACACGCGCAGGACGTATCCGAGCTGGACCTGATCGAATGGATCGAGCTGTCCGACGCGTTCCTCGCCGAGCACCTCCTGCAGCAGGTCGGCATCGGGGGTTCCCGTGCCCGTGCCGGATTCCCCACGATCCTCCCAGGCCAGCCGGAGGCGTCCGATTTCTTCCTCCATCACCTCGCGACTGATGCGGCCGCCCTGGGCGAGGGTGGCCATGCGGGTGACGGCGGCGTTGAGGTCGCGGAAGTTCGCCCGCCACGGGGCTTCGGGACCGTGGGCAAACTTCAGGAAGGCCTCGCGCACCTCACGGCTCATGGTGACGCGGGTGCCCTGACGACGTGCGAACTGTTCGAGTTCGTAATCCAGATTCGGACCGATGTCCTCGGCGCGATCGCGCAGGCCGGGAAGCCGGAAGGTCCAGAGGTTCAGACGGGCGAGGAGATCCTCACGGAAACGTCCCTCGGCGACACGTTCGTGGAGGTCGCGGTTGGTGCCGGTGATGAGCTGGAAATCGCTCTTCACCTCGCGATCGCCACCGAACGGCAGGAAGCGCTTATCCTCCAGCGCGCGCAACAGCATGGCCTGTTCGTCCAGACCGAGTTCGCCGACCTCGTCGAGGAACAGCAGTCCGCCATCGGCCGACCGCAGCAAGCCGGGCCGGTCCTTCAAGGCGCCGGTGAAGGCCCCCTTCACATGACCGAACAGGGCGCTCATCGCGGCATCGCCGCGAAGGGTCGCGCAGTTCACCTCGACGAAGGCCCCGCCGATCTGGTGTCGGGCCTTCTTCAGCTCATAGATCTTCCGCGCCAGCTGCGACTTCCCCGCACCGGTGGGTCCCATCAACAACACCGGATCCTTGGAGTGCACCGCGACGTGCTCGATCTGTTCGATGAGGCGGTTGAATTGGGCGTTGCGCGTGTCGATGCCGCTCTTGAGGAGGGACCGCGCCTCGGTGGACTCCTTCTGGAAGCGCGCCGCGATGCGATCGTACCGCCCAAGGTCGAGATCGATGATGCTGTAGAGCCCCTCGGCCGAACGGGTCTTGCGGTCCTTGGGAGACGTCTGGATGAGGCGCGCTGGGAAGTGCCGGCTTTCCGTGAGGAGGAAGAGGCAGATCTGCTGGACGTGCGTGCCCGTGGTGATGTGGACGAGGTAATCCTCGGTGTCCGGATCGAAGGGATACGCCCGGGCGAACTCGTGGAGCATGGCGAAGACCTCCTCGAAGTCCCACGGATCGCGCAGCGCCTGCGCGTGGAGCCGGGTGGACGTGCCGGGCGAAACCCGACCGATGTCAGCGGCGACGCAGCCGGCGATGTCGGCATGTTCGCCCTGGTGCATGATCTCCACACGACTGACTTCGAGGTCGTCGTGCTGACACAGCGAGACCGTCGGCCGCCACTTCTGCCAGCGTTCGTCGCGGAACCCGGAGTCGAGGATGCTGCCGAGGATGCCGAGGATGACGGTCTTCTTGGTCTTCATCGCTTATCAACGATTAGTTTCGCGATTGATCGAGCCATGGCGAGCGGGAACTTGGACGGCGACCATTGTGGAATTCGCCCATATGATAATTGGATATCAACAGGTTACGAATAAGTTCAGGCGCCAGATTCTGACTTGGCACGGCCGTTGCATTCCTGAATGGCACAACGAACGAAAGGAACGCATATGGCGAACAAACACATCTTCCGCTCCCTCGCCGGCTCCCCGCCCAAGGCGGACTCCGTGAACGAGGCCGGCGGAAAGGCCTTCGCCCTCCCGCCGCGCCAGGCCCTCGCCCAGTACGCGGTGACCGGTTGCCTCAACGGGACCTTCTACGCTTCGGCGGAAACCCAACTGGAGCGCGTGCTCGAGATGGTTTCGGCGGCCGGGCCGGAGTTCACCGCCAAGGTGGCCCTCTACAGTCGGGAGCGCGGGCACATGAAGGACATGCCCGCCCTGCTTTGC
Organism: Limisphaerales bacterium; assembly: GCA_965283655.1. Taxonomy (GTDB): domain Bacteria; phylum Verrucomicrobiota; class Verrucomicrobiia; order Limisphaerales; family UBA9464; genus UBA6176. The sequence continues at coordinate 174,043 of CBDIPJ010000007.1, read as the reverse complement.
GCGGCGTTGAGCGTCCTCGACGCCAACCAACTCAAGGCCGTCTTCCCGCGGGTCTGCGCCGATGGCCGGCTCGTCCGGAATTTCGTCCAGATCGTCCGCTCCGGCGTGGTCGGTCGGAAGTCCCTGGGGACCGTCCCCAAGAAGCTCGTCCAGCGCTGGCTGGAGAAGGCGTCGGATGAACAGATCCTCCGCGCCTCGGTGGGCCAGAGCCCGTCGCTGGCGGATGTCGTCCGCATGGTGCACCCGCACCCGGCGGACGCGACGCGGGCGGCGTTGTACGGGTGGTTGCTCGGACGTGCGCACGACGCGACGGCGCTGCCGGAGTGCGTGAAGGCCTACGAGTCCTACAAGGCGGGAACGTCGAAAGAGGTTCCGGACGTCCCGTTCCAGATGCTGACGGCGCTTTCCCTGGGGACGCCGGAATGGACCGCGATCGCGCGGAATGCCGGGTGGCAGATGACGCGGATGAACCTCAATACCTTTGCGCGGCACGGCGTCTTCGGGGACCGGAAGGTGACCCGGATGGTGGCCAACCGCCTGCGCGATGCATCGCTGATCCGGAGGGCCCGTGTCTTCCCGTACCAGCTGATGGTGGCGTACCAGAACGCCGACTCGAAGGTGCCGGAGGAAGTCCGGAACGCACTTCAGGACGCGATGGAGATCGCCATCGAGAACGTGCCCGCGGTGGCGGGCGAGATCGTGGTCTGCCCGGACGTGTCCGGGTCGATGCAATCGCCGGTGACCGGCGAGCGGAAGGGGTCCACGACGTCCGTCACCTGCTTGCAGGCGGCGGCCCTGGTAGCCGCGGCCTTGCTGCGGAAGAATGGTTCGGCACAAGTGCTGCCGTTCTCCGATGACGTCGTCCGCGTCTCCCTGAATCCGCACGATTCGGTGATGACGAACGCCGCGAAGCTCGCGGCCCTGCCGAGCGGCGGGACGAATTGCAGCGCTCCGATCGCCGACCTGAACGCGCGTCGCGTGACCGCCGACCTGGTCGTGATGGTCTCGGACAACCAGAGCTGGGTCGACGGCTCCGGCGGAGGCCGGAGCACGGCGACGATGGTGGAGTGGGAACGCTTCCGTCGGCGCAATCCGCGGGCGCGGCTGGTCTGCCTGGACCTCGCCCCGTATGGGACGACCCAGGCCGCCGAGCGACCGGACATCCTGAATGTCGGCGGATTCTCGGACGCCGTCTTTGACATCATCGCGCGGTACGCCCGCGGTGAACTGAGCGCCGACCACTGGATCGGTGAGATCGAATCGATGGCCGTCTGACGGCCATGTCCCTGGCTGGCGGGGCGGTGCCCTGCCTGCCGGGACCCAACGGATTTCGGGTCGAATGCCGTCGTGACTACATTCCAAAACTGTCCGTCACGACAACACCTGGTCGGCCCGTTTCCGGAATACATGGACCCCAAAAGTTGCCGGTTCGAATCCGGCCGTGCCGGCGCAAGCCAACGCGTGGCCGAATTGGATAGAGGCGTTGGGGAATTGTTTCCCGAATCCTTGTCGCCCCGGATTCCCTTTTGTGACGAATGCTGAAGGAACTACATCGCTATGAACGACGTGGTCGCGGGTTCGAGTCCCGCCCCCGGCTCCATACGCCGGGGTAGCTCAGGGGTAGAGCACGTAAACGTTCCTTCCCTTTGTCGTCACGAATCCTTTCTCAAGCGCATGGGGTGTTCACCCCGGTGGTCATTGGGTGGCATCGCCATAGTCTGCCGGGCGTGCCAGCACGTATCCCATGATCCTGAAAGGCAGCCTGCTCACGCGCGAGGTGGCGCCCTTTGCCCTTTCGTTCACCGTCCTGGTGGGCGCGACGCTGCTGGTGGATGGCGTGTTCCATCTGCTGGGTGCGGCGTGGATTGGCCGGCATCTGGCTTGGCCGGGCGTGTTGCTGATCGGTGCCTCCTTCGCCTATTCACTCCGCAAACGAGGATTCATCAAGACCGGCAAGCCGGTGGACCTGCTGAGACTGCACGAACGGCTGGCGTGGACAGGGTCCTTCCTGCTGCTGATACACGCTGGTATCCACCACCACGCCCTCCTGCCGTGGCTGGCGGTCCTCGCGATGCTGATCAACATCGGCAGCGGGCTGACGGGAAAGTTCCTCCTCAAGCGAGCCCGGGTCCGGCTCGAAGCCACCACCCAGCGCCTGCAGTCTGAGGGAATGGGAGCCACCGAACTGGAGGAACGACTGCACTGGGACAGCCTGACCTTCGATGTGGTCAAGCAGTGGCGCGTGGTCCACTACCCGGTTTCACTGGCTTTCGGAACGCTGGCTCTCGCGCACATCGTGAGCATCTACTTTTACGGAGGGTGGCGATGAAGCTCCCGTGGGTCTGGGTGGCCACATCCAGCAGCCTCGCGGGGCTCGTCGTCCTGACGCTTCTTTACCCTGGGCGGATGATCAGTCCCGGACCGTTGATGCCAGGTCATGCTGCGTTCTCGGGTCAGTGCGCCGCCTGCCACGCGCCTTTTCGTGGTGCCGTCGCGGAGCGGTGCATCACCTGCCATGCCGTGGCGGAGATTGGCCTGAAGACCAGCAAGGGAGTCGCACTGAAGCAGCCTTCCATCAGGGCCGGCTTTCATCAGGTGCTCACGACCCAGGATTGCCTGGCCTGCCATGGTGACCATCCGAACCCGCGCCAGCGACATGCGGGTCGCCCCCACTTCCGCCACAATTTCCTGCAGGCGGGGATCCACGGGATTTGCATCGACTGCCACGCCGCACCGGTCAACGCGATGCACCGGAATGCAGCCGCCAATTGCACTCCATGCCACACGACGGAGCGCTGGAAGCCGGCGAAGTTCGAGCACGACCGATTCTTCGTTCTCGAAGGCGATCACCAGGTCACCTGCGCAAACTGCCATCCGGGCAGCGGCTACCGTACCTTCACCTGCTACGGCTGCCACGAGCATGAGGCCGAGAAAATCCGCACAAAGCATCTGAAGGAAGGCATCGCGGATATCCAGAACTGTGTCCGCTGCCATCGAAGTGCCGAAGACAAGGGCCATGAGCGTGAGCATGAGGAACAGCGGAAGCCGCGATGAGGACATCGCCTCTCCGCTTTGGAACTGGTTTCGGGGCGGCGATGTCTTCATCGCCTTCGGCATGACTTTGGAGGGGCGACGAGGACGTCGCCACCCCGTTCCATGGGGGGAGTATCCAGCGGGCCCGTGGGGATGACAAAACCCGCAGTGGAGCGCAGGCGGGTACGTGATTAGACTGATGGCATGTGGAACCACCGGTTGGCAGCGGTTGTGGCGATGGCGGCGGCGTTGTGCCTCCCGGCCTTTTCGCAGACCTCGACGAACACCCTGCGCGTCCGGGTCGTTGCAGCGAACCTGACGTCGAGCAACGACCAGAGCTATTCCCCGAGCAACGGCAACCACTCCAACCCGGAGGGAGCGGGCGCACGCATCCTCAAGGGATTGAAGCCGGACATCGTGTTGATCCAGGAGTTCAACTGCACGATCCAGCTGTCGCAGTGGATCTCGGAGACCTTCGGGCCGGGTTATACCTATTACCGCGAGCCAGGCCCCGGCATCCCGAACGGGATCATCACCCGGTTCACCATCGCCGAGTCCGGCGAATGGGATGACGAAACCCAGCGCAACCGCGACTTCGCGTGGGCGCGGATCCGCCTGCCGAACGGTCGCGACCTGTGGGCCATCAGCGTCCACCTGAAGGCTGGCACCAGCGAAGGCATCCGTCGCGAGGAAGCAACGGCCTTGGTGAAGTTCATGCAGCAGCGGATTCCGAAGTCGGACCCAGTGGTCCTGGGCGGCGACCTCAACACATCCACCCGGGACGAAGCCTGTGTCCGCGTGCTCTCACAGGTGTTCGACACCACGGGCGATCCGCCCATCGACCAGCGCGGCAAGGACGGCACGAATGCCTCGCGACGCAAGCCCTACGACTGGGTGCTGGCCGACGCGGAATTGCAGCGCTGGATGGTTCCCGTCGAGATCGGTGGCGACCGCTTCGATCGAGGACTGGTGGTGGACACGCGCGTATTCCGTCCGATCTCAGCCATCGCGCCGGCGAAGGGTGCGGACAGCGGCGTGCCGAACATGCAGCACATGGCGGTCGTGAAGGATTACCTCATCCCTCCGCGATGAAGCGCACCGCTTCGTCCGGGTCGTCCGTGACGTGGACGCAGCGGTCGAAGTCGGCGGGCTTGAAGAGCGATTTCAGCACCGGCAGCACGGGCAGCGTGCGGGTCCAGTAATCGACACCGAAGAAGACCATCGGGCTGAAGTCGCCGAACGAGCGGTAGTAGTTCTGGGCGCCGTCCTGGAAGATCTCCTGAAGGGTTCCGGCGCGGCCGGGCGTGAAGATGATGCCGGCGGTGGCGATCTCGAGGAGGCCATCCTCGCGGACGCTGTTCTGGAAATACTTCGCGATGTCCGTGGCGAACGGGGTCGTGGGTTCGAAGCCGTAATGCCACGTCGGCACGGCCAGGCTCCGGACACCGTGCTCCCATGTCGAAGCCACTTCCCACGCGGGGGCGAACCATTGGTGCGCCTGTTTCACGAGATCGCCGTCCACCAGGACCCCGAGTTCCGCGAGCACTGCGATGTGCCGCATGTCGGGAAGCGACGCCTGTTGCGAAAGGGTGCCAATGGCAGCGTCCAGTGCGGCGACAGATTCGGTGGAAGTCAGCGCCCCCAGATGGCCGGCTTCCATGGCGCCCGGCCCGCCGCCGGTGGCCACCATCAGGCCCGATTGCGCCAGGCCGCGGCCCATGAGGCAGACGTTCCGGTAATCGGCGCTGTCGCGCTTCATCTTGTGCCCGCCCATGATCGCGGCCACCCGCTGCTTCGAGATGACGTCGTTGCGCAATTGGCTGATGCCGTTGTCGTGCATCGCGCGGGTCATGGCCACGTAGGGATCCCGGGTCGCGCCCGATTCGGTCCCGATGTAGTGCCGGTAGATCTCGAAGTCGTTGGTGGTGGCGAAGGTGTTGGGATCCGCGGGATCGAAGCGGCCGAACAGTTCCAACGGCGAATAGAGGGAGCGCCGGATGGGAACGAACGGGAGGGTGAAGGTGCTCACGGGGGGGAGTTGGAAGATTTCAGTTTCAAGATTCAAGCCATCCCAGCCTCCTGACGTCGGCTGCTACGATCGGGGAAGGTAGCTGACGAGGTCACGAGGCAGTGGGGCTGGCTTCGAACTTGCGCCTCCTTCCACAGCCTCCTGACGTCGGCTGCTATGATCGGGGAAGGTAGCTGACGAGGTCACGAGGCAGTGGAAGGAGAGTTCGAACCTTGAAGCGGGAGCGCCGGGTGAGGACACCCGGCCTACCAAGGGAGTTGCCAGTGGCGAGGAGCCCATTCGTGGGTTGCCATCGAGGCACGGAGGCTCACGATGCGGCCAGCTTCCACCAACATCGCCATGGACATCCACGTCTTTGCCAACAATCAGCAGATGGGTCCGTTTCCCAAGGATACCGTTCTCCGGATGGCCAGCATCGGCTCCATTCCGGCCGATGCGTCGGTCTGGCACGACGGCGCCAAGGATTGGTATCCGCTGGGGGATTTCGTGTCGGCCCATGGAGGCACCGCGCCTGCCCCCGCGGCCGAGGAGGTTTCACCCGGCCGGCGCGTCGTGGCGGTTCCGCCCAGTTCGAGCCTCGAGGGTCCCTCGCCAACAGCGTGCGTGATCCGAGGCGTTGCCGCTGGTTTCGGCACGGCCGTGGCCTGTGGAGGGGCCTGGCTGGCGCTATCGATCACGACCGGTTTCTGGATCGGGTACGTCGGACTTCTGGTGGGATGGCTGGTGGGGAAGGCGACGAGTGCGGCCAGCCGGGAGGAAGGGGCGATCATCCTGCCGATCTCGGCGGTTTTCTTCACGTTGCTGACGTGCGCTCCGGTGCTGGTGATGCGGCCACTGAGTCCGTGGGTGTGGTTGAGCGCGGCGTTTGGGGCGTTCAACGCGTGGAAGGCTTCCGCGAACTGAGGGGGGGCGGGGAGTTGCCAGTTCCCCAGTTGCCAGTTGAAGGCCGGGTGTCCTCACCCGGCGAGGGAGGGTTGGAACGTTCAGGTTCGAGCGTGGGGGAATCTTGAAACTTGAAACTGAAAACTTCGACCTCCGCCTCCGCCGCGTGTGGAACGCGGCCTGCAACCGCGGACTCCCCATTTCAGGACGAAATTAATTCACGCCACAAACTCGCCATCAGCCTGTTACCTTGGCAGGGTTTCGTCTGTCCAACGTGCCAATGCAGTTTCTCTACAACTTGTTGTTTCTGATCGGCTTTGTCCTTTCGGCGCCCTTTTACCTGCTGAAGATGGTGCGCCGGGGGAACTGGAGCGACGGATTCGGTGAACGTTTCGGGAACTACGATCATCGCCTGAAGCAGGCGCTGACGAACCGTCACGTCATCTGGCTGCACGCCGTGTCGGTGGGCGAGGTCAACCTCTGCACCCAGCTGATCCGGGCGCTGGAGCCGCGCGCACCGAACTACAAGATCGTTGTCTCGACGACGACATCCACCGGCATGGCGGAACTGGAGAAGCTGCTGCCGTCGCACATCTCGAAGATCTATTATCCGATCGACCGGCTGAAGTACGTGAAGCGGGCGATGAACCTGATCCATCCGGAGGCGGTGATCCTGGTGGAGGCGGAGATCTGGCCGAATTTCCTGTGGTACCTCCAACGGCGTGAGGTCCCGCATTTCCTGGTGAACGCCCGGTTGTCCGAGCGTTCGTTCCGGGGTTACCGGCGGTTTGGGTTCCTGTTCCGGGACCTCTTTGCCGGATTCAATGGGGTGGGTGCACAGAGCGAGGTGGACGCAGAACGCCTGCGTCAGCTGGGGTGTCGTCCGGAAGCGGTGCGTGTGGTCGGCAGCATGAAGTTCGAGGCCGCGAAACTGACGGAGCGTCGGGTGCTCAACGTGCCGGGGATGCTGCGTCAGCTGGGTGTGCCTGAGGATGCGTTGATCTGGGTGGCGGGTAGCACACACGTCGGGGAAGAGCCGATTCTGGGAGAAATCCTCCTCCGCTTGCGGAAGCAGTTCCCGAAACTGTTCCTCATCGTCGCACCCCGTCATCACGAGCGCGGACGCGAAGTGGGTGAGGCACTGGCAGCGAAGGGTGTTCGGTTCATTTACCGGACGGAGATCACCGCCAATCTGCAGAGGGCGCCGGGCGAGCTGGACTGCCTGCTGGTCAATACGACGGGTGAACTCCGGTTCTTCTACGCGGTGGCTGACCTCGTTTTTGTTGGGAAAAGCCTCACCGCCGAGGGCGGACAGAACCCCGCCGAACCGGCCGCACTGGGCAAGGCGGTGGTTTTTGGACCGAACATGCAGAACTTCCCGCAGGTCGTTCCCCAGTTCCTGGCACGCGGCGGAGCCATCCAGGTTCCGGACGCTGCCGGGCTGGAAAAGACCTGCGCAGCGCTGCTGGCCGATCCGGAGCGTCGCGCGGAGCTGGGACGCATCGGTCAGGAGGTCGTCCGCGACAACCTCGGGAGCGTCGACAAGACGGTGGAGATGATCGTGGAACACCTTCCGCCGTGTTGAGGGAGGAGTTTCAAGATTTCAGTTTCAAGTTTGAAGCCGGCACCACTGCCTCGTGACCTCGTCAGCTACCCTCCTCCATCGTAGCAGACGACGTCAGGAGGCTGTGGAAGAGGTCCAGGTTTTCAGATTCAAGTTCGAAGCCTGTCCCACTGCCTCGTGACCTCGTCAGCTACCCTCCTCCATCGTAGCAGACGACGTCAGGAGGCTGTGGAAGAGGTCCAGGTTTTCAGATTCAAGTTTGAAGCCGGCACCACTGCCTCGTGACCTCGTCAGCTACCCTTCTCCATCGTAGCAGACGACGTGAGGAGGCTGTGGAAGAGGTCCAGGTTTTCAGATTCAAGTTTGAAGCCGGCACCACTGCCTCGTGACCTCGTCAGCTACCCTCCTCCATCGTAGCAGACGACGTGAGGAGGCTGTCGGTGAGTTTGAGGTTCCAAGTTCAAGTTTGAAGCCGGACGCGGAGCGCCGGGTGGGGGCACCCGGCCTTCAGGGGGAGTTCCCAGATCGCCGTTGAAGGCCGGGTGCCCTCACCCGGCGTGGTCTTGGTGTGCCGCCGCGTCCCTCCCTTCAACCTAGAAACGGCAGTTCCTTTAACCGCAGATGCCGCCGATTCCGCCGATGGAGGGGCAGAAATGCCAGCACCCAAGGCTCGTGCAGACGTCACCTTGCGGGTGAAGGGCACGCCCGATCCAAGCTGCTGACTCTCTGCGTCATCTGCGTCATCTGCGGTTCCAACTGCTGCTTTCAGGTTCAAACTTGAATCTTGAACCTTGAAACTCTGCGGGCCGCCCCGATTCGGAGTTGAATCCGCGGTGGGTTGGATCCATCCAAGGGCACCGCATGAACCTGCTTCGATCTGCCACCGTTGCTTCCGTTGCCAGTCTGGCCGTGCTCGCCCTCGCGGCGGACCCCAAGGACACCCCACCGCCCGTCGTGACACCCGCAGCGACCTTCTCCGATGGCGCTGGAGCGCCCGCGGATGCGGTCGTCCTGTTCGACGGCAAGGATCTGTCGAAATGGAAGTCGGAGAACGGCGGCGAACCCAAGTGGACGCTGGCGGGCGGGGCGATGCAGGTGAGCGGCGGCGGCCTGATGACGCGGGAGGAGTTCGGGGACATCCAGCTGCACCTGGAATGGGCGTCGCCGGCCGAGGTCAAGGGGGACGGACAGGGCCGCGGCAACAGCGGGGTGTATTTCCAGGGGCGTTACGAGATCCAGGTCCTCGATTCCTACCAGAATCCGACCTATCCGAACGGGCAGGCGAGCTCGTTCTACGGGCATTCGGCGCCGCTGGTGAATGCGTCGCGCAAGCCGGGGGAATGGCAGACCTACGACATCGTGTTCCGGGCGCCGAAGCCGACGGCGGACGGCAAGGTGCAGCCGGGATCCTTCACCGTCTTCCACAACGGCATGCTGGTTCAGGACCACATCCCCATCCCGGGTGCCGCGACAACCTCCGCCAAGTTCACCGGTGTCGCGCCCACGGGGCCGATCCTGCTCCAGGACCATGGAAATCCGGTCCGATACCGCAACATCTGGCTCCGCAAGCTCGCTCCGGCCCCGGCGAAGTGACCGCAACGGGGGGAAAGTTGCCGGCCCCCACCGGGAGCGCGTCATTGCCAACCTTCGCAAGGGTCCCGTAGGTTGCGCTGGCGCCAGCCGTTCACACGGCCCGTCCCGGAAATGTCCGAATATCGCGTCCAATTTGAGGTCTTCGAGGGCCCGCTCGACCTGCTCCTTCACCTGGTGAAGAAGCAGGAGGTCGACATCTATCAGGTCAACCTCCTGCGCATCGCCACCGAGTTCGTCACGTACATCGAGCAGATGCGCGAACTCGACCTGGAGGTCGCGGGCGAGTTCGTGGTGATGGCGGCCACCCTGCTCTACATCAAGAGCCGCGAACTGCTTCCGGTGGACAAGCAGGTTGCGGTCGCGGTCGAGGACGAGGACACGGAAGACCCGCGCTGGGAACTCATCCGTCGTCTGGTCGAGTACAAGAAGTTCAAGGACGCCGCCGCCCGCCTGCAGGAGCGCGAGTCGTTGATGGACTCGATCTACGAGCACCGGCCGGCCCGGCCGGAACTCACCGCTCCCGAGCCTGTCCGCCGCGAGGCGGCCTCGGTCTTCGATCTCGTCAACGCCGTTGCGACCATCCTCAAGCGGTACAACGAGCGCACGGACGTCCGCGAGATCCAGGCGGATCCCTACACCGTCAGCGAGAAGATCGACTACCTCCGGCAGCTCTCGGTGGGACGTCCGCGGTTTCCGTTCAGCGAACTGTTCGCCTCGGCCCGAAGCCGCGCGGAGGTCGTGGTCACCTTCCTCGCCCTGCTGGAATTGATCCGCATGAAGCTCTTCATTGCGGTCCAGACCGAGCAGTTCGGCGAGATCGAGGTGGAACTGGCCCCCACGCCGCCACCCGGCAGTGTTCCATCACCTTCGGAGTCTGCGGCAGACGGTGCGATCTCCGTGGACACATTGCCTCCCCAGTCCCCGCCCGCCGACATCGTCGAGCCCACGCCCACGCCCGCCCCCGACCATCTTCCCGAAGCGAATCCGGTCGGGTCCGACAACGAAACTCCCCAGACCGCCTGAACCATGGAGCTGAAGTCCATTCTCGAAGTCCTGCTGTTCACGTCGCAGAAGCCACTTTCCCCGGCGGAGCTGCGCGATGTCCTCAACCGTGCGGCGGACGAGGAAGGTGCAGAGGAGCACGTGAAGGCGCTGCGCAAGACGCCACCGGAGGAGATCGTGGCAGCGTTGGAGACGCTGGCGAAGGAACACGATGCGGCCGCGCGGAGCTATCGTCTGGTGTGTGTGGCCGGATCGTGGCAATTCGTCACGCAACCGGAGTATGCGCCGTGGCTGCGGAGCTTCCTGGGAGTGAAGGCGCGGCCGTCCCGGCTTTCGGCGCCCGCGCTGGAAACACTGGCCATCATCGCCTACCGCCAACCGATCACCCGTGCGGAGATCGAACAGATCCGCGGGGTGGCCGTGGACGGCGTCATGGGCACGCTCAAGGAGCGGAACCTCGTGGTGGAGGCAGGCCGCGCCGATGTCATCGGGCGCCCGATGCAGTTCGCCACCGGTCCGGCCTTCCTGGAGTACTTCGGATTGCCGAACCTCGACGGCCTTCCCGCGGCGGATGAACTCCGCCGCATCCCGGTCCAGCGACCGGAATCACTGCTCACCGTCGACAACCATCTGGCCACCGCTCCCGCCGAGCCCACCCAGCAGGAGCTGCCCGTGGACACGGTCGATCCCTCCGTGAATGCACCCGAGGCATCGGTCGTGGACGTTCCCCCAGCGGAGCCCCCTGCCCCGACGACGTAGCAGCGGACGACGTAGCAGCCGACGTCAGGAGGCTGTGGCGGGAGGAGTTTGAAGTTTCAAGTTTCAAGTTTGAAGCCGGGTGAAGGCCGGGTGACCTCACCCGGCGATGTTGGGAGTTCCGCCGCGTGGGGGCACGCGGCCTTCAAAGGGAGTGACCAGTCACCAGATTCCTGGCCCTGCCTCGTGACCTCGTCAGCTACCGGCAGCCATCACGGATCGGCGTGGGCAATCTCGACCACGACCTCGATGGTGCGTTGCTGGGTGCCCTTGTAGTGGCCGCGGGTCGGCGGCACATCGGCGTAATCGCGTCCCACGGCCACCTTCACGTAGTTCTCGTCGGGCTGGACGTTGTGCGTGGGATCGAGGGCGCGCCACCCGATCTCAGGCAGGAAGACCTCGACCCACGCATGGGAGGCATCGGCTCCGGGGGTGCAGAGGTAGCCGGAGACGTACAGGGCGGGAATCTGGAGGGAACGGCAGAGTCCGATGAGGACGTGGGCATAGTCCTGACACACGCCCGTGCGGCGTTGGAGGGCTTCGGACATGCGGGTGTACGCGGTGGTGGACCGGGGCGCGTAGGTGAACTGTCCGTGGACCCAACGCATCAGGGCCTGCGCGACCTGCCACGCGTCGGTCTGCCCCTCGGCGGCGTCGAGGGCGAGCTTCCACGCGTCGGCATCGAGGCCGATGTACTCGCTGGACTGGAGGTAGTCGAAGCAGCGTTCGAGGCGGACGCACTCGTGGATGCGGGCCAGAGGGAAGGGCCGGGCGTCGAGGTCGAGCCAGTTGCTGCGGTTGGTGGTGACCAGGCTCTGGGCCTCGACGAGCAGGCTGTCGTGCGGTTGGGGAATCTCGAAGTGATGGACGCAGTTCGCGTAGAAGTCCTCGTAATGACGCAGGTGCACGGCGGGAAGGACCTTCAGGACGAAGGAATCACACCATTGATGCTCGTTGGAAACCGGACGCAACCGGACCTCGTTGAAGCTCTCCCGCACCGGTGCGGAGTAGCCGTATCGCGTCCGATGCAGGACCTGGAGTCTCGCCATTGCGGGAACAACGTCCCTGATGAAGGGGCTGGGCGCAATCCCGCGGGTGGGATACGGAGTTTGAAGTTTTGAAGGGGATCAGTCTGATCAGTCTGATCAGTCCGATCCGACGGATCCTCCCAAAGGATGCCGCGATGGGCGGCACCGTAGGCGGGGGACCGGCGGCTGGCAAACGGGCGGCCGGCGGGCCGCCCGGCCTGCTCAGGAGCGCGGGGTTTTCCGGCGCTTGTTGTCGGGGGCGGCGGGGGGCGGCTCCGGGGGGAGGATGGGGTCGACGATCGCGCGCTGGAGTTCGTCGCGCTTGATCTCCTTGTGGAAGCGGGAGCTGCGGATGATCTCCTGGGTGATGCGCTGGGGATCCTCGAGGGGAACCTTCTCCTGGTTGTTGGCGAGGACGAGCGGGGTCAGGAAGATGAGCAGTTCCTTGCGCTCACGGGTGGACTTGGTGGAGCGAAAGAGCGCGCCGACGTACGGGATGTCTCCCAGGACCGGCATCTTCTTCACGCGCTTGTCGTCGGTGGTGGAGATCAGTCCACCGATGATGATCGTCTGGCCGGACTGGACCGACACGGTGGTGTTCGCGCGGCGCTGGTTGATGATGGGAACAGTGGCGGAGGAGTTGATCTCCACCGTGGACGAGGAGAGCGCGGAGTTGGTCGTTCCGAGTTCCATCTTCACGAAGCCGTCCGGCGAAATCTTGGGCGTGACGGTGAGGTTCACGCCGACGTCCTCGTAACGGAAGGAGTTGATGGTGTCGCCCTGCGGGGTGACGCGGGAATCGGTGATGAGCGGGATGCGCGAGCCGATGTTGATCGTGGCCGGCTTGTTGTCGGCGGTGACGATCTGCGGACGGGAGAGGACCTCAAGGCGTCCATCGGTGCGGAGGGCACGGAGCAGGAAGTTGAAGTCGGTGCCGGAGACGGCGGTGGAATATCCACCGAGGGTCTTGAGCTGGTTGGCGACGCCGAAGTCGGTGCCGACGCCGTAATTCACATCGCCCTTGGAGCCGCCGTGGTTCCATTCGATGCCGAGTTCACCAAGGGAATCGAGGGTGATTTCGGCGAGGAGGACCTGGATGAGGACCTGGGGCTGGGCGGTGTCGAGTTCCTCGATGATGGAGCGGACCTGCTCGAAGTATCGGCGATTGGCGGAGACGAGGAGCGTGTTGGAGGTCTGTTCGGCGACGACGGCGACCTCGCGTTCGAGCATGCGCTGGGCGGTGCCGATGGCGTCGGCGCCGAGGACCTGGACGAGGCGCTGGCGTTCCTGGTCGAGGAAGTTGCGGATGGCGGTGGCAACCTCGGGCGCCTGGGAGTTGCGGAGGCGGATGACTTCGGAGGTCCGTTCCGCGGCCGGGCTGGAGTCGAGCGACTCGATGATCTGGGAGACGAGGGCGACGTAGTGGTCGGTGCCGCCGATGAGGAGCGAGTTGGTGCGCGGATCGACGGTGACGGTGAGGGCGTTCTGTTCAGCGGTGCCGAGGGTGACGGAGGCGACGGATTCCTCGCCGGCCCCATTGGGTCCATCGGTGGCGCGGACGAGGGTGTATTGGACCGAGCGCTGGGTGCCGTTGCCCGGGGCGGTGGTCATGCGGAAGAGCTGCGTGAGCAGGTCCGCCATCTGGCGGGCGTCGGCGTTCTGGAGGGAGAAGACGCGGATCTTGGCCTGCTGTGGGGAGGAGGCGTCGAGACGCTTGATGATCTGTTCGAGGAGGCCCATGTACTCGATGGGGCCGGACACGATGAGGGAGTTCATGCGGATGTCCGGGGTGATGAGGACAGCCTCCTTGAGGGCGGCGGTGACGAGCTCCTGGCCTTCCTCGGTGCGCGTGATGAACTGGAGGAGGGACTGGGCGTTGGGGTTCTGCTCGGTGAGCGGGGTGGGCTTGGTGTTGAGCGCCGAGGTCAGGATGGTGGAGAGCGTCTCGGCACGGGCGTGTTCGAGGGGGAACACACGGATCTCAGCGACGCGGGCGACCTGGTCGGTGTCGAGCTGCTTGACGAGTTCGCCGATGCGGCGGGCGTCGACCTCGCCGCAGGAGACGACGAGGGCGTTGATGCGTTCGTCGGCGTTGACCGTGACCGGGAGGATCTGGTTGGGCGTGGTCTCGCGGAAGAGTCCCTGGACGGTGGTGGCGACGCGACGGGCGTCGGCCTTGGAAAGGGGGAAGACGTGGATGGCGAGACCGGTCTCGGTGGGCTCGGCATCCAGCTGCTGGATCAGCGAGGCGACCATGTCGAGATCATCGACGGTGGCCCCGACGAGGAGGGCGTTGACCCAGGAATCCGCGACGATCGTGATGGGATCGATGGGCTCGCCCTTCACCTTCGGGGGGCGGTTGGCGACGATGGACTGGAGGACGGACTGGAGCTTGGTGGCGGTGGCCTTCTGGAGCGGGAAGACCCGGAAGTTCAGACGGGAGAACGTGCCTTCGCCGTCGAGCTGGGGAAGGAGACGATCGACGAGGTCGAAGGCTTCCTTGCCGCCGGTGACGAGGATGGAGTTGACGCGGTCATCGGGGATGACGGCGACGGGGAGGGAACGCTCGTTCGCGTTGACGGCGATGGCGTCGGCGGTGCGCTTCGAGCGGAAGAACTGTTCGAGGATGGTGGCGAGGGAGGAGGCGCGGGCGTGACGGAGCTGGTACAGCTTCACGTCGGCGGTGGCCGCGAGGTCCTTGGTGTCGATCTTCTGGATGACGCCCTTGACGATGTTGAGGTTCTCGGGCGAGGCCGAGACGATGAGCGTGTTGGAGCGGGGATCGACGGAGACGGAGAGGATGTTCTCGGCGGCGTTGCGACCGCGGGGGGCGGTGGTGGGCATGCCCGGGCGATAGAGGCCCTGGTCGACGAGGGACCGGATGATGGTAGCGACGCGTTGGGCGTCGGCGTACTGGAGGGTGAACATCTCGAAGACGCCGCCGGGAATGGTGGGCTGGGCGTCGATCTGGGTGACGAGGCCCTGGATCAGTTCGAGGTTCTCCTTCGAGGCGGAGATGATCAGGGCGTTGTTGAGGGGATCCGGCTGGACCTCGATCTGCTGGGACGGCAGGGGCTGCTGACCGGGCAAGGTCATGGCGCGCATGCGGGCGGCGAAGATGCCTTCGAGGAGCGGAGCGACGCGGCCGGAGTCGTTGTTCTTGAGCGGAATGACCGTGAGGGTGAGGGCCGGGTTCTCGAGCTTGGCGTCGAGCTTGGCGAGGAGTTCGTCCAGGGTCTTGTTGTCATCCTGGGACGCGGCGACGAGGAGGGCGTTCGCGCGGGTATCAGGGATGATGATGGGCTTCTGGCGCTTGATGTCGGCCGAGGTCGCGGCGGCGTAGCGCTGCTCGAAGAGGCCGGAGAGGGTCGTGGCCAGGACGCGGGCGTCGGCATGGACCACGGGGATGATGCGGATGCGACCGGAAAGCGCGGGGCTGGCGGAGTCGAGTTGCTTGGCGAGGGATTCGACGAGGTCGAAGCCTTCCTTGCCGCCACCGACGAGGAGGGCGTTGGAGCGGGTGTCAGCGATGATGATGACCTTGAGGACATCGGCGGCCCCGGCGTTGAGGGTGGCGCGCTGGGTGACGCGGGCGTCCATCAGGCGCTGGAGGGTGGCGGAGACGACGGAGGCGTCGGCGTGCTCGAGGGGGATGAGGCGGATCTCGCGAAGGTCGAACGGAAGCTTCTGGTCGAGCTTCTGGACAAGACCTTCGAGGATGCCGAAGGCGTGGGAGTTGCCGGCGACGATGAGCGATGACGAACGGGCATCGACGGTGATGATGGGGCGATCCTCGGGACGTGTGTTCTGGCCGCGTTGGCCATTGAAGAGGTCGTTGAGGATCTTCTGGACGGCGCTGGGGTCGGCGTTGACGAGCGGGTAGACGCGGACGCTTTCGAGGCCGGAGGCGGCGGGGATGTCGAGCTGGCTGATGACCTCCTCGATCAGGGGCAGCATGTCGGTGCGGGCCGCCACGATGAGGATGTTGGAGAGGCTGTCGGCCTGCAGGGTGAGGGCGGCACGCGCCTTGGCGGTCTCGCTGGTCTTCGAGGGATCGCCGCCCTCGCGGAGGGTACGCAGGCGGGTGATCTGGGTGGCGAGACCCTCGGTGCCGGGAACGCTGGGGCCCTCGGTGAAAACAGACTGGAGGAGCGGGACGAGGCGCAGGGCCGAGGCGTGCTTGAGGCGGAAGAGGCGGACGTCCGTGACGAAGCGTTCGAGGGGTTGGTCGAGGTCGGCGATGACCTTCATCGCGAGATCAATGGTCTCGGGCTGGCCAGCGAGGACGAGGGTGTTCGAGCGGGGATCGGTGGCGACGTTGAGGGGGTGGACGAGGGCCTTGCCCTGGTCGGACTGGGGCTCAGCGCCGGTGGTTCCGCCGGGGCCGGTGGCGAGACGCACGCCCTGGGTGAAGATCGTGGTGAGCGTCTGGGAGACGGTGGTGGCGTCGGCGTGGACGAGACGAACGAAGCGCACGCGGACACCGTCGACGATGGCGGGCGTGTCGAGGACGTCGATGATGGCGGCGAGGGCGGTGAGGTTGTCCGGGGTGGACGTCACCATGAGGCGGTTGCCGCCGGCGCCGGCGGGATCCGGGCTGATGCGGATGGGCTGGGTGAGATCGAGGGTGACGGGTTTGTCGTCGGAGGTGCGGACGTTGAGGCGGCGGATCTGTTCCTGGAGTTCGCGGGCCTCGGGGGTGGATTCGCCCTGGGGACCGGGCTTGAGGAGATTCTGGAGTGCGACGGCGAGCTGGGCGGCGGAGGCGCGCTTGAGGGGGAAGATGCGGACGTCGGCCTCGATGCTCTTCGCAGGTTGGTCGATGGATTCGATCATCTTGCCGACCTGGGCGATGACGCCTTCGCGAGCGACGATGAGCAGGCCGCGGTCGCGGGGAGAGACGGTGACGGTGACGGGATCGCCGGGTCGGGTCACGTTGAGCTGGGCGACCATCTGCTGGATGAGCGGCAGGGCCTTCTCGGGCTGGGCGTGCTGGAGGGGGAAGACCTTGAAGGATACCTGTGCGGTTTCGCCGGCGGCGTCGAGCTGCTTGATGAGGGATTCCAGAAGGGCGAAATCGGTGGGGCGGGCGCGGACAACGACGGAGCGGGTACGGGGTTCGGCGACGACGGTGATCTTGGGCTGCTGGTTGACCACGCGCGGAGGTTGCCCGGGCTGCTGGGGCGGAAGCTGCACGGGCTCCTGCTTGAGGACCTCGGACAGGGTGCGTGCGACAAGAACGGGGTCGGCGTCCTTGAGGGGGAAGATGCGGAACTCGGCTTCGTTGCCGTAGAAGTTGAAGGAGAGATCGGAGATCAGGCGTTCGACCTGGTCGAGGTCGGTGACGGGACCGGCGAGGATGAGGGCGTTGGCCTCGCGGTCGATGGCGACGGCGACGTCGGTGGGGTTGTTGGTCGCGCCGGGTTCGGGCGGCGTGATCTTCTCGACGATCTTGAGCGGGGTGCGGGCGGTCTGGGGATAGATGTTCTCGAGGAGTCGGGCCATCTGTTCGGCGGCGACGCGGTCGAGGGCGCGAAGGCGGACCTGGTAGGAGGATTCCTTGCCCTGCTCGTCGAGGCGGGAGACGAGATCCTGGATCTGGGAGAGGTCGGACTTGCGGCCGATGATGGTGAGCGAGTTGTTGGTGAGGTCGGGTTCGACAACGGGCCGATCCTTGCGGGTGCGATCGAGGAAGAGGGAGTCGATCTGGTCGGCGACGTCGAAGGCGCGGGCCTTCTTGAGCCAGATGAATTCGACATCGCGGTCGGCGCGTTCGGGGGCCTTGTCGAGGGTGGGAAGGATCTTCTCGACGACGGTGAAATGGTCGGCGGTGCCGGTGATGATGAGGGAATTGGAGCGGTCGTCGATGGTGACGGAGGCTCCACCGCGGTTGCCGCCGCCTTCCCCGCCGCCGGCGAAGTCGCCACCACCGCCACCGCCGGCGCGGAAGAAGCGTCGGCGGGAGACAGTCTGGAGGAGTTGCTGGATGATGGCGGAGACCTCCTTGGCGCTGCCGTTCTCGAGCTTGTAGACGCGGACCTCGATCTCGGTGGAGGAGCCTTCGGCATCGAGTTCGCGGACGATGCGGAGGACTTCCTGCACGGCGTTGGTGGGGCCGTTGAGGAGGATGGAGTTCGCTCCGAGGACCGGGGTGATGGAGACGCGGGAGGCGGGGTTGTAGTTGGGGCGATTGGTGATGACACGGTTGACGGCGGAGGCGATCTCCTCGGCGCGGCCCTTGGTGAGGCGGACGGACTGGACGAGGGAGCCCGCGGCGGCGTCGGGAATCTCGAGGTTCTCGACGATGAGGGTGATGGCGTTGAGCTGGGATTCGGTGCCGGCGATGACGAGTTGGTTGGAAGCGCTGTCGTCGAGGATGAGGGCTTCGCCGTTGCCGAGCTCGGGGTTGGAACGGGCCTGGTCCTGGAAGAGCTGCTTCACGCGGGGCCCGAGTTCGGAGGCGCGGCGTTCGCGGAGCGGCAGGACGCGCATGGAGCGGGTGGCGTTGTTGCCGAGGGACTGGTCGAGCTGCTCGATGATCGCGGTGGCGGCCTGCAGTTCCTTGGGATCGCCAGTGGTGATCAGGGTGCGCGTCTTGGAATCGACGGTGACGGTGACGCGCTTCTGCGGGCGACCGAAGGCGTCGTAGCGGACGAGGGCGGTGGAGAGGATCTCGGCGACCTTGTCGGGATCGGCGGACTTGAGTTTGACGATGCGTGTGGAAGCGGACTGTGCAGAGACCTTGTCGAGCTTGCGGATGATGTCCTCGACGAGGGCGAGCTCGTTGGTGGCGGCGGTGACGATGAGGCGGTTGGCGCCGGTGTCGGGGAGGATGAGGGTGTCGGCGGCGGGAGCGCCGGGACGGGTCTTGGCCTGCTCGGTGTAGAGGGTGCGGACGGTGGTCGCGAGTTCGGCGGCGTTGGCCGTGGAGAGGTCGATGACGCGGGTCTCGCGGGGCTGGAGGGCGGAGTCGTTGCCGCGGAGCTGGGTGATGATCCGTTCGATCTCGACGAGGTGGTTGGTACGGGCGGTGACGATCAGGCGCGCGTTCTTCACGTCGGGAACGAAGACGGCATCGGGGCGGTCCGTGGGATTGTTGGTGGACCGGACCTGGTAGAGCTGCTGGACGAGAGGCTGGAGGCGGGTGAGTTCCTCCACGGAGCCGAGCTCGATGAAGCGGGTCTCGCGGGCGGCGGTGGCGCCCTGGGCGGCCTGGAGTTCGGAGACGATCTTCTCGACGACGGTGAGCTGTTCGTCGGAGCCGGCGAGGATGAGCTGGTTGGAGTCGGGGTCGTCGAGGATGAGGAGTTCGGCGGTGCCGAGTTCGGGCTGGGCCTGGACGCGATCGGAGTAGAGCTGGCGGACGCGGGGGATGATGGTGGAGGCGCGGCCCTGGGTGAGGGTCATGACCTTCATGCGGCGCTCGGACTGGGAGCCGAGGCCCTGGTCGAGCTGGTCGATAATGGAGGAGACGCCCTGGAGTTCCTTGGGGTCGCCGGTGACGATGAGGGTGCGGGTCTTGGCGTCGACGGAGACGGCGACACGTTTCTGGGCGCGGCCGTAGGCGTCGAAGCGGACGAGGGTGGTGGAAAGGATCTCAGCGACCTTGGCGGGTTCGGCGGACTTGATCTTGAAGACGCGGGTGGAGGCAGACTGGTTGCCGACCTTGTCGAGCTTGCGGACGAGGTCCTCGACGATGGCGAGTTCGTTGGTGGCGGCGGTGATGATGAGGCGGTTCGCGCCGGAGTCCGGAAGGATGAGGGTGTCGGCGGCGGGAGCGCCGGGGCGGTTGCGGGCCTGCTCCTGGTAGAGGGTGCGGACGGTGGTGGCGAGTTCGGCGGCGTTGGCGGTGGTGAGGTCGAGGATGACGGTCTCGCGGGGTTGGGCGGTGGCGTTGTTGCCGCGGAGCTGGGTCAGGATGGAATCGATCTCGGCGAGGTGGTTGGTGCGGCCGGTGATGATGAGGCGGGCGTTGCGCGTATCGGGAACGAAGACGGCGTCGGCGGGATCGGACGGGTTGTTCTTGGAGCGGTCCTGGTAGAGCTGCTGGACGAGGGGCTGGAGGCGGGAGAGTTCCTCGGCGGAGGAGAACTCGAGGATGCGGGTCTCGCGGGCGGAGCGGGCGGTCTGGGCGGACTGGAGGTCGTTGACGATCTGTTCGACGGCGGCGATCTGGGGCTCGGATCCGGCAAGGATGAGCTGGTTGGATTCGGAATCCTCGATGATGAGGATCTCGTCGGTGCCGAGATCGGGCTGGGACTTGATGCGGTCGGCGAAGATCTGGCGGACCTTGGGGGAGAGGGTGGAGGCGCGGCCCTGGGTGAGGGTGACGACCTTCATGCGGCGGTCGGAGGAAGTGCCGAGGGACTGGTCGAGCTGCTCGATGATGAGGGAGACGCCCTGGAGTTCCTTGGGATCGCCGGTGACGATGAGGGTGCGGGTCTTGGCGTCGACGGAGACGGTGGTGCGCTTCTGCGGGCGACCGTAGGCGTCGTAGCGGACGAGGGCGGTGGAGAGGATCTCGGCGACCTTGGAGGGTTCGGCCGACTTGATCTTGAAGACGCGGGTGGAGGCGGACTGGTTGGAGACCTTGTCGAGCTTGCGGACGATGTCCTCGATGGAGGAGAGCTCGTTGGTTTCGCCGACGAGGATGAGGCGGTTGGCGCCGGCGTCGGGGGTGATGAGGGTATCGGGGGTGGCAGTGCCGAAGCGGGACTTGGCCTGTTCGAGGTAAAGGGTGCGGACGGTGGAAGCGAGTTCGGCGGCGGAGGCGGTGGTGAGGTCGATGATGCGGGTCTCGCGGGCCGAGGAGGAGCTAGTGGACTTGGAGGTGCCGACCTGCTGGAGGATGGCCTCGATCTGTTTCAGGTGATCGGGCTTCCCGGTGAGGATCAGGCGGCCGGAGCGGGGATCGGGGAGGACCTGGGCATCGGCGGGATCGGATTCGGAGCGTTCCTTCCACTGGTCCTGATAGAGCTGTTGGACGAGGGGCGCGAGGCGTTGGGCATCGGAGACGGAGCCGACATCGACGGTGCGGGTTTCGCGGGTGGGGGCGGCAGTGCCGACGTTGCCCTGGAGACGTTCGATGACCGCGGCGATGTTGGTCATCTGGTCCGTGCGGGCGGAGACGATGATGCGGCCGGTGCGGGAGTCGGTGATGAACTGGGCATCGGCGGTGCCGAGGTCGGGATTGCCGTTGAGCTGGTCGCGGTAGAGTTGCTGGGCGAGCGGGAGGATGCGGTTGGCCTCGGAGACGCGGCCGAGATCGAAGACGCGGGTTTCGCGGGCGGGCCGAACGGGGGAGGCGAGGGTCTCGACGATCTGCTTGATGGAGGAGGCCTGTTCGGGCGTGCCCTGGACGAGGAGGCGGGCGCCGGTGGGATCGGGGTAGAGGGTGGCAGGCTTGAGGGTCTTGCCGGCGGCCTGCTCGGAGTAGATGGACTGGACGCGGGGAAGGATCTCGGCGGCGGTGACGTTCTTGAGGTCGATGGGGTGGAGCTCGCGGTTGCCCTGTTCGGGCTTGGTGTCGAGGGAGGTGATGACCTGCTCGATCTGGGCCATGAGGTTGGCCGGGGCGGTGGCGATGATGCGCTTGGAGGCGGGCTCCGGGGTGAGGGAGACCGGGTTGACGGTGGCGCGGGGGTTCTGGGAGGTGAAGACCTTGTTGGCCAGGGTGGCGATGGTGTCGGGGTCGCCCTTGATGTCGAAGATGCGGAGGATGCGTTCGCGGGAGCCGGCGGTGGCGGTGGAGCCGCCGGAATCGTTGTCGAGTTTCTCGATGACGGATTCGGCGTCCTGGAGGTCAGCGCGGGTGCCGGAGACGACGAGGGAATTGGATTTGTCGTCGGGGGTGACGGTGACGCGGCGGATGGGGTTGCCGCGAGCGTCGTAGCGCATCATCGCGGAGGAGACGATGGGCGCCATCATGACCGCGTCGGACTGGTTGAGCTTGAAGACGCGGGCGCCGGGGGCCTGCTGCGGAGCGTTGTCGAGGCGGGTGAGGAGGGAGGCGACCTGTTCGATCTCCTCGCGGGGGCCGGTGACGAGGATGCGGTTGCCGGCGGGGTCGGCAGTGATCTTGGTGGTGGAGACGAACTCGGGGCCGTGCTGGTCGCGGAGGAGTTCGGTGAAGAGGGTGGTGAGTGTGGGCGTGACGGAGGAGGCGTCGGAGGACTTGAGGTCGAGGATGCGGAACTCGCGGGGGCCGGCGTCGTTGCGGGTGTCGAGCTGCTGGATGATCTGGCCGGCTTGGTCGACGGCGGCCTTGTCACCGGAGACGACGAGGGAGTTGGAGCGGGTGTCGAGGATGACGCGGACAAGCTGGCCCTGGGCGTTGACGGACTTCTCGATGAGGGAGGCGAGCTCGGTAGCGGAAGCGGTGCGGAGCCGGAAGACGCGGGTTTCCTCCTTGGAGGCCTTGCGGTCGTTGGGGTCGAGCTGGCGGATGATGGTTTCGACGCGGGCGATCTCCTTGTCGGAACCGGAGACCATGAGGCGGTTGAGCTTCGTTTCCGCGAAGACGGTGGCGGGTCCGCCGGCGGGTTCGGGGAGGCCCTTGATCTGTTCGGCGTAGAGCTGCTGGACGAGGGGCGCGATTTCAGCGGCCTGGCGGGAGCCGAGTTCGACGGCCTTGAAGGAGCGGGGAGCCGCGGCGGCCGGGGAGGTGTCGAACTGGCGGACGAGGCTGCGGATCCGTTCGATTTCGTTGGTGCCGGCGAGGGCGAGGATCTGCTTTCCGGTGGGATCAGGGATCAGCGTGGGGGCCTCGGTGTTCGGGGTGCGGAGCTGGCCGAGGAGTTGGTTGACGAGAGGGATGACCTCGGAGGCGGGCTTGGTGGAGAGAGGAATGATCGTCAGGTCGCGGCGGTTGGCCTCCGGGGCGGTGTCGACGATGGCGACGATCTGTTCGATCTCGCGGAGCTGGTCCTCGGTGGCGGTGATGAGGAGACGGTTGTTGGGGGCGTCCGCGACGAGGGACGGTTTGGGGATCGAATTGAAGCGGCGGTCGCTCAGGCGCTCATTGAGGAGGGACTGGATGGACGGGAGGGCGGCGTCGGGCCGGATGTTGGCGAGGGTGACAACCTTGAGCTTGCGGGGCTGGGGGTCGGACTTCTCGGCGCGGAGCTGGCGGACGAGTCCCTCGATGCGGGTGAGGTGTTCCTCGGAAGCGGTGACGATGAGGCGGCCGGAGTCCGGATCGGTGATGATGCGGGCGTGGGCCGCGGTGGAGGACGTGCCGGTGGTGGTCTGGGCGCGGTAGAGTTGTTCGACGAGCGGGAGGAGACGCTTGGCTTCCTCGGGGGAACCGACCTCGATGAAGCGGGTCTGGAGCGCGACGGGCTGGGTGGATCCGGTTTCGAGCTGGGAGACGATGTCGGCGGCGATCTGGACATCGTTCATGGTGCCGGAGACCACGACCGACTGGGAGGCGCCGTCGACGGAGATGGAGGCGGTGGTGGAGGGCGAGCCGTTGGGGGCGCGTCGGGTGAGCGCCTGGGTGAGGATGGAGGCGACGTTGGTGACCTCGCCGGAGCGCGGACGGAAGATGCGGGTGAGTTGGACGGAACCGGACTTGTTGGGGGTCCCGGCGTTGGAGAAGGCGTTCCCGGTGGACGGACCGCCCTGGATGGCGCCCTTGTCGACGCGGGCAATCAGTTGCTCGATCTGTTCGAGCTGACCGGGAATGGGGGCAGCAACGATGAGGCGGTTCTGCTGGGCGTCAGGGATGACGCGGGCCTTGGTGGCGGCGTTGGCGGCGGTTTCGTTGGGGCCGGCGACGGCGGGAATGGCCTGGCGGATGATGTTGGCCAGTTCCTCGGGTTTGACGGTCTGCGGGTAATAGATGCGGACATCGCCGGCGGCGCCGTCCTTCTGCTCGAACTTGTTGATGAGCTGTTCGGCGAGGGCGAGGCGTTCGTCGGGACCGAAGAGGACGAGGGTGCGGGAGGCTTCGTCGTAGACGGCGGTGATGTAGTCCTTGGGATCCGGCGGGAGAACGTCGAGCCCCTTGGTGTTCGGATTGAACGAGGTCCGCTTGGGCGCGGTGGCGACGCCGAACGTGCGGTTGAGGAGGTCGGAGATGATGGCCCCGGACGCGTTGAGGAGCGTGTAGGTACGCATCTGGCGCTCGGCGGATTCCTGGGTATCGAGGGTGGCCAGGAGGGATCGGACGCGCTGGATGTTGGCGAGGCGGTCGGTGATGACGAGGCGGCGGCCACGGCCGAGGGGAGCAACGGCGCCGGCGTTGGAGAGCATCGGGGTGACCGACTCGGCCACTTCGCGGGCGTCGAGGCCTTCGAGGTCGAGGACGACGGAGACGACATCGCCGGGACGGACGTCGCCGGTGGGGTCGGTGCCGCGAAGGATGGGAATGGGAAGGGAACGAAGGTCCTTGAAGGGGACCAGTCGGAGCTGGGTGCCGGTATCGAGGAGCATGACCCCCTTCATGGAGAGGATCAGGTTGAGGGTCTCGATGGCCTCGGGGAACGTGTAGGAGGTGGGATCGTTGTAGGAGAGGCTGCCGACGATGTTGGTGTCGGAGAGGAGCGGCTTGCCGGACATCTGGGCGAAGCGTTCGAGGACATCGGAGTACGGGATGCCGTCGAACTGGAACCGGATGTTGCGGGAAGGATTGTTGGTGAGGGGCGCAGGCGTGGCCTGACCGGAGACGACGATCTCGCGGTTGGGGCAGTGGGCGCAGTGGGCGCAGTGGGTGCGTTGGGGGCGGGTTGGGCGGGAGGCGTTGGCGCCTTTGCCGGTTCAGCGGGGGTCTGGGCGAGCGTGAGGGCGCGGGAGGCGAGGCCGAGGGCGGCGAGCGCGGCGAGGAGTGAGGTCGACTTCATGATGCGGGAACGGAAAGGGGTGGAGTGGGTCACGGGTTGCGTGCGAGGGAGGTCGGCAGTTCGGCCGGACCCAGTTTGCGTTTGTCGGCGAAGCTGCGTCCGCGCTCGATGGCCCAGTATTCGGCACCGATGCGGAGGATGACGCGGCTGTGGGAAAGGAGCCCCGGCTGCGAGGGCGACGGGAGCGGGCGGTAATCAACCATGACGATGGATCCGCCGGCCATTTCGTCCCCGACCTTGAAGCGGAGGGTGCGTTGGCCAGCGGTGTCGCGGACGTGGATCTCGGGTTGTCCCTGCCATTCGGAGAGGGAGACGATGCGGAAGGATTCCGGACCGGGGGGACGCGGCGGGCCGGCGACGGCAGGGGTGGCTCGATTGCCAGGCTGGGCGCCGGGCGGCCGAGGGGGGCGCTTGATGTAAGGACGGAAGAAGTCGCGGGAGACGATTCCGTTGAGGAGGGCGCGGTCCGGGGAATCGAGGGTGAGTTTTCCGGAGAGGTCCTTGCGGGTGACGTCCGGGGCAGGATCGAGGACGAGTGTCAGGTAGGCAAAGGAGACGCGGACGTCGCCGGGACGATTGCCGGCGGAGACGGAGAGGCCTTCGAGGCGGTGGACCCAGGGGGAGTCGTTGAGGAGGTAGAGGAGGTTGACGATGTTGGTGAGGGGACCGTCGCCCTGGACGTTCCAACCGATTTCCTGGGCGCCGCGGAGCTTGCGGGGTCCGAAGAAGGAGCGGGTGAACTCGGATTCGGCGAGGCGGGCGTCGGCGATGGTGCGGGTGAGGATCTCACCGGACTTGGCGGCGGCCTGATCGACGGTGTCCGCGAAGGTGCGGGTGCCGATGACCTTGAGGTTGTCCTCGGCGGCGAAGAAGGCGCGTTGGTCGGCCTTGATCTTGGCGATCTTCTCGCGCGTGAGGTTGAGGTTCTTGCGGACCTCCAGGACGGGCTTGAGGACGAAGGAACGGATGCCAAAGAAGCCGCCGATGACGAGGAAGATTCCACCGACGGTGGCAGCGAGGACCTTTTCGCGCTGGTTCACGAGCCACCTCCGCGCTTCATGAGTTCCGGATCGAGCGAGCCGTCATCGGCGGGCCGGGTGGGAACCTTGAGCTTGGTGAGGTCGATCTTGAGCTTGGCCGGGATCAGGAGTTCGACGACGGAGGCGAAATCGTACCCGTAACGGTCGGAACCCGGGGTGATGGCGGAGGGTTTGACGTCGTAGCCGGCGGCGCGGAGCTGCTTGTCGAGGCGGGCGATGATCTCGCCGGAACGGGCCTGGACAGCGATGCGGAGGGAGCCCTGGCCGGTGACCGTGAACTTCTTGATGTAGAGATCCTCGGCAGGCGGCAGGGCGGCAGAAAGGAGGGCGAAGTGATCGGTCCAGTCGCGGCCGGTCTTGATCCAGTTGTCGACGGTGGTGCCCTGGAGGATGCCGCGGCGATAAATGGGGCGCTTCTTCTCGGCGTCCATCAGTTCGGCGTAGGCCTGGTTGTAGAGGTCGGTTTCGCGGCGCTCGAGGGTCGTGCGGATGCCGAAGGTGGCGACGAGGACGAGGATGGCCGCGGTGGCTCCCAGGAGGATCTTGAGGCGGCGGGTGTCGCGTTGGACGGGCGGCCGTTTGGGATTGAGGAAATCGAAGGGAAGGCCGGAACGGTCGGCGAGGCCCAGCGCGAGACCGAGGGCGGCCAAGGCACCGGGGGCTTCAGCGGCGGATTCGCCGGTGATGCGGAGGGGACCAGCGGGATCGAGATGGGTGGTGGGCAGGCCGAGGCGGTCGGCAAGGGCGGTGGAGAGGGAGGATTCGAGTCCGGTGGCACCGGCGACGACGAGCTTGCTGATGGTGGTGTCGGGCTCGGAACCGGAGAACGCGTGGAGGGACCGCAGGGTTTCGCGGGTGGCGTGCTGGACGAGTGAGAGCGGATCCGGTCGGGGCGCGGCGGCAGGATCGGCGGGTTCGGCGGATTCGGGCGTGGGCGAGGTGAAGCGGGTGGCGCGGGAAAAGAGGAGGGCGTCGTGGGAAAGGACCTCGATGGTGACCTCATCGGGCCGGAGCGAGACGAGGGCGAAGGCGTTGTCGGTATCAGCGACGTGGCAGGCCTGGATGCAACGGGCGTGGGCGTGCGGGAGGAAGCCGAGGGCGGCGAGCTTGAATCCGGCGATTTCGGCAAGTTGCTGGTAGAAGGCGATGGTGTCGCGTTTGACGACGGCGACGAGGACCTCGAGGCGGGCGGTGGGCGCAGGCGTGCCGGTGGGGGCAACGGGGAGGCTGGCGGAAGGCGTGCCTGAGGGAGCCGCGGGTTCCGG
This sequence comes from Limisphaerales bacterium, assembly GCA_965283655.1. Classification (GTDB taxonomy): domain Bacteria; phylum Verrucomicrobiota; class Verrucomicrobiia; order Limisphaerales; family UBA9464; genus UBA6176. The sequence continues at coordinate 147,009 of CBDIPJ010000007.1, read as the reverse complement.
AGCCGCGGCGCGTTGAGGAACCTGGATGGTCCTCCGGACCTGGAAATCGATGACGGCTTCCTCGGCGCGGAAGGGGAGGTCACGTCCGGCCTGGAAGTGGACGAGGCTGGCGAGTTCGCCGGGGTTCTGGACGGGCGGGAGGAGGAGGGTCCGGAGGACGACCTGGGCACGCGGGATGCCCATGACGACGGTCGCGGGCTTGATGCGCAGCTTGGCCAGGGCGCGGGAGAGGGCCGGACCGACGATGGCGGGGTCGGTGCGATTGGCCTCCGGAGGAAGGTCCAGGGAGGCCGAGGAGAGGCGGGTGACGGTGGCGCCACCCGAACGTTGGGTAGCCTGGCAGAGGCGGACGATGTTGCCGTCGAGATCAACGGCGGTGACGACCGCGGGGGTGCGTTGGCGCTTTTCCCGGACGAAGGGAATGCGGCGCCGCGGCGGATCCTGGAGCGCGGGGTCAGACATCCTGTGAAGAGTAGCGGAAACCGGATTGGCGGCGGAAGCCGTTTGGCGCGTGGGAGCGGAGCAAATACAGGGGATCCGCCCATGGGGCGGCGGACGGACGGCGATGTCCCGTCGGCAGGGGCGGCGAACTCCGGATCGATGTGTGCATGCTGTTGCGGGCGCGAGGGTACTGGATCGACGCGCCGGATGGGGTGGACGTCGCGGAGGGGTCGCCGGATTCGGAAAGGATCAGGGGAAATCCAAGGCGTGTGACATCGCGGAGGTGGGTGACCTCCGGGCGGCCGGAAGAGGTGTCGATGTGGACCTCGAGGACGCGGAACCGGCCGGAGGGAAGACCATAGCCGGCCACGCGGCAGTGGAACTGGTGGGAACGGGCGGTGAGATGGGGTGCGATGGACTTGAAGGCCTCGGGTGTGACGGTGCCTTCCTGGACGAGCCATGCGGTGGTGCGCCGACGGTCGGGACTGAGGGAAGTGCGGGAGGAAACGATCGATTCGGCGAGGGATTCGTCGATTCCGGGGATGGTGGCAAGGACAGCCGCGGAGGCGGTATTGAGGTTGATGAGGCCGGGTTCGGGCTTGTCGGAGGAACGGGCGGTGAAGTGTTCGAGGACGAGGGGCAGTTCGTCCTTGGAGATCCCGGAGGGGATGGCGACTTCCGCGCCTTGGGCGTCCTTGACCTTGGAGGTGGCGTCGAGGAGGTCGGCGGGGTGTTCGATGCGGGTCTTGGACGAGCGGACGGCTTCGAGGTAATTGGTGAATGCCGGCGGAAGATCGATGGCCGGGAGGGGATCGGAAGGGTCGTTCAGGCGGGTCCGGCGGCGGCCTTCACGGGTGAGGTCGGGATCGAAGGAATCCAGGGTGAGGTACTGCGCAAGGCCGCGGTCAAGGGTGCCGTCCTGATTGAGGTCTTCGGAGGCTTCGAGGCGGCCGTTCTGGTTGAGGTCTTCGCCAAGGAGGAGGGCTGGTGTGATGCCGGGAAGTTGGAGGAGGTCCTCGAGGGTGTGGATGGGGGGTGGAGGGGAGGCGGGCTCGGAGGAGGTGGATCCGACGGATCGGACAGATCCGTCTGATCCGTCTGATGCAGCCGATACGGGGGATATGGGGGAGTCGGTGGGGGCGGTGGCGGCGCGAAGGGTACGGGCGAGGTCGGCGGTGACGCGGGGGAGCTTGGCGAGCTGGTCGATGGTGGTCTGGCGGAGGCTGATACGGGAGGCGGCGTCATCAAGGCCGTAGCGCAGTTCGGCGAGGGAATCGGGGGCGGCGGGGGTGAAGACGGTGAAGTACCACTGGTCGGCGCCATCCTCGTAGACGAGCTGGTGCTTGAGGCGCTGGGGGTTGTCCTGCCAGTCGAGTTCGGGTCCGCCGGCCTGGGGAGCGAGACGGAGGAGTTCGGCAACGCCGGAAAGGGCGGCGGACCATGCCTGTTCGGAACCGGCGGAGGCGTTGGCGGCGGATTCGTCGGCGGCCGTCTGGAACAGGAGGCTGGCGACGATCATGGACAGGAGCAGGACGAAGACGAGAACGGCGAGCAGGACGAAGCCGCGACGCTGGGTGCGCCGGTGGAGGCGTTGGCGGAGGGCGTGTTGGAGCGACAGGATCTTCACGGGTTCAGGGTGGGATCCGGGATGCCAACAGGTTCGGCGTTCGTCTCGGAGAGGGTTGCGTCCGGAGAACGACCGGAGGGAATGAGGACGACGCGGCGAAAGCGTTCGTAGGGATAGGTTTCCGGGGTGGCGTCGTCGGGGATGGGGTCGGCGCCCAGCGTGATTTCGATGCCGGGAGGGGGGGCGGAAGCGAACCAGGAGTCCTGCCAGGAGGCGCCGTTCCAGTAGCGGAAGTTGAGGAAATGGACGGCCTCGGTGAACGGACGGGAGGGGGACTCCGGGGGCGTGTTGGTGGACGTGGGCGCAGGTGGAGTCCGGGCAGACAGCGCCAAGGGGTCGAGGGGATCCGACGGCCGGGGTTCGTCGGCGGGCGGGCGGAAAAGCGGGGTTTCCGAGCGGGTGAGGCCGCGCACGGAGAGGTTGGTGCCGTTCTGGGAGACGAGGGCGGCGATGGAAAGCCGCTGGAGGGAGGGAACAGTGAAGGCGGAATTGGTGCTCCGGGGCTTGGGGCTGGGCGGGGACACCCGGGCAAACTCGACGGAGGTCGGCCCACCGATGAAGGAGACGGACGGCACGGGCGTGGCAGAGCGGAGGTCGGAGGCGATCTGGTCGAGGGACAGACGGATGGCGGCGAGGTCCTGGGAGGAGCGGAGGATCTCGGTACGGAGGTTGGCGGCCTGATGATAGAAGGTGAGGGCAATGAGCAGGAGGGCCGTGGCGAGACCGATGGCGAGGATGACCTCGATCAGGGTAAAGGCGTTGCGTCGGCGGACGGGGATGAAGTTCACAGGCCGGATCCTCCGGAGAAGGGTTCGGCGAGGGCGTTGGCGGAGCCGGAGGGGCTGGAGAGGCGTGGCGGGAGGCGCTGGGCGAGCCGGTGGACGACGGGTTCCGTGCGGTGGCGGATGACGACCTCGATCCGTTCGAGGGGATTGGATTCAGAGAAATCGGAGGCGCCACTATCGGTAACGATCTCCCAGGTCCAGTCCTGGAACGGGGTTTCGAAGGGTTGTGCGGCGGCAGCGCCCCCCGTGGAGGATCGGATTCCGAGCTGGATTTCAGCGAGGACGGACGAGGCGAGCTGGATGGCGTGGGTCTGGAGGCGCTGACGTTCGAGGGAACGAAGGGAGGAGTTCAGGCTGGCCGTGGCAATGGCAGCCGCGGCGACGAACAAGGCGACCGCAAGGAGGACCTCCAGCAGGACCGCGCCGGCGGCGCGACGGGGATGGGTGGGAGGTCGGATCATGGGGCGCGCGAGGGCTTGGACGGTTTCGCGGCCTCGGTGGCGGGGGAGGTCCCGTTGGGATCGGCGGTGATGAAGGCGGGATCGGGTTCCATGGCCTGCTCTTCATCGGGGAACTCGTCGGCGGAGGGGAGTTCGTTGTCGGGACGGCCGGGATCGGCGCTCAGGTAGCGCCGGTGGAGGGTGCCGGTGATGGCATCGACGTGGATGTGGATGCGGCGACGGTCCTCGGGGTCCTGGGGAAGAAGGATGAAGTCGGCGGCATCGGAGGAACCATCCGGGTTGAAGGTGAGGATGGGGGTGAAGGGGGTGGAGGAGGGGGAGTGGCCTGATCCGACGGATCGGACGGATCCGATGATGGTTTTGGGAGGGGGATTTCCAGGCGGATGAGGTCGGCGAGCTGGGTGAGGAGGTATTGGGTGGAGGGGAGGGTCCGGTAGAGGTCGGGTTGGCGGAGGGGATCGGGCTGGGAGAGAACGGCGAGGGAGAGGGCCGCAGGGGAACCACCGGAAGCTGCGTCCGATGAAGAAGCGGCGTTGGTGGCAGCGAGGAGGGCGAGGAGGACTGGGCGCCCGGTGGCAGCGGCGTTGGCGCGGGAGAGGCGGAGGAGGGCTTCGAACTGGGAGGCGCCTTCCTCGAGGGACTGGCCGCGGCTGAGGGCCCCGAAGTTGAAGGCGACGGCGCCCAGAAGAAGGGAAACGAGCGCCACCACAAGGATGAGCTCGATCAGTGTGAACGCGGCCCCGGATTGGCGCGGAAGCGCTCGGGGCCGTTGGAGCATGCGAACTGGGGCCGAGGAAGGAGGCTCACTCCTTGCGCTCGGACTCCTCGGTGAAGAGTTTGACGTCGTCGGCGGTGTCCGGCTGGCCATCGGGACCGACGGAGAAGAGCTTGTAGGGGAGGGCTCCGGACTTGTCGGCATCGGGGGCGGAGTTGTCAGCGAGTTCGTAGCGGAGTTTGTTGCCCCAGGGATCGTCGAGGATGGTGCCGGGCTTGAGGTAGGGGCCGGTCCACTTGTCGCCCATGCGCTCGTTCTCGAAGCTGGGCTTCTTGGAGAGGGCATCGAGGCCGCCTTCCTGTTCGGTGGGGTAGTGACCGAGGTTGAGGCGGTAGGTATCGAGGGCGGCGGCGACGTTCTTGAGGAGGAGGGCGGTGGTGTTCTTCTCAGCGCCCTTTTGCTGGGGGATCACGAAGATGACCAGTGCGCCCGCAAGGAGAAGGATGATGACGATGACGAGGAGGATCTCGATCAGGGTGAAGCCCGAGTTGGAGCGGTGGGCCCGGGCCCGGCGGAGCGCGTTTTGCAGATTCATACAATGACAGGACTCAGAAATCGAAGGTTAGGGGGACGGGAAGAAATGCGACAAGATTCAAGGTAGTTTCGGCCGGTGAATTTTTCCCGTCGGAGGCGCGGTCCGCGGGCTCGGGCGCATCTTGACAGTACCGCTGTGGGAATGGTTTCCGGGGTGGCGAGGTCCTCATCGCCTCGGAAAAGGCCTTTGAGGGGCGACGAGGACGTCGCCACCCCGTTCCGTGCGGGGGCAGCCGGCCGCCAGAACCAAATTTGAGTAAAATGTGATGCCCGCCGAAGGATTGTGGTACACAGGGCCAGCGAGGGCGCATGAACCAAAACCCCCCTTCCCCCGCGGTCGTTCCGGACAGGCCTCCTCTGGCCATCCTGGGCGTACCGTTTGACCCGCTGACGACCGATGAGACGGTGGCGTTGATCGCCCGCATGATCTCGTCGGGGCTGCCGCATTATTTGGCGACCGCAAACGTGGATTTCGTGGTGCAGGCGTCGGAAGACGTCGAGCTGCGTCGGATCCTGTTCGACGCGCACGCCGTGCTCTGTGACGGGATGCCGCTGGTGTGGGCATCCCGGAAGCTGGGCAACCCGTTGCCCGAACGCGTGACAGGATCGGACCTGGTGCCGCGATTGCTGCGGGAAGCGGAGGAGCGCGGGTGGCGCGTGTACTTCCTGGGCGGCACGGATGCGAGCGTGGCAGCGGCAGCGGCGAACACGCAGAAGAAGCATCCGGGGCTGAAGCTGGTGGGGGCGTATTCCCCGCCGTTCAAGCCGTTGCTGGAGATGGATCACGAAGGGATCCTGGCACGGATACGCGAGGCGAAGCCGGACCTGTTGTTCGTGGCGTTCGGATGCCCGAAGCAGGAGAAGTGGATCAACATGCATTACCGGCGGATGGGCGTGCCGGTGAGCATCGGGGTGGGAGCGACGATTGATTTCCTGGCGGGAACGGTGAAGCGGGCGCCGGTGTGGATGCAGAAGACAGGTTTGGAATGGATCTTCCGGATGCTGCAGGAGCCGCGTCGGCTGGCGAAGCGGTATGGAAAGGATCTGTGGGTCTTTGGCATGGCGATCCAGCGGCAGGTGCGGGATTCGCGGTCGCGACGGGCGGCACGCAGGCCGGAAACGGCCTTGGGCGCGAAAGCGACGGTGATCCCGGTGGGGTCGGCGAACAGGGCTCCAGGGCGCCCGGCGCAGAAAGTGCACCGGTTGGAAGGCCCGGAACGGCTGGATGCGGCGTCGGCGGGTGCGCTTCGCAACGCGTGGATTGCCGCGGTGGAAGGGGGCGACGTGGTTCTGGACCTGGGACCGACCCAATTTGCGGACAGCACGGGCATCGGGCTGCTGACGCGGCTGCGACGGCAGGCGCGGGAGAGCGGACGCGAGTTCCGGTTGGCGGCGGTGGGAAGCCGGGTCCGGGATTCGCTGCGGTTGATGCAATTGGAGAGTTTCTTCCAGGTCCTGGGCAGCGTGGAGGAGGCGACGGCGTCGATCGGAGAACAACGCCGTCAGCAGGCGCCCGTAACGGTGGCCCCGGACACGGCGGAACTGCGGTGGCAGGGGGATATCACGGCGGTGACGGCGGACGTGGTGTCGGCGGCGGCGCTGCCATTGATCGAGGCAAAGGCGGCGGGGAGCCGGCTGGCGGTCGATCTATCGGGGGTGTCGTTCGTGGACAGTACGGGGGTGGGAATGATGCTGAAGCTGAAGAAGGCGGCGAAACGGCGGGACGTGGAGCTGGTGTATGAAAAGGCGTCACCGGCGGTGTTGAACGTCCTGAAGCTGACCAAGCTCGACGAATTCCTGCTGGGGAGGCGCGCATGAAGATCGGGTTCAGCACCTCGGTGATCCAGCGCGGCAAGACGGGTGTGGCGCAGTATGTGTTCGCGCTGCTGCGGGCGATGCGGGCGCACGCGGCGGGGCATGAGATCCATCTGTTCGTCCTGGAGGAGGACCGGCCGCTGCTGGAGTTCGCGTCGGATGTGATGCGGATCGTTCCCGTGGCGGAGGTACACCGGCCGGCGGTGAAGAACATCCTGTGGCACCAGACAACCCTGCCCGGGATCGCTCGGGATCTGGGGCTGGATGTGCTGCATGTGCCGAGCTACCGCCGGATGCTGTGGCGGAAGCCCTGCGCGCTGGTGTCGACGATCCACGATCTCGCGCCGTTCCACGTCCGCGGGAAGTATGACTGGAAGCGGATGATCTACGGTCGCGTGGTGGTGAAGCGGTTGGCGCACCGTCAGGACCGGATCATCGCGGTGAGCGAGAACACGGCGCGCGATCTGGGAACGTTCTTCGGGGTTCAGCGCCGCAACGTGGACCTGGTCTGGAACGGCATCGACCACGAGCGTTTCCGTCCGGGAAACGCGGCGGAGGCCAAGGCGGAAGCGGCGACGCGCTGGGGACTGGATCGGCCGTTCTTCCTGTACGTGTCGCGACTGGAGCATCCGGCCAAGAACCACGTCCGCTTGATCGAGGCATTCAGCCGATTCAAGGCGGCAACCGGATCGAACTGGCAGCTGGCCCTGGGCGGGAGTGACTGGCATGGGGCGGAGGCGATCCATGCAGCAGCGAAGGCGTCGCCGCACTCGGGGGACATCCGGTTTCTGGGGTTCGTGGACGATGCGACGTTGCCGGTGTTGTACCGGGCCACAGACGTGTTCGTGTATCCGTCCATGTTCGAGGGGTTCGGGTTTCCGCCGGTGGAAGCGATGGCGAGCGGGTGTCCGGTGATCAGTTCAACGCGCGGGTCGCTGGCGGAGGTGGTGGCGGACGCGGCGCGGACGGTGGATCCGCAGCGTGTGGAGGACATCGAAGGGGCTCTGCGCGAATTGGCGACCGATGGGGCGATGCGGGAGCGCCTGCGGGTGGCGGGGTTCCGGAATGCGCGGCGTTTTGACTGGGATCTGAACGCGAGAGAGGTCTTCGACGTGTACCGGAAAGCGGTGGCGGCGAGAAAGGCGTGAGGGTGGAGGCCACAACGGACACAAACACAACGGACTTCCTGGGGCACTGGAAGTTGCGGGAGCGTCCCTTCGAAGGGACCTGGGACACGCGTTTCTTCTTCGCGAGCCGGGAGCACGACGAGGCGTTGCACCGACTGCTGTACCTCGTGGAGGAAAACACGATGAACCTGGGTCTCCTCAGCGGGGAAATCGGTTGTGGAAAAACGCTGACCCGGGCCGTGTTCAGCGAACGGTTGGACCCGCGGAAGTACCGGGTGGTGACGTTGGAGAATTCGGGGTTTTCGTTCGGAGACCTGTTGTCGGCGGTGTTGCGGCGGATGGATCCGGCCTTGCCGTCGGGAGGCACGAAGTTCGAGCGATGCGAGCGGCTGGAGGGAGCGATCCGACGGCTGCACGCGGAGGGGCGACACCTGGTGCTGTTGCTGGACGAGGCACAGGACATGCCGGCGGCGACGCTGCACGAGCTGCGTTGGATCACGAACTTCAATGGGGGCGGAGTGGCGTTGTTGACGGTCGTGTTGATCGGTCAACCGGAGTTGCGTCCGCTGGTGGCGGGCGACGCAGCGATCGACCAGCGGATCAGCCTGCGGTTCCACCTGCGTCCGATGACCGTCGGGGACGTGCCGAATTACCTCGGGCACCGGATGCGGACGGCGGGGCATTTGGACGGTGGGCTGTTCACGGAAGGCGCGGCGGTGCGGCTGCATGAAGCGAGCGGTGGCGTGCCACGGCAGGTGAACCGGCTCGCGAAGCTGGCGTTGGAACACGCCTGGCTGGCAGGCTCGCGACGGGTGGACGTGGACGCGATCAGCGCGGTGGTGAGGGATCTGGAGCGCCATCAGGCGATACCGGCATGAGCGACGAGGAATTCAGCGTGGCGGCCCTGCAACGGCGACGAGCCGAAGCGGCGGCGCGATCCACAGGGGAGACGGCACCGGCATCGGCGGGGGGACCAGTTCCAGCTCCGGCGGAGCTTTCCCGGACGGTGGAACCAACGACGCCGGTGGACGCCTCCGGGGCGATCGGTTTCATGGGGAGCGGTGCAGGCGGGGGCGCCGGTGCTCCACCGCTGCCTCCGGCTCCGGGCGGGTTGCCCATTCCTTTTGATCCATGGCGGATGGTGCACGCGCTGGTGCGATTCCTGCCGTTGGTTGTGTTGGCGGGAATCCTGGGGGGCGCGGCCGGCGGTGCGTATGGGTGGAAGAAGTTCCGGAACTCGTACGTGTCCACCGCGCAGCTGATGCGGCAGGAATTGCCAAACACGTTCCGCTCGTCGGAAGTGGGAGAAGCGTTCAAGCCGCGGCAGCTGAACGGGCCGACGCTGATGAGCCTGATGAAGTCGCTGCCCGTGCTGGAGCGTGTGACGGCACAACTGACGAACAGGCTCTCGCCGCGGGCGCTGCTGGGCGGGCTGACGATCACGCCGGAGCGCAACACCGACCTGATCCGGGTGCAGTACAAGACGGAGACGAGCGTCACGGACGCCGTGGACGTGTTGAACGTGTACGGGCGGGAGGTGGTGAACCTGACGAAGGACCTCGCCGCGCAGGAAGCGTCGGAGGTGAACCGGTTCCTGAAGGCGGAACTGACGCGCGTGGACGCCGACCTGATCCGGTTCCGGCAGGAGTTGCTTTCGTACGCACGGGAACAGGAGCTGTTCGACGCGGACAAGGAACTGGACGCAAACCTCGGCAAGCTTTCGGAGATCGAGCTGAAGCTGGAGACGACCCGGATCGATTACCAGACGGTCGACCTGCGGATCACGGCGATCGAGACCGAGCTGGCGAAGCACAGTCCGATCGCGGCACGACTCCAATCGGCGCGCGACCAGATGAGTGCGCTGAAGGAAAAGTACGCGGACTCGAATCCGCGCATCGCGGAGCAGCTGTCACGCATTGCGGAACTGGAAGTGCAGCTGGCGTCGACGACGAACCAGACGATCACGCCCCCGCGTTCGGCGGAGGATGGCGTGGCGGTGAGCCTGTACATCGACCTGATCGGGCTGCGCGCGCAGAAGGACATCCTGAAGGAGCAGGCCAAGCGGCTGGCGCCGGTGATGACGAACATCCAGGAGAAGCTGAAGGGACTTTCGGAGAAGGGACTGGAATACGCGCGGCTGAAGGCGCGGCTGGACACGCTGGCATCGAGCCGGACGCTGATTGCCGGTCGGCAACGCGAGGCGCAGCTCTTCCAGGATTCCAACCTCGGTTACTATCGGTTCTTCGATTCGAAGGCGGGGGACGTCGAGATCAGCGACCGCAAGAAGCGGTTGATGGTCGCGGCCGGTGCGGGAGGATTCCTGCTGGCGTTCGCGGTGGTGGCGTTCGTGGCGTTGCGGGAGTCGTTTGATTCGCGGCTGCTGACGAGGGCCGACGCGGTGCGCATCACGAAGCTGCCGTGCATCGGGACGATTCCGGTGCTGAAGGCGGAGGATCGCCCCACGCTGCGCACCTGGGCATTGCGGACCTGGCTGCGGTTGCAGGGTCTGCTGGTGACGGGACCGGGCCGGTTGTGGGTGCTGGGTTTTGGCAGCGCGAACGCCGCGGAAGGCCGCTCGCACACCTTGGCGGCTTTTGCGCCCGCGGCGGCGGAGCGCGGCATTCCGGTTCTGGCCGTGACAAACCGCGTCCCCGACGACGCGACCAGCGTGATGGAGCTGGAGGCATTCCTCACGGAACCGTTGCGCGCCAGCGCACGGTTGGGCGACGTCGCGTGGATCCGCGTTCCGGAGAACTGGCGTTGGGACGTGGAACGTCGCCGCCGTTGGATGGGAGCGTTGATGGCGTGGTCGGGCCGCGAGGCCGTGGTGCTGGTGGAATTGCCGCCGTCGGCCGAACCCGAGGCCCTGTTGATGGCCGAGCTGGTGCCGCAACTGTTGTGGGTGGTGGGATCCGGGATCGCCGATGGATCGGACACCGAGCACCACTTCGAAGGACTGCGGCATTCGGGCGTGCGGATGGTGGGTGTGTTGTTGAATCGCGACACGCGCCGGTTGGGCCGTGGGGGGAACTCGCATGAAGGCGGCAGGGTGGCGCTGGGCGGTGCTGCTGGCGTCGGTGTTCTGGCTGGGATGGGTGGGGCGCGCGCAGACGAACGTGCCAGCGGGCACGAACACGGTGGTGATGGCGCCGCTGACCAACGGCGTGAAATCAAACATCGGTGTACTCGTGCCAGTGGGACCGGAGCCGATGTCCCCGGGCAGCTTTTCGGGCGACCTGCGACGGATGAAGGCCGCATGGCAACAACGCCTCGTGCTGGGCCCCGGGGACGTGGTGACGTTCATGGTCTACGGGAAGCCCGAGCTCACGCGACCGGACGTCCAGGTGGAACCGGACGGACGCATCACGTACCTGGAAGCACAGGGGATGATGGCAACGGGCCTGACGATTCCCGAGCTGCGTGAACTGACGGAGAAGGAGCTCTCGAAGTCATACCGCAACCCACGGGTGATGGTCGTGCCGACGTCGTGGAAATCGAAGAAGTTCCACATCCTCGGCAAGGTGGTGAACAAGGGAACCTACCTGCTGGACCGGCCGTTGACGGTGATCGAGGCCGTGGCGCAGGCCGCGGGATTGGAGACCGGGTTGTTCCAGTTGAACACGGTCGAACTCGCGGATCTTCCGCGATCGTTCCTGATCCGGCGTGGCCAACGGGTGCCGGTGGATTTCGACCGGCTGTTCCTGCGGGGTGACCTGACGCAGAACATCCTGCTGGAACCGGACGACTACCTGTACTTCCCATCGGCGAGCGCAAACGAGGTCTACATCCTGGGCGAGATCGGCAATCCGGGCGCGCAGGGTCTGACGTCGGATGCCACCGCGTTGAGCGTGGTGACGCTGGCGGGCGGATTCACGCCGAGGGCCTATCGGCAGAAGATCCTCATCGTGCGCGGATCACTGAAGGATCCGCAGACATTCGTGGTGGACCTGGCCTCGGTGCTCTCGGGGCGGTCCAAGGACTTCAAGCTGGAGCCGCGCGACATCGTGTATGTCGCGAGCAAGCCGTGGGCGCGGGCGGAGGAGCTGCTGGACATGGCGACCTCCGGATTCATCCAGGCGATGGTGACCGTCTGGACGGGCGGCAACATCGGGCCGTTCATCACCCAGCCGATCCTGCCGTCGATCAAGTGAGGTTGCATGAAGACGCTGCCCTATCTGCTGTTGCTGATGTTGGTCGTGGCTGCCTGCCGCGTGACCGGACCGAAGTTCGACGCGCGGTATGAAACACTGGTTGCCTTGACGAATATGGTGTCGGTGTCCAACCGCGTCTCCACCGAGATGCTGATGCCGCCAAAGGATCCGTTCCGGTTGGGCCCCGGCGACCGAATCGAAGTGGAGATCCTCGGTGAGACGGGATCACGGACATCGATCGGCGTCGGGCCGGACGGGATGATCTACTACGACCTCGCGGACGGGATGGATGTCTGGGGCAGCACCGTGGGTGAGACGAAGGCACTGCTGGAGAAGCGCCTCGCCCCGTATTACCGCGAGCCTCGGGTGACGGTGTCGTTGAAGGACGTGAAGAGCCGTCGCGTGTGGGTTCTCGGACGGCTGAACAACTCGGGGGTGTATTCGCTGGCGGAGCCGATGACGGTGATCGAAGCGGTTTCGCGGGCGGGTGGTTTGTTCGTGTCGCGATTCACGGGAACGACGGAGGAACTGGCGGACCTGGAGCACAGCTTCCTGATCCGGAACGGGGAGATGATGCCGGTGAATTTCATGTCGCTGCTGCGCAAGGGCGACATGAGCCAGAACATCTACCTTCAACCGGATGACTTCCTCTACCTGCCGTCAGCGCTGTCGCAGGAGGTGTACGTGCTGGGAATGGTGCGCGCGCCCCGACCGCTCGGATTCAGCGAGTCGATGACCTTGGGTACCGCGATTGCCAAATCCCTGGGACCGGCACCGGGAGCGTTCCTGCGCGAAGTCGTGATCGTGCGTGGTGCCCTCGCGGAGCCGCGCGTCGCGCTGGTGAACTATCAGGCCATCATGCTGGGCCAGGCGCCCGACGTCCTGCTGGAGCCACGCGACATCATCTACGTTCCGGAGAAGCCGTATAAGTATCCGGAGAAGTACGCGAAGATGGCGGTCGATACCTTCGTGCGGACCGCCGCGGCGAATGAGGGTGGGCGCGCCGGATCAAGGCAGTTCCAGTCGATCCAGCCGATTGCCCCGATCCAGATCGGGCCTTGAGCCCCGGGGTTCATCGCTTCGGCCCGGGCCACCAGCGATCCATGGACTTTGTCCATTGGCGCACGCGCCGGGATTCCGCCGCGGCAAGGTTCACGCTTTCGTGGGGATCGTCGCGGATGCGGTAGAGTTCCGGTGCGCCTGTTGGTTCGTTCACCGGATCGGGAAGGATGAGCTTCCAGCCATCGCGGACCATCCACCGCCAGCGCAGCCCGCGCTCGGGAAAGTCGAGGTCTGGTATGTCATGGGTGAAACACGCGCCGAAGACGGCGTCGCGCGATTTCACCGTGCGGTCGTTGAGGAGATCGATGCCCGGTGTGCCTTTGGGGATAGCCACGCCTGCGAGCTTGAGGAGCGTCGGGAACACGTCGATCGAACTGACCGGCTGCTCGATCCCACGGGGAGCGATGTGGCCGGGCCAACGGATCAGGATCGGGGTACGCAGGCCACCGTCGTACGGGGACTGCTTGGACTTCGGCGCGTATCGCGGGTTGTCGGGTGACTGGATCCATCCGTTGTCGGTGACGTAGACGACGACGGTGTTGGAGGCTGCGCCACGGCGTTCGAGATCGGCGAGGAGTTGGCCGCAGGTTTCATCGAACCATTCCACCATCGCCCGATAGCGCGCGATGTGGAGGGTGGGGGCGTTCGTGCGATGGCGGGCGAGGAACCGTTCGGGGGGCGTGTGGGGATCGTGGGGCATCATCGGGGCATACCACACGAACCACGGCACCCCCGCGCTCCCGGCCTCGTCGAGGAAGTCTGTGATGGGTTGGAGCGTTTGGCGTCCGATGCGCAGTCCCTCGTCGCCGTGCCGACCGACGCCGGCCTGCTCGCCGCGTGTCATTCCGTGGGTGAACCCGCCGTGGCTGAAGTGTCCCTGCCACCATTTCCCCGATTGGAAGGAACGATACCCGGCGGAGGCCAGAAGACGCGGCAACGTGGGACTGCGGTCCATGCGTTCGTTCAGGCGGGCGCGTCCCATCCGGAATTCTTCCGATTGATACTTCTGAGCCCCGATGCGTGCTTTCGGGACGGACGGATCGTTGCCAGTGATGCCGTGCTGGTGCGGGTAGCGTCCGGTGAGGAGGGAGGCGAGACTGGGACAACAGAGACTGGAGGGAACGTAGCCGTGGGTGAATCGGCGGGACTCGGCCGCGAGCCGGTCGAGGTGTGGCGTGCGGATCTCGCGATGTCCCATGAATCCGTAGTCGGTCCAGGCGTGGTCGTCGGAAACGATCATGAGGATGTTTGGACGTGGGATGGGCGGCATGGGTGCGGCGGCGACCACGCCAACGCATGCGAGGAGAGACGCCAGTCCCGCCACCCATCGCAACCGGAGGGGATTCATGACGCGCAGGGTGGTGTGGTGAGGGGGCAAGTTTGAAGTTCCAAGATTCAACCCAGCCTCCTGACGTCGTCTGCTACCCGCGGGAGGTAGCCGACGAGGTCACGAGGCGCTGCTGCGGGGCTTCCATCTTGAATCTTCAAACTTCGAACTCCTCCTCCACAGCCTCCTGACGTCGTCTGCTACCTGCGGGAGGTAGCCGACGAGGTCACGAGGCGCTGCTGCAGGGCTTCCATCTTGAATCTTCAAACTTCGAACTCCTCCTCCACAGCCTCCTGACGTCGACTGCTACCTGCGGGGGGTAGTCGACGAGGTCACGAGGCGCTGCTGCAGGGCTTCCATCTTGAATCTTCAAACTTCGAACTCCTCCTCCACAGCCTCCTGACGTCGTCTGCTACCTGCGGGGGGTAGTCGACGAGGTCACGAGGCGCTGCTGCGGGGCTTCCATCTTGAATCTTCAAACTTCGAACTCCTCCTCCACAGCCTCCTGACGTCGTCTGCTACCCGCGGGAGGGGCACGAGGCCTTCAAAAGCCGGATGCGGTGACCACGGAACAGGGCTACGGTGCCTGACGATGGCTTCAAGGATTGGGTCGGGTGGATCAATGGGACCGGTATCTCTGGGATTGGACAGCAGTACCACCCGCAGCGGCAAGCGACGGCGTGAAGAGACGGCCGAAGTGAAGCCTCATGTCGTGCCACAGCAGCAGTCGGCCAATGATCCGCTGTTGAAGGTGTCGAAGCCCAAGCCGGCGCGGGAGTCGTTTGCGTTCAAGTTGCGCCCCCGCGACATCAAGGAGCACCTGGACCGCTTCGTCATCCGGCAGGACGAGGCCAAGAAGGTCCTCAGCGTTGCCCTGTGCGATCACTTCCAGCACGTGCGCCTGACCCGCGAAGGGGATACCGCGCCGCACTATGTGAAGCAGAACGTCCTGCTCCTCGGTCCGACCGGAGTCGGCAAGACGCATCTGATCCGTTCCGCGGCGGAGTTGATCGGGGTTCCGTTCGTGAAGGCGGACGCGACCAAGTTCTCCGAAACCGGCTATGTCGGTGGCGACGTCGAGGAACTCATCCGCGACCTGATCCGCCGTGCCAACGGCGAACTGGACCGTGCGGCGCAGGGCATCGTGTATCTGGATGAGATCGACAAGATCGCCGGGCGCGAGGCGGGAACCCGGGACGTCAGCGGCCGCGGGGTTCAGACGAACCTGCTGAAGCTGATGGAGGACGCCGACGTGCCGGTGATGTCGCCGAACGAAGTTCCCCCGCCGGGTACACCGCGACCGCGCGAGAACTCCATCAACACACGACACATCCTGTTCATCGTGAGCGGGGCTTTCGCCGGCATGGAAACAGTGGTCCGGAAGCGACGGGGATCAGCGGTCGACGGCATTTCGACCTCCCAGCTGATTGCGGAGGCGACCACACAGGACTTCATCGAGTTTGGCTTTGAACCCGAATTCATCGGTCGCCTTCCGGTGCGTGTGTCCTGCAAGGGCCTGACGGCAGACGACCTTTACCACGTGATGCGGGACAGCGAGAGCAGCCTGTTGCGGCAGTACGAGCGGGCCTTCCGCGCCTATGGCATCGAGGTGAGTTTCAGGGCGGACGGTCTTCGGCAGATCGCCGAGCAAGCGGCGGCGGAGAACACCGGGGCGCGCGGTTTGATGACGGTCTGCGAACGGGTGCTCCGGGACTTCAAGTTCGAGCTTCCGTCGACACGGATCCGGCAGCTGGTCGTCGACGCCAGCGTGGTGAGCCATCCGGGCGAGGCGTTGGCGCGCCTGTTGCGTGGACGCCGGAAGCCATCGAAGGCGCGGCCGGCCCCTGCCGCGTAACCAAGGGTCGGATCGACCGGTCAGGGTTCATGCCAGTCCACCATTGCCATGAAATCCCTTCCACTGATCGCGGGTGCCGGAACCCTCCTCGCCCAGACGCTCCTCGGAGCCACCGCCGGCAACTGGCCGCAATGGCGCGGCCCGGCGGCCACCGGCACCGCCGCCGATGCCACCCCTCCCCTCACGTGGAGCGAGACGCAGAACGTGAAGTGGAAGTACCGCATCCCCGGATACGGGACCTCGACGCCGATCATCTGGGGCGACCAGGTCTTCGTGGTCTCCGCGGAATCAACCGGCAAGAAGTCCGAGGTGGCCAAGGAACCGCCGAAGGAAGGACCGGCGCCCGGCGCTGGCGCTCCCCCACCCGGTGGTGGCCCTGAAGGACGTCCCCGCCGTGGTCGTCCCGGTGGTGGCGGGCCCGGTGGACCCGGAGGCGGGGGTGGCATGCGGGGTGAGGCTCCCGACGAAGTGCATCGCTGGGTGGTGCTGAGCCTGGATCGCACGACGGGCAAGGAACAGTGGCGTCAGGTAGTCCGCGAGAGCCTGCCCCACGAAGGTCACCACAAGGACCATGGGTTCGCTTCGTTCTCACCGGTGACCGATGGCGAACGGCTGTACGTGTTCCTGGGTTCCCGCGGGCTCCATTGCCTCGACCTGAAGGGCAAGCTCCTCTGGTCGAAGGATCTCGGCAAGATGCAGACCCGCAACGGATTCGGCGAGGGCGGTTCGGCCGCCGTGCACGGTAATACCGTGGTGGTGAACTGGGATCACGAGGGCGACGATTTCATCGCGGCCTTCGACACCCGCACCGGCACCGAACGATGGCGTCAGAAGCGCGACGAACCCACGGGCTGGAGCACGCCGCTCATCGTGGATGTCGCCGGGAAGCCCCAGGTGGTCGTCAACGCCACCGGAAAGATCCGAGCCTACGACCTCACCGGCGGTTCGGAGGTCTGGTCGTGTTCCGGAATGACGGCCAACGCCATCCCAACGCCGGTCGCGGCCAACGGCGTGTTGTTTGCCACCAGCGGGTTTCGGGGTGCGGCATTGATGGCGATACGGCTGGGACGGTCGGGAGACCTTTCCGAGGGCGATGCGGTGGTGTGGAAGCACGCCAAGAACACGCCGTACGTGCCCTCTCCGTTGTACGTCGATGACCGGATCTACCTCTACTCCGGCAACAACGCCATGCTGTCGGTCTTCGATGCGAAGTCGGGCCAGGTGCTGATCGACGCGCAGCGCGTCCCCGGGATGAACGGCGTGTACGCTTCGCCGGTCGCGGCTGCGGGCCGGGTGTACCTGTTGGGACGCGACGGGGCGACCGTGGTGCTGAAGCGCGCGGACCAGTTCGAGGTGCTGGCCACCAACAAGCTGGAGGATTCCTTCGATGCCTCACCGGCGATCGTCGGCAAGCAGCTCTTCCTGCGCGGCCACGAAAACCTTTACTGCATCAGCGAATAGCGCCCGGCGACGGTGATCGCCAGACGCAGGGCACTCACCATGCTCGACGGATTGGCGATGCCGCGTCCGGCAATGTCGAACGCCGTCCCGTGGTCAGGCGACGTGCGCACGAAGGGCAGTCCCAAGGTCCAGTTCACGCCGTTGTCGAAGGCCACGAGCTTCAGGGGGGCCAACCCCTGATCGTGGTATTGGGCGACGACGGCGTCGAAATCCCCCTGGATCGCCCGGTGAAACAGGGTGTCCGCCGGTAGCGGTCCTACGACATCCACGCCTTCCGCCTGCGCCCGGACCACGGTCGGGGCGATGATGTCGCGATCTTCGAGCCCCATCAGTCCACCCTCCCCGGCGTGGGGGTTGAGGCCGCAGACCCCGACCCGGCAACGGGACAACGCGAGCCAACGACAGGATTCCGCCGCGAGATCGATGGCCTGGCGGACGGCGTGGGGCTGGATGGCGTCCGGAACAGCTCGTAGTGGAAGGTGGGTGGTGACCAGCGCCACGCGCAGCCAGCGCCCTCGGTCGTCCTGACCGAGAAGCATCATGGCGAAGCGCGTGGTCCCGGCGATGGCGGCGATGAACTCCGTCTGTCCGGTGAACCCGGGATTCCCGGCTTGGACAACGGATTCCTTGCTCAACGGAGCGGTCACCAGGCCCTGGAGATGACCGGCAGCGCAGGCTTCCGCCGCGCGGCGCACCCAGCGGAGGGCGGCCCCACCAGCGCGCGGATCGCCCGGGGGAAGATCCTCAGGAAGGTCCTGGTCATCGATGGCGAAGGAAAGCCGGCCTGAAATGGGACTCCCGGGTTCCCACGTTGACTCCGGCAAGGCCGCCAGGCGCGGGGCAAAGCGTTGAAGGGTCGCCCGCCAACGGGTCCGGTCCCCGAAAACCACAAACCCCGCCTCGGTCTCATCCCAAATGCGATCCAGGGCCCGGGCCGTGACCTCGGGTCCGATGCCGGTCACATCGCCAAGACTCAGCGCAAGGGTCACGGAAGGGGGAAGGCAGGCCTAGAAGTAGGCGATGAACGCCTTCTTGCGGAGGCGCTTGAGCCACGCGGTCTGGAGGCGGTCGCGTTCCTGGTCGCGGAGCTGCTTCTCGATGGCGATCCGGACCTCGGTGATGGGCTTGATCTGCGCCGGCTTGCGTTCCTCGACCTTGATCAGGAAGGCGGTTCCGCCCAACTCGATGACGTCGCTGACCTGACCTGCCTGCAGGTTGAAGACAGCAGCCTTCAGTTCCTTGGCAAGGCTGGTTTCCTTGTCCTCGATCCAGCCGCGGTCGCCGCCCTTGGTGATGCGGGCGTCGTCCGAGAATTCATTCGCCAGCTTGGCGAAATCCTCGCCAGCGCGCGCCTTGACGAGCACCTGCTCGGCGATCTTGCGGGGTTCGCCCCGGGCATGACGCGAGGCCTCGACCACGATCATCCGGAACTTGGCCCGCTCGCCGACGCGATACCTTTCCTGATCCTGGTTGTAGAGACGCTCGATGCGCTTGGGCGAAATGACGATTTCCTGGGAGATCTTGTTCCGGACCATCAGTCCGAAGATCAGCATGTCGACCTCTTCCTTCCGGTAGGATTCGTAGGTCCGTCCGGCCTGACGGAGCATCTTGCTGAACGTGATCGGATCACCGAACTCCCGTTTGATCTGTTTCTTGAGGATGTCGTCCACGGCGGACTCGGAGATGGCGCCCCCGGTGGACTTGTACTCCTGGACGATCAGCCGGCGGTCGATCAGCTGTTCGAGCGCGGCCTTGGTGATCTTGAGGGATTCCCCGTCAAAGTCCGCCTGCGTGCGCGAACGCCGCGCGGCCGCCTCCAGGGCGCGCTTCGAGAAGGTCTGCACCTCCATGAAGGTGACGGCCGAGTCGTTGACGACCGCGGAGATGCCGTTGACGAGCTCCAGGGCAGCGTGGGTCGTGGAACTCCAGAGGAACGCCACCAGCAGGATTGAGATGCGGAACCGTCGCATGAGCCCGGATCCTAGGGATCCGAGGTACGGCAGGCAAGGTGACCGTCAGGGGAGTTCCCAGACTGCCTCCTCACGTTGGCAGCTACGTCGTGGAGGTAGCCGACGAGGTCACGAGGCGGAGGTCCTGGCTTCAAACTTGAATCTTCAATCGTGGGACTTCTTCCACAGCCTCCTCACGTCGTCTGCTACGCTTCCAGAGGTAGCAGCTGACATCCGGAGGCTGTGGAGCGAGTTCCCGGTTCCGGTTCGCCAATCCGCGGTTGCCACTCGGCCGTCCGGCGTCAAAGTGTTGCTCCACCATGGGAAACAGAGTCTTGATGCGGTTCCGGAGCTGGCTGGCCGTGCTGATCGCACCGGTCGTGCTGACCGTGGACGGAGCGGACACGAAGCGGGTCAGCTTCAACCGCGACATTCGTCCCCTGCTCTCCGAGTATTGCCTGAATTGCCATGGCTTCGACGACAAGACCCGCAAGGGCGGACTCCGGCTCGACCAACGGGAGGACGCCCTGCGCGGCGGTAAGTCCGGCCATGCGGCCCTGCTCCCCGGCAAGTCCGCCGAATCCGAGATCATCCGGCGTCTCCTGACGACCGACCCGGACGAAGTCATGCCCCCGCCCAAGATGGACCGGGTGCTGACGGCGGCGCAGATCGACCTCCTGAAGCGGTGGGTGGATGAAGGAGCCGAATACGAACCCCACTGGGCGTTCATCCCCCCGGCCGCCCCGACGCTTCCCGAGGTCCGCAAGAAGGACTGGGCCCGGGGCCCGCTGGATCTCTTCGTCCTCGCCTCCATGGAGAAGGAAGGACTTGAACCGCGCCCGGAAGCAGATCGGCCCACGCTCATCCGCCGCGCCACCCTCGACCTGACCGGCCTTCCGCCCACGCCGGAGGAGATCGACGCCTTCCTTTCGGATGGTTCCGGCGAAGCCTACGAGCGGGTGGTCGACCGACTGCTGGCGTCCTCGCGATACGGCGAACGCATGGCCGTGGACTGGCTGGACGCCGCACGGTACGCGGACACCCACGGCTATCACATCGACTCGGCACGGGACATGACAGCCTGGCGGGACGGCGTGATCCGCGCCTTCAACGACAACCAGCCCTACGACCAGTTCACGGTGGAGCAGCTCGCCGGAGACCTCCTCCCCGAGGCAACGCTGGATCAGAAGGTGGCCAGCGGGTTCAACCGGAACCACATGATCACCTACGAGGGCGGAGCGATCCCCGATGAGTACCACACCGCGTACATCGTCGACCGCATCAACACCACCGCCACCGTGTGGCTCGGCCTGACCGTCGCCTGCGCCCAATGCCACGACCACAAGTACGACCCGATCACGATGAAGGATTACTACGGGTTGTACGCGATCTTCAACGGCGTGCCCGAGAACGGCCTCGACGGACGCAATGGCAATGCCGTTCCAATCGTCCAACTGCCTTCGCCGCAGCAGGATGCCGAACGTCGCCGGCTGGAAACGGCCGTCACGACCGCCGAGGCACGGTTGAAGGTGGAACTGCCGAACCTCGATGCCGACCAGCAGGCATGGGAAGCGAAGGCCATCGCCGAAGCCGACGCCCCAAAAGAGGCGACTGACAAGAAGCCCAAGCTCCCCGAGACGGTCCTGGCCGCATTGAAGGCGGATCGGAGCACCCGCACCGCCGAGCAGGCGTCGGCAGTTCGTAAGCATTACCTCGACGAAATCTCGCCGGAGATGCGCCGCCTCCGCGAGGAGGCCAAGGTCGCCCGCAAGGCCAAGGACGACTTCGAACGTTCCATCCCCAACGCCATGGTCATGGGCGAAATGGCCAAGCCCCGCGATACCTACGTCCTCGTTCGCGGCCAGTACGACAAGAAGGGCGACAAGGTCGACCGCGCCCTGCCGGCCGCGCTTCCCGGCCTGCCGGAAGGATCGCAGGCCAATCGATTGGGGCTCGCCCGGTGGCTGGTCTCGAAGGAGCACCCGCTGACCGCTCGCGTCACCATCAACCGCTTCTGGCAGATGTATTTCGGAAACGGCCTGGTCAAGTCCGCCGAAAACTTCGGCACCCAGGGTGACCTCCCCACGAATCCAGAACTGCTCGACTGGCTCGCCACCGAATTCATCCGGACGGGCTGGGACGTGAAGGCCTTCCAGAAACGCGTCCTCATGAGCGCCACCTACCGTCAGGACAGCCGCGCTCCGCGTTCCCTGTACGAACGCGATCCCGAGAACCGCTGGCTGGCCCGCGGGCCGCGCGTCCGGTTGCAGGCAGAGTTCCTGCGCGACCTTGCCCTCAGCGTCAGCGGATTGATGGATCCCCGCATCGGGGGCGCTGCCGTCTTCCCCTACCAGCCGTCCGGATTGTGGGAGGAACTGATGTCCCGTTCGGACAACGATTCCTTCACCGCCCAGAAATACGTGCCCAGCCGTGGCGCGGACCTCTACCGGCGGACGATGTACACGTTCATCAAGCGCACCTCCCCGCACCCGAGCCTCTCGAACTTCGACGCGCCCGACCGCCAGGTCTGCACTGTCCGTCGCCCGCGCACGAACACCCCGCTTCAGGCGCTCGCCCTCATGAACGATCCCACGTACGTCGAGGCCGCCCGCCAGCTGGCCGCACGGGTCCTGCACGAACGCAAGGATCCCAAGGCCCGGGTCGAACGCCTCTTCCGGCTTGCCGTGGGACGCTCTCCCTCGGCAGCGGAAACGAAGGTCCTGGTGGATCTCCAGCGCGATCAGCAGAGCGCGTTTGCCCAGAAGCCCGAGAACGCCCGGAGCGTCCTGGCAGTGGGTGAATACACCCAGGTCTTCGACGATCCGGTCGAAGCCGCCGCCTGGACCGTGGTGGCCTCCACCGTCCTCAACCTCGATGAAACGATCACCAAGAACTGAGCCATGAACGGACTGAACGCTTCATCGGACCTCCCGCGCCTCCTCACCCGCCGGCACTTCTTCGGCCGGATGAGCGCCGGCATCGGGGCCACCGCACTGGCCTCGGTGATGAACCCCGACCTGTTCGCCAGCCCCGCCGGCGGTATCCTGCCGGGGGTCCACTTCACCCCGAAGGTGAAGCGGGTGATCTGGCTGTTCATGTCGGGTGGTCCCTCGCACATCGACCTGTTCGACTACAAACCGGGACTCAAGCAGCACCACGGCGAGCAATTGCCGGGTTCGATCCGGATGGGCCAACGGTTGACCGGCATGACGAGCGGCCAGTCCAGCTTTCCGTGCGTTGCCCCGATGTTCGAATGGAAGCAGCACGGCCGCAGCGGATTGTGGCTGAGTGAACTGCTCCCGAACATGGGCCGGGTCGCCGACGACCTGTGCGTGGTGCGGTCGATGTGGACGGAGGCCATCAACCATGACCCGGCGGTGACCTACATCCAGACCGGTCACCAACAGGCAGGACGCCCGGCCTTGGGGTCGTGGCTGTCCTACGGTATCGGTAGCGAGAACCGCCAATTGCCCGGATTCGTGGTCATGATCTCGCAGGGCAGCGGCAACAAGACCGACCAACCCCTCAGCACCCGTTATTGGGGCAGCGGTTTCCTCCCCGGCGAACACCAGGGCGTCCGGTTCCGTTCCCAGGGCGATCCAGTCCTGTACCTGTCGAACCCGCCGGGACTCGAGGACAACGGTCGGCGGCGCATGCTGGATGCGGCCGGACAACTCAACTCCATGGCGGCAGACGCCTTCGGGGATCCCGAGATCAACGCGCGCATCGCCCAGTACGAAATGGCGTACCGGATGCAGGCAAGCGTTCCGGAGCTCACGGACCTTTCCGGTGAATCCGCGGCAACGCTCGCCGCCTACGGCGTGCGGAAGGATGGCGTGGATGGTGGATTTGCGCGCAATTGCCTGCTGGCCAGAAGGATGGTCGAGCGCGGGGTCCGCTTCGTGCAGCTGTTCCACCGTGGTTGGGACCAGCACGGCGACCTGCCCCGTCAGATTCGCGGGCAATGCCAGGACGTCGACCGACCGTCAGCCGCCCTCATCGAGGACCTCCGCCAGCGGGGATTGCTCGAGGACACGCTGGTCATCTGGGGCGGTGAATTCGGCCGCACGGTGTATTCGCAGGGCAGCCTCACCAAGGACAACCACGGGCGCGATCACCACGGCCGGTGCTTCACCGTCCTCATGGCCGGAGCCGGCGTGAAGGCGGGGTTCTCGTACGGCACCACCGACGACTACTGCTACAACATCGTCGAGAACCCGGTGCATGTGCATGACCTGAACGCCACGCTCCTCCACCTGATGGGGATCGACCACACCCGGCTGACGTTCAAGTTCCAGGGCCGGCAGTTCCGGCTGACCGACATCCATGGCGAGGTGGTCCGCGCCATCCTGAGCTGACCGTTGACGCGCGGATGCGGTCAGCGCCGAACGGGTCGCGCGGGGTTTCGTCCAGAGAAGTCCGCTCCGGAGCACCTTGGAATCAATCGCAAGAGTGGCGACGGTCTTGCTGCGTTGAGCTTTTGCGAAACGGCTTACAGCCACGTTTAAGGGTCGGATTCCGTGCTGTTTGGCCGGACGGAGGTGTCGGGGAAAGTGATTTACAGCACGACGCTGCATCTCCCAAGGTAACGGCAAAAGTTGCGATAATCTTGGGCTCAAGGAGCTCCGGGGTTTTCGTCCGCTTGGATCCGGCTGAACGGCAGGCACGGTGGAGAGTCAATGGAACGAGTCATGGAACATCAGGTTTTTGGAAAGCTTTCTGGGGCCTTGTGCGTCGTCAGCATGCTCGCCCTCGGGTCGAGCATGGATGCTGCCCAGAACCCGGGAGAATACCTGAGCTACTCGTGGAAGGAACTTGCCCTCCAACCACAGTTCGACACCTCGACCATGTTCACCGACAACCTGTTCTACAGTCGCGGGGCCAACCGCGTGTCGGATGTCATGTTCACGGTGAGTCCCGGGCTGAAACTGCAACTGGGGCGCGATGGCGAGAACCAGGCCTCATTGGAGTACATGCACGATGAGACCCTCCTGATCGACTACTCGGATTTCAACACGCGCCAGGAGCGTCTCCAGATGGCCGTCCGCCTTGTCCGCGGAAAGATCAAGGTCGAGGGCCGGGACAACCTCAGTTTCCTGTCGAGCATCCTCGGCGGTGCCATCAGCCAGTCCCGGCAGCTGGTGGACCGTGTGTCGCTGAACGACATCTACACGGCCACCTACGATTGGACGGAGAAGACGGACTTTTACCTCCGCGGCAGTCATTTCCTCATCGACTACGACCGACGCACCTTCCTGCTCGACCAGCAGACCTTCGAGGGTCTGCTCGGCACGTCTTATCAGTGGACGCCAAAGCTCCGGCTCACGGCCGAGGGTTTCTTTGGCAACACCTCCATCGGTGTCAACGCCGCAGCGATTGCCGGTCCGGATTCACGGTACTACGGCGGCTTCTTTGGTTTGCGCGGAACCTTCACCCCCAAGCTCACCGGCTCGGTACGGGTGGGTTATGAGCAACGCGAATTCACGGGTGGGCTCAGTGCCTCGGCGAATACACCGGCCATCGGTGCCGACCTGACCTACCAGTTCAGCAACCTGACCTCCGTCCTGCTCCGCTACGATCGGCGAACCTTTCCCAGCCCCCAGTTTGCCAACCAGATCAGCGTGACCGACTCAGTCAACCTGTCCGTCTTCCAGCTGCTGGGGACCTCCGGGCGGTGGCTCGTCCGGGGCACGGTGCGGTACGATCACAATGATCTCACGGCAACCACGCTTCCCACGAGCGGCGGTACTGGAATCAACGTCGAGCGGACCGACAGCACCATGGTCCTTGGGGCCGCCTTGATTTACCAACCCCAGCCATGGCTTACCTGTGTCGCCTCCTACGAATTCGAGGACTTTGGAATCGCTTTCCGCAGCGCCACCGCCGGCAACCTCCTGCAGTTGGTGCCCTACCACAACAACCGCGTTTCGCTCTCGGTCGCGATCGGCTTCTGACCCAGGAACGGCCACCTCTATGAACCCACATCCATTTGCGCGCCTCACCAAGGCAACGCTCCTCTCCGTGGTCTTCTCGCTCGCTGCCTTTGCACAATCGACAGATCCCACTCCTTCCCAAGGCAGCACAACCACCCGGAAGATCCAGGCCAATGACATCATCTTCATCCGCGTCGTCGGTGAGGTGGATCTGACCATGGAACGTCGGGTCGGTGAGGATGGCATGATCACTTACCCCTATCTGGAAGCGTTGAAGGTGTCCGACAAGACGCCAACCGAGGTCGAAAGAATGGTCCGTGACGGCCTCAAGGGGGACTATCTGGTCAATCCGCAGGTCACCGTCGACTTCAAGGAATACGTGAAGCAATTCGTGAACGTCAGCGGCATGGTGAACAGCCCGGGACGTATCGAGCTTCCTGTGGACCGTCGACTGGACCTGATGGATGTCCTTTCGCTGGCCAAGGACCTGAGCCCGAAGGCGAACAAGAACGACATCGTGCTCACACGCCAGGGCCAACCGTCGAAGACCTACAAATACAGCGATATCCAAAGCAACACGGATCCAGAAAAGCGGATCTATGTTGAACCTGGCGACCAGATCAAGGTTGGGGAACGGATCTTCTGATTTCAAATCATGGACAATAGCATCAGACCCGCTCCGCAGGGCGGCACGGATGACGCAGGCAAGTTTCGTCAGTACTGGCACGTCCTGCTCGAGCGCCGTTGGTTGATCGTCTTCGTGGTGGTGAGCTGCCTCGCGGCAGGTTTCATCTACGCCTTCCGCGCGACACCGATCTACGAGGCCAGCGCGCGACTTGAGATCAATCCTGAAAGCGCGGGCGTCCTCAGCCTTCGCGAAGCGATCGCGGTCAACAGCAAGGATCAGGAGTACCTCCAAACCCAGTACCGGAACCTCGAGTCCCGAACGCTGATCGAGAAGGTCATCCAGAAGCTCAAGCTCGATGATGATCCGCGCTACAAGGAAGCCACAGATCGGGCGGAGGCGCTCAATGAGGACATCATCATTGCCCCCATCCGCCTGACACGTCTGGTGGAAATCAGGACGCGCCATCCCGTTCCCACTCGGGCGCGAGACATCGCGAACACCCTTCTGGACCTTTTCCTTGCGGACAATCAGGACCAGAAATCCTTCCGCGCCCTCTCCGGTCTCCGCCTCCTGAAACAGGAACAGAATACGCAGGAGAAGGAACTGCTGGCGGCCATCCAGGCACTTCAGGACTACCGGGCACTCCACGGGGCCGTGTCCCTCGATCAGGACGTCAACGTCGTCTACAGCGGCTACCGTCAGGCAAAGGAGTCTTACGAGATCCAGCGCATCCGCAGCGAGGGATTGCTCCGGCTCTCGGATGAAGCCCAGCGCTGGAAGGCCGCCGGAAAGGATATCGCCGACTTCCCCGAGGTCGCGAAGGACCTGCTGGTCTCGCAGTTCAAGGCCTCTCTCGGTGCCAGCATGTCTGCGTTTGCTTCCATCACCAACCGCTACGGCCCGAAGCATCAGGAGTACCAAGCCCGAGCCAGTGCAGTCGCATCGGACCGGCAGAAACTGGCAGCCGAAGCCATCCGTGCCTTCAACTCCATGCAGGCAAGTGTGGATCTGGAGAAGGCCAATCTCGAAGGCTCCCGCAAGAAGGCGGCTGAAGCCGAAGCTGAAGTCACCAAGTTGAACGATCTCAAGGTCAACTACGACGTGCTCAATCGAAAGAAGGAGCGTGCCGAGGCCATGTTCAACCTCATCATCGCCAAGACCAAGGAGTACGACCTCAGCTCCAAGGATGTCCTGCAGAACATGCGCATCGTCGACCAGGCGGAGGTCCCCGCCAAGCCGGTGAAGCCCAACAAGCCCATCGTGATCGTCGGTTCCCTGGCGGGCGGCATTGTCTTTGCCTTGGCCCTCGCCTTCTTCGTCAACTTCCTCGACGACTCGGTCAAGAGTCAGGAAGACGTCGAAACCTACCTCGGGCTGCCCTTCCTGGATACATCCCGAACATCAAGTCCACCTCCGTCGTCGAGCGCGACTTGCAGGCCCACCGGCATCCCACCTCCGGTGCTGCCGAAGGTTTCCGGACCCTCCGGGCCTCCGTGTCCCTCGCACGGAATGCCGAGCGCCTCCGCAACATCGGCGTGTCCTCGACGATTCCATCCGAGGGTAAATCCCTGGTGGCCTCCAACTTCGCCATCGTCACGGCCCAGACTGGCCTGAAGACCCTTCTGGTGGACGCGGATCTCCGTCGTCCTTCCGTGCACAAGGCGTTCCAGATCCAGGGCCCCATCGGTCTGAGCGCCTATCTCTCCGAGCGCGTCGGCTCCCTCGACGACATCGTCCATGCGACGGAAGTCCCGAACCTGGATGTCGTGTGCTGCGGATCCACTCCGAGCAATCCGTCCGAGCTGATCTCCTCGAAGCGCATGCTCCAGTTCCTCGAGGAGGCTTCGACCCGCTATGATCGCGTCATCCTCGACTGTCCGCCCGTCTCCGCCGTTGCCGATCCGCTGGTGGTCGGTGCGATGTGCGACGGCCTGATCTTCGTGACGAAGTTCAACAAGATCCGCCGCGAACATGCCCGCCGGTCCGTCCAACGCATCACCGACGCTGGCATCCATGTCGTGGGTCTCGTGTTGAACGACATCGATTTCGAGGGCCGCGACTCCTACTACTACAGCTACCACTACTACCAGAACCGGTACTACGCATCGCACTACCGGACGCGCCCTGGCTCTGGAGCTTCCTCGGACACCGGCAAGATGGCGAAGCCCGCCGAGAAGAAGAAGGACTGAGCCTTCCCTCCTGAAGACAACGACAGGCCCCGGTGAAAACCGGGGCCTTTTGCTTGTCCGGATTCAGGCCTGACGGAAGAGGTCCAACTGCGCCGAAGGAGCCAACGTCCGCAGCCGATCGCGGTCGGATCGTTTCCGCGCGGGTTTGGCGGCCGGGGATGGTGCACCTGTCGTGGAAGGACCGGCGGGGTTGGAGGCACCCACAACCTGTTGGAGGTTGAGTTCCGCCTCTTCGAGGACGCGGAGGATCTCCTTTGACCGGTCGATCACGCTGCGCGGGACCCCGGCGAGGCGTGCCACCTGGATGCCGTAGCTCTTGTCCGTGCCGCCCGCGACAACCTTCCGCAGGAAGATGATCTGGTCGTTGTACTCACGGACGGCGACATGGAAGTTCCGGGTGCGGGAAAGTCGGACCGCCGCGCCGGGATCCGGGCCCGTCTGGCCACCACCCAACTCGGTCAATTCGTGGTAATGCGTGGCGAAGAGGGTCTTCGCACCCACCTGGTTGTGCAGGTGCTCCACGATGCTCCACGCCAGGCTCAGGCCATCGAACGTGCTCGTCCCGCGCCCGATCTCATCGAGGATCACCAGCGACTTGCGCGAGGCGTTGTTGAGGATGTTCGCCGTCTCGCTCATCTCGACCATGAAGGTACTCTGGCCACGCGCGAGGTCGTCGGCCGCCCCGATGCGGGTGAAGATGCGGTCGAGGAGATCGATCCGCGCCTCCGCTGCCGGGAGGAAGGCCCCTGTGTGCGCCAGCAACGCCAACAGCGCCACCTGCCGGATGTACGTGCTCTTGCCCGCCATGTTCGGCCCGGTGATCAGCATGATCTGCTGCGCGGCCCCATCGAGATCGGTGTCGTTCGGGACAAAACGTTCGCCGTTCAGCGACTGTTCCAGCACCGGGTGCCGCCCCTCCCGGATACGCAGGACGCCTTCGTCCCGAACTTCCGGTCGGACATGGCCGTGCATCCGCGCAACCTCGGCAAATCCTGCCAGAACATCCAGTTGCGACGCCGCCGAGGCCGTGTCCTGACAGGCAGGCAGATTCGCCAGGACTTCCTCCCGGACCCGCTGGAACATCTCGTACTCCAGCTTCGCCCCCCGTTCCTCGGCGCCCAGGATCTTCTGCTCCATCGCCTTGAGATCCGGGGTGATGAACCGCTCGCCGCTGGCCACCGTCTGCTTGCGGATGTACTCCGGCGGCACCTTGGAGAGCTGCGCCTTCGTGACTTCCAGATAGTACCCGAACACCGAGTTGAACCCGATCTTGAGGTTGGGAATCCCCGTCCGCGCCGACTCATCCTGCTGGAGCTTCGCCAGCCAGTCCTTGCCCCCCTTCGACGCGTTCCGGAGCTCGTCGAGCTCGGCACTGAACCCATCGCGGATCAGGCCACCCTCCTTCACCGCGAGTGGCGGTTCATCCACGATGGAACGTTCGAGCAACTCCACCAGCGCCGGCAGGTCCCGCAAGCTTCCTGCCAGCCGTTGCAGCAGGGTCCCCTGTCCCGCCTGCACCAACGGATCCACCGCCGCGCCCGCGACTTCCTCCACCAATCCCCGAAGCCGCGGCACCTGCTTCAACGCCACCCGCAAGGCCACCAGGTCCCGACCGTTGCCCGAAGACAGGCTGAGCCGACCCAACGTCCGCTCCAGATCCCGCATCTCCCGCATGGCCGAGCGGAATTCGTCCAGAACCCCACCCGCGCCCACCCACGCCTGCACCGCTTCCTGCCGCTCGTTGATCGCCGCCTCCGAGGCCAACGGCTGGGTCAACCAATCCCGCAAACGACGCGCGCCCATCGGGGTCACCGCACGGTTCATTGCGCCGAACAACGTCGTCTGCCGATTGCCATCCGCGTGCAACGGCTCCAGCACCTCCAGGTTCCGGACGGAGGTCGTGTCCAGCACCAGATAGTCCGTCACCATGTAGGTCGTCAGCCGCGTCAGATGCGTCAGGTCCCGGCGCAGATGATGCGACAGGTAATGCACCACCGCACCCGCCGCCGCCACTGCCGCCGCCTTGCCCCGCAATCCGTACCCGTCGAGGGACGCGACCTTGAAATGTTCCTGCAAGGTGTAGACCGCCGTCTCCGGCAGGAAGGTCCAGTCGTCGTACCCGATCAGGATGCCACCCGAGGACAACCGCCCCGGAGCACCCGGCACCGGTGTCGATCCTTCCTCCACCACGCCCGCTTCCAGCAGCGCACGCAGGTCCATCGCCTCCGCCGGCAGGATCAGTTCGGCCGGTCGCAACCGGTCCAGTTCGGCAATGAGTGCCCGAGGATCCGACAATTCCGTGACACGGAAATCCCCCGTGGTGAGGTCCACCACCGCCACCCCGATCTCCTTCCCGCTTCGCGCCACCGCCGCGAGGAAGTTGTTCCGGTCCGAACTCAGCAGCCGATCGTCGAAATGCGTGCCCGGTGAGAGGATCGAGGTGACTTCCCGCTGCACCAGTTTCCCGGGCTTCGCCTCCTCGGTCTGGTCGCACACCGCCACCTTCCGACCCGCCCGCAGCATCCGGCCGATGTACGCGTTGGCCGCATGATACGGGATGCCGCACATCGGCACGCCATTGCGCTGCGTCAACGCCACGTTCAACAGCTGCGCCCCGGCCTGCGCATCCTCGAAGAACATCTCGTAGAAGTCCCCCAGGCGGAACAGCAGCAGCGCATCCTTGGGCAGCTCGGACTTGATCCGCCGGTACTGCGCCATCATCGGCGTGAGCGTGACTTCGTTTGCAGACATGTGACCCGGCGAGTCTAGGGGGAGGAACCCGCTTCGCCTAGCAGGGGGTTCAGGGGGAGTTCCCAGTGCCCTGAACCACAACCTCCTGACGTGGGTTGCTACGATCGGATGGTAGCCAACGAGGTCACGAAGCTGTGGTTCACGAGTTGCCAGGTGCCAGAAACCAGTTCCCCGCGGCAGATCCAGGTCAACGCCAGGTGGGGACACCCGGCCTTCAACCGGGAAACCTCCAGCCTTGGGTTGTTCCCGGGAGGCAAAAAAACCACAACTGGCACTGGAAACCCCTACGACCCCATCCTATATGATCTCACCCCAAGGAGTCCGTTACCCCCCAAAAAGTCAGATACCCCATGAGTCCAGGATTGTCGGATGTGATGCTTCCTCTTGCATCACCGTTCGCGACGACGCACTGGAGCGTCGTGATGTGTGCCAGGCAGGAAGGCACGCCGGCTGGAGCGCATGCGCTCGAGCGGCTGTGCCAGACCTATTGGCCACCGCTGTATGCCTACGTCCGGCGCTCCGGCCATTCGCCGCCGGACGCGCAGGACCTCACCCAGTCGTTCTTTGAGCGCCTGCTGACCGAAGGTCGGTTCGGGTTCGCGGAACGCGGGAAGGGTCGGTTCCGAACCTTCCTCCTCAGCAGCCTGAAGCACTTCATGGTGAACGAATGGCGACGAAGCACCCGCATCAAGCGAGGTTCCGGACTCGCCCACGTCCCCATCGACTGTTCGGCCGAGGAAGATGCCTACGTCCATGAACCCATCGACCGCGCCTCGCCCGAAGCGGTGTATGAACGTCGTTGGGCAACCCGGCTGCTCGAAGAAGTCATCACGGCACTGCGCCGGGACTATGAGCGCACCGGGCAGGGTCTGTTGTTTGACTCGATCCTTCCGGTGATGTGGGGGATCCCGATGGAGGCACCTATCAGGAAATCGCCGACCGCGTCGGAACGTCCGAAGGTGCGGTCAAGATCGCGGTTCATCGCATCCGTTCCCGATTCCGGCAGCGGATCCGGGATGCGGTCGCGGCAACAGTCCAGAACCCACTCGACGCCGACGAGGTCGATTCGGAGCTGGAACACCTGCAGCATGTGCTGCAGCACGTGGTCGGAACCCCGCACTGACAACCGTTGAACGGGGAATCCCGGCGGGCTCGCGCCTGCCTGGAGGACCCTGGACAAACAACAATGCCTACGGTTGGAACAGGTCGGTGTCTCCGCTGCGGCGGGGTCTGGGAGCATTCGCCCATTCCCGGTGCCACTCAGCTCTGTCCCGGTTGCATGCTGGCGGCAGCGCGTCTGGATCTGGGCGGCGCGGCAACGCCAAGACAACGCGCCACAGAGCCGGCGCTGCCAAAGCGTCTCGGCGACTACGAACTGGTGCGTGAGATTGCCCGCGGTGGGATGGGTGTTGTCTGGCTTGCCGTCCAGAAATCCCTGGGTCGGCATGTGGCCATCAAGCTCCTGCCGCCGGATCTGGCGGCAGATCCATTGCGTCTCGCCAGATTCCGTGCGGAGTCCGGCTTTGCCGGCCGTCTCCAGCACCCGAACATCGTTGCCATCCATGAGGTCGGGGAGCAGGACGACATCCCGTATTACTCGATGGATTATGTCGCGGGACAAGATCTCGGGACCTATGCGCGGGAGCGCCCCCTGCCTTGGCGGGAGGCCGCCCAGATGGTCCGGACGGTGGCTCTGGGCGTGCAGTACGCACACGACCTTGGAGTCCTACACCGCGACCTGAAGCCGTCCAACGTGTTGGTGGCACCCAGCGGCGAGCCCCGGATCACGGACTTTGGCTTGGCCCGCCAAATGGGTGTGGAAGGCCAGTTGACGCAAACAGGCGAAGTCCTGGGGTCCCCGTGCTTCATGGCACCGGAACAGGTGTCAGGCCGTGCCCGAAGTGTCGGAGTCCGCACCGACATCTACGGACTGGGAAGCCTTCTCTACTACGCAGTCACGGGGCGTCCCCCATTCCACGGCGGGTCGATCTCAGCCACACTGCAACAGGTGCTCACCGCACCCCCAGTCCGACCTCGCGAGCTTCAACCATCCATCCCGGCTGATCTTGAGGAGCTCATCCTGCGGTGTCTGGCGAAGGAACCTTCGCATCGCTTCGCCTCCGCCCGGTTGCTCGCCACCGAACTGGAACGGGTGCTCCGGGGGCAACCAACGGACACCCGCGCCCCAGGCCTCCTGCGGCGCAGCTGGCATTGGGGACGTCGCGAGCCTGCGATGGCCATCCTGACCCTGATCTCCATGGCACTGGGTTCGGTGCTTCTTCTCGGATGGGTTCACTTCGACCGCCACCGGAACCAAACCCGCCTGCATGCGCAGGCACAGCGGTCGGAAACAGAGCTCAACCGCTACATCGCCGATGTGAACCAGGCCGGTCGGGCACTCGCCGAAGGGGACACCCGCGTGGCCATCAACCTCCTCGACGGCGTGAACCCGTCAACACCGGGCATGGATCACCGTGGCTTCGAATGGTTCCTTCTGCGCCAGCAATGCACGGGCACAGGCGGACGCGTGCTCTGGGATGGCCGGGACCCGATCCTCGATGCGGCGCCTTCCGAGGATCACCGATCGATCCTGTTCGTGACGGCCAACCATCTCCGGGTCATCCCCGCAGCGGGCGGCCTCTTGCTGGCGGAGCATCGCCTCCCGGGACCCGTCCGCGGACGACGGATTGTGACAGCCCCCGGCCGTCAGGACGTTTGGATCGCCGATGACGTCGGTGTGTACAGCGTCCATCCAACGTCCGGGCATCTGCGGATGCTGACCCGCGGACAGGCACTCGACATTGCCATCGACCCTGCGGGTGCACGGATTGCGGCGGTGATGGGCGCGGAAGTTTCCAAATCGATTGTCCGGATCTGGGAGCTGGACGAAAGGACAGAGGTCGCCTTGGTCCCACAGCCATCTCGGTTTGGAATCGAGTGGGGCAAGGACGGGATCCTCCGAGGGCGAACAGTGTCCGGCTCGAACTGGCAATGGTCGGAATCAGGCCTGATCGAACTGAGGGACCCGATGCGCAGCCCGGGATCGGATTGGAAGGCGATGGCTGGATCGGCAGGAGCCAGACGTCGAGCCACGTTGGACGGGACGGGGATGCTTCGTGTGGAGGATTGCGTCCGCCAACGGATCGAGCACGAAGAACGGCTGCCGGCCTCCGACGGCCTGCGACTGTTCATGGATGCCGAGGGCGAGCGTCTCGTCCAATCCGCTGCGAACGATTCCCGCCTGATCCTCCGGACGGCACCCAACTGGTCCGTCAGTGGGGTGTTGGTAGGTCACGAAGACCGGGTGAACCAAGTCCGCTTTCTTCCTTCCGGGCAGGGAGTATTGACCCTTTCGCGCGACGGCTCCTTGCGTCGCTGGGCGTGGGAGGGATCCGACATCTCCCAGGGCTGGCGGGACTTTTCCCCGGCACGGGCTGCCGGCGAGCCCGTCTTCTCGCCGGACGGACGCTGGCTGGCGATCCCTTCCCAAGCGGGGACCGAATGGTCGAGCCAGCTCTGGCCGACCCGTGATCCGCAGGCGTCCCCAATCCGAGTCCCCGGGCGCACGGTCCACCTCGCGCCCAACGCAGGACGGGCGTTGCAGTGGTTCTCGGACGGCCATCTCGAAGTGTGGGAACTCAACGAGAACCGTCCCATCGCTTCCTTCAGGATCAATCCATCCCCGTGTGGCGTTCCGGATCAGTTGGCCACGGACGGCAGCTTCTTCGCGTGTCTGGGTTCGGATGGGCGGTTGCGACTTTACCACGGCGGCACAGGACAGGAGCTCCCCGGTCCGGTAGCCAGCATCCGGAGCTTTGTGATCTCTGCGGATGGACGCTGGATCCTCTTTGCGACGGCGGGTGGCGCCGGGGTCTATGAGGTCGGTTGCGGAGAACAGTTCCACATCGGAACAGGCACGGTCACGGCCATGGCGTTCTCGCTGGATGGCCGGTATGCGGCGACGGGGTTCGAGTCGGGCAGCCTGACGGTTCAGGATCTCCCGCAGCGGAGTCGTCCGGTGGAGGTCGCGGTCCAGCCGGGCGCGATGAGTGCACTGACGTTCATGCCGGACGGGAAGACACTGGTGGCGGGGGGACGTGATGGGATGGTGCGGTTCCTGAATGTTCCGACCTGGCGGGAGGTCGGGAGAATCCCGGGGTCGACACCGGTACGCAGCCTGAAGGCGCAGCCAGGACGGAAGGCTTTGTTGGTGCAAACGGGAACAGGTGCACGGTTGCTGGCGGTCGGGGCGGAAGGTGAACCGTCGGTACCACCGTCGTGTGAGGGCGGGTTCTGGGAGGATCCAAGCCGGTTGGCGCAACGGCTGAAGGCGTCCATGCCGCGTGCCTCGCTACCGACTTCGGCGCTGCTGCGCTGACTCGACGGTAACGTCTGGCACGCCGTTCCGGTTGCAGGTTTGCGAACGGTATCCGAGTTGCTTGGGACGGGTTGCGACAGGCACACGGGAAGGTTGAGCCCCGCGTGCCCTGTCTCCCGCCGGGACATCCACTGTTCCCCGGCGCACCTACGTCTCCCCCTATGAAATCCATGCAGGCCCTTTG
This sequence comes from Limisphaerales bacterium, assembly GCA_965283655.1. Classification (GTDB taxonomy): domain Bacteria; phylum Verrucomicrobiota; class Verrucomicrobiia; order Limisphaerales; family UBA9464; genus UBA6176. The sequence continues at coordinate 111,576 of CBDIPJ010000007.1, read as the reverse complement.
CCGGGCCCTCGCCGTCGTCGCGCTCGCCGCGGCTTGGGATCCCGCTCTCCTCGCCCGTCCTGAACCGGGCGGTCCGCGTATCACGCCGCCCCGCTTCGAGGGCGATCAGGTCCACTTCAACTGGGATGCCGGAGGCGACCTTCAGGTCGCACCGACACCGAACGGTCCCTGGACAACGGTCACTGCGCCGAAGAGCCGGAACAGTTCAGCGAGCGTCCCGGCACTCCGCGAAGGCAACCTCTTCTTCCGGGTGCTCGACAACGGCATCGCGGGTGAACCGCATCCCATCGTTGGCGGTGACCCCAAGCGTCCGTTCGTGATCCAGTCGGCGGTCCTCCGCCGAGGCACGCACCCACGGGGCAACGTGCTGGTGGAAGCCCGGTTGGAGCCCGGGCAGAACCCTCCCACGAGTTTCCCACTGTTGCTGGATGGCGACGTCATCCAGTTGAACGACGAGGGAAAGGACGGGGACCGGACGGCGGGCGACGGCGTGTTTACGGGCGGGCTTTCCTTTGATGTGGGCGAGCTGGAAGGCGCGAATCAATTCGTCACGGAGCTCACCCAGCAGTTCAAGGTGTTCGGCACGTTCGACGGTCGCAGCATCGTGGATGCGCGCCCGCCGGGATTGTTCGACATCGAGGCATTCAACCGTGGCGACGCCATCCCTGTGCATCCCTCGCCGATCGCGCCGCAGGGCGGGGTGCGGCCGGGCCGGTTGGCCGGCGTACAAGGGAACATCCCGGTGCTGCTCAAGGAAGTCTGCACCACGAACCTCGTGCCCTTCACCGGCACGCTCACGAATGTCGTTTTCGATCCGGTGGTGGTGATCTCGAACGTCGTCGTCGACGTGATCGTGAAGCCGGTGTTCTCGAATGTCTTCGTGACAAACGTCGTGTTCATGCCGGTGGAAGTTCCGACGAACATCCTCTCGACGAACATCCTTTCGAAGCTTTGTCCGGCGGTGACGAACATCGTGTTCACGAATCTCGTGTCGGATCCGAAGTTTCCCGACCTCCCACCGACGCCGGTGGTACGAACGAACATCGTCGAGATCCAGGTGCCCTGCTTCGAGACGAACGTGGTGCTCGTCCCCGGAGTGATCATCGTGCAGGTAGGGAGGACCAACGTGGAGTTGAAGGAGATCCAGGTGGGAACCGTGGATGAACCGGTCATCGAACCACGACCAGTCACGAACCTCGTCGAGCGGATCGTCCTCGTGCCGTTCGACGGCCTTCGGACCAACATCTTCTGCACGAACATCGTGATCCATCCCGGGATTGATCCAGGCACGGTCACGAACATCGATGACTTCATCCAGCGCCCGGTCATCTGGCCCAAGAGTCTCCTGATCACCGACCTCTCCGTGGTGGAGGATCCGAGCCGAACGTTCGATGTGTGCTCGGGCCGGGGATCGAAGCTCGCGCCGTGGACCTTTGGGCGGCTGATGATCGACATGTGCAATGAACCCGTCACCGGCATCCGACCCGGCGACTTCACGCGGCGATGGCTGCGCTCGTGGCAGACGGATCAGGTCATCAATTTCGACACCGTCACCAATCGCAATCCTGAGATCCTCGCACAGGTCATCCACCAGTGGGAGACGGCTTCGGGCGGACCCGACAAGCCTCTCGATCTCGCGATCGCGCCCTTCCGGCTGCTGGCAATCGTGAACCGCGTCGACCTGCGCGGAAACCCGGGCTACGGCGGCACCACGCAGCAGGACCCCTGCAATCCAAGCTGCGTGGGTGGCGAGGCGCGCTTGGTCTTCGGCCTCATTCCGAATGCCTTCGCGCCGGGCAATGGCAGCGGCGGCGGCACGGGCACCGGTGGCGGTTATGGCGGTGGCGATCCAGGCAACACGAACAACTGCGACGCGGCCCAGTTCACCGTGATCTTCGAGTACTGCGTTCCCAAGACCAGCTGCGGCGAGATCAAGGATTGGGGTCTCGCGTGGTACAACCTCTCACGCATCCCGTTCGGTCCCGCATTCAATGCCGAGCTTCAGAAGCTCACCGACCAGTTCGCGACCGCCGGGGCCGATCCCAGCCGCCGTCCCAACCTGAGCGCACTCAGTCAGCTCCGCGTGAACGAACTGCTCCGCGAGCCCTGGGACATGCGTGAGTGGCGGTTGTTCGCGTCGGACAGCGATGCCGGCCAGCTGCGTCAGGTCACGGCCAAACAGACGCCGGACTTTGAGCAGAACTTCCGTCCGATCATCGCCGAGTACGCGGCCATGAATGCGGCCGCCATCCTCAGCGAAACACACGTCGTGCCGCTGGAATGGCAGACGCCGGGCAAACCCCGCGTTCCCTTCCTCGGTGGCAACGCGCCCATGCCCACCGATCGGTTCTTCTGGGACGGCCCACCTCCTGCGGCTTCCAGCATCCCGACGCCGGTGCGTCACAAGTTCTCCCTGAACACCTGCAACGGCTGCCATGCCGGCGAAACCGGCACACCGTTCACCCACGTGTTCCCGCGTCGCGCCGGTGAAGAGGCACGCCTCAGCGATTTCCTCACGGGCAATGCCATGCCCAAGCTGGATCCCGCCGATGGTGTCACCCCGCACTTCTTCGCCGACCTCAAGCGACGCGAGGACGATCTGCTCCGGCTCATCTCCGAGCCCTGCTTCTTCCAGCTCTTCCACGTGCCGAAGCAGTTCCCCCACTGATCGGCGGGTGGATGCAACGCAGCAAAAGACACACACAGACCCACGACGGTGCCGGGCACAGGGCCCGGCACCGTTTTTTGATTTCAGAAGTTGGAACCCGCTCCGGACCGGCGATGTCTTCATCGCCCTGGATGCGGTGTTGGAATGGCGACGAGAACATCGCGCCTGCGTTCCTGCCCGATTCCTGCCCCGCAAACGTACGAGAGCGCGTCCGACAAAATCGTCACCCGGACAGCCGCTCTTCAAACTCACTGAGGGTGGGCACCGTCAGGATTGCCCGCGCGAGCTGTCGGATCCGGGTCTCATCCTGAATCGACTGCACCTGTTGCCGAAGGGCATCGCCACAACCACCAAACCGCTCGTGGATTTGCTCCAGGAGAAGTTCCCTACCCGCGATGAGGCGGCCTTCATGGCGCCCCTCATGGCGCCCCTCATCAAGGCCCTCCAATCGTCCTTCGCTCCGCCCTTCGAGTCGGCCTTCGTCGCGTCCTTCCTCCCAGACGATCCGTTCGTAATTGCTTCGCCGTTTGGTCTGCATGCTCGCCTCCATATGCCTCACATCTTTCCGAAATTCTAGTTCCTCCTCGTCCGGCAACGCCAGCAGCCAGTGTACGAGCCGCATCACCTCGCGGATCTCCGCATCACCCATCCCGGATTCCAACAACGCCCTCACCAGTCCCAGCTTCCCGCTTCGACGAGCTTTGGGATTTCTCGTTGTTCCCTGGGCCAACCGATGCGCTTCGATGACCCGCGCCACCGGATTGCCGGCGATGATCCACGGTGTCAGGTCGAGCTCCGCCAACTTGCAGGTGGCGTATTGGTAAACAATCGACATGCCACCCAATGCGTAGGCGTACGGGCCGGGATTCCATCGCGGATGGGGATCGGCCAGGATCGCCAGACTCACCGGTAGTTGCCCGAATCGATCCAGGATCCGGCAAAGGTATCGAAACATCCGGGACGGGAGTTCGTCGTCGCGCTGTGACTGCACCTCGATATGAATGAGGAGCAGTTCTGACGTACCATCCTTCCGTTGCACCTTGATGAGCTTGTCGACCCGCTGCCTCCCTGTTTCTGATCCGGGGACGATCTCCTGCAATTCGGTGTCCAGGAACTCAGGCGGCATGGACCAATCGATCACTTGGGCCAACTGCGGATGGGTGATCTCAAGGCATGCCGGAAGGAACGTTTCGAGCGTTGCCTTCCATGCCGTGTCGTAATCGGTCTTCAGCTTCAACGACCCGTTGCTACGCCGTAGGTCTTTGAAAGGTTACCGGCTCATTCCGGAACCAATCGGATTTGAAGAAAAGCACGTGGCCTGTCCGAAGCGAGCACGACGCCTTCCGCGCCCACGCTGGACTCCACCACGGTCCACCGTCCGTCACCCAGCTCCTCGGATATCTCCAGTTGATAACGGCGTCCCGGGCGTTGTGGTGTGCAGGTGATCCGCACCCCGCCGGGTTCAAGAACCGCGCCGACCCGGAGCACGGATTCCGCGGCACGCGGATCGGTGCCGGCCAATACTTCCTCGAAGTTGGACGCGCCATCCGCATCCGCATCGCCCGCCTCGGCCAGGAACGTCGGGGTTGCCACACCGCCCACCATGCCGGATGCCAGCGCCACCTGGGCGGGTGTCGCACCTGCCGGGGGGATCCGCACGTACCAGTCACCCAGCTCGAGATCGATGGCACCGAACCACCCGTTGGCGTCGGTGGTGGTCGTGCGCCGCTGGCTCCACGCACCGAACCGACGCAGCTCGACCACGGCGCCATCCATGGGCGTGTTCGTGGAGGTCATTGCCCGCGCCAGCAGGTGGGTTCTGGTCGGCGCCTTCTTCCACGCAGGTTCCCATGCTGGGGCCAGCTCGCCAAAGAGCGGCGTCGCCACACCGTCCGGTGCTCCAGGCTTGGACACCGCCGTCAGGAACTGCGCCGTGGTGGCGTCTGTGGCGGGTGCTGCGCGGCTGTAGAAGACCATGCCGTCCGCGGGACCGGAGCGCGTCGTGGGCCGCCGCGTACTGCGGGCCTGGACCAGACCGTTCGATAACGAATTCAGGTACGAACCCATCCCGATGGCCACCGCACGGCGGTACCGATGATCCTTGGCGAACTGACTCCAGGAGGACCAATCCGTGGCCCTCTCCGACTGTCGGAAGTAGGCCATGGGAACATTGAGATCGAGGATCCCTTCCTCCATCCACCCGCGCCAATCCTGCAGCACGGTGCCGTAGGCCGCGGACGAGGGGAACTGGCCCGTGGCGGTGATCCCGGGGGCCCAGGCAATCGTGGCCGCCGAGACAATCACCTGCGGCTTCACGCGCATCGCATCGAGGTAAAGCCGGCGGACCACACCGGTCACCTGATCGCGTCGGAACTGCAACCAGGCGGCATCGTCATTCGTCGGTGTTCCGGTGCGGTTCCTCAACCGGTTGAAGCGCGCGACCGACTCCGCGTTGAACCCCCATTCCCGGCCTGCGTACCGGATATAGTCCCAATGAAGTCCATCGACGTCGTAACGCGACAGGATGTCCATGGCCACACGATGGGTGTGTTCCTGGACCTCGGGATGGCCGGGATCGAAGGCGTGGTTGGAACCATCCCAGGTGACGCCCGAGCGGTTGCGCGTGAGCCAGTCCGGATGCAGCCGATAGGGATGATCCGGCTGGGTAGGAACGGCGGTTTCGCGGTTCCAGATATTGAAGGCCACGATCCATGCATGGACCTGGATCCGTGCCTTCCCGCCGCTGGTGTCGTGGCCCGTCCGCACCAGTTCGGCGAGCGGATCAAAGCCGCTGGCAACGTCCGTCGCCACCGGTTCGAGTCCACCGCGGTAGTAGGCGTCCCCGCGTTTCCGGACCTGAACGAAGACGGCGTTGAATCCGCCGGACCGTGCGTCCGCGATGACCTGCCGTGCTTCGGTGGTATTGCGGAGACCCGCGTGGAAGGCGTCCACCCAGAACCCGCGCAACTCGGGTGACTGCCCGTGGAGGCGCACGGCGCATGCGGCGAGCCAGAAAAGGCCGACGAAGCATCGCAGCCCACCTCCTCGGCAAGATCCGTTGCCTGCCGTCCAGTTGGCTTGCTTCGCGGTCATCTCAGACAAGGACCTCATCTCGGAACCCCGTCAAGGGCGTCACCCGGCCCCAACAGGATGCCGGAACGGCGATGTCCTCATCGCCTTGGGAAAGGCTTTGGAACGGCGACGAGGACGTCGCCACCCCGTTCCTTGCGGGGGCAGTCTCAAGATGCGCCCAGCAGGATCCTGGGGCGAAATCCGGGGCGGCGATGTCCTCATCGCCCTCAGGAAGGCTTCAGCACAGGGACACACATCGCCAGCCTTCCCGGCCCGCGGATGTTCCGGAATGACTCAACCCTTCCGGCAGCGCTCGACGAAGTTCGAGGTCCGCTCCATCGCGATCTGGATCCGGTCAAACGCGGTGGCAAAGCACATGCGCAGGAACCCTTCACCGCTGGGGCCGAAGGCCACGCCGGGAACCGCCGCGACCTTCTCCTCCTGGAGGAGGCGGACGGCGAATTCCTTCGAGGTGAGCCCGGTGCTGCGGATGTCCGGAAAGGCATAGAACGACCCGCGCGGCAGATGACAGGGAAGCCCCATGTCGTTGAGGGCTTTCACGATGAAATTGCGGCGCATCTTGTACTGCTCACGCATCTCCGCCGCGGCGGCCTCGCCGTGTTCGAGCGCTTCCACCGCCGCCTCCTGCGCGATGATGCTCGCGCACATGATGGCGTATTGATGGACCTTCATCATGGCTTCGATCAGGTCGGTCGGACCGCAGGCGTACCCGATCCGGAATCCGGTCATCGCGAATGCCTTCGAGAACCCATGGAGGAAGATCGTCCGCTCGGCCATCCCCGGCAGGCTGGCAATGGAGACGTGTTCCCCCTCGAAGGTGAGTTCGGAATAGATTTCGTCGGTCAGCACCAAGAGGTCGTGCTTCCGGACGACCGCCGCGACTTCCTCCAGCTGGGCCCGCGTCATCGTGCCGCCCGTGGGGTTCGTCGGGAACGAGAGCATCAGGACCTTCGAACGCGGTGTGATGGCCGCTTCCAGCGCCTTCGCCGTCACCGCGAACCCGTCCTCCGCGCGGCACGCGACGGGCACCGGCTTCGCATGGGCCATCACCACCGACGGTGCGTAGCTCACATAGCAGGGCTCGTGGTAGATGACCTCGTCGCCCGGGTTCAACACGGCGCGCAGGGCCAGATCCAGGGCTTCCGAAACACCGACCGCCACCAGCACCTGCGTCTTCGGGTCGTAGCGCACGCCGAACTTATGGTGCACATACGCAGCGATCGACTCCCGCAGCCGCAGCAATCCCAGGTTGGCGGTGTATTGGGTCCGCCCCCGTTCAAGGGCGTAGATGGCCGCCTCCCGGATGTGCCAGGGCGTGACGAAGTCCGGCTCGCCAACTCCCAGGGAGATGGCCTCCGGCATGCGCTGCACAATGTCGAAGAAGTCGCGGATTCCCGATCGGGGAATCCCCGCGACGTGGTCGGCTACGAAGTTCCGAGTGATGGTGGACATGCTGTGTTTCCGGTGATGGGTGGGATGAAACCGAAGCCGGGCAGGGGGGAAACACCGAAGTGCCGGTCCCCTGACCGGCACGGGGAAAGCCCTGCCGGCCGTCAGGCCCGGGCTGCCTCCAACGAACGGGCAGCCGCGGCCTCCACGATAGCTCGAGCCGCCCGGGCGCGGGCGGCGGCTTTCGCAAGGTGGGCTGCAACCAAATTCATCTCTCCAAACCTCACCCGGGACCCACCCCCGGAGTCAAGCCCCGGGTCGCCTCGTCGGGGCACATCTCGGCACTCCACCCATTTGAGAACGCATTCGGGGCAGCGATGTCCTCATCGCCCTGAGAAAGGCCATGAAACGGCGACGAGGACGTCGCCTCCCCGTTCCATACGGGGACAGTGTCGGGGTGCGCCCCATCGCCACCCCGTTCCAGGTCCAGGCTGGCAGTGGCAAGGGGCGTCATGGGACAACTGCGGGAATGCGCGAGCCACAGTTGCCAAAGAGCCCGGATCCGGCGGGATCAGATGACGCGATGCTGCGGTCGCTCGGATATGAACCGGAGCTGCGGCGGCGGATGTCGGCCTTCTCCAACTTCGCGATCTCGCTGTCGATCATCTGCATCCTGGCGGGTGGGATCACGTCGTTCCACGTGGGTCTCGGAAGCGTCGGTGGGGCGGCGCTGGGGATTGGCTGGCCGTTGGGTTGCCTCTTCGCCCTGGCCGTGGCGATGACCATGGCGCAGGTGGCGTCGGCGTTCCCGACGGCGGGCGGTTTGTATCACTGGGGATCGATCCTCGGCGGGCGTTTCTGTGGCTGGGTGACGGCGTGGTTCAATCTCGCCGGGCTGGTCACGGTCCTCGCAACCGTGAACTCGGGAACGTACGACTTCGCCCTGGCTGCACTGGAACTGCACCCGGCGGAGGGTTCCGCCTCCACCCTCAAGCTGGCGGTGGTCGTGGTGATGACGCTGTCGCAAGGATTTCTGAACCACTTCGGGATCCGGTGGACGACGCGGCTGACGGACCTGAGCGGATGGCTGATCCTGGTGCTTTCGGCGGTGCTGGCGGTGGGCCTGGTGGCTTGGGCTCCCAAGCTGGAGTGGGCCCGGCTCTGGACGTTCACGAACTTCAGCGGCTCAACCGTGGGCGGCGCTGGATTCCCGAGGACCGAAAGCCTGTCGTGGTTGTTCCTGCTGGGCTTGATGCTGCCCGCCTACACGATCACGGGCTTCGATGCCTCCGCGCACACCGCCGAGGAGACCGTGGGCGCCTCCGTGAACGTCCCGCGTGGGATCGTGCGGTCGGTTTGGATCTCCGGATTGATGGGTTGGGTGCTGGTGATGGCCATCACCCTCGCGTTGCCGTCAGTTCGGGAGGGAGTGGAACGGGGTGCCGAAGTCGTGCCGTGGGTGCTGCGGACCGTGTTGCCGGGTTGGATGGCGAAGGCGCTGCTCGTGGGCATCGTCGGCGTGCAGTACCTGTGCGGCCTGGCCGCGTTGACCTCCGCGTCCCGCATGGTGTTTGCCTTCGCACGGGACGGCGGGTTGCCGGGATCGGGCTGGCTGAAGCGGGTCAGCACGGAAACCGGTTCGCCGGCGGTCGCGGTGTGGACGGCGGCCCTGACGGCGGCCGGATTCACGGTGCTGGTGCCGTACACGACCATTGCCGTGGTCTGCACGACCCTCCTCTATCTCAGCTACGTGATTCCGGTGGCCGCCGGATTCCTCGCGTGGGGCCGGAGCTGGACGAAGCCCGGACCCTGGCAACTGGGGAAGGCATTCCGACCGCTGGCGGCGGTCTCCGTGGCCGGATGCATCGGACTGCTGGTGATCGGGGTCCAACCCCCGAATGAACTCGCGTTGCGGATCCTCGCCGGAGCCGTGGGGGTGCTGCTGGTGGTGTGGTTTGGATGGGAGCGCCGTCGGTTCCGGGGACCGCCGCAGGTTTGAAACACTGACTGGCTGATGCGGTCCGAGCCGCGGGATTCAAGCTCCGGGGCGGCGATGTCCTCATCGCCTTGAGAATGGCTCTGGAACGGCGACGAGGACGTCGCCACCCCGTTCCAGAAGGCTTTCTGGGCGCTTGACGGCCCTTCAACGGGCGACAGCTTGGCATGCATGAAGGAGTGCGCGGATTGCGGCCTCATGAACCCGGACGATGCCGATTCATGTCCGGCCTGTGGCGCCAACAAATGGACGGCCGTGGCGGCTGGAATCGTTGCCCAAGCGCACGAGGGCAGTGTCGTCTGTCCAGTCTGTGCAGCGCCAAATGACCCAACATTCAGGACATGCTCATCGTGCCGCGCACCCCTGAGCGGCGGCGCTGGCTTCCTCGGAACTTTTGGCGTCGGTTCCGTCCCTGGAGCAGGACCACGGACGCGTCGGCTGCGGTGGTTTGCCATCGCCGTCTGGGCAGGATCCGCGATCTCCACCGGGCTACTGATCTTCCAGCTTGCCGCCACACTCGGCCGGCCACGCCACTTCGATTCGCCCGCTCACGCCATTGGCCCGCTGTTCCTGCTCGCGATCTCGGCCACCATCACCATCGCGGGCATTCACGACCGCATCTGGAGACGCGACGACAGGTAACAACTGGGAACTGGCAACTGGCGACTGGGAACTCCCTCGGGGGTAACCGTGCTGGAACTTTCGCTCGCCGGCGGTTATCCATTCCGACCAGTCATGGCTCAGTTTCTCTACAAGGCGCGGCGGAAGACAGGTGAAGCCGTCGAGGGCATCCTCGACGTGGCGGATCGCACGGCCGCGTTGGGACAGCTGGAGCGGCTGGGGTTGTTCCCGGTGTCGGTGACCCAGGGCAAGGCTGGCAAGGTGCACGTGGAGGGAAAACCTGCGGAAGCAGGCGGATCGCTGCTGCCGGCATCGCTGAAGGCGATGATGACGAAGCGGCGGAAGCCGAAGTTGCAGGAGCTGGCCACGTACACCCAGCAGCTGGCCAACCTGCTCAAGGCCGGCATGCCGCTGACGATGGCGCTGCATTCGATGTCGAGCCTCACGGCGAAGGGCATCCCCGGAACCGTCTCGCAACAGTTGAAGCAGGATGTGATCGAAGGCCGTGGACTGTCGGATGCCATGGCGCGGCAGTCGGATGTGTTCCCGGACCTGGTGATCAACATGGTCCGCGCGGGCGAGCAATCCGGGGCGCTGGAAGAGGTCCTGCGCCGGCTGGCGCTGCACTTCGAGCGGTTTGCCGAGGTGCAGACCAAGTTCAAGTCGGCGATGATCTACCCGATGTTCGTGTGCTTCTTCGGGTTGGTGCTGATCGTGTTCTTCACGGCGGTGATGCTTCCCAAGTTCACCGAGTTCTTCCAGACGATGCAGCTGAAGGACGGCTTGCCGATGGCCACGCGGATCGTCATCCAGATCAGCGATTTCATGAAGATCTACGGGTGGTGGATGATCCCGATGGGCGGCTTCATCCTCTACTTCCTGACGAAACGGTACGGCGCGACGCCCGATGGACGGCGTCGGCTCGACACCCTCCAGCTCAAGCTCCCGATCTTCGGTCATGTGATCCGGCTGAACCTGTTCGCCCAGTTTGCGCGCATCCTGTCGACCCTCCTCGGAAACGGCGTCCCGGTCCTCCAGGCGCTCCGCATCACGGAGCAGATCATGCCCAACACGGTGATCCGCGATGCGCTCTCACGGACGCGCGAGGCGGTGACGGACGGCAAGACCCTGGCGCAACCGCTGGCGAAGAGCGGGGTATTCCCGCAGCTCATGATCGACCTCATCCGCATCGGCGAGGAAACAGGCGATGTGCCCGCGGCCCTCATGAATGTCGCGGAAACCTACGAGGCGGACCTGAACATCGCGTTGCGCGCGGTCATGAACCTCATCGAGCCCGCGTTGATCGTGAGCTTGGCGGTCATCATCGGCGGCCTGCTGGTGGGCGTGATGCAGGCCATGTTCGCCATCACCCAGAGCATCCAGATGCGATGAATGCCAGGACCCGATCCGGGTGGGATGCCCGCAGCGGTCGGTGTGGATCGGGTTCCGATCCCCGACAGGCGGCATTCACCCTGGTCGAGTTGCTGGTGGCGGTGGCGATCGGCCTGCTGATCCTGACGCTGGCGGTGCCGGTGTTGCGGGAGATCAAGCGGCCGTCGATCACGCAGGCGACGAAGGATTTCCTGGATGCATGCAGCCATGCCCGGTCGAAGGCGATCATGGAAGGGGTCCCGACGCAGCTGGTGATCCGCGAAGCCGGTGCGGAACTGTCCGTCGAGCTGGCACCCGAGGGCATCGTGGGCGCGACCAACGGCGTGTCCTCGGAGTCCTACTCCAGCATCACCTCGCCGGTGGGGCGGGCGCCGTCGTTCCTGCGACGGATCGATGATCCGGATGTCGCGTTTGAATCCATCAACGTGAATGGACGTTCCTTCATGCAGGCGCCGGCGACAGCAGTCCGATTCTTTCCCAACGGGACCGCGGACCACTTCGAGGCCGTCCTGAGCTGGCAACGCCGGGAGGGGCGACGGTTGACCATCGAGGCCATGACCGGTCTCGCCGAGGCTTCGGCCGTCAAATGACATGAACATCCGACCACAACGCGGGATCCGACGGCGCAGTGGCTTCACACTGCTGGAGGTGGCGATCGCCTCGGCGGTGCTGGCGGTGGCGCTTTTCTCCATCCTGACCTTGTGCGCCACGAACCTGAAGACGGCCCGCGCGCTCAACCGGACGCATGTCGATGCGTCCAGCGTGGCTGCTTTGCTGAGCATCACGAACAAGCCTCTCGAGCCCGGACCGATCAGCGGCGTGTTCGAGGAGTATCCCGGCTACTCCTGGGTCGGGAACATCTCCGAATACAACTTCAACGCCGAGCAGCCCACGGGGCTTCTCCTCGTCGAACTGGAAGTCGTGGGCAGCGGTGACAGGGCCCCGGGCCAATCCCGCATGCAGTTCCTCCTGTTCAGTCCCAACTCGGTCCGCCGCGCCAGCCGATGAAACTCCACCCCCAGCGCCCGCGTTTCCCGAACCTGGAAGCGCATTCCGCAAAGGTTCGATCCGGGGTGGCGACGTCCCCGTCGCCGTGCGAAAGCCATGCCGTCGACCCTGCGAACATCGCGACGCCGAAGTCGTCACAAGTCCTCTCCAGAAGCGCCCTGAACCGCGCCTTCACGCTGCTCGAAGTGCTGGTGGCGCTGACGATCTTCTCGCTGGTGTTGAGCCTGCTCTACGGCAGCTGGCGGATCCTGATCCAGAGCAACGCCGCGGGCCTGCGGATCGCGGCGAACGCGCACCGCACCCGGATGACCATCCAGACCATCGAGGAGGCATTGAACTCAGCGGTCTTCTTCAACGCCAACGCCCGTCATTACGCATTCATCGCAGAAGGCGACTCGACCTATTCCGCGCTGTCCTTCGTCTCGCACCTCGCGCCGGCCTTTCCCGGATCCGGTCGGTTCGACGGAGAGAAGGTGCGCCGGGTTTCGTTCACGGTCGAACCGGACGAAAACGGCTCGAGCGCGCTGATGCTCTACCAGAACTCCCTGCTGGATCAGGTGGGCGAAACGGCGGACGCCTACCCGATCCTGCTGGCGCGGGATGTGTCCCTGTTCGAGGTGATGTTCCTCGACACGCGCCGGGGCGAATTCACGGCCGAGTGGAGGCAGACGAACTCGTTGCCAGCGTTGGTGCGGGTGACCGTCGGCTTCGGCCAGAAGTCGCGCTTCTCCAAGGAACCGAACGACGTGGTGACGCGCATCATCCGCATTCCCAGCGCCGGTGTTGCCGGTGAAGCACAATCCGGCCTCCCCGTCGGGGGGGCCAACAATCCCCAATGAACGCCCTGCCCCGCCCCAATCCGGCCGGCGCACGACGTGGTGCAGCGCTGGTGATCGTCATGGTGCTGGTCCTGGCCATGGCGGTGATGGCCGGTGCCTTCGCCTACGCCATGAAGGTCGAGGCGCGCCTTGCCGTGAACTCGCAGTCGAGCCCTGAGCTCGAATGGCTGGGTCGGTCCGGGGTTGAGATCGCCCGCTGGGTGCTCGTCGAACAACGGAAGATTCCCGGCGAGGGAACCTACGACGGCCTCAACCAGTTCTGGGCGGGCGGTCCGGGCCTGGTCGATTCCGCGGACAACCCGTACGCGGGCATCGACCTTTCGAACATCCCCATCGGCGAAGGCAGCGTGGGGATCGAGATCGTGGACCTGGAGCGGAAGATCAACCTCAACACGACCTCCGAACCCATCCTGGAACTGGCGTTGCAGGTCCTCGGGGTCGGTGCGGGCGATTCCTCGCTGATCACCGCCGCCATCCTCGACTGGCGCGACCGCGACAACCTCGAACATGTGAAGGGCGGTGCCGAACGTTCGTACTACGAAGGACTCCAGCCGCCTTATGTTCCCAAGGACGGTCCCTTCGATGACGTCAGCGAACTGCTGCGGGTCCGCGGGGTGAGCCCAGCGATGTACTTCGGCGACCGTTATGGCGGCATGCCCCAGGAACCGCAGCGTCCGGGACGCCGGCGCGGCCCGATCAGCCTCGTCGCGGCGGACACCACCGGCGCGGGCATGGTCGACATCTTCACGGCCATCTCCGCCAACCGCGTGAACGTGAACACGGCACCGCTTCCGGTGCTGCGGGTGCTCATGGGTGGCGACGAAAACCTGGCCCGGCAGATCGTGGATCGTCGCGATGGACCCGACGGGCAGCCAGGAACCATGGATGACCAACCGTTCCGCAACGCCGCGGAAATCCCGGGCGGGGGCATCAATCCCGTCAGCCTCTTTACGACACAGAGCGCCACCTTCGAGATCCACGTCGAGGCGCGGATCGGCAGCGCGCGGAAACGCTTCGTGGGCGTCCTCCGAAGGGGTGCCGGCAGCCAGAACCAGATGATGTTGTTCCATCCCGAGTGAGGGCACGCGACTCCAGACCGGTCCTGCGGGTGGTGGAGGATGAGATACCCGCCGCTGAGGAAGGATTGCGTCCGGTCGCCTGGTGGCGGGCGTTGATCTGGGGGGAATGGTTCGCGCACAGCCGGCTGCTGCTCGGCTTCCTCCTTGGGTGGCTGGCCATAGTCTGGCTGCTGCCCTTGGTCGCCCACCCGCTCTGGATCCTCGGATACGGTTTGCTCGTCGCCGTCATCGCCGGTCCGGCCTTCGGCGGGGCCGACGTCATCGCGGGCTGTGAGGAGTTCTCGTTTTCGTGGCCTGTGCCCCGCCGGCAACGGTTCGTGGCGCGACTGATCGTCGGCGGTGGATCACTGGTGGCGGTTTCGGTCATGGGAGTGCTGGCGCTCGAAGGCAACCTGTCCGACGTGCTGTTGCGAGTCTTCGTGACCAGCGGATTGCCGGCGGTGCAGATCAGCCAGCCCATCCTGCTGTACGGCTTGGTGCTGGTGGTGCCGTTCAACGTCTTCGCCCTTGGGTTCGCGCTTTCGGCCTTGGCGCGATCGCGCTCGGTCGCGCTGTTGTCCTGGATCTGGGGCGTGCTGGGCGCGCTGATCGTCCTGCGCGGTGCGGTCCAGTTGGAAGAAATGCGTTTCGATCGCCTCAACGGATATATCTCTGTTCCCGCACTGGCGATCGTGTCGCTGCTCGTGCTCTGGGTGGCGTCGCGATTCTACGGGCGCAAGGAAGCGGGCACCGATTCCGGGGCGCTGCGGATGCCCCCGGGCTGGTGGGTTGCCGCCATGGCCATCCTCGGAGCCATCGCCGGGATTGCCCTGCTGGGTTTCTGGTTCGTGAACAACCTGTCGCGGTTGCTCTAGGCATTCACCTCGAAGCCAGCGGTTGCATCCGCAGATGACGCAGATGACGCAGATAATCTGGGCCTTGGATTGAATTGGTCCAGCACCCACAAAGTGAGATCCCGGCAGCGGTCTGATCCCGGCATTTCTGCCTTTCCATCTGCGCAATCGGCGCCATCTGCGGATAAGGAATTGGCGCGTCCCGGTTCACGGCAGCAGCCGGACGCGATACAGGCCGGCGGGCTCCTGCGGGTTTTCCCCGATGCGGAGACGGACGGTCGCGTTGGTCCCGTCGGCGGCAATGTCCGGTTCCAACGCCTCCCACACGCCATGAAGGATTGCCTGCCGTTCGATCCGATAGGACCGCCCGGTGAAGGCGTTCCAACGCAGTTCGAGATCAGCCAGAGCGGGATCCCACGCGGCACCGATGCGGATGTTCAAGGCGTTGGCCACAGGCAACGCATTGGTGGTGCCAGGCGTTGGCTGTGCAAGACGCAGGAAGGGGCCGTCGGCACCATCGCCCCATCGGCCCTCGGCAACATCCGTCGTCTGCGAGGTATAGCGGATGGCGTCGACGCGGCGGCCGAGGTTGTCGAAGAGGGCGATGTCCGATCCAGCGCGGGCAAGTTGGAAACTCACGTGCAGGGATTGCCCGGCACGGGTCTGTTCGGGTTGGCCATCCGCCCACACGACGAGTGCCGAGCGAGGCTGAAGCACGAACCCCGGAGGAATGGTATGACGGGCGGGACGGGTCAGATCATCCGTGACGGTATAACCCGCGAGATCCACGGGCAGATCGCCGATGTTGTAGAGCTCGAACCAATCGTCGAAACGTCCATCGACCGGATCGGCGACGGCGGCATTGTTCGAGGCGAGCCACTCGTTGATGCGGATCCGGGCCAGCGGTGGGGCCGTGCCGGTGGCCACGACCTGGATCACATCCAGCGCACCGGGAACGAGGGTTCCGGAGCGATCAACGCCAGTCACCTCGAGCCGGTTGGTGCCAGGCCTGAGACCCAGCCGCATCGTCCAGTTGGTCGTGGTGGTCCATTGGACCGGCCAGTCGACGTTGTTGAGACGGAGGGAGGCGACGCGGACGGGCGCGGTTCCGGTGAGGCTGACGATGGATTCTGCGGTCGTGAAATCGTTCCCGTTGTTCGAGCGGATCGCGAACGCTGCGCGATGGCGTGCGAGTTGCCCATGGAGGTATGCGCGGCGTTGCGTGATCCAGGAGCTGATCTCAGCCGTGGTCGCCGGGCCCGTGCCGGCGCTCTGCAACGCCGCATGCCGCAGCGCGAGGAAGGCCTCGATGGGTGAACCCACCCCGACCTGGAAGAACCCGCCCAGCGATTCCTCCAGCGCGTTCCAATACTTCCGGACCAACGGTGGCGACTGGTACATGCGGTTCAGCACGGGATCATTGCAGTCAAAGAGAGCCGCGTCGGGCGGGTCGTTGAACACGCCGATACCCACGTCGAAGTCCCAGCTCATCAGCGCCCAGCGGCCGCGCTCGGGTTTGTAGAGGAAGGTGTTCTTGCCATTGGAGTTTCCAAACGCGTCCCAGAACGAAGCGAGATCGTTCATGGCAAAGGTGCGCATCCAATGGTCGACATCGATGAGCGCCTCGGCGGAGGCGGGAAGGCTGGCCGCCGGTACGTTCACGGCGTCGATGAGGGCGAAGAGATCGGAGAAGTCGTTGGCGGATCCACGCACCGCACGGGGACGCCAGTTCCACCGGTAACGCGCGACCTTCTTCGTGCCGCTGGCGTTGAAGACCTCGAGCGTGTTGAGGATGCAGGGATCGAGCCGGTTGCCGCCGTCGTCGAATTCATTCCAGCAATCCGTCTTCCACAGGGAGCCGTCTTCATCCCCGGAGAAGAACTCGCGGATGGTGTCGGAGCCCGGCTGCTGGATGTCCTCATACACGGCGCCGCGACGCTGGCCGTTGACATAGAGGTGGACATGGCGCCGATACATGTTCGGCAACCCAAGACGTTCGAGGAACCAATACATCAGTTGCTCGCGCAGATAGGTGCCATCGCGGATGGGCCAGTCGAGGAGCACCCGTGTTCCGCCAAGGAAGAGGTCGTCGTCCGGGATGGCGACGTCATAACCGCACAGGTTGCCGACGGGCGAGTTATAGATGCCAGCGGTATAGGAACTGCCGGAGTACTTCGCCGCCGCATTGTAGATCACGCGGTTGGTGCCGAAGACGAGGGTCGCGTCCAGGCCTTCGTTGCTCATGATCTCCCGCGACGCCCACCGGCTGATCGTCGATTGCGTCAGCCACATCCGGTAGGTCCCCAGTGTCCCGGGTCCCGTGGGTTCGCCGAATCGCACCAGGCATTCCTGCTCGGGGGCAAGCGCTGGGAAGATCGTGATCGCCGGCGTTCCCGCGGTGTCGCGGGCTTCGATGCGGAAGGCAACGAGCGTTCCGGCGGGCTGTCCCGGAACCATCCCCACAAACTCTCCGTCCCCGGCGCGTTCGTCCCCGTTCTGGCCATCGTCCCGCATCGGCACCGTGAGCCAGGTCGCCGTCGGATCGATGCGGTACTTCACCTCCGCGGTTCCGACCCGATCTGGATCCGCAATGCGTGCGATGACACGCACGGCCTGGTTGGCGGCGGGAAGGATGGGTTCGTGGCGGACGTCCGAAAGGCTCGGTCCCTGGTTCGCGCGGAAGACCGTGTTGGTGGTTCCGGGCGTTCCCGCGCCCTGTGGCTGGGTGAGCGTGCCGACGACTTCGACGGATCCATTGCGCAGTCGCAGCAGGATTTCAGGATGCCCACGCAGCCAACGAACCCAGGCCCGAAGGGTCACCGACGTGCCATTCGCGACAGCCTGTGTGAGAGGACGGCGGAGACGGTTGGCAACGTGATCACCGCGCTCGGTCGCCACAATCCGAAGGGCGCGCGCGCCCGTCCGGGCTCCGGAGGTCTGGAGCGTCGATGGTCGATGGGTGCCCTGGGCAACCCAGCCGCTGATCCCGGATTCAAAACCGCCGTTCGCCAGCACACTGCGTCCGCCTGCGATCACCTCGATGTCGTCGATCAGGGCCTCGCCTTCACCCAGCAGCAGGATCTGCAACTGGTCGGCGGCTGGAACCGACGGATGGCTGAGGCCAGCCACCGCGGTGATTTCCACGAGGGTCCATGGTGCCCGCGCTGTTTCATCGCTGGCCTGCCACGATCCGGCGTGGTCGGGATCCGACCGTGGATCGATCCGTTCCAGCGAACTGCCATTGCCATCGGCCCAACGACTCCAACGTCCGCCGTCGCGCCAAGTGAATCGCTCGACCGAAGCAGACACAGGAATCGTGGTGGGACCGCCGTTGATCACGATCGACTGGAGCGCCGGGCGGGCGAGTTCGAGCTCTTCGCCGCCGTCGGAAAGGTTCCCGCTGAAGTTTCCGATGATGCGGTCGGCGGGGACGCCTGGATTCCGAAGGCGAAGGACGGCGGCATCGGCAGCGACAGCGATGGCCTGCCCGGGGGCCAGGAGGGTCCCCTGGGGAAAGACGAACTGGATTCCGCGCCGGAGTTGCCATCCGCCCAGATCGAGCGTCTCCGTGCCACGGTTCAGGAGTTCGACGAATTCCTCGGACTCGCGATCCCCCGTCGGGTGATAGTGGACCTCGTTGATGACGATGGCGGGGATACTTGCCGCGCTGTTGGCGGCGCCTGGCGTGGGCGCGACCAGAGGTCGCCAGGCAGGAGCGCCATCGGGCGAGCGGCCGGCAGTGGTTCCCGGAAGCTGGCCGGAAACTTCCACGGCATCGATCACCCGCGCCTGTTCGGGGTCGATCAGCACGACTGGCATCCGGTCCTCGGCCCAGACCCAAGCCGGCGTCTCGATACGGGTCCATCCTCCGGCAGCGATGGCTGTTCCGGGAGCAATGGAGAGCGGTGCGTTGGTTCCGGCGCGCAGTGTGCAGCCGGAGAGCAAGCGGGCGAAGGGAGCCGGATTGAACAGTTCGACGAACGGCTGCTGGCCGCCCACCGGGTTGCGGACAACCTCGTTGATCACCAGGCCATCAAACGGGGAATCCGGGTCCGGATCCGCGGTTCCGGGCGATCCGCCGACGCGGGTGCTGGCCCGCCAAGCCGCGGGATCCGCTTCGCCAAGGCTCGGACGGGCGGGCACCAGCGAAGGACCGAACCCGGCTGCCGCCACCGGCCATGGATCGGTCGGGCGATAATCGAGTTCGAGGACGATTCCGCCGGACGGCTTCCGGAGGCGGAGGGTTCCGCCAGCGTTGTTGAGGCGCTGGGTGGTTCCTCCGACGACGTTCGTGATGCCGTGGATTTCGCGGATCGCCTGGGGATCGGCCGCAATGACGAGGTACGAACGCGCCGGAAGCTGGGTTCCCGCCGGAAGGGTGATGTCCCACTCGCCGGTGAGACGCCAGCCGCCCAGGTCCTCGACGAAGGGGTTGGAATTGTAAAGTTCGACGAACTCGCGGTTGCGGGCGTCGCCGGAGGGAGCCGGCTCGTAGTGGATCTCGGAGAAGGCGATTCCGGACCGGCGGCTGGAGGGCCCCGCGGGTTCCAGCCGACGCGTCCGTGCCGCGCGATACCCAAGTGTCAGCCTGGCCACACGACTGGTGACCGAACCCCACTGGTTGGCGACCCGGACGGAGTACTCGCCAACCCAGGAGTCGGAAACGGTGGGAATCGTCAGGAGGGCGTTGGTGGCGCGGGCCAAGGGGAACCCGTTGAAACGCCATTGATAGTTCAGCGGGCGGCCACCCCGCGCGCTGACCACGAACCGGGCCTCCTCGCCTGGACTGGCGGAAACATCGCCGGGTTGGGAAGTCAGCGTCGGTGGGGTTCCAGGTCCCGGCGCCGGGTCGGCGGTTGCCGATACTTCGGCGCGGAATCCGCTGGGGTTGACCCCGTCGCCGGCGTTGTTCACCACGAAATCGAGGGTGTTGATGCCATCCACGAAGCCGGTGGCGATCTCGAACGGGGCCGTGAACTGCGTGAACTCGCCTTCGTTCGTCAATCCAACGGACTGCCCGTTCAACCGGACGTCCACGCCCGAGTTGTCCGATGCCCAGCGTCCGGTCAGCACCGTCGTCGGAGGGTCAAAATCATCGAGGGAGAAGCGCAGCCGGTACACGTAGTTTCCGGGTGCCGTCCCATCACCGGCATCCGCGCGCGGGCCGATCCATTTGGAGGTTCCGTCGTTGGCGACCCAGGGCGGAATGGGAAAGCCTTCGTTGACGACCCACGCCGCAGGACCGGGGTACTGCCCATCGGGTGATTCCACCAATTCCCAGTGCGGATCGGCGACGCCGGACTCCAGTGGGACCCGAAGGTCATCGAGGCCCGTGGAATAGAGGCCGGGAACCACGTCAGACAGGGCAACGTCCGAAAAAACCACCATCGTCGCGATCGCGAGGCAATCCCGGAGCCTCCGCACCGCAGTGGCCTTTGCCGATATCCTGTCCTGTTGAGGGCCACCTGCATTCCCGATCATGGGAAGCAGGCTAGCCCTTCAAAGGAAACGACGCCCAGCTTCGAAACGGCGACCGGAGCGTGAAGACTTCGGGGCGGCGATGTCCTCATCGCCCCCAGGAAAGGTTCGGGAACGGCGACGTGGACGTCGCCTCTCTGTTCCAGAAGGGGCGGCGTTTACATGGGCCCACCCGATCCAGCCCGCCCGCCCCGATCAACTCATGCGCATCGGCATGATCACGTACAGGAACGGCTCGTTGCTCTTCAGGACGCCGGGCGAGAGCTCGTCGATGAGCTCGAAGTACACCTCGTCGACGTCGAGTTCCTTGAGCGGATCCATCAAGTATCCGGGATTGAAGGCGATCGACATGTCCTTGCCCTTGTAGGTCAGGGCCATGGTTTCGCGGGATTCGCCGACGTCCGGTGTGTTGGCCGTGATGGACAACTGGTTCCGGTTGAACGTCATCTTGACCGAGTTCGACTTGTCGCTGGTCATGATCTCGGCCCGACGCAGGCTTTGCAGGAGTTCCTCGCGCGGAATGCTCACGCGCTCGATGCACTCCTGCGGGATGACCTGCCGGTAGTTCGGATAACTGCCGTCCACCAGCTTGGAGATGATGTAGACACCCAGACCGCCTTCGGTCGCCGGGGTCAGGGTGAACGCCACCTGGTTCTCGCTGAACTTCAGTTCCACCGTCCCGGCGGTCAGCAGGCGCTTCAATTCGTTGATGGCCTTGGTCGGGACGATGAACTCCCCGTTGCTCTCCACGGGGATATCGACCTCCTCGTCGCTCATCGAAAGCCGGCGGCCATCGGTGGCCACCAAGGTCAGCTTGTGCTCCTTGAGGCTGAAGAAGATGCCGTTGAGGACGTAGCGGGACTCGTCCGTCGATGCCGCAAAGGAGGTCCGGCGGATCATCGCCTTGAGCTTGTCCTGCGGCAGGGAGACGGCGCGGGCCTGCTTGAACTGGGGAACGGGCGGGTATTCATCCGCGCTCATCCCGTTGATCTTGAAGAAGGAGGCGCCGGAACGGATCGAGGCGGCTCCCTTCTCGTCCACTTCGAGTTCGATTTCGGCCACCACCAGTTCACGGACGATCCCGAAGAGCTTCTTGCCCGGGAGGGTGACGGCCCCTTCCAGGGCCACGTTGGCGGGAACGCCACACGTGATGGTCACGTCGAGATCGGTCGCCGTCAGGTGCAGCTTACCATCCACAGCCCGGAGGAGGATGTTGGACAGGATGGGGAGCGTGGTCCGGGAACCGACGACGTTCTGAACGGCTTGCAGGCCGTTGAGGAACTGTTCCTTGGCTATCGTCAGCTTCATGTGGCTCTACTAATTGACTCTTTAGAGAGAAAAGGAAAGTCAGTAGTAGGGTCTGTGAATAACACGTACAACCCATTGGGGTGTCCGTCCGCAGGCCTCTTCCTGCGGTTTTCGTCCGTGAACAGTTTCGGGAACAGCCGACCAATGACTCCCGGAAGTCCAACAACCCCCGACCTGTTGGCATCCATTCCGGGGTTCTTGGGGAGTTGTTCCCCGGGTTGTTGGTCGGTCGGGCGAGCTCGTGACCCCGGTTTGGGAGTCGTCCGCGCCGTTTGCGCCGTGTGGCCAGGTTGTTCGCAGGCCTCCGTACGGCCGATGCTTGGGAAGAACGTAGGGATTCCCGCCACGTTTCGGACGCCTCCGCGAAAAATGGTTCCACAACCCGTTGAAGCCGAGGTGGGCAAAATTGGCTTCCGAGGTTTTCGACCCGATTTCGGCTTGCGAACAAGCTGGGAACAACCCGTGAAGGAGAACGTCAGAAGTTCCAACATCCGGGCCTCGACAGAGGCACCGAAACGGGATCGGCAACCGGATGCGATCCCGGGGCTCATCGGCATCCGGCGGTGACCGGGCTTGTGCCCGTGGATGGCTTCCGGGGAGGACGGACAAAGACCGCTGCCACTCCGAGTGCCGCAGTCACCAAGGCCAGGATCCGGAAGGCGAGGGCGTACGATCCGGACGCTTCCTGGATCCGGGCCAGCACCAGCGGCCCCGCTGCCGAAGCCACCACGGTCAGGAATTGGGCGGCACCCTGAATCGAACCCAGTTGGCGCCGGCCGAAGGTCGTCGGCCAATAGGAGAAGAACAGGACGGTCACCAAACCTCCGGAAAGGCCCATGACGGCCGCCTGGACGAAAACCATCCACGCGCTGGTCAGATGCGGCAGGGTCGCCAGACCGAGGGCAAGCAGGCTCATCGCGGTCACCATCACCAGACGTGCCGGTGCGCGCGTGAGCCACCAGCCTCCAAGGAAGTTCCCGCCAAGTCCGGTCAGGGCCGTGATCGCAAGGCTGGTGAGGTACAAGCCCGGGGCGAAACCGAGTTCGTGAAGGACGCTCTCGTTGAAGAGGCCGATTCCAGAAGCCACGAGGCCGTATACCGATGAGGCGAGGCCGAAGACCCAGAATGCGGGGGTCGTGAGGGCCTCCTGCAGCGTGAAGTCAGGGTCCGTTCCGGTCTGGGCCGACCCGCTGTCGCCGTCCGAAACGCTGCTTCGCCGAAGGAAAACGAAGGAAACCGCCGCCAACACGAGCAGGCCAATCCCCACCATGGCCCAGGCTGGACGCCATCCGGCGGAACCCACCACCGCGCCGACGACCGGGAACGCGATCATGAATCCAACACTCAGCAGGATGGAATAGATCGCCATCACGGAAGGCGGGCGGTTCCGCGCCGCGATTCCGGCGACGGTCAGGCTTCCTGCCGACAAGGCGCTTTGACCCAGGCCGCGCGTCAGCCACAGGCCGAAGACCAGACCGGGAATCCCGGAGGATCCCGCGATGCCGAGGACCACCAGACCCAGGGCGCCCATCACCAGCGAAACCGTCCACAGACCCCAGCGATCGAACAGCCGGCCAAAGCCCAGCGCGAACAGCGATCCCGCAAGCGAGGTCCAGAGGTTGATCTCCGAGTACCGAACCCGATCCAGTCGGAGTTCCGCGAGCATCGGTTCGGTGATCAGACCCAGGCCCTGTGACCGACCCGGGAGGGTTCCCACCATGGCCAATGCCGCCAGGACGACCAGGGTCCAGTGCGACCGGCTGGGACCCGATGAAGGACGGGCGGGGTTTGGGCTCATGTCCGGCGTCGGATCAAAGGTACTTGGCGAGGATGGGCTGAAGATCGCGCACCGTCTTCGTCGGCCACACCCCGCGTTCGGTCATGATGGCGCTGCGCAGAGCGTCGTGACACGGCCATTCCGGGGCCTCGGGGACCCGGGGAATCACGTCGGCGATGATCGCCTTGGCGGTGTCGACGTTGCGTCGCAGGTTCTCGATGACCAACTCGACGGTGACGTGTGCCTCATCCGTCTTCCAGCAGTCGTAGTCCGTTACCATGGCCAGCGTGGCGTAGGAGATCTCCGCCTCACGGGCGCACTTTGCCTCGCCCAGATTCGTCATTCCGATGACATCGAACCCGGCCTTGTGGTTCGCGATCGATTCCGCCCGGGTGCTGAAGGCCGGTCCCTCCATGTTCACGTACGTGCCCCCGTCGTGGGCGCGGGCCTTGGTGCGGCGGGCACTCTTGAACAGCAGGCGACGCAATTTTTCGCAGATCGGGTCGGCAAACGCGATGTGCGCCACGATGCCGCGACCGAAGAAGGTGTGGCCCAGCGACTGCTTGGTGCGGTCCAGGAACTGGTCGATCAGCACGACGTCGCAGGGCTTGTACCGCTTCTGCAGCGAGCCCACCGCGCTGACGCTGATGATCCAGTCCACCCCGAGCTTCTTCATCGCCCACAGGTTGGCGCGGTGGTTGAGCTCAGACGGCAGGATGCGGTGCCCGCGGCCATGGCGCGGCAGGAACACCACCTCACGCCCGGCGAGCTCACCGGTCAGCAGTTCGTCGGAGGGATCGCCGAACGGGGTCTTCACCGAAACCCACTTCTGCTTCGAGAACCCGTCGAGGTGATACAGGCCCGAACCACCGATGATGCCAATGCGATGTGCGCTCACGTCCGCCGAGAATGCCAGAACCCGAGCGGACGGCCAGTTTCCAGACGGAGTTCGCGAACAAGTTCCCAGTGGCCAGATCCCAGATGCCTGGCGCAGGCCATGAACCTTCTCCGCGTGAGGGCACCCGGCCTTCAACCCTCAAGCTCCTTCCCCTGGAATCGTTGGTAGAGGAACGACGCCACGATCGCGACCACGGCCACCGCGGCAAACGCCCCGATGCGGTGCAGCGATCCCAGACTCGCGAGATCGTGCAGGAACACCTTCACCAGCGTCATCCCCAGCAATCCGAGCCCGGCATAGCGCGTGAAACGGTTGTGGGCGACAAACCCAGCCACCAGCAGGCCGAACGCAAACAGCGACCATCCCACCGAGTACGCGAGGTCGCGTGCGAAGTTCCCGGTGAACTCCCACGTCAAGGTCGGGCCAGTGCCGAAGACCGTCGCGATCTCCAGATTCAACAACAGGAATCCCAGCGCCGTTCCCGCTGTCATCAGGAGTGGCGGCACGCGGGAACCCAGCACCCGATCCCGGGGTGGTGCCAACAGGGAGGCCGCAACGAAGAGGCAGCCGATGACCGCCAGATAGGTGTAGAGGATCCAGTTCCAGGCAGAGTCCGGTCGCGGACCATTCCCGAAGAGCACCGGATGCGAGAACAACCGAACACAGACGATCGTCAGCAGGCCGATGCCTGTCAGGCGCAGTCCAGGGTGCGGCAACCGATGGAACAACGCACAGAGCGCCGCGCCCTCCAGTGCCCACGCGATCGTGAGCCACTGGTTCCGGAACTCGATCGGGAAGATCGAGGTCACGAGGAACAGGCAGGAACCAGCCAGCCAGGCCAAGGCCGCGAGGCGACCTTCGGCTTCCGGGGTGTTTCGCTTCTGCACCCAGACAAACACCAGGGCGGTCGCCGCAAGGAAGGGCAACGGCAGCAATCCGGGGAATGCCGGGTCCCACGCCTTTCGGACCACCCAGTGCAGCAGCAGCAATTGCAAGGGACCCGCCAGTGCGCTCGTCGCCCAGGCCGTGCGCCCCGTGTCCAGTGGCGTCCGCAAGAGAAGCGGGCTCGTCAGGAACAGGAGGAATGAACCACCAATCCACACCACCGCGTGCACCGGCGATGAATCCCGCGGCGCGGTCGTGATCCAGAAAGCCTGGACCAGCCCATGACCGGCCAGGGCCAAAAAGGGCAACGAGGGAATCCGCTGCCACCGGTGCAACAGCAGCAGCAGGGCGGACAATCCCAGTGACATGGCAAATACCGGCGACGGATTCGCCGGATTCAGTCGCCCGATCACCATCCAGAGCAGGGTGTACGGCAGGAGTGCCGACAATGCCGGCATCCATCGCATCAGGTCTGGCTCGAAGGCGGATGGAGCGCGTGTGGAGCGTCGGATGAGCCACGTGGAGGTCGCCACGAAAAACACCACGAAGGCCCCGATCACAAACAGGCTCTCTGCGAGGTCCGTTGCAGCCAGCGTCGGCATCCGCATCCACAGCGCTGCCGAACCCATGCTCAACACCAGCACCACCAGGAGGCCCAGCAATCCTCCGGCCGCCAGGGCCACGCCCACCGCAATGGCATCCAGCAACAGGATGAGTATCCAGAACTCCGGCCCCACCGGGAGCTCCCGGATCACCACGAGCAATGCCAGCAGGATGGCGAGCGCCGGCGCGATCTGGTTCCAACGCGAGAGCGGGGTCTTTTCCTGCGACCGGAAGCGTCGCCACGCCACCGGCGTTGCCGCGTGCATCAGGGCGAAGGCCAGCATCATGCCCAAGCCCCACCACATCGTCCCCTGCGTCAGGCGCGCCATGGTCCACGCGCTCAGGATCAGGAACGTCAGACTCCCGCCCAGAGGTTCCGCCCACCGGGCGTCCGACCGTATCCAGGCAATCCAGCACAGCGCGGCCTCCGCCACGAACAGGGCCGGTACCCAGAGCCACGGCTGTGTGGAGATCCCCTGTTGCGATCCCGCCAGGAAGAAGGTCAGGCCCAGCGTCACAACCGACGGCAGGATCGCCGCCAGCGTGAGGGCCCGGTTGGCCCAGCCCGCGCGATGCGCCCAGGACAACGCCGCCGTGAACAGCAGTGGGAACAGCGCCAGATGCATCTGGGTGATGTCGATCTTCGCCGGCTGGAACGAGGTGGTGTACCAAGCCAACTGCATCGCCACCGTGCCAATGGCCGCCAGAAGCGTCAGGTGATCCCAGCGCCTGCGCCACGCGACGGCGATCAGGCCCACGTCCAGCACCGCGATGTAACTGAACAACGCCAGCGCCTGGTCCTGTCCCGAGGACACCAACACGGGTGTCAGGAATCCGCCCAGCATTCCCAGCACCGCCACCACCTGGGTCTCGAAACGCACGGCCAATCCGAAGGCCAGTGCGGTGATCAGCACCATCACCCCGAACGTCACCGGCGTCGTGAACATCGGGAATGCGTACAGCGATCGGCAGGCGAACGTCACCGCATACAGGATGACAATGCCTGTCGCCCACAGCGTGGTCGCCGTCTGTGGGTAGCGACGCCGGTTCAGCACCGTTCCGCCCGCCAGCAGTCCTGTACCGAGGACCGCTCCAGCCACGGCCCGGATCCATGGCGGAAGCAGGTTGTGGTCGAAGGAATACTTCAAGCCCAACGCCGCCGCGAAGAACAGCGCCAGCCCGCCCAGCCATGCGAAGAGCTTTGCCCCGACGAATTGCTCCAGCCGAAGGTTCCGCGCACTTGCGGTCTCAGCCGGTGCCTTGCCGATGGAAGCCGCAGGCGTCGTGTGCGGTGCCGTGATCGACGGAGCCGCTGGCAATGGAGGCGGTGGTTGGCTCCCGTCGTATGCCGGTCGGGGCGGGGGCGCGATGGGCAAGGGCGGGGGCGTTCGCACCGCCGCTGCCGCAGTGTCGGGTGCCACCGCTTCCGCCGGTGACGCCTCGGGCGGCTCCTGGCGGATGGATTCCATCGCCCGCAGCCGATGCAGCGCCTGGTCCAGCAGGTTTCGCAGGAAGCGCACCTCTCCGGAAAGCTGGCTGATCCGGCTCCACAGGACGCCGAACAGGATCAACCACAGGACGCTCACCCCGATCATGAACGCGGTCATGGCCGAACCCTATCGTCAGTCCAAGGACACGAGGGAATCGATTCTTTCGCGATGGCAGGCGGCTTCAATCGATGCTCGGCGGGCGGCGTATTCGCATCCTACCCCCGCATCGAACGGGGTGGCGCCGTCCTCGTCGCCGTTCCAAACCCTTTCTCAGGGCGATGAGGACATCGCCGCCCCGATAACCATACCCAAAGGGGTCACTGTCCATAGGGGCCCGGATCCATGCTGCGGTGGTTCGCATGCTTGACCGGATCTCGTGGGAGAACCTTCATCTCCAACCTCCGTCCACAGATGAAACAACTTGATCCAACCAGCGACGCGGCGCGGGACCTCGCTTCCGGTCGGTTTGTCATCCGGACCATGGACGTCACCGACATGCGGCGTGTCCCGATTCCATGGATGCGCGATGCTGGTTGGAATCCCGGCCTCCATGACGCGGAGACGTTTCTCACGGCGGACGCCAGCGGCTTTCTGATCGGCGAGCTCGCTGGACAACCCATCGCGTGTGTGAGCGCTGTCCGGTACGACGACCGCTTCGGTTTCATGGGGTGCTATATCGTCGACGCCGCCTTCCGGGGCCGGGGTTACGGCATGGCGGTTCACGAGGCCGGGCGACGCCACCTGGCGGGGTGTGTCCAGGGTGGCGATGGCGTGCTCGAGAACGTGGCCAAGTACGAACGCATTGGCCGCGTGTTGGCGTACCGGAATGCGCGCCGCGAAGGCATCAGGCCGCAAGGATTGATCCGTGATGCACGTGCGCTGCCATTGGAGTCCGTCGCCTGGTCGGGAGTCGTTGAGCTCGACCGGGAGTGCTTCCCGGCAGCACGTGAGCGATTCCTGCGGGCATGGACAAGCCAGCCAGATGCCGTCTCGCTTGCCGTTCCTGACCCCGCCGCCGCCCATCGCGTTCTGGGTTACGGGGTGATCCGGCCCTGCTTCGTGGGTTGGAAGATTGGTCCGCTGTTTGCCCGCAACGCCGAGGTTGCGGATATGCTCTTCAGGTCGCTGCTGGCATCGATTCCTGCCGGATCTCCGTTCTGGCTGGATGTCGCCGAACCCAACGCCGCAGCCACCGGGTTGGCCGACAGGTTCGGGATGAAGGAGGTGTTCGCGACCGCGCGTATGTACACGGGGCCTGCGCCCCAGCTGCGGTTCGATCTGGTTTTCGGTATCACTACGTTTGAGTTGGGTTGATGGCGTGGGTCACCCGGATGGGGAGCGCCCGTTTGCATCCGCGCGTCGCCTATGCGACGTCCCGATGCAAACGCCACCTCACTCACGGCAACCGGTCTGCGGGTGCGCCGCACCCTTCCGTTTTCGCGGAGGACAAGACTCAGGCTTGCGGCGTGGTGTGAATCGGGTGTCCCATCTTCACCGAATTCCACATGAAGACTCGATGGCTGGGTGCAGGCGTACTGGGTGCGCTGCTTTTGTTGCTGGTGGCGGCCGATCAACCGCGCTGGGAAGTCCTTTTCGACGGGACCTCCACGGCAGCGTGGCGCGCGTTCAAGGGAAAGGATTTCCCCGCGAAGGGATGGGTCGTCGAGAACGGCACCCTCCACGTCCAGTCCAAGGGCGGCGGGGGCGACATCGTCACCCGGGAACAATACCGGGACTTCGAAATGACCTTCGAATGGAAGGTCGCCCCCGGGGCCAACAGCGGTGTCATGTATCGCGTCAGCGAGTCCAAGTCCGCCTCCTATGAGACCGGACCGGAGTATCAGGTCCTCGACGATTCGAAGCATGGGGATGGCAAGAATCCGAAGACCAGCGCCTCGGCGCTGTATGCGCTGATCGCCGCCAACGCATCCAAGCAGGTCCGGCCTGTCGGGGAATGGAACGAAGGGCGGATCATCGTCCAGGGCACCCGGATTGAGCATTGGTTGAACGGCAAGAAGGTGGTCGCCTGCGACCTCGCCAGTGCGGAGGTCACCACGCTGATCACCCAGTCGAAGTTCAATCAATGGCCCAGGTTCGCCAAGGAACCTGTCGGTCATATCTGCCTGCAGGAGCATGGCGACGACGTCTGGTACCGGAACATCCGTATCCGCAAGCTCGCCACGCCTTGATTGCCCGTTCGTGTACCCCTTCCTGATCCCATGCTGACTCACCCGATGAACACCATCCTCCCTGGCTTCTGGCGTCGTGGTTCCTGCGTCCTCGCGCTGGCTTCCCTTCTCGGTTCTGGTTGCGCCACCGATTCGGCGTCGAGATCGCCGAATTCCCTCAGCTCCCAGGAGGCGCGCGCTGGCTGGAAGTTGTTGTTCGACGGCACGTCCACCGCCGGGTGGCGTGGTTTCGCGAAGCCCTCTTTTCCCGCGCAGGGGTGGGAGGTTCAGGACGGTTGGCTGCACCACGTTCCCAAGGCAGGTGGGGGTGACATCATCACCACCGAGACCTTCACCGACTTTGAACTCACCTTCGACTGGCGCATCGCCAACGGCGGCAACAGCGGAGTGAAGTACCTCATCGACGAGAAGCGGGGTGCACCCGTCGGCCATGAATACCAGGTGATCGACGACGCAGCCCATCCCGACGCCGCCCACGGTCCCAAGCGTCAGACCGCCGCCCTTTACGATGCCCTTCCGCCGGTAGCCGCCCCGGTGAAACCGCCGGGCGAGATCAACCAGTCCCGGATCGTGATCCGCGGCGCCGACGTGGAACACTGGCTGAATGGGAAACGCGTCGTGCAGTACACGTTGGGTTCTCCGGAACTCCTCGCGGCCAAGGAAGCCAGCAAGTTCCGCAAGGAGGCGCGCTGGGGAACGAAGTTCGCCACGCCCATCCTCCTGCAGGACCACCAGGACGAGGTCTGGTACCGGAACATCCGGATCCGGCCCCTTTGATCCGCCAGACCGCGCGATTGGGATCTTCGCCCCAGTCCAACACGTCCTTGGGGTGGCGATGTCCTCGTCGCCTTTGAAAAGTCCTTCAGACGGCGACGAGGACGTCGCCTCCCCGTTTTCTGCGGGGACAAATCCAAGAGACGCCCAATCCCGTTTTTTCACCGTCCCCCGGCTTGACCGTGCTCCCGCCCGGCCCGTTGAATCACGGAATGTCGTCACAGCTGAGGAGAGTGGGTGTACTCGCGTCGATTTGCTTTCTGGGGTTCAGCGCTGCTTTCGCTGCTCCAGCCAAGGTCATTCCAAAGCCCGCGGCCGGCCCCCACACCCGGGCCCTCGAAACAGCCCTGGACCGTTACGTGGCGACACCGGATCCAGCCTACACCTGGAAGACAGTGGCCGTGACGGACGTTCCGGGCGGCAAGGTGGCGACGATCGCCATGACCTCCCAGACCTGGCTCACGCCGGGTGAGGTCAACCGCACCGAATGGAAGCACTGGGTCACCGTTGTCCGCCCGTCCAACGTGGAATCGGACATCGGCCTGCTCTTCATCACCGGTGGTGCGAATCGCGACGGCGAGGCACCCAAGCCCGCCAAGGAACTCCTGCAGATCGCCGCCGCCACCAAGTCCGTGGTGATCGAGCTCAAGATGGTGCCCAACCAACCCCTGATCCTCGACAACGACGGCAAGGAACGCGTCGAGGACGACCTCATCGCCTACACCTGGGACAAGTATCTCCGCACCGGCGATGAGCGTTGGCCTGCCCGCCTGCCCATGACGAAGGCCGCTGTGCGGGCCATGGACACGGTCACCGCCTGGACCAAGAGCGTCGAAGGCGGCGGAAAGCCTGTGGAACGCTTCGTTGTTGCCGGCGGTTCCAAGCGCGGTTGGTCGACGTGGACGACCGGTATCGTCGACAAGCGGGTGGTCGCCATCTGCCCCATCGTCATCGATGTCCTCAACATGCAGCCCTCGATGATCCACCATTATCGGGCTTACGGTTTCTTCGCGCCGGCCGTCGGCAACTATACCGAGCAGGGCATCATGGACTGGCTCGGCACGCCCGAGATGCAGGCCCTCCAACGGATCGAGGATCCGTTCTTCTACATGGACCGCCTCAACCTGCCGAAGCTCATCGTCAACGCCTGTGGCGACCAGTTCTTCCTGCCGGATTCGTCCCAGTTCTACTTCGATCAACTCCCGGGCGAAAAGCACCTGCGCTACGTCCCCAACGCGGACCATTCGCTCCGTGGCAGCGACGCCTACGAAACCCTGGGGGCCTGGCAATGGGCACAGGTCAACGGAAAGCAGGTCCCCACCTTCACCTGGAGCCGCGGTTCGGACGGCAACGTGCGCGTCTCGACCCCTGTCCGCCCCAAGGCCGTCCGGCTCTGGCAGGCCAACAATCCCCGCACCCGGGACTTCCGCCTCGAGATCATCGGACCCGCATGGTGGTCGCGCGCGCTGGATGTGGAGTCGGATGGCTCCTACGTGGGTGGTATCGCCAAACCTTCGCAGGGTTGGTCGGCCTTCATGATCGAGATGACCTACGACATCGGCGCACCCGTCCCCATCAAGATGACCACGCCGGTGTGGGTCACCCCGGACACCCTGCCGCACGCCGCTCCGAAGCCGACCGTGCCCAAGGGCTTCTTGCGGAAGTAGCACCAACCTTCTGCAATCCAGCCAAAAGCAGGCTGGAACAGAATCGAGTTCGGCCCGTAGGCTGCTTCTTTCTAGCCGAATGAGCCGCCACGGACGACAGGACGAAGTGTGGGATGAACGCCTCGAACGCGCCATTGAATGGCTCGTTCTGGGCGCGGTTGCCTACGGGACCCTGCTCTTTGGTGGTGTCCGCACCACCGAGATGGCCGTGATGACAGGTGTCGTCGGTCTGGCTCTCGTCCTGTGGCTGATCCGGATCTGGAGTGGGGGCGGTCATCGTCTGATCCTGCATCCACTCCTCTTACCAGTGGTTCTCTTCGCCGGTTACGCCGTCTGGAGGGCTGTCGGCGCCGAGGTTCCGTATGCGGCACGCCATGAGCTTTGGATGGTCCTGTTGTACTCGGTGACCCTCGTGGTCGCCGTGAACAATCTGCAAAGCCAGGACACGCTCCAGCGCAGTACCAACTTCCTGGTCGCCCTGGGTACCCTGCTCTCCCTCTACGCGGTCGGTCAGTACATCAGCCAGAGCGATGGGGTCCTCTGGCAGGTGCGCCCGGTGCAATACTTCCGCCGGGCCGGCGCCACCTTCGTCAACCCCAACCACCTGGCCACATTGATGGTCCTGCTCCTGCCGCTGGCGCTCGGACAGGTCTTTCTGGCCCGGGCGAAGGGTCCGATCCGGGTGTTCCACGGCTATGGCGCTGTCATGATGCTGGCTGGTCTGGCGGTTACCATGTCCCGTGGGGGGTGGCTCGCCGGCGGTGCCGTCCTCGGCATCTTCTTCACCTGGCTTCTCATTCGCCGCCGCCAGATGCGGATTCCGGCGTTGGTGGGCCTCGGCCTCGTGCTCGTCGCCGGCTCCGTCTTCCTCGCACGCAGCGGAAAGGCATGGCAGCGGCTCACGGATGTCGCCGCCGTCGGCAAACCCGATAGCGGGGATCGGCTGCCGCTCTGGAAACCGGCCATCCAGATGTGGAAGGACAGCCCCTGGATCGGTGTCGGTCCCGGCCACTATGATGTCCGCTTTCCGCAGTACCGCGATCATCAGATCCAGGTCAACCCAGGCTACGCCCACAACGAATACCTGAACCTTCTGGCTGATTTCGGCCTCGTCGGCACGGGCCTCGTCGGAATCGCGATCCTCATCGCCATTGGCGGAATCATTCTTTCCCGGAAGTACGTCGAACGTGGGATCGGTGATCTGGGCGACAAGGGAAGCAACCGCACGGCTTTCTTCGTCGGGGCCAGCATCGGAATGGTGGGAATCGCGCTCCACGCAGCGGTCGACTTCATCATGCATGTCCCTGCGCTCGGCCTGACGGTGGTCCTGGTGGGCGGGATGCTGGCTTCGACCATCCGGTTTGCCAGCGAACGCTGGTGGCATACCCCTCGTTGGTGGAGCCGGGTATTGATCACGGTTGTTGCCTGCGGCGCGTTGTATGTACTGGTCCCATCCTCCGTTCGCGGACTTCGCGAAGGGCTTCATCTCAATCAGGCCGCCGCAGGAGCGCGGATCACGCCTGAACTGATGGAGCATCTGAAGGCAGCGGCGACATTGGTTCCGGACAACCCGCGGACCGCCTTCGAAATTGGCGAGAACCTGCGGCGCATCAGTTCTGCGGGTGAAAAGGGTTGGGAAGCCAGCGGTCGCGAGGCCATCGAGTGGCTTGAAAAGGCCCAGAAACTCAACCCACGCGATCCCATGGTCCTCGTCTCTCAGGGACTCAACTGGCACTGGCTTGGAGAGACCGCGAAGGCAAGCCGGGCGTTCGAGAAGGCCATGGATGTGGGCCCCAGCAATGTTGCGGTGGCCAATCACTACGCGTGGAGTCTCCTGATGCAGGGCCGGGTCCAGGCCGCCCGGGCCATCTTTGACCAGTCGCTGATGTGGAACTCGTGGAACAACTGGTTCGCCCAACGGTACGTCGAAGACATCGACCGTGGTCGATGGAAGGAAGCCCCCGCGGGGAACTGATCGGCTCCTTGGGCTGACGGGAACGAAAAGGCCGGCTGGGTTTCCCCAGCCGGCCTTTTGTCGTCCTGACCTGCCACGGCAGGTTCCACCGCCCGTTCAGGGCAGCTTCTTCAACAGGATATCCTTGAATTGGACCTTCATGGGCGGCCCCGCATGCACCTGCAAGGCCAGCACTCCGGACTTCGCCGCCTTCGCCGCCTGGGCGTCGATCACATCCACCATCATCTTGCCGTTGATGAAGTGCATCAGGTGGTTTCCGTCCGCAACGATGAGGTAGTCATTCCACTCTTCATGGCGGATGTACTGCTGCAGCTCGGGACCCTTGGCCACTTCTCCCAGCAGGTTCACCTTGGTCTGACCATTCTCTTCGGTGATGTGCGTCCGCTGTCCCCGCAACGCCAGGATTCCACGGCCGCGCTCTTCATACAGGATGCCCGAGTAGGTCTTCCCGGCTTCGAGGTCGGCCTGATAGCCGCCGACGATCGCCTTCTCGGCGTCCAACACCTGGCTGCGGTACTGGATGCCCGAGTTGCCGTTGAACACCCGGTACTTCAACCGCAGTTCAAAGTTGTCCACCACGCCATTCGTCCAAACCAGGAACGTGTTGTTCTTGATCGGGTCAAACTTCGTGGTCGTGCCCGTGATGGCACCATCCTCAATCGTCCACAGACCCGGAACACCCGCCCATCCGGCAAGATCCTTCCCGTTGAAGAGCTGGATCGAACCCGCGCGCTCCTCAGCGACGGCACGGGGGGTCAGACGGCATCCGGTGAAGGCGAGAAATCCCAGGGCTCCGGCAAGGAGCCCAACGGTGGAACAGGTTCGAAGCAAACGCATCGGTGTCCTTTTTCTTTTGAAACGGAGCGTGGGGTCAAGCCGCAGGGCAGGCGGACCTCACTTCTTCTTGAACAGCTTCTTCAGGTTGGCCAGGCCATCCACCGCGATCTCGTCGCGCGTCGGCTCGATCCGACGCCAGATGGCCGCCGCACGAGCGATGACCTTGACGTCGGTGGTGAAGGATTCGATGACGACGTCGCCCTTGTAGCCGATCGACTTCAGTGCGCCCACGATCTCCTTCCAGTTGAGGGAATCGCCACCCGGCGTCCCGCGATCCGTCCCGCAGGCATGGAAATGGGCCAGCAGCGGACCTGCCTTCTTGATCGAGGCGGCCTGATTCTTCTCCTCGATGTTCATGTGGAAGGTGTCGAGGTGCAGCTTCAGCGCCTTCGACTTCACCGCCTTGATCAGCTTGAGCCCCTGATCGCAGGTGTTCAGGAAGTCCGTCTCGAATCGGTTGAGCGGCTCGACGCAGATCTGGATGCCCTTCGATTCCGCATACGCGCACAGCTCCTTCAGGTTCTTCACCACCAGCGCCCATTCGATCTTCTGCTGGGCCGGTTCCACCGCGTCCGCCTTCCCCACCACGCTGTACACCGGACCGATGATCGACGGGCAACCAATGATGACCGCCTGGTCGATCAACGCCTTGCAATAGGTCATCGCCGTCTGCTGCTCCTCCGGCGTCCCACGGAAATCGCGACCCGGTCCCATGCAGGCGCAGATCGAACCGCAGGCGAGTCCCGCCTTGTCCAGGGCAGCCCGGACCTTCACCGGGTCAATGTGCGAGGGATCCTCGATCGGAAGCTCGACGGAATCGAAACCCCACTTCTTGAACTTCGCGAACAGCTTCACGCTGTCGGTCGTGAACGGGGAAACAAACAGGAAGGAATTGATGCCGAATCTCATGGTGTGAACTTTGGTAGGGTCGCTGCGTGCGGCCGGAAATGTCAATGGAGGCTCAGGGCCGGGGGGATCGATGTACCGCTCCGACAGCCATTGGAGGTCCCGATTGCGCTGGCCGCCAAAGGCCGGCGCAGGTGCGTTGCCACTGGGATTCCTCAGTGTGGCCGTCGACGGTTCCAGCCACCGCTTCAGTTCGCTGTGACCATCGGCAAAACTCAGGCTCGCTGAATTGCCATGACGGTAGGCCGGGTAGTTCTGCCAGACGGGTTCGTTGACACGGACCGCGAAGTAACCGTCATCAATGGTGTAGTGGCTCTCGTCGATGAAGACGAAGGCCTGGGAGGGGCCGGGTCGATTGATGTCGGTCAGCTTGCGGTAAGCCCGCGCACTGGATGGATTCGATCCCAGGATGATCGGCTGGACCCCAGCGGCGCCCCCATCCGTTCCTCCATTCATCTGACCGCTGATCGAGAAACTGCGGGCTGGGGGCAGCGTCAACTCTCGATTGCGGGCCAGCGCGTAAACCAGATTCTGGCCGGGGCAACTATAGATCTTGGTGGAGCTGTTGTACTTGAACAGCAACCCGCGCTGGAGCGTCGCGACGTTCGTCGCCCCAGGGAGATCGAACGCTGCAGCTGAGCCCGATCCATCAATCCACGCGTTTCGGGAGCCGATGGCGTTCGGCACCATGTTGTCGTTGAAGTCGACTGCGTAGAGTTGCCAGCAAAGGCCGAGTTGCTTCGAGTTGTTGACGCAGCTGATTCCCTGAGCCTTCGTTTTGGCCTTGGAAAGGGCGGGCAGAAGCATGCCGGCAAGGATCGCGATGATCGCGATCACCACCAGCAGTTCAATCAGCGTAAAACCGCGGGACGAGGGGTGTGGGCGTGGAAGTTTCATGACGGAATACCTGAAGGGGTAACGTTGCTTCTTATCTACGTGGCTGGATTGGCCTTGAATAGTGCAAAGTTGGCTGTCGACCGGCGCATCTTGATCCCGCACCCACCCGGGGCGGAACAGCATTGCCTTCATCGCCTTCCAAACCTCGATGTCGCCCTTCCATACGGGGTCTGCGAAGTCTGGGCCGACGTGATGAGCCTTTTCCAGACGCAGTAAACCTTCTAATGCGGCCGGCAGAATCCTCCCAAAAACGCACGAATGCACAAAAAGCGGCCTTGGGGGTGACACACGGATTGCACCGCCCAAGGCCGCCAACGCGCCCACTCAGGCGCGTTAAAATTATCAGTGGAGACCGGGGAGCATTACCGGGGCCGATCACCCTTGACAAGTCCGAAGCCCATCATTTGTGGCAGAGTTGTTCGCAGGTTGTTCAGAGCCACCTCGGTTTCGCCCGAACCGGTGATCATTCCCGGATATCCTGAGAATCCAACACCCAGGGTCGCCAAATTAAATAATGAATAACGATAAACTAACTCTTGTCGCCCGCATTCCCGCCGCGCTTCAACCAAACCATCACCAGGCTCAGGTCCGCCGGTGTCACCCCCGATATCCTCGATGCCTGACCCACTGTCGCAGGGCGGATCCGATCCAACTTGATCCGTGCTTCCGTTCGCAGACTCGCCACCGACGTATAGTCAAAATCCTCAGGAATCACCTGTGCTTCCAATGCCCGGAATCGATCCACCTCCGTGGCCTGCCGCCGGATGTACCCCGCATACTTGATCTCCGTCTCGACCTGATGCTGGACCTCAACCGAAAGATCCTCCCGTCGGCCGGGGAGGGATGCATAACTCACCTCCGGTCGGCGCAGAAGCTGCGCTAGGGTTTCCCCACCCAGCCTCGTCGCCTCGAGCCGCTCCATTTCCGCGGTTGCCTCGGCCGCCTTTGCCTGGACCCGTTGCATCCGATGATTCGGTAACAACCCACAGGCATGGCCGATTCCGGACAATCGAAGATCCGCATTGTCCTGTCGCAGGAGCAGGCGGTGCTCCGCTCGGCTGGTGAACATCCGGTAGGGCTCCATTGTGCCCTTGGTCACCAGATCGTCGATCAGAACGCCGATGTAGGCCTCATCCCGACCCAGGACGACTTCGGGCTTCTTCAAGACCCGAAGAGCGGCATTCATCCCTGCCATGATCCCCTGAGCTCCCGCTTCTTCATAACCGGACGTTCCATTGATCTGACCTGCCAGATAGAGATTCGCGCAGGCCTTTGTCTCGAGCGTTGGCTTGAGTTGGGTTGGATGGACGAAGTCGTACTCCACCGCATAGGCCGGTCTCAGGATCTCCGCGTTCTCACATCCAGTGATGCTTCGTACCATCTGGATCTGGACTTCATAGGGAAGCGAGGTTGAGAACCCGTTGACGTAGATCTCGTCGGTGGAGATTCCCTCGGGCTCCAGGAAGATCTGGTGCGTTGGTTTCTCGGCGAATCGGACAAACTTGTCCTCGATGCTCGGGCAGTATCGGGGCCCAACCCCTTCGATGACCCCGGAGTACATGGGTGACCGATGCAGGTTGGCCAGGATCAGCTCCCGGGTCTTGTCTGTCGTGAAGGTGATGTAGCACGGGTGTTGCCCCCCTGCCCGGGCCAGAATGGAGCCGGGAGGGTAAGGACCCGTGGAACTTTCCTTCGATTGTTCCACGTGGAACGTACCGTGCGGCTTCAGCGCCCGTTCGCGTTCCAGTCCGTCCAGCTCGTCTGTCCAGAGTTCCTCCTTCCAGAAACTGAACCAGGGAATGGGTTCGTCACCGGGTTGGATCTCGCATCGGGTGAAATCAATGGACTGACGCACCAAACGGGGCGGAGTCCCGGTCTTGAGCCGGCCAAGCTCCAGACCAATCTCCTTCAGGGATCCCGACAGTCCCATGGCGGCGGCTTCTCCGGCGCGTCCTCCCGTCTGCTGATTGGATCCGATGTGCATCAGCCCCCGAAGGAAGGTGCCGGTGGTGACCACCACGGTTGTGGCGTGGTACTGGACCTCCAGTGTGGTCTCCACACCGTAGACTTGCTGGTCCCTGACCAGAAGCCTGTTGGTCTGGGCCTGCTTGATGTCGAGGTTGGGCTGTCGCTCGCAAATCCACTTCAGCCGGAATTGATACGCCTTCTTGTCACACTGTGCCCGAGGGGCCCACACCGAGGGTCCCTTCTTCGTGTTGAGCATGCGGAACTGGAGTCCGGTCATGTCCGTCACCCGACCCATCTCCCCACCCAAGGCATCGATCTCCCGTGCGAGGTGACCCTTGGCCAATCCTCCGATTGCCGGGTTGCAGGACATTTGCCCAATGGTGTCGATGTTGATGGACAGCAGCAGGGTTGAGCAGCCCATCCGAGCAGCAGCAAGCGCAGCCTCAACACCGGCATGCCCGCCTCCGACCACGATGACATCGTATTGCTTTGGATAGACGAACGACATGTGGGTGAACCGTACGGAGGATGGGAGTCGCCGGCAACCTGCCTCCTCAGGCTGTGCCGGGTGAGAGGAGCCAGCCTGAACAACAGTGTTCTGGAATGTGGATCATCCATCTCCGTCAGAAGCTGCGGCTATCTGCGGTGTCAATCCCGCCCGGAGCGCTCACTCCGTCGGAACGTGGCCGCGCTACCCTACCTCCGTCCCTAATGCGGTTGTTGGATCGGTAGGTTCCTGAACACTGCACCGGATTCTCGCGGAACGAGGTCATCCATCGGCGCCGGGTCGACTCACGACCCCACCACGTTCCACGTGGAACATCCGATCACACCTTCAGGTCGCGCAGGTACGGTGTCGGCGGGAGTGGCGGAGGCGTGGCGGTGGTCATGGCGCGGCGCCGCCACCGAGCAAAGACGAAAATGTTCAGGAAATGCATGCCGCCAAGGATCACCATGACGGTGCCCACCTTGATGCTGACGGCTTCGATGAGCTCCTGAAGGTTCTCAGCATGGGCCGAGAACTTCAGGGCAAGAGCGATGTATCCGATATTGATGAGATAGAATCCTACGATCAGGAGGTGATTGACCGAATCCGCGAGTGCGTTGTTGCCGTGAAAGCTGTCGAGGAGGAACTGGCGACCGTTCTTGTGGAGGGTTTTGGCAACCCAAACGGTGAGTGTGATGCTGATGGCGAGGTAGGCGATGTAGGTGGCGACGAGGTAGTTCATGGGTGAATGAAGTTGGATCTCTTTGTTTCTCTGCGGACAGAAATAACTGACGCATTGGATTTCTGTCAAAACAGAAATAGCGGAATAGGTTGCGGGAAAGAGGGGGGCCAACCGGTCCAAAACCGACAAACCCAGTAACCTTCAGGCACTTCCGATGTAGAACCCTCCATGGATCCCATCCCAACGACCAAACCCGCCCATAACAGCCCGTACCGTCTCGCCTTCAGCCTGCTTGAACTCCTGATTGTCGTCGCAGTCATTGGGATCATCGCGGGAACCCTCGGAGCCGCCTCCGGAAAGGCTCAGAATCGAAGTCGATCCACCGCCTGTCTCTCGCACCTGCGCCAATGGGGCGCAGCCACCTTCATCCACCTCTCCGACAACGCCGATCGCTTGCCCTACGACGGCGCCCCCAACGGGATCTCCACCCGGGACGCCTGGTATGTGGACCTGCCCCGGTCCATGGGTTGGAAGGCCTACCATGAGGAAGGGGGCTGGCGAACCAATCCGATGGCGGCTCTGCCGAAGACCCTTTGGCTTTGTCCGGCGAACACCCGTAGGAGCAACGGGCGCATGCTTTTCCACTATGCCCTGAATCGAAGGGTCAACGGATCCGGCCCAGAGGCCCGTACGACGACGGCATCGGCGATTCCGGATCCTGCGACGTTGGTATGGTTGTTTGAGAACGGAAAGCTGGCGGCGGTGGCGGCGGAAGGGAACGGGCACACGAATGCGCACGGAATCGGGGCCTACTTCCTTTTCCTCGACGGCCACGTGGAACGGAAGGGGGCCAGCAACTATTGGGACTTCCGGGGCAAGAAGCCGCTTTCGGAAGGCGCGGGCATGCGGTGGAATCCCTGATTCTGGAACTGTGTTGAAGGCCGCCTGACGGCGTCATCCCGACAACTCGGCGGATGCCAACGGGACGGTGGCGGGGCATACTCCGGCATGGACATCACGCGTGCTGCGTTTGGGAGCTGGAATGGTGGGAGGTTCATGCATTTCGGGCAGGCCCTCGATGAAGGCCGTTGGGTAGCGATGGTGCAGCAGGCGTGGACCTTGGGGATCCGGACGTTCATCACCGCGGACGTTTATGGAGCGGGGGAAGCAGACCGCTTGTTGGGAAAGGCGTTGAGTGGATTTTCCCGGGACAGCTACTGCCTGGTCGGAGCGGTGGGACATGATTTCTATGCAACGCGGCGGGACGGTGCGAAGGGCTACCCACGGTTTACCGATCCGGCGCTGCGGAGCGCACGGGACTTTCAGGCGTACGTACGGATGGCTACGGAGCGGTCGCTCGAGCGCCTGGGTGTCGGCCGCCTCGATCTTCTCCTTCTGCACAATCCCGACTCGATTGGCTATGGAAGCGATGCGGTTTGGGAAGCAATGCGCCTTGTTCGGGATGAAGGGCTCACGGAGGGGTTGGGAGTGGCGCCAGGGCCCGCCAATGGCTTCACCCTGGATCTGCTCCAATGTTTCGAGCGGTTTCACGAGGTCATCGATGCCGCGATGATCATCCTGAGTCCGCTGGAGCCATGGCCTGGCCTCATGCCTCTGGCGGCTGCGCGCGCCTTCGACGTTCAGGTACTCACCCGTGTGGTCGATCATGGCGGCATCTTTCACGACGACGTCCAGCCGGGGCACCGCTTTGGGACGTCCGATCACCGATCTTTCCGTGCGCCGGGATGGGTGGAAGCCGGGTGCGCCAAGCTGGAACAGCTGAGGCCGATTGCAGTGCGGCACGGAATCACGCCGTTGCAGATGGCCTGTGCGTGGAACCTCGCGCAGGCACCGGTCCGGTGCGTGGTGCCGACGCTCATTGAGGAGGTCTCGGGGAAGCCCGTGGAACGGAAGGTTGAGGAGCTGGCGACGATCCCGGATGTGACATTCTCCGCAGAAGAGCTCCGTTTGATCGCCAGCACGGGTGACAACACGGGATGCATGGTGCTGAAGGGGGCCAACGCTGGGCACCTTGGGGATCCGGAGCCCGATCGATGGGGCCTGACGCCTGATCTGCTGCAGACCGCAGCACGCTGGGGCATTGATCCCGCCGCGGACCTCGTCTGCCGACACGGCTGATGGTGTCGGGGCGCGTGGCTTCCTCAATCCGCTTCCAGACACCACCATCGCGCCCACGTCTGGTCCGTCATGATCTGTGGACCTCCCACGAGGAGCGCGGTGGACCAGACGTCCGAGTCGGTCGCCGACTCCCCGACCACCGCCGCCAATGCCAGGCCGCGGGCAGGTTCGCCCGTCCGTGGATCAAGGATGTGACTGATCGTGGTTTCCGGCCGGCCCCAGATGGCACTCACGGAAAGGGTGGTATCCCGAAGCGTGATCCGAGGGGGCTTTCCGTCGGGCCAATCGTGGGCGCTTCCCGCCGGGGGGATGGGCAACGAAACATCCCAACCGTCGGCATCCGGCGGTGATCCGAGCGCGCAAACAGTACTTGTTCCTCCATGGATCAGTGCGTTCTCGATGCCGGCATCGCGCAGGATGTTCACGGCCCGATCGAGGGCATATCCCTTGCCCATGGCGCCGGGGTGGAACTCGACTCCTGGACCTGCCAATTGAATGGTTCCGGCGGCTTCATCGATCTCGAACTGGTTCCATCCGACAAGCGCACGGGCCTTCGAAATGGCGGATTCATCCGGGCTCACCGGTATTCCTCCCTGGAAGCCCCAGGCGCGCACGAGTGGGCCGAGGGTTGGGTCGAACAGCCCGTGCGTCCGGAGGCTGTAGCGCTTCGCGAGCTGTAGGAACCGCAGGAATCTGGGATCCACGCGGAGGGGTTGTGTCACGCCCAGCCGATGCAGACGGGCCAGTTCGCTGTCCGGGCGGTAGGGTGAGAGCCAGGATTCCACGGCCTCGATCTCGTCGAGTGCTTCCTCGGCGGCGGCCCGCAGCGCTTCGGGTCGGGTTCCGTGGAGGACGACTTCGAAGCGGGTGGCCATCGCGGTTCGGGCAACCCGAATGGTCCCGCAGGAAGCATGCGTTCCGGACATCGCGACAACCCTGTTCTCCGGAATCCCCAAATCCAAGAAGGGTCTGGTTGTCACGGGCGTTGTCCTGATCGCCATGGGAAAGGCTTTGGAACCGCGACGAGGACGTTGCCACCCCGTTCCATGCGGGGCGTTTTGAGATGGGTCCTTGCTTTGCTGGGGGGGTGCGGGCCATTGACTTTATCTGTTTGGGTGTTATCAAACAGTCAACAGGACCGTTATGTCGTCAGCCCTTCACCTTCAATTGGATCCGAGATCCGGCGTTCCGGCGTATCGCCAGTTGATGGATCAGGTGAAGTATTACGTTGCTGGAGGCACACTCCGTCCCGGCGACCAGTTGCCGTCCATCCGCGAACTGGCCTCCGCCCTGACGGTCAACCCCACTACGGTCGTTCGTGTTTACAACGAATTGGCGCGCGAGGGCGTTCTGGAGCTGCGTCATGGCAAGGGAGCCTATGTCGCGTTGAATCCTGTAGGACTCGCGCCCGCGGAACAGGAGCAGGCGATCCGGCGTTCCGCGCGGCAGTTGGCGCTGGAGGCTTCGCAATTGGGCGTCCCCGGTGGCCGGGTGGTGCAGGTGGTCCGCGAAGAACTGGCGGCGATCGAAAAGCCCGAGGCCAACCCGCAGGACGAACCCGTCAAATTCTCGGTCGTTTCCGGGGGATGATGATGTCGATGAGCGTTGGCCAATGGAGTTCACCGTATGGAAGCGCCGATCACAGCCAGAAACCTGACCAAGACCTTTCGCGGGGTGGTCGCGGTTAACGGTCTCGACCTCCGGGTAGAGCGGGGCGCGGTGTACGGTTTGATTGGTCGGAACGGGGCGGGCAAGACGACGACCCTCCGTTTGTTGATGGGCCTGCTTCGGGCGGACCATGGCGAGGCACGGTTGCTGGGCAAAGACTGGTGGAATACTTCGGCACAGATGCGCCAACGCGTGGCGTATGTCGCCCAAGGGGGGCGTCCACCGGACTGGATGACGGTGGAAGACCTGAATCGGTACTCCGCACACTTTTTCGAGCGCTGGGATAGCGGGCTGGCGCGCGAACTGGCGGGACGCTGGGAACTGCCCTGGAACAGGCCGTTGGGACGGCTTTCCGGTGGGCACCAGCGTCTCGCCGCAATTTTGGCAGCACTGGCCGCACGGCCTGACGTCCTCCTGCTGGACGAACCAGCCGCAGGACTGGACCCGATCGTCCGTCGCGATCTGTTGCGATGCCTCGTGGAGGCCTTGGTCCGGACCGAGGGATGTACCGTCCTCTTGAGCACCCACCTGCTGGCGGATGTCGAGCGCCTCGCCACGCATGTGGGCATCCTCGATCATGGACGAATCGTGGGCGAGGGGACGGTCGAGGATTGGCAACGGACGATGCGA
The DNA here is from genome assembly GCA_965283655.1 of Limisphaerales bacterium. GTDB lineage: Bacteria > Verrucomicrobiota > Verrucomicrobiia > Limisphaerales > UBA9464 > UBA6176. The sequence goes on along the minus strand of CBDIPJ010000007.1, from coordinate 67,400 downwards.
CGTGTCCAGGTGGTATTCCCCGGGGGCGAGGTTCCGCCAGCCGTCGAGGTGCCGGGAAGTTTCCGAAGTGAGCGGTTGGGTCCGGTGCTGACTGCCATCGCCCGGATTTCAGACGATGCACAGTTGGACGGTCTGAGGGCTTTGTCCGGGGTACGTGTGAGCGTGTTTCCCCTGACCTTGGAAGAGTTGTTCGTGGAATGGTTCGAACCCAGGAATCCAACAGGGCCGATGTCCGGTCCGGAGACCCCGGGGCCATATGGGTTTTGGGGCCGGTCCGGCGACCTCGCGGAAGCGACACCAGATCAACGTGTGGGTAACGGTGTCCATTCTGCCATCGCGCCCGCTGGGCGGGAGGACGATGCTGCTGGTGTCGGGCCGGCCCCGTACGTGGAGGTGGCAACCCCACGTGCGGATTGAACGCCGGCCGGGGCGCGCGAGCGCCCCGGCCATGACCTTCGTGAAACCCATGAACATTCAACATCGCGCTCGGATGGGGCTGGCCCTGCTGGTCTGGCTCATCGCGCTGCTCGCCTTTCGAGCCCATGCTGGAGATGGCAAGGAACCCGTGATTACGGGCATCCGGCCTTCCGGCACCAACCTCCTCGTCACCGTCCGGCTGCCCGAGGGCTGCCGGCACATCACTTTGGAAAGTCGTCCGCGGATGGGGACCGGCGCCTGGATTCCGCGGAAGGATCATTGGCCGGCGGCGGGTGATGAAGAGGTCACCCTGACTGTTCCGATGCAGGCCGAGGTGGAACTCCTCCGTGCGAAGGGGGAGACGGAAGAGGAACTGCCATTGCCGTCCCGCTTCTTCAGCGGCCGCCGGGAGTTCTCCGCAGCGGTGTCGGCTTCGTCCGTGTCTCCCGTCGCCGGTGGCGACATCAGCACGAGCCTGGGCGGAGCCGCGTCCGGCGTCCCCACCATGGACACCCGTGGTGAAGCGGGCGGAACGCGGACCGTCGTGGAGTCCGACATCTGGCAGATCGATGGCAACACGGTCTACTTCTTCAACAGCACCCGGGGCTTTCAGGTGATCGACCTGACCGTGGTCGACCAGCCGGTCCTCAAGGGCACCCTTTCCTTCGCCGCACAGGGCGAGCAGATGTACCTGCTGCCGGGTGGCACACCCGAGGACCGATGGTTGGCCCTCCTGACCGCCAGTGCCTGTGATTCACGCGCCGGCGAGGTGATTCTCGTCCGCGTTCGCAATGGGGTTCCCGAACTCGGGCCGCGTCTGGCGTTTGAAGGCCAGGTCCGAGAGAGCCGGTTGGTGGGCTCGGCCCTTTACCTGGCGACCTATCGCTGGAAGCAGACCGAAGTGTCTCCCACCGATCCCAACTCGATTTTCACCTGGCGCGCCGAAACAGGGATTGTCTCGTTCGACCTGTCCAATCCGACGTCCCCGGCAATCCGTGCGGAGAAGGTCATCCCTGCGAATCCCGACGCGATCCAGGCGACCGACCGCTTCCTGTTCGTGGCCACCACAGGACCTGCGGTGGGTTCCGATGAACCCTTCCAGCCGATCTGGCTCCGCCCCGGCGTACGCGGTGTCACGATCTTCGACATCTCCGATGCTTCGGGCACGGTGGAACAGCTCGGTTCCGTTGTTGTGAAGGGACGGGTGGCGGACAAGTTCAAGATCAACCTCCGCGATGATGTCCTGACGGTGGTGTCGGCGCGCGACGCGGAATGGAAGCTCGTGACCCGCACCAATTGGTACACGCGCGAGTTCGGGCCCAATGGCGAACGGTTGGTTCCTCCCGTCCGGGAGCAGAACGTGTACAACGCTTATGAACAGACCGCGCCCATGTCCACGTGGTTGGAGACGTTCAGCCTCGCGACCCCGACGGCGCCATCGAAGCTGGGTGAACTGAAGATCATCGAGAACGAGAGTCTTTTCGGGACACGCTTCGTCGGCGACCGCGCCTATGTGGTGACCTTCCGGCAGATCGACCCGCTCTGGATCATTGATCTCTCCGAACCGCAGAACCCGCGCATCCGCGGTGAGCTCCAGATTCCCGGTTACTCAAGCTATCTTGAACCCGTCGGGACCAATCGCCTGCTTGCCGTGGGCGTGGACGGTGGAAACGCCACGGTCGCCCTCTTCGATGTCTCGGACGAGTCCCGTCCCACCCAGCTGAGCAAGGTGTTCCTGGAACCGGATGGTCCTGGAGCGAGGCCAACTCGGATGAGAAGGCCTTCAAGTACATTCCCGAACTCGGCCTGATCCTGGTGCCGTGGCAAGGTTACGAGAATGGCCAGTATGTGCAGTCGATGCAGCTGGTCGATTACAGCGGAGACCAGCTCGTGAAGCGCGGCCTCATTGCCCACCGCCTCAATGCGCGTCGCGCCGCCTCGCTGTCCAACCGCGTGCTGTCGCTTTCCGGACAGGAGCTGTTGGTCGTGGATGCCACGGACCGGGACAAACCGGTGGTGAAGGCGGATCTCGACCTTTCCTTCGTGGTGACCCAGGTGCGTGTCTCGGGGGATCGCCTGGTCCTGCTGAGCACCACGGGAGGAAGCATCCCGACCGTGCGTCGTGTGGCCGCAGCGAGCCCGGACGCGGTTCTGGGATCATTGGCCTTGCCCCCGTATCCAGTGGTTGGTTTTGAGATGGCGGAAACGAACCTCCACCTCCTCCAACTGGAGCCGGACACCTACCGGCAGGAACCGGTCCTTGGCACCAATCAGGTCGTCACATGGATTGACCAGCCGCCGATCCGGAAGGAAATCGTCCGGACAAACATCGATTGGGAATTTCCGGAGCCGATCGTGACGAACCGGATCATCACCCGGATCGTCGTGTTCCCCCTCCTCCCGACCGATCCTCCGGGCACGCAGCCTCGAACCGAGACGAACATCCACATCTTGCCGGTCATCATCCAGCTGCCGCCCGTTCTGGTGACCAACGTCCAGACGATCGTCCGCTTTGAGCCGGTTCCTCCGCTGCCTTCGACCAATCTCGTCGTGGTAACCAACTCGAATTCCGTGACGATTCCCGGAGCGTTGGTTGCCCGTGAAATCGGCTTCGACGGCGATGCGCCACGTGAGCTCGGCCAAAGCCGCATCCAAAGACCTGCGGCTTACAGCGGCTCGATCTTCCGCGGATTGCGGGCAGCGCCCGAACTCCTCCTGTGGACGGAGCCTTCCTCGAATGGCAATGGATGGGGCTGGGGCTGGCCGACGGATGTCCTGATTCCCGGCGGCTTCGGCGGGATCGCCGTGGGCGATGGCTTCTTTCCGGGTAGGCGTGGGTGGTGGTGGTCGTGGTGGCAGAACACGCTGGTCGTGGTTGCCGAGGATATCTCGGTCGCCGGCAGTCCGGTTCTCCGCAGCGCGGTCACGCTCGGTGGAACGGGGAAGCATCAGGGCTTCTCGGACGCGTATGTCTCCGAAGGCCGCCTTTATGTCTCCCACCGCGAAGCCATCACCCGCGAAGAAACCAAGGGCTCCGATGCGACCGGCGGAATCTTCGGGCCTGGCTTCCCAACGCCCTGGTGGGTGACCGAAACCCGGCACCTGTTGAACGTTGTCGACTTCGCCGATCCGGCGGAACCGATGTTCCGGACGCCCATCGGGATTCCTGCCGAACTGGCGGGTATCAGTCATCGCGCGGGTCTGATCTATACTTCCGGCACGACCACCAATACCCCGGCAGGCCGCACTGATCTCAGTGCGTTGGCCTACGACGGACTGGGTGCAGCGTTGGTTGATGCCACGACTGTCTCCACACATTCCGAGGTGCAGGTGAAGCCGGATGGGAATGTGTATGCTGTCGAACCGGCGTCGGCGAATGGGGTGTCCGCCCAGGTCCACACCCTCTGGATCACGAGCGAAGGCCGATGGAACCGTGGAACCTCCGTGAATGTTCCGGGAAGCAGCCCCGTCCTCCGGAGCGTGGGTTCGCTGCTCACGACGGATGCGCCCGAAGGTCTCGGCTTCGTGAGACCTGCCGATGGTGGCGCGGTGCTGCTGGGGGTGATGCCTGGAACATGCGGGCAATGGATCGATTGGACGGCTGGCGATGCGGGAGCGGATGCCACGGTCTGGGCGCCGGGAATCGGGGCCCGACTGCTCAAGCTCCAGCCGGAAGCAGGACGTACGGGACCATGATGACAAAGCGTGAGACGAAACGGCGGAGGAACACTGGTTTCACACTGGTGGAGTTGCTCACGGTCATCGCGATCGTCGCGGTGATGGCGACGCTCCTCTTCTCCGCAGCTTCGGGCGCACGCACCCGCTCCAATCAGGTGGTCTGCCGCAACAATCTGCGGCAGGCCGCCGTTGCTGTTGAGATGTATCAGGATGACATGGCCCGGCGGCCTCGAAGCTTCACGCGACTGGCTGCCAGGCCTTCCATCATCCGGAATCCGAAAGTGTTCATCTGTCCGGCGGATCCTGCCCTCAAGACCCCGGCAGGGCCCCAAAGCAAGTCGAACGCCTTCTGGGGAAATCGGGTGAACGCCAGCCAGGAACCCATGGTCGGTCGTGCGGGCGCTCCCGAGGAAGGCTCCTGGGAGCAGGAGATCCGGGAGACCACGGAATCGATTGCCTTCTCTTATCTCCATCCTCTGGCGTGGCGTCGGGATGCCTGGACCCGATTGATGCAGGGGCGCGGCAACCAGGTGGGCGTGGTTGCCTGTCAGTTGCACGGATTGCGGTCTCCGGTGCAAGGGCGTCGACCCTTCACGGAATTCGAGGGACAGACCCTGCGGGCTCAACGGGACGGTGCGGTGATTCCCCGAAAGATCTTCCGGACCATGGCTGCGCCGTCCGGTACGGCTGCCTACGGAACACCTCTCCGCGCCATGGCGGATCCGGTGGAGGGAACCCTGACGGTGTTGATGACCGATGACGATTACCCGTGGGAGTTCTACACGGATGCAGTCCCCCAGACGCGCTGAACGGTGCGGTACCTGCCCTGCGGCGGTGGCAACGGGCGCATGTTTGATACGGCTTCCATCTGGAATGGGGTGGCGACGTCCTCGTCGCCCTTCATCAGACCCTCACCGGGCGATGACGACATTGCTGTCCCGAAGCCTTCGCGCAGAGGGGTCAGGTTCGGGATGCAGGCAACGATAAACTCTTGGTGCCTCCGGGCTGGTGACCTTCGACGGGACACCGTACGTTTGTGCCGTGGTCTGGCCATTTCCTGAACCGGGGTTTTTTCGATCCTTCCTGAGCCGCTTCCGCTGGGGCTGGTTCTTTCTGTTCCTGATCCTGCGGACCAGCGTCTGTGGCGAGGACATCCGATTTCCTGCCGACGCCGGGGTGATTGATGTCACAAAGTCTCCGTATTTCGCCAAGGGCGATGGCCGGACGGACGATACCGCCGCCCTCCAACAAGCCCTGCTGGAACACCCCAATCAGAATCGGATCATCTATCTCCCCAACGGGACCTACCTGGTTTCCGCCGCCTTGCGATGGCCCGAGGGGACCAATGTGGAGTCGAGCCAACGCGCGACGATCCTGCAGGGCCAGAGCCGCGCCGGTGTCATCATCCGCCTCGCAGACCATTCGCCCGGTTATGCGATTTCGTCGCGGGACTCCATGGTGCTCTGGATGGGCGACTCGCCTTCGTGGCGGGATCGAAACGCCGTTCGGAACCTCACGATCCACACCGGTGAAGGGAACACCCTCGCTACAGGCATTGCCTTCATGGCGAATCGCCAGGGCTGCATCCGTGACGTCACCATCGTGTCGGGCGCCAAGCAGGGCGAGGGCCTTGCGGGAATTGATGCGGCGTATTGCGACGCGATCGGGCCGGCATTGATCAAGAACGTACGGGTCGAGGGCTTCGACTATGGCATCAAGGCCGGGCATCCACAGTTCTCGCTGACGATGGAGCATGTAGAGCTGGTCGGCCAACGGATCGCGGCGATCCGGAATGCAGGACAGACGCTCAGCATCCGCGATCTGCGCTCGACGAATACCGTGCCGGCACTCCTGAGCCGTGACAGCACCGGTTTCGTGACACTTCTGGATGCGGTGCTGCAAGGCTTGCCAGTCCGCCGGCAGGCATCGGCCATCCAGAATCAGGGATTCCTGTTTGCGCGCCGGCTGGAGGTCCTGGGTACACCAACACGATCGAGAACCGGACGATGACGAACCTCACCGTGCAGGCGGAAGATATCGCCCAGTTTTCATCACATACCCGGCTTGCACAGTTTCCGTCGCCCGCGGAACCGTTGGATCTTCCCATCGAGGAAACACCGGAGGCTCCGTGGGATCTGCCAGAGCAGTGGGTCAGTCCCCTGAAGTTCGGGGTGTGCCCGACGACGACATCGATGATGGGCCGGCCATCCAGCAGGCGATCGATTCCGGGGCCACGACGGTGTACCTGCCGAACGGTGCCTGGAAGATTGCCGCGCCGGTCGAGATTCGGGGTGCTGTCCGTCGGATCATCGGATGCGAGGCCCGCATCCTGAACACCGGGCTGGGACCTCGTACGGCCTTCCGGCTTGTCGAGGGCAAGGAGCCCGTGGTCTGGATCGAGCGACTCGCGGCGCAATCCGGATTGGACGGATTTATTGAGCACGCGTCGTCCCGGCGGCTCGTGATCTCGTCCTGCTCGGATGTGCGCTACGTCGGAACCGGAGGCGGAGACCTCTTTCTGGAGGACGTGTCATCGCGTGCCGAGTGGAAGCTCAAGCAGCAGAAGGTGTGGGCGCGTCAGTGGTGCATCGAGCGGGATGGCTCGAAGGTGGTGAATCAGGGCGGCTCGCTCTGGGTGCTCGGCTTGAAGTCCGAGCGCGGTGGGACCGTCGTGACCACCACCGAAGGTGGAAAGACGGAGATCTACGGCGGCTTGGTCATGGCCGGCAGCGGCCCCAAGTCGGATCCCATGTTTGTGATCCGCGAAGCCTCCGCCAACCTGACGTTCGGCGAGATCGCATTTCAGGGGAGTCCGTACCGCAGTATCGTGAGCGAGACGCGGAAGGGCGTTACCCGCGTGATCGAACGCGGTGCTCCGCACTTGGCCGATCTGCTCCCGGAACACGGAGGAGGCGTCGCAATCCCGCTTTATTCCGGCTTCGAAGGATCCAATGCACTGCCGGCCACGATCGTGAACATCTCGACGAACCGAATCTCGCTGCCGGGTTACTCTCCGACCCGTCCCTGATCAGGTCGTTTCCGGGTCAGGGAAGTTCCTGGATCCGGACGTTGCGCCAGCGGAGTTCAAGCTGGTTGGTGTTCTTGCCCACGCCGTGCACCTGGAGCGCAATGAAACCGGAGGGTGTCATGGAATCCCGGAGTTGGGCCGCCGGAACTCCGTTGAGGAAGGTCTTGAGCTGGTCCCCGACGCATTCGATGCGGAACTGGTTCCACTCGCCCATGCGGAGGGCGGCACGGGCAGGGTCGTTGGTCTTGAGGTCCGCCAGCCAACCCCGTCGGCCCTCGTCATAGATCCCACCGGTCCAGGCGCGCTTTGAGGGATCGATCTCGACCTGGTAACCGTGGACCCGACCCGCGGGAATGGAGTTGGTCTTGCCGTTCCATACCACCTTCCGAGGCGTTGCATGGACCTCGGAGCGGACCTGCACGCCGGAATTGAGGGCCGGGTGGGGTTTGAAATCCAGTTCGAGGACGAAGTTCGTGTAGCTGCGTTCCGTGCAGAGGAAGGAGTTGGGCGTTCCCGCCACAGCCCGACCCACGATCTCGTTTCCTTCGACGGCATAGGTGGCCTTGCCGCCATGCTGTGTCCACCCGTTGAGATCCCGCCCATTGAAAAGTGCCTTCCAGACGGGGTCGGCAGCGGTCGTCCGAAGCGCGGTGAACGCGACGCAGGCACAGCCCAGCAAGGCGGAAACGGTGGAGCGCATGCTGGGGAGAGTGCCGCGTGGGAGGCGGTAGCCAAGCCCGCAGTTCACTCCGGAGCGGGCATGCCCTTGCCGAGCTTCATGTATTCCCAGAGGGCCTGGATGGTCTTCGGCCCATTGCCCTCATAGAACTCCGGCAGCGGGCTGTTGCCCTGCTCGTCGAAGTAACCGGGCATCTTGGTCGTGGGATCCACGCTGATCGGACTGCGGATCCAGCGCTTGAAGTACTCGGGTTGGAGGCGCTCGAAGGAGAGGGCGAGGTTGATGCCCGGCGCTTCGAACACCGCGGTTGCTCCGAAGTCCGCAATGCCGTGGCAGGAGATGCATGAGAACCCGCCTTGGGCACTGACCAGCTTCCGGCCCTTTCCGGCATCTTCAGCGACACTTGCCGTATCGGCGACGGACTTCACGGGTTGGCCGTGGCGCGTCGAAAGGCCCTCGGCGAGGAATGTCGCGTAGGCAGGGAAGGCCGGCATGCGTGCTTCCAGCCAAGGCCGGGGCTTGCGGGTTTCCTTGCCACTGATGAACGCGGCAGCCCACTCGGTCTTGAGTTTTCCGCCCAGCAACTCCCACGCGGGGAATCCCTCGTGCTTGCCGTGGCATTCCGCGCAGTTCAGCGCCTCGGACTGACGGTTCAGGAACTCGGCCGAAGAATGGCGCTTCAAGGACTCGCGGTCTGATTTGGCGAAACTGCGCAGTGCCTCGCGCTCTGCCGCCGTGTGGGCGTAGACGGGAGCCTTCGATCCCGCTGCCGGCGCCTCCGCCAGGCAACCCAGCGTCCAACGGTCCGCGCCAAGATCCTTCAACGGCTTCGAGGCCACCGAGCTCTTCATGCCGTCGACGGCATGGCAGTTCAGGCAGCCGGTGGATTCCACCAGCTTGCGCCCCTTCTCCACGACCGCGGCATCCGTCGGGGCCGCCTTGTCTTCCGCAGCGTCCGCGTGCTTGTCCAGGAACGCGGCAAGGTTGTTGGCCTCCTCCGTGTTCAGGTGGAAGTCCGGCATCCGGATCCAGCTGAAGTGCGCGGCGGGCTTCTGCAGGAACGCCGCCAGCGCGCCCGGCTTGAACTTCGCCTTCACCTGCTTCTGGGAAACCTTGGCTGCATCAGACTCGGTCCCGTCGGGCGGGTTGTGGCAGGACGCGCAGAGCAAACGTTCGTAAAGTCCCTTGCCCGCCTCCGCATCGCCCTCGGTCGCCTTCGTGGCTTCACCGGTCAGGGACGCCAGGTAGGCGGCGATCGCCTCCGCGTTGGCAGCGGCGTCCGGCCCATGCAGGAGCTTGGGCATCGCCGTTCCCGGCCGCATGGCCTGCGGATCAGCAATCCACTTTGCCATCCACGCAAACCCCCGCCGCGAACCAATCCCCGCGAAAGCCGGTGCGTCCATCGACAACTCCGGCATCCCGCCGGCGCCACCGGCGTCGTGACAACGAACGCAGCGCCCTTCGACAAACAGGTCACGTCCGTGATGCAAGGCCTTCGAGGCCTTCAACGCATCGGTCTCGTCATGCGAGAGGGCGGCGATCGGGATCGGGTTCCGCGGGGTTTCCGCATTGGACCAGTAGAGCCGGATGAAGGCGTCTCCCGATGCCGGCGACTTGTACGCGACCTTGAACGGGTTCGCGCCCTTGTTGAGCTTGATCGCGGCACTCGACAGCGGTGTGGCCGCCTCGGCCTTCCCCTTCAGGACCTCGGTCCCGTTGACCTCGATCGAGACCTCGCCCGCCGCCTCGACGTGGAAGGTGTACTCGGAACGAAGTTCGGAATTCACGAAGCCCGACCACGTCGCAGCGAACGCTCCCGCTGGAACGAACGGCGATGCCGGTGTCCCGGCACCCACGTACAACTGCACCCCCGGCCAGACCGTGAGGTCTGTGGCGGTCCCATTGGAAAAGGTGACCGCCAGCCCTGCAGGTTTGTCCGCGCCAATGGCAAACGGAGCCGAACCCAGGACCGCGGACAGCAGGAGTAGTCCGGCAACCGGAAGAATCGCGACATCGCGCCGAGGTTATTCACGTCGCTCCGACGGTCAAGAAGCCCGCCGTAATCGGTCGAAGACGAGAGCGTCGGGGGCGGCCCCAGAGTCAGACTGGTTCCGGGGCGGCGATGTCCTCATCGCCATGGAAAAGGCTCTGGAACGGCGACGAGGACGTCGCCACCCCGGTCCATGCGGGCGCGGTATCAAGATGCCCGCCTCGAAGACAGGGGCAGCGAATCGCTGCCCGCCGCTCAGCGGGCGATGCAATAGAGGGACCGCTCGCCCCGGAGGTAGAACTCCGTTCCCACGACCGCCGCCGTTGCGCTGAACACGTCGTCGAGGTGGTTGACGGCCATGGGCGCGTTGGTCCGGTCGTGCCGCAGCACGACTGTGGTTCCGTCGCGCGCGGTCACGTAGATCCGATCCGCGGCCCCCACCGGGGACGAAAAGATGAAGTCGCGGATGCCGTTGAGCCGGAGTGGTTCACCCAGGTGCCGTCCGGTGTCCGGATCCAGCCGTGACAGGACGTTCTGGTTGTGCCGGATGAAATACAGCGTGCTCCCGTACAGGAGTGGCGAGGAGACGTACGGCGTCAGGCGGTTCAGTTGCCACGCGACGCGATCCGTGCCGGTGACATCTCCCTTCGCGCCCTCCAGCCGGATCGCCACCATGGCCTGGGAGTAGTAGCTGTTTCCGGCGATGACGATGCCGTTCCGATGGACGGGACGAAACGACATTGTCGGTCAGGCCGGCGCATTCCCAGATTGGCGAACCATCCCGCACATCGTACCCGCGGACCCGGCGCGTCGCACTGACGACCACCTGAGTCCGTGTGGGGCCTTCCACGATCAGGGGGGTGGCCCACGACGTCTTCTCGTCGCGTGGGGTTCGCCAGCGTTGTTCTCCCGTGCGTTTGTCGAATGCGTACAGGAAGGAATCCCGCTCGTGATCCCAACACACGAGGAGAAGGTCTCCGTGAAGCACCGGCGAACTGCCCTCGCCGTGCGCGTGGAGCGTGTCCATCCGACCCAGATCCCGCTGCCACAAAACCTTTCCATCGAGATCGAGGCAGTGCAGTCCGCGGGATCCAAGGAACACATAAACCCGCTCCCCGTCACTCACGGGTGAGTTGGAGGCGAGGCTTCCGGTGACGTGCCCGCCTTCGTGGGGGAATTCCTCCTTCAAAACCGTCCGCCACGCCTGGCTTCCGTCCTTCCGATGCAGGGATTGGACGACGAACTGATGCTTGTGGGTGACGCCGGCATTGTCATGGGAGCCGGGCGCCTTGTCGTAGACGGGCGTACGGGCTTCGCCGATCGGGAGCGCGGAAACCACCACCACGCGATCGCCCACGATGATGGGGGAGGCATGACCTTTTCCCGCGAGCGGAACCTTCCACCGCACATTTCTGGTTTCGCTCCATTCCACCGGCGGGTCCGCGAGGGGCGCGACGCCGTTGGCCAGTGGTCCCCGCCAGCTCATCCAGGTCGCGAGCGTCGGATTGGCCGCAGTTGACTCGACGACGAGCGGGAGTGTCGAAGGCCCACCGACGCCCAGCAGGGCGACAATTCCGACGAAGGGCAGCGTGGGCAGTTTCATGAAAGGGTCAGGGGGACGACTCCGCCGCGGTCACGGGCTCGGCCGCTCGACGGAAGCGGAACGGCAGGCTCCGGGTGATGGCGAGGACCAGGGTCTCGGCCCGGGCGTTGTCCCGACGCAGCTGGTCGGTGATGTCCTTGACCACGGGGGCGTCGTAATACTCCAGGCCGCGGCCGAGCGCATACGCCAGCATCTTCTCGGTGAGGTGCCGCAGGAACAGGTCCTGACGTCGGAGCAGGGCGTCCTTCAACGCTTCGGGACCCTGGACGAATTCGCCGCCGGGCAAGGTGCCCGAGGCGTCCACCGGCTTGTCATCGATCTTGTCGCGCCACCGGCCGATGGGATCGAAGTTTTCGAGGGCGAACCCGAGCGGATCGAGTCGCGAATGGCAGGCGGCGCAACTCGGCTTCTGCCGGTGCGCCTCGAGGCGTTGTCGCAGCGTCTGGCCGTCCCGCACCTTGTCGTCTGCCGGCAGCGTGTTGACGATGGGTGGCGGCGGTGGCGGCGGTGTGCCGAGCACGTCTTCGAGGATCCACTTTCCACGCAGGACCGGACTGGTCCGCCGCGGATAACTGGTCTTCGTCAGTACAGCCGCCATGCCCGTGATTCCTCCGCGACGGCGGTCGGGAAGATTGACCCGCTGGAATCCCTCTCCTGTCGGTGACGGCAGCCCATAGAATTTCGCGAGCTGCGGATTGGCGTAGGTGTACCGCGCATCGATCAGGTCGAGCAGGGTGGCGTTGTCCCGAAGGATCCCGGCGAAGAGATGGACCGGTTCGGCCACCATCGCGTCGCGGATCTCGACCGTGTACTCGGGGAAGCGGTCGAGGTTGGGATTCGCCGTCTGGGCGAGGTTGTGTGTTCCCAGCCATTGGCCGGTGAAGTTTGCCGCGAATTCCCGCGCTCGAGGATCCGCCAGCATGCGCCGCACGTGGAAGTCCCATTCCATCGGGTGGGTGAGACGGCCGGATTCCGCCGCATCCAGCAGGGCGTCGTCCGGCATGCTCGACCACAGGAAGTAGCTCAGGCGTGAGGCCAGTTCGAAGCCATCGATGGGCTGGGGGCCTTCGCCGGGAACACTCCGCTCGATCCGGAGCAGGAATCGGGGCGAGACCAGCACCGCCTTGCAGGTGACCCGCAGGGCGGCTTCGAAACTGGCGCCGCCTGCGCGCACCGATTGGAACAGCGCGAGGTAACGGTCGAGTTCCTCCGGAGGTGGGGTCCGTCGGAAGGCGCGGCGAAGGAACACGCCGAGGTTCGCCCGGGCAGCCCAGGACTCGGGAGAGTACCACACGGGTTCCTGGCGGATCAGGTTGGCCCGCGGGGTGGCCGCGATCAGCTCGTCGGCCGCAGCCAGGTACCGCTCCATCAGCACCGGCGGGACGAAGAGGGTGTCCGCGTTGTTGTCGAATCCGCCGCCACCACCGCCGTCGGGCGGAAACCGGTTCGCTGGCTTCAGGTCCACACCGAGGAGGTCGCGGACGGTGTTGTTGTATTCGTTGCGGCTGAGCCGGTGCGGGATCTTGGATCCGGGATCCCGTGGAATCCACGCGGGGTCCGGGTTCTCCAGGACCTCGCCGAGTTCATCGATGAGGAGATGGAACTGCTCGATGGACGGCTGCTTCTTCCGCTCGGGCGGCATCGATTTCTCCTCGATGGCGCGCAACGCCTTTTCCCAGAGACGCGGGTCGAGATGCAGGCTTTGCGCGGAGTCGAAGCGCGCGAGGTTGACGCCACCCTTCTGGGACTCGGCGTCATGACAATCGAAGCAGTGCTCGACGAGGATCGGCCGCACACGATCACGGAAGGCGTCGGCCGCGAAGGTCTCTGAAAACAGGGAGCAAGCCGCCAACGTCAGCCCAGCCAGCGGTGCCCATCGGATGCGTGTACGCGAAGGCATCAAGCCATGGCCGACGACGCTTCTGTCGGACGGATTCAAGGATGGGGCGGTCATGAACGGCACCGTTCCCCTTCTTCCTCTGTTTTCACGATCCACGCCACTCGTTTTCCAGGGTGCGTTCGCGCGTGGGGGCATCCCGCAGAGCCGTAGCACCAGGTGCGGAGCACCGGCAGACGATAGCCCACAGCGTGAGCTGTGGGTTGGCCCACGAAACGGAAACAAGCCCCGGAGGGGCGACAGATCCCGCGACCGCATCAACGGGCGGATCTTGAAACTGCCCCCCGCACGGAACGGGGAGGCGACGTCCCCGTCGCCGTTCCGAAACTCTCCCCAGGGCGATGAGGACATCGCCACCCCGAAAGCGTTTCCCCATGCGGGACAGTGTCGGGAGGGGCCGCACACCGACGCCCATACTGCATGAAGGAGGGTGACTCGCGCAGAGACGCGGAGGCGCGGAGAGAACGTGTCCTTTCAAAAACCGTCATCGAGGCACCCAATGATGATCCCCACTAAACTCCCGCTCACGTCTTCCTCTCAGCGCCTCTGCCCCTCTGCGCGAAACCTCTGCTGCATGGGCGTGACTCAGCCGTGGCACCAGGTGCGGAGCACCGGCAGACGATAGCCCACAGCGTGAGCTGTGGGTTGGCTCCCGAAACAGACACGAAAAACCCCTTCCGCCTGCGGAGCAGGGGGAAGGGGTGTAGAGGGAACCGTGGGCTTAGTAGGAAGCCTGAGATCCGCCGGTGTTGCGCTTCTGCATCCAGGGCATCAACGCACGGAGCTTCGCACCGGTCTTCTCGATCGGGTGCTTCTCGCCGGCCTTGAGGAGCGCGTTGTAGCGCTTGTAGCCGGTCTGATACTCGCGGACCCAGTCCTTGGCGAACTTGCCGTTCTGGATGTCCTTCAGCGCCGCCTTCATGCGCTTCTTCACCGAGGCGTCGATGATCTTGGGCCCGACGGTGACGTCGCCCCACTTGGCGGTCTCGGAGATCGAGAAGCGCATGCCGCTGACGCCGGACTCGTTCATGAGGTCGACGATGAGCTTCAGCTCATGCAGGCACTCGAAGTAGGCCATCTCGGGGGAGTAACCGGCCTCGACGAGGACTTCGAACCCAGCCTGCACCAGCGCGCTGCAACCACCGCAGAGGACGGTCTGCTCGCCGAACAGGTCGGTCTCGGTCTCTTCCTTGAAGGAGGTCTCGATGACGCCGGCGCGGGTGCCACCGATGCCCTTCGCCCAGGCGAGGGCGATCTTCTTGGCGTCCTTGCCGGGGTTCTGGTGGATCGCGATCAGGCTCGGGACACCCTTACCCTCGGTGTACTGGCGGCGCACGATGTGGCCAGGGCCCTTGGGGGCCACGAGGATGACGTTGACGTTCGCGGGCGGGACGATGGTCTTGTAGTGGATCGAGAAGCCGTGGCTGAACAGCAGCGTCTTGCCCTTGGTCAGGTTCGGGGCGATGTCCTTCTCGTAGCAGGCGGGCTGCTTCGTGTCGGGAAGGGCCACCATGATGACGTCCGCGCGCTTCACGGCTTCGGCGGTCGGATAGACCTCGAAACCCTTGTCCTTCGCGACGGCGATGGACTTGGAGCCTTCGTAGAGACCGATGATGACGTTGACGCCGGACTCCTTGAGGTTCAGCGCATGGGCATGCCCCTGGGAGCCGAAACCGAGGACGGCGAGGGTTTTGCCTTTGAACACGCCCAGATCGGCGTCCTTGTCAGTATAGACTTTGGCCATATTGAGATTCGTTGAGTGCTTGGAAAGTTGTCGTCGGTGACTCGCGGTCCCCGGCTCGCCGGAAACCGCGGTCGAAATCAAAACGTCAGGAACGCGGAAGGGCCACCTGACCGGTGCGGGTCAGGTCGAGGATGCCGAAGTCCTTCATCAGCGTGAGGAACTTCTCGATCTTCTCCTCACCGCCGGTGATCTCGATCGTGAGATTGCCGGGCTGCACGTCCACCACCTTGGCGCGGAACAACTCCGCCATCTGGCAAACCTCGGCGCGGTTCCCCGGATCCGCCTTCACCCGCACCAACACCAACTCCCGGTCGATATACCCACCCTGCTGGTAGTCGATGACCTTCACGGTATCCACCAGCTTGTCCAACTGCTTGACGATCTGTTCGACCGTCGCCGCGTCGCCCCGCGTGACAATCGTCATCCGGCTCAGGGTTTCATCGTGCGTCGGCCCCACGTTCAGGGTGTCGATGTTGTAGCCGCGGCCCGAGAAAAGCCCGGTCACGCGGGTCAGGACGCCGAATTTGTTTTCGACGAGGACGGAGATCGTATGTCGCTGCATGGTACCTTCCTGGTTGCGCTTGTGTGCGGCTGTTCGTTCCGGATTCCAATCGTTCGTTCCTCCGGACCCGCCCCGCACGTCACTTTCAAGCGCCTCCCGGAAAAATCGAAAACCCGCGTCCCTTGAGGGACTGCGGGCGACCCGGGAGCCGGCTGAGCAGCACCGTAGGTCGCATCAGTCCCGAAGGACCGCTACGAGCGATACGTGCTGAACCACCGGAAACATTGGTGGCCACGCTACCCATCAGCGCAACGGAAGCAACGCGATTTTTGTGTCGACTTCGTTCTTCGGTGCGTCGCGACCCTGTCTCCAGCCTTGGAACCGGAACGGGGAGGCGATGTCCTCATCGCCGTGGGCAGGGGTTCGATGCCTGCTACCCGGTTACACAATGCGTAACCTTCGTTGGGGCGGTGGCGTAGCAACGCGTTGTTGAACCTGAGGACCGAATACGACGCCGCGTGGAAGGCGACGCTGGAAACGTTTCTCCAGCCCTGCCTCTCGCTCTGTTTTCCGAGCCTGTCCGACCAAATCGACTGGTCAGCTCCGCCATGCTTCCTGGACACAGAGTTGCAGGAAATTGTCCGCGATTCGGAAAATGGCCCCATGAGGGTCGATAAGTTGGTGGAGGTCCAGCGGAGGGATGGTGCCAAGGAGGTGTTGCTGGTACACTTGGAAGTTCAGGCTCAAAGGGATGATCATTTGCCGTTTCGAATGTTTCGCTACCTGTGCCGGATTTTGGATCGGTTCGGTCGTATGCCCACGAGCCTAGTGATCCTGGCAGATTCGAATCCACGGTGGCGGCCAAAGGCCTACCAGTTCTGTGGTGCTGCATCATCGATTCGCTTCGAATACGCAACCTGCAAACTGACTGAAGTGGACTTGGTCCCATGGATAGCCGCTGGGAACCCGGTGGCGCGGGTGATCGAGGCGCATCGGATGGCTCAGGGAACCGGACGGGACATGAAGGCTCGGCGGATAGGGAAGCTGGGAGTGGTGAGGCGATTGTTGGAGTCGGGGATGAATGATCTGGAAATCCACGAGGTGATGCGTCTGGTCCATTGGCTTCTGGCGTTGCCGGAGGACGAGGAGCTAAGTTTCAGGAAAGATGTGAAGGAAATGGAGGCAAATATGGAAGTGAAGCGACGGAGCACTTACGAACGGATCGTGTGGGAGGAGGGCTTGGAACAAGGGCAAGCGCAGGGTCGCCATGCAGCCGCTCGGGATTTGCTTCTGGACTTGGTCAGCGAACGATTTGGTCACGTGACTCCGGACCTGCGAGCCCGTGTTGAGCACATCCGGGATGAGGCACGGCTGCGACAGCTAGCGAGGGCAGTCCTCACGATACCGACACTCGCTGAGCTTGCATCTTTAGTCGACGGATGAGCGTCTGCGGCAGCGACTAGGCCTTTGGGCTCTTGTGGTCGCGGCAGCGACCGGTGAAGCGAGAAGGTCCTCGCCGCCACAGATTCCTATCCCGATGGGGTGCGTGCCTCCTGCTTACTCCCCGTAAAACGGCCACTCCCTCCGCGGTTGTCCCAGGCTTTCCTGCTCGTACGGTATCCGGCCCGCTTCCATGTGCAACGGGCGGAAATCCCGCCCCGTCCTCTCCCGCAGCACGCGCAGGATCTCGAATCCGGCCGGATCGCTGTCCCCGAAATGCCACCATTCCAGGGTGGCCGGCAGCGATCGGATCAACGCCACCGTGGCCGATCCGGGAAAGCTCGTCTGGATGAGCAGCTTGCCCGATTGCAACTTGGCCAGTTCGTGGAACGTCGTCTCGTTCTCCACCGTCAGGCATCGCCTTGCATCGCAGGCCCAATCATCCGGGCCTGCCCGACGGATGTCCGCCAACGCCACGCGCACCGGCCCCTGCAGCAGTCCAAGGTTCAACCACTGCCCGTCGAGACGCATCCGCAGCGGGCCGTGCAACAGCGCAAACCTCGGGTTCGGCAGGATGCCGACATCGTCGAGGGACCGGATCTTCCCGCCGGTGATGTCGGACAGCAGCCGCCCCAGCTTCCCGCGCAATTGTCCGGAGAGTTCACCCTCCTTCTCCGGCGCGGCCAGCGACTCCAGCCGCTTGGAATCCCCGCACAACAGGCAGCTCGCGAAACGCACCAGCGATTCCCCCTCCCACGCCAGCAGTCGCGGCAGCAGGTCGAGGATTTCCGCATTGGCCACACCCGGTGTTCGATCGAACGGGGTCACCGGTCCACCACACGCCGCCGCCGCTTCCATCCCGCGACACCAGCGTTCCCAATCCGCTTTCCAAATCACCGGCACACGCGCGTCCATTGCCGCTGTCGCGAACTGCGCGGCCAATCCCGTGCGCAACTCGGCGGGTGAAGGCCGCCCCAAGCGTCCGTACAAGGCGCCTTCCGAACCGAGCGGAAGCCGCACCTGAAGCAGGATGGCGGGATCGCGTGGGTGCCGTTCCAAACGCAGGAGCCCGGCACGTTCCGCGGCTTCCAGCTCCTGTTCAATCTCGGCGCGTCGTCGTCCGTCGCGGGCATCGAGCGAGGCCAGGAACTTCTCCGCATCGACCAACAGATCCCGGGCTCCGACACCCGTCCGTCCTGCGGGCGTCGACTCGTACTTCTCCGCCAAAGCCTCGAGCACCCGTTTCATGATCCGCGGGTCAGCCGCCGAATTTCTCCAACGCCTCAGCCCGCGTGAGGCTCACGGCGACGTTGCGGATCTCGGTCCGACGCCCCGCCGTCTTTTCCTGCTTGTGGATCGCGATCACCTGATCGCACTGGTCGACGGCGTACGGGATGTTGCCGGTACTCATCGAGAACACTCCTTGAAGATCGAGCGTGTGGAGGGCGCGGATGCAATCGCGGATCCGATCGCCGCTGAGTTTCGAGAACGCCTCGTCGATCGGCACCAGCGCCAGCGCGGGTTCCTTGCGCCGTGTCTCGTGCCGCCGGTAGGCGCGCAGGTAACTGGCGAGGATCG
Organism: Limisphaerales bacterium; assembly: GCA_965283655.1. Classification (GTDB taxonomy): domain Bacteria; phylum Verrucomicrobiota; class Verrucomicrobiia; order Limisphaerales; family UBA9464; genus UBA6176. The sequence continues at coordinate 48,844 of CBDIPJ010000007.1, read as the reverse complement.
CGACGAAGTAGGGCGTCTGGTTCTCCCCACCGCTCGATTTGCCGGCGGCGCGGTTGACGCTGTAGGCCCGTGCGTCGGGGTCGTTCACGTTGGCCACCTCGATGTCGTAGTCGTGGTAGTTCCGGTAATCGAGGAACCGTTCCGCCTCGGCCCCGCCCGTGCCGGTCTCGGCGGTGATCGCACGGAAGATGCGCTCCACTGCCTCGCGGATCTCGCCATCGGCGGTCGCGAAGAGCATCTCGTCGCCGCGGACCGTCGCTGAAAGATCCAGAAGGCGCCGGTACAGGTCGAATTCGCCGTCCCGGTTCTGGCGCGCGACGATCCGGTAGCGGTTGTTTCCGATCGGCTTGTCCAACGCCGTCCGCAGGAGGGTCATCAGGTTCTCGACCATCAGCAGACGCTCGCGAAGCTTCTCGAGTACCTGTTCGCGGAAGAGCTGCTGCCAGTTCCGTTCCTCCGCCACCGCCTTCTGCTCGTACTCGGGGATGTGCGCCTGCGCGATCCGCGCGCGCCGCGCATCGTAGGTCGCATTGTCCGCGGCCTCCGGGTCGAGATCCGAGAACTGCGGATCGTGGACCCGCGCCAGGTCCCGGCGCTCCGCCACCAGTTCGGTACGTGCCACGCGGGCCGTCACCTCCGCCTCGCGCCACAGCGTCTGGAGTCGGTCCGCGGCCACCGTGCGCACCGGGAACTCCGCGCGGAACCGTTCCCGCAACTCCCCGATCCGCGCCAGGTGCGGCGACACATCCTCGGCGTCGCGTACGGTCTTCACCAGGTCCTGGGCCGACTCCATCGCTTCCTGCAATCGTCGCAGGTTGTCCGCGATCTGACCCATCCGCTGACGATTCCCGCTTTGGAGCAATCCATCGCGTTCACGACGCCACGTGGCGAGACGTTCGCGCCACTCGCGCAGTTCCGCCTCGCGGGCTTCGAGGTCCGCCGTCCGGATGCTGCGCAGGTCGGCGAGATTGTTCTCGAGCTTCTTCTGCAACTCCGGAAGGCCCGCGGCCTCCGCGAGGTCGTCGTGCAGGCTCTCCCGATGCAGTCCCGACTGGTCGTGGAACTCGGTGGCCTCGCGCCACAGCGTCAACAAGGGCTCCAGCTGCCGCTGCCGCGCCTTCAAGGCGTCCTGCTGTTCCTGCAACCACGCGCGCCGACGCTCCAATCCCTTCTTCCCGATGCACGGCAGGTTGTCGTAATGCCGCGGCCGCTGGATAAACGGACGTCGCACCTGGAAGCCGTCGGGCAGGATCGCCTTCTCGTGCTTCCGCAGTTCGCGGAGATCGTCGACGCAGATGACGTCGCCGAACAGGTGATCCACCAACGCGCGCGCCACCGGATGCTTCGTCTCCAGCTTCAAGGCCAGCGAGCCCGGCTTGGGCGCCCGACCCAGTTCGAGCGCCTGCTTTGGGTTCACCAGCGACTCGCCCTTCGATTCCTCCCGGAGCTCGTGGTAGATCGATTCCGCGGCGTCGTAATCCCGCTCGGAAACCACCACTGCGAACTTGCGTCCAAAGGTCACCTCCAGCGCCGGGCGCCAGACCTCATCCGTCACCTCGCACAACTGCCACATTGCCTGTGCGGCAAGATCATTACCGCGACGCGGCAACCGCGCATTCAACGCGGACAACAGCACGGAATTTTCCGTCAACGCGCCCGAGCGCAGCGCCAACAGCGACGCCTTCAGCTGGTGGTCCTCGCGTTCCAGCCGGCGGAATTCCTCCTCCACCGGCTTCACCAGTGCCTGCGCCGCCTGACGCGCCACCGTGCAAGCGCCAGCCAGTGCGCGTGTGCGTTCCCTCAGGTCCGTGGGCCCGGCCGACTCCAACGCTTCCGCCGCGCGTTGCACTGCCGACCACGGCCCGGCTGGTGCGTCCACCGGCAGCTTCGCCAGCAGGCCTGCGAACCAGCGCGCGTTCTTCACGCGCAGCTGCCGCGCCTGCTCGACCGATTCACCGATGTCCTTCAACCGCCGGATGCGCGCGGTGAGTTCCTGGTTCTCCTGCTGCAACCGCCGGAAGAACTTCCCGTCCTCACTCGCATTGAGCGTCGCCTCCACTTCGCCGCGGCGTTGGTCGCCCTGTTCGATCTCGCGTTCGAGTTCGACGATGCGGGCCGTCTCGCCCGCGAGTTCCGCCTCGAGCGTTGCCTGCAACCGCTGCTCCGCCGCGAGCGCTTCCTCGGCCGCTTCCGCCCGCAGCAACGCCTCGGCATAGCGTCCCGCCAGCCGATCGCGTTCCGCCGCCGCCCGCTTCGCGTCGATCCCGTGGATCTTCTCCAGCCGCTCGCCCTGATCGCGCAGCGTCGACAGCATTCGCTGCGCCTCGCGGAAGGCGAGGTAACTGTCCCGCACGCCGCGGATGTCCACGGCCTCCGCCGGCAGGATGTAGCGCCGGCAGAAGTCGTTGAACGAATCCATGAACGTGAACGACATCGCCGCCGGCAGCAGGTAGTCCAACGTCGGCCGGTCGAAGTTCAGGTGCGACGGCAGCGCGAGTTCGCGTCGGTATTCGTCGATGCCCGTGAACAGGCGTCCGGTGCGACCCGCCGGTCCGGCGTGCGACTCCACCCATTGCCGGAACGCCACGAGATCGAGCGGCACGCGGCGATCGTCCAGGAAGTCGTTGCGCGTGACGCCCGCCGGGATGACGAACGGCCGGATCGACGGCGTGTGTTGCGCCACGCTCTCGAACTCGATCCGCAGACCCCACGTCTCCACTCGCGGCGTGCGCGTGCCCGGCCACGTGAACTCCAGCGCCACGTACGTCACGCCGCCCTGGCGCATGTATTGCGGGACGCCGTCGATGTCCTGCTTCGTGTCGCCCAGGCAATAGCCCTTGAGGTCGCGCGTCGAACGATCACCTGTGGCCGACTGGTTGTACCGGACCTTCTGCTGGTGCCCGATCAGCACGAGCTGGATGAGGTCCATCAGCACGGACTTCCCGGAGCCGGTCACCCCCGCGACCAGCAGGTTGCCCGCGACCGCAAAGGAGTCGCGGTAACCATACCAGTTGATGGCGTGGATCTGCGTCAGGCGTATGGCTCGTGATGACATGCGTTCTCCCGTTACTCCGTCGGCTCCTCACCACCGCTGCCCGCCGCCAGATGGCGGTCGCGCGTCTTCGTCCATTCTTCCAGCGCACTGAACGGCACCAGATACCGGATGGTGGGCAACACCCGGATCACGACCTCCGGCAACGGCCCCGCCGTCTCGTTCAGTCGAATGACGCTCTTCTTCTCCAGCAGATGCAGGATCTCGAGCAGGCGCGTGGGCGCCGGCAGCTGGAGGTTCCGGAACTTTGCCTCGAACTGTTCGCTGAATTCGCGCACACGGAACCCGACGTCCTCGGGCGTGCGTCCCTCGTCCTTCACCTGACGATCGAAGTCATACCAGAGTGCCAGCACGATCAGCGTCTCGTCCTGACGGAGGCGACGCAGCAGGCGCGGGTGCTGGGGGATCGCGAGCACGAGCCGGTTGTCGTGTTCCCAGACCAGCTTCAATCCCGCGAGCACGCAAAGCTCGTCCACCTTCTCCCGGTGCAGCCGCGCCCAGTCGTACAGGTCGCGGTGGTCCTCCCGCAGGATCGCCCCTGACGCCAGCAACCGCTGCAGGCATTCCTGCAACGATTCCCGGTCCGCCTCGTTCATTCCGGCTGTCAGCGATCCGCTCATTTCTTCTCCAGGGTGAAATCCTCGATGGCGTACCCCGCCTTCACGCGCTTCGGCGGATCCGCGGTGTCGTCTGCATCCCGCACGCTCTCGACGCGGTAGGCCGCATCCCGCGCTCCGGCGTGCAACAGGCACGCAATGATGTCCGCGATGTCGTCGTCGTTCGTCACCGGCATGTCCGCGAGGGACGTGCGGCTTCCCGCGGTTCCCGGCAGACGGTCCACATAACGGTTCGCCCGGATCACGTTCAACGTGTCGCGCAGGTTGGCTCCAAGCTCCGCCATCGCTTCGTCGATGTCGCCTTCGGAAACATCCTCGCCCACGGGTTCGAGTTCGCCGGGCACCCGACGCAACCGTGGCCGATAGAGCGAATCCGACGACAGCAGGCCGGCCTCCACAACGCCCAGCACGGGCAGTTCGAGATCCTCGCGCACCTCGTGCAGCCGACCCGGCGTGACGGCCGCATCGACATGCTGGAAAACCTCCTGGACGCGTTCTCGGAGCGCCGAGTTGGTCTCCTGCAGGTACCGCAACCGCGCGAAGGCCCGACGCGCGAAATCTGCCGCCCGCCGGTCCAGCGCGTCCGCCATGGGCACGACTGAATCCAACAACCGCGCCAATTCATCCAGGCGCGTGCGGATCTCCGAAGTGGCTGTCGGGGCATCCACCTGCGGACTCCGTCGCAGTCGCTCGCGCTGCATCAGGTCCAGCACGCGTGCATTGGTGCCGACTTCATCCAGCCGCCGTCGCGCCTGCAGGATCCGGCTGGGCAGGCGTGCCCGCACCAGTTCGCGGTAGCAGGCGTGGCCGATCGTCTCGCTGAAGTCGTCGTAGAGCACCGCGAGGTTCTCGCGCAACGTCTCCGACGCCAGCAGGCGGCGGGTGTGCCGTTCGATCCCGTTCTCCATCTGCCGCAATTCGCGGAGGCCGTCGCGGACGTTTGAGAGGCACGCCTCGAGGTCGGCGAATGCCTGTTCATCGAAGGCGTCCGGGTTCAATAGCTGCGAACAGGCGATCTGCAGGCGGTCGGTGAACTGGCTGTGATCTCCGCGCGCGATCTGGCGGATGGCCGACAACATCAGTTCCGCCGCCGGATTCAACAGCACCAGCCGTTGCCAATCCGAGCGCATCGGTTCGAGCAGCCACCGCGTTTCCACCAGCCGACGCAGCACCAGCGAGGCCTGGCCGGGAAGCGTGGTGGCCTCGGCGGCGGCTTCCGGGAAGTCAGCCCCGACCTCGAACTCCGGATGCTCCCGCAACCGCTCCTCCACGACAGTCACTGCCTCCGCCCGCGAAAGGTGTCCCGCCTCCTCCAACGCCGGCGCCAGACGATCCAGGACATCCAGGTACAACGCCGCATTCCTACCCGCGAGCAATCCGAAGAACTCGCGTGGCACCTCACCGAACAGCTGGGCACCCAGAAATGGCATCGTGGAACAGAAGACTGAAGCCCGGAAAGTACCCCGGGCCCGCCCCACGGGGAGCGTGAAGTTCTTCGGGGGGCTGGAGGGGAATGGGACGAATGGGACTGATGGGACCGATCCAACGGGCAGTTCCAGCCCCGGAGGGGCGCAAGATGGTAGCCCACTGCGTGAGCGGTGGGTTTGGAATGAGTGGCAAACCAGCCCCAGAGGGGCGACAGAACTCCTGACGACAACACCCCTTGTGAAACGCGGGTCCCATAGCCCCAACGGGGCGTCCCACGATGGCTACGAGCCTAGCAGACGACGTCAGGAGGCTGTGGTGGGGGAGTTCCCAGTTCCCAGAATCCAATTGCCAGAACTGTGACGTCAGGAGGCTGTGGAAGGAGTCCCAAGTTTGAAGATTCAAGATGGAAGCCGGGGCGCCGCGTGGGGGCACGCGGCCTACAGCCCAGTCCCTGAATCCAGATTTGAAGGCCGGGTGCCTTCACCCGGCGGGAGGGCCTGACGCTTCACTGGATTGGATGAACATGTGTCGTCTGCTCAATCTCGTCGGGGCATTGAGGTCCGATGCACTCCTTGCCATCCCATAGTGGGGGCCATACGGTGGCCTCATGAATCGGATTGCCGAGTTTCGCTCGCTCCCGGTTGTGGAGCGGATTCAGTTGGTCGGGGACCTTTGGGACTCAATCGCTGAAGATTCAGCCAGTTTCCGGCTGACCGAGGCGCAACGTAACGAGCTCGATCGTCGCTTGGACGACTTCGAGGCATCGCCCGCTGACGGAGTATCGTGGGATCGGGTCAAAGCCTCATTGCATCGAAGGTCGTGATGCATGGGAGCCGGCACCCGCGTCGATGGAGGGGGCGGCTTGATGAATGAGGCCCCGACGGGCCGCTTCCCAAAGCTGCCGGGGTGGGCTTCGTCCGCTTTTTCCTGATCCTACGGTTGCGGATTTTGCAAACGGTAGCACTCCTAGGGGAAGCGCACTGGAATCTCCGGGCGCGGGTGCCTTTTGCGCGTGAAGAACACTGCCTCTTTCAGTCCGTTGGCCGGGGAAGATCGCCTTTCGGCGACCCCGGTCGCAGCAACATCGTGGACCGACCGCCTGACGCGTCATTTCGTGCGGAAGGTTCTTTCGCCCATGGGGCGGGGTCGTCTGGAGATGGTCGCGCCCGATGGAACCATTGACACCTTCGGCGGCGTCGAGCCCGGTCCCGAGGCCCGCATGGTCGTCCGGGATCACCGCTTCTACCGCCGATGCGCGCAGACCGGTGACATTGGATTCGGCGAAGCCTACCAGGCCGGCGAATGGGAGACCGACGATCTGTACGCGGTGATCGCCTGGTTCTGCGCGAACACGGATTCGGCCCCGACGATGTCCGGATCGAAGAACCAGCCGCTGCACCTGCAGCTCTTCTCCATGGCCAACCGGGCGCGTCACTGGATGCACCGGAACACGGTGTCGGGTTCGAAGCACAACATCCACGCGCACTACGATCTCGGGAACCGCTTCTACGAACTCTGGCTCGATCCGACGATGACCTACTCGGCGGCACTCTTCGAGGCCCCGGACCAGCAGCTCGAAGCCGCTCAGGTCGCCAAGTACGATCGGTTGTGCCAGCAATTGCGGCTCAAGCCCGGGCACGAGGTCCTCGAAATCGGATCTGGATGGGGTGGGTTCACCAGCCACGCGGTCCGCAAGTACGGCTGCCGCGTCACCACCGTCACCATCAGCACGGAGCAGCATCGGTTTGCCCAGGAACGGTTCCAACGCGAGGGGATCGCGCATCGCGCCGAGGTGCTCCTCATGGATTATCGGAAGCTTCCGGAACTCGGCCGTCGTTTCGACCGCATCGCGAGCATCGAGATGCTCGAAGCCGTGGGAGATGCCTTCCTGGAAACCTACTTCGACGTGGTCCAACGGCTCCTGTGGCCCGGCGGTCTGTTCGCCGCCCAGTTCATCACCTGCCCGGATTCGCGCTACAACGAGCTGCGGCGCGGCGTGGACTGGATCCAGAAGCACGTCTTCCCGGGTTCGCTGCTGCTGTCGCTCAACCGCGTCAACCAGGCCATCGCGCGGACCGGCCGGCTCCAGATGCACGACCTGAAGGATTTCGGGCCCGACTACGGCCGCACCCTCCGGATCTGGCGCGAACGCTTCAACGCGCGTCTCGATGAGGTCGAGAAGATCGGCTTCGACACCCATTTCATCCGGACCTGGAATTACTACCTCGCCTACTGCGAGGCCGCTTTCGCCCACCGCAACATCAGCGTGGTCCAGGGTCTCTGGACCGTGCCCAACAACCCGACGCTCTGACGTCGGATCCCTCGTCTTGCCCCCGATCCTCTTGCTGGTTGTTGCCGGCCTCGTGTTTGTCCTCGTCGAGATGACGTTGACCTGGCTGCTGGCGCGCCGGCTCCGGAACTACGGGATCGTCGACATCGTGTGGTCGCTGGGCTTCGCGCCGTTGGTGTTGTTGTTCCTCGCGATCGCCGCGCGCCGCTTCTACGACGCCAAGCTGGATGCCTTTCCGGAATGGAACGTCCTGCGCGCAGGCCTGCTCTCCGGCATGGTCGTGCTCTGGTCCCTACGCCTCGGATGGCACCTCTTCGTGCGCGTGAAGTCCCATCACCCGGTCGAGGACGTCCGTTACGCCAAGCTGCGCCAGGACTGGGGTGCGGGTGCCGATCGGCGGATGTACGGGTTCTTCCTGCTGCAAGGGGTGCTTCAGGTGTTGCTGGCGCTTCCGTTCGCGTGGGTCTGCCTCGATGCCACGGCCGCTGGCGGTCCACTCGGACTCGGGATCACCGGGATCGCGGGGATTGCGCTCTGGATCACGGGACTCGTCGGCGAATCCATCGCGGACGCGCAGCTCTCGCGGTTCCGCCGGAATCCAGCCAACCGCGGGCAGGTCTGCCAGGAGGGTCTCTGGGCCTGGTCGCGGCACCCGAACTACTTCTTCGAATGGATGGTCTGGGTCGGGTACGCCGTCTTCGCCTCGGGAGCCCCGTGGGGATGGACCGGATGGCTCTCGCCGTTGCTGATGCTCCATTTCCTCCTGAACGTCACCGGCATTCCCATGACTGAGGAACTCTCGGTGAAATCCAAGGGCGACGCCTACCGCCGCTACCAACGCACGACGAGTGCGTTCTTCCCGTGGCGTCGCAAGCCGGATCCTGCCGCCGCATGAACCTGGAAGCGGCAGTGTCTTTATCCGCAGATGGCGCCGATTGCGCAGATGGAAGGGCAGAATGGCCAGCACCCGACGCCCGTGAAAACGTCGCCATGCAAGTGCATGGAACGTCCGATCCAATCTCCGGATTATCTGCGCCATCTGCGGATCTAACGGCCCCTTTCAGGATGAATCCGTTCCACCGCCCCGCTTTCTGCCCATGCTCGATCAACTCCTGACCCGGGACGTCTTCCCGGATCCATTGCTTCGTTTCGGCATCCGCCAGCTCCTGCGCCAGCGGCTGCGCGAGGAATCCACCGGCGACGTGGAATCCCAGCAGGCACGCCTCCTGGCCCTCGTCGACGAGTTGCGCGCCTCGCCCATCGCCATCGAGATGGCCGCGGCGAACGAACAGCACTACGAGGTACCCACGCGTTTCTACCAGCTCTGCCTGGGGCCGCACCTCAAGTACTCGTCCTGCTACTACCACACCTTCCAGGAAACGCTGGGCGAGGCCGAGGCCATCATGCTCGCCCTGACCTGCGAACGCGCGGGTCTCGTCGACGGACAGGACATCCTCGAGCTCGGATGCGGTTGGGGTTCGCTGACGCTGTGGATGGCCGCGCACTATCCGAACGCGCGCATCACCGCCGTTTCCAATTCACGGACGCAGAAGCTCCACATCGACGCCGAGGCGGCGCGTCGTGGTCTCCGCAACGTGCAGGTCGTCACCTGCGACGCCAATCGCCTCGAACCACCCCTCACCTTCGGTGCCGAAGCCGGCAGCGGGGAATGCCGCGGACGTTTCGATCGCGTCGTGTCGGTCGAGATGTTCGAGCACATGAAGAACTACGAACGCCTGCTCGGGAACATTGCCCGCTGGCTGCGTCCCGACGGACGCCTGTTCGTCCACATCTTCACGCACCGGGAGTTCGCGTATCACTTCGTCGCCCGCGACGCCACCGACTGGATGGCGCGGTACTTCTTCACGGGCGGGATCATGCCGAGTGACGACCTGCTGCTGTACTTCCAGCGGGACCTGGCCATCGAGGCGCACTGGGTGGTGAACGGACGGCACTACGAGCGCACCTCCAACCAGTGGCTGGAGAACATGGACGCCAACGAAGCCGAGATCCGCGAGATCTTCCGTCAGACCTATGGCGCCGACAACGTCACCCGTTGGTGGGTTTACTGGCGCGTCTTCTTCATGGCCTGCGCCGAGCTCTGGGGTTTCCGCGGCGGCAACGAATGGCACGTCAGCCATTACCGCTTCCGGCCGCGGTGAGTTGCCAGTTTCCAGACCCCAGATGCCAGTGCTCGGAACCTGGAACCGGGAACTGGCGACTGGGAACTCCGACTGAAGGCCGGGTGACCCCACCCGGCGGAGTGTGGATGCGCCGCGTGAGGGCACGCGGCCTTCAAAGGGGAGCGGTCACCGCTGGAAGAGCCGGAGCAACAGCGTCAGCACGATGCTGACGACGACGCAGGTCACGATGGGGAAGTGGAAGCTCACGTTGCCGCGGCGCAGGCTGAGGTCGCCGGGAAGCAGCCCGCCATTCCCGCCGAAGCGCGGACCCAGCCACCACACCAGCGCGCCAACCACCACCAGCACCAGCCCCGCCACGACCATCATCCGCCCCAGTCCCTGCATGCCCGAAACGTGCCCGGCTTCTGCATTCGGCGAAAGGGGGACATTGCCGAAGGACAAAGCTTACGCCTTCGTGCGGCGCGACAGGCATCTCTGCTGGCACCAATACGCGTCAGCCCGGCATCAAACCCGGTGCATGCCCCGGAAGGCGCGGGAGGCGTAGTAGGATTGGGCGCCGTTGTGGTACACGAAGACCTTTCCGTAACGGCGATCGCAGAACAGGGCACCGCCCAGTGAACGGATGTCGGACGGCGTCGCGATCCAGCTGGAGGTCTTGAGGTCGAACTCGCCCAGTTCCTGAAGGGCGCGGTACTGCTCTTCCGACAGCAGCTCGATTCCCATCGCCGTCGCCATCCCTACCACGCTTCCGGCCGGCTTGTTCTCCTTCCGCGCGTTGAGGGCTTCGGGGTCGAAGCACAGGCTTCGTCGGCCCGCCGGGCTCTCAGCCGAACAATCGCAGAAGAGGAACGCGCCCGTGGCGGCGTCCTGGCCGATGACATCGGGTTCGCCGCCGGTAGCCTCCATCTCGCCGAGGACCTTGAGGGCGGCGGGCTTCGCTTCGAGCCGCGCGAGCACCTTCTCCCACGAGATGCCTCGGTGCCGCCCAACGTTCCGTTCAAACCGCTGCTGTAACGCGCTGAGGAGCCCATCCCGTTCCCGTGCCTTCATACCGTTGGAATCTGTGAAATTCGTGAAATCTAAGGTTAAACCGTGAAAAACAGTTGGATCCGCAGATCGCGCAGATAACGCAGATAATCAGGAGCTTGGATCGGACGTGCCACGCATCTGCAAGGGGAGACTATGGCCGGGGTCGGCTACAGGCATCTCTGCCGGTCCATCTGCGCCATCGGCGTCATCTGCGGACAAATGAACCGACGATTTCAGGTTAAGCCAACGGCCGCGTTCACGGTGAAATCTCAGCGCCGGACGCGGAAGGTTCCGGCGCCGGACATCAGCGCTTCGATCTCCGCACGCGTGGCGCGGTTTGCATCGCCTTCGACGGAATGGGCGAGGCAGGACGCAGCCGTCGCAAACCGCAGCGCGGTCTCGGGCGACTCCATCCCGGGCGTGTTCAGGCAGAAGATCAGACCGGCCGAGAAGGCATCGCCCGTTCCCACGCGGTCGACGATGTGCGTGATGGGGTAGGGGGCGAAGGAAGCGTCGGGTGCCGACGGCGCGTGGAAGGCCTGCTGGCTGGCGGTGTCGTAGAGGAATCCACCCCAGAGATGATGCGACGCCGTGATCGTCTGCCGGAGCGTGATGGCGACCTGCCGGAGGTTCGGGAAGGTGTCGTGAAGCTGGTGGGCGACATCGAGGGTCGCGGCGAGGTCCGGAGCATCGCCGGTGGAAGGCGGGGTGCGTGGACGGATGCCCATCATCTCGGCGGCGTCCTCGCGTCCGCCGATGAAGTGGGTGGCGAACGGCAGCAGTTCGCGCATCTGCCGGTTGGCGAGGTCGCGGGGGGCGATGCCGGGTTCCCAGCGCCAGAGCTTCGAGCGGAAGTTCATGTCGCACGACACCGGAATTCCGAGCGCGTGTGCGGTGCGTGCGGCGGCAAGGTTGGCGGTGGCCGCGGTCTGGGACAGGGCCGGCGTGATGCCGGTGAGGTGGAGCCACGAGGCGTTCGCGAGGATCTCCGTCCATCCGTAGGCCTCAGCCGGCGTGGTTGCCACGGAGCTTCCCTCGCGATCGTACACGACAGTTCCGGCGCGTTGGGCGGCTCCCTTCTCCAGGAAATAGAGTCCGAGACGACCGCCTGCGGTGCGCACGATCGAGCGGGTGTCGATGCCGTGGCTGCGCAGGCTGGCCACGCACGCGTCGCCCAGCTCGTTGGCGGGAAGGGCGGTGACGAAGGACGTCGGCAGGCCAAGGTCGGCAAGGGAACGGATCGCATTGGCTTCCGCACCGGCGAAGTCGAACTCGATCGTGCCCGGAAGGGACTGGCTGAAACGGCGGTAACCGGGCATGGCCACGCGGCCCATGATCTCTCCGAAGGCGACGATGGATTTCATGTCGTGCGGGGTTTGCGGATGGAATCGACGAGTTCGCGGACGGCGCGGGCGTTCTCGCGGATCAGGCCCCAGTTGCCGCCCGAAATCAGTTCGCGGGGTGCGATCCAGGATCCGCCGAGGGCGATCACGGAAGGTTCGCGCAGGTAGGCTTCCGCGGATTGGAGCGTGATCCCGCCCAGCGGCATGTACCGGACGCCCAGATGGGAGAAGGGCGAGGTCGTGATCCGGAGATGGCGCGCGCCGCCGAGCGTCTCGGCGGGAAAATACTTCAGCAACCCGCAACCCAGACCCAGCGCGCGGTCGATCTCGGTCGGGGTGCAGACGCCCGGGGCAAACGGGAGTCCTGCCACACGCGCGGCCTTCACGACGTCAGGGTTCAATCCGGGCGCCACGCCGAACGTCGCTCCCGCATCCGCGGCCGCCCGTACCTGGGACGCGTCCAGCAGGGTTCCGGCGCCGATGCCCACCGTCGGGAACGCCTGGCGGATCCGCTTGATGCCTTCGAGGGCGGCGGGGGTACGGAGTGTCAGTTCGATGAGGTCGATGCCGCCTTCGAGCAACGCCGCGGCGAGGGGTTCTGCGTGACGCGGGTCATCGACGATGACCACGGCCACGGCTCCGGTGGTCTGGAGCCGGGAACACCACGGTTCCGGAAAGTGCAGGTTCATGATCTTTGGAATCTGTGAAGTCTGTGGGGCCTCCGCATCGCAATCCCCGGTTCAGCGCGGCCCGCGGTCCGACCGCAGCAGCAGCCATCCGCCGACGAGTTGGAAGAGGAAATTCGGGATCCAGAGGATGAGGTGGGGTCGGGCCGCCTCGCGGGTCTCCAGCGATTGGCCGACGATGATGAACGCGTAGTAGACCACGAGCAGGCCGAGGGCGAGGGCGATGCCGATGTTGGTCTCGCGACGGTGCGCCCGCAGGCCCAGCGGGATCCCGACCATGGTGAATCCAATGCAGGCGAAGCTGAACGACACCTGACGGTGGATCTGGACGAGGATGGGCGTCACGGGTTCTCCGGCGGTCCGGCGCCGACCGAGTTCGGAACGCAACTGGACGAAGGTCATCTCGGAAGGCTTCGGCGTGACGATGGCGTTCGGGCGCATCGCGGTGAAGTTCGTGGACCATTCCGAGGCGAAGATCGGGACCTGCGAGTTGGTGCTCAGCATGGCGAGGCCCTGTGCCTCATGGAGGACGATCTGCACCGGCCAGCCGTTGGTATCCAGGGCGACGCTGGCGCGGGGTGCCCACAGGTCCAGCAGGCGCTGGCCGTTCGCCACCTGATAGACAAGCACGTCCTCCATGTTGGTGTCGGTGGCCGTCCGCGCGTAGAGCGTCATCGAGCCAAAATCGAGGTACCGACCCGAGGCGAAGCCGCCGAAACCGCGCGACCGGATGGCGTCCTGCTGGAGTTGCTTGAAGGCCACACGACTCGTGGGGGCGACGTGGCAGTTGAACCATCCGCACAGGACGCTCAACAGGATGCTCAACCCGACGATCGGGGATGCGGCCGCCACCAGGCTGATGCCGCCCGAGCGGATCGCGGTGATCTCCCCATCGGCACTCAACCGTCCGAAGACCAGTAGCGAAGCCGTCAACATCCCGATCGGCAGCGCGTAGGCCATGGCGAACGGGATCAGCAGCAGGATGGAGCGCAGGACCACCGGGACCGAGGCGCGTCCGCTGGCGAGCAGGTCGAGGACGTCCTTCAGGATGTTTCCCAGCAGCAGGATGAAAGTGAACACGGCCACCGTGACCAACAACGTGGCCACGGTCTGTCGCAGGAGATGTAGGTGGAGCGTCCTCAAGGAAGCGGGCGGCAGCATCCGCGGGACGACCCCGTTGCCGCAAGGGTGGAGGGGAGTTTGATGGGAGTTCCCAGTCCCCAGTTTCCAGATACCAGTGTCCCGGGAACTGGGATCAGGAGACCGGGGAACCCTTCGACCCCAGCCTCCTGACGTCGGCTGCTACGATGGGGGGCCTCTGGAATCTGGGAACTCGGAACTCGGAACTCGGAACTCGGAACTCGGAACTTGATCTGCGCCGGGTGGGGGCAGGTCGCTTGAAACTTGAAACTGAAATCTTCCAACTCGTCTCCCAACAAAAAAGGCCTCCCGGTGAAGGGAGGCCGTGGGAACCCGTGGGAGGGTTCAGCGGGATGCGACCTGCAACGAGACCTTGGAGGCGCGGGCGCGCTCCTTGGTGGAACCGGCAGCGCCCTTGGCCTGCTGGTTGGCCTTGCTGACGGGGCACACCGACGTGGTCTGCGACTTGCAGCAGGTCTTGGCGGCGCAGGCGGTGGCGCACTCACCGGCGAAAGCGGAGGAACCCACGAACCCGATGAGGGAGAGAACGACGAGAATGCGTTTCATGATGTTGATGAATTGTTTCGCCGGGAAACATGACGGATCCAGGGCGGGTCCGCAACAGACCATATTTGGCCTGGCGGATGGGGGAGTCTCCAGTTTCCAGATCGTAGCCGCCGACGTGAGGAGGCGATTTGTCCTCACCGAATGCGCACCATGAGTCGCCGGGTGAGGGCACCCGGCCTACAAGCTCCTGGGCACTGGAGGCTGGGAACTAGCTTCAAACTTGAATCTTCGAACTTCAAACTTCCATCCACAGCCTCCTCACGTCGTCTGCTACGACCGTAGCGGACGAGGTCACGAGGACGTTCCTCCTGGGAGCTGGCATCTGGCATCTGGGAACTCGCCTCTGGCATCTCCGCGGAAATCTCGAAACTCCCCGGCGGGACCGGTTATAGTCATCGTGCCTGTGATGTCGACGACGGCCACCACGGACGACGATGCCGACCTCATGCTTCAGGTGCGTGAGGGCGACATGGACGCGTTCACACGGTTGGTCGAACGCTGGAAGCAACCCGTGGCGAACTTCGTGTACCGGTTGCTTCCCGACGCGGATGAAGCCGAGGACATCGCCCAGGGCGTATTCGTGCAACTGTGGAAGTCTGCCGGCCGCTACGAACGTCAGGCCCGCTTCAGCACGTTCCTGTTCACCATCGCCCGGAACCTCTGCCTCAACGAGATCCGGCGGCGGTCGCGTCACCCGGCGGAATCCCTCGACGCTCGGCTCGAACCCGAGGGTGACCACGCACCCCATCAATTTCCCGATCCCGGCCAGATTTCGGCTGACCACGCCTCCGAACGGGCGGAACTGGTGCGCAAGGTGGACGAGGCCATCGCGGACCTGCCCGAGAAGCAGCGGGTGGCGTTGGCGCTCTGCCGCGAAGGGGAGCTTTCCTACGAGGAAATCGCGGTCGTGTTGGGCACGACGGTACCGGCGACGAAGTCCCTGATCCATCGTGCCCGGGAGATCCTCAAGCTTCGCCTGAAGGCCTATCTCGCCAGTGGCGCGTGGGAGGCCTCCCCATGAGATCCCGAAACTTTCAGGAATCGCTGGTTTTCCCCATTCAGCAATCACGCACATGACCCCGGAACCCCCAGAAGACTGGATCGATGACGTATCCGGGCCGCGCCCGGATCCGGAAGCGGTCCGGCAGTTGCGACGACCGGGCCGGCTGACCGATCCCGAGCGGGGCCGGCTTGAAACCGAGCTGGCCTTGAACGAGCTGTTGGACGGTCGGCGGCCCCCGCCGCTTTCCTCCAACTTCACGGCGCGGGTGCTGGCCGAGGTGGCCCGCGAATCCCGCACCGAACGTCCTGCCGACCCCTGGTGGCGCCGACTGCGCTGGGTGCCGCGGGCGGTCGCCTTTGCGGCCTTGGCCATTGTCGGCGTCGTGATCTGGAACAGCGGCAACGCCACCCACCGCGCCCGGTTGGCCCAGGGAGCGATGGAACTCGGCACGGCTGCCACCGTACCTGGCATCGAGGCCGCGACCCTCGCGGATTTCGAGGTCATCCGTCACATGACGGCCACCCCGAGGCCCGAAGACGACGCACTCATCCTCGCCCTTGCGGAGTAACGCCACCGCCTTTCCCTGAATCCCCCATGGATCCATCGCCCACTGCCAACCTCAGGCTCCGCCCGACGAACGCCCGTCTTGTCGTGATCCCGGCGGGCGCCCTCCTGGCGCTGACGCTGACCCTGGCCGCCCAGGGACCGGTCACACCCCGGACGCTGCCACCGCTTCCTCCGATGGGTCGGCCCCCGGTGGAGCTGTTCCGTGAATTGCTGGCGGCTTCGCCTGAGAAGCGTGAGGAACTGCTGCGTCCAAAACCTCCCGCGGCACGGGAGTTGATCCAGAAACGCCTTCGGGAACACGAGGCCCTGTCCCCCGACGCCCGGGCTGAGGCTGAGAGCCAGCTCCGGCTCGCGCAGTTCCGCTACTACCTTTCCCCGCTGCTCCACACGCCCGTCTCCGAGCGCGCTGCCCGACTGCAGCTCGCATCGGCCGAGGATCGACCCCTTCTGGAAGAACGCCTGCACGCCTGGGACGCCCTTTCGCCCGACGCCCGCGCCCGCCTGCTTGAGAGCAGCGAGACCCTGCATCACTTCGTCCAGCGTCCTGGGGCCGAACCTTCCCGCCTGACCAACGCGCTCGCCACGGCAGCCCCGGGCGCACGGGCCGACATCGAACGTCAGTTCGCCCAATGGAGCGCCCTGCCCGAGACCGAACGCGCGCAGCGTGCCGCGGCCTTCCAGGATTTCTTTGGCCTGACCGAAACCCAGCGAGCGAAGGCCATCCACCAGCTGCCGGATTCCGAACGGGTGCTGATCGAGAAGACGCTCGAACGCTTCGCCCGTTTGCCGGAGGCCGAGCGTGCGCGCTGCATCGCGGGGTTCGAGAAGCTTTCCTCCCTGCCGGCCTCCCAGCGGGATGAATTCCTCCGCGGGGCCAACCGTTGGCAGGCCATGACTCCCGAGGAACGCGCCCTCTGGCGCCGCATCGTCCTGCGCCCAAATCCGCCGCCGCTGCCTCCGGTGCCCACCCCGGGCATCGTGGCAACCAATCGGTAGGCCCGTGTCCTCTTCCGAGCATCATCGGGGTGCGGGCACGAATCCGCCCAACCGCTTCCTGCACACGCGGCGGGCGTACGATCCCGACATCGCCGGCCTCGACCCGGCCGATGAACCGGCAACGCGGACGCAGTTCATCCCGGACCTCACGCAATCCATCCTGAGCCGCAACGATTCCCCGGACGTCGGCTTCACGTGGAGTGCGAATCCCTACCGCGGATGCGAACACGGCTGTGCCTACTGTTACGCCCGGCCCACGCACGAATACCTCGGCTACAACGCGGGCATCGATTTCGAGTCCCGGATCCTGGTGAAGCATCGGGCGGCGGAACTCCTCCGGGCGGAACTCGCGCGGCCGTCGTGGAAACCCGACGTGATTGCGCTCAGCGGCGTGACCGATTGCTACCAACCGGTGGAGCGAAGGCTGCACATCACGCGCGATTGCCTCGCCGTGCTCGCCGAGTTCCGCAACCCGGTCACCATCGTCACGAAGAACGCCCTCGTGGCCCGGGACGCGGACATCCTCGCGGATCTCGCCCAGCACCGGGCGGTGGCCGTGTGCATCAGCCTGACGACCCTTGATCCGGAATTGCGCACGGTTCTGGAGCCGCGGGCCTCGCCGCCGGCCGCGCGTCTGTTGGCGATCCGACGGCTGGCGGACGCCGGAGTTCCCGTGGGTGTCCTGTGTGCGCCGCTGATTCCCGCCATCAACGACCACGAGGTTCCCCGCCTTCTCGAAGCCGCCGCCAACGCCGGGGCCACCTTCGCCAGCTACACCGTCCTGCGGCTCCCGCTGGCCGTCGAACCCATCTTCCTCGACTGGCTCCAACGCCATTTTCCGGACCGACGCGAAAAGGTCCTCGGCCAATTGCGGGAATTTCGCGAAGGGGCCCTCAACCGATCTGAATTCGGGGAGCGCATGCGTGGCACCGGGGCCGCCGCCGATCGACTGAGCCAACTCTTCAAGATGAGTGCCCGGCGTCATCGCATGGACCACGCCTGGCCCGAACCCTCGACCACCGCCTTCCGGCGCGTGAACCCCGGTCAGCTGGAGCTTTTCTGATCCACGGATTCAACCCGGAATCAGCAGTTCATCTAACCGCAGATAAACAGACGGAAACGCCCTGATTCGAGCCTGGCGCGAGGCTCACCCTGCGGGTGCAAGGCAATCCCGGTTCAAGTCCCCGATTATCTGCGTCATCGGCGCCATCTGCGGACGCAACCGCCGTTCTTGGGTTCAACGCGGGTCAGACCGCAGGCAGGCGCAGGGCGAACTCCACCAATCGCCGGATGGCATCGGCCGCCTGGCCGGGACGGTCGTTGTGGATGACCAGATGCGCGGTCGCGCGTGCGGGTTCCACATAGGCTTCGTGCATTGCCCGCACGCTGCCCAGGTATTGCTTCAACGTTGATTCGACCGGACGTCCCCGTTCGGTGCGGTCGCGTTCCAGACGGCGGATCAGGCGCATGTCCGCCGACGCCTCGACGAAGATCCGCAGGTCGAAGGATTCCGCCAACGCCGGATGGCTCAACAGAAGCACTCCATCGACCAGGATGATGGGCGCGGGTTCCACCCGATGCGTCTTCGAGGTCCGCGAGTGCGTCGTGAAGTCGTACACGGGACATTCCACGGCGCGCCCTGCCTTCAACTCGGCGAGATGCGTCCGCAGCAACTCGAACTCCAGCGCGTCGGGATGATCGAAGTTGGCGGTGTCGATGTTGTGGTGCCCGATGTCGGGTCGCGACCGATAGTAGTCATCGAGGAGCGCGACCGAGAAGCTTCCCGGAGGAAAGCGCCGGGTGAGTTCCTGCGTGAACGTGCTCTTGCCCGATCCCGATCCTCCGGCGACGGCCACCACGAACGGTTCAACAGCTTGGGACATGCGTTGCGCCGAGCGTGCCACGCCCGGCGCAAACACTCCAGAGGCATGGCGGGCGTGGGGGAGTTCCCAGAGGCCTGTTCACTTCCTGGACGAAAGTTGTCACCGCAGGGCTCAGGCACCTGAAATCAGCGGTTGTACCGTTGGGGACGCAATCCCCCCGGACATGGATTCCGCGCCCGCCCTCGCCGCAACGCGGCGCACGGCGACAGCCCGGGGTGGAGCGGAGCGGAACCCTGAGTCACCCCACCCCACGACACCTCGCCCCAACGGGGCGAACGGTGACCACACCCACCCTGTTCCGTGTGCCCTTTCAGGGCACAGAGGATGTCGTGTGGCGTGGCCCCCGGGGTTCCACCCCGGGCTTTCACCTGTTGCCCCTTCGGGGCACGAAAACCGGTCTCTGGAGACTGGGAACTCAGCTTGAAACTTGAATCTGAAAACTTCCAACTCCCCCCCATCATGACGTCGTCCACCTTTTCCCGCCGTGGATTCCTGGCTGCGGGTGCCACCGCAGCCGCGGGGCTTGCCCTGAAGCCTGTCCAGGCGGCCACCGCGCCGCGCAAGCGCATCGCCCTGATCGGCACCGAGGTCCGGACCCATTCCCATGCCCAGCATTTCATCGATCGCTTCCTCGTGGGCTACGGATGGGAGGGGGGGTGGCACAAGCCCGAGGTCGACCTCGTCTCGCTCTACATCGACCAGTTTCCCGAGGAGGATCTCGCGCGCAGCACGGCGGCCCGGCACGGCGTGCCCATCCATCCAACGATTGCCGATGCGCTGACGCTGGGAACGTCGAAGCTCGCCGTCGATGGCGTGGTGATCATCGGGGAACACGGGAAGTATCCGAAGAACGCCAAGGGCCAGACGCTCTATCCGCGGTACAAGTTCTTCAAGGAGGTGGTGAAGGTGTTCGAGGCGAGCGGCCGCAGCGTTCCGGTGTTCAACGACAAACATCTCTCCACGGACTGGCGCGAATGCGTCGAGATGGTCGAGGACGCGCGACGGCTCAAGTTTCCCTTCCAGGCCGGATCGTCACTTCCGGTCACCCGACGGTTTCCCGCCATCGACCTGCCCCACAACACGCCGCTCGCCGAGAGCGTCTGCGTGGCCTACGGCGGCATGGACAGCTACGACATCCACGGACTCGAGACCGCGCAATGCATGTCCGAGCGGCGTCGCGGGGGAGAGGTGGGAATCCGTCGCGTGCTGGCGCTCAAGGGCGAAGCGATGTGGAAGCACGCCGCCGGACTCCCGGACACGCAGCGCCTGCTGGTGTCCGCGCTCACGCGCAGCCACAACCTGCCCGTGAAGGACGGGTACCCGACCGGCGCGGTGACGTTCGACTGGGCGCGCGCGACATTCCCCGAGGGCTGGGCCTACTTCATCGAACATCGCGATGGATTCCGCACCACGCTGTTCATGCTCAACGTCCGCGACTTCAACTACGCGGGCCTGACAAAGGCCGGGAAGATCCTCTCCTGCCAGATGTACCTCCCCATGCCGACGTGGGGTTCATCGACCGCCGACTTCTTCAGCCCGCAGATCCAGCACATCGAACGGATGGTGGTGAACCGCGTCCAGCCGTACCCGGTCGAGCGCACCCTGCTGACGTCGGGCATGACGCTGGCCGGGGTTGAATCGTTTCATCTGGGTGCCGCGGTGGAAACGCCGGAGATGGAAGTCCGATACTCCGTCCCCGACGAGTCGTGGTTCTGGAAGGGATGAAGCTGAGAAGTGGGTTGGATCCGCAGATGGCGCAAATGACGCAGATAATCAGGAGCTTGAATTGGACGTGTCAGGCACCTGCCAAATGAGGTTTTCACCGGCGTCGGGTGCTGGACTCGACCGCGCAGGACGCGGTCTCCATTGGCACCGTCACTCGGGAAGGAACCGCGCCTTGGCGCCCCGGATCGGTTCCAGTGCCCGTTCCAGCAGGGTCCGTCGACCCACGAGGATCCGGGCCTCGCCCTTCATGCCGATCCGCACCTCGACCGTGCTGTTGCCGCGCGGCTTCAGGTGGGCGATTCCGACGAACCCGGGATGGCCTGCGCCGGGCACGGAGGAGGGGCTGATGAAGCCCAGGGTTGCCGCCACGGTCCCGTGACGCTGGTAGGGAAAGGCGGAAAGGAACAACCGCACGTCCTGGCCGGCCGACACCCGCGGGACGCCAGCCTCGGGAAGGAGCAATCGCGCCACGGGTCGTGAATCCGCCCGGGCCATCTCTCCGAGGACAACGCCGGAGCCCACCACGCTGCCGGGGCTGCCGTGGACCAGATGCGTGATCATGCCGGCGGCGGGCGCGCGCACGGATTTCACATCACCCGAGGTGTTGGCCAACTGCCCATCGAGGGCGGTGAGCTGCAGGCGGAGCTTCTCGGCCTCGGCCTGTTCGTCGTTCCGCTGGCGTTCCCGCAGCATCACGCACTCGCGGCGTTGCAGCTGCACCTGCTGGATCTGCTTCTCCGCGAGCAACCGATCCTTCTCGGATTCGGCCTCGTCCAGCTGGTGCCTCAAGAGTTCGACCTCCGAGATCAGACCCTCGACGGCCAGGCGGCTCGCCCGCCGCAGCAGGTCGCGGATCGTCTTCAGGTGGGTGTCACGGAATCCGAGCTCGCGTTCCGCCTGCACGATCTCGGCGTCCTTGATGGCCAGTTCGCCGACATGGGCCTCATCGAGTCGCCGGCTCCGTTCCGCCAGGGCCCGCTGATCCTCCCGCAACTGCAGCCGACGCGACTGGGCGTTCCGTATCTCATCGCTCCGGATGCGGAAGAGTTCCGCGCCGGCGTCCACCCGTTGGCCTTCGCGAACCGACACGCCCACCAGTTCACCCGCGATCGGCGCCTGCAACGGATCCGAACCTTCGGCCGCCACGATCTCGAACGGCGCGACGACTGTTTCCGGCATGCGGAAGGTCACGGCGAAGATCCCGGCAGCGGCGGCCACGGCCAGCAACCAACCGCCTGCCCAGCGCAACGCCCGCGGTGGCGGGTCCAACGGCAACAGGCCCGAGGGCCGATCCAGGGGATCGACCGGCGCGGCCGGATGGGAGTGGGACGTGCTCATGACAGGCCGAGCTGCTGGCTCGTGAGGTGGAAGTACAGGCCCCGGGAAGCCATCAACGCATCGTGTGTCCCCGTCTCCACGATGCGGCCCTGATCCATGACGACGATCATCTGCGCGTCGCGGATCGTGCTCAAGCGGTGTGCGATGATCAGGCAGGTGCGACCCTGCATGAGCTGGCCCATGTTGGACTGGATCGCCCGTTCGCTCTCGGCATCCAACGCGCTGGTGGCCTCGTCGAAGATCAGGATCGGCGGGTCCTGGTAGAGTGCCCGCGCGATCGCGATGCGCTGGCGTTGTCCGCCCGAGATGGCGAGGCCGGTTTCACCCACGCGCGTCTCGTAGCCCAGCGGCAACCGTTGGATGAACTCGTGGGCGTTGGCCCGCTGCGCCGCGCGCAGGACGCGATCGAAGTCCGGCTCCGGATCCCCGAAGGCGATGTTCCGTAGGATCGTGTCGTCGAACAGGTGGTTTTCCTGCAGCACGAACCCGATCTGCTTCCGAAGGTCCCGATGGTTCAGGCCCTTCGCGTCCATCCGATCGAAGAGGATCGTCCCTTCGGTGGGTTCGAGCAGCCCAGCGACGAGCTTCACCAAGGTCGTCTTCCCGCACCCGCTTCGTCCCACGATGGCGCAGACCCGGCCGGCCGGGATCTCGAGCTGGATGTCCTGCAGGATCGCGGGGGATTCCGCGCCACCGTAACGGAAGCCGACGCGGTTCAGGGAGAGGTGCCCTTCGAGGGTCGGGACCGGTCGGAGCCTCGAGCGGTCCGCGCCCTGTTCCGGTTCCTGGCCGAACAGGTCATTCAAGCGGTCGAGGAGCACCGTCACCACCTGCAGGTCGTCCCACACGCCCAGCACCCGCGTGATCGCGGCGGTGGCCATGGCCATCAGGCTGCTGAACGCCACGAAGGCACCGACCGTCATGCGGCCGCCGGTGACCTCCTGCGCGCCCGCCCACAGGAACAGGAGCGTCGCCACCACCGAGATCGCCTGCAACGCGCTCTCATGGGCCATCCCGACGAAGTTCCCGCGGAACTGCTGTCGCGACACCTCCAGGAACTGCGACAGCATCGCATCCCGGAATCCGCCTTCTGCGCCCGCGGCCTTCACCGCCTCGATGCCCTTGATCGCATCGATCTGGTGGGAGGCGTACTTCCCATGGGCCTCCTCGATGTCGGAGAAGAGCGGACGCAGGACACGACGCGAGAACCACATCAGCGCTCCGTACGCGGGAAGCACCAGCAGGAACACGCCAGCCAGCTTCAGCGAGTACACGGCCATCAGTGCGACGCATCCCGCGGCCTGGAGTGCCGCGAGCGATCCGCCCACGCCATTCTGCACCAGGAACAGGCGTACCTGTCGCGCGCCGTCGAGCCGGCGCTGGATGTCGCCGGTCCGACGCGAGTGGAAATAACTCATCGGCAGCGACAGCAACCGCCGCGTGAGGAAGTCCAGCACTGCGCTGTCGATGCGCACCGCGAGGTGGCTCAGCAGGTATTGCTGGATCAGGTTCGCCGACAACATCAACACCGCGGTCACACCCAGCGCGACGAGCACCAGCGACAGCAGCGCGATATCCCCATCGACGATGACCTTGTCGACGACGAACTGGGTGAGCACCGGGACCAGCAATCCGAGCACGCTCACCATCAGTGCCAGTCCGCCCACGAGGGCCCACGATCCGCCATGACCCGTCAGGAAGGGCCTCAACCACGCCAACGTGGGCGCGTCCTCGGGAGCCTGCTCGAAGGCCTCGGTATAATCGAACAGCGCGGCATAACCCGTCCACTTCTGGAGGAACTCGGCCCGGGGCACGCGGCGGCGTCCGGTCGCTGGATCCGCCACCCGCACCGAATCCGTTCCCACCGCATACAGCACGATCCAGTGGTTGCCTTCCCAATGGCAGATGGCCGGCAACGGGAGGTCGTCGAGATGCCGACCCGACGCCTTCACGGATCGCGCCGCCAATCCCAGTTCGGTCGCGGCAGCGCACAGGGCGCTGAGGCTGGTGCCGTCGTTGGCCGTGTGGCACAGCGTCCGCAACCGGGCCAATGCCACCTTGCGGCCGAAGTGCCGGCAAACCATCGCGAGGCTCGCCACGCCGCAGTCCATCTGGTCGATCTGCGCGACGAAGGGAAACGTCCCGCGCAACGAGGCACGGCGACCGAAGAATCCATCCTGCGCGAAGGGTTCGTCGCCATCACCCGCTTCGCTGGCACCCGCAGTCTTGTCGGCGACCAGCGTCTGGGCGGGCAGCGCTTCCTGCGAGAAATCAAGCGGCAGCCGTGCGGCCTCGGTGCGCTGGTATTGCGCGAGGCGTTCCCGCAGCAACCGGTCGAACTCGGGGTGTTTCCGGCGCAGATCCTCCACGTCCGAAGGTTCGAGGCACAGAAGTTCGCAGGCGGACACCGCCACCACGGTCGCGGCGCGGGAGGTTCCGTTCAGGATCGACAGTTCGCCGAAGTAATCGCCCGCGCGATAGAATGCGCGGTTCACCTCCGAACCCTTCGCACCACTGAAGGCGCGGGCGCGACCCGACCGCAGGATGAACATCGGCCCGGCCGGGTCGCCTTCGCGGACGAGGACCTCGTCCTGTGTGGCGGCGCGTGGTCGAAGGCAGGCCATCAGTGCGTGCAACGCGGGCGCGGGCAGTCGTCCGAAGTTCGAGAACTCGTAGAGGAATCCGTGCAGCGTGCGCCAGCGCCCGAGCAGTTCGAGGGATTCGCGGATGCTGGGATAGGCTTCGACCAGGCGGAGGAAGTCTTCCCGGCCCAGCCGCAGCGCCTCGACGGTGGAACTGGCCCGGACGCTGGCGTTGCGCGTGCCACCGTCGAGCAGCGCCCCCTCGCCGAACTCATCCCCCGGCACCAACCGGTTCAGCGGAATCTCCTCGGCACCCGGAACTTCCCGCAACACACGCGCTCGGCCGGCCACCAGCACATAGAAGGCGTCCGCCGGTTCGCCTTGCCGGATCAGATAATCCCCGAAGTCGAACCGGACCTCTTCGAAGAGGTCCCGCACCCGCGCGGAGTGCTCCTCCGGCACGAACCGCATCAGCGGGCTGTGTCGCAGGACTTCTTCGCTTCTCGGATTCATTCCACGGGTTCCAGCAGCAGCACGATCCACCGGATGTGTTGCGTCACCAAACCCCGGAAATGACGGCCGCGCAGTCGGGCATCCAGCCGCCGGCACACCCTCTCTGACTCCAGGCTTGGTTCCGACCGATTCAATACGCGAACGACCGCGAAACCCGTATCCGCCGATGGTAGGAGGACGACATCGCCGGCACGCGCCACGGTCAGCGCCGAACGCCACGGGGGTTGGAGGTCTGCCAGGAAGGCCGACACGATCTCACAGCAGAGACCGTTCTGCTCGGCCACTTCGGCCAGTGTCACGCCATCGTGCCGCACGCAGCACTCGGCTTCCTGCGCGGCGGCGGCGTTGTCGAAGGTCACCCATTCGAGCTCGAGCCGGGTCAGGGCCATCCAGTCCTGTCGCAGCAATCGCTCGCGCTCGGCCATCCCGGTCAGCCCGGCGCAGGTTTCGCGATGTCGCGACTCGAGTTCCTGCCACCCGTCCCGAAGATCATCGGCCGTCTTCCATCCGGTCCCGTTGGCCTGGGCAGCGGCGACACGTTCGGCCAATGCACGGGCCCAGTCGGTGAAGTTGTCGCCCAGCAGCAGGTCCACTTCAAAGGCCGCGGCTTGGTCTGCCTCCAGCTGCGGTGTGGCGTGTGCCACTCCAACGGCGGACTCCGGCACGGTTGCCGCGAGGAGCCGACGCGTGAAGAAGGCCACCAGATCCTCGAAGCACAGGCCGAGCTGTTCGAGCCAGCGCTCACATTCCTCGGCGCTGACCAGGTCGCGGTCGTACCGGAAGGCGTCCGTCGCTTCTTCGATCGCGGCCGGATCCACTTCGCAACCCGAGGCTTCCGCTTGCGCGGCACGCGCCTGGGTCAAACGCCAGGCCGTCCGGAAGGAATCGAGCTGGCCCATTGCGTCGGCGGCGACCACCACATCGCCCACGGTGAAGATCCGCTCCCCGCATTGGAATACAGGCCTTCCCGCGCGTGACTCCGAGAGGATCGCGAGTTCGCGGACGCCGGCTTTCTGCTCGGGCCTGTCTGCCTGGGTGGAGGCCATGATGCCTGTGGTCCCATCGCGGCAAACGACCGCGTTGGACGGTGGAAGGACGAGGCGGTTCTAGGGAGGCCAGCCCACCGAGGCAAGGCCGGAGGCGATGGAAGGGCGACGTGGACGTCGCCACCCCGTTCCCCATGCGGGGCGGCGATGTCCTCATCGCCTTGAAGAAAGCTCTGGAAGGGCGACGTGGACGTCGCCACCCCGTCCCCCATGCGGGGCGGCGATGTCCTCATCGCCTTGAAGAAAGCAGTGGAAGGGCGACGTGGACGTCACCACCCCGTTCCCCATGCGGGGCGGTGTCAGGTGGCCGTTGCCAGCGACAGCACGAACGCGGTGCCCGCTGGAACGGAACGATCCTGCCGCAGTTCGCCGCCCAGGCTGCGGCTGAGCTTCCGCGAGAGGGCCAGGCCGAGGCCCACACCCGGAGCAGATCCCGCCGCCTTTTCCGCCGAGCGATGGAACGGTTCAAACAACCGGCCAACTACGTCGGGACTGATTCCGCGGCCTTGGTCGCGGACACGGAGGCCCACGAACTTCCCAGACTCCGGCAGCGCCTCGAGTCGGAGGCAGCCGGGTTCCGATTCCCCGAGACCGTACTTCGCGGCGTTGTCGACGAGGTTGAACAGGATCTGTTCCACGACCCCGGGATCGACGGTCACCGTCTGAGTCGCCAACGGTGGGGCCACGTCCACGACGAAGCGCATGCCGGCAAGCTCGGCGCGTTCACGGAGCCGCGGGGATACCCGTTGGACCAAGGCTTCCAAGGTCAACGTCTCGCGTCGGTACTGCGAGCCACCGCGTTCCAGCCGGGCGTAGGCGAGGACGTTCTCGACGAGATGACCCAAGCGGCTCGATTCCGCGCAGAGCGTGGTGAGGTACCGTTTCCGTTGGTCCTCATCCGGGACCATGCCATCGGCCAGCATCTCGCTGTAGAGACGGAAGGTGGTCAGCGGCGTGCGTAGCTCGTGGGTAACCGCTGAGACGAATTCCGCGCGGCGTTCGCTGAGCGCCAGCACGCCGTGCAGGGTGACCGCGAGCGCCCCTGCGGCAACCAGCAGTCCGCCCCACGCCGCCCAGAGCGCCATCCGCAGCGCCGTCCAGGGAGATCCCGGTGTCGCCGGCACCGAGCCCGGATCCAGCCGCAGCGGCACGGTGGCCAACCGTCGCGGATCATCCACGGGAGCGCCGGCTTCCACCGTCAGCAATCGGGCTCCGGGGACAAGATCCGTTACCGAGGCCAGCAATCCTTCGCGGATCGCCTGTCCGTCCAGCCACACCGCCTGGACCCGGTGGTTCGCCGGGAAATCCACGCGGCGCGTGAGGAACAGGTCGTCGCCCATCCAGACCGGTGTGACGCGGCCCACGGATCTGGGCAGGCCGGCATCCATTGCGAGTCCCTGCTGGGAGAGGGATCGGTCGTTGAACCCGTATCCGTTCCGTTGCTGGACCTGGATGTTGTTCAGGACGCTCTGCCGCGCGTTGGCTTCGCTCCGGTTCAGGAAGTCCTGTTGCCCGGGAAGTTCATTGGCGTAGTTCCCGACACCCGAGGCCACCCACGGCGTGGAGCTGGTCGGACCGGTCGGCAAGAGGACATTGGTCACGCCGGATTGTGCGGCGCGGGACAGGGTTTCCATCCACGGCGGCTGCGCTCCGACGGGTGCGCGCTGTTGCAGCTTCCCGGCAACGAGTGCGAGACGGTTCGACGCCTGAAGCAGGGACTCCACCGAAAGTCCTTCGTCCAAGGCCAGCCGCTGGAACGAAGGTGGGGGTACCTGGGGCGAGACGGGAATCCGATCCGGACCGAACTCGAAATGAAGGCGCGTGTTCGTGGAAGCGGCCGTCATCAGCGGTGAGGGCAGGAGGAAGCGTCCGGTTGGGACTGCTGTGTTGTCCGGTGCCCAGGCCCGGGGCGGACTGTGGAAGGCCTGGTATTCCAACGGGCTTCGGGCGTCCTCGGTGGCCACCAACACTGCGAGGACCGAATCCATGCGCCACAGGGCGAGCCGGACCTTCTCCTCGCGCTCGGCCTCGGCCAGATAGCGCCGCTGGGCGTCGTCCAGCCGAAGCACGGCGGCGCTCAACCAACCGAACAATGCCACGGCCAGAAGCAGCACGGCGACGAACACGCTCCAGATGTGCAGCGGACGTTTCATTGTGAAAACGGTGGTTGTATCCGCAGATGGCGCAGATGACGCAGATAATCTGGAACCTGGATAGAGCCGGTCCAGCCCCCACAAGGTGAGACCCCAGCCAGGGTCCCGACTCGGCATTGTGTCTGTCTATCGGCGCCATCGGCGCCATCTGCGGATAATTGAACTCCCGGTTTGAGGTTCATGGCAGCTGTCCCAACATGTAGCCCTTGCCGCGCACGGTGAGGATCACGCGCGGTTGATCGCCCGGATCCCGGAGCTTGGAGCGGAGGTTGGCCACGTGGACATCGATCGTGCGTGTCTCCACATGGCGCGGATCGAGGCGCCAGATCCGCTGGAGGATCTCGTCGCGTGAGATGGTGCGGTCCGGATTCGCGGCCAGATACCGCAGCAGTTCCACCTCCCGTTCCGACAGGTCGCAGCGCGTGCCGTCTTCGAAGCGCACCTCGCATCGAGCCAGGTCCGCCATCCCGTTGGGAATCGGAACCTGCCCGACGGGTTGGGGTCGTTCCGGCGAACGCCGCAGCACCGCTTCGACCCGAGCGAGCAGTTCACGGATGCTGAACGGCTTCACCACGTAATCGTCCGCGCCCAGGCGCAGGCCGGTCACGCGCTCTGATTCGTCGCCGCGCGCCGTCAGGATGATGACCGGAAGGGTCGGGCGCGTGGCCCGCACGGCCTTGAGGATCTCGAATCCGCCCTGCCGCGGCAGCACAAGATCGAGGAGGATCAGGTCCAGCGTTGCCGACGTGGCGAGGCGTTCCGCCTCGGTGCCGTCGCCGCTCTGGAGCGTTCCGTAACCCGCGAAGGTCAACGCGTCCACGACGCCGCGTCGGATTGCGGAATCATCCTCGACCACCAGGATGCAGCGTTTTGACATGGGGGTGGGAGTTTGAAGATGGAAGGTTCAAGTTTGAAGCCAGAGGGGAGTTCCGAGAGGCCAGTTCCCAGTTTCCAGAAAAACAAACGTAGCAGCCGACGTCAGGAGGCTGTGGATGGAGATCCCAGATTCCAGATCCCAGTCCCCGGTTCTGGAATCTGGGAACTGGCAACTGGCAACTCCGATTGGCCCCTGCCTCGTGACCTCGGCAGCTACCCTCCTCGAACGTAGCAGCCGACGTGAGGAGGCTGTGGAAGCCGGACCGGGGAACACCCCATAGGCACCGCCAGCGCACCTGCCACGGTATAGGAACCTTACAGGAGCCGATATTGGATGAACTTCATCCGCCGGTTTCTGAGGCGTGGACTTCATATGACAAAACTCGAAATCAAGGGCGACTGGAACATCACCAAGGGCAAGCTGAAGCAAAAATGGGCCCAACTCACGGATGATGATCTGCAGTTTGTCGCCGGGAAGCAGGAAGAACTCCTCGGTCGGATCCAGAAGCGGACGGGCCAGACCCGTGAAGTCGTCGAACGCGCCGTGCGGGAATCGAATGCCGCCTGCTGCACCTGATTTGCGAAGGTTGCACCGGCCACGCCGGACCTCAGCCCTCCCCGGGGGAGGAGGTTCCTGGCGACCGGTGCAACTGGAGCCTCAGGTTCCAACAGCTTCAAATGGGCCATGGGTAACGCATGCGGTGGTCTACGGATCACCTTCCGGGCGCGGCTTGCTCCCCTTCCTTCCGGGCTTCGAGTCCCAGCTCCCCGTCCGACACACCCTGGTTGAATAACCTTTCCCGATCCGTGGACTCCGGATCGTCCACGTCCTCGCCCGAATCGACAAACGTCTTGCTGCCGATGAAGGGGGGACTGGCGACTCCGGGATCCACATCCTCCGGTCCTCCCGGATCGGCGGGGGCTGATCGTGCGTCGGCCTGGCCCGTGATCGCGGCGGTTGCCTCATCCCAGTCCTGACGGGACACCTCGTGCGCTTCCCGTCCGCGGCTTGCTGCCAATTCTGTAGCCCGAGCGAGCACCAGTCCCCAGTTGACCCGCCGGATGCCGATGGAGCCATCGGTCGGGCTGTTTGCAGGGCGATTCATCGGAAGCGATGGGAATGGAGGGCAGGAGGGTTTGGGAACCGTGGGGTCACGACGCCCACGCACCGTCAGGGCGATATGGTTTTCAGGGGCGCGTTGGCTGACCTGCCGATCCTGTCCGGACAAAGGAAAACCCACCATGGGGTGTTTCCCGGATGAGACCGGCCGTTGGCCTCAGACGATGGTGACCTGGACGCTGTTCTCGATGATGCCTTCGCTGATCGCATAGCGGGTGATGCCGGCGGTGTCGTGGAGGTCGAGCTTGCGCATGAGATGTTCGCGATGTTTCTCGACGGTCTTGATGCCGATCCCGAGATCGGAGGCGATCTCCTTGTTGGCGCGGCCCTCGGCGATGAGCTGGAGGGTTTCCATCTCACGCGAGGTCAGCGGCACCGCCCGACTGGCGGCCGCTCCGGTCCGACGTCCGATGCGTGGATCGAGCCGCTCCTGTCGACGCGAGATCGACGGACTGAAATGCGTGCCCCCCTGATGAACTTCGCGGATGGCCCGGCAGACGTCGCTGGAGGAAGTCTGCTTGAGCAGGAAGCCGGCGGCCCCGGACTCCGACGCGTTCCGCACGTAGGCATCGTCGCTGTGGGCGGACAGGATGAGGATGCGTCGCGTGGGATCCGTGCGGAGGATCTGTCGGGTGGCCTCGAGTCCATTGAGCATGGGCATGGCGATGTCCATGAGGATGACGCCGGGCAGGAGGGAGACGGCGAGTTCGACGGCTTGGCGACCGTTCTGGG
Source organism: Limisphaerales bacterium (assembly GCA_965283655.1). Lineage (GTDB taxonomy): Bacteria > Verrucomicrobiota > Verrucomicrobiia > Limisphaerales > UBA9464 > UBA6176. Next base: position 18,014 of record CBDIPJ010000007.1, on the reverse strand, counting down.
CCTCGCCCACGACCTGGAAATCCCCTTCGAGTTCGAGGATCCGGCGGAACCCCTCCCGGACGACGGCATGGTCTTCGGCGATGAGCACGGTGATCCGGGTGCTGGAGGAACGGGTGGAGGGGATCATGATTTTGGGGTGGGGGAATCGGGGATGGGAATGTGGGCGCTGATGGTCGTGCCGACGCCGGGAACGGACTTTATGTCGAGTCGGCCGCCGACCATTTCCAGTCGCTCGCGCATGCCAAGGAGACCGAGGCGTTGGCCGCGGGTGGCCTGGAGCACACGTTCGACGAGGAAGGAGCGTCCATCGTCGATGACGTGCAGGCCAATGCCGCCGGGCTCTGTCTGGAGGCGGACCTCCACGGAGGCGGCGCCGGCGTGGCGGGCCACGTTGGTCAGGGCCTCCTGGGCCACCCGGAAGAGGACGGTCCGATGCATCACGCTGAGGAGGTCGGCCTCCTTGCAGGCGGTGAGCCGGGTGCGGATCCCCGTCCGAGCGGCGAAGCTCTTCATGTAGGTGTGCAGCGCCGGGACCAGGCCCAGGTCGTCGAGCACGGACGGGCGCAGTTCCCGGGCGAACTGGTGGACGGTTTCCACCGACCGGGCGACCAGCTCCTGGGTTGCGGCGATGCTCTGCTGCAGTTCGGCCGGGCTGATGGTGGCCTGGGATCCCAGGTTGCCGAGGCGGAGGTTGATGCCGGTCAGCAACTGGCCGATGACATCATGGAGTTCGCGGCTGATGATCCGTCGTTCCTCCTCCTGGGCGCGCAACACCGACCGGGAGAGGTGGCGCAGCTTGCCCTGGAGCCCATGGGCTTCGACCAGGAGCCGGGCCTGCTGTTGCCGGCTCTGGGTGAGCGAACGTTCCACGGCCTTCCGGCGGGTGACCTCCGCCTCCAGCTTCACGTTGGCGGCAGCGAGGACCGCGACCTTGCGCGCCGCCGCCTCCAAACGGTTGCGCTCGGTGACGTCGTTGAAGAAGCAGACCAGCCCGGGCTTGCCGTCCGGCAGGGGCACCTGCTGGATCTGCCATTCGTAGGACTCCCGATTGCCTGAATCCTGCCGCTTGGCGGCGAAGGAGGGTGACTGGAAGAACTCTCCCGTCCGGAGCGTCTCCCGGAATTGGTTGGCCAGCTGTTCGGCGACCCGTGGTGGCCAGACCGCGCGGAGGATCTCCCCGAAATCGCGCCCGATCAGCGGGGTCACGCTCCGGAAGGCGGCACAAGCCGGAGGATTCGCCTGGACCAGCTGGAACCGGGAGTTCACGACGTACATCCCCACCGGGGCCTCCTCGACCAGGGACGCCAGGAGCGCCTCGTTCCGGCGTAACAGTTCTTCGGTCTGCTTGCGTTGGGTGATGTCGCGGATGTTGCACTGGATCACCGGGCGGCCTCCCTCCTCGTACAGGTTCGCCACCACCTCCACCTCGTGCAGACGGCCATCCTCGTCCGCCAGCGGAAGGTCTTCGTAACGTACCGCGTGCTTCCGCTGGAGCTTCCGGAACATCTCCTGGCTCGCCGCCTCGTCGTGCAGCAGCCCGATCTCGAACAGCTCCTTTCCGATCAGTTCCTCCCGGGTGTACCCAAGCAGTCGGGTCATGAACGGATTCGCGTCCGTGATCCGGCGGGTGGCCGGATCCAGGAGCAACACGCCGTCGTGCGCCGCCTCGAAGAGCCGTCGATATCGCGTCTCCGAGGCTCGCAGCTCGCCATCGGCACGCCGCAGCTCGGTGAGGTCCGATATCGCGAGCCAGCAGCGTCTGGAGGCGCCCGCGGGGACAATCTCCAGACTTCCGTGCAGACCGATCCAGCGAACCGGTCCTGCCGTTGAAGCCAACGCGACCTGACAGAATTCACGGCCGGGTCCCGCAAACACCCGCTTCAGAAAGTCCCGCACGGTCTGACGACTCTGCGCGGCCACCAAGGGCAGGAGGCTCCGCCGGTGCAACCGCGCCTGCTCCACGCCGAGCAGCGTGGCCGTCATCTGGTTCGATTCCACGATGCCGCCCTTCTCGTTCAAAGAAAGGAATCCCACCGGCGCATAATCATAGAGCCTGGCCGACTTCCGGAGCAGGTCGTCGGATTCCTCCAGTGCTCGGCGCAGGGAGGCGATCTCCCGCTCCACTCTTGCAGGGGATGATGGGAGCTTCGTTACCGCATACCGCTTCAGCTCCGCGGCAGCCACCGGCTTCGACCGGCTGAACGGATGGGCCCGCCGCGTGACACCCACAACCGCCGGCGGAACGCTGGCGGTACCTGTCTGGGTCACCTTGGTGGACGGACGATTCATTGGGTTCGGGTTTCGGGGAGGCAATGGAGGAACTTCCCCTGGGCTCCCGGCCGGCAACGACGGAACGTTTGGGAGCACTCCATGGACCTTCGCAGGCCTCGCTGCCCATGGCGATGCGATTCCCGACCCTGGGGCGCATCCTGAGACTGCTCCCGCATGGAACGGGGTGGCGACGTCCTCGTCGCCGTTCCAAGGCCTTTCTCCGGGCGATGAGGACATCCCCGCCCCGAAACCTTTTCCAAAGGGGGGCGTATCACGTTGCGCCGCCGAACCTGCGCGTCCGCGCCGGGATCTTGTCGGGCGGCAACCACGGGCAAGCGGCGCGATGCGATGGGCAGATGCATGGACGGGAATGGTTGGGTCGCCGGTTGCTGACAGGTGCTCATGCTATGAGAACCCACCGACGACCCGCTCGATACCTTCAGGGTTTGGGTGGCCATTGACCATGGGGCAAACACCGGAGGGAAGTGGACCGTTCCAATGTCCCTCTGGCCCTGCCTCGTGACCTCGTCAGCTACGTTCAAGGCGTAGCAGTCGACGTCAGGAGGCTATGGATGAACTGGAGGCTGGAAACTGGAAACTCCCCCGGATCACTGCCTCGTGACCTCGTCATACGTTCGAAGCGTGGCAGCCGACGTGAGGAGGGAACTGGCGACTGGGAACTGGGAACTCCCTCGGACCTTGCCTCGTGACCTCGTCCGCTACGTTCGAAGCGCAACCGGATTTCCGCCGGGTGGGGGCACCCGGCCTTCAATCTTGAATCTTCAAACTTCGAACTTCCCCCCTCATTTCCCCGTCCCGGGAAGGGTCTCGAACTGGACGTGCACGACGGCGGAGATGCGGATCTGGCCGGGGGCGAAGGTCTGGTTGGAGGCTTCGTTCGAGGGCTCGTTGGAGCCGCCGGCGATGGAGATGTTGTTCTGCAGGGCGTAACCGCCGTTGCGTGACTGCCAGTATCCACCGTACATGCCGTAGTAGCTGTAGCTGCTGAAGGCGTTGTCATGGCTTTGCTCGGTGATGCTGGTCGCCGTTCCCAGCTTCAATCCCAGCTCCTGCGTGAACAGTTCGCCCTTCTCACGCGCGGCGCGGATGGCCATCTGACGCGCCTGATCCCGGTGTTTGCGAAGCTCGGTGCTGCAGAACTGGATGTTCAGGACCTCGTTCGCCCCTGCCTGGATGGCCGCTTCGAGCAACGCCTCGAACTTCCCCACCTCCTTCAACGTGACGACCAGATGACGCTGCACCATGTACCCCGTCAGGATGGGCGGACTTCCGCCCTCGGTGCGGTACTCGGGTTGGACATGGATGGCATCGGTCTGGAGTTCGCGCTGGCTGAGGCCCAGCGCCTTGAGCTTGTTCAGGACTGTCGCGATCCGCTCGTCGTTCTCGGTCTTGGAGCGGATGAGGTCCGGATTCCGGGTGGTGATGCCGAGCCGGAGCTCCACCTGATCCGGCACCACCAGGACCTGCGCGGTGCCGTTGACCGAGATGGTTCCACGGGCCGCCGGGTTGGTGTTGGCCGCCGATGCCGGTATCGGGAGGGTCTGCGCACGAACGGGCCGCGTGGCCGGCAGCAGGAGCGCCGCCAGGGAAACCGCAAGGATCGAGGACGTTCTCTTCATGCATCCAGTGTGCATGGCCTCGTCCCGGTGTGTGTAAGCACCCTGTAAATTGGATCCCCTCTCCGCCCGCGTGACGGGGTGGCGACGTCCTCGTCGCCCCTTCCAGAGCCTCGCCCCGACGGCGATGAGGACATCGCCTCCCCGAGCCCTCCCACAGCCACCCAATCTCCACGCTTCATTCCCGGCCGGTCCTCGGTCATGCTCCTCCCATCATGGGAGCTCAATGGAAGCAGGCGGGGCGTGAAGCGAACGCCCAGAAGAAGGGTCAGATGGTCGGGAAACTCGTCCGCGAAATAATGGTCGCGGCGAAACTCGGCGGCGCGGAACCGGACGGCAACCCCCGTCTCCATGTCGCCGTCGAGAAGGCCCGCAAGGCCAGCGTCAACCGCGACACCATCGATCGCGCCATCAAGAAGGGCGCCGGTTTGCTCGACGAGAAGATCGAGTACGAGACCGTGTTCTACGAAGGTTTCGCCCCCCACAAGGTTCCCGTCATCGTCGAGTGCCTCACGGACAATCGGAACCGCACGGCGCCCGACATCCGTCGCCTCTTCCTCGCGGGACAGCTCGGGCAGCCGGGCAGCATGAGTTTCTTCTTCGACCGCCTCGGCGTGGTCGAAGCCACCCACACGGACAAGTCGCGCGATCCCGAATCCGATGCCATCGAAGCCGGTGCGCAGAATGTGGAGCCCCTCGAAGCCGAGGAAACCCCTGAGGGTTCCCAAGGCGCGCGATTCCTCACCGAGATCAAGGATCTCTCCACCGCCAGCAACTGGCTCAAGGCCGCCAAGTGGAACATCGTGGCGTCCGAGATCCGGTACGTGGCCAAGACTCCCACGGAGGTCAGCGAAACCGACCGGGCCGACGTCGTCTCGTTCCTCAATGCGATCGACGATCACGACGACGTCCACCGCGTGTACGTCGGGATGAAGTGATCCAGACGGGGAGTTGCTGGTCCCCTATGCTGACAACGCTTCGAATCCGGAACTTGGCCCTCGTCGCCGACCTGACCCTTGAGCTTCAGGCCGGGTTCAATGCCATCACGGGCGAAACGGGCGCCGGGAAATCGGTGATCCTGGGCGCCATCCAGCTGGTTCTGGGGCAGCGCGCCGATCGCGGTGCCATCCGCTCGGGCGCTGACTTCTGTTCCGTGGAAGCGGTGCTCAACGTCGGCACCCTGCGCCCGGCCATCGACGCCCTTCTGGTCGAGCAGGGCCTCGATCCATGCGACGCGGACGCCTTGGTGCTCAAGCGCTCCTTCACGGCGTCGGGCACGAACCGCCAGTTCATCAACGGTTCCCCCACCAACCTGGCGACGCTCGCCAGTCTCGGTACCCTGCTGGTCGACTTGCACGGTCCGCACGAACACCAGTCGCTGCTCCAGACCTCCCGCCAGCTGGCCATCCTGGACGCGTTCGGCGGATTGGCTTCCCGTCGGGCTGCCTTCGCCGACCTTCACCAGCAGCACGCCGCGCTTGTCGCCGAACGGGCCGCGCTCGTCGTCGACGAACAGACCTACGCCCGTCAGCTCGATCTTCTCCGGTTCCAGACCCACGAGATCCGTGCCGCACGCCTTCAGTCCGGCGAGGACGAATCGCTGGCCGCCGAATACCAGCGCGTCTCCAATGCCGCGCGCATCCTGGAACTCGCCCAGGGCGCGGCCAACGCCCTCGGCGACGACGACGACGCGCTCCTCACCCGCATGGGTTCGCTGGGTCGCCTCCTCCATGATCTCGCGCGGCTTGATTCCGAAGCCGCCTCCCTGTCGGAACAGCACGAACAGGCCATCTCGCTCCTGCGCGATCTCCAGTCGGACCTCAGCCGGTACGCCGGCAACGTCGAGCTCGATCCCGAGCGCCTTGTCCAACTTCAGGAGCGCCTCGACCTGATCCAGACGTTGCGGCGCAAGTACGGTTCCAGCGTCGAGGAGATCATCGCGTTCGGGGAACGCGCCCAGGCCGAACTGGACTCCCTCGAAGGTCGGGATGCCGAACTCTCGCGGATCCAGCGCGACCTTGCGGAGGTCGAGGCCCGCATGGTCACGGCCGCTGCCGCGCTGACCGCCGATCGCCGCCGGATTGCTCCCAAGCTCGCCAAGGCCGTCGAGAAGGAGCTCGCCACCCTCGGTTTCAAGCAGGCCGGTTTCGAGGCCGCCATCCGACCCGCCACGGGACACGACACGCCCGCGTCCGCCGGTCCCGCAGGCTTCGACCAGTGTGAGTTCCTCTTCGCGCCAAATCCCGGGGAACCCGCGCGGCCGCTCCGGGCCATTGCCTCCTCCGGCGAACTCGCCCGCGTCATGCTCGCCCTCAAGACCGTGCTCGCCGCCGAGGACGAGGTCCCGGTGCTGGTCTTCGACGAGGTCGATGCCAACGTCGGCGGCGAAACCGCCCACGCCGTCGGCGACAAGATGCGGCGCATCGCCCGGAACCATCAGGTGCTGTGCATCACGCATCTCGCCCCCGTGGCCGCGTACGCCGCCGCGCACTACGTCGTGACCAAGGACGTCCAGGCCGGCCGCACCGAATCCCGCATCCTGCTGCTCGATGCCCCCGGGCAGGTGGCCGAATTGGGACGCATGCTGGGCGGCGGATCCGCCGCGGAACGCCACGCCGCGGAACTGCTGTCGAAGGCGTCGGCCGCCTCCTGACATTTCCCCGTGAATGAACGGGGTGGCGACGTCCTCGTCGCCCCGTCCAAAGCCTCTCCTCCACGGCGATGAGGACATCGCCTCCCCGCCTGAGGAACGGGGTGGCGACGTCCTCGTCGCCCCGCCCAGAGCCTCTCCCCCACGGCGATGAGGACATCGCCTCCCCGCATTGGGGGGACGCAGGGATCAGGTGGCTTCCCAGGGACGTTCCTTCAACCGGCAACCTTGTCGCGCTTCACGCGCAATGCCGTCTTCAGTCGCTCGAGATCCATCGTGTTGATCACGTCGCCCTTCGTGAGCCAACCCTTCCGCGCGATGCCCGTTCCCAGCCGCAGGAAGGCGAAATGCTCCAGGCGGTGCGCGTCGCAGTTGACCACGCACTTCACGCCCTTGGACTTCGCATACGGCCACAGCCGCCAGTCCAGGTCGAACCGGTAGGGGTTGCCGTTCAGTTCGATCCACGTGCCCGTCGCCCCGCAGGCATCGATCACCGCGGTGAGGTCCACCTTGTAGGCGTCGCGGTTGAGCAGCAGCCGGCCGGTCGGATGCCCGATCATGTGAACCCACGGATTCTCCGCCGAACGCACCAGCCGGCGCGTGTTCTCGACTTCGTCGCTCGCCGGCACGTGCAGGCTCGCGACGACCACGTCGAGTTGCGCGAGCAGTTCATCGGAGAAATCCAGGCCGTCGCGAAGCACGTCCACCTCGATGCCGGAAAGCAGCCGGAAATCGTCGCCTTCATCCGCCAGCCGTTGGTTGACCTCGGCCACGACCTTGAGCTGCCGCTGGATCCGGCCTTCGTCGAGGCCGTTCGCCTGGAAGGACGCCCGTGAATGGTCGGTCAACGCCCAGTACGCCAACCCCAGCGACCGCGCATGGGCCACGATGTCGTCGATGGTGTTCCGCCCGTCGCTCCAGTCCGAGTGGTTGTGCAGCGATCCCTTCAGCTCGGTCCATTCGAGCAGGCGCGGGAGCGCGGACTTTTCCGCGGCGGCGAACTCGCCGTGGTCCTCGCGCAGTTCCGGCGGGACGTAGGTCAGGCCGAGCGCCTCGAAGATCTCCTCCTCGGTCCGGCATTCCACCCGCAGCGCGGGATCCCGGGTTTCCTCCTGCGACCGGAACAACCCGTACTCATTCAGCCGCAGCCCGCGTGCGATCGCCCGCTGGCGCATGACGATGTTGTGCTCCTTGGATCCGGTGAAGTACGCCAGCGCATACGCAAACTCGGAATCCGACACCACGCGCAGGTCCGCCTGGATGCCGTCGCCCAGGATGACGCTCGCCTTGGTTTCGCCGCGACCCAGGACGTTCTGGACGCCGGGCAGGGTCGTGAAGAAGTCGAGCACCGCCGCCGGCTGCCGGGAAGACACCACGAAATCGATGTCCCCGATGACCTCCTTCCAACGCCGGAGGCTTCCCGCCGTGCTGCAGCGGGTGACATCCGGATGTTCCCGCAAGGCTTCAAGGATCGGTTCCGCCACCTGCAACGCGTCGACCAGCAGGTGCCTCGACGCGAACTGCCGTCGGAAGGCGATCGCCTCGATGATCTTGGCCTGCGACTTCTCCCCGAAGCCGTCGAGGGCGGCCACGCGCCCGTCCTTGCAGGCCGCCTCGAGGCTTTCGAGCGAGTCGACGCCGAGCTCGTCGTACATCTTCTTCACCTTCTTGGGACCCACGCCCTGGAGTTCGAGCAACCCAAGCAATCCGGGCGGAAGCGAGGCCTTCAATTCCTCGTGGTAGGGCAGGCGTCCCGTCGTCACGAGGGTCGTGATCTTCTCCTGCAAGGCCTCTCCGATGCCCTTCAACTCGCCCAGCCGCTTCTCGGCCACGAGCTTGGCCAGCGGTTCATTGAGCCCCTCCAGCGTGCGCGCCGCATTGTGATAGGCCCGCGTCTTGAATGGGTTCTCCCCCTTCAATTCCAGAAGGGTCCCGATCTCCGTCATCACCGCCGCTACCTGATCCTTGTCCACGCCTGAGGATTGCGATGGAGCCCGGAGATTCAAGTTCCCAGTAGCCAGATGGCTGGACTCCTTCACGCCCCATCGTTCCCGATCGACTCCATCGGGCAGAGCGTTCGCGCCTCCTCGGCGAGCGCGGTCTCGGCGGGAGTGGACGGCTGGTGTCGGACGAAGGTCAGACCGCCCACGTTGTCCCGACTGAAAAGGTCAGGTGCGGTGACGCGGCAGAGGTCGCAGTCGATGCAGGTGTCGTCCACGTAGTAGGCCCCCGGAACGTTGCCGGGAGTGCGATTGCTTCGATCAGGCATGGTATTTGTTTCCTTTCACGACACCAGCATCCGGCGTCCTTGCTGATTCGTGAAATTCATTGGAATCATCCAGTCATGCCAATCGCGCATGAGTACCTCGCGACCCTTCCGTTCGATCTCTACGGGCTTTCGCTGCTCCAGCTGGTGCTCCGCCACCAGAGTTTCACCCGGGCCGCCGAGGCAGCCGGACTGACCCAGAGCGCGATCACGCGTCAGATCCAGGGGATGGAACGGAGCCTCGGCGTCCAGTTGATCGAACGGACAACGCGTTCGGTCCGGCCCACCCCCGCCGGCGAGTTCTTCCTCGCCGGCACACGGGGCGTGGTCGGCGATGTGGACGTACTGCTTCGCCGTCTTCGCGAGGAATTCTGCGGCGCAGGGAAGGTGGTGCGCGTGGGCGTTTCGAAGTCGATCAGCATGGCCTACCTGCCCGGATTCTTTCACGCGAACCGGCGTCACGCACCGGAGGTCGGGATTCAGGTGCGACATGAGACCGGTGCCTGGATCCTGGAGTCTTTGGGCGCGGGGGAGCTGGAGTTGGGGGTGTTGTGTCCGCCGGCGCGTCTGCCGCGCGGGCTTCAGGTGACACACCGTTTCCGCGACGACTTCACGCTGGTGGTTCCATCGGGAGTTGCCGTCCCGTCACCTTTGCGAGGCCGCGCACTCGCGACCTGGATGCAATCGCTGGACTGGCTGTTGCCGGTCGAGACGTCGGTCACCGGACAACGGCTCCGGGAATGGATGTCAGGTCAGCGGTGGCCGACACGTGCGGTGATGGAGTTGGAGGGATTTGACCTCATCATCAACCTCGTGGGACTTGGGCTGGGATCCGCCTTCGTGCCGGTGCGGGCACTGGCGTTGTACGGACGGAAGCGGGGACTGCGTCGGGTGGCACTGGCCCAGCGGTTTCAGCGGGAACTGGTGGTGGTGACCCGGAGGAAACCCGCGGTGCCCGCACACGTGGAAGCGTTCGTGCGGAATATCCTCTTCTGAGATTTCTGGGAACTGGAGACTGGGAACTGGGATCTCCCCGTGAAGGCCGGGTGCCCTCACCCGGCGCTCCGCGGCCCCACTTGAACCTGAAAACTTCGAACTCCCGTTCCACCGCGTGAGGTCACGCGGCCTTCAGTCTTCGGTTCTGGGAACTGGAGACTGGGAACTGGGATCTCCCCCTTAAGCCGGGATCTCGTCCGCGCGGAAGAACCGGCGCACCTCGATCTCGGCGTTCTCCACCGAATCCGAGGCGTGGCAGATGTTCAGCATGCTGCTCGTGCCGAGGTCGCCGCGCAGGGTGCCCTTCGGCGCCTTCTTCGAATCGGTCGGCCCGAGAAGGTCGCGCACCTTCAGCACCGCGCCTTCACCGGTCAGGATCAGTGCCAGCACCGGACGCGACGACATGAACGCGACGATCTCCGGGAAGAAGGGACGGTCGGCGAGGTGGGAATAATGTTCGGTGAGGAGAGGACCGGTCAGGCGCAGCATCTTCGCGGCACTGAGCTGGAGACCAGCCGCCTCGAAGCGTCGAATGACTTCGCCGGCGAGATTCTTCTCCATGCAATCCGGTTTGCAGAGGACCAACGTACGTTCCATGGACGGACAGTTTGGCCTGAAAACAGGGCCCGGACTCAAGCTTCAATCCCTGCCACCTGTTGCTGCTCCCGACCACTCCCATTGCCTTTCGCCCGCTCAGGACGGGGCGGCGACGTCCGCGTCGCCCATCCAACAGCTCGCCGAATGGCGATGAGGGCATCGCCGCTCCGACAAAGGACGGGGTGGCGCGTCCTCCATGGAATATCACCGCTTCCCACGGTTGACGGGGAGGTGAGGATGGACCGGAATGCTGCGTCCTCCCGGCATGGCCTCACCTGGACCGGAGGGGCAACACGACACCCACCCCGTCACCCATGATCCACCTGCCCATCGTCGATCGGGAACTGCGCGTTGCCTGCCGCAGGCCCTCCTTCTTCCGGGCGCGGATGTGGGTGGTGATGGGCACCCTCCTGATGACCGGCATCCTCCTGGGGGTGTACGCGCTGAACAATCGTGGGGGCGGCGGGTTTGGGGTGTCCATCGGCCGGATGCTCTTCGAAACCTTCAAATGGCTGAGCTTCCTGGGCGCGTCCTTCGCCGGGGTCATCCTCACGGCCGATTGTCTCAGCGACGAAAAGCGTGAGGGCACGCTCGGCCTCCTGTTCCTCACGGACCTGCGAGGCTACGACGTCGTCCTCGGCAAGGTCGCAACCCATGCCCTCCAGTCGGTTTACGCGTTCCTGGCCGCATTCCCCGTGGTCGGCACCTGCTTCCTCTTCGGCGGCGTTACCGGTACCGAATTCTTCCGGATCATGGTGGTGCTGCTGGTCACCCTCGTCCTCTCGCTGTCCGTGGGAACGCTGGTGTCGGCGTGCAACCGCGAAACCGCCCGCACCATGACCCTGACCCTCGCCATCATGCTGGGCCTGGTGCTGGGGCTTCCGTACCTGGACGCGTGGCTGGTTCGGCTCGTCGGAGGCATCGGGTCCGGATGGCTCGCGCGGTTCTGTCCACTCTACGCCCTCGTGGAAGCCGGCTCCCCGACAAGTGCCCGCTTCGAACAGCACGTTCTCTGTCTTGCCGGACTGTCCCTGGCCTTGCTGACGGGCAGTTGCCTGATCTTGCCCCGTACCTGGCAGGTCGGCAGCGAACCCCGCCGAAAAGCCGCGAAGGCCTCCGTCCTCGCCAACCCCGACCCCTCCGTCCGGCCCCCGCTGCCCACGTCACGCCGCGCGATCCTCAATCGCGAACCCTCGCAATGGCTGGCCGGACGCCTTCACCGGCCCGGGCCTGTCGTCTGGGGCGCGACCCTACTGACGCTGGCTGGAATGCTCATCGCCCTGACGTTCCGAAAGTCCAACCCGGCCGGTGGGATCGACATGACAGCACAGATCGTGGCCACGTTGCTGACGGTGTTTGTCCGGCTCTGGCTCGTGCTTCAGGCCGCCCGTTTCTGGACGGATGCCCGATCTTCAGGGGCCTTGGAACTCCTGCTGGTCACCCCGATCCGGCCGCGGGACCTCATCGTGGGCCAGTGGCGCGCCCTCTGCCGGACGTTCCTCCCGGTGGTCCTCGTCGTCACGCTGATCATCGCGGGTGCTGGCTACCTGCAGCTCCTCGACCTGATGTCGGTCAATCGGGCTGCTTTGGGAGGCGCTGCCACCGGCGCTGCCAACGCGATGTCCGTGGAAGAGGTGGATCGGATGCTCAATGAAATCCGATCCCAGCAGCTGACCAGCCTCGGATTCAGGATCCTGATGCAGTTTACCAGTTTCTGGGCGGTGGGTTGGATGGCCATCTGGATGGGGATGGTCAGCCAGCGGGTTCAGGTGGCCGTGGCGAAGACCCTGGTCTTCGCCGACTTCCTGCCCATGCTCGGGGTCGTCCTCATCGAGGTGCTCATCAATCTCGTCGCCCTGAGCCCTCTCGGATCCGGAGTCCGGTCCCTCTACATGATCAGCGGATGCGTGGGCCTGATGGTCGACGGGATCCTCGCCTGGGTGGCGTACAACCGGGCTCATGCCCGGGTCCACACCCTGACCGCCGGCGCCACCCAGGCAATGGGGTCGCGTCTATAAATTGTACAATTGGCATTGGACGCACGTTCCCGACGGGACGGGATGGGTTGAAGATCATGGTCCAGTCACCTTGGGCCGGTATTGAACCCCAGCCTTTCCGACGAAATGGGCATCCTGCGTCCAGAGCGTCGCCTGGCGCTTCCTGGCGATCGTGTAGATGACGGAATCAGCAAAGGCCAAGCCCTCCTCATGTCCCACGGATGCGGCCTCCATCGCCAGGTCGGCATCCAGATCGACGACCAATCCCGCCTGCATGGCAGCTGCAGCGGAAAACGCCTCGTCCTCGCCGCGCTCCCGCAACACGACCTTGAAGACCTCGTAGACGCAGACCGAAGGAACCAACAGGAGGTCCGTATCCTCGATGGCCTCAGCGAAAAAGCCCGCGGATGGTTCGTCCGCGAAGTAGGCCAGCCAGGCAGATGAATCCACCAGATTCATAGACGGTCACCATCCCGCTCAAATGAGGTGTCGATTCCCTTCAGGTAACCACGAAGGCTTCGGACCTCCCGCATCGGGATGATTTCGATCCGGTTTCGAAAGGAAACCACCTTGGCCTTCTCTCCGGATTTCAAGCCCATGGCCTCACGAATCCTCTGGGGAATCACAACTTGGAATTTGGGCGAGATGGTGACGGTTTCCATGCGTCATACGATAACCCGATCGATCCTGCGGTCAATCCTGCCGCCCCAGCGCGGCCTTGGCCGTACTGAATGAATTGGTCTTGAAGACAACCGCGGCCGGCGCGGTCAATGTCGCCCATACGATGAAGTTTCCGACACATTGGATGACCCGCCTCCCGATGCTCGGCCTGGCGGCATGGTCTGCCTGGGCCGCTCCGGTCGAGTTCCACAAGGGCGAGAAGATCGCGTTTGTGGGCGGCGCCCTCGCCGAGCGCATGAACCTCTACGGCCACTTCGAATCACTCCTGCATACACGGCTTCCGGATCGCGAACTCGTCGTGCGCAACTTCGGCTGGCCCGCCGATGAGGTCGCCCGCCGTCAGCGCCCGAACGACTACACCAAGATCGACGATCCGCTCGCCGTCTTCAGTCCCGAGACCTTCCTCTGCTTCTTCGGGTACAGCGAGTCGTTCGCCGGTCCGGCCGGCGTCGCGAAGTTTCGCGAGGACTACGCGAAGTTCATCGAAACCTACGGACAGAAGTACGGGGCCGGCGGCAAGGCCCGCTTCATCCTCGTCTCGCCCGTCGCGTACGAGGACGCCGCGGATCCGCTGCGCCCCGATGGGACCACGGAAAACCTGAATCTCGCCCGGTACACCGAGGCGATCCGTCGGGTGGCCACGGAGAAGGGCCTGCCGTTCGTCGACCTCCATTCGCCGACCGTGGCGCTGTTCGCCAAGGACAAGGGGCTCCAATACACCGTCAACGGCGCCCACCTGAACGAGGCCGGTGATCGCGAGGTGGCGCGGATCCTCGATGCGGCCCTCTTCGGGACCCCGTATTCGACCAAGCTCGCCGTCCAGGATCTCGCCCGGCTCCGCGAGACCGTCGTCGACAAGTCGTGGGTCCACCAACAGGACTACCGCATGCTCAACGGCTGGTACGTCTACGGCGGACGCCGCACGTGGGACACCGAGACCTTCCCGCTGGAGTACGCCAAGATCCGCAACATGGCGCGTACCCGCGATCGCCTGATCTGGGAAATGGCCCAAGGCACCAACGAGCGCACCACGCCGGACGACAGCCAGACCGGCCAGCTCCTCACGCCCAAGACGCGGTTTGGCGTTCCGCAGCAGTCCTACTCCGAACCCAAGGACCTGAAGTACGTCAGCGGCGACGAATCCGTGAAGCTCATGGACATCGCCCCCGGGTTCGACGTGAAGCTGTTCGCCTCCGAGGAGATGTTCCCCGAGCTGGCGAAGCCGGTGCAGATGAACTTCGACTCGCGCGGCCGCCTCTGGGTCGCGTGCATGCCCACCTACCCGCAGTGGAAGCCCGGCGATTCCAAGCCCAACGACCGCATCCTGATCTTCGAGGACACCAACAACGACGGTCGCGCCGACACCTGCAAGGTCTTCTACGACCAGCTCCATTGCCCTACCGGCTTCGAGTTCGTCAACGGCGGCGTCCTGGTCATCAACCAACCCCGCCTGGTCTTCCTCAAGGACACGGACGGCGACGACAAGGCCGACCAGATCACTCACCTCTATGACGGTTGGGCCAGCGACGACACCCACCACACCATGGGTGCCTTCGAGTGGTCGCCTACGGGCCGTCTCCACGGCCTCGAGGGGGTCTCCATGTCCACCACGCTCGAATCCCCGTATGGCGCCTTCCGCAACGCCAACACGCCCGGCGCCTACGTCATCGACCCGCGCACGCTGGAGGTTTCCCACTTCATCACCCCCGGCTACGGCAACCCTTGGTGCTACGTCTACAACTTCTGGGGCCAGGGTGTCTGCGGCGACGGCACCACCGCCCAGATGCACTGGGATTCCCCCCTCTCCGGCGCCCAGAAAGGCCAGCGCAAGGGTCTCAACGCCGTCTTCAACAACGAGGGAATGCGCCCCGCCCTCGGCTCCGAATTCCTCTCCCGGCACCTGCCTGACGACATGCAGGGCCACTTTGTCTACGGATGCGTCATCAACATGAACGGCATCCCGCGCTTCGAGATCCGCGACGACGGCGCCGGCTACACCGGCAAGCGCGCCCCCAATCTCCTCAATTCCTCCGATCGCAATTTCCGCCCCGGCGAAACCCAGATCGGACCCGACGGCGCCATCTGGTTCCTCGACTGGCACAACCCGCTCATCGGGCACATGCAGTACTCCCAGCGGGATCCCAACCGCGACAAGGTGCATGGCCGCCTCTACCGCCTGTTCGCCAAGGATCGTCCGCTGTTGAAGCCCGTGTTGCAGGCCGGCAAGTCCGTTCCCGAACTGCTCGAACAGCTCAAGGAGTACGAACCCCGCACCCGGTACCGCGCCCGTCGCGAACTCCGCGACCGCCCCGCTTCCGAGGTGGTTCCCGCCGTCAAACGCTGGATCGCCGCCCTCGATTCCAAGGATCGTTGGCACGACCTGCACCTCCTCGAAGCCCTCTACGTTCAGGCCGGTCACCGCGCCGTGGACCGCGCCCATCTCGAACGCGTCCTCAAGGTTCCCACGCGCGATGCCCGCGCCATGGCCGTCCATGTCCTCTCCGAGGAATGGACCCGGCTCGGCCAGCCCATGGACCTCCTCCGCACCGCCGTGGCCGATGCCGACGGTCGCGTCCGCCTCGAAGCTGCACGCGCCCTGAGCTTCGTCGATTCCACCGCGGCCGCCGAAACCGCCGTCGAGATCGCCAAGCAACCGATGGATTACTGGACCGAGTACACCCTCCAACACACGCTCGCGGCCCTCGAACCGCGGTGGAAACCCGCCCTCGAGAAGGGCGAGTTCGCCGTCGCCAATCCGGCCGGCCGCGACTTCGCCGACGCCTTCGCCAAGGGCAATCCGGCCATGAGCGTCGTCCGCGGCCAGCTTGCCAAACTGGTGGCCAACGACGGCCTCTCCGATGCCGACCGCAACAAGCTCATCGCGTCGCTGGCCAAGGTGAAGGGTCGAGTCCGCGAAGGCCGTTTCGTCTTCGAACGCGTCTGCACCTCCTGTCACAAGGTGAAGGATTTCGGCATCAACTACGGCCCGGAACTCACCGAGGTCTCCAAGCGCCTCAGCCGCGAGAAGCTCATCGAGTCCATCCTGTACCCCAACCTCGAGGTCGCCGAACAATGGCTCACCACCAACATCACCACCCGCGACGGCCAGGAACTCACCGGCGTCGTCGGGGCCGAGGATGACCAGTCCGTCACCCTCAAGCTCGGTGGGGACCAGGTGCAGAAGGTCGCCAAGTCCAACATCGCCCAGCGCGAAACCCTCAAGGTCTCCAACATGCCCGAAGGTCTCGCCGCTGGCCTCGCCGCCCAGGAATTCACCGACCTCATCGAATACCTGGCCTCGCTGAAGTAGGGCAGGCCGCGTGGATTGAAGGCCGAGTGCCCCCACGCGGCGGCGGCGGAGTTCGAAGTTTCAAGATTCAAGATTCAAGCGGGGACACGGAGCGCCGGGTGGGGGCACCCGGCCTTCAGCGGGAGTTCCCAGTTCCAACGCCCCGAAGGGGCAGCAGGTGAAAGCCCGGGGTGGAACCCCGGGGACCACGCCAAATAACCTTATCAGTGCCCTGAAAGGGCACACGGAACAGGGTGCGTGTGGTCACCGTTCGCCCCGTTGGGGCGAGGTGTCATGGGGTGGCGTGACCCAGGGTTCCGCTCCGCTCCACCCCGGGCTACCGCCGTGCGCCGCGTTGCGGCTAGGGCGGGAGCGGGATGCATGTCCGGGTGGAATGCGTCCCCAATTGGGACAACCGCTGACTTCAGGTGTCAGAGCCCTGCCGTGACAACGTTGGACCAGGACGTGACACCGCTGAAGGCCGCGTGCCCTCACGCGGCGGCGGCGGCGGCGGAGTTCGAAGTTTCATTTCAAGATTCAAGCGGGGACACGGAGCGCCGGGTGGGGTCACCCGGCCTTCAGAGGCAGTTCCCAGTCGCCAGTCGCCAGATTACAGAATGTCAGGAGGCTGGGTTGAGCCCCTGCCTCGTTACCTCGTCAGCTACCCTCCAATCGTAGCAGACGACGTCAGGAGGCTGGGTCAAGGCCACTTCCCATTCGCCCGATTCCTCGTTCAGTCCATCCACAGCGACTGGACGGGGAGGAGCCACAGCCCATCCCCAAATGGCAACGCCTGCGTGACGTACTGGGCACTGGCGAGGCATGTTCCAATATTTCGCCACCACATGACGACAATTTCACCAGACGCTGGCGAAATTGCAGAAAGACCTTCCCCAACGCTTCCTCTTGGGCGCTGTTTCGCACTGCCCTGCGTGGAACGGGGTGGCGACGTCCCCGTCGCCGTTCCAAAGCCTTTTCAGGGCGATGAGGACATCGCCGACCCCAGACCTTTCCCAAATAGGTTGGCTTCAAGATTCGGCCCATCTCTCGCCGGCAGAGGTGTCCGGATGGTTCCCAACCGGGCGAGCAGCCGCAGGCATCCGATCTCCAGACAAAACATTTACAACCCTCTGACAGACACAGGACAACGGACAGGCAAGGATCAGGCATGCTCTGGCGAATGAACCATGAATGCAGGGGGGCGAAAGCGGTGGTGGAGGAACTGCGGAATCGCTGGATCCCATCACTGGCGATTTCAGGCCTCTGCCTGCTGGCTGTCCTTCAGGCCGGATGCACCAGCCGACCGGCCGCTCCCACACCCCTGCAACAGCTGCAGGGAACCTGGTCGGGTGTCGTCGCCAACGAGCCATCCAAAGCCCGCTACACGATCCGGGTAGTCGGCGATTCCTTCCATTTCCATCGGGATACGAACTTCTGGTTTGAGACGACCATCCAGCTGCCGCCGGGTACGGAACCGCAGCAACTCCTCGCCACCATCCGGAAGAGTGCGCCCGGACAGGAGAACAGCCTCAACAAGAGCGTCTTCGCCATCTTCAAGATCGAGGCGGACACACTGATCCTCGCCGCGCGGGGCGACGGTGCGGATGATGTTCCGACGAGCTTCGACAAC
>CBDIPJ010000006.1:0-307979 GCA_965283655.1 Limisphaerales bacterium | reverse complement strand
CATTCGATCGGATCGCTTTTTGATGTTCACCACGTTGTTCATGGGCGCCTTCCGGCTGTTTCAGCTCTGACGCTGTGGAGAGTGAAGGGCGAGCTTTTCTCAGTCTGATTTCTGTTTGCCAGTTTCCGTGGGACAACGGTTCGCAACATGATGGCTGGTTGGCAGATCACTACAATGGCCAGCCTCATCAAACGTAAAGGAAGCCCGTTCTGGTTCATCCAGTACAGACACGGCGACAAGTGGAACAAGCGCAGCACTGGCCTGAGACATGCCGTTTCTGCGGAAACACGGAAGGCCCGGGAGGAGTGTGCCAAGCAAACCCTCAAGGAACTGACGGTCAGCCGAGTCGGCGGTGAGAGCCGATGGGAGGTCTGGGTCCTCAGGTTTCTGGAGGGGCGTTACGCAGACCGGCAAAAGACCCTGGCTCGGTACAAAACCACGTGGCGAACGTGGATGATCTACCTGGACAAGCTGAAGCTTGAGTTGCCTATGCAGGTGACCCACGTCCACTGCCAAGAGTTCATCGCATGGCGGCAGGATCCGAAGACGCGTGGTGTCTACGCCTGTGGCCGGAATACGGCGATCTTCGACCTGAAGACATTCGGCCTCATCATGAGTGAGGCGCTGCGACGTGGCTTCATCACGTCGAATCCAGCCCGCGGGCTCGGTTTGATCAAGACTCGGGCGAGAGAGAAGCCAGAGATCAACCACATCGAAGAAATGCGGATTCGGGCCGAGTTGCCCCACTGGCCGGAATGGATGGGTGTCGCCTTTGAAATCGCCATGGCGACGGGCTGCCGGTTGCGAGAGACCGTCATCGACCTGCGGAACTTCGATGAGAGGGCCGGAACGATTCAGTTCATCCAGAAGGGGAACCGCCCCCACATCACAGCCTTGCCACCCAAATTGCTGCCCCTGATCCAACGCCTTCGTGCGGAGGGAAGACGGACCACGCTGGACATGCCTGACAGACCCTCCAAGGAATGGCGGCGATTCTTTCGGAGTATCGACTTGCCCCACCTGTGCTTTCATGCGACGCGCGTTACGGTTGTCACGAGATTGGCGAGGGCAGGGGTGCCAGAGCGACACACCATGCGATTCGTCGGCCATTCCAGCACCACGGTGCATCGGGTCTACACCAGGCTTTCGGTCGGTGATTTGAAGGTCTGCGTCCAAGCACTGGAATCCAACCCCACGGTTCCGGTTATGGCCACATGACAGGCCACAAGATCGCGGACACCAATCCGTTGGTAGGAGCGGTGGATTTCGGTGCTGGCATGGCCGACAAAGCGGGTGGCAAGGGCCTCAGAGACCCCGGCCCTTGCAAGACGGCTCACCGTGGAAACCCGACAGCAGTGGAAACACAAATCTTTGCGCCCCATACGGTTGAAAAATAATCGCCATGCCTTTGAAGCACCACCAGGTAGGATGCACGAGAAGCGATGCCCCTCATTACGGTGCTGCTCCAGCAGGGGCCGCAGCTCAGGTGCCATCGGAACGGTGAGTAATTTGTTGCCTTTCTCGTGGAAGGTAATGGTGCCGGCCGTCCAATCGACATCGTGATGAAGGTCGACCTGCGTGGCCCTGAGTCGGGTTCCATGATGGATCGAGATCTCGAAAGAGATCCGCATCCAGTCTGGTTCAGTTTGGAGTCGGCGGCGGATCTCCAGGATGTCCTCAGCCGTGAACTCCGGCTTCTGCTTTGGCGTCTCCTTCTTGAGGCTCAAGTCTCGGGCAACGTTTCGTGTGCAGTATCCACGGGCCACAGCCTCGGCCAGGATCATTCCCAGCATCTTGATCTCGTGACGGGCCGTGTTTGCGGAGCAGGGCCGGACGCGCTCATTGCGGGTGGTCTTTCTCCAGGCGATGTAGGCGAACAGGTCCTCGCGTCGAAGCTGGCGTGGAAATCGCAGACCGCGCTCCTCCAAGAAGGGGACAATGTTCCGCCAGCTCGTCTTGTAACGCTCCAGCGTCCGGAGTTGTGCGGCCGTGGAGTATCGGGCCAAGAGGAACGGCTCGACCCAATAGCTCCAGGCCTCACTTGCCACGATACGGCCTACGGCCAACTCCTGGGTGCTGATCTCCAGCACACGGGCGTGGGCAAGGCGCGTTTCATTCCTGCACGACACCTTCAAACCAGTAGACTCGCAGACGCGCTTACCCGTGATCGGGTCGCGGTACGAGATCCAATGAAAGGGCGAACCCTTCCTCTGGTAGATGAACGCCAAGGGAGGCCTCCGTCAGTCCTCGACGACATCGAACCCGGCGAGTTCCTCAGGAGCCTGTGGCAACCCTTGGACGGGCTGAGGAACAGCTGGTTCCTCTGCGAGGGCTGCTGGTGGTTGAATGATCCAACGGGTCCGCCCACGAACTATGGTTGATCTGATCCGATCCGGATGATTCTGGGAGAGCCGGCGCAAGAAGGTACCGCTTGCCCCGTTGAAACTGAAGAGAGCGGTGACCTCCCGCTGGAAATCCGTCCGGAGAAGCTCCTGTTCCAACTCCAACGCCCCTCCCTGCCAGAGCTCGGAACATGCGCTGTCCATGCCGTTGAACACGGCGATGTCGATGATTTCGAGAAGACGCTCCTCAGGGGCAGTCTGCCGCAGCGCGGCCAAAAGCTGTGGATGGTGAAACTCCCTGACCCCGTACCGAGGATGTAGGAGGTCCTGAGGGATCTCCCAGTATTGAAGGTACCAGAGGAAAGCGGGCAGTTCTGCTACCAATGCGTTCCACATGGCGTCGCGGTCACCGACGCTTCTGATCGGTATGGGCGCTGGCCCATCGGCGATGGCAAACAGGATGAACTTGTCCCGGATGCCCATGTCGAGAGGCGGCAGGACCAAGAGATCTTCAGGCTCATCGTTCAGTGAGATTGAGATCCGCCACATCGGCTTGAGTGCGATGGCCTCAGACCGCATGCGGCGGCACCGCTGAGTCTCGTTGGCCACCATGCCCTTGATCGCGGTGCCAATCCGGCGGCGGGAACGCATGTCGCGCGTCGCGATCTCGTCCTCAACTTGCTGGTGAACGCAGGCGAACAACTCGCCGTTGAAGGAACTGTCCCCTGCCAAGTAGGTAAAAGGTCTTTCGGACCGCCCGCCCAGAACCTGCGTGATCAGACTCTGAAGCAGGGATTTCCCAGATCCGGGCGGGCCGGCAAGGACAATGGCTTGACCCGGTCGGCGGAGGCCGGACTGAAGGCATTCCACAGCACACTTGAGCCAGCCGTAGAAGTAGGGTCGCTGATCAATCCCGCCACACAGGAACATGCGGGCCAACAACTGAGAGATCAAAGGCCACTCCCCCTCGGTGGGTTCAATCAGTGTCGGACCTTCTGTGATAAGGAGCCGGCGCACCCCCTCCATGTGAAGGCCTGCTTGGTAACCCGCCAAGGGGCCGGCGTAGGCGACGTTGAACTTTGTCTGAACCGCGTTCAAGGCGTGCTCCACCTCGCTTCCACCCCCGTCGGACTTTCGACTCAGACCCAGCTCCACCGCTAGTGCCCGGGACACACTTTTCTCGTCGACCAAGATGAAGGTGCCGTTGCTGTCCTGCCGCCAGTACAACCGGGTTCCGCTATCGTAGTAGAACTGATGCCTTGGATTTTGGGGCGTGGTGCGAAACTCCAGAACCCTGTGCAACAGTTCATGCAACGCCTTGATGGATTCTGCGATGGGCACAGCCGAGCCATCTGCCAAGGGCCGCAGGTAGATCAGCTCCTGCACGGTTGGCGCCTTCACATCCGCCCGTCTCACGGCACCCGGAGTTCGGGTGAGCCTGGCGGGATTTCGACAGGTGGTATCGAACCCGTATTCCTTGAGTGGAATCAGGATTGCCTCGGCAATATCTTTGTAAGCTTTCGCGTCGCGGGCGTTGACCTCGACGATGGCATGGATGGATCGGCGACCGCTAAGGGTCATGCAGATGATCGGCAAGGGCAGGTGCCTCAACAGGGCGATCTGGAGATCGAGGGGCAGCCCGTCCGACTCAAGGAGCAGGTAACGGTGATCGGTGACGTCGCGGTCCTCGATCCCGTGGCCATTGCCGGGATTTATCATCATCCAGCCTCCAGCGTCGCACTCCGGAACCGTTCCTTGCTCTTCCCCGAAGCGAATCCAATCCCCGGCAGATCTTGTGATGCCTTTCCCGCAAGGTTTTACCCTCTTGGAATCCTCAAACTGGTAGTACTTGATCACGGTCACCAACTCCTCAGGACGGTAAAGCCGCCGCAAGGCTGAGGTGAATTGCCGGTGCGGCTCAGCGAAGAGCGGCCCTGTCCAAGCTCCTCTTGAATTTGCAGGGGGGCGACCTTGAGCAGGCTCTTCGCCCGCGCCTCCGCCAGAGACCGAGAGCTGGCGTCATCCATCTTTCGTCGGCGTGGAGTGGCCTTCAATTCGGGCGTGAGGGATGTGGAGTTCGAAGTGTTTTGGTCAGGACCGGAGTCTATTGTTTCTGTAGCCATAATGATTGCGCTGTCGGAGTTTTGTGAGCCGCGCTGCGGCAGTTAGTGAGGGTCAAATTGTGTCCAGAAGGCTTTGGAGGTGCGGCGCATGGCGTCGCGGTACTGAAGCAATGTCTGGAGCCGGTGATCGAGGTGGCCCGTGCGGTTCCGCGCTGGCTGCGGATTCATGGATGAGGCTTGATCCCAACCCGGTTGCTGAAGGTTGCGGTAGCCGCGAACGAATTCGCGGGTGATGGAATCCAAACGCCGCTGGCGCTTCGCCACGGCGCGAGGTCCCGCGATGACGTCAATTTGTGAAGGCACCCCATCAGGCGGCTCAAGGCCCTCGAACGATGATCCGTCTGGATGAGCATCCAGTGACGCTCCTCCGGGTTCATGACTCGTTCCGGAGGAACGTAGAGGTGGGGTTCACCCAGAAAGCTCTCTATTGAGAGCCGCTGATGCTCCTGCCCCTGGAGATCCCCGGTCAGTTGGAGCGGCCCCCGGCGAAGCGCACGAAGAGTCTGTTGGTTATTCGGCGAAACCGACAAAACGAAGTCCCGGCCATGGTTCCAGTCGAAGATGTCCGGGTCTTGCCTGGCAACGGTCCTCAGCTGAATGGCCGCGCCAGAACCCAAGCGAAGCCGGTGCGGCCGCCCAATGTCCTCGCCATCACGGTTGATGAATCTTCGCCGCCCGCCATCACGGAATGTCCCGGCCAGGACCACAGCATAGGCCCAGTAACTGGTTACAATGCGCGGTCGAAGGGAACCGCGGAACAGTTCCATGGAGTCACACAAGGCGCACTCCGCACCGGGATCACCGCCCAAGGCAGGGTCGGTACTGCGCGGACAAACCTCCGGGTTGTTCCGGTGAATCTGGTGGTGGGCAATTGTGGAGATAAACCGCTGGTCCGGGCCGAACCGCAAAAAACGGAGGTGGAACCGTTCACCAGGTTCCATGCGTAGCTTCGGTGCGTTGGCAGACCAGCCTTCGATGATGGCGACGGCCTTCGCGCGGTACTTCAGGCGCAGCGCAGTCGCCTCCTTTGGATCAGGTGGCATTGGCTGCCACCGCGGGACGTTCAGGAGCGCATCGAGAGATTCCTCGTCGGCAACGGGACAGCCAACGGTGCTGACCTCGGGCGCACGTGAGGTGAGATCTGATGGATGGGAGGCTTGAATGGGATCACTCATGGCTGGGTCGGTCGGAAATAGAGAAGGCTCTGGGTAAAATTGGTCTCCGGGTTCACGACACCGGGGAGATGCATGGGGCGGAGGGGATTGAGGCATTTGTCGCCAAAGCCAAGGCCAGTCAGGCGTTCTTGGAGCCGGTCACGGACCGCGGGCTCGTCCCACTGCGGTTGCCATCGATACCAACCTTCCAGACGGCATGGACTCGCGGCGACAATCGCAACGAGGGGAAGGTGTTCCCGGAGTAGGAAAAGGAGTGCCGCCTGAACCGCCACGGGCTGCCGCGCAGCAACAAGCGCTAGAAACCGACGGGTCACCTGCGTCCGCTTTCCAAGCGTGCAACAGGTAGATGGCAGGGCGTTGGGAATGATGAACGCCTCGCGGCCAGGCCTCAGCCGAAGGAATTCACGAGCGGCTACTGTGCGCCCCAGACGAGTGCTCCGCTGCGAGGGTCCAAGCCAAAGGATATCGGCAGAAACGAACTGCCGGATCAACTGGTGCCCGTCGTGCTCGTTACTGTCAGGGAGCGCCGCACTGAAACGGTACAGCTCGGCTGGAGCCAGTGGCTTCGCCTTTGCGGTCGTAAGAAGCCCGCGCCACTCGTGGCGCAACGCCAACTCATCAATGGACCGCTTGGGACGGTCACTCCGCTTGTCAGACTTTTTGTTCATCGGGAGAAAAATGGGTTCCGGGCAAAGCACGGCCCGGGCGTGTTGTTCACGTGGTGGATAGGGGCGGAAAGAGCGCCGGCCAGAAGCAGCTGGCCCATTGGCCGGCACCTTGTTCTGCTACTCGGGCTGGCGTCCGTCGGCGTCCGGAGACGGCGCGGTCACCAGCTCTTTAACGGCCGGCTGATAGCCGGTCACAATTCGCAGGGCTTCGAGTCGATACTGCGGGTCTCGCTCGTGGCCGATACCGCCCGTGTCGAGGATATCGAGGGCTTCGAACCAGGTCATAGCTGCCTCCCCTCTACTTGGGATTCAGACTCCACGCCCAGGATCACGTAGTGGAAGGGCGTGTGCAGCTCGACGCAGGCTTGAGCCAAGTCGGTCTTCGCGAAGTACGCGGCCGCCTTCCGGGATGCTCGACCCGTCAAGCGGTAACAGGTGTCATTGCGGCCGATTTCAATCTGGACCAAATCGCCACGCTGCAACCGCTCAATGCCGAGCGCCTGAAGCCCGGCGGCCAGCGAGATCCCGTACTTGGAACTCTTCGGCGAGTCGATGTGGGCCTGCGTTACGAGCCATGGCTGGCCGTTCGAGGCGGCGACCGTTGCCTGATGCTCGGCGGCAACGGCAAGAAGCGCCCGCGATACTGACAACCGCCGGCGTGTTACTGCTTCTGGCGGTTGGATGATGACGATCTTGCGTCCCGCGGTGGGGAGCGCTGCAGTCAGATCGGCTGGCTCTTCGGCCGAGTCGATCGACTCGGTTTCTGCGTTGGAAGCCACTCCGTTCTCAGTAGTGGCATTCACGACCGGGGAGTCGATGATCGACTGACCGCCAAGACTGGCTTCGAGTTCTCGATTGTTCGCGTCCTCGAGTGGTTGACTATTGATACTTTCATCTATTGGATTATCAGCCATAAGTGCAGCTAGCAAATGGTGTCTTTGGCCTATCTCAGATGTAGAGATCGTGCACCAACGCCCTTTGCTGAATGCGATCATGGCTCGCCGTTTCTGCAGCAACTGAGCAGTTCACGCAGAACGCCAGTGCGTCACCGTGATTCTGAAGTGCATCCTTAGAGTGGCGGCAGTACGGCTTTGAAAGTTTCAGTGTGATTATTTGACATCGTGTTTTTGGGCCTTTTTCATCAAACCGAACGTATGGACTGTCTATGAAATCAACCAGTGGAACGACACACCCCCCTTCAAATCCGGAAAATTCCCCCAAAGTGGACAAGAAGAGTGTCTGGCAAAAGGGATTGAACCCGCAGGACCTGGACGTGCTTCGGCAGAACCTTACGGCAGTGAAACTGGCGGAACCGGCTGGTGCTGAGGCCCAGCCGCGTTCACTCAAAGTGAGTCCGGTCGAGTTCGCAAGTTTGGCCGCCCTGCTGGCGCAGCAGTATGGGCGCGAAACTCCGCCTCAACGGTATTTCAGGGCGGCGGACGAACTGATCCGGCTAGCTGATCACTACCTCAATCACGACAGAGGAGAGAGCCTCGGCAATCGGGTGGCCGCGTTGGAAATGGACCTCAACGAAGGTTACGTTGCGATCCGGGTGGCCCTGCAGCCCCTTTCAAAGAAGATCGGCGCAAAAAGGGCACGACTCAGCTGGGCAACATCTCCACCCGGAATGGACTGATGAAGGCCCTGAACCGACTCTTCGGAGATAACTACGAGGATCAAATCGTGCAGCGAACCTTTAGAATCGATGGGAAGGATGTGGAAACCGACGCCCTCCACCAGGCAACCATTGACCGGATACTGGAGGATCAACGTCAGGCCAACGCGCGGCGTGGTCAACGGGCTCTGGCCCCTGGAAAACCGAGATAGCTTGAGGTTTCTGATTCTTGATCAGGGTGAAGAAAATGGGTGATTTAATCCGTCCCTCTCCCTCCCGTGTTTCCCCGGCCGGATAATTGTACCACCCCAATGCTGGGAGACCCTCGGGGCATTGCCAGCCCGCGTCCCGCCTTGGGGTTGGGATCCGGCCGGGGGGCGTGGGAGGGGGATTGGCTGGCAGGCTGGCAGGATGGCAAGGCTGCCAGGTTGAATGGCCATGCACTGACCCAGCACCAAGGCCACAATGACGCCGGGGTATCCCCGGTGCCTCACGGGGATGGCACCACCAACCAAGCTCCTTCATGACACCCATCCAGCCACGGCGTATCTCGGCCAGCGGCTACGCCACCGGCATGCTGCATCCACCCGTCCGCTCACGGAATACGGCAAACGGCACCCTCTTCCCGCTCAACCAATCCGCTTTCGCCTGCCCGTACGCTGCTGCCGGCACTCGGCACCCACCAACTTGCTGCCAACCTTCAGCTCCATCAGCACCCCTGTCGACTACTGCCACTCCCGCCATCCGTTACCCGGCTCGTGCCGGTTCTCCTTGGTTTTCAGGGGTGGTGGGGTGATGGCAGTTCTATTACTTTAGGATAGGAAAATTTAATAAGCTTACTGTTAAGCTATAGCATTAAGGTTTGGTATCTGCTGTCACCCTACCACCACCACCACAGGGGGGGGGATTGCTGAGGGTGGCCAAGGACGGGGGCTGCTCTGGCCAGCCTAGTCCGACCGCACGCTCAGCCGTTCCGGGGGCAGGGGATCAAAGATGGTGGGAAGGTCGCCACAGGCAGGAAGAGAGGAAGGTGACTTGACCGATCGCTGCCATGTGCTGAGCCTCCGCCCATGCCACGGCACTACTTCGCTTATGGATCCAACATGGAGCCGGAGCAGTTTGGCAGCCGGTGCCCACAGTCACGTGTGCTGGGTCCTGCCACATTGGCGCACCACCGCTTCTTCATTACCGCCCGTGGTTACGCCAGCATTGAACCGAGGATTGGCAGCCTCGTGCAGGGTATCCTGGCTGAACTGACGGAGGTCGACGAAGCGGCACTGGACTACTTCGAGGGCGTTCGTCACTTCAGTTACCGCAAGGAATCGATGATGGTGGGGTGGGGTGGTGGTGAGTTGCCAGCACTGGTGTACGTCGACAACGAGACGGAACTTGGCAAGCCAAAGCCCGGTTACCTGGAACGGGTTCTGAGGGGTGCACGCCACCATGGTCTACCACCCGAAGCTGTTCAGGAGATTGAGGCTTGGGGTGCTACCCAGTGAAACGTTGCTGTGCCCCAGAGAGTGCGCCCTCAGCCTGATGGCCGGATCGTTTTATTGCTGCACCTCAGCCTCCAGGCACCGCTTGAATTCCAGTGCCACTGGACCACTGGCCGCAACGTAGGCGTGATCCCTCATCAGACCGCGGAGAAACTTGGCCATCTTGATTTGAGGCAGGTGGCGCTTGATGTAGTCCCCTGTAGCTTGAAGGTAGAACCGGGTAAACTCGGGCATCAGTGCGCAGAGTTGTTCAGCCGTGACAACCCCTGCATCGACCGGCCGTTGCAGAAGGATGAATGGGTTCTCGTGGTGAAAGCCGTAACCAGACCACCCAAACTTGGGGAAGCCGGTTCGTGAGCGCCAAGCCGCGTAGGAAGTGCGGTGGTAAGTGTAGATGACCTGCTCGGTGATGGTGATCATGAAGAGGCTGAGCACGCATTTCTCCCGGTTGCCTTTGGAAACCCTGGTCAAATCCCGTCTGACATTCTCCCAGTCTGGTCCGCCGAAGAACAGAGCTGGCTCCTTGGCAGCGGCGAGCACGTCGTTCGGCTTGCTCATGTCAAACTTGGCAAGATCACTGGGGAACCGCTTGTAGAAGTACTCAGCAATGGAGCCACGCTCAAACGGCAGGTCCGGAAACTCGGGTGGTGTAGTCGGCGGAGTGGGTGGTTGCTGTCCACCGTTACCCTGTGCCGGAGGCGTTGGATTCGTACCCTCAAGCAGGAGTTCACGAAGGGCCGCCCTGAGCTGCTGACTGCCTCCAACCGGGAAATGCGCCACTGGGTGGTAGTGGATGACGATCCGGCAACGCTCCTTGTTGGCCTCGAAGACTTGGTGCCATGGGCCATCTTTCAGGTTCAGTTGATCGGCATCCGGCAGCAGCTGGGCCACCCCATCCAACGCCAGCTGCTCATTGAGCTTCTCCGCCGCCGTCTTGGTGATGAAGAGCGTCCGGCCGTCCTTCGTGGTCGGTTTGAAGATCAATCCTGCCAAGGCACGGAAATGACCCTGGGCACGTGCTGCGCCCATCAACTTCGCGTTCAAGATGTTCGCTTTGCCTGTGGTCGGCCAGGGCAGGAGTTCGACGAAGCTGATTCCATCCCTGATCGATTGTGGCAAGGGGACGACCTGACCGTTGGCTGCACCACCTTCCCGGCAAAACACATGGCTGAACCATCGGTGGTAGGCCCTTCCGTCACCCGTGTACTCCGGTAGCAGGAAGGGATGATGGACCCAGTGGTTGGACCAGAATACCGGTCCATCCTCCAGGTACTCGGCGATCCACGGCCAGATTGGCTGCGTCTCGATATTGGCCTCAAAGTTAGCGTCCTCGCCGACGAAGATGTGCTTGGCTGAGAGGGGGTTGGCACCCTGGTAGGGCTTCCAGTGGAAATAGAATTGGAGCATGGCAGAGGGGTGGATTGGCATGGAATGTGGGGCTTATCGCTTGGTTGATGGCAGTAACCCGCAGTCACGGGCCAAGCAATCCAAATCATTCCGCATCCGGAATGAAGCCCTCGGCAGCCTGTTGGAGTGCGCAAAGGTCTGGACAATCAGGTGGCCACCTTCCTCCGCCAAAAGCGGGGGCAGGAGTCCTACGCCACCTTTGGCCGAAAGGTTGGTCTTTCCGGCTCGACCCTGTTCCGACTTGAGAACGGAGAGCAGAGCATCACCGTGCAGAAGCTGGAGCTGGTTCTCTCCCGGCTGAAGTGCACGATGACAGACGTGTTCCCTCCCAATCCATGATGGGGAGCCGAGACTTGTCATACCCCTCCTATCGATGGGTGATCGGGCTGCGTTACAGAGTTTTTACTGGTCGCCCTCTTTTCAGCCACCCCATTCCTCATCACGCCTCGAAGATCATGACCAGAAGCGCCCGGTGTCATCCGGTCGCGTTTGAAGTTCAGTGGGCGTAATCCAACCAGCCTGTAACCGTCAGGTGCGTCCAGGCTGGTAAATGGGCCGCAGTCGGAAGCCATGGAACTGGCCCATGCCTGGCCTTGGACCGGCTGGAACAAATGACGCCGGTGCATCCCGGTCAGGGCGGGTGGTGGAAAAATTCTTCACCGTCATCAACCCACGGAAATGCGCTCCGGCGTGGAGTTGATTGCGCCGTGGTTGCTCCAACCCGAACTGGCGTCGTTTTTGCCGTGTACTCCCCGCCCTCTACGCAGCACAGCCAAGCTTGCATGAATGCATCGATTATCGAATCCACCGGCACTGAAACACCTGAAGCGGTACTTCCCGCCGTTCCCACGGCACTGCGGGCACCCAAGATTGCCTTTGCCATCAAAAAGGAGGGCAAACACTTCGGGCTTTACGTCGAGGAGCAGCTGGTTGCCGTCACGGTCTACCGCCGCGGTGCCGCCACCCTGGAAGCACTTTTGCGCAACTGTGTGAAGTACTCCGGCCGAAAGCTGTTCCGCACTGCCTTGGAAGACGCCCTGACGGCACCCACCGCTGAGGCTGAGGACACCAAGGAGGTCCTCAAGGAGGAGGCCAACTGAGGCGAGACGGCTGCCAACCAGCGAACACCATGGCCATGAAGCCACCAGCCGAGTTCAAGGTGATGCGGGTCCGCGAGTGCGGCAGTCCGGGTGACCTTATCGACACGCCAGACAAGGCCTTTGCCTACTGGAAGGCCAACATCGCCGTGGCGAACTGGTACGATCCGGCCAAGGAGGCGTTTGTCGTCTTGGCCATGAACACCCGTCGGCGGGTTATTGGGCACAACTTGGTGGCCTTGGGCTCGCTGGATTGCGTGGAGGTCAATCCACTGGGCGTGTTTCGTCCGCTCATTGTCGCTGCCTCCTCCGCTGCCATCCTGATGCACAACCACCCCTCCATGGACCCTTCACCGAGTGAGCCAGACATCCGGGTAACCCGGGACCTCGCGAGGGCTGGCAAACTCCTCAAGATCGAGATCCTGGACCACGTCATCGTCGGGGAATCGTTCCTCTCGATGCGTTCCATGGGTTTCCTTCCAGCCTAGGCCAACCTCCAGGCCAACCACAACCCACCCACTAATGGGACTCACCGTGAAACACCGGTGGGCCCCTCGTCTCTTCCATGGCTACCCCACTGGTCACACTGGAGTCCTTGCTCCAAATCTGCCTCGACTACCTGACAGAACGCCAAGCCTGGAACGCGACGGGTGGATCGAGGGATGACCTTCCACACCACCTGAAGGCCATGGAGGATGAGCTGAATGAACCCAGGCTGGACTGGGCGGCCTACGGCAGTTGGCGGACTTCTCTGAGGCTGGCAAACCATCTGGCTGGGGTCCGGCGGCAATCCACCCTGATGCTGTGCCGGTACAGTTTGACCGCGGCGGCGATGGGGTTGCTGGCCCATGCCACTGGCATCCAACACTTCCGGCTCATCCTTGGGCTGCTCTTAAACCGGGAACTGACGGCAACCAGAACAGCCGCTGGAAACCTGACTCACCTGCCACTGCAAATGGCACGTTTTGATGCCAGAGATAAGTGCCACCGGTTCAGAACGGTCGTCGTGGACCACCCCATGGACCAACTACAGGAGCGTGAACTGGCTCGAAGCTCGGCCATGAGAGGAGTCACCCTCTACTCACCACTGAACAAGCCCTGCCTGTGAACACCGTCCCGGTCTTCATCTACGGCACTCTGAAGCGGGGGCATGGCAATCACCGTGAGCTGGCGGGGGCCCCATTCTTGGGCGAAGGCCAAACGGTGGCGCGGTACGCTCTTCACGTCCAAGGTCTGACCATGGTGGACCGGAACAATCCAATATCAGCCATTAATGGTGAGCTGTATCTAATGGACCGGGCCAAAGGCCCGGCTACGCCGACAATGTCCTGCCGGAACTTCTTCGCCAATGGTTCGTGCCCTATGCCGGACAACCAAGAACGAATGAGCGGGTCTTGTTGACACCGGAGGCAGGTGGCTTCTGGCGTATTCGCCCAGAGTCGAGATCGGCACCACCCCGCGTGGCTGATTTCTAAGTATGTCCCAAGCCACGGAGCAGGTCTGTGGTGCGAATGTCCGGCTGGCCATCGAAATAGGTGTTGAGAACGTCGACGAACTCCCTTGGCGGATTGGCAATGCTGGAAAACAGAGTCATAGAGGACCGGAGCTTTAGATCATCAGGAGTACCCATGATTGCATAGGCTGATTTACCAGTGATCTGAAGGAGTGCTCGAGAACATTCGATCAGCCGGAGACCAAGAATCGGGTGATGCAGATAGGCGCGGGCTTCCTCCAGATTCTTGATTGCGTAGATCTTTGAGGTGGCGCTTCTCGCAAGACCGTCCAGTTGAGGGAAGACAAACCACATCCAATGGCTTTCCTTTCGTCCCCGCCGCAACTCTTCGAGCGCGTTAGCATAGGAGTCCTGTTGTGCTGAAAGAAATCGGCCCAATCGTAACGGATCTTCTACATTCTCTTCGGGTGGCCTCATAGCCTCAGTGAATCACATCGCTGGACTGGAGACAACCACTTGATCGCCACGTGTCCCGACCCGAAGCAACTGGCTGGGTTTCGGCTGCAACCCACCCTGATCCTGTGCCAGTACGGTTTGGCGGCAGCAACCATGAGTTTGCTGGCCCATGCCACTGGCATCCAGCACTTCAACCTGATGATGGGCCTGATCACGGCTAAGGAATTGGAGGCGGCACGGCTGGCTGAGGCCGTGGTTGGCCTGCCACTCCAAATTGCCCGCGCGAGTGTAGGCAACGGCTGGCATGGCGCTGGCGGTTCCCTCCTTCGCACGGTCGTGTTGGACGGCCCCCTCGCTTATCAACTGGAGCGTGAACTGGCTCGAAACCCGGCCATGGTTGGCCTCATCCTATACTCGCCAATTCGCCACTGAGCACCACCCGCTTGCCAACACCACCCCGGTCTTCGTCTACGGCACCCCGAAGATGGGCCACGGAAATCACCCTGCCTTGGAGGGATCCACCTTCGTGGGCGAAGGCCAAACGGTGGATCGATACGCCCTGCACGTCCAAGGCCTGCCCATGGTGGACCGGAACAATCCGGTGTCGGCCATTCGTGGTGAGCTGTATATGGTGGACGGTGCCATATTCGCCGATCTGGACCTCTTGGAAGGTCATACGCACTGCTACTGCCGCTACATCACGAGGGTGGCGCTGGCGGATGGGACTACTGAGGCGGCGTGGATGTACTCCTTTGCCCAGCCGGATGGACCAATCATTGAGTCCGGGCGATACCAGCGCATTTTAGCGGCGTACGAAGCCTGAAGATGGCGGTGCAAAACTCGGTACGTCCAATTCTTACAGGTGGCCAAATTGCTGACAGGCCTTCCTCTTGCGTACCCAAACGCACTGCAGAATTCCAATCGAACAACCCTGGTTGTGATTCCAGCCTTGGCCCAGTGGACATGCCGCGGAGACTTCACGTGCAACGTCCCTCGCCTTCGCAGGGTGGTCACTTTGCTTGGCCTGGGAATCTTGACTGGGCGAAGGATGAGTTTGCATGAAAAACCCCGGACTGCCTGTGTACCCATCCATACCTAAATCGTCTCGAGAAGCCGCTTGATCCGTCGCGCCCAATATTCTCCTCGCTTGGGTAGATCGTGCTCCCAGATTCGAACCACACGCCAGCCGGCCTTACGAAGGGTTCGGTTTACCAATCGATCGCGGGTTTTATTTCCTCCCAGCTTCTCACTCCAAAAGACCCCGTTGTTCTTCGGAGCTATTCCGTGTTTCGGGCAACCGTGCCAGAAGCAGCCATCCACGAAGACTACCAACCGCTCCTTGCGGAACATGAAGTCTGGGCGGCCGAACACCACTACATGCCGCCGCCAGCCTGTGATACCCGCTTGTCGAAGCAGTTTCGCCAAAACAAGTTCTGTCGTCTTGTTGCCGCGCCCACGAATGCACGACATCACTTGTGAGCGTTTGGCCTTAGCAAAAACGTCGGGCATAGGGGCTGTTCAACGCTTCGCAGCGGTGGACAGGATTTCGACTAGGCAGCGAATCTTTTTCAAACCCATGCCTCGCATGGCGTGCAGCATGTCCCAATGGCGCTCGGCGTACACATACACCGGATCTCCGCGCCGCGACGCCACCCATGACTTGTTCGTGATGGCTTCCAATTCTCCCATCGAACGGGAATCAGAAATGAAGCCGTGCCGCACCCGCTCCCATTCGGCTGACAAGGCTTCCTCTTCGGAATTGGCAACGATGAAGGCCGTGTTGGAAAGCTCGTTCCGCCATCCCATCGGCTCCGAAAGCTCCTTCTTGCGGAATTCATTCCAGCAGAATTCTCGCTTCGATGCTTCGCCCGGATTGCCGTCCTGCGACGTAATATGTTTGTGCGCAGCGGCGCAGATCACCTTGAGCGCTTCACACAATGCGGGGGAGATTCGCTGCTCGTTCCAAACCCGGTCGAGATTGATGCGCCATTCGGAGTGTTTGGCCACCCAAGCCATTGCGTAGGCGACACTATTCGCGCGGTAGCCTCCAGTTCGAGCGAGTCAAAAAGTTTCTCCGCCGTCCGCCAGATAATCACCTTGGCGACCGCGTGCTTAAAATAGTTCTGGTCAACCACCGGCTCGCCATTGTCCTCCATGCGTTCGGCGAGCTTGTTGAAATTCTTCTCCGCACCAAGGCAGACGAGATGCGGCAGGCCTAGCCAGGCGTGTTCAAACTTGGCGAGGTCGGTCTTGGTGAACTTTTGCTGCGTCGGGTTCTCCGTCTCCCACCTTTTCCGTTGCGTCGCATTTCCCTGTCGCGCCTTGTCGTCTGCGTAGGAACCACGCGCCCGCTCATAATACCAGTGCGTGCCGCGCTCCAATCCGCTCGCGGCGGGTGCCCATACAGTGCGCGAGAGTTGCTCCAGCGTGTGATGAAACGGCCCGTTGGCCGCGAAGTCCGCGCCGTTGACTTTGTTCTGGCTGTTTGCGTAGCGGGAGATGAGAGGCACAATTTCCGGCACTTTCGCCGGATCTTTAAGCACCGTAAGCTTCACCTGCACCACGACTTGGCTAACGTCTACCTTGTCCTTTTTCAATGCGTGGTAAATTGAAGCAGTCGTCTGCCCGCCGTTCACAATCTGAAAATCCTTTAGCCATTCCAGCTTGCCCCCGCTCACGCGAACCTCGGCTGCTGTGCAGCAAAGGCCGTTGTTATACGCAAGGAATCGATGCGGCTCTTCCTTGAGAGTCCTTTGCAGCCCACGGTTAATCTTCCCGTTGGCCTGAAGAAATGCGCGCACATTTCGTTCGAGAAGACGCTGGCCGTGTTCCCCATAGATGCGCGCCAGCAGGGGCGCAGGCAGAAAAGCCAAGAACGTCTGATATTCACCAGTCGGATCTGCCATCTTAAGACACGGAATCGCACCGTCGTAGTCGTTCACAAAATCCAGTTCGATGACCTCGCGGTGGCCGACCCGCAGTCGACTCAGCTTGTCCAAGTCCCACACTACGTAACGCACTTCGACGCCGGGGAATTTCTCCTCATCCAGTTCGAGCGACCGCACCAAGCCATCCGTGATAAAGAATAGCCGGATAGTCGTCAGCGAATCCTTGGCCTCAAAAATCTGCTGCATGACGCGGAACGCCGGACACGATTCCTCGACCTTCTTGTGAAACTCGTCGAGTGCGCGGCGTAGGAAGCCGCGCACCAGCTGGAAATGCCGGCGCGTATCCGGCAGCCCGACATCCTCCATGTCGCCCGTCCCATGATACAGCGTGACGAACAAATCCGCTGTGGCTCCGTCGCCCGAAAGCGACCATGCGTTCAACTTCGCGGCGGGCACACGCCCAGTGCTCTTGGCGTCGTGATAGGCGAGTTCCACCCCATCCGCTTCGTTGTGTTCTGCGAGCAGGCCTACCACGTATTCAGTGAACGCCTCCTCACGCAAAGGCTGGTTAGTTTCCCCGGCGCTGCCGGCATCAATGCCGGCCTTGGCGAGAACTTCCTGGTGCAGGTCGATAGCGAATTGTTGGAGACGTGGATTGGACATGGGCTTAAGGGTTGCGGGGTCTGTCGCGACGGCTTGGGTTGGTTTGAGATAGCGCGCCCAGCATCCCGGACACCGGAGCCGCAAACGGTTCGCACGCCGCTAGGCTCAACGCAAAGTTAACGTCGCCGACTCCCGTGGGCAGGTCAACTTCCACGAGACGAGGAAACCCTCGCCGCACCTGATAAGTGCGCTCGCCGCGCACTGTCCAGCGACGCCCTTCATAGCGGCTGGCGTGCGTGTCTAGCCATCCGCGGTCAAGGAGTCGGTCGTTGAAGGCCGCAAGTGCAACGAGGTCGGCGGAAAGTTCTGCGCGCGTGTCGGCAATGAGCGCGGACAGGCTGTGCCCCGGCACGGTTCCACCGGTGGGCACTTCCCGTTCATCCACCACGACGATATGCAGGAACAACGCGCCCACTCCGGTATCGTCGAGTTGTCTTTCGCTGGTGATGCGAACACTCTGCGGTTGTTTTGCGGCCGTCGTCTTCACTTCCACAGCACCGCCGGAGAACTGAAAGTCCTGATGTGCCGCCGCGCTCGCCTTCCATCCTGCCACCGTCGCCGCCGCGCCCAGCGCGGGCAGCAGATGCGTGCGGTGCACATGGAGTTCGCCCCACAAACCGCGTTGCGCCTCGATGCTCAGAATATCGCGGGCCACAGTTAGAAATTGCTGCCAGCGCCGGAGGCGCCCCAGCAATTCCGCCACCGCTTGAATCGCGCCGCTCGCGGATGCAACGCGCGTAGCTACATCTTCCGCTAGGGCCGTGAACACATCCGCGCAAGCCGGGTCGCGCAGACGCACACAAAGATGAGGTTGCGAAGCCAACGACACGGAATTCAATTCCAATCCCCGGCACTCCGGCCACTCGCGTCGCGGTGGCAACGCCGCCTTTGGCACCGGCAGCAACAAGGCTCGCGCCCGGGTCGTTTGCTCTAGGGCGACGAGCAGTGGATGTCCGGTTTGCGGGCGCGCAAATCGCGTCAGCCAGGCGACGTTCGCCCCAGCTTCAGCTTCCATTTCTATCCAAAGCTGCTCAATCGTCATACGTGGAGTCCTCTTGAATCTCGGCGTCCCACACACGGTTCACGCGGTATTCGACACCCAGCACGGTGTTGCTCGTCGGAAAACTCAGCGCCACGCCGATCACTGGGATTCCCATTTCAGCCATGCCGGTTGGCGAATTCGGCATGTTGTTCTCGCCCTTGACGACCGTGGGCGGCTGGACTGGGTAGATCAGGAGAAGTCCGTGCGAACGCCGCCGCAGCAAGCGCAGCACACGCCCGTTCGGACGCTTCGTTTCGCCATTCTCGGGAACGCGGAGCTTTGGCGGAACGGTTTGCTGCCATCGGCGGGTCAGTTCGAGTGCAACATCACGGGCATTGGCGTTGTCGATTTGTCCATGCAACCATGCCAAGTCCGCCGCGAGTTCCGGCTTGTCTGCAATGCTGTCAAACCATTCCTGAGTGAATGGCTGCTCCTCAAAGTCCCAGCCCTCATCGGCTGGACTGAGGATGTTCGCCTTCCGCAGCCCGAAGCTGTCGCCGGATTGATGTTCTGCCGAACGCTCCACCAGTCCGACGTCGTGCCCAGCGATGGGCATGTGCCGGCCTTGAGCCACTGAAATCAATGCCACCGTCCAGCACGTCAGTTCAGGTTCAGCCTTCGCGGCTTGCTGACGGATAAAGGTTGCAATCTGTCGCCCGCTGGCGCGTGCGGATTGGGGAGGTAGTTGCAATACTTCCAAGAAATTTGCGACGTTTGCCGCTTCGACGTTGCGCCAGATTCGAGTCTCATGCCCGCCGCGGTGCTCAGGCGCGGACAAGGCCAACAGCAAACTTTCTGTCGCTTGCAGGTTCGCTGCCACTCGTCTGTCGTCCTTTGGCAACTGTGTGCTCTGCACGAGCACTCCCGCCCAAGAGAGTTCAAGACTTTGACTGTGGCACATTTTGTTCAGCGCGGTGACGGTCATCCCGCCCGGATGCGTTCGCACCCGCAGGCCGTATTGCTCCGGTGTCTGTCCGGAATCTACCATGTAGTCGAATTCACGCCGAAGTTCCGCGTCTGCCAATGCTATATGCCGATACCACGCGGTTAGCAGGCCAGTTGTGAACAGGCGGCAAAGATCTAGATAGCCTGGGCGATAACCGAACCACCGCCCCATCTGCATGAGCGTGTCATACATGCGCGACGTGCGCAGAAAGTAGCTGATGGAAAGTCCTTCCAGCGTGAGACCGCGCGAAAGCTTGTCGCCACCGACTGCAATCACGTTGCGCCCTTCGGCCTCATGCTCCTTGTAGTCGAGTGCCTCCTTCGCGAAGCCGTTGATGGGAAGGATGACCACCTTCGAGGCCGCTCCATGCAGTTCCGCATCCACTTGTGCCCACGTCACCGCAGACCCGGCCTCTTCGTCCAGCGCCTTTGACACCGGGACAAATTCTGTTTCCCAAAGCTCACATAGCTCATCACGAACCGTGGGCTTGCGGTTGCCGTCGCCAAATTCGATGCGCCTTTGCAGCGCGATTACCTCATCACGCACTAGGCGGACGACATGGTTTTGCACGTCCACAAACCGCGTGACGTGGACCAGCATCGAATTGTGCTTCTTGCCGTGCCCCCGCGCGCGACGGGCCGCGCATGAGAGAATAAAACAGCGAATCGCCCGTTTCAGCGACGGCGGCAGTTCACCGGGAACGTGGTCCTTTTTGTGCCGGGGCGGAAAGGCTGTCGGACCGGCGTGGTCATCAATCTGCCGCACAATCGGCAGACCGTCCTGCGCCAGGATCCCGGCATCCGCATCTCCGTCGAGTCCGAATACCTTGCCCGGCCCGACGTAGTTTGACGGCGGCTTCACGTTGATGATGAAACTGCGCGGAAAGATGTCTTCACCATGTTTCTCGGTCTGAGCCGAGGGATTGACAAAGATATTGGCGAACGGCGTGGCGGTATAGCCAACGTAGGCCGACTTCTCGAACGTACTGAGAATCTCACGAATCTTACCGTTGATCGCAGAGACACTGTCCGCGTCACCGTCAGTTCCTTTCCTGTCTTTGACGTTGATCGAGGCGTTGTCGGCCTCGTCGTCGATCAGCAGCAGTGGAATGTTCGGAATTATATTCCCTCCGGACTCCTCGGTGGCCGCAACATGGCGGACCCACTTCAAAAGATTGCCGAGAAGTTTGGAATTCTTCTTCACGACCAGCACAACTGGGTCGCCGCCGATCATCACGCCGATCGACTCGGCCACCGGCTTGCTGAAATCCCCTTTCTCGGCACTGCTGGTCAGGGAGTGGATCACCAGTTTGTCGCCGGGCAGCTTGCCTACGCCAACCCACTGGCCATTGAGATTCAGTTTGCGGCTCTTTTGCGTGTCGAAACCGAGGACGCCCTCATCCACCCGAAGCTGCGTTTGCGACCGCAGATTGCTGTGAATACCCGCGAGCACAATCACCAGCTTGTAACCGGCATCCACGGCCTTGTTGATCAGGCCGATGTAGTTCGCCGTTTTCCCGGATTGAACTGAGCCGACGACCATTCCACGCCTGTCCCACGGGCCGTCACGAGTTGGTTCTTCTAACCGCTCCAGAATCATGTCCGTGAGTTCGTGAAGGTTGTTCACGACATCGGGCGGCCATCCTAAGTCACGCTCCAGATAGGTCATGTAGCGAGTCCAGAAACGCCAAAAACCAGGAGCGTTGTTCGCGCGCTTGTTTGGAAGCCACGGCACATGACCTTTCGGATCGTGATCGTCCAAAACGGTCGCGTCCTGGACACCAACGGAAAACAGGTGACGCAATTCCAGTGTCAGCGCCTCGACATCGATTATGGCCTCCGGTGCAAAAATGGTCGCGGCCTGAACTGCCTTTTCAGCCGTGGCTCGGATTAGTTCAGGCGTGCGTTTCATTTCCTTGCGGAGAATGTCCACCGCCAGGTTGCGGGCGTTTGCGTGGTGGTCGTGCGCTTCAGGCATGGGGCTGGGATTCAGAAAGGTTTTGCAGCAGCGCGGGGAAAAGTTCGAAGGGCCAGATGGTGCGCAGGCGGTTGACCGCTTCCTTCGCTCCGTAACCGCTGGCGACAAGAGAATGGAAAGCCTGTTCCATCACTTCGCGAATCTGGGCTTCCGCAGTGTGTTCAAATGGGCCAGAGAGTGAGTTTGGTTTTTCGCTGTTCTCAATCGCAATGTGTGGGTACGGCACGGTTTCCTCGACGAGCCGAAGCAGGGCGTTGAAAGCAGAACGGTTGGAAGTTGCCGCCAGGGATTGCTTCAACAGCGGGTGCTGCCGATTCAGGCGATAAAACATTTTGTCATGCTTAGCCATCGGTTCCCACAGAAGCACGCGGTCAGCATCTGCCTTCGGCGTCAGCTTTGCACCCCGGTGCGAATAGACGCGCTTCGCGTCACTCCGCGTGCGCTCAGCAATTCGGCGCAAGTCATCACGCAGCGCCGCCGGTGGCAGGGCGCGCGACTTCGTGACATTAATCGCCCAATCGTGGTCGAGGGCGTTCGGCAGTTCGACGCGGATGCGCGCGAGTTTGTAGTGCTCCTCCTTTGCCCAGCCGAAACCCAGCCAGTCCCCAGGAACGAGCAGGCGGTGGTTGCGGTAGACGTAAAACCCTTGATGCGCGTTCCAACCTCGCGGCCCGGCAGCTGTTTCGTGCTTTGACTTCGCGAGTTTGGAATGGTGGGGAAGCACGAACGGTTCAACCTCGACGACAACGCCCCGCAGCTTGAGCCGTGTCACCGGCAGTGCTTGAGTGGCAGGCTCACTGGCGAGAAATGGATCCCACGCCATGATGGGGTGATCATTCAGCAGGAGCTTCACACCGCGCTTCCCAGCCATCAATTGATGAAACACCACCGCTAGGTGACGACGCACCGCGTCAGCGCGTTGCAGGAAAAGCTGCTGCTCCCGTTCGCTGTCGGTGCGTTGCCTAGCGACAAGCCGGTCAATATTCTGCCAGACAACGGCGGTTCCTTTCGCCATCTCCCCTAGCCTGCGGAAATGTGGTTCCGCCGCCGCGTCGCTACTGCGAAGCAACTGCCAGTCGTTGACGCGGGCAATATGGTCGAGATTCCAGCAGCGGGTTGAAGGCTTTCCACCTCGAACGACGCTCCGCACGGTGACGCAGCGGCATTGTGAAAAGCTGGCGGTCTTGAGGCCTAGGCCAAACCGTCCAAGGTCGTGCGGTTCGCGCGACTTTAAAGGGTTCTGACTGCCCGGTCGCATCGCGGCCACGAGCTTTTCCTCGGACATCCCATTGCCATCGTCAGTGACCGCGATGACGGAGTTTTCGCCCTCCCAATGAAAATCCACCCAGATGTTCTTCGCACCGGCGGTGATGCTGTTGTCAACGAGGTCAGCCAGTGCCGTCGGCAGTTCGTAGCCAAAGGCACGAAGCGACTCCACGAGGCACGCGGCGTGGGGCGCCGCGATATCGAAGTCTTCCTTAGCAATCTTGCGACCGCCACGTTTCATACAGGCTTATGACGCGAGCCACTCCTGCTCTTCACAGCATGCTGCTGCCAACTCAGGACTTCGGTGCAGGAGGCCCGCCATCTGTGCGTCGGAACAGTAGAATTCTTCGTCCTTGATGCTCCCGTTCTTGTAACGACGCCAAGCTTCTTTCGCTATAGAAGCGAGCACCACCGGCCAACCGCTTTGTTCAAAATATGGCCTTACCAAGCGTGGTTCGATGCGGCTGACAGTACTGTAATCCTTGGCATCGTGCTGAATTCTGGTGCCGTTTTCCAACGCGCTATCCGGGTGAAGTCCGTCGTACAGGAATGCGATAGAAAACCATGCCCGCTTGAATTCAACGCTGGGCACCCCGCGGAGCGCACGTTTGTCGAGGTCTATCAGTGGGATCAGCCAATGTACTGCTTCGCTTTCGTCTTTCGGCAGTGGAGCGACGCGAAGCTTTACCCTTCGGGTCTTATCCGTCGCCTTCTTGATATAGCCTTTGACGGCAATTCCAATCGCTTCACTGACCAGCGGCGGCACCGCATTACCAATGACACGGAATTGATGCGTGCGGGCGATGGGAAACTCGAACCAATCGGGAAACTCTGAATGCGTGCAGCTTCTCGGGGAGTTAGCGAACGGTTCTGTGTCGGATGAATGAACATCAAACCATCCTTGCTCAAGTGGGCAACAATTGTTGAGCAAGGCTCAAAGCGATGCTGTCGTGTGTAGCGGTCCTTGAAGTTCTCCTTATCGTAGGGGAACTCGAACTCAACACCACGGTCCATCGCCTCCTTGGAGTTCTCGCCTTCTACGAGTAGCGCAAAATCCCGCAAGTCACGCTCGCTGTGCGGACGTGCACGATGCGCGGTTAGCTTCGTAGACCGAGCTATTTCCAGCACGTTGTAAAGATAGCGACGCCCAAAGCGCTCTACATGGTGTCTTCTGTGCTCCATGTCGTAGTCGCAGATCTCCTCCCCTTCGCCTGCCTTTACAGGCGGAAGATCACTGATGGCCTCCCAGAGGACTGGATGCCAGGAGGCTCGCGGTGCAGGCTGGAGTTTGGAGCGAAAATAGTCGGGCAGGCCTAGGCGTGTGCCCACAAAGAGCTGTCGCCGACGCTTCTGCGGCAAGCCCAGCTCAACACAGTCCTCAACTTGCGCGTGGACTCGGTAACCGATGGCGCGGGCATCCCTTTGTACTCTTGAGAAGTATTCACCTGCAGAGGCTGACCTGATACCCAAAACGTTTTCCATTACGAAGACTTTGGGCCGAAACTCCGAAACGAACTTAAGGAACTCTTGATAAAGGAAGCGTCGAGGATCATCGATTAACCTATTACCGCTATTTGCACCATCCGCCTGCCTTACGACGCTAAAGCCTTGGCATGGCGGGCCCCCCACAATGGCGTCAACGTGGTTAGTACCGATCAGCCTCGCCAATGTAGCGGGTGAAAAGGTCGTCAGATCCTCCTGAAGGACGTGCGGGACGTGGGGTAAGTTATGTTTTAGTACAGCGACTGCCTCTGAGTTGGAGTCAATCGCTGCAAGGCATGTGAAGCCAGCCCGCTCCATCCCAAGAGTGAAACCTCCACAGCCACAAAACAGGTCGAGGCACGTCATGTTATCAGGCTCGGTTTGGAATTGGTTGATCACGAACGACTAGCTCTGCCGAATGTTCATCTGGCGCGTTTCTTCGACTGTGTAAATCTTTGACGTCACCCCCGCACGACAAATCCGTGGCGCTTGGGAGGATGGTAGGGTGGCACTGATGCGACATGAAGTGGTGCTTTTGGGTGGTGACATCCTGACGGTTGTCTCCAAACGGAAACAGTTGCCCACAACGGCTCGTTGAGTGGATCGTGTCTAGTTGGCTGACATCTTCTGGGCGTGCCGCAATGCTTTCGATGGCATGGACGGGCGGCCATAGGGTTTCGCCACCGAGAGGGGTGTAAAAGTCGTGGATGGAGGTGGTCTTGTGCTTGGTAAGGTTGTGTTGGGTCTCGGTCTTGGAGCCGGAGTTGGCCGGGTCGGATACCAAGGTGCGGCGGAGGTAGTGCAACGATCGCTTGGCCAGTTTACGTGCAGCGGTAGCGCGAACTCCGGCCCTATCGATGTCGGCGTCATGAATGTGCTGATAAAATTGCCGGCTCAGCCCTCGTTTCCCACCACAGCCCAGTATCGCAATCGACGGGATCACGCACTCCTCTGAGGCCTCGTTCACAGCTGGCCCTTCGAGACCTAATTGAAGGGCTTTCTGGAAATGCAACCACCTGACTCCAACCTGTTCACAAACCACCCCATCCTGACGCCTCGAAAAGGCCGCGTCCGGGCGCACTTCGCGGTGTCCGATCTTGCTGTTCACAATACAAATGGTTTGTGACCGTTTCATCCTTAGCCACAGCGCTTTACGTTAGAGTCTCAACCACCGACCAAAGGGTCGATTCGCAAGTCGAGGAGTTGCAGGGCTTTTGTCGAGGCCGAGGCTACGCCAAGGTCCGGCTGTTCGTCGAGAAGGAGTCCGGTGCAAAAGTCACTCGCCCGCAGCTGGACGCCATGATGACAGACGTCAGGTCCGGCAAGGTTGCTCGGGTGGTGGTGTACAAGCTGGACCGGCTTGGGCGGTCACTGACCCACCTGGCCCTGATCCTCGACGAGCTGCAACGGCTGGGTGTTTCGCTGATCTGTACCTCCCAAGGCATCGACACCAGTGGCGACAACCCAGCAGGCCGGCTTCAACTGGGCGTCCTCATGGCGGTGGCAGAGTTTGAGCGCAGCCTGATCCGGGAACGGGTGAATGCTGGCCTTCGTGCCGCCAAGGGCCGTGGTGTGAAGCTGGGCCGGCCCTCCACTCTGGCTGACCGGCGAGATGAAGTGCTCCGGTTGAAGGCGGAAGGTGTCGGCTTAC
This sequence comes from Limisphaerales bacterium, assembly GCA_965283655.1. Classification (GTDB taxonomy): domain Bacteria; phylum Verrucomicrobiota; class Verrucomicrobiia; order Limisphaerales; family UBA9464; genus UBA6176. The sequence continues at coordinate 282,232 of CBDIPJ010000006.1, read as the reverse complement.
GGGAGACGGCAAGGCGGCTGGAGTTGCCGGCATCCTCGGTTGCCAAAGTACTGAAGGAGGCACATCCATCCCCAACAACTGGCTCCAGACAGCTTGCTCTACCACCCCTGTCAGTGTAGCTGGAGACAATTGCGGGATCACTGGCTGGCCAAGACCAGCAGGAGTACCTCCCCAAAGGAGGTGAGCAGCCAGGTTAAGGTTGCCACCATAGTGTCACCCATAGCTGACTCCCAGACCATTGTTGACCATGCAACCATGTGTGGATACCGCCGATGACTGCCCTCCGGAGGCTGCCGCCAATGACACCAACGGCAGGGGGCACCATGTTTTGCGTGACCGCGATGTCTCGGATCTCGGAGTGAAGACCAAAGGGATGAGTTGGTTGGGGGGTGGGCATCGAACTCACAGCCCTCACCCCTGCCCGATCACCTTAGCAATGACGCATATATGGCTCCTTTCAAAGCCCTGTAAGATCGTTTGTCTACGCTGAATTGAGCGCGAGCAACTCGACAAACCATCGCTTTGCGTTGCCAAGTCACTTCAACACTAAAAACCACAAATTACCCAGATGCGAGAGAATCAACACCCAGTTCCATGCCCATGCTGCCACTTCAAGATTGAGGCAACATCAATATGTGAATCGCTGTGGAAGCGTGCTAAAACAAATGAGATCGCAACCTACGCGTGCTGTGGCAAACCATTACAGGAAGAATCGGTCTATAATAGCGTGGGGATACTCACCAACAACGAGCACGTTGGACTACAAGTTATGGATCTAAGGCCACCACTCGACAACATTCAAGTTTCTGTCTTTGGAGCATATGGCGTCGTCGTGAGAGAACGCGTTGCTTTAGAATTCATCGCGACAACAGAAGCCAGAACCTGGTTTGCTGAAGAATATCATAAACTGATTGGAAGCGGCACTCGACTGCCAATCTTGATCGGGACACTTGATAACAAGCCGTTGCTGATTGACGGAATGCACCGAATCAACGATGCCGCAAACGCATGTGAGCAGCGGATTCCCGTTTTTCGCCTTAACGAGCTTCAGACACGAGGGCTGTTTCGCAAACGCACAGATTGATGTGTAATCAGGGCATGCTTTGGCTCGAATTCTCCAACCTAGGATGCAATCCCTTTAGCATAAGCATTTCGAACTGCCATCCTTGGACGTAGCCAAAACCTCCAGCAATGGAATGCTGCCACACTCTGCGTTTTCACCATGGCTTTGGCGTGTGGGCGTCAATGACAGGCCTGAAAAAGAATAGGGCGACGTGAGCTGCCTCAGGGGATGGATCGACTGGCCCGTGGCCCCGGGCCATTCGACAACATTTGCAGGAGCACATTGATTAACCACAGTTGGAGTCCATCGCCGAGTTGGTCCCTCCGCCGCCTGAATGTCGTGGATGACCAGAGGGTCACGCAGCCAAAGCGTCCTGGATCTCGGACGGACGGCCACTGGGAGGAGTTGGTAGGGGTGGTGGGCCTCGAACCCACAACCTGACCCTTATAAAGAGACTGCTCTGACCAATTGAGCTACACCCCCACGGGAATACCCGGGGAACCCCTGGAAGGGGTCATATCAGGTGCAACTGGAGGAAAAGGGAGAGCATCAGCGACGAAGAGATCTTACGGCTGCCGGACTGTCGGTACACACCTTTTTCCAGCGCTTGGGTCTGCTACTCCCGTTCTTCGGTCTGGCGTGCGGCGTGAGCCAAGGCCGCCCGAATGTCAGGCTCTGGGAAGCTCATGGAGTCGAAATTGGCCTCTTTCGCTTCCGGTGTCGACTACCCCACGCACCGCACTGCTGGCGATGGATAGCTCAACGGGAATGAAGCGCGGGGGAGTGCTGGAAGGGAACTTGGTTCGAAGAAACGAACCACCGGTGATCTTTTGGGGCTGAAAACGCCCGCGAATCGGCGATTTCTGGCGGCTGTCGTATGACACTCGTATGACAGCGACTGCGTAAGCTCCTGATACTGAATGGAGCGGGTGAAGGGAATCGAACCCTCGCCTCAGGCATGGGAGGCCCGCGTTCTACCATTGAACTACACCCGCTTCGCGAAGTGACGAGAAACTAACGAGGGGAGGATACGTTTCAAGGTTCAAGTTTGGGGAGTGCCCAGTTTCCAGATTCCGGTTCCCAGATTCATGGGGAGTTTCCAGAGGCCAGAGGTGATCCATCCCCGCCGGGTGGGGGCACCCGGCCTTCAGGGGGAGTTTTCAGGGGGCAGATGGCAGTAGCCAAAGGGGGATCGGACGGATCCTGGAGGGGGTGGGGCTTTGGGGTCGCCTCCTGACGTCGGCGACTACGTTGGGCTGGGACTTTGGGGTTCGCCTCCTGACGTCGGCGACTACGTTTGGGGCTGGGAACTGGGTTCTTCTCAGGGTTGGAGGCGGGCCATTTCGAGGAGGAGGGTCTCGAGTTGGGCGTAGTAGGCGTCGGTGGGCGGGGTGGGTCGGGTCTCGCGGAGGCGTGCGATCTCGAGTTCGAGCTGGTTGCGTCGGGTGCGCTGCTCGGGGGTGAGGCGGGCGGAGTCGGGGCCGGGGACGAGGATGAACTGGTGGGCGCGGAGGCCGTCGGTGGCGGCGCTGCCGGAGGCCTTCTTGGTGGCGCGGGTGCCACGGAACCACTCGGCTGGAGTACCAAGGGCGTCGGCGTTGTCGTCGAGGAGGGCGTGCTCGGAGGCGAGGCGGCCCTCGGATTTGTAGAACTCGGTCGTGCGGGCGGTGGCGTTGAGAAAGAGTTCCAGGAGGGAGAGGTCGCCGTCCTGGTCGAGGTCGGCCTTGGGATCGTCGATGGCGGCGGTGAGATGGGTGCCGAGATGGGTGGCGTTGATCTCCTTGCCGGATCGGGTGGCGGTCAGGATGACGCGATTGGTGCGGGCGAGGGCCTTGATGAAGGGGGCGGAGGCGGAAGCGGTGTTGAGGATGGCGGTGGGCCGGGTGATCGGCTGGAGCCAGCGATGGAGGTTGGTGGAGGTGAGGTCGGGTCCGCGGAGGTTGAAGCGGGCTTCCCGGCCGTCGAAGGTGCCGTGTCCGATGAAGACGAGGTAGAGGGGATCGGTGGAGGCGGGCGGGAGGTTGGTGAGGGCGTGGTGGAGGAGTGCGAGGTCGTTGGTGCCGGGGCCGTCGAGGCCGATGGTGGTGAGGCGCGTCTTCGCGCGCTCCGCGAGACGGGTCCAGGCGGCGGCCTGCTGGGTGAAGTTGGTGGCGTACTGGGGTTCGCCCGGGGCTCCGACGACGAGGAGGAGGTCCTGGGCGGGGAGGAGCGCCTGGAAAAGGAGGATCAGACTGATCAGAGCGATCCGACTGATCCGACGGATCGGACTGATCCTGAAGAGGGAGGGGGAAGGGTGGGTCATGGGAGGCCTTTCCAGCGGCGGAGTCCCCATTCGGTGAGGAGGGCGGCGAGGGCGAGGGTGAAGAAGGCGGGGGTGTTCCAGAGGGGACGGGTGATGGTCTCCATGACGGGGGCCGGGTTCGAGGGGAGCTCCTTGGCAAGGGCGGGCAGTTCGTCGGGGGTGACAAGCCGACCGCCGGTGCGGCGGGCGATCTCCTGGAGGAGCGGCAGGTTCGGGACAAGGGACTTGAACTCCTCGGCGGCGAGGTCGGTGGACCATCCGGTCTCGGCGGTGCCGGCGGGGGCGCCGAGGGCGTTGGTGACGGTGGTGGTGGCCTTGAAGCCGGCGGTGGCGCGGGGGACGAAAGTGGCTTCGTAGAGGCCGGGTTCGTCGGGGGACGGGGAAGCGGTGATCCGGATGGGGAGATTGGTGGTGCCGGCAGCGGTGTCGAACTGGACGGTCTCGACGTCGATGATGACGGCGGCGTTGTCGAGGGGCTCGAACTTCTCGTCGCGGGCGCGGACCTGGAGGCGGACGGCGCCGTTGGGATCGGAAGGCTGGGGTTCGGAGGTGATGTCGACCCGGTTGGGCACGTCGGTGACGAGCCAGCGGAGGAGCTGGCGCCAGGCCTTGTCCATGTCGGCGTGGGACTCGGCGTCCTTCATGCCCCAGCGCCAGAGGTCGCCGACCATGAGGGCACCGGTGCGGCCCTTGCCGAAGCGCTGGATGGCGAGGGCGGGGTGCTCCTTGCCGTTCGCGTCGGTGGCAGTGGCGATGACGGAAGCAGCGGGCTTGATGTCGCGGACGGGGTTGAGGACGTCGAAGGCGGGCATGTCGGCGAGGCGGGCCTGTTCGGCGGGTTCGTTGTCGCGGAGCCGGGCCCAGGACTGGAGGAAGCCTTCGCGGGAGAGGGAAAATTTTACGGCCCCGGGCGGATTGGCGGCGTCAGGTCGGTCGAGGTGGACGGGGAGCATCTCGCCGATGGGGGTGCGTTGGTATTCGCCGTGGTTGAAGGATTCCATGCCGCCGAGCATCAGGAAGCCGCCGCCGCGTTCTGAGACGAACTTCTGGAGGAGGGTGGCCTGGGCGGGGGAGAAGAAGGCGGCCTCGAGGTCGTCGATGATGACGGCGTGGTAGGCGTAGAGCTCCTCGGCCGTGCGCGGGAAACCGCCGGCGAGTTCGGTGGAATCGCGGGTGTTGAGACGGGTGAGGACGGGTTGGTCGTACCGTTCGGTGGTCTCGCGGGTCTGGTCGCCGAACCCGCGGAAGAGCGGGTTGCCGGTTTCGCCGGCGCGGCCGCGGAAGTCGAACTTGGGTTCACGACGGGCGATGCGGATGAGTCCGACGAGATTGAGTTGGTCGTCCTGCTGGGCGGCGCGGTTGAGGAACTTGAACTCCCAGTTGGGGCGGCCGGCGACGTAGAGGATGCGGTAGGGGCCGCGGCCGCGGTCGACGGCGATGATGCGGGCATTGTTGGCGAGGGTGGCCTCGGGGGAGTTGGTGGGGTTGAGGCCGCGCTGGATGTCTTCCGCGGTGCCGGCGCGCACCTGGTAGAAGGAGACGCCGGGTTGCTCGGGTCGCCACTGGAGCCGGGCGGTGGCGGGAGCGGCGCCGGTGCGCGGGGCGGGGGTGAGGTTGGTTTCCGTGACGGTGCGTCCGCCCCTATCGGTGATGCGGGCGACGAGGGGGGCGTTGCCGAACCCGGCGGCGGCCGCCTCGACCTGGGCGGAAACGGGGGCGTCCTCGAAGGCGGACTGCGTGACGGCGACGCGCTGCAGGGCGACATCGCGGATGGCGTCGGATTTCCCGATTACGACCGGATACACCGGAGGCAGGCCGGCGAGGTCGGGAAGGGCCCCGGGGATGTCGGTGGCGTTGCCGTCGGTGAAGAGGAGGACCCCGGCGAGCGGTCGGCCCTGGAAGCGTTCGCGGAGGTTCTGGAGGGAGGAACCGATGGCGGAGGCGCGGCCGGCGAAGTCGAGGGAGGAGAAGTCGCGGACGTTCTGGAGCCGGGAATCGAAGAGGAAGCGCCGGAGCTGGAATCCTTCGTCGAGGGTGTTGATCCAGGGAGCGGTGGCGGGGTCGAGGGAGCGGGCGAGGAACTCGCCGCGGGAGCGGGAGTCACCGGCGTCGTGGATCTGGAGGCCCTGGGAATTGTCGGCGACGAGGGCGAAGAGGTTGGCGCCGGGCTTGGCGCGTTGCTCGGTGATCAGGGGTTCGAGAAGGCTGAACGCGAGGGCGACAATGGCGAGGGCCTTGAGGGCGGCGCACAGGAGGCGGAATCCGAGGGAACGGGAGGGGTGGTCGGGTTGCGTGCGCGCGAGCCGGTAACTCCAGGCGAGCAGGGCGAAGGTCACCGCGACGAAGGCGGCGGCCACGGGAACCCATTGGGTGCCGGAGAGGATGATGGCGGAGAGAAGCATCGGGTGGGGGATGGGGACGATGGGGCGGGTGGCCTACTTGTCCTTGCCGAGTTCCTCGTAATAGCGGCGGACGAGCTCGGAGTAGCGGCCCGGGACGGGGTCGCGGTCGAGGGGGACGAGGGGATCCTGGGAGGCGCGACGGGCGAGTTCCTCGCGGATCTGGTCGCGGACCTCGACGAGGGGCTTGAGGACCTGGAGTTCGATCTGGGCCCAGTCGGGCTTGGTCTTGCTGCGGTTGAAATCAAGGCGGGCGCGACGGGCCTGGTCCCGGGCGTCGGCGACCTCGGAGCGGAGGTCCTGGGAGTCGATGAGTTGCTCGACGTCGCGGAGGCGGTCGGACCATTGGGTGAAGTCGTTGCCGGTAAGGGGACGGGCTTCACCGCCACCTGGGGTCTGGGCACCGCGAGGGCGGGATCCGGGGAGGAGGGATTGGAGGGAGTCGTTGATGGAGGGGGCCCCGGGGGATGGGGATGGGACGGATGGGACGGATGGGACGGATGGGACGGATGGGACGGATGGGACGGATGGGACGGATGGGACGGATGGGACGGATGGGACGGGCTGGCGGCCTTCGCCGGGTTGTTGGCCGGGTTGACCGGGCTGTTGGCCCGGCTGCCCAGGTTGGCGGGCTTCGCCAGGTTGCTGGCTGGGCTGTTGCCCGGGTTGCCCGGGTTGTTGCCCGGGTTGTTGCCCAGGTTGGCGAGGTTCGCCGGGCTGTTGGCCCGGCTGCTGACTGGGCTGGCTTGGTTCCCCGGGCTGGCCGGGTTGTTGCCCTTGTTGCTGCCCGGGTTCGCGGGGTTCCCGAGGTTGGCCCGGTTGCTGCCCGGGTTGGCTGGGCTCGCCTGGTTGACCGGGCTCCTGGGTGGGGGATGGGGGTGATCCGACGGATCCGACGGATCGGACTGATCCTTCGGGGGCGTCGGAGGGGGGCTGGGGTTGGGATTGGGTGATCTCCTGGGAGAGCTGTTGGGCGGCGTTGTCGAGTTCCTGTTGGGCGAAGCGGAGGGCTTCGGTGTCGTCGCCGAGGACGGAGTTGGCGGCTTTTTCGACGCCCTGGCGGAGGGTGTCGATGTTCTTGCGGGCGCGTTGTTCGGCTTCGCGGGCGGGTTGGTCGAGACCCTGGCGGAGGAGTTCGCGGGTGACCTCGAGGGACTTGGCGTTGGAGTCGGCGGACTCCTGCATGCGCTGGTAGAGGCCGCGGGTCATCTGGCCTTCGCGGATGAGCTGTTCGCGCATCTGCTTGAGGTTGGTGGTGTCCTCCTGGGAGACCTCGCGGAGGGTGTCCTCGAGCTGCTTGGAGAGGAGGGGCTCGGAGCCTTCGGCCTTCTGGGAGAGGTCGGTGGCGCGCTGGACGAGGTTGGTGAGGCGGGACTGCTGGGCGGCGAGTTTCTCGAGGAGCTTTTCGCGGCCCGTGGGACCTTCGAGGGACTTCTGGCCCTTGTTGGCGTTGTTCTGCTGGGCGTCGAGTTCGCGTTTGATCTCGTCCTGGGTGCGGGCGATGTCGCGGGCCTCGGCACGGAGTTCACGGGCGGCCTCGTTGAGTTCGGAGGCGTTCTGGCGGCGGAGTTCCTCGCGCATCTCCTCGAGCTGGCGCTGGGCGCGGGTCCCGGAGGCGAGGGCCTGGGAGACCTGGCCTTCGCCGGTGGCCTCGGCGGCCTTCTGCATGTCCTCGCGGGTCTGTTCGAGCTGCTTGCGTTGTTCGCTCATGCCCGACTGGTTCCCGGGCTGTTCCATGCGCTGCTGGAGTTCGTCGGCGTCGGCGAGATTCTGGCGTTGTTCCTCCTGGAGTCGCTTGAGTTCGCGTTGGAGCTCCTCCTTCTTCTTTTCATCGGCGGCCTGGAGGGAGGTTTGGAGCTCCTTGAGGCGCTTGTTCATCTCCTCCTGGCGGCGGGCGAGTTCCTCGAGGCGGTTGATGGCCTGCTGCTGTTCGCGCTGTTGTTCGTCCTGCGGCGAACGGGCCTGGCTCTGGGTCTCATAGCGGTTCTCGGACTGGGTGAGATCGAGTTCGTCGATCTGCTCCTGGTTGCGCTGGTTTTCAGACTGCGACTGGGACTGCGACTGCTGGTTGCGTCGGCGGGTGACCTCGCTCTCGCGGGGCTGGAGCTTGAGGATGGTCTGGTAGGCGGACTGTTGGGCGGCGAGGGCTTCCTTGAGGAGGGCGGGGTCCTTGGCGGCCTTGTCGAGGAGTTCGATGGAACGTTCCATCTCGGAGATGGCATCGGTCCAGAGGGCGCGCTTGGCGGGATCGGTTTCCTCTTCCATGGAGGAGGAGGCCTGGTCGAGGGCGTCCTCGGAGGCCTGGCGGACGACCTTGAGGTCTTCGGAGTAGGAAGCGGTGGAGGGGGCGGTGGAGCGAGGGCGGCGTTGGGCGGGCGCCTGCGAGGGTTGGAGGCGGGCGGGTTGGGCGAAGACGCCAGAGTGGGGGGGCATGGGACGGATGGGACCCATGGGACGGATGGGACCTATGCGGTCGTGGGGGGGCAGGAGGCTGGAGGAGGTTTTGGGTGGGGCGTTGGTGGAGGGTTTGCGGGACTGGAGTTTCCAGGTGGCGGAGATGATCTGCTTCTGGAGTTCGGCGAGCTTGGTGGCGGGGCTGCCATTGCCCTTTTGTTCGCCCTGCTGTTCGCCTTGTTGTTCACCGGAGCCTTCGCCTTCGCGGAAGATCTCTTCAAAGGGACGGACCTCGCCGAAGAAGATGTCACTCTTGGTGCGGCGGACCTGGCCGTCGGGGCCGGTGTCGTCGGCCCACACGAACCAACCGAAGACCTGCTCGGGTTTGGCGCTGAGTTCCTCGAGGCGGAGTTGGTGGCCGAAGGGGCGGCGTTCGTTGCCGGGGACGGTGGTGCCGAGTTCGACGAGATTCGGGTCGGCGCCAACGCGCATGAAGCCGAGGCCGTAACGGAGGATTCCGAAGTCGTCCCAGACGGTGCCGTCGAATTGGAGTTCCTCGAGGGCGGAGGGACGGACGTCGCCGCGGGGGAGGGCGAGCTTCAGCTCGGGCGGGCGGTTGGGCGGGACTTCGAAAACGAATTGTGCGGAGACTCGGTTGGTGCGGCCGTCGGCGTCGACGAGACGGAGGTTGTAGGTGCCGCCGGTGGTGAGGACGTGGCCGGCGAGGGAGGCGATGGGCTGGTTGGAAGGGGTGGCGAGGACGATGGGGGCGAGGTTGGTGCTGGCAGGCTGGAGGACCGCGCGGGTGACGGGTTTGTTGAGCTGGAGGGTGAGGTCGAGCGTGCTGCCTTCGACGGCGGTCACGCGGCGGGTGTCCTCGATGTGCTTCTTCGGGCGCTGGGTGTAGTCGGGGTAGGTGATGTCGGCGATGGAACGGTCGAGGCGCGGGTACTCGAAGACGGTGACGTGGAAGAGCGGCGAGCTGCCGGCGTCGGATTCGACGCGGTAGTCGAAGTGGTTGGTGACGTCGGAAACGGCACCGCCGAAGACGGGATCGGCGAGGTTGCGGACGAGGGCGACGCGTTGTTCGGGTTTGTTGGTGGTGAGGACAACGAGGTCGGCATTGCGCGGGGCGTTTCCGAAGCGGGCGAGGACGACGAGGGAAGAACCTTCTCGAGTTCGGTGTTGCCCGGGGTGACCTCGAGGCCGTCGACGACCTTGGGGCTGACGCGGGTGGATTTCGCGGTCTCGGAGGGCGGGACAGGGGTGCGCGGGGAGAAGACGAGGACGGCAACGAAGGCGAGGAAGGCGACCCCCTGGAGGGCGACGGCGGCGAGGATCCGGTGCGTGGGGAACAGACGGGACCAGGTGTGGCGACGGGCGTGGTCGAGGGCCTGATCGAGGGCGAGGCTCTGGATGAAGGAGAAGTGTCCGTCGGGTCCGGGCTGTTGCTGGAGGGTGGTGACGAGGAGGCCGTTGAGGTCGGGGTGGGCGGACTCGATGGTCTGCGCGGTGCGTTGGAGATCGGGTGGGACGCGGAGGGCGCGGACGAAGCTGAAGAGGCCGGCGATGAGGCCGAGCACGGCGACGGCGAGGATGGACGCGAGCGGTGGGATGCCAAGGTGGCGTCCGGCCTGGAGAAGCAGGGCGGCGGCGACGGCGGCGATGGCCCATGTGGCCGCGAGCGAGAAGGCGGCGCGGCGCCAGACCTCGCGTTGGGCGATGGGCCGGAGCAGTCGGAGGATGGGGTGCTCTTTCATGGGTGGGCGGGTGCGGAGTGGGAGGGAAAAGGGTTCATGCGGCCTCGGCGGGGGCGGAGACACGTCGGGCAGTGATGCCGGCGACGAGCGATTCGATGATGAGGACGGCGAGGGCGCCGGTGATGATCCAGCGCCAGAGCTTCTGGCGGCCTTCGGCTTCGAGGGCGGGCGGAATGCCGGCGGGTTTCGGGGTGGGTGCGGCGGCGGACGAAAGGGAGGCGTCGAGCTGGACGCCGAGCTTCTCGAGCTGTTCGACCGAGAGCGGCGCGGTGCGGCTTTCGGAAGGGTCGAGGTTGACGGCGACGGGGATGGCGGCGGGGCCTTCGCCGAGCCACCAGGTGCCGGGTTGATCGGTTTCCGTGAAGCGGTCGAGGCTCACGGGAAGGTTGGTGGTGGAGCCGTCGGGACGACGGAGGGTGAGCGGTGCGGTGCGGCCGGCGGGCAGTGGGATGGAATCGCCGACGTTCGGGTGGAGGGCGGGTGTCGTGGAGGCCCCGGCGAGGTCGAGGAGGGAGTAGAGCCAGGGGACGAACTTGGACGAGAGGGCGAACTGGCTGTCGGCGGTGGACCAGCCGGAGGCGAGGAAGAGCAGGCGGCCGCGTCCGATGGGGAAATCGATCCAGGCGGGAGTGCCGGAGTCGAAGCGGGTGATGACGGTGGCGTTGGTCGGGAGCGGGGTGGCGAAGCGCCGGTAGCGCCAGTAATGGATGCGTGTGAAGTCGGAGAAGCGCGGGTCGGCGAAGGGGGCGAGGAGCGGGTGACGGAAATCGAGTTCGCCGAGCATGGCGTAGCGGGTGGGTTTCTCTTCGACGAGGGAGGTTCCGGGGACGCCGAGGAGGCGGGCGAGGGTGGGGCCGGCAGAAGCGGAGGCGGGGGCAAAAACGACGGTCTGGCCGGCCTCGATGCGGGATCGGAGCGAGTCGGCGAGGGTGTCGGGGAGGGACTCGGTGGCGATGACGAGTCGGGCGTTGGCGAGGGATTCCTCGGAGGGCGCGGTGGCGGGGCGGGCGGCGGTGATGCGGACGGTCTGGCGGCGGGTTTCGGGAAGGGCGCGTGCGAGGAAGAAGAGGGGTTGGCGGGCCTCGGTGATGGGGTCGTTGCCGAGGTAGAGGACGTTCAGCTGGGAGGGCTGGGGCGGATGGACGAAGAGGGTGTTGTCGAAGGGCTCGTTGTCGCCAGAGAGGGCGATGGAGGCGATGCGGAGGGCGGGTGTGTTGGAGGCGGTTCCGGCGCTGGTGGGGGCGTTGGTGGGAACCGCGAGCGGGAGGATGCGGGCCTGTCCGGGCGGGACATAGACCTCGGTAGGCGGCGGGGTGGCGGCGCCATTGGCGGGTGCGCTCCAGGTGACACGGAACTGCTCCTGTTTGGCGTCGGCGCTGTTGGCGATGCGGACGCGCAGGACGGGATCGTTGCCGCGGTCCGCGTCGGGTGAATCGGCGAGAAGTTGGATGGACGCGTTGCCGGTGGTGGCGGGCTTGACGGGGTCCGGGACGACCTCGATGCCCTTGGGCCATTCGTAGGATTGGAGCGGGTCGAGGCGTGCGCCTTCCTGGAGGTCACTGACGAGGATGACGCGGCGGCGGACGCCTTCCTGGGAGACGTCGGTGTCGGAGAGTTCCTCGGCGGCGCGGACGAGGGCGGGGCCGAGGTGGGTGGGGAACCAGGAGGGCTGGAAGGTATCGAGGGCGGCGATGGCGACGGCGGTGCGTTCAGCGGGGCTGGCGGCCTCCCATTGCTGGAAGGAAAGGCGGAGGACCGTGGTGCGGTCGAAGGTGAGGATCGCGAGCTGGTCGGAGGGGCTGGCTTCGCGGATGTGGCGTTCGGCGCGGGCGCGGGCGTCCTTCCAGAGGTCCGGGCGGCGCATGGAAGCACTGGTGTCGAGGAGGAGGACGGTGCGCCGGGCGGGGCCCTGGCCGGCGTTGGGCGGGGTGGGTTGGCGGAGAAAGGGGCGCGCGAAGGCCAGGGCGAGCAGGCCCAGTGCGAGGCAGCGCAGGGCGAGGAGGAGCCAGTGTTCGATACGGCTCTTTCGGGTGAGGCGCGGGGGCGAGGGCCGCAGGAAGCGCAGCGAGCTGAACAGGGTCCGGTCGCGCGTGGTGCGCGCGATCAGGTGGAACAGGATGGGGCCGGCAATGGCCGCGGCACCGAGCAGGAAGAGGGGGGCGAGGAAGCTCATGATGCGCGGCGGATGATGCGGCCGCGTCGGGTGCGGTCCTGGAGGAAGTCAAAGAGGGCGAGGCCGAGGGGGCGATCGGTGGCGATGGGATGCCAGGAGACGCCAACGCGGGCGCAGAGGGCGGCGAGGGATTGCTGGTGGGCGTTGAAGCGTTCGAGGTATCCGGCGCGGGCGGCGGCGGGATCGATGTGGAGCGTGGCTCCGGATTCGGCGTCCTCGAACAGGGACGATTGCTGGAACTGGAAGTCCCGTTCGGACGGATCGAGGATCTGGAAGGCGCAGATTTCGTGACCGATGGCGGCGAGTCGGAGCAGGGGTTTCTCGAGTTCGGCGGGATCGGCGAGGAAATCGGAAATGAGGATCACCATGCCGCGCTTGTGGAGGAGGTCGGCGGCGCGTTCGATGGGGGAGTTGAGTCGGGTGGTGGTCCCGGCGGCCGGGGATTCGATGGCGTGGTAGACGTGGCGGAGATGCCCGGGACGATGGCGGGCGGGGAGGAGTTCGCGGACCTGCTCGTCAAAGGTCATGAGGCCGATGGCGTCGCCCTGTTGATGGAGGAAGTGGGCGAAGGTTGCGGCGAGGGTGGCGGCGTACTGGGCCTTGGTGTGGCTGAGGGTGCCGAACTCCATCGACCGGGAGCGGTCGAGGAGGAGGTGGCAGCGGAGGTTGGTTTCGTCCTCGAACTTCTTGATGTAATGGCGGTCGGTCCGTGCGTAGACGCGCCAGTCGACGTGGCGGGGATCGTCGCCGGGGGTGTATTGGCGGTACTCGGTGAACTCGACGGAGAAGCCGTGATAGGGGCTTCGGTGCAGGCCATTCCAGAATCCCTCCACGACGGCACGCGCGCGCAGTTCGAGGCTGCGGATGGACATCAGCGCCTGGGCGGAGACGAGCTGGGAGGGGGTGGTCAAGTTGGAAGATTCAAGTTTCAAGTTTCAAGGGGGGCACGGATCGGACGGATCGGACTGATCGGACGGATCGGACTGAGCGGACTGATCGGACGGAGCCGTTGGTCATTTGGGTTGGGGGGCGGGGATGTGGTCGAGGAGGCGCTTGATGAGGGAGTCGATGCGGATGCCTTCGGCTTCGGCGCGGTAGTTGAGGAGGACGCGGTGGCGGAAGACGGGGAGGGCGAGGGCGCGGATGTCGTCGACGGTGACGTGGGCTCGGCCCTGGAGGAGGGCGCGGGCCTTGGCCCCGAGGATCAGGCATTGGGGAGCGCGGGTGCCGGCGCCCCAGGTGACGGATTCGTTGATGAAGTCGGGGGTGCCGGTGCGGTTGGGTCGGCTGGCGGCGGCGAGGCGTACGGCGTAGCGGATGATCTCGTCGGAGACGGGGACCTGACGGACAAGGTGGTGGAAGGAGACGATGTCGTCGCCGGTGAAGAGGGCCTCGATGAGGGAACCGGCGCGGCCAGTGGTGCGGGAGATGACCTGAACCTCGTCGTCCTCCGGGAGGTAATCCATGACGACGTTGAAGAGGAAGCGGTCGAGCTGGGCCTCGGGGAGGGGATAGGTTCCCTCCATCTCGATGGGGTTCTGGGTGGCGAGGACGAAGAAGGGTTCCTGGAGGGCGTGGCGGCGACCGGCGGCGGTGACCTGGTGCTCCTGCATGGCTTCGAGCAGGGCGGCCTGGGTCTTCGGCGGCGTCCGGTTGATTTCGTCGGCGAGGAGGAGGTTGGTGAAGATGGGGCCGGGGACGAATTCCATGCGGCGGCCGTCGCCATCGGTCTGGAGGATTTCGGTGCCGGTGATGTCGGCCGGCATCAGGTCCGGGGTGAACTGGATGCGTTGGAAGCGGAGGTGGAAGACCTGAGCGATGGATTTGACGAGAAGGGTCTTGGCCAGGCCGGGGGCACCGGTGATGAGGCAATGGCCGCCGGCGAAGAGGGCGATGAGGATCTGGTCGATGACCTCGCGTTGGCCGACGATGACCTTGGCGAGCTCGGATTCCAGACGGGGTCGGCTGGCCATGAGCTTCCGGTAGGCGGCTTGGTCGGGGGGGATGGCGGGCGGGGGCGGCGGCGAAGGGAGCGTGGGAAGGGTGGGCGGCGCAGCCGGAGCGGGTGCGGGAACGGCGTCGACGTGGGCGGCGGTGGTGGCGTCGGGGAGCGGCGGGGGGACGGGAGAGTTCTCGGACATGGGAAGAGGGTGGGGTTGGAGCGTGGGAGGTTCGCGTGTTTTCGAGGTGCGGGAGCGGTGCGTGAAGGAGTGGAAACGGCGACGACGGCTCAGTGTGTCATGATGTAGTAGACGATGTTCACGCCGAGGGGATACGAGATCTTCTCGGAGAAATTGCGGAAGAAGTAGTCGTTCTCGCCCTCGCGTTCCCAGCCGTCGCCGTTGTCGGTGTTGTGGAGGGCGAGAACCATGATGCGGCCCTGGTCGTCGAGGATGGCGCGATGGTGGACCTCGGTGGCGTCGTCGCGTTCCCAGGTGCGGCCTTCGGGGTCGTGTTCGGACATGGTTCCGAGTTGGTAATTGGGGACCTGACCCTTGGCGGTGATCTTGAAGACGCAGCTGTAGAGCGCGTGGGAGAGGGGCAGTTCGACGAACCGGCGGTTGGGCAGGATCTCGCGGAAGGCCATCTCGGTGTTGTCCCACTGGTCTTCACCCCAGAAGTCGTCGAGGAGGATGAATCCGCCGTTGTCGAGGTACTTGCGGAGGGCGACGGCTTCGTCGGTGGTGATGATGAGGGCACCGGGTTCGACGATGTAGAGGAAGGGGTAGCGGGCGAGATCGGGGTCGGTGGCGTGAAGGAGACGTCCGTCGGGGTTGACCCGGAGGGAGGTCATCTGCTGGAGACGGAAGGAGAGGTTGAGGTCGGAGTCGGGGCAGTCGATGGCCCACCCGCCGCGGCGGAGCCCGTTGTGCTCATACTTCATGCGGGTGAAGGTGAAGACATCGGACTCGAATCCGGGGGTATTGGTCCAGGAGGGCGTTTCGGTGGAGTGAGCCTTGACCTGTCGGGCGGTGGTGGCATCCGGCGGGATGTAGCTTTCGCTGCCGCCGCCCCATCCGCGGCGCCCGCGCCATTGGGCGAGGGCGACGGAGGCGGAGAGGAGGAGCAGGAGGGCGGCGGCGAGCCTGCGATGGGAGGCCGGAGGATTCACGGGGCTCAGTGGGTCATGGTGTAGTAGATGATGTTGATGCCGAGCGGGAACGCGATCTTCTCGGAGAAGTTGTGGAAGTAGTAGTCGTTGTCGTTCTCGCGTTCCCAGCCGTCGGAGGTGTCGGTGTTGTGGAGGGCGAGGACCATGAGGCGGCCCTGGTCATCGGCGATGCCGCGGTGGTGGACCTCCTGGCCGTCCTCGCGTTCCCAGGTGACGCCGGTCTGTTCGGAGCGGGTGCCGACGCCGACGTTGGCATTCTGGTGCTTGTCGGTGATCTCGAACACGCCGTGGTAGAGCGGATGGGAGAGTGGAAGTTCAAAGAACTTCCGGTCGGGGAAGACGGCGCGGAGGGCTTCCTCGCAGTTGGCCCATTCCTGTTCGCCCCAGAAGTCGTCCATCAGGAGGAATCCGCCATTGAGAAGGTGTTTGCGGAGGGCGGCGGCCTCCTCGTCGGTGACATGGAGGGCGCCGGGCGCGGAGATGAAGAGGAAGGGGTAATGGACGAGTTCGGGATCGGTGAGCCGGATGATGCGACCGTCGGCCTCGACCCGCATGGCGGTCATCTGCTGGAGCCGGTAGGAGAGGTTGATGTCGCAGTCCGGGAGATCGGTGGTCCAACCGCCGGTGCGTCGGTTGCGCAGGGCGAAGGGGTTCTTGTCGTAGCGGACGCGGGCGAAGGTGAAGAGCTCCTTCCGGAAGGCGGGAGGATTGGTCCACAAGGGCATGGCATCGGTGCGGGTCTCGACCTCGCGGGCGGTCTTGACGTCCTCGGGGATGGAGAGTTCGCCGCCGCCGATGGGGCCGGAGCGACGGCCGGATCCCTGGGCGAGGAGGATGCCGGCGGGGACGAGGGCGCAAGCCACGGCGAGTGCGATGGCGCCGGCACTGGAGCGGAAGGTGGTGCGGAGGGCAGGCATCACAGGGGCGAGAATTTGGGCTTTGGGGACGGGGGCGTCGGCGACGTGGCCGGCACCGCGGACTGAAGATCGAGGAGGAGGCGGAGGGCGTGGCGATGGCGCGGGGCTTCCTCGAGGGATTGGAGGACGTGCCGCTTGGCAACGACGGGATCGGAGGGCTTGAGGAGGCGGGCGAGCTGGAAGTGGGTGTCTGCGGGGTTGGGCGGATCGAGTTTCAGGAGGGTCTGGTAGGCGACGACGGCGGAGGCGGTGTTGCCGGTGGCCTCGCTGGCTTCGGCGAGATAGCGGTAGGGAGCGGGGACGAGTGGATTGACGCCGAGGTAGCGGGTGGCGTTGGTGAGCACCTGGGGCCAGTCGCGCACGGCGGCGGCGAGTTCCATGAGCCGGAGGTAGACGTCGGGCGATTCGTGGTCGAGGGCGGCGGCCTGGATGAGGACGGCGCGCTCCTCGTTGGTTTCACCGAGGGAGCGGTGGACGAGTGCGAGTTGAGGCCAGGCGGAATCCGCGCCGCCCTGGTTGGGGAAAAGCTCGACGAGGGTGAGGAGCGGGGCTTTCGCGGCCTTCCAATCCTTCTCGCTGATGGCGCGTTGGGCGATGAGGCGGAGGGCGTAATAGTTGGAAGGATGGGAGCGGCTCCATTCGGCGACGGAGGGGCCGGGTTCGTCGCCGGGTTTGTTCTCGGGCGGCTTCTCCCATTCGAGGGAGGGACCGACGCCCTTGGCGACGTCGACGGCGAACTCCTTGAACTGCTTCTCGAGGTCGGCGATGGGGGCGACGTGCTTGGCGAGGGAGGCGTTGATCTCGGTGCCTTCGCGCAGGTCATTCAGGACGCGGCGGAGGGAATCGATGCCGTGGCGACGGATGATGTAGTCGACGACGAGGTACGACTGGAAATAGGCGAACTGGAGGTGGAAGGGGGACTTGGGGGCGAGGAAGGCGCCGCTGAGCTGGGCGACGGGCGTCATCTCGCCGCCGACGATCATGGAGCGGTAGCGGGGGTTGAAACGCTGGCCCCAGGACGGATTGGCCTGGAATTCCTCGTAGACGGAGATGCCCTCGGAGAGCCAACGGGGCATGCGATTGGCCGTGAGCTGGAGGGTGATGACGTGGGTGTACTCATGCCAGAGGACGGCCTCCCAGTTGGCCCCCATGCCGCGGGTGGCGGCGGGGCCGTTGGCGGTCACGACACGGCCGAAGCAGACGCCGAGGAAGCCGGGATTGTCCGGCATGCCAAAGGTGCGGACGCCGAAGTCTTTCTGTTCAGCGAAGATTTCGACGATGGTCGGGGACTTGGGCTGGATGCCGTACTTGGTGGTGAGGACGCCGCGGGCGCGTTCGAGGAGATCGAGGACGCGGGGACCATAGATCTCGGCTTCGCGGGAGGTGAGCCGGATGAGGAAGTGCTCGTTGGTGAGGGTGGCGTACTTCCGCATGGTGTCGCGGAGGGTGACGAGGTTGTACGCGGCCACGTCGTAGGCATCGCGGCTGTGGACCTCGTCGGCGAGGCGCCAGCCTTCGTCCTCTTCGCCCAACCGGAGGAGATCGGAGGCGAGGGCGGATTTGGCGGGAAGGAAGCCGGGATCGAAGGCGAGGGCCTGGCGCTGGTGGCGGGCCCCTTCGGCGAAACGGTACTTGCGGGAGAGCTTGAGGCCGATGAGGTGGTCGACGCGCGGGTTGGTGGGCCAGTGACGGAGGGCGGTTTCGCGGGCCTTGGTTTCGGCTGCGGCGTCGTTGCGGAGGTGGGCGAGGACGGCGCGGAAGGCCCAGGCGTCCGGATGGACCGGGTTGATCTCGTCGATGGCGTCGAGGTTCTTGGTGGCGGCGGCGTAGTCTTCGGCGTCGATCTGGTGATCGGCGAGGAGCAGGAGGCTGGGAATGTGGCGTTCGTTGATCCGGAGGGCGTTCTCGAGGGATTCCACGAGCACGGAGCGATCGCCGTCGAGGTGGGCGAGGGCGAGACCGTAGTGGAGGTCGGGATCGGTGGGGTGCTGCTTGAGTCCCTCGGCGAAGGCGCGGCTGGCGAGGTTGGCGTCGTGCTTCTCGAGGGCGATTTCGCCGCGTGCGAGGTAGGTGTCGATGAGGGTGGGATCTGCCTGGCGGACCGGTGCGAGGACGCGGTCGAGGACGACCTTGGGATCCGCGCCGAGGTGAAGCGCCGCACGGCCAAGGGCGACCATGCTGCGGGGATCGCCGAGAGGGGCGGACTGGGAGGAGACCAGCATCCGGATCTGGTCGAGGTATTCGGAGGCCTGGTTGGTGTCGCCCGCGGCGAGGCAGGCCTCGCGGCCAACCCAACGGAGACGGAGGCTGCGGCGGTTCAGGGCGACGGCGTTGGTGATGGCGTCGCGTGCCTCGGTGTACTGGCCGATGGTGACGAGGGTCTGGGCGAGGAGGGCTTGCCAGTCTTCACCGCGGGCGCCGTCGTCGAGGGCGGAGCGGATGAGCTTGATGGCCTTCTTGTATTCGCCGGTCCGGATGAGTTCGCGGGCGTCGTCGGGCGTGGGATCGGCGGCGGTGGCGGTGGATGGAAGGAGGGTCAGGAAAGCCGCGGTCAGCAGGCCGAGGAACGGGGCGAAATGCCGGAGGAGACGGGTGGCGCGGGGTTGGGACTCCGGGTGGACGCGACGCAGATCCGCCGCCGGTGAGGGCGGTGTTTCCACGCCCGTGTGATCTCGGTGCGGAGCCATGTGCGGAAAGTGCTCCCGAACCTGTCGGAGGACAAGCCGCGGGGCGCAGGAATCGAGACCCGGAAGGGGTTGGGAAGGTTACGGGGGAGGGAGTTTCAAAGGCAGGGAGTTTCAAGTTTCAAGAGGCAAGATTGAAGCCAGGTCGCCAGGGGAGAGTTCCCAGTTGCCAGTTGGGTGCGCCCCGAAGGGACAACAGGTAAAAGCCTGGGGTGGAACCCCGCCACACAACGTCCTGCGTGCCCTGAACCGTAACCATGCAGTTGGATGACGGAGAATGATTC
Source organism: Limisphaerales bacterium (assembly GCA_965283655.1). GTDB lineage: Bacteria > Verrucomicrobiota > Verrucomicrobiia > Limisphaerales > UBA9464 > UBA6176. Next base: position 263,144 of record CBDIPJ010000006.1, on the reverse strand, counting down.
GCGCAGAGACGCGGAGACGCGGAGAGAAAGGGCCTTCAGTTCCCGTCATCGAGTCACCCAGCGGTGAGTCCTTTCAGGGGTTTCCAAACTCCCATTTTCCTGTCGTTCTCAGCGTCTCTGCGCCTCTGCGCGAGGTCGTTACTGCATGGATACGGCTGAAAGGGCACACGGAACAGGGTGCATTGGTCACCGTTCGCCCCGTTGGGGCGCTGTGTCAGGGGTTGGGGTGACCCAAGGTTCCGCTTCGCTCCACCTTGGGCTATCGCCGTGCGCCCCGTTGCGGCGAGGGCGGGCGCATCTTGACACTGCCCCCGTTTGATAAGGGGAACGGGGTGGCGATGTCCTCATCGCCCTGCGAACGGCTTTGGAACGGCGACGAGGACGTCGCCTCCCCGTTCCATGCGAGGGCAGTGTCACGATGCGCCCCAGCGAGGGGGCGTTTGCAACCGGACGTCGCATATGCGACGTGCGGATGCAAATTGCCTGCCTTGAAACTTGAAACTGAAAACTTGGAACTCTGCCCCCCTCAACGATTGGCGCGGTTGAGGGGGTCCCAGAATTCGGAGTTGATGAGGCCGCGGGCGCCGCCGGAGACGGGGTCGACGGGGGGATTGATCTGGGTGTCCTTGCGGATCTCGGCGTGGCCGTCGGCGAAGCTCATGGAGCCGCCGGTCTTGTGGCGGAGGAAGTCGACGCCCTCGAAGCCCTTGGTGGTGGAGGCACGGGAATCCATGCAGGAGGACGGCCACCAGAGGGAGCTGGACCATTCCTTGTTCTGGGTGGGCATGGTTTCGCCGGTCTCCATGGTGCGCGAGGGATTGACGATCTGGGTGCGCTTGAACCACGGGGCGACACTGAAGGCAACGCCGCCGACATTCATGGTCTCGGGTCCGTACGGATGGCGCGAAAGGAAGAAGGCGTTCATGCCGTACCCGACGAAGTGGGCGTCGAACTTCCAGAACCAGTCGATGCCGTTGTCCTTCCGTTTCCCCTTGAGGGAAGGGCAGCGGAAGATGTTGGTGACGGGGCGATTGTTGTAGCCCTGGATGGTGACGCCCCACCAGTTGGTGAGGATGACCTGGCTCTGGCCGTTGGGGAGGTTGCCGTTGCGATGGCCGGGGTAGACGTCCTTGTTGTCGTCGGTGTAGAGGCGCATCAGCAGGGCGATCTGCTTGTCATTGTTGAGGCAGGCGATGGCCTCGCCCTTGGCCTTGGCGCGTCCGAGGGCCGGAAGGAGCATCCCGGCAAGGATGGCGATGATCGCGATGACGACGAGCAGTTCGATCAGGGTGAAACCTTCGCGACGCGGGCGAGAGGGGAGGTTCATGCGGGGGATAGTGTGAAGTTTTCAGTTTCAAGTTTGAAGCTGGGAAGAGGGGGCTTGGGATTGAAACTTCGAGCTTCTGACTCTCCTGCCACAGCAAGGGAAACATCCCGGAACCACGCCGGGTGAGGGCACCCGGCCTTCAGCGAGAGATTTTGCAGGCTGCGTGGCCTCACGCGGCGGTCCCAGGCTTTGGCGATGGGTGTTCATGGGGCGAGTTGGAGGTTGCCGAGGTTGATGACGGTGTTGGCGGAGCTGCCTTCGGGTACGTTGAAGGCGCGGTGGACACGGAATTGGCGGGTGGGAATGCGATTCCTGATCTCCGTGGCCGAGCACGAGAGGAAGTAGGTGCCGGCCGGAAGGTCCTCGGCGACGACGGAACCGTCGTACCGGAGGATGCAGGCGTGTTGCCTGGGTTGGGGATCTCCTGCTTCGGGGTCCTGACTTGCCTGGGCCGCGGCGATTTCGTCCGGGGACATGCCGGGCCGTATCAGGAGGGGGGAGGCGCTCTGGAGCAGGACGAATCGCTGGACTCCGGTCATGTCAGTGTCAGGGGGATCGAGGAGTCGTGCGATGACACGCACGCCTTCGGCCTCGATGTTGACCGTGGTGGTCTGGCCCGGGATGACCCGGACGTCCTTCAAGGGAGCCTGCGACCAACTGTTGCCGCCGTGCGTCAATCGAAGGATTTGGTGGTTTCCGGCAGGAACCCGGGTGAAGGAGAAGGTTTGGCCGGCAGCAATCGGGCTCAGGAAGCCGCCCCAGTCACCCGAGATGCTAATCGGGTCATCTGGTTGGGTGAAGAGCGAGAGGTTGAGATGGGCCATTCCTGATTCGTCGGTGCGACCGTTGTAGGTTCCCGTGATGGTGCCGTACGGAAGGAGTTCGATCCGCCGGGTCGCTCGGAAATCGTCAACAAGGAGGGCCCCAAAGCCATCCGGGTTGGCGGCGACGACGGCGATGGGTTGCGGAAGCGCCTGGAGACGGAAGGAACCGTCCGGGCCCGAGATAATAATGGGGATTCCGGAGTAGGATTCGAGGCGGCCGTTCTGGAGCGAGACGTTGCTCTGGCTTCCCGTGATGGCCACCGTGGCTCCGGCCACCGGGTTGCCGAAGATGTCGTAGACGAAGCCCGAGAGGATCTCGGATTTCTTGAGGCGGATTGTCATCTGGATGACGCCGTTGACCGGGTTTGGGATGGGTTCCCCGGCGCTATCGTCGTGGGTCGGGGAGGTGATCTGGAACCACTTGTAATGTTCCTTGTCGAGGGTGATCGAGAAGCGGCCATCGGGTGATTGAAGGTCTGGGCGTCGGCTTCGTGCCACCCGCGTCCGTGGGGTTGCAAACGGAACTCTGTGACCGGTTCGCTGGATTCGTCGTCGATGACGATGCCTTCAACGTGGCGGGGCAGGCTGAGGGTGACGATGGTCTCGCTGCCGTTGGGCCGGATGGTGACGCCGGACTTGCGGGCGAACCCCGCCTTGCGGAAGGAGAAATCCAGATCGGTGTCGGGCCCGGAGTCCCATTGCCAACGTCCGTCCGAGCCGGTCTCGATTTTGAGTCCCGAGAGGCTTTCGCGGAGGTTGTCGTCCAATTGCTGCATGGTGTCGACGCGGACCTGGACTCCTTCGAGTGGATTGCGGTCGCTGTCGACGACCCGGCCCCGGAACACCGACCCGGCCTTGAGTGTCAGCCGGACTTCGGGGGTGCTTGGCGTGATGATCAGGGCTTGGGCCATGGGGGCATAGCCTTTGGCTTGGGCTGAAATCATGGTTTCGCCGACGCTCAGACCAACGATCGAGAAGCGGCCCGAGGCATCCGTCCTTGCGCTGCGTGGGTTGTCACTGAATCGGACGCCAATGCGGACGTCGGCGTCCGGGATCGGTGCGCCGTCGGTGTCCACCACGATCCCGCCGATCTCGACGCCGCCCTGGAGGCGGATGGAAACAAAGGGGGGAACGGGATTGGTGGGACCGAACTTCAGGGAAATCCGGGTGGCCGTAAAGTTGGTTGCGCTGGCGGTCAGGCTGATGTCGGTGACGCCGTCATTGGGCGTGAGGACATCGGCGATGCCGCTGCCGTTGGCGGTATAGGTTCGTTCGGCGGAAAGCTTCCCGGTCTCGATCTTGGCAACCACAGTGGCGCCACCGATGACGTTGCTGGTGCCGGCGTCGATGACGGTGACACCGAGGTGGCCGGTCCACTGGGGATCCTCGGGTTCGAGGTCTGGGGAAGGATCCGGGCGTTGACCGGGCGCGAGGGGATCGAGCGAGACGGCGAGGACGAGGAGGGAAGCGTTGTCCATCGCGCTCTGGATCTGGAGGGCGGCGACGGCGCGGGCGGGCTCGGGGTTGGCGAGGGTGACGCGATACAGGCGCAGGACGGCGCCGGCCTTGTCGGCGTCGGGGGACGACCAGACGGCGGCGGCCTTGGCGTAGCGGGAGAAGACGTGGCGGGGTTCCTCGAACGGCTTCCGCCACCACGAACGGACATGGCCGGTGTGCAGGATGGGACTGCGCTTGTGGGAACCGTCGGTGTAACGCCAGAGGACATCGGCGACGCGACGGTTGGGCTCCGAGTGGCCGGAGGCGGCGGCGAGGAGATGGACGGCGGCGTAGTGGTTGGTGGGTGCGGGGAGGGAGACGTGTTCGCGGAAGCGGCGTTTGGCGAGGATCGATTCGTTGCCGGCGAGCTGGAGGAGACCGTTGATTTCGAAGTGCACCCCGCCGAGGACATTGGAACCGCGGGGTGCCTTGGCCCAATCGGCGACTGTGGAGAAGTCTGAGTTTTCGGCGGGGCTGAAGGTATTGGTGTACCGGAGCGGGATGACGGGCGGGAGAACGACGGTGGTGGCGGGTGGTGTCGGAGGGGAGGTTTGGGCGGTGGCGCTGAGGAATGCGGCAATGAAGGTGAGCAGGGAGAGGAGACCGGTCCCGAAGCGGAGGGCGTGGGCGAGGGTTGGAGCTTGGCGGTTCACGGTTGAAGCGTTCCAGACGCGAGACTTGAGCCATGGGACAAAATTGGAACAGAAAAGTTCGCTCTTGGATTCATCTCCCGTTGAAGGCCGGGTGCGCTCACCCGGCGAGGTTGGGGATGCGCCGCGTGGGGGCACGCGGCCTTCAAACTTCAAACTTCGAACTTCCCCCGTGGGGCGGGGGTGGGGCTAGCGTGGGGGCCTGCTTACGATGAATTCCCGACGATTGCATGGGTTGGTGGCGGCGACGCACACGCCGTTCCGCGCGGATGGTTCGATGGAACTGGCGGTGGTGGAGCGTCAGGCGGAACACCTGAAGGCGGGCGGTGTGGGTTATGTGTTCGTGGGCGGGACGACGGGTGAGAGCGCCTCGCTGACGGTGGAGGAGCGTCGCTTGCTGACGCAGCGGTGGAGCGAGGTGGTGAGGGGATCGGGCCTGGGTCTGGTGGTGCATGTGGGGGCCAATTGCATCGCGGATTCGCGGGCGCTGGCGGCGCATGCGGAATCGGTGGGGGCGGTGGCGATCTCGGCGCTGGCACCGAGCTACTTCAAGCCGCGTTCGCTCGAGGTGCTGATCGCTTGCTGCGCGGAGGTGGCGTCGGCGGCCCCCGCGACGCCGTTCTATTACTACGACATTCCCGTGCTGACGGGGGTGAGCTTTCCGATGGTGGACTTCCTGGAGAAGGCACCGGAGAAGATCCCGACGCTGGCGGGGTTGAAGTTCACGAACCCGGACCTGATGGCCTACCAGTTTTGCCTGCGATCGGGCGGCGGACGCTGGGATCTGCCGTTCGGTGTGGACGAACATTTCCTCGGGGCGCTTGCGATGGGCGCACGCGGGGCGGTGGGCAGTGGGTTCAACTTTGCGGCCCCGATCTATCGGCGGCTGCTCGCGGCGTTTGGCCGTGGGGATCTGGAGGCGGCGCGGGTGGAACAGTTCCGCGGGGCGCAACTGGTGCAGGTGCTGGTGCGCTACGGATACATGGGCGGAGCGAAGGCGGTGATGGAGATGCTGGGGGTTCCGGTGGGACCGGCGCGATTGCCGAACACCAGCCTGGATGTGGCGCAGAAGGCGCGGTTGCGCGCGGAACTGGAGGCCCTGGGCTTCTTTGATTGGGTGCGCGCATGATCCCGGAGCTGTCGACGGCGGAGGGGCGGAAGGCGTTGGCGGCGTTCCACCGTCGGACGCTGCTGGAGGATGTGATGCCGTTCTGGCTGCGGCACGGCATGGACCGCGAGCACGGCGGGATCCTGACCTCGCTGGATCGCGACGGGACGGTCCTGGATACCGACAAGAGCGTGTGGTTCCAGGGACGCGCGGCGTGGATGTTCGCGACCTTGCATCGGACGGTGGAACCGCGCGCGGAGTGGTTGGAGGCGGCGCGTTCGTGCGTGGAGTTCTCGCGGAAGCACTGCCATGCGCCGGACGGGAAGATGTACTTCAGCGTCACGCAGGACGGCCGGCCGTTGCGGATGCGTCGGTACGTGTACAGCGAGGCGTTTGCGGCGATCGGGGCGGCTGCGTTTGCCCGGGCTTCGAATGAGGGACGAGCGGCCGAGGAAGCGTGGGCGCATTTCGCGACGTATCTCCGGTACTCATTTGAACCGGGCGTGATGGCGCCGAAGTCGGAACCGACGCGTCCCTCGAAGGGGCTGGCGGCCCGGATGATTGCGATGGTGACCGCGCAGGAGTTGCGGTCGCTGCTGGGGGATGAAGTCGTGCGCGGAGCGACCTGCACGGAATGGGTGGACCGTTGCGTGGAGGAGGTGGAACGGGACTTCCTGAAGCCGGATCATCGGGCGTTGATGGAGATGGTGACGCCGGAAGGCGCGGTGATCGACCATCACGACGGGCGGACGTTGAACCCGGGGCATGCGATCGAGTGCGCGTGGTTCGTGATGCATGAGGGGCGCGTCCGGAAGGACGAACGGTTGGTGCGGTTGGGCACGAAGATCCTGGACTGGATGTGGGAACGGGGTTGGGACACGGAGCATGGCGGGTTGCTGTACTTCACGGACCTGAAGGGATTGCCGGTGCAGGAGTACTGGCACGACATGAAGTTCTGGTGGCCGCATTGCGAGGTGCTCATCGCGACGTTGCTGGCGTGGTCGCTCACGGGAGAGGAACGGTACGCGACGATGTATCGGCAGGTGCACGCGTGGAGCTTCCGTCATTTCCCGGATCCCGAGCATGGTGAGTGGTACGGGTATCTGCATCGGGACGGCCGGGTGTCGTCGCGGGCGAAGGGGACGTTGTGGAAGGGGCCGTTCCACCTGCCGCGCATGCTGTGGTATTGCGCGGATCTGGCGGATGGGGTGGGGGGAGGGGAGTTGCCGAACGGAGGCATGGCGTCGACGGTGCGGACTGCATGACCGAACTGGTTCCAGGGCGATTGAGGGAGGTGCTGGCGAGGACGCCGGAGTTGTCGCGCGCCTATCTGGTGGGCGGTTGTGTGCGCGACGCCCTGCTGGGGCAGTCGGTGAAGGACATCGACATCGAGGTGTTCGGGATCGATTACGCGACGTTGTACCGGGTGCTGTCGCGCTGGGGTCGGGCGGATGCGGTGGGGAAGTCGTTCGGCGTGGTGAAGCTGTCGTTGAAGGATGGCGAGCAGTACGACTTCTCCCTGCCGCGCCGCGATTCGAAGGTGGGTCCGGGGCATCGTGGGTTCGAGGTGGAGTTTGATTCGGGAATCACGACGGCGGAGGCATCAAGCCGGCGGGACTTCACGATCAACGCGCTGATGTACGACCCGCGGACGCACGAGGTGCTCGATCATCACGGCGGGATGGATGATCTCAAGGCGCGCCGGTTGCGCCACACGAGCGATGCGTTCGTGGAGGATCCGTTGCGGGTGTTGCGCGGGATGCAGTTCATCGGGCGGTTCCGCCTGAACGCGGATCCGGCGACGGTGGCGTTGTGCCGGACGATCGCGTCGAGCCAGGCGGAGCTGGCGGTGGAACGGATCCGGGAGGAGTGGTGGAAGTGGGCTGGGCGCAGCGTGGCCCCGGGGCGGGCGTTGCAGTTTCTGGCGGATTGCGGGTGGCTGGGATTCTACCCGGAGCTGTCGGCCTTGCAGGAATTGGAGCAGGACCCGGAGTGGCATCCGGAGGGGGACGTGTGGACGCACACATTGCACTGCCTGGATGCGCTGGTGGAGCAGTCGGGGTGGCAGTCGGCCGATGCGGGGACGCGGGTGATCCTGTCGTTGGCGGTGCTGTTGCATGACGTGGGCAAGGTGTGTTGCACGCGCCGCGAGATTTCGGATGGGCGGGAGCGCATCGTCTCACCGGGACACGAGGCGGCGGGTGGACCGATCGCGCTGGAGTTCCTGAACCGGTTGCGCGTCCCGACGGTGGTGCTGGAGCGGGTGCCGCCGCTGGTGGTGAACCACATGGCGCGGTTGCAGGCGGCGAGCCCGAAGGCGGTGCGGCGTCTGGCCCGGCGCCTGGAGCCGGCGACGATCGAGGAACTGTCGGAGGTCATGACGGCGGACGTGTCCGGCCGGCCACCGAAGCCGCGGGGTGAACCGGAGTCGGTACGGGCGTTGCGTGCGATGGCGGCGGAACTGGCGCTGGGCGCGGCGGCACCGCGCCCGATCCTGCTGGGGCGGCATCTGGTGGCGCGCGGATTTCGGCCGGGACCCCGATTCAAGGAGGTCCTGGGGGCGGGCTTCGAGGCGCAGTTGGACGGGGAATTCGCGGATGAATCCGGGGCAGAGCGCTGGCTGGATGCGTGGTTGCGGGGTCGATGAACGAGCCTGGGACGGTTGGATCCGCAGATGGCACAGATGGCGCAGATCGACAGAGACGGTTCGGGACATGCCCAAGCACCGTCCACGCCAGGACCGTGACGACGTCAGATACACGGCTTCAGCCGCTGCATCTGCGGAATCTGCGTCATCTGCGGATAAATGGCCCCCGATTCCAGGGCGAACGTTCCCTCAACCGGTGGTGCGCAGGCCGCTGGCGATGGCGTTGATGGTGAGGAGGAGTTCCGGGAGGACGGCGTTGGCGGCGAGGGTGTCGCCGGTGCTGACGGCGGTGCGCCAGCGTTGGAGCAGATGGATCTGCTGGCGGTGGAGTGTCCGCAGCGGTGCGGTCCGCAGGGCGAGGGTCCGTCCGAGCTTCGGGCGGTGTCGGATGATCTCGGTTCCCCAGAGGCGTTGGAGGCTTTGGTGCGTGCGATGCCACTCGGCTTCGATGCGGGACCAGAAGCGGTCGCGGATGACGGGATCAACGACGAGTTGGGCATACTCGCGCATGACATCGAGGTCGCTGCTGGCGAGCGAAGTCTCGATGTTGGTGAGGAGATACCGGAGGAACGGAGTGGACCGAAGGTGCTGCTGGAGGCAGGCAACGTCGGCGTCCGAAAGGGCGGCGAGCGCGGTGCCCGCACCGTACCAACCCGTGAGGTAGTAGCGGGCCTGGGTCCACGAGAAGACCCAGGGAATGGCGCGGAGATCGGCGAGGCTGGACTGGCCGGTGCGCCGCGACGGGCGCGATCCGATGCGGGTGTTCTCGAGGGCGTCGAGCGGGGTGGCCTGCCGGTGGAAGGCCATGAATCCGTCGGTTTCGAGGAGGGACCGGTATTCGTTGCGGGAGTTTTCGGCGAGCCGGTCGAGAAGCGGTTGGAGATCGGCAGGGAAGGGGGCGGAGTGGCGATGGCGCCAGGTGGTGGCGGTGACGCCGGCGAGAAGGAGCTCGAGGTTGTAGCGGGCGGTGCCGGGGTTGCCGTACTTCTGCGCGATGGTTTCGCCCTGTTCGGTGAGGCGGATGGAACCATCAAGGGAACCCGGGGGCAGGGCTTCGAGGAACCGATGGGTTGGGCCGGCGCCGCGGCTGATGGTTCCGCCGCGTCCGTGGAAGAACTGCATGCGCACGCCGGCCTGTTCGCCAACGGCCGCGATCCGGGCCTGGCCGCGCTGGAGCGCCCATTGGGAGGCGACGATTCCCGCGTCCTTGTTGGAATCGGAGTACCCGACCATGACCTGCTGGCGGAGCTTTCCGGGGCGACCGGCACGTTGTGCGTGGAAGGCGAGGCTGGCGCGGGTGACGGGGAACTCGAGGAAGGCACGGAGGAGTTCGGGACCGCGTTCGAGGTCCTCGACGGTTTCGAGAAGCGGCACAACGGGAAGGAGGCAGACCATGCCCTCGGGGAAGAGGCGGAGGAGGCCGGCTTCGCGGGCGAGCACGTAGACGCAGAGGAGATCAGACACGCGTCGGGTCATGCTCACGATCAGCGCGCCGAGGGCATCGGCGCCGTGGGTGGCGATGTGGTTGGCGAGGACGCGATAGGTGGCGAGGACGGCGTCGGCTTCCGGGCCGGCCGAGGCCGAGGGATGAAGGAAGGGGCGCGGCGAACGGATCTCGCGTTCGAGAAGGCGGAGTCGCTCGGTCTCGGTCCAGTCCTCCCACTGGGAAGCGTCGATTCCGGTGGCGGTGAGGAGCTGCCGGATGGCGCGGTCGTGGAAGGCGGAGTTCTGACGGATGTCGAGGGTGGCGAGGTGGAATCCGAAGGTCTGGAGGACCCGGCGGACGGGCAGGACGTCGTGGTCCGCGAGGCGGTGGGCCCCGGCTTCGCAGAGGGATTGGTGGAGGGTCTGGAGGTCCTGATCGAGTTCGGTGGGTGCGGTGTAGCGGCCCGGGGAGGTGAGGATGCGTGCGAGTTGGCCGGGTTGAACTTCCACCGGGAGACGTGCGGCGAGGAGTTCGGCTGTCTGGCGCCAGGGTTCGCCGGGATGCATCTGGAGGATAGCCTTGGCGTCGTCACCGAGGGCTGCGGCGCAGCGGTCGCGGAGTTGAACCAGGATGGGTGGGGCCGGTTGGACCCATTCGGACAGGGGCAGGCGTTCGGCGAGGGCGACGAGTTGGCGGTGCAGGACGACGAGCGCGTTGGCCCGGAGCCGTTCCAGGGTCTCGGCGGTGACTTCGGCCGTGACCCCGGGATGGCCGTCGCGATCGCCGCCCACCCAGGTGCCGAAGTGCAGTCGCGGTCCGGGAACACCTGCCGACGCGGGAGATGTCGGGAGGCCGGTGTGTTCCCAGGCGGCGGCCAGGCGGCGGTCGAGTTCGGGAACGACCGAGGGGAGGACGTCGCGCAGGTAGTTGAGGACGTTGCGGCGTTCGTCGGCGACGGTGGGCTTCTCGAGGAGGATCTCACCGGTGCGCCAGAGCCGTTCGAGGAGCGCGGTGACCTCGGGACGGAGGGTGGCGCGGTTCGCATCGGAGCCGGCGGACTGGATGAGCCGCATCAGGGCGCGATGCTGTTCGAGGACGGAGGAACGCTTGGCCTCGGTGGGGTGGGCGGTGAAGACGGGTTCGACGTCGACATCGTGGAGGGCCTGCCGGATGGCTTCAGGGGTGGCGCCGTCGCGTTGGAGTTCGGCGAGTTGGTCGGCCCAGAGGCCACGCTCGGCCTCGGGGCCTTCCGCGGACTCCCGGAGGTGGCGCATGGATTCGGCGGCGTGTTCCTCGACGGTGTTGAGGAGCTGGAAGGCCATCGCGAGACCGAGCGCCAGCCGCGGGGGAGGGGTGGCCAAGAGGTCGCTGGCGGCCGAGGCGGCGGTTGGGCGCCAGGGGATCCACTCGGCCAGTTCGGATTCGCCGAGACCGGAGAGCACCTCCGCGAGGCATCCGGCCAGCCAACCGATGTCGCGGTCGATCTGGCGGAAGCCGAGGTCGAGGTAATCAGGCGGCGCGGATTCAACAATTGGATTCATGGTGGCGGCGAACGGGACGCATGCGATCGCGCGTGGTGGACGCGAGTCCCGCCGCACTGCCATCGCGAGAGGGATTCGTCAATGGGGGGAAGTGGGAAAGTTGGAGGAAGGCCTGCGGAATCAGAAAGCGTTCGCCTTTCGGTCGGGGGTGGGGTACCCCGTCCGGCCATGAGTGAACGAAGGGCGCGCCTGAAGCGCGTGACCAAGGAGACAGCGATCACGCTCGATTTGCGGATCGACGGTACGGGCAAGTCGAAGGTGAAAACCGGGGTCCCGTTTTTCGACCACATGCTGACCTTGGTGGCGAAGCATTCGACCTGTGACCTGCAGTTGACCTGCAAGGGCGATCTGGAAGTGGACGCGCACCATACGGTGGAGGACTGCGGGATTGCCTTGGGTCAGGCGTTCCGTGAAGCGCTCGGGGACAAGCGGGGCCTGCGGCGGTACGGCACGGGCTTTGATCCGCGGAATCCCTTCACGGGTGAGGCCTACGTGCCGATGGATGAGTGCCTGGCGCGGTGCGTTATCGATTTCAGCGGGCGATCCTACCTGGTCTGGAAAGGAATGGACCATCATTCCCAGCGCCGGATTGCGGTCGAGGACAAGAACCAGGACATGTCGTCGACCTTCCGGTTTGGGTTGGCGCGGGAGTTCTTCCAGGGGTTCGCCAACGAGGCGAAGTGCAACCTGCATCTGGAGCTGCTGTACGGGGGCGAGCCGCATCACGTGGTCGAATGCCTGTTCAAGTCGTTCGCCCGGGCGGTGGACTTCGCCTGCCAGCATGACCCGAGAATTTTGGGACAGATTCCGAGCTCCAAGGGGGCTCTTTAGTCGATAACCTCCTTGGGATGAAAGCGATCGGGCCATGTGACGGGCGGGTGAATCCGGATTGGAAGGAAGCTGAATAGTTTCCACGAGCAACCGTCCATGCCCATGTCGTTGAAATCAGATTATCCCTCAGCAGCGGACGAGCAGTTGGTGGCTTGGGCCAAGGACGGCGACACCGCGGCTTTCGAGGAGCTGATCCATCGGCACCGGGACAAGATCTATGCCCGGGCAATGATCATGATGCGCAACGAGGGAGACGCGATCGACCTGTCCCAGGAAGCCTGGGTCAAGTCGTGGCAACGCCTCCACCAGTTTCAGGGCGAGAGTTCGTTCGCCACCTGGATGACGCGGATCGTGATCAACCTCTGCCTCGACCAGATCCGGAGGCAGAAGCGGACCCGGGCCGAATCCATCGAGGAACTCGAGGAGGCCGGGGGTGTCGAACGGCAGATGCCGATCGCCGAAAGCAACCCCACCGAGGGGCTCGAATCCGAGGAGGTGCGCCGGCGCATCGACGAAGCGATGGGCAAGTTGACGGATGCCCACCGGACCGTGCTGGTGATGCACGAGTTCGAAGGACTGGAATACAAGGAGATCGCCAAACGTGTGGGGATCTCCATCGGGACAGTGATGTCCCGGCTCTTTTATGCGCGGCGGCGCCTGGCGTCGCTGTTGCAAAGCCTCAAGCGAGAACGATCCGAATGAAAACGACCGAGTTCACCCTGGACCTTCAGGCCTACGTGGATGGCGAGCTGGATGCCAGCCGCCGGGCCGAAGTCGAGCGTGTGTTGGCCAGCGACGCCGAAGCGCGCGAGCTGGTGGCGGGACTGCGCCAGATTGCCGAGTTGGTGCGGACGCATGAGCCTGTGATCCAGGTGCCTGAGACGCGGGAGTTCTACTGGTCCCAGATCCAGCGCCGGATCGCCCAGGCCGAGGCTGTGGAAGCGAAGGAAGCCCCGCAGGCCTCGGGAGCGATGCAATGGCTCCGGTGGCTGGCGCCGGCTCTGGGTGTGGCGGCGGTGGCGGTGATGGTGGCCCTGCCTCGCGGCGAGAAGGAGGGCGCGACACTGGCTGCCAATGACTCGGTCGAAGATGCCGTGAGCATGACCTTCCGTTCGGATGCGGACGGCGTGACGATCCACTGGATCAACTGAGTGTTCCCCGACACCCACCTCCATCTCCTCACCCCAACCTCGAAACCTGCAATGATCCAACCAACCAAGATCACCCGGTGGCTCGCGTTTTTGTTCACCCTTTGCCTGATGGGTGTCGGTACGGCGGCACTCGCCGGCGAAACGCAATACAAGGTGGAACTGGTGTGGGGAACGGATGATGCCAAGGCGGCCTCACCGGACATGAAGGCGCTGTCTCCGGATGTCCAGTCCCGGCTGACGCAGTTGCGCTGGAAGAACTACTTCGTGGTGAAGTCGGAGGTGGCCGCGGTCTCCACCAAGGAGGCCAAGAAGGTCACGTTGAGCGACAAGTGCGCGGTGGAGTTGAAGGAATTGCCCAACGGGCATCTGGAAGTGCAGATCCACAGCCTCCAGGCGGGATCGGATCCCAAGCCGGTGGCGAGCAAGACAATGTCCCTGAAGAACCTGCAGTCCGGCGAGCTGATCGCCTACGGCGGCAACTCCAAGGATCGGTGGGGTGACGCCTGGTTGGTGATTGTCCGGGCGGAGCAGCCCAAGGCTTCGAAGTAAGGCTGCAGGCAGCCTTGGTGTCGGGCGGATTTCTACAATCCCTAGCATCGCCCGCAGGCCAACCCCCAATCGGTGGGGTGGCGGTGAGGGGAACCACCGAGATTGCCATTGTCCCCGCACGGGGTCGTGGTAGCCTGTTCCCAGTCGCAAGTCCCCCCGGATAAACCCGGGGGGCAACGCATTTCACATGTCAGATTCCACGAAGAGCCCCGGGTCCGATTACGATTCATCCAAGCTTGGCAAACTGGAGGGTCTGGAGGCCGTCCGAAAGAAGCCGGGCATGTACATCGGCGGCACGGACGAGCGTGCGCTGCATCACTGCGTCTCCGAGGTCATGGACAACTCGGTGGACGAGCACCTCGCCGGGCATTGCATGCGGATCGACGTCGCGATCCATCCGGATGGATCGATCTCCATCCGCGACGATGGCCGTGGCATCCCGGTGGACATCCATCCCCAGTACAAGATTCCCGGGGTGGAAATGGTGCTGACGACGCTGCACTCGGGCGGCAAGTACGGTCAGGGCGGGTACAAGTTTTCCGGTGGTACGCACGGCGTGGGTGCCAAGTGCGTGAATGCCGTCTCGGAGTGGTTCGAGGTCGAGGTTTCGCGGGATGGGAAGGTCCACCACATGGCCTTCGAGCGCGGCAAGACGATCAAGAAGCTCGAGGTGATCGGGAAGGCCAAGGGCAACGGGACGTTGATCACGTTCAAGCCGGACCCCGAGATCTTCCGCGAGACCACGGAGTTCAAGGCGGACCGGATCACCCAGCGGTTGCGGGAGTTGGCGTTCCTGAACTCGGGTTTGCAGATCTCATTCATCGACGAACGCACGGCGGAGGGGAAGCAGGAGATCTTCTTCTTCAAGGACGGCATCGAGGAGTTCGTACGGCAGTTGAACAAGGCCAAGAACGTCCTGCATCCGAAGCCGTTCTCCATCCAGCGGGTGGTCGAGACCACGACGGCGGACAAGCCGGTCGAGATCCACGTCGAGGCGGTGATGCAGTACAACGACAGCTTCACCGACCAGGTCCTGTGCTACACGAACACCATCCATAACCCGGACGGTGGCACGCACCTTTCCGGGTTCCGGAGCGCCCTGACCCGCGCGATCAACCAGTATTCCAAGTCCAACAGCCTGCTGAAGGACAAGGATCCGCAGATCACGGGCGATGACGTCCGCGAAGGCGTGACCGCGGTCATCTCGGTGAAGCACTCGGACCCGAAGTTCGAATCGCAGACCAAGGTGAAGCTGATCTCGCCCGAGGTGGACTCGATCCTGGGATCGGCGGTGTACGAGGGGTTGATGAACTACTTCGACGACAACCCGCCGATTGCGAAGCGGATCGTCGACAAGGCGCTCAACGCCGCCCGGGCGCGGGAAGCGGCCCGCAAGGCGCGCGAAGCCGTCCGGAAGACGGCCCTGACCGGTGGTGGGTTGCCCGGCAAGCTCGCCGATTGCTCGGATCGCGATCCGGCCAACACCGAGCTGTACATCGTCGAGGGTGACTCGGCAGGTGGCTCGGCCAAGCAGGGGCGCGACCGCAAGTTCCAGGCGATCCTCCCGATCCGCGGCAAGCTGATCAACGTGGAGAAGGCGCGCCTCGACAAGGTGCTCCAGAATACGGAAATCCGGACGATGATCACCGCGGTCGGCACCGGCATCGGTGACGGCGAGGGCGAGGGGGCGTTCAACCTCGAGAAGCTCCGGTACCACAAGATCATCGTGATGACGGACGCCGATGTGGACGGCTCGCACATCCGGACGTTGTTGCTGACCTTCTTCTATCGGCAGATGCCGCAGTTGATCCGGCAGGGCTACGTCTACATCGCCCAGCCGCCGCTGTATCAGATCAGCCGCCGCAAGCGCATCGAGTACGTCGATGACGACGCCGCGCTCAACCGGATCCTGATCCAGCTCGGCACCGAGGACGTCCGACTGCGGAACCTGGCGGACGCGAAGGAATTCCCGGCGAAGCAGCTGGCGGAGATCCTCGAGCTGTTGCAATCGCTCGAGAAGCTCGCGGTCGGCATCCGCCGCAAGGGCGGGGATTTCGAGGCGTACATCGATGCGCGGGACCACAAGACCGGTGAGTTGCCGCGTCACATCGTGGTGGTGCGCGAGGGCAATCAGGAGACGGTCCATTTCTTCCTGACCGACGAGCAGAACGCGGCCTTCTTCCAGGCGAACCCGGATCTGGAGGAGCGCAGTGCGGCGGTGGTGACGGCGGCGGTAGGAACGGAAGCTCCCGAGCGCGTCGTGTCCAAGAAGGACGGACCCAGCCGACGCGCGCGCCACGAGGCATTGTTCGAAAGCCATGCCATCCATGAGTTGCTGTCGCGCCTGGCCAAGAAGGGGCTCGCGATCGAGCACTACTCGGCGCAGGACAAACCGCTGTTCGAGTTGATCGAGGGCGAGGGCGAACGCCAGCACGTGAAGCCGCTGTTCTCGATCTCCGAGATCCTGGCCTCGGTCACCGAGGTCGGTAAGCGCGGCATCGAGATCAAGCGATTCAAGGGTCTGGGCGAGATGAACCCGAAGGAACTCTTCGAGACCACCATGAACCCGGCCAACCGGAAGCTCCTGCGCATCGACCTGACCGATGCGGTCGAGGCCGAGGCCATGTTCTCCCGCCTGATGGGCGAGGAGGTTGAACCCCGTCGCCAGTTCATCGAGGACAACGCCCTCAACGTCCGCAACCTCGACGTCTGATCGGACTGGGCTGCCTCCTGTTCCACATTCCCTTTCCCACCTTTTTCCGAATCCATGGCTGACGAAATCATCCCGCCGGGCGGTCCCTCGACCCCGGCCTACGCCGCCAACGAAAAGATCGGCAAGATCAACGTCGCGGACGAGATCAAGAACTCGTTCCTCGACTACTCGATGTCCGTGATCATCTCGCGGGCGTTGCCGGACGTCCGCGACGGCTTGAAGCCCTCCCAACGGCGCACGCTGTTCGCGATGCACGAGTTGGGCGTGATGCCGAACCGCAAGCACCTGAAGTGCGCGCGTATCGTTGGCGAGACGATCGGTAAGTATCACCCGCACGGCGACCAGGCCGTGTATTCAACCTTGGTGCACATGGCGCAGCCGTGGGCCATGCGCGAGCGGTTGGTGGATGGGCAGGGTAACTTCGGCTCCGTCGAAGGCGATCCCCCGGCCGCCATGCGTTATACCGAGGCGCGCCTGACACACCTCGGGGCGGTCCTGATGCAGGACATGGATCAGGACACGGTCGACTTCGCGCCGAACTACGACGAGTCGATGTCGGAGCCGGTGGTGTTCCCGGCCGCGTTCCCGAACCTGTTGGTCAACGGCGGCACGGGCATCGCCGTCGGCATGGCGACCAACATGGCGCCGCACAACCTCGGTGAGACGATCGATGCCGTCTGCGCCCAGATCGACAATCCCGACATCACGATCCCGCAGTTGATGCGGTTCATGAAGGGGCCGGATTTCCCGACGGGTTGCATGGTCTGCGGGATGGAAGGCATCAAGCAGTACTTCGCGACCGGTCGCGGTTCGGTGAAGATCCGCGGCAAGGTGGGGGTGGAACAGCTCAAGGGTAACCGCGAGCAGTTGGTGATCACCGAGATCCCCTACAACGTGAATCGCGCGACGCTCGTCGAGAAGATCGCCGACCTGGTCAACGAGCGGACGCCGGGCTTCACCGAGATCACGGCCATCCGTGATGAGTCGGACGAGAACACCCGGGTGGTGGTGGAGCTGAAGCGGGATGGGATCCCCAAGGTGGTGATCAACAACCTGTACAAGCACACCCAGCTGGAGACGAGCTTCTCGGTCAACGCACTCGCGATCGATCGCGGTCGGCCAAAGACGCTCAATCTCAAGGACCTGATCAACTGCTACGTCGAGCATCGCCGCGAGGTGATCCTGCGGCGGACCCGTTATCAGCTGAAGAAGGCGGAGGAACGCGCCGAAATCCTCGAAGGTTATATCTGCGCCCTGCGCAACCTCGACGAGTTCATCCGCATCATCCGGAATTCCAAGAACCGGGATGAGGCGCGCGTGAAGTTGCTGGCCTTCGCCTGGACGCAGGCACAGGTCGAACGGTGGGGCATCTTCCTCCGTTCCGAGGGTCGTCTGGTCGACGGTCGCTACTCGCTCACGGAACGTCAGGTCGACGCCATCCTGGAACTGCGCCTCTACCAACTCACCGGCCTCGAAATCGACAAGGTCGAAGCCGAGTACAAGGAGTTGATGGAACGGATCAAGGACCTGATGGACATCCTGGCCCGCGAAGCGCGCGTGCTGGCGATCATCAAGGCCGAGCTCAAGCAGATCCGGGACAAGCACGCCACCCCGCGCCTCACGCAGATCGTTCCCGACGAAGGCGACATCGCCATCGAGGACCTGATCGCCAACGAAGGCGTCATCGTCACGCTCACGCACAACGGCCTGATCAAGCGCACCAACGTTGCTTCCTACCGTTCGCAGAAGCGCGGCGGCAAGGGCGTGATCGGCATGTCCACCCGCGAGGCGGCAACGCCCGAGGATGCCGACTTCATCGAGCGCCTGTTCACCGCGTCCACGCACGATTACCTGATGTTCTTCACGAACATGGGACGCGTGTACGTGGAGCGCGTGCACGAGATCCCGGACATGGGGCGTGCCGCCAAGGGACGTTCGATCGCCAACCTGCTGGAACTGCGCGCCGACGAGAAGATCCAGACGCTCGTCCGCGTGGGGGCCAAGTATGGTGCGAACAAGGAGGAGCAGACCTGGCAGCAGTCCTTCGAGCTCTTCTTCGTCACGAAGCAGGGCACGGTGAAGCGCACCGCCCTGTCCGATTTCCAGAACGTCCGGAAGGGCGGCATCATCGCCATCAACATCGAGGCCACGGACGCCCTGGTGGACGTGAAGCTCACCACCGGAAACAACGAGGTCGTCCTCATCACCCGCGAGGGCATGAGCATCCGCTTCCATGAGGAGGGCGTGCGCTCGATGGGCCGTTCCGCCACCGGTGTGAAGGGTATCGAACTGGAGAAGGTCGATGCGGTCGTGGCGCTCGCGATCGTGGATCCGGGAGCAACGCTGCTGGTCGCCGGCGAGAACGGCATCGGCAAGCGCACCGAGTTCGAGGAGTACCGCGTCCAATCCCGCGGCGGTAAGGGCATCATCACCATGAAGACCGGCGAGAAGACCGGTGCCGTGGTCGGTGCCTTGACTGTCCTCGACGGCGACGAACTCATGCTCATCACCGTCGGCGGCCAGATGGTCCGCATCCCGGTGAAGGGCATCCGCGAAGCCGGCCGGAATACGATGGGCGTGAAGCTCATCGATCTCGCACCGAAGGATCGCCTGCAAGCCATCGCCCCGGTCATCTCCGAGGGCCAGGAAGACGAGGCCGTCGGCGAGCCGACATTGCCCATTGGGTGATTTCGGATGGGGGAACGCTTCCCGCGCGGAGGCGCAGAGAAGACAGCCCAGCGCGTGAGCGCTGGGCTTTTTTGTGCGCGTCGGGCACAGGTCCCGGAGGGGTGACCCTTGAGGCGGCAGTTGCCTGGACCACGGATTTCACGGATGGACGGGGCAGATACAGGATGTCCATTCCGGTCGAACACTCACCTTAAACGAGTGCGGCGATCCGTAGCCAAGTCCCTGCTCAGCCGTGCCCTCTGCGGGTAAGCATCAAGCGCGTGCCTCTCCAAGGAACGGGGTGGCGACGTCCTCGTCGCCGTTCCAGACCACGTGTTGGCCTTCGCCATCTGTTTCAAAGCGGGGGCAGGTTCACGCGGAGGCACAAAGACAAGGAGGAGGCGGGCTGTCAAGAAGCGCCCTCCAGGTGCGAAGCACCGACAGAGGATAGCTCACGCCGTCAGCCGCGGGTTCGGAGGCCCAGAGGATGCTCAGCCCCAGCGGGGCGACAGTGCCGTGATGTTCCAATGTTCCAAGAGCAGGCCCAACTCTTGGAGCCCTTTGGAAGATTGCCTCACGCAAAGACGCAAAGACGCAAAGACGCAAAGGGAAGAACAGTGATGGCATCCGGCAAGTCTTGGCGTCTTTGCGTCTTGAGCGAAGCGGGCGTGAGCATTCCATCCGGCACTTCCTCTTGCAGTAGGCGTTACAATCTTCGCCTGAACTTAAAAGGAATGCTCGATGGTTTGTTGGTGGAGGCGAAGATGGCGAGGAACGAAACCTACCTGCCTTCTCTGCGTCCCCGCGCCTCTGCGCGAGAACGATTCCTTGGTGGCCCGTTGCCTCAGAGGAGCGGATCCTGCATGGACTGACGGCCTTATCGCAAACGCACCCCACGGACGTGCCGGCCCAACTGCCAACGGCCTTCCCGTCATCCCATCCCAAGCCGTTACAGGCAGCTCACAGCCTATACAGCAAAATGAAGCCACCCCGCCACAGTTGACTCCACAAATCTTCTAGGCTGTTATTGGAGGGTATAGACAACGTTCGGCGAAATGGTCACGGATCCAAACCCAACCAGCATGATCTCCAAACAGGTCAATTCCTTCGATTCCCCTGCCTCGTATCGTGCAGGATATATCAGCTTACTCCTCGCCACCGCGTGCATTCTGTGGTTCCGCGGGATCACAAGCTACACGGAGGCATTTGGATTCATGACTGTGTCCGCCATCTGTTTGGTCCTCATGCTTCAGGCGATGGCAGATCTTGCCATACACGGTCTTTCTCAAATCTCGAAGGGTGTTGGCAGGTCTGTTGGCATGGCTTTCCGTCTCTGGCGATCATCTCGAACTCATCATTGAGCGCAGAATGCCGAACCAATGCGTCGAGCAAACAGGAGTCAGCCTTCACACTCGTTTTACCTCTTGAGACCCTGCCGTTTTACGCTGCCTCCTGTCGCTCACGCAGGCGTTCGACAACCCGGAAGCCGAGATCCAAGATAAGAAGCTCACTTCTCAACTCAGACAGGATGACAGGATGATTACGGGTCACGACGACTCCCAAAGGCACCCTGTCCATCCTGCCATCCTGTCGAAAACAGACTTATGAGAGGTCTCATTGGCAGTCTTGAGCATCGGACTATTCTTCGGTTACTGCTGAAGGAGGTCGGACCATCCGGTCCAGCGAACGGGATCCCGCCGCCTAGCCGAGTGGTGATGCAGACGCCGTGGAGGCATGGCTCACGTCGCTGACCTTCTACGCCGTCATTCCTTGCACATGCACATACGCACCTACATCACCTTCGCAAGTCTCGTCATTGGGATGCTCTCGGCGAGTGTGTTGCCGGCCGCAGACACCGCCACTTTGCCAGAGCTTCGAGACGGCGAGGTGCTCTTGTGCCAGCCGTATCCGTATCGGACGGTGACGAACACGTCGCGGACGGTTTACCAGATTTCACGCCTCGGTTTCACGTCGGTGCGTTCCTTTCAGCAGAAGCACGACCTGAAGGCCGACGGCATTATCGGCCCGCTCACGCAGGGACGGGTTGATGCCGAGTATCAGCGCCGATTCAGTCAGGCAGCCACCACCAGTCGCACGACGCTCTCCGTCTCCGTTCAGCCAGTCGCCACGACGACTGGTATCACCGCCACGGTTACTGTTCGCAGTGTGGCCACGCCAGTTCGTATCGTCGGCAGTCTCACATTTGATCAGTCGGCAGGATTCAGATTCACCGACCCGACCGCATCCCTTCACACCAAGACTTGTGTGCGCCGTGGTGACTTGGTTGCGTGCGGCGGACGCGGAGCTTCGGTTGCGCTCACTCAGCAGGAGACACTCATGACCGGAAGCACAGAGTTGCCAGCACTTGCCACAGGCGAGTCCGGCAGACTTTTCGCGAGCATCACCTATTTGAGCGCGGATATGGTCGAGCAGGTCACAGCCACGGATGCACCACTCCCATGATGACGGCGGAAGTTTCACGCGGAGCCGCGGAGAGCGCGGAGAGGGAGGCTGGTCACTCATTTTTCCCCGTTGGGAACCCTGCGTCGAGCGGTGACTCGCCCTGCATCCATGGCTGCTGTCCATTCTCCGCGAACTCAGCGGCTCGGTGTGTATTTCTGCTCCCAGTCCTTATGTGCTACCTGCTGGGGGATTCATTTCATTGGGAAGCGAACCAGACGGTCGATCGAACGGCGCCAGCCGGCACGCCGAGTGGCGATGCGGACGGTTGGGATGGCTGGCTCCCGTCGCTGACCTTTGCTTTCGACAACCCAGAAACCGAGATCCGAGACAGGAAACTCACTTCTCAACTCAGACAGGATGACAGGATGATTGCGGATCACGACGAATCCCAAAAGCATCCTGTCCATCCTGTCGAAAACAGACTTATGAGAGGTCTCATTGGCAGTCTTGAGCATCGGACTATTCTTCGGTTACTGCTGAAGGAGGTCGGACCATCCGGTCCAGCGAACGGGCACCAGACGGCACGCCGAGTGGCGATGCGGACGGTTCGGATGGCTGGCTCCCGTCGCTGACTTTCGACGAAACCGATTTGCGATGAGTGACGCCCCTCAACCGATTCGGGAATTTGTGCTCGTGATTGCGCGGGTATTGATGGCGGCCTGTTTGACTCTCTCGATAGCGATCCTGTGGGGAGAGGCTCGACGCCAGCTGATACAAGGAGTGATGCATGGGATCCCTCTTGCCGCGACGTTGGTGACGAGCGTGACTTTGTTCTTGGTTTCTCTGCTCACCCTTCGGTGGCACCGACGACTGGGGGTTTATGGGTTGCTCACCAGCTTCGTCGGATTGCTTGTTTGTTCACTGCCCACGTTATGACCGTGTTGCCGAAGAAATCGGCATTTCAAACAATTAGGACTGAAATGAGCCGATATCTCATCATCATCGAGGAGACCGGGACGGGCTTCTCGGCTTACTCCCCGGACTTGCCGGGTTGCGTGGCTACTGGGCGCACCCGGGAGGAGGTTGAGTTCGAGATGCATGATGCAATCGAGTTCCACATCGAGGGGTTGCGGCTTTCGGATTGCCCGGTGCCCGAGCCGCGATCCCGGGCGGCCTATTGCGAGGTCGCAGCGTGACGCGGTGGTTGGGGCGTTCACTCATCCCTGATCCGGGGATGAGGCGAGCCAAGGGGATGCCGAACCGGAGGCTCCAAGGAACGCCGGGATTGCGAGCTGGTTTCATTTCCACGCCCCGGCCCGGCGTCCACCTCACTGATCGTTAGGCCACTGCGCGCCATGAGTATTGCAGCATCATCGAGATGGTTGTTTCTGGCCTCGGGCTTTTACGCGCTCGGCTGTATTCCGATCATTCATATTGCAGGGCATTTTGGTTTCCGTACTGGTCCGGTAAGCATCACACAATTGCTGGCTGTGGTTCTGTGCTTTCCTGCCAGCATTGCTTTTCTTTGGACCACCCGAGGTTTGCGTTTCAGCCCCGTCAGGTGGTTGGCGGTTGCGGCTGGTGCATATAGTGGATTATGGCTGGCTTTCGTGGCGTTTGCGGTTTTGACTTTTGATATGAGCGGTATGGATTGAGTTATGATTTTCCAGTGGCCTAAAAATCGGTCGAGATCAACATGCTGCGAATCCGAGTGCATCGGGGCCACTCCCTCCAACCCGGCGCTCCTTTGAACGGTATCCAGCTGTTGAGGCCGGATACAAAATCAACCCCACCGGTGGCTGGCTACCGTCGCTGACATAGCCGTCGCAACACGCTTCCTAAAACCGAGCCATGAAGTATCCGACTCGAGCGGACATCGCCAAAATGAAGGCTGACGGCATCGACTCCACCACAATTGCGAGGGCAGAACTTCAATCGAAACGATGGCCAGCAGCTCAGGAACTCTGTCGCACTATCGAAGCCGCCTTCTCTGGAGTGACGCTTGGCGGTGGCATTGGTCTCCAGGAGGCGCAGGGTCTCGACGACTACGCAGACGCTGAGACCCTTGCAGCCTACCGTGCAAAGGACGAAAAGGATGATTGGCGCCGCATCCCTACGGCGGCGCTGCGGCAATGCTACAGCAGCCTCAGCTTCTTCGACGCCGAGGGCATGAGGTTTCACTTACCAGCATACCTTATCGCTGACTTGCGCGGCGAATACGGCAACGACATGGCATTCTGCCTTACTCAGACCTGCCGCGAAGACCACTACTTCCGCCTGCTTTCCCTCGGTCAGCGCCAAGCAGTCAGAGCGTTTCTTCTGCACATCCTCGACGACGGGGATTATCAGTCTGACCGTCCTCACATTCTCGGCGCACTTGATGGCTACTGGAGCGAGGCAGACTCAAGATGAATTAGGTGCTACGGCTAACAAGTTCGGGCTGCCCGAACCGGAATCACGCTACCCTTTCCGTCAGATTCTCCTGGGCTCAAACCAACCTCGTTTTGATAAGTATGAAGACCGCCATAGATAATGCACCACCAGGATGGGAGAATGGGATTCCGAGCTCTGGGATGAGAGCAAAGGTCCACCGGATCTCATTGGCTCTGGCGACGATGTTGAAGGAGAAGGGGTATGCTTGCGAGAAGGTGTACCTGATGGCTGGGGTCCACCGGGTCTTCGTGATGGTTCCACGAGACTGTCCCCCTGAGATTGTTGGAGCGGTCTTTGGATTCGTCGTTACGCATTCACACCGCACATTCAAGATCCTGATCGAGACCGTTGATGATGCGAGTGGGGAAGGCGCACTACGAGATGTATGCGTGGAAGGGGGATACGCGCTATTGAGGGGTGCTCCATAGGGTGACCTTAGAGGGGGAGACAGGATCACGGGATGGTCGGATGGACGGGTTCGGCCCGTTCTCAGGCCTTTGGGAGGATCAGACGGTGGGTCTTCTGGATGGTGTTTCGCCAGGCGTTGGTGAGTTCTGATTCCGCGGCGAACTCCGGCCAGCGTTCGACGGCGGCCTGAACCTCCTCAAGGATCGCCTTGGCGCGTCCGCGTTTCATTCCTGCGGCCTTCGCGCAGGCCTCGAGGTCAGCCTGCGAGAAGTCGTCCCGTTTGCCGTTCAGCGTCATCTGGTGCGTCGCGGTCCAGGGGCCGGCCGGATTGTAGCTGTAGGTCACGTCAAAGGCCGGCGCGAGAGACCATTCGCCCTCCTTGTTCATGAGGAAGGCGATGTTCTTGACGTGGTCGTCCTGGTTCCGGGCCACGATGTTGAAGGCCATCCTGCGGAACTGTTCCTCCACGGCCGACATCGGGAGCTCGAGCTGGCGGATGGTGAGCAGGGCCTGCTCGTAGGAGTACACGCCGGCTTGATTGAAATCGAAGTGTGCCAGCGCGCAGAGCGACTGCATGTGCAACTTTGAACCGCCGGACAGACGGTCAAAGCGCCGCGTCATGAAGTGACGTCGACCGTTCTCCTCCAACAGGCGGCACTCGGTCATGGTGATGCCCGCCGCGATCGCCATCCGGTGATAGGCAAACTCGATCGCCCCGAAGCCCTTTGGGTCTTCCAGTTCCTTGTCCTTGTTGCCTGCCACCCCGTCGAATTTCAGGAGCCAGTAGTCGAACCCGTCGCCTGCCGGGACCTGTCCGGAGCGGACCTCGTTGGTCATGCGATTCCAGGCGATCACCGCCTTGGCCCGGGCGCCGCCGGCGGACGTGCCGACGCTCAGGATGTCGCGCAGCGCCTGTTCTTTCCCTGCTTCGTGGAAGTGGCCCAGGAGATTTCCCCGATTGGTCAACACCTCGCCCGCCAGGCGAACCAGGGCGTCGACCTCGATCTTCGACGCCTTGCGCGCCTTCGGGCCGAGGGCCGGGGCGAACTCCAGCGCGCCCATTCCGCGCGAGCCCGTGTAGCAGAGTCGCTCAACGGCGTTGAAGCTCTCTGGTGTCCGGCCCTGCGTCGCCAGCCAGGCATTGATCAGTGCATTGCCGAACTTGTCCGGCAGGGAGTCCGCCAGGAGCCCCGGCAGGCCGTGAAAGGTGTTCCGCGGCAGGGCAGGGAATTCATGGACCTCCGGCGTCAACGGCATCGTCAGTGGCGATAGCTGGATCCCACTGCGCGCGAAGTTGGGGTCATACTGGAACCGCGCCACGTCCCGGCCTTCGTCGAGCGCCACCGCGCCGATGGTCCGACCCCAGAGTTGCACCTCGGCGATCATGCGGGTTCACCCCAAGTCCACGTCTTCGACTCGCCTGAAGCGGCCTTCCTGCCCGTGGCCCGCCGACGTCGACGGCCTGCCTGTTTCAGCTGCGCCATCGGGCTTGTGGCTTCCTCCGGAATGAGGGTGTCCAACCGGTCCAGCAGGCCGAGCACGCGGCAAACCCGCATGAAGCCGGACAGCTGCGTCGCCGACGCCCCCAACTCCAGTCGTTGCACCGTCCGGAGACCCAGGCCTGACTGCTCGGCGAGCTGGCCCTGGGTCAGATTCTTCGACAAGCGTCGTTGGGCCAGCCGCGACCCGATCAGCTCAAGCAGGGCCCCATCGGTGAGGTGGGCGGAGAGATTCATGTGCCAAAGGTGGCGCTTTGGGTTCTGGTTTCAAATCAAAACGCCGTTAATGGCGCAATAAAAACTATCTCTAAAGCGTCACTAATGGCGCGTAAAACCAAAATGTGAATACAAAACGCCACAAGTGACGCGTGGATAACAGTGTCATTTGGCATAAGGCGGGCAGACAGGATGGCAGGATGACAGGATGGACTTTCGGGGCGGGTCCGCGGCGGAGGGAAAGGAGACGGACGGTACCCTGCCCGGGAACTCTTCGTCGCCTTCGCGGCTTCGCGTGAGGCACAAGCCGGATTGAAGGGAACCGCACGCGAAGACGCGAAGGCGCGAAGAAGACGATGAACGAAGGCGGGCTGTCCTCTCTGCGTCCCTGCGCCTCTGCGCGAGCAAAGTGTTTTTGTTGCCGTCCACGGAACGGGATGAATCTCGCTTCAGGGGACAGGGTTGGGCTGGTGGTTCTGCCGCCCCTCCGGGGCTCGGGTCCATACCGGACGATAACCCACAGCTCACGCTGTGGGCTATCGTCTGTCGGTGCTCCGCACCTGGTGCCCGATCTCTGGGAGTCCGTGTTCTGCAGCTCTTGCCGGTCCTCTGGGGGAGGAAAAGGAAAAGCCGCAAAGCCGCGAAGACGCGAAGAAAACGATGAACGAAGGCGGCCTGTCTTCTCTGCGTCCCTACGCCTCTGCGCGAGCCCAGTGTTTTGCTGCCTCCCACGGAACGGGATGATGCTCGCACTGAGGCGTGGAGGAAGGTTCTGAAGCTCGCTTCAGGGGATAGGGTCGGGCTTGGGCTCTGCCGCCCCTCCGGGGCTCGGGTCCATACCGGACGATAACCCACAGCTCACGCTGTGGGCTATCGTCTGTCGGTGCTCCGCACCTGGGGTCTGATCTCTGGGAGTCCGTGAGCTGCAGCTCTTGCCGGCCCTCTGGGGGAGGAAAAGGAAAAGCCGCAAAGCCCCGAAGCCTCGAAGACGATGAACGAAGGCGGGCTGTCCTCTCTGCGTCCCTGCGCCTCTGCGCGAGCCCAGTGTTTTGCTGCCTCCCACGGAACGGGATGAATCTCGCGCTGAGGGGTGGAGGAAGGTTCTGAAGCTCGCTTCAGGGGACAGTGTCGGGCTTGGGCTCTGCCGCCCCTCCGGGGCTCGGGTCCATACCGGACGATAACCCACAGCTCACGCTGTGGGCTATCGTCTGTCGGTGCTCCGCACCTGGGGTCTGATCTCTGGGAGTCCGTGAGCTGCAGCTCTTGCCGGCCCTCTGGGGGAGGAAAAGGAAAAGCCGCAAAGCCCCGAAGCCTCGAAGACGATGAACGAAGGCGGGCTGTCTTCTCTGCGTCCCTGCGCCTCTGCGCGAGCACAGTGTTTTGCTGCAGCTCACGGAACGGGATGAATCTCTCGCTGAGGGGTGGAGGAAGGTTCTGAAGCTCGCTTCAGGGGACAGTGTCGGGCTTGGGCTCTGCCGCCCCTCCGGGGCTCGGGTCCATACCGGACGATAACCCACAGCTCACGCTGTGGGCTATCGTCTGTCGGTGCTCCGCACCTGGGGTCTGATCTCTGGGGGTACGGTTAGGTCCCTGTTGCCGGGGCTTCCCCTATTTTCCTGGCACCGGCGCTGGGGTCAGCGGGATTGCGCCGAGGTCGAGGACGCTGTCGGTGGGGGTGCCTTCCGGGATGGTGAAGGGTTTGTGGGCATTCCACGATTGGCTGGGTTGTCCGTCCTTGATCACGAAGCCCGTGGCGGTCAGGTCGTAGGCACCGTTCGGGACGTCCTGAGCTTCAAAGGTGCCGTCCGGCCGGACCTGGCATTGGTAGTGTCGGATCCGCTGCATGGCCTTCTGGAACTCGGGATCCTCAACCATCTTCTGGATCTCCTCGGAGGACATGGAGGGGTTCGGCTTCCATCGCGATGCCGTGGAAACGTTCACATGCCACTGGATGCCCGGGACGTTCGCCGCTTCTCCCAGAAGTAGTCGGCCCGTGACCCGGCTCCCTTCGACGTCAATGTCGACGGTGGTGGTTTGGCCGGGTTCGATGACGATGTCCTTGAGCGGTTGGTGAGACCAGGAGTTGGCACCGGCCTGGATCATCCGGATCAGTTGATGGCTTCCGGCGGGGACCTTGGCGAAGCTGAACCGCGTTCCACCCGGCGTTGGGTTCTGCAATCCGCCCCAGTTCCCGGAGATGCCGACATAGCCTCCGCCGGATCCATTGAAGAGTTGGAGCGAAAGCCGTGCGCCCCCGTCGTCGTCCACCCGGCCGCGGTAGGTGCCTTCCACGGCCCCGAATGGCAGCAGTCGGATCCGGCGCGTCTGCTGGAATTCCTCGACCTTCATGAAGCCGAAGCCGGACGGGGCCGCAGCGGCGACACCTGCGGGATTCTGGGCTGGGGTGAGCTTGAAGGAGCCGTCAGCGCCGGTGACCACCACTCCTCCCTCGCGCCAGGATTCGAGCCGGTCGCCCTGGAGCATGACGTTTTCCTGCATGCTGGTCAGGGCCACGGTGGCTCCGGCGACGGGCTTTCCAGCGGCATCGACCACGACCCCGGACCAGTCCGCGGCCGGTTTGAGCCGGATGGTCATCTGGATCACGCCGTTGACGGCGGCCGGGATGGGTTCATCCACGGGTTCGTGGGTGGGCGAGGTGATGTGGAACTTGTCGTAGTGATCTTGGCCGATCGAAAACGTGAAGCGCCCGTTCTCGTCCGAGAAACTGAGGGCGTCGCCGTTGGACCACCAGGTGCCGCGCGGCTCCAGACGGAATTCCTTCACCGGTTCGCCAGATTCGGCGTCGATGACGACGCCCTCGACCTCGCGAGGCTTGTTCATCACGACCGTGGCAGATTCGTCGGGCTTGATCTTGATCCCGGATTTTCCGGCGTACCCATCCTTCTGGAATCGGAACTGCATTTCGAAGTCCGGTCCGGAGTCCCAGCTCCAGGTGCCATCGGCGGCGGTGCGTGTACTGAATTCCGTTAACTCATTCAGGAGCTCATTGCTGTCCGGTCCGTGCACGGTGTCGACGGAGAGCCAGACGTCGGCGAGAGGCTGGTTGTCGGCGTCGGTCACCACGCCGCTGAAGAGCCGGGCCGGCTTCAGGGTCAGGGTGATCTCGGGAGTGTTCGCGGTGACGGTGATCTTCTCGGCGACGGCACCCAGGCCCTTGGCCCGCGCGCTGACGATGGTTTCACCCATCTTCTGTCCGCCGATTCGGAACCGCCCGGCGGCATCCGTCGTGCCTTCCTTCGTGTTGCCCGAAAAGCGTTGGCCGACGCGCACCTCGGCGTTGGGGACGGGCTGTCCATCCGGGTTCAGGACAACTCCGGAGACGGAGAGCGCCGGCACGAGACGCATCTCATGGCGCTTTTCCAGCAGGGCGGTCTCGACGCCTGGATCCTGCGAAATGCCGCCGATGGAAGCGCGGACGTACTCGTCGTGGTTGAAGGAGATTCCGATCCGGTTGAAGCGGTTCTTGGGAATCGAACTCACCTCCCACCGACCGTCGGTACCCGTCCGCGTCCGCTTGTTTCCGAATCCCGTATCCTCGCCTGGCTTGTCCATCGCATCGCTCCCGGTCCAGAACCGGTACACCTCGACCTCGACCCCTTCGACGGGATTGCCGGCCTTGTTCAGGACGATGCCGCCAAAGGTCGCACCGCCGTGGAGTCGCACCGTGACGAAAGCGGGGACAGGGTTGGTCCCGGAGAACTCAAAACGATGCTTGGTGGGACTGTAATCCTTCGCGGACGCCTCGATGGTGACCCCGGTCACGGCGTCGTCGGGAAGCAGGACATCGGCAGTGCCACTGCCATTGGCGGTATAATCGCGGGAACCGGAGTAGCCGGCCGAAGCGACCGTTGCCTTCACCTTGGCTCCGCCGATCACGTTGGACGTGCCGGCGTCGATGAGGGTGACGCCGAGATGGCGCGTCCACTTCGGGTCCTCGGGTTCGAGGTCGGGTGAGGCATCCGGCCGTTTGCCGGCTTCCAGCGGATCGAGCGAGACGGCGAGCACCATCAACGAGGCGTTCTCCATGGCGCTTTGCAGCTGGAGGAAGGCCACGGGTTTCGCGGGTTCGGGGTTGGCGAGCGTCACGCGATAGGCGCGCAATGCCGCCTTGTTCTTCACGGAGTCGGGCGAGGACCAGATCACGGCGCACTTGGCGAACTTCGAGAAGACGTGATGGGGTTCCTCGAACGGTCGCCGCCACCAGTCGCGCACGTGGCCGGTGTAGAGGATCGGACTCCGCTTGGAGGTGCCGTCCGCGTAGCGCCAGACGACGTCGGCGACGCGGCGGTTGGGTTCGGTAGACCAGGCGGTCGCGGCGAGCAGGTGGACGGATCCGTAACGGTTGGTGGGGGCGGGAAGGGTGACGAATTCGCGGAAGTCACGCTTGCTGCCCACCGAAGATTTGCTCGAGAGCTGGATGAGTCCATCGACCTCGAAGTGGACGCCGCCAAGGACATTGGAGCCGCGCGGGGCCTTGGCCCAGTTGCCGCCGGAACGGAGGTCCTTGTTCTCGGGTTCAGCGAAGGCGTTGGTGTACCGCAGCGGAAGCACGGGCGGGAGATTGGTGGGGTTCGCGGCGGCGGCCGGGTTGTTGGTCGTGGCGGTGGAAGGCGACTGGGCGTCGGTCAAGGTCACGGCGCCGGCCAGCGCGATGAAGAGTGCGGTGGGAATGCCCAGTCGGCGGCCGGGACGGAAGTCGGCGATGTGCCGCAGGCGGCGGCGCAGGTCGCCGTGACGTTCGAGGAGTCCGATGGCCCCGGGCGTGGGGAGCGGGGTTTCGTGGGACCACGAGGACAGCAGGTGCAGGAGCGTCCGGCCGTAGGCTTCGCCCTCATCCTTGCCGGAGGCTTCGAGTGCGATCTCGTCGCAGGCGAGTTCGCGCTCGGCGCGGAGTCGGGCGAAAGCCAGCCACACGGCTGGGTTGAACCAGTGCAGTGCCTGGAGGACGGCCATCAACCAGTTGAGGGCAATGTCACGCCGACGGACGTGCGCGCATTCGTGGAGGAGCACGTGACGGAGTTGGGAGGTTTCGAGGATCCGCTCGAGATCGGGTGGAACCAGGAGGGTGGGGCGAAGGAATCCGTAGAGCGCGGGGGAATCGATGCCGGGCAAATCAACGATGCGGATCGGGGTGCGCACGCCGGTCAGGTGCCGGGCCTGATCGAGAGCGGCGGCGAGGGTGTGCGATGCGGACGGTGTTCCCGAGGCAACGGTGCGGTGCATGCGCAGGGCGAGCCATGCGGTGCGAGCCAACAGGGCAATGGCTCCCGCGGCCCAGATCAGGAATGCGATGCGGGACCACGGGATGGGAGCGGATGGGGGCGTTGCAACGGTCGGGGTGAATGTCTGGACGGGAGGTGCGACGTCCCTGGTTGCACTGGGCGGGAGTGGCGCGGTGGCCGGGAATGGGGCTGGGATTGATTGGGGAAGGAGCGGGCGCGGGGCAGTAGGCGTCGTTGCGTGCTGCACTGGTTTCAGGGGTGCCGGGAGTGGTGCGGGCGGACGCGCGGTGAGGGCTGGCTTCAGCAGGTTGAAGAGGGAGAAGGGGGCGTCGAGGGAGATGGGGAGGCAGAGCCGCAGGACGACGAGTCCCCAGATCCAGCAGCGGGCGCGCGGGGTCAGCCAGGCGTGGAGGAAGCGGAGGAGGACGAACGCCAAAAGGGCCTGGACGGCGACCTGGGCGGAGAGCATCGCGAGGTGGTGGAGGGCATTCATGGGGCCACGGTTTTAAGGTGCAGGCGTGTGGTTGCATCCGCAGATGGCGCAGATGATCCGGAAACCAGAAGAGGTTGGTTTGGCGCGCTCAGAGTCGGGCTCAGGTCGGTGTTGGATCCTGGCATTATCCTGTGGAGATCTGCGCTATCGGCGCCATCTGCGGATAGATGAAAGCCAGACTCGTTGCTTACAGGTTTCATGGATTGCAGAGATGGAAGGGTATGGGTCAGCGGCGGTTCTTGCGGCGGGCCAAGATCTGTTCGAGTTCGCGGACTTCTTCGGGCGAGAGGGACTCGCGTTCGACGAAGTGGGCGAGCATCGGTTGGAGCGCACCGCCGAAGACGCGTTCAAGAAAGGATGTGGAGGCGGCGGCGATGCACTCCTGTTCGGTGACCAGGGGGCGATAGAGGAAGATGCGGCCGTCGACGGTGTAGGTGAGGGCGCCCTTTTCGACGAGTCGGCCCAGGAGGGTGCGGGTGGTCTTGGGATGCCACGAGGGGTCGGACTGGGCGAGGCGATCGGCGATCTCACCGGCGGTGGCGGGGTGGCCGGACCAGACGGCGCGCATGACTTCCCATTCGGTGTCGGAGATGCGGGGGACGGGCTTCTTCATGGCGGGGAGATTGAGGCGATGGTCGGGCTGTGTTGGATTACAAGTGTGCGTGTTGAGGTTGGATTACAGGTGTGAGTATGGGCTGGCAAGGGATTTTCCGGGGGGCTGGCGATTGTTTCACGCGAAGGGGTGGGAATCGGTGCTCCGTACCTTTTGCCCGCCTTGGGGTGTCCGTGTTCTATACCCCATGCCGGAGCTCTGCGGGAGGAAACGGAAAAGCCGCCAAGCCTCAACCTAGAATCGGCAGTTCATTTATCCGCAGATGGCGCCGATTGCGCAGATAGAGGGTCAGAAACGCGAGCACCAGACGCTTGTGGATACATCACCTTGCAGGCGCATGGCCCGCCCTGATCCAACCTCCTGATGATCTGCGTCATCTGCGCAATCTGCGGATCAAACCGCTGTTTTCAGGCTCAAAGGAGAGCAGGCGAAGTGTGATCTCCCCCTCTGCGTCTCAACTCACCTATTGTGACCGACCTCACAGAAAACAAAGCACGATGGCGAGACTCACGGGATGTCGATCTCGACATACATTCCCGCCTGCGCTGCAAGGATCTGTTGAGCGATTCCCTCAGCAATACACCGGATGCGTGGCCAACTGGTTGACCTGAGGACGATGATAGCGATCCGTCGATCGCTCAGATTCTGTTCGTGAACTCCAGGACGCTCTCCACCTGAGATCGTTCGACTCCGGGAAACCATTCCAGAAACTCCGAGATCGTGGCTCCGCTCTCGAGGTTCTGGAACAAGGCCGCAACAGGCACCCGGCTTCCACGGAACTTCCAGGCACCTCCGCAGACCTCCGGGATCCGTTCGATTCCGGGACATTGAGACCACTCTGTCATATGGGGACAATGTCGGGGCACCCGAGGGAGTCAAGGGTGCCGGGGTTGCGTTGGCGGGACGGGACGGGCAGGGGCCACGTGGTCATCACGCTGGGGAAGGCATCGGGTTCAGCTGGGGCTGGATTCGGCGGAGTCCGAGACGCCGGGGATCCCCCACGCCTCGGGTGCAGGCGACCAGCTTCCCTCTCCGAGGATCGAGGCGACCAGGTCGCCGAGGCTGGCGTCGAACTGTTCCTGGAAGGCGGATTCGCCGGCGTCCTCGCCTGTCGCCTGGGCAATGAACTCGACGAGCTTTGGCCGGGGCGGAGCGAGTACGGTCTCGATCTTCAGCCAGAGCAGTTGGGCGAGCGCGTAGCTGAGTTCGTGGCTTTCCCCGGGGATCTGCCAGGACGCACCGGTCCAGAACTCCTGGATGGTCTCCTCATTCCAGTGGTTGGAATGACGTTCGAGGATTTCCCGATCGAGTTGCAGGGCCTGCTGTCCGCAGACGATCTGCTCCATCCGCATGGCCAACGCTTCGTTCAGCCATAGGGGCAAGGGCAGGTGGGACACCCAGAGGTGGGTCAACTCGTGAGCCAAGGCCAGCTGGTCCGTGGATTGATCCTTCGCAGGAATGGCGATGTGCGGATACCCGCTTCGATCCAGGCAGACCCCGCCGGACATGGGAAACTCCCCTTCGGGGTGAAAGAAGGCGATGTATCGGCAGTAGGCGTCGATGTCCGAGAAGATCAGGACGATCTGTTTGGAATTGCCGTGGAACGGGTCGGCTGGAAGACTTGCGAGACTGGCTTCGATCCGATGGACCGCGGTGGTACAGGTCTTGTCGGCATCCTGGACGACCTCGACGGCCGCGTCGGAAACGTACAGGAACCGGTCCGTCTCCCAGGTCACGTACTTCTCCCCGAGATGCACCTGAACCTGTGCGACCCACGCCAGAACCACGGCCTTCCAGAGGTAGTGACGGTCCGCCTCGGGAGCGCATTCTTCGATCTCATTCCAGATCGCCGGCCAGTCCGGGTAACAACATCCCTCCCGGATATGCAGGTGTTTCGTGAGGCTGGGTGACAG
Organism: Limisphaerales bacterium; assembly: GCA_965283655.1. Taxonomy (GTDB): domain Bacteria; phylum Verrucomicrobiota; class Verrucomicrobiia; order Limisphaerales; family UBA9464; genus UBA6176. Next base: position 228,992 of record CBDIPJ010000006.1, on the reverse strand, counting down.
TTCCACGGGGTTTGCTTCCACAGCTGGGGTTGGTACGACGGGCAAGGTCGAAGCCTCAGACCTAGAAGAGACAGTACACACCGATTGCGACCAAGATGATCGACCAGAACTTCATCGGGATGAAGAACAAGGAGTGGCTCGGCTTGGGCGCGGGTGGTTTGTCAGGAGCCGGTTCCGGGGAGTTGCCGCCCAATCTCAGGTTTGAGTATCGGTCGATGAGGAAGACGGCTACTGCAGAGAGCACGAACGCCAGCAGCTTCGGCCAGCCGTGGGTCTGGTAGTAGGTTGGATCCTGAAGGACGCGGTTCACGCCCAGTTGCACGGCGAGGAGCATTCCAAGGGTGACTACCAACACAAGGATGCCGGCACCGCGCCATACGAAGATCATGGGGTTCGGGATGGGTGGTTGAGCGGTTGATGGGAGCGAGCCGTTCGCATGGATCGATGCCATCGAAGATGCCTCGGGCTGTCAACCGCGTACCCGGAAGTCGCGAGCGCAGCGATGCCTGTTGCGGTCAGCGACCGTTCGCGGCGAAGACAAAGATCGCGAGGACGGAGAGGGGCAGACCGATGACAAAGGCGGTCATCCAGAACACTCCTGCGCGTTGTCCCAGATTCAGGGTCCATCCGAGGGCGGGGATCTGCTTGGGCACCCAGACACGCGAGTCGCGTTTGCTGAAGTAGACGGACAACCATTGCGGACCGGTCCAGTTGGAGGCGTCCTTCCACTCGGTTTCGTTGATGGCTTGTTGATTCATGATGCGTGCTCTCCGTTCATGGGCTGCGCGGATTCGCGTGTCGCCACAGGAAGCAACTACGCTCGTGCGGTCGGTTGGGCAAGTCCACGGGGGTGGGGGGAAGTTTCAAGATTGAAGATTCAAGTTTGAAGCCGGCACACCTTGAATCTTGAAACTGAAGACTTCGGACTCATCCGGGTCTGCCTCGTGACCTCGGCAGCTACGATGCGGGGTTGAGGGTCCGGTCCGGCAATGTCCTCAGCGCCCAGGGAAAGGCTCTGGAATGGCGACGAGGACGTCGCCACCCCGTTCGGGATGGGGCAAAACAGCGCTTGCGGTGGAAGCTGGTCTTGGGCAAAGCGGAACACAGAATGGGAACCAGGACCGCAGTCGAGACGGAGCATCTGCAATACCACAAGGATGGCACGCTCTGGGCGCGCGGGCCGATGTTGGACGGGCAGCCGTCGGGGTATTGGGAGTGGTTCCGCAAGGATGGGACGAAGCTGCGGTCGGGGCATTTCGAGGCGGGGGAACAGGTCGGAGAGTGGACGACCTATGACAAGACGGGTGCGGTCTACAAGGTGACGATGATCAAGCGGAAGGCGGCGAGGGAGGGTTCTCGCTAGGGAATCGGGAGGCCACAACCGCGTTGCGGTTGGGATCGGACGGGACGGAGACCCAGGGTAGCCTCGCAAGCTCGGCAACCCTGGGCTCGGCGCCAGAATCCCGTTGGGATTCGACGGGAGCAGCACGATTCTGGGAGCTGAGGAATGGCGACTGGGAGCTTCATTCATCCACAGCCTCGTTACCTCGTCTGCTACGTGAGGGAGGGTAGCAGACGACGTCAGGAGGCTGAGGTTCTGGGAGCTGGAATCTGGGGACTGGGAACTTCATTCATCCACAGCCTCGTTACCTCGTCTGCTACGTGGGGGATCTGGAAACTCCCTAAGCGATGATGGCGTGGATGGGGCGGCCGTGGTCGATGTCGAGGCGCTTGCGGCCGGGGATTTCGAGGCGGCGTGAATCGAGGCCGAGTTGGTGGAGGATGGTGGCGTGGATGTCGGTGACGTAGTGGCGATCCTGGGAGGCGTGGAAGCCGATCTCGTCGGTGGCGCCGTGGACGACGCCACGTTTGAGTCCGCCTCCGGCCATCCAGACGCTGAAGCCGAAGATGTGGTGATCGCGTCCATCGCTGCCCTGGGATCCCGGGGTCCGACCGAACTCGGTGGCGAAGACGACGAGGGTCTCGTCGAGGAGGCCGCGTCGGTCGAGGTCGGTGAGGAGGCCGCCGATGGGTTGATCGACGGCGCGTGAGAGTCCTTCGTGGTTGGACTTGAGACCGGAGTGGGCATCCCAGGCGCCGGCGCCGCCACCGCCGTGCTGGATCTGGATGAAGCGGACGCCGCGTTCGACGAGTCGACGCGCGGCAAGCAGTTGGGTGCCGAACTCGCGGCAATGGGGCAGGTCCATCCCGTAGAGCGCGCGGGTCTCGGCGGACTCGCGGGAGAAGTCGACGATGTCGGGCACCGAGGTCTGCATCCGGTAGGCGAGTTCGTAGGCGGCGATGCGTGCGGCAACGGCGGGATCGCCGGGGTATTCGATGCCACGGAGTTCGTTGAGGCGTCGGATCAGGCCGAGGCCGGTGCGTTGTTCGTCGGACGAGAGGGCGCGTTCCGGGCGGCTGAAGTCGAGGGGATTGGCCGGATCAATGCGGAGCGGAACGGCATCGTGGGCCGGGCCGAGGTAATGGCCGTCGCGCTTGTTCCAGTACTCGCGGGTGCCGATGGAGATGAACTGCGGCAGGTTCTCGTTGAGCGAGCCGAGACCGTAGTGGACCCACGCGCCGAGGTTCGGGAAATCGCCGTCGTTCTGGTGGCGACCGGAATGGAACTGGGTCTGGGCGCCGTGGTTGCTGTCGGTGGTCCACATGGACCGGACGATGGCGAGCTTGTCGGCGTGATGGGCGATGTGAGGGAACCAATCGCTGATCTCGATGCCGCTCTGGCCGTGGCGTCGGTACCCGACCTGGAGCGGGTAGAGCGTGTTGCGCTGGTTGCCGTTGGCGTCGGGGACGACGAGACGTTCGAGGGCGAGTTTCTTTGGGTCCTGCGTTTCGGCGAACGGGGTCTCGGCGATCGTCTTGCCGGCGTACTTCGTGAGCATGGGCTTCGGGTCGAAGCTTTCCATGTGCGACACGCCGCCATTCATGAAGAGCCAGATGACGCTCCGGGCCTTGGGTGCGAAGTGGGGCTGGCCATCGGGCGGGCTCCATGCGCCCGGGGCGGAGGCGCGGGCGTCGCGTTGCAGGAGCGAGCCCAGGGCGAGGCCGGTGAAGCCCATGCCGAGATCGGCGAGGAAGGTGCGGCGGTTGAAGGGAGTCATCTCAGGGTGACGAAGTCGCCGTGGTTGAGGAGTGCCCAGATCAGGTTGGAACGGGCGCGATCGTTGGAAGGTGTGTTCGGGGCGGGGCCGATGCCTTGTCGCCATTGATCGAGGGACAGCCGGCATTCGGAAAGTTCGGCCTCCGAGGGATCCGTGCCCAGCAACTCGCGGAAGGCCTGGCGGATGAAGTCGTCGTCGGTCGCGGCGGGAGATTGGACGGTGAGGCGTGCGGCGATCCGCGGGGCGGCATCGCCAACGAGACGGCTGTTGAGGAGCGCGAGCGATTGTTGGGGCACGATGCTTTGCTCGCGGCGGTAACATTCCTTCACGAGCGCCTCGTCGAAGGTGGTGAGGAAGAGGTTCCGGTCGTTGTTGGAGTGGTAGAAGTACAGGCTGCGGCGGTGGGAACTTTCCTGGGCCGACGGTACGACCGGCGGGCCGCCGCGCTGGGATTCGAGATCGCCCGCGAGTACGAGGATGGCATCGCGGACGACCTGGCCTTCCAGCCGAAGGGGCGTGCGCCGCCACCAGAACTGGTTGTCAGGATCGCGGGCGGCGGTGTCGCCGGCTGCGCGGATCGATGAATCCATCCGGTACGCGGCGGAGGTCACGATGAGGCGGTGGAGGTGGCGCAGACTCCAGCCGTGATCGACAAGTTCGGAGGCGAGCCAGTCGATCAAGGCGGCGTGTGGGGGTGTGCCGGACTTGCGTCCGAGGTCGAAGACCACTGGAGCGAGCGGCGCGCCGAGGTGACGGTTCCAGAGATGGTTCACCGCGACCCGGGCGGTGAGCGGGTTCCGTGGGTCCGTGATCCAGCGGGCGAGGGCGGTGCGACGGCCGGTGCTGCTGCGGGGGAATTCCACGGCGGGGTCGTCCTTGGTGGAATCGAGGAATCGCGTGGCGGTCCACGCGGCACCCGAAAGCGGCGTGAAGGTGGCGTCGGTGCCGGGTTCCGTGGCGGCGGTCTGGGTGAGTTCGGCGAGCTTTACGCGTGCGGTGGCGAGTTCCTTGGAGAGCGCGTCCTTCTTGTCGGCGGCAGCGCGGAGAAGCCGGAGTTCGGTTTCGTCGAGGCTGAGTTGCTGGCGGGCGACGGTGAGCTGTCGCTCGGCCATCACGGCATCGCGACGGGAGGACCGGGTGTTGGCGCCATCGTGCCATTGCTCGCGCTGGGCGGCGGCGCGGCGGGTGACGGCAACAAGGTCGAGTTCGGCGACGGCAAGTTGGGATTCGGCGATGCGGAGCTCGACCTGGGGTTCGGCATTCGTGTGGGTGCCGAGGCGGGCGCGGGTCTCGTTGCGGCGGACCCGGGCGGTTTCCATGCGGTTGGAGGCGGCACGAAGATGCGCCTCGAAGACCCACGGCTGGCGCTCGGGTTGCCAGGCCTCGGGCGGGAGGGAAACGGGACGGACCTCGAAGGGGGCGAAGGTGAAGAGCGCCGGAACGCCGGGTGGCATCGGGGCTGACTTGTCCGGCGCGTTCTCCTGACCGCGGACGAAGCGCCAGGTCGGGGTCTCCAGCGTGCGGTCATAGACGCGGGGCAGGCCGTCCCGGTCGAGATCGGGTTCGCCGGGGAGCACGTCGAGGCGTGCGTGGTACGGTTCGAAGACGGCGCGGAGACGGTAGTAATCGGTCTGGTGAAAGGGGTCGTATTTGTGGTCGTGGCACTTTGCGCAGTTGAGCGTGATCCCGAGGAGACCCTTGCCGACGTGCTCGACGGTTTCGTCCATCCACTGGTTGCGGTTGAAGAGGAAATAGTTCCTCGCGAGGAAGCCGGTGGCGCGGAGGCGGTCGGGTTCGTTGGGATGAAGTTCGTCCGCGGCGAGCATCAGCCGGAGCATCTCGTCGTAGGGCAGGTCGCGGTTGAGCGATTCGACGATCCAATCGCGCCAGTGCCAGAGGTGCTTCTGGCTGTTGCGGTGCTGGTCGCCGAGGCCCCAGGGATCGCTGTAGCGCCAGATGTCCATCCAGTGGCGTGCCCAGCGTTCGCCGTGGCGTGGATCGTCGAGGAGTCGGTCCACGAGCCGTTCGTACCAATCCGGTGTGGCGTCGGCGAGGAGTGCGGTGCGTTCGGTCTCGGTAGGAGGCAGGCCGATGAGGTCGAGATAGAGACGCCGGATCAACAGGGCACGCGGTGCCTCGGGTTGAGGCGTGAGTTGGCGGGATTCGCGGGCGTGTTCGAGGAAGGCGTCGATCGGATTGTGCAGTCGGGTCGTGTCCGGGGTGGAAGGGCGCGGGACCTCGGGACGCGTGCGTGGCCGGAAGGCCCAGTGATCCCGGGGATCGGGCTCGGGGCGTTCATTGGAGGGGGCCGGGGCGCCCGCGCCGATCCACTCCCGGAGCTGTGCGACCTGTGCCGGCGAGTAGGGTTGGCCTTCGTGCTCGGGCGGCATCCGATCCTCGGGATCCGCGGTGGCGACACGCTCCAGGATGGGGCTGGCGTCGGGCTTGCCGGGAACGATCACGGGACCGGATTTCCCGCCACGGCGCATGAGTTCGACGGTGTCGAGGCGGAGGTTGGACTTCTGCTGGAGGGCCCCGTGACATGAGAAGCAGCGTTCCTGAAGCAGGGGCCGGATCTGGGTGGTGTAATCGACCGATGCGTGGGCGTGCGAAAAGCCGGCGATCAGTAGGATCGCCAGTGCAAGCCATCGGGTGGATGGCCTGGAACCGGGCTGGAATGCGCGCGCCATGTCGTTGCGGGAATCGTCGGACAGGATGTTCTGGCTGGGTGGTAAAGTCGATGGGTTGGTGGCCGAATGAAACGCTGTTTTCAGGGATCCAGTTGACGTGGGAATCCGGATGGCCGAGGGAGTCTGGGTGCGCGCGCGACAAGACGAGGAACGGATGCATCGGAAGCTGGACCGGCTCTTCAGCGAGGCCCAGCGGTGGGCTTCGTTGTGGGGCTTGTCGCGGCTGATGCGCGACGTGGAGATCGGGTTCTCCGACGAACTGGGCGGGGTGCTGGGACTCTGCGACCTGAGGTCGCTCCAGATCTCGCTCAATGGCGTGCTGCTGCTGGATGAGAACGAGGAGTTGCTCCGTGAGACCCTCTGCCATGAATTGGCGCACGTGGTGGCGTCGGTCCGCTATGGAACCCGGATTGCCGAGCACGGCGAGGAATGGTGCGAGTACATGCGCCGCGCGGGGTTTGCACCGCGCGCGGTGATCCCGGCGACGTTGGTCAAGGGGTTGTGAAGGGGGCGGGGCGCCGGCGTGGCTGGGTTGAGTGTGGGGTTGGGCCGGTTGGCGCGCTCGGCAGGAGTTTGAAGATTCTGCGGATCAACTTCGCAAAGGAAGAACGGTGATTCGATGCCGACGAGGGTCGACGGTTGCGAGGAATCCTGAGGCGATGTCCTTCTCGATCGCTTGAATGGCCGCGAGGAGAGCAGGGCCAACCGTAGCGGGCCGGACGTCCTCGACACGCATCTGGATAACGCTTAGGCCCGTTGCTCGGGTTACCGCAAGCAAGGTTCCATAGTCGAGGTCGTGGGTGAGGACGACCCGGTCCTCGCGTCTGGCCCAGTCAGCGATTTCGGAATCCGGGGCATCCAGTGCTCCGATGTCCCGCCAATGGATCGCATCGTGACCCGCCGCGATCAGGAATGGGCCCTAAGCCGGGGCAAGGTTCACGTCGACGACCAGCCTCATGCGGGAATCTGGAGGGGGACTTCGCGTTCCTCGGTGCGCCAGGCCGCGTAGGCGAGTGCGGTCTGAATGTCCGCTGTCGTGAGGTAAGGGTACAGATTCAAGATCTCGGGTGCGGAGACGCCGCTGGCCACCAATCCGACAAGGGTTCCGACGGTGACCCGGGTTCCGCGGATGCAGGGCTTCCCTCCCATCACCAGCGGGTTGAGGGTGAGCCGTTCCCAATCGGGCGTGTTCATGGGGTGAGTCTATCTGCAGTGCAGGCTCTGTCGACCGGCAACCGGGGGATGGCCTTGCACGGGCTGTGAGGTCGTTATTGGTTTCCGCGTTGGGCGAGGATGAGTTCGCGGACGGCCTGGGGGTCAGGGATGGAGAGGAGGATCTCGGTGCCTTCGGAGCTGGCGGCGGTGGAGAGGGTGATGTCGCCGATGCCCAGGATGCGTCCGAAGAAGGTCTGGTCGACGTCGATGGAGCGGATGTCCTTGGGGTGATAGTCCTGGTAGCACTTCGAGAAGAGGCCGCGTTCGATGGTGATGCGGTCGCGGTAGATGCGGAGGACGGTGGCGCTGCGTTTCACCCAGGCGATGAAGGGTGGGACGATGAGGAAGAAGAAGAACCAGTACCAGAAGTAGCCCCACCACGAGGGATGGACGACGGCGATGGGTTCGCGCGGGCCGGAGGTGGATTGGGTGGGGGTGGCCGGTTTGAGCTTCTCGACCACGGGATAACCGCAACCGGGGCAGGCGCGGGCTTCGGAGGAGACGGGTTTCCGGCATTCCGGGCAGTCAATCAGTGCCATGGATGGGATGAGAGCAGGTTTGAGGGAAACCGACAGGGAGAGTTTTGAGTTTGGGTGGGGAGTTGGTTTGTTCATCGCCTCGTGACCTCGTCGACTACGATCGTAGCAGACGACGTGAGGAGGCTGAGGTGCTGGGGGCTGGGAACTCCCTTCAGACCAGCCTCGTGACCTCGTCTGCTACGTGGGGGCGGTCTCCGACTTGAAACTTGAAACTGAAAACTTCGAACTGTCCTTCCACAGCCTCGTGACCTCGTCTGCTACGTGGGCTTCAAACTTGAATCTTGAAACTTCAAACTTGCAGCGCCTTCGCCATTTCACGGGCGAAGTAGGTGAGGATCCAGTCGGCGCCGGCGCGGCGGATGGCGAGGAGGGATTCGTTGCGGGCGCGGGTGTAGTCGAGCCAGCCGAGTCGGGCGGCGGCGTGGATCTGGGCGTATTCGCCGGAGACCTGGTAGGCGGCGATGGGAAGCCGGGTGGATTGCCGGAGCTGATGGAGGATGTCGAGGTAAGGGCCGGCAGGTTTCACCATGAGGGCATCGGCTCCTTCCTGCTCGTCGAGGAGGGCGTCGGCGATGGCCTCGCGGGGGTTGGCGGGATTGAGTTGGTAGGTGCGCTTGTCGAGGCCGGTGGTGCCGGCGGCCTGGGCGCTGCCCACGGCTTCGCGGAAGGGACCGTAGAAGGCGGAGGCGAACTTGGCGCTGTAGGCGAGGATCCCCGTGCGGCCGAGATGCGCGGCGTCGAGGGCGGTGCGGATGGCGTGGACCCGACCATCCATCATGTCGCTGGGGGCGACGAAATCGACGCCGGCCTGCCCATGCAGGACAGCCATGCGTGCGAGGATCGCGACGGTGGCGTCGTTGTCGACATCGCGGCCGTCGGGCGTGAGGACGCCGTCGTGGCCGTGGGAGGTGTAGGGGTCGAGGGCGATGTCGGTGAACTGGACGAGACCGGGAGCCGCCTGGCGGACGGCGGCGACCGCGCGCAGGACGAGGCAGTCGGGGTTGAGGGCTTCGGAGCCCTCCGGGTTCTTGAGGTGTGGCGGCGTGACGGGGAAGAGGGCGATGCCGCGGATGCCGAGTGCGGCGAGTTCGGCGGCCTCGCGGGCGAGGTCGGGGATGGAAAGGCGGGAGACGCCGGGCATGGACCCGACGGCCGTGGGCGGCCCGTCGCCCTCCTGGACGAAGAGGGGTGCGATGAGGTTCGAGGGGTGGAGCCGAACCTCACACGCCAGCTCTCGGATGGCTTCGGATTGACGAAGCCGGCGGGGGCGACGGGCCGGGAACATGGGCTCAGGAGCGGTTGAGGGCGCTCAGGACGGCCTTGATGGAAGCGAGCTCGATGCTGGTGTCGACGCCCGCGCCCCAGCGGGTCCGACCTTCGGCAAGGCGGACCTGGATGTAGGCGATGGCGCTGGCTTCCTCGCCGGAGGACAGGGCGTGTTCGGCGTAATGGACGACCTCGAACTTCGGAACCCCACCTGCGATCAGCGCGTGGACGAAGGCGGCGATCGGACCGTTGCCCTGGCCTTCGAGGGTTTGTTCGGTGCCGCGGACATTCACGCGGGCGCGGCAGCGGACGGTGCCGTCGCGACCCTCGGTCTCGAAGCCGAGGAGTTGGTAGGGGCTGGAGCGGTGGATGTACTCCGCCCAGAACATGCCGCGGAGCTCGGGACCGCGGACCTCGCGGCCGAGGCGGTCGACCTCATCGTTGGCGATGGGGCCAAACTCCCGCTGCATGTCCTTGGGCAGTTCGATCCCGAACTCGGTTTCGAGGAGGTAGGCGACGCCTCCCTTGCCGGACTGGCCGTTGACGCGGATGACCTCGTAGTATTCGCGGCCGAGGTCGGTGGGGTCGACGGTGAGGTAGGGGACGTCCCAGAAGGGCGAGAGACCTTTTTCGTTGGAGGCCTCGCGTTCGCGGAGACCCTTGCGGATGGCGTCCTGGTGGGAGCCGGAGAACGCGGTGAAGACGAGTTCGCCGGCGTAGGGTTGCCGCGGTGGGATCGTCATGCCGGTGCACCGCTCGTAGACGTGGCGCAGGGCGTTGAGGTCGGAGAGGTTCAGGCCGGGATCGATCCCGTGCATGTAGAGGTTGAGGGCGACGATGACGACGTCGAGGTTGCCGGTGCGTTCGCCATTGCCGAAGAGGGTGCCCTCGACGCGATGGGCGCCGGCGAGCAGGCCGAGTTCGGTGGCGGCGACGCCGGTGCCGCGGTCGTTGTGGGTGTGGAGCGAGATGATGGCCAGGGCCGGGTTGCGCAGGTGGCGGATGAACCACTCAACCTGGTCGGCGTACACGTTGGGCATCGCGACCTCCACGGTGTCGGGGAGGTTCAGGATGATGGGCTTCTCGGGGGTGGGCTGCCACTCGTCGATGACGGCCTCGCAGATCTCGAGGGCGAACTCGACCTCGGTGGCGGAGAAGCTCTCGGGCGAATACTGGAACCGGAGGTTGGTGCCGGGGAGACGGTGGGCGCGTTCGCGGACCCAACGCGTGCCGCGGCGGGCGATGGCGACGATCTCCGGCTTCTCGAGGCCGAACACGACGCGGCGCTGGGCGGGCGAGGTGGAGTTGTAGAGATGGATGATCGCGTTCTTGGCGCCGACGAGGGATTCGACGGTCCGCTCGATCAGGTCCTCACGGGCCTGGACGAGCACCTGGATGGTGACGTCGTCGGGGATGCGCTTCTCCTCGATGAGACGGCGCATGAAGGCGAACTCAGTGTTGGAGGCGGCTGGGAAGCCGACCTCGATCTCCTTGAACCCGCAGCGCACGAGGGCATCGAACATCTCGAGCTTCTGGGAGACGTTCATCGGGACCGCCAGGGCCTGGTTGCCGTCCCGGAGGTCGACGCTGCACCAGATGGGCGGGGCGGTCAGGACGCGGTTGGGCCATTGCCGATCCGGCAAGTGGATCGGCGGGAACGGACGGTATTTTGCGGAAGCAGGATTCTGCATGGCTCGTGCGGTTGGGACCCGATCCCGGTCGCGCTCGCGCTGGGGCACTGCGGAAAACAAAAACCCCACCGCCGGCGCGGCGATGGGGAACGAAATCCGAGAAGGTTCAGATCAAGCCCCGACCGCCCCGCTGCCGGAAAGCAGCGAAAGGCTGGTAAGTCGGAATGCCCGAAGTGAATCCATTAGGGGCAATGAAAGGCGTGGGAGGGGGTGGGGTCAACGCCTAATTCTGGGCGAAGTCATTTGCGCTGATGGCCCGGCGTTTGCTACCCACCGGAGCGTTTTTCGCATACATGGCTGAACCTGGGACACGATTGGGGCGATACACCCTGCATGAGCGGATCAATGCAGGGGGGATGTCCGAGATCTGGCTGGCAACCGACGACGGGGGCCAGTCCGTGGCCGTGCGTCTGATGCTGAACAACAGCCTGCTGGCATTCACGGAGCGGAAGCGGTTCCTGACGGGAGCGGAGGTGTTGCAGCAGTTGCCGCCGCATCCGTGCGTCATTGGATACGTGGAGCACGGGAAGCTCGATGGGGAGTTGGCGCTGGTGATGGAGTACGTGGAGGGTGAGAACCTGAAGCTGCGGATGGCGGCGAACGACCCGGTGCTGTCCGAGAACATCGCCCAGGTGCTGATCGACCTGGCGGAGGCGCTGGAACACCTGCATGACCACGGGTTCATGCACCTGGATTTCAAGCCGGAGAACGTGGTGATGACACGCAACGGCAGCATCCGGCTGGTGGATTTTGACCTGGCCCAGCCGATCCCGAACCCGCCTCGGAAGCTCGACCGCAATCCGGGGACCCCGCAGTACATGGCGCCGGAACAGTTGTTGCGGCAGCCGGTGGATCATCGGGCGGACCTGTGGGCGTTCGGGGTGACGGCGTATGAGTTGCTGACCTTCCGGAAGCCGTTTCCGGGGGATACGGCGGATCTGGTGTTGAAACGGCAGTTGGACCGTTCGGAGTTTTCCACCCCGCGCATGTTGAACGGCGACATTCCTGCGGATCTGGAGCGGATCATCCTGCGTTGCCTCGAGAAGGACATGGAACGTCGGTACCCGGTGACGAGCGTGCTCGTGCACGAACTGCGTCAGGCGTTGTACGTGGGATAGGGCGGAGTGGGTTGCCAGTCCACGTGCCCCGAAGGGGCAACCGGTGAAAGCTCGGGGTGGAACCCCGGGTCCCACGCCAGACAACGAACTCTGCGCCCTGAAAGGGCACACGGAACAGGGTGGGTAGGGCCATCGTTCGCCCCGTTGGGGCGAGGTGTCATGCGGTGGGGGTGACCCGGGGTTCCGCTCCGCTCCACCCAGGGCTATCGCCGTGCGCCGCGTTGCGGCGAGGGCGGGCGCGGGATGCATGTCCGGGGGGATGCGTCCCAACAAGAACAACCGCTGACTTCAGCCCAAAACCGGCAGTTCATTTAACCGCAGATGTCGCCGATTGCGCGGATAGGAGGGCAGAAACGCGAGCACTGGACGCTGGTTGAAACCTCACCTTGAGGGTGCTTGGCACGTCTGATCCAAGCTTCTGATTATCTGCGTCATCTGCGTCATCGGCGGTTTCAACAGCCTTTTCCAGGTTCAGGCGTCAGGACCCTGCGGTGACTACTTTAATCAGGACGTGACCTCGTCGGCTACGAACGTAGCAGCTGACGTCAGGAGGCTGAGGAAGAGCCCTTGGACCACCGCCTCGTGACCTCGTCGGCTACGAACGTAGCAGCTGACGTCAGGAGGCTGGGGAAGGAGTCGCCAGTCACGGCCCGATGACCACATCGCGGAGGCTTCGGCCTGAGGCGAAACGTTCGAGGTTGGCGAGGAAGTGGCGGACGAGTGCCTCGGCTTCACCGTGATGTCCGCCCGCGGTGTGGGGGGTGATGAAGCAGTTGGGGGCGGACCGGAGGGGATGGTCCGCGGGGAGGGGTTCCGGGTCGGTGACATCGAGCCACGCCGCGCCGAGGTGGCCGGAACGGAGGGCCTGATCGAGCGCGGCCTGGTCGGTCGTGGTGCCGCGGCCGATGTTGTAATAGACGGCGCCGGGACGCAGGGCGGCGAGGAAGGCGGCGTCGATGAAACCGCGGGAGTCGGCGTTGTCCGGGAGGATGTTGATGACGTGGTCGACTTCGGGAAGCAGCGCCGCGAGTTGGTTTGGGGTGACCGTGGGCACGCCTTCATCGCCCCGTGGGTTCCGGCGGAGGGCGGTGATCCGCATCTGGAACGGGGCCAGCATGGGGAGCAGGTGCCGGGCAATGGTCCCGAATCCGAGGATGAGGACGTGCTGGCCGCGGGGGGACCGTGGGATCGCCCGCAGGTGGAGCCATTCGGCGGAACCGTTGGGTGTCGAGGAGGCGAGTTGCGCGGGTAGGCAACGCGACTGCGCCATCAGGAAGGCGAACACGTGCTCGGCGCAGGGCTGCGCGTAGACGTGGGAGCTGTTGGTGACGACGAGTCCACGTTCGCGGGCGAGATCCCGGAACGTCGGGGTGTCGTAGCGGGTGTAGCCGGCGCTGGTGAGGTGGATCCAGCGGAGTTGGGTGGACGCACGGATGGCGTCGAGGTCGGGTTGGCCGAAGGCGACCTCGGCATCGAGGAAGGCGGGATCGAGTTCCGCCTTGGCGAGGACGGACGCGGTCGGACGGCGCGCCTCGAGCAGTGTGTGCGGGCGGACGCCTTCCCGCAGGAGGGATTGGGCGGGGCCGGATAGGGCGAGGTCGGAGAAGAGTGTCATGGACTGGAGGGCCGGCTTCGCTGGCGCGTCAGGCGTAGAGGCTGAGGAACCGGCGCCGATAGACGGCCTCCTGGGCGGGCAGGCGTTGGCGGAGCGTTTCCTTGGGCAGGGCGCCGTGCTGGAAGCGGCGCTTCTCGAAGATCGGCATGTCGAGACCGGTGACGGCCTTCACACCGCGGCGCACGACCTCGCCCTTGAGCGAGTAGAGTGTGGGGACGTCGTACTGCGTGAGGTCGATGAACGGGATGCCTTCGCTGACGTTGATCACCGAGGGACGGGTGAAGGGACTGAAGGCGTCGAAGCCTACCTGGCGCGCCGGAGCGTACGTGCGGACATAACCGCGGCTGAGTCCGCCGCTGTAGGTCAGGCTGTGCTTGATGCGGCCCACGCCCCAGCCTTCGTGGTAGAGCATGAGGTTGTGGACGACGCTGCGGATGGTGAGTTCGGAGTTTTCCTCGATGGGGTAGTCCTTGAGGTTCTCGTCGCCGCCGTCGCCGTCGAGGAGGAGCTTCCAGTCCGGGTAGCGCTTCCGGATGCCGCGGCAGAGGGCGAGTCCCATGGCGGCGCATTCGACGTCGAGGGGCTTGTAATCCTCGATGGTGCGGACGGTCTCGGCGGGGTCGATGTCATCGAGGCTGGCCGGGATGGTTTCGAGGAACAGGCCGAGGTTCAGGTGTTGGAGGAACTCGCGGGCCTGCCGGCCGTCGGGACCGTCCCCGAAGTCGAGGGTGAAGGCCTTGAGGCGGGACGGGCTGATCCCGAGCTTGCGGAGGACGTGGTAGGTCGTGAGGAAGACGGCGCCGGAATCGATGCCGCCGCTGAAGGCGACGCCGATGGGTTCGTTCGCCGGGACCGAGGTGACCCACTTGGCGACTTCATCGGCGAGGGCGCCGATGTAGCGCGCGCCGATCACGTCGAGGTCGGCGGGTTGGGAATTCCGTTCCGGGGTGAAGTAGCGGGTGTAGACGGGGTCGGGATCCGGGCAGCCGAGAAGCTGGATCTCGACGACATAATGGGCCGGGACCATCCGGGTGTAGCTGGGATGGAACTGGTCGGCGAGGCCCTCGCGTTCGAGTTGGGCGCGGATGGCGTCCATGCGGTCGGCGACGATCAGCGCGGGGCCTTCGTGGCGCTTGGCGAGGAAGTACCGCATGGGGCGGTCGAGGGAACGGGCCATGCGGACGGTCTTGCCGTTGCGTGCGAGGATGGCGAAGGAACCGTCGATGGTGCGGACGGCATCGGGATCGCCGGAGAGGACGCGGGCGCGGGCTTCGTCGAGGGAGAGGTTGTGGAGACGGTTGAGGCTGGGGTCGAGGAGGTCGACGACCCGTTCCACATATTGATCCGCGGGATTCACGGCAGGGAGAGTGGGGCGTGGGTGTGGGATTTCAAAGTTTCAAGTTGGCGGGGTGGATCATGCCCCGACCCGGGAACGGGGAGGTGATGTCCTCATCGCCGTGGGGAGGGGCTTGGGGATGGGGCGACGTGGACGTCGCCGCCCCGGCCCCTGCGGTTACCGGGACTGCGGTCACTCGGCGATGAGGCGGTAGAACTGGAGGTCGGTGGGGGTGGACGGAAGCGAGACCTCGATGGGGGCGCCATTGCCGATGAAGTTCTGGAGGGTGGTCCACGGGGTCCCGAGGGAAGCCGCGGCTTCGAGGCGGTAGCGGTTGCCGGAGACTCCCTGCCAGCGGAGCACGAGGCCATCGGGGGCGAGCACGGCGCTCAGCACGGGAGCCTCGACCACAGGGGCTGGATTGCGGGTACCCGGGGTGGGGGTGAGCCAGTCACGCTGGAAGGGTTGGCCTTCAGGGAAACTCGTGAGGGCGCGGCCTGCGACGGGAGTGCTGTAGGTGACGAAGTCCACGATGCCGGAGCCGTTGGCGGCGGGGCGTGCGAGGGAGATCCAACCGTTGGCAGCGGCGGGACGGAGGGCGGCGTGCCATTCGGTCGGGGTTCCTTCCGAGGTTTCGCCGTCGAGGAAGAGGAGCCGACGCTCGCCGGCGCGGAGGATGGATCCGGTCGGGAACGTCCAGGGGTTGGGCGCGCCGGAGGCAGCGAGGGTCCAGCCGGTGAGCGGTTCATCGGTGGTGCCGGCGTTGAGGAGTTCGATCCAGGGTTCGGCATCGCCTGCGGCGTCGCGCAGGGTTCCGGCCACGGGTGCGAGTTCGCTGATGAAGACGGCCGGGAAGGACGGAAGGCTGCCGGCCACGTTGTTGGGGGCGCCGGGCGAGAGGCTGGCGACGGTGCCGCCGACGATGTCGAGTTGGGCACCGAAGACGATGTCCGAGCTGCCGGTGTTGTTCTGGTGGACCTGGACGGCAAGGACGTTGGTGCCCTGTCGGAGGAGGGAGGCCGGCAAGGTGAGGGGGCCGGTGACGACCGCATCGCCGACGCCCGTCTCGGCCAAACTGGTCGGGGTGACAACCGTGGACGCGGCGAAGTTGAACCGGGTCAGCTCCGTGCCGTTGAGATGGAACACGGCGCCATCGTCGATGATGTGGGACAGGGAGAGGGTCGCGTTCTGCGGGAGTGCCGGCAGGACGAACGTGGTCCGGAAGAAGTAGCTGCGTTGGCCCAGGGTGATCTGGGTGGTCTTGGGGGCTGGAAGCGTGGCGGCCTCGTTGAAGAGGAGCCCTCCTCCGGAACGCCACCCGCTGTCATCGAAGTTGAGGGCGGTCCATTCGCCGATGGGGGCGCCGGAGTCGAGGTAACGCCAGACGGAGGTGTAGGCCACGGGTTGTCGGGGGCCGGTGAAGGCGGCGACCGCGGACCAGTTGCCGGCGCGGGCGTTGTCCTTGGTGGGATCGATGAGTTGGAGGGCGATGCCCCCCTGGGCGGGTTGCTCGGGCCACGGGGCACCGGTGGTGAAGATCACGCGATCGAGGAGTTCACCGGAGGCGGCGATCAGTTGGAGGTCGTCGCCATCCGTACCGATGGTACCGGACCAGGGGCCAGAGATCGCGGGTGTGGTTCCGTAGGCGTTGCGGAACGCGGTCGTGTTGGCGACGACGCACAGGGAGGTCCCGGGTCGGAGGAGGGTGCCCGCTGGAAAGGTGTGGGTGAACGCGCGTCCCACGAGCCGGGCGCCGGAGAGATCCCACGCGGTGACGCCGGAAGCGTTGAGGAGTTCGACATAGGCGGCTCCGTTGACCGCGGGGCGGTTCATGATTTCCGAGAGGACGATCCTGAAGCGGGGGAGCACCCGGACTTCGAGGGTGCGGGTCGCCTGCAACGGCGGGAAAACGTCGTCGCTGACACGCACGGTGAGCGAGAGGTTGGTGGCGCCGGAGTCGGCGGGAAGTTCCCAGCGAAGGCTGCCGGTTGTGGGATCGATCGAGGGCTTGCCCGCCGGGGTTCCGTCGATGGCGAAGGTGAGGGGCTGCGGCGGCAGGTCGGTGTCGGCGGCAACGGCGGTGAGTTCGATGACGTCGCCTTCGAAGCGCGTGAGCCTGGGCAATGGCGCGAGGGTGGGTGTGGTATTGGCCTCGCGGACGAGGATGGAGAACGTGGCCTGGGCGGTTTGCGCGAGGGTCGATTGCTCGGTGGCGCGGACGATCAGCGGGTACGTTCCCGGGCCCTGTTCCTCGGTCGGGGTCCAGCGGATCTCGCCGGTGACCGGATCGAGGGTCAGGCCGGCGGGTGGTTCGTTCTGCAACGAGTATCGGACGGCGGCGCCGTCGGGATCGGACGCTGCGAGCGTCATGACGAGTTGGGAACCCTCGTCGACGTCCTGGGGGGCGGGTTGGGCAAAGGTAGGGGGATTGTCGACCTCGTCCACGCGGACCTGGAACACGCGGGTCGTGGATGCCGGGGGAAGGCCGCTGTCGGTGACCTGGACGGTGAGTTCGAAAAGGCCCGGTCCTTGGGATTCGATGGGGATCCAGGACAGGCGACCGGTCGTTGGATCGATGGATGCGCCGTCGGGAATGAATCCGATGAGCGCGTAGGTCAGGGATTGCGGAGGCAGGTCCGGATCCGACGTGGCGGCGGCGACGTTGACGTTGAGGAGGGCGCCTTCACCGATGGTTTCCGCGGGCAGGAGGGCGATCACCGGGACGCGATTGGCTTCGGTGACCTGCACCTGCAGACGGAGGCTGCCGGTGCGGGGAGGCGTGCCGGAATCGGTGGCGCGGACGGTGAAGGTGAAGAGGCTGGGTCCCTGCGTTTCCGTGGGTGACCACGTCAACAGGCCGGTGGTCGGGTGGATGTCCACTCCGGAGGGGGCGTCGGTCCCGAGGGAATAGTGGAGTGTCTGGCCGGGGTCGGGATCCGTGGCGAGGATCTGGAGGGTCCACGGGGTTTCCTCGGGGATGACCCGGAGAGGCATCGTGGTGAACCACGGTGGGAGGTTTCCACCGGGGACGAAATTGAAGATCCCGGGCGACGGCGCTTCGAGGGCGACCCACTGGCCATCGGGGCCGTCCGGGTAACGGCCGGTGGAGATGTTGTTGGTCTGGGTGCCGAAGGTGTGGCCGTCGATGAGGGAACCATCGGGGGCGAAGAGACCCACCTGTTCGCCATTGCGGGAGAGGCTGAACCCGGCGTGGAACTGCCGGTTGGTCACGTCGGTCTGGCCGGTTTCGCCATCGGCCCAGACGAGCAGGAAACCGCCGGCGGGGATGACGGTACCGGGCGGCAGGATGGAGGCGGTCCGGTTGGTGAGGTTGTCCGTGAGGAAGTAGCCGGAGAGATCCGCGGGAGCGGTGCCGAAGTTGTGGAGTTCGATCCAGTCCTCGAAGTCGCCATCGGCGGGATCGGTGATGCCGGTGGTGTTCTGGGCGAGGAACTCGTTGATGACGACATCGAGCTCGGGCACGGACGGGTCGTTGGTGCCGGCGGGTGTGATCCCGTAGAGGGGGCGGCGGGCGTAGGGATTGCCGTCGGGGATCGAGCCGAATCCGCGGCCGGGCGGCAGGGCGGAGTAATCGACCCAGTCGAGGATGGCAGGAACGGCGGGGCTGCCCTGGAGACGGGAGAGGACCACGCGGCCGGAACCGGCGGGCAGCCGGAAGCTGGTGTGGAGGTGGCCGGGCGCGGTCTCGGCGGGTTCGCCGTCCAGCCAGATGCGGAGGAAACCGCCGGCGGGGATGGAAAGGCCGCCGGGGAATGGCCAGCGGTTGGGGGTGTCGAAGGTGTCCGAGAGGAACAGGCCGGTGAGTGTGGTGGAGACAGGACCGTCGTTGAAGAGTTCGATGTACGGCGACGGTTCGCCGGCGTTGTCGAGGATCGGGGCGGCGGGTTCCGGGACGACCTCGTTGATCCAGACGCTCGGAAACTCGGGGAGGGCGGTGCGGGTGGCGTTGACGGCCCCTGGGGTGACACGGTTGGGCGCGTTCGTGGCGGTCACGGCCCAGTTGGCGGGACGCCGGGTGTCGAGTGCGGGGTCGATCAACTGGAGTGACGGGCCGAAGCCATCGGCGGTGGCCGGCCAAGGCGTGCGGTCGAGGTATCGGACGTCGCTGAAGGTAACTTCGGAATTGGCGGGAACGAGGCGCAGGCGTTCGCCGTCGTTGTCGAGGTTCCCGCTGAACTCATCGAAGACGGCGACGCCGAATCCGAAGGCGGCGGCGAAGGCAGCTCGATCCGCGGCGAGGACAAGGTAACCGTTGGCGGCGATGGTGGCGTTGGTGGGAAAGGTGTAGCCGATGCCGTCGAGGCGGAAGCCGGCGAGATTGAAGGGGACGGTGGTGTTGCGGTTGTGGAGTTCGATGAAGGACGTGCCGGGGATGTCCGGGTTATAGTGGATTTCGTTGATGACGACCCAGTCGCGGGATTGCGGGATGGCGCCCGGGTAGAGGACGCGGACGGTGTCGATGTCGGCGAGGGGTTGGCCGTTGCGGTCGAGGCCGACGAGACGGAGGTCGTTGGTGGCGCCGGTGAGGGGGACGTTGATGGAGAAGGTGGTGAAGCCGGTCCAGGTGACGGGCAGGGAGACTCCATTGACGGCGATGGTGGCGACGCGGAACGGAGCGGTGCCGGTGAGGGTGACCGTGGGAGCGCCGGCAGTGAAATCGTTCCCGCCATTGGAGGTGATGGCGAAGTTGGCGGCGTCCGCCGTGCGGTACTGGTTCTGGATATAGGTCCGACGGCCGTTGAGGTAGTTGGTGATGGAGGCGGTCCCGGAGATGCCGGTGACGTTGTTCTGGAGCTGGGCAGCGCGGTAGGCATCGATGACGGGCCCGAAGTTCTGGGCCTGCATGGGGCCTTCGGCGGCGCGGGAGAGGGCGCGCCAGAGCATGCGGCGGAAAGCGGGGTTGTTGAAGAAGCGGGTGTTCATGACCGGGTCCTGCCCGCCCCAGAGGGCCGCGCCGGTGCCTTCGCCGAGCCCGAGGACGAAGTCGATGTCCCACGGCAACAGGATCGCGCCGCGTCCGGGCTGCCGGTAGAGGTACATGTTCTGGCCGACATTGTACGTCCACGAGTCCCAGTTGCCGGTGACCCGGTGGAAGGCGAAGACGTGCATCCACTGGTCGACGTCGGCCTGCTGGAGGACGCGGTCGACGAAGCCGGCGTCGGCGGCGGAGTTGAGCACGGTGACGAGGTCGAAGATCGTCTGATAATTGCTCTCGGGGAACTGCTGGGCGCGGCGCTCCCAGTTCCATCGGTAGCGTGCGAGCTTGAACTGATTGTTGGACAGGAACTGCTCCATGGTCGCCTGGGTGGCGTTGAACTGGGTGTTGCCGTCGCTGAACTCGAACCAGATGGAGATCTTGTAGAGGTCGCCGTCGACGTTGTCGGGTTGGTGGTGCTCGGCGTAGCGGTGGTCGGGTTCCTCCTGGTCTTCGACGAGGTTCGCGAAGCTGGTGCCGTTGACGTAGAGGA
Source organism: Limisphaerales bacterium (assembly GCA_965283655.1). Taxonomy (GTDB): domain Bacteria; phylum Verrucomicrobiota; class Verrucomicrobiia; order Limisphaerales; family UBA9464; genus UBA6176. Next base: position 208,914 of record CBDIPJ010000006.1, on the reverse strand, counting down.
ACTGGTATTTGCCGCTGAGGGAGGGAACGCCCATCTGCGAGGCAATCCACGAGGACACGCGACCACGGAGGGCGGTGTCTTCGGTGCCGCCGTTGCCGGTCTTGGAGAAGAGGCGTTCACTGACGCCGTGGAGCTTCTCGTCGTCGGGGGTGCGGGCGGTGAGGTCACCGCTGCCGCTGTGGAAGGGACTACCCTTGTCGCGGAACACGGCATTGTAGATCACGCGGGTGTTCCCGTACACGAGGGTGCAACGGCGGTAAGCGTTGTTGAGGGCGGTGCCGCCGGTGGCATTGCGCTGGGACGCCAGTGCCCAGAGATGGACGTGCGGGAAGGTGCCGAAGTTGATCGTGTCGCCCCAGCGGATGAGTCCCTCGTCCTCGGGGGCGTTGCGGGGCCATGCCGACGTGGCACCGGAACCATCCGTGGCGGCGATGGTGAACGCCATGAGTTGTCCGGTGGCGCGGCCGGTGATGCGCGCCGTGAAGAGGCCGTCACCGGCGACTGCATCTCCCTCCTGGCCGTCATCGCGCATGGCGACCTGGCTGATCGTGATGGCTGGATCGATGCGTGAGCGCACGGAAAGTCCGGTGACTGCGTCGGGATCGGAGGCGCGTGCGGTGATGAGCACGGTCTCGTTGGCGCGGGGAAGGGCGGGGGTGTGCGCGACGTCGTAGATGGCGGGGCCGGCGTTGGGAACGCGGCGGCTGTTGACCTGGCCCGGTGTTCCCAGGTTGGCGGGGATCGAGAGCGGTGCGGCGAAGTCGGCGAAATTGCCGCGCAGGCGGAAGAGGAGTTCGGGCCAGCCGGCGATCCAGCGGACGGAGGCGCGGATGGTGATGTCGTTGCCGGAAACGAGGCCGTTGCCAAGGATGCCGCGGATGGAATTGATGCCGGTGTCGAGCCCGCCCTGAGCCCGGAGGTGAAGGCCGCGGGTGCCGGTGCGCGCGGCGGAGGCAGCAATGGTCGAGAGGGCGTGGTTGCCGCCCAGGACCCAGGCGGGCGTGGCGGATTCGAAGCCCGGGTTCTGGAGGAAGTTGGTGCTGGCCCCACGGACGACCTGGATGTCGTCAACGAGGCATTCGCCGTCGTTGAGAAGACCGAAGTGCAGGCGGTTGATGCCGTTTCCGGAGAATCCGTTGTCCATGCGCCCGGTCCACTCGACCGTCGTCCACGCGGCCTTGGCCGATTCATCGGAATCGGCCCAGCTCGCCGCGAGCGCGGGATCGGCGTCCGGATCGATCAGTTCGAGGCTGGAACCGCCGCCATCGGCCCACTTGCCCCAGGCGCCGCCGTCCACGAAGCGGACCTCGCCGACAGTGATGTGGATGGTATCGATGACGATCTTGCCGAGGTTGTTCGTGGTCCGGACTTCGTCGGGTTTGGAAAGACGGACGACATCACCCCCGTTTCCGAGCGAACCGGAATAGCCTCCAACAATGGCTGCGGCGGGCAGCGTCGGGTGGTTGGCCTTGAGGCGGTCGGGGTTGCGGGCAACCACGAGGAACCCGCCGGGTTGGAGCGTGAGACCGGGCGGGAAGTCGAACTGGATGCCGCCGCGCAGCCGCCAACCGGTGAGCGGAGCGGGCGTGGCGCCGCGGTGGTGCAGTTCGACGAACTCGTCCTCGTCGTCCTCCGAGGGCGGGTTGAAGAAGATCTCGTTGATGACGACGTCCTCGTCGTGCAGGGAACCGTTGGGGGTGCCGGGCGTGGGGACTTCGAGGCGGCGGAAGGCAGTGGAACCGCTGGGCAGGCGACCGGTCGAAACCCCGTTCTCCTGACCACCGAACCGGACGGAATCCACGACACGGGAGGCGTCGGGCATGAGGAGGTGGATGTCCTCGCCGGCCGAGCTGAGCCGGAAACCCAGCTGGGTCTCGGTGAAGGCGATGGCTTCGCCCGCAGCGAGGAGGGTCCCTTCCGGAATGCGGAATCGGTTGGTCGTGATGTTGTCGGTCAGGATCCAGCCGGAGAGGTTCACCGCATCGGTGGAGCGGTTGTAGAGTTCGACGAAGTCGAGGGCCGGCGGATCCGTGTGGGCGAGGAATTCGTTGATGACGACTGGTTCGAGGGGAGCCGCGGAGATGGGATCGCGGCGACCGGGGGAGCCGCCACGACTCCAGCTGGCGGACCAGGCGCGGGGATCCTCCTCGCCATAACTCGGGGAGGTCAGGACAAGGGAGTGGCCGGTGCCGTCGGCGGCGACGGGCCAGGGAGCATTGGGGGAGTATTCGATGTGGAGCTTGATGGCGCCGATGTTGTCGCGGAGTTCAAGGACCTCGCCGGCGTTGTTGAGGTTGCCGGACCACGGACCGAGCACCGGGGTGGTGCCCGCAAGGGGAGTGATGTTGGCGGGCGTGGCCGCGACGACCACGTGGGCACCGGCTTCGAGTCTGAATCCGTCCGGGAAGCGGTATTGGACGCCGCCGGCGAGGGTCCAGCCGGTCAGTTCCTGGAAGATGTCGCCGTGGTTGGCGATCTCGATGAACTCCATGCCCTCGGCGTCGCCGGACGGGCGGTACTGGATCTCGGAAATCACCAGCCCCGTGCGGCGGCTGGAGGGGGTGGCGGATTCGCGGACGTGGGTCCAGGGGGATTCGGTGGTCTGGGTGGTATTCCCCAGATCCTGGAAGCGGGCGGCGCTGGCGACGTTCCGGTTCTGGCTGGAAACGGCGAGTCCAACCCAGGCTTCGGTGGGCATGGTCACGCTCGCCGACCCGAGTTGGGTCCAGCGGGTGCCGTCCACAGAGGCGAAAGAGGTGAACTGGGTGCCCACGCGGCGGAGCCGGAGCCATGTGTTGGGCGGGGCAGCGGGAAAGCCGCCGGTGGCGGAGGCCCGGGTGGCGGCTGCGCCGACGTTCAGACGGCTTTCGGCGAAGCAGCCCGCGGTTCCGCTGGAAGCGAAGGCTGCGGCAAAGGTGCTGTTGACGTTGGTGCTGGTGCGCGCCATCAGGCCGGCGCGGACGTGGGGACTGGAAATGGTGATGTCGGCCACCCGCACCTGGACGTCGAAATCGCCGATGCGCAGCGCACCCGAGAACATCAGCTGGTCCAGGCCTGCCGTGATTCCGGTGCCGCGTCCGGTGATGTCGTAGTCGTCTGTCCCGGTCTTCACGGAAGAACCGAGGTCGGCTCCGATGGGAAGGGGTTGGAGGTCCTGGGCGAAACCCCGGAGTCCGATGGACAGCAGCAGGCAGACGAGGAACTGCGCGACGAACCTCCCGAAGCGCCCATGAGTGTTGAGTGACAGGTCCATGGAGAACAGGTGGCGATGGGAGCACGTTCCGCGCCTGCCAACAACCGCCGTTCTCGGTCGGAGGAAGGCCGGGGTGAAGATGGGCACTGTCCCAAGCGGAACGGGGTGGTGACGTCCTCGTCGCCTTGGGAAAGCCTTTGGAATGGCGACGAGGATGTCACCGCCCGTTCCCCACGGAAGGGTGGCAAGGCGGGTCCCGCGGCTGCGTTGTGTATAACTGTCATTTGACACCCCAATGGATTGTGGTGTAGCGGAGAGGGAGATACGGCCGGTTGTTGTTGTCGCGTCATGAGGTGTCCAAAGTGCGGTACTCAGGAAGACCGGGTGATTGATTCTCGATCCTCGAAAGAGGGAGCGACCATCCGTCGACGACGCGAGTGCCTTGCGTGCACCCATCGGTTCACGACCTACGAGGAGATCGAGCACGAGCTGCTGACGGTGATCAAACGGGATGGCCGCCGTGAGCCGTTCTCCCGGGAGAAGCTCGTGACGGGCATCCAACGGGCCTGCCAGAAACGGCCTGTCAGTGCGCAAGCGATCGCGGATGCCGTGGAGCGGATCGTGGAAGGGTTGGCGGCGGAGTATGAGCGGGAGGTGCCCGCACAGTCCGTCGGGGAACGGGTGATGCGGGAACTTCGGGCGTTGGACCCGGTCGCCTACATCCGGTTCGCCAGCATTTACCGGCAATTCGAGGAGATTACGGATTTCGTCGAGGAAGCGACCCGACTGGCGTCGTTGCCGCGTCCCGACAAACGGCAGATGGAACTTCCGGTGGCGGGTGAGGCCGGAGACGGAAAGCGAAAGGATCGGACATGATCGAGCTTCGACGTGATTGCATCTGGCTGGCGCAGGAGGGTGGGGAGGCGATTCCCTGCTCGGTGGAGGACCTGACCTTTGAGGTGGTGGGGGGCTCAGGGACGAAGGTGGATCCGGATGTCTTGCGGAATGCGGCCGCGGGCGTGTTGCACTTTTTCAAGGCGGAGCAGGGGAAGGTGCGCATCACGCTGGGTGAATTCGCGGAGGCATTGGGCAGGGTTTTGGCGGGATTGGGATACGCGGTGGAGGTGCTGGGCTCCGAATCGGAGGGGAGCGAGGGGGAGATCCGGCAGGAATCGGTGATCCAGACCACGGACCTGCGCGCGGTGGCCTGTGCGGCGGGCAAGATGGGGGAACTCGATTTCTTCCCGCGGTTGCGGACGCTGCTGCGGGACCAGTTGGCGGTGGCGCCCAAGGCGGTCGAGTTCCATGGCCTACGGCCGGCGGTGAAGCAGTTGTTGGGGCGCAAGCATTGGACCAAGGAATGCGAGGACCTCGAGGAGCGCATTCTGGAGTCCTTGCGTGGGTGGTGGCTGCGGGAGACCGGAAAGCGGGACACGCGACTGGTGGTTCGGTGAGCGGGTGTTGGCCTGGGCAGGGAAAGCCAACGTGCCTCTTGCGGGGTTCAGTACTGGGGGGGATCTTTCGGCATGACGCTTTTTGAGAAGATCGTGGCCCGCCAGATCCCGGCGGACATCGTCTACGAGGACGATCAGGTTCTGGCCTTCCGGGACATCAAGCCACAGGCCCCGGTGCATGTGCTGATCATTCCCAAGCGGTTGATCCCACGGATCGGCGAGGCCGGGGCCTCCGATGCGGCCTTGCTCGGGCATCTCCTGACGACGGTACCCGAGGTGGCCCGGCGCGTGGGCGTCAGCGAGGGCGGCTACCGACTCGTGATCAACAACGGTCGCGATGGCGGCGAGACCGTGCCCCATCTGCACTGTCATCTGCTGGGGGGACGCCCGCTGGAATGGCCGCCCGGTTGAACGGAGGCTCGACGCCGGATCGATGCGCGTGAAGCCTCGGCGGATGCGAGGTCGATCATCGATGGGCGGCGGGTTCCTGGGCGGTGTGTTGTCAGCGGTCTTGTGGTGCGGCAGCCTGCAGGCTGCGGATGCGCCCGACTCGAAACAGGCCGTTGATCGCCTCAGGACGTGGCTGACGAAGCCCGTGGAATCCGGGGTCCGATTGCCGAGCAACCGTTCGCGAAGGCGGCCCTGACCGCGGCGGATGCCGAGCGCGCGGCCGATCTCCTGTGGACGGCCCGTCTGGAGGAATTGCGCCGGACGCGCAAGGCGGAGATGGATGCGAAGCGGATCGAGGTTTCGGGCAAGGTCCTGCGCTATGAGGTGGTCCGCTTTGGCTCGGCGGAGGTGCCGCCCCCGGGCGGTCGCAGCCTGTTCATCTCGATGCATGGGGGTGGGGGAGCCCCAGCCCGGGTGAACGACAGCCAGTGGACCAATCAGGTCCGTTTGGCCAAGGGCTACGCACCCCAGGAAGGCATTTACGTGGCCCCCCGGGCGCCAACGGATACCTGGAACCTCTGGCATGAGGCCCACATCGACGTCTTGTTCGCGCGTCTGGTGGAGAACTTCGTCGCGCTGGAAGGGGTGAACCCGGACCGGGTGTACCTGATGGGTTACTCGGCGGGCGGGGACGGCGTATACCAGTTGGCGCCACGCATGGCGGATTGGTGGGCAGGCGCGGCCATGAGCGCCGGGCACCCGAACGAGACGCAACCCTTCGGTCTTCGCAACGTTCCCTTCGCCTTGCAGGTCGGCGAACTGGACGCGGCCTACCGCCGGAATGCCATTGCGGCCGAATGGGGCGCCAAACTTCAGGCGTTGCACACGGCCGATCCGGGTGGATACGAGAACCTCGTGAAGATCCCGGCCGGAAAACCGCATTGGATGGGCATGGAAGATCGGGTCGCGATCCCGTGGATGGAGGCGCGGACCCGGAAGCCCCTTCCGGACCGCGTGGCATGGCGCCAGGACGACGTCCTCCATCCGCGCCTCTACTGGCTGGGAGTGCCGGAGGGAACCGCCAAGGCCGAGCAACAGATCGTGGCGAGCCGATCCGGGGCCGTCGTGACGGTTGAGGCGTCCGATGTGCCGCAGATCCGGGTCTTGTGGAATGACGCGATGGCGGACCTGGACAAGGGCGTCCAGGTGACACTCGCCAATCCGCCGCTCACGCTATGGGACGGCAAGGTGGAGCGGACGATCGGGACATTGTCCAGGACGCTGGAGGAACGCGGCGACCGGCGCTTGATGTTCAGCGCAGAGGTTCTGGTCCGGGTGCCTTGAATGGCGCCGGGCTCAGTCCTTCGAGAACGACAGGTGCTTCCAGCAACCGGCGACGATGACGGTGCTGACGAGGGCGATGGCCGCCATTCCAAGGCCGGGCAGCAGCCGTCCGTAGATCAGGTAGCCGCTGGCGAAGATGAGGGACCAGATCCCGGCGGTGGCGGCGGCTGAAGCCAGGAGGCCGACGGTCATGTCGGACTTCACGTCGGGATTCCGGATCTGGATGCGCTCGTGTTCGGCGCGGCCGAGCACACGGGCCCAGCCGGGACCGCCGGGTTGGATGCGGCGGTAGAACTCGCGGAGGGTGGATTCGTCGGTGGGTGCGGTGACGATGGCGACGAGGATCCAGGAAATGGTGGTGACGCCGACGCCCCAGAGCATCTGGCCGGCACCTGAAGGCGGTGGGGTGCTGCCGTAGCGTTTCCAGAGGAAGAACAGGACGGCCATGGCGAACGAGACGATCATGGCGGTGATCTCGGCCGCGGCATTGATCCGCCACCAGAACCAGCGCAACAGCAGGAGGAGTCCGGTGCCGGCGCCGACCTGAAGCAGGAGTTCAAAGGAACTGAGGGCATCCTGCAGGATCAGCGCCACGCCGCAGGCGGCGGCCATGAGTCCGACGGTGGCGAAGCGCCCGACCCAGACCATGCCGTTCTCGCTGGCCTGCGGGTTGATGAACCTGCGGTAGACGTCGTTGACGAGGATGCTGGATCCCCAGTTCACCTGGGTGGACATGGTGCTCATGTACGCCGCGATGAGCGACGTGACCACGATGCCCAGCAGTCCGGCCGGAAGCCGCGTCAGCAACGCCGGATAGGCGAGGTCATGGGCGATCTGGCTTTCGGGCATCTTTGGGAACGACGAACGCAACGTGGTCACACCGCGTGCAGCGAGACGCGTGGCTTCATCGACCTTTTCCGGCCCGCCGGCCTTCTCGATGGCGGCGGTGGCGGCAGCCATGCGCTCGGGGGGATCCATCGGGTAGATCACGAGCGACGCCAGGGCGATCAGGATCCACGGCCACGGGCGCAGCGCGTAGTGCATGACGTTGAAGAAGAGGGTGGCGCCAACCGCGTGCCCTTCGGAGCGGGCGGCGAGGACGCGTTGGACGACGTAGCCGCCGCCTCCGGGTTCGGCACCCGGATAATAGGCGGACCACCATTGGACCAGCAGCGGGAGCAGGAACAGCGCGAGGAAGGACTCGCTGTGGATCTGGGAGAAGTCGGGAAGCATGGCCATCTTGGCTTGTACCTCCGGCCGGCTTACCAGGGATGTCAGCCCGCCGATCTCGGGCAATCCGACGATGAAATGGGCCGCCCAGACCGATCCGATCATCGCGATGACGAACTGGACAAGGTCCGTGAGCAGCACGCCGGTGAGACCGCCAACCATGCTGTAGGCGACGGTCACGATCGAGGCGATGAGGATGCTCTGCATGGGGGTGAGGCCGAGGAGGACCCCACCGATCTTGATCGCGGCAAGGGTGACGTTGGCCATGATCAGGACGTTGAAGAACACCCCGAGGTAGATCGCGCGGAAGCCGCGCAGGAAGGCGGCGGGCTTGCCGGAATACCTCAGTTCGTAGAATTCGATGTCCGTCAGGACGTTGCTCCGCCGCCACAGCTTGGCGAACAGGAACACCGTGGTCGTGCCCGTGAGCAGGAAGGCCCACCAGACCCAGTTCCCCGTGACGCCATCACGCCGCACGATCCCCGCCACGAGGTTGGGGGTGTCGGTGGCGAAGGTGGTGGCGACCATGGACGTGCCGAGCAGCCACCACGGCATGGAGCGACCGCTCAGGAAGTAGCTTTCATAGTCCTTGCCGGCGTTCTTGCCGACGAACAGGCCGATGAGGAGGTACACGGCGAACGCCGCCGCCATGATGATCCAGTCGATGGTCTCCAGATGCATGTTGAGGTCTCTTGTTCGTTGGACGCCAATTTCGGGTCGAGCGTCTGACAGGGGTGCGGCCGATGTCGAGTGCGCGGGGGGATTCCACCTAGAATCGCCAGTTCAAGGATCCGTTCAGCCGGTAGTCCGGAACGTTCTGGAACCCGCGCGCGGTGATCTGGAGGGGGATGTCGACGCTGGCCACGCAGGAGAAGTTGCCTCCCAGCGTGAGGACACACTGCGGGCCGGCGTACCACGCTGTCAGGCCGGTGTGGACGGATTCACGCCCCCGGTACTCATCCGAGCCCCGGGAGTCGTACACCGTGTTGAACTGGAGGCTGAGGGAGCCGGACTTTGACAACCACAGGAACGCTCCCGGGCCACCGGAAGCGATGAACTCGTTGGCGAACCGGTAGTTTCCGGCGCCTTCCGTCCGGATGTAGTACTGCCACTGGTGATTCAGGAACAAACGCTTCCACCGGAACTGCCCGGCCAGTCCGAGGATTCCATCGACGGAACCGGACCGAGGGCCAGATCATGGAGGTGGATGCCGGAGATGACCTGGCCGAGCGCGTCGTGGTCGTGCCCGGGGCCCACAACCGATTCATAGCGGTCGATGGAATCCGCCTGCAGATCGAGGGCGTCGGCGTCGCCCGTGGGGAGTTTGATTCCGCCCAGGACGTTGAGCACCACGCCCCGTTCCGCGGTGGATCGGTTCCAGGCCTGCCATCGGCCCACCAACGCGAGATCACCCAGCCCGGTGTCGGAGCCCCGGGTCCGGACGGGGGTGAACCCGTCGGTGATCTGGTTGTAGTCGTAGCGGACGTGGACGATGGGAAGGTTGGCGCTGAACCCGAGGGTTTCGGTGGCATTCCATCCGACCACGACGTGGGTCATGGCGCGGTCGAGGGTTTCCGCGTCGGGGCGCTCGAACTTGGTTCCGCCAAACTGTTCGGTGCGGAAGGGGATGTACTGCTGTGCGAGGCTGACATTGATGCCGGAGGAGTACTCGCCGCGGGCATCGGCGGCGCGGTAGATCGCGCACAGGTCGCAGGCCGTGCCGGGGTTGGTGCCCAGCACCAGTAGGGTAAGGGTGAGGATCTGCGGAGCGAGCGCTAGGGCGAGACCACGATTCGATAGCATTTGGCAGGCGCGTTGGTGATGGAGTCGAGGACGATATAGTGATTCACGAAGGGCACCGGAGGCACGGTGTAGAGCGTGGTCCAGGGGAGGGTTCCGTTGATCGAGGCAAGAAGGTTGGTGGTGGACTGGAGTTCGTAACGCTTGAAGGCCAGCGTGTCGAAATGGATGAGGACCCCGGTGTCGAGGGTGCGCTCGATCAGGTAGATCGGCGCCAGGTTTTGTGCGACGGCCGTTCCAGCCAGCGCCACAGTCGAAAGGGCGACGAGGAGGTTCCAGGGGAGCCCGCATCGGGCGTGGCCGGGCTTGTTCCGACCGGCGGGCGCTGCGATGGCCTTGATGCGGCGGGTGTCCATGCAATGAGCATTCGGTTGGCGGCGACGCGGGCAAGGCCAAAAGTCCAACCACCCAGAAACGGGTGGCGACGTCTGCGTCGTTCTTTCATGGCCTTGTCGAGGTCGATGGGGGCGTGGCCACCCCGGATCCGGGATTCGCCGAAGGGCTCCCGGAAGGGCGTGGATCGAGAAGAACCGAAATAATCTCTTGATGACGGTCCCTGCGGCTGGTACCCACTGCGCTCCTTTTCGAAAGAAGGTTCTGAATTATGTCTCGGATTTGCAGCGTGACCGGCAAGCGCCCCATCAAGGGCAACCACATCTGGCGTTCGGGTAAGGCGAAGAAGAAGGGCGGCATCGGCACGCACGTGACGGCCATCACCAAGCGGCGGTTCTTCCCGAACCTGCAGCGGGTGAAGGTGCTGCTCCCTTCGGGTGAAGTTCGCTACATCCGCGTCGCCGCGACGGCGATCAAGAAGGGGCTCATCGTGAAGGCTCCGCCCCGTACCTGGAAGAAGGACGCCGCTGTCGCGAAGTAAACCGCGACGGGTGAGGCGGGCGGCGGTAAACCGCTGATGGTCGGACGGATCCCGGAGATTTCTTTTGGGGCAGTTCGTCAGGTCCATCGCATCACCTCCACTGCCAGTGAATGGCCGCTCCGGTATCGGAGCGGCCTTTCCGCGTTGATGGGGGGCGATGGGCCGGTTCCAGATCGGGCGCAACGCCCGAATCCAAAGTGCAGGTTGGATGTCCCGTCACAGGTCCCCGGCGCCTGTGCGAAAAGCCCGGCCTAAGTCAGCGGGCCCGAAGTCAGCGGCCTTTGTCGCGATGGGCGGTGGCCCGCTTCATCTCCCGATCAGCTTCGCGCTTCTTGAGGTCTTCGCGTTTGTCGCCGAAGTCCTTTCCGCGGCCTACGGCCAGACGGACCTTCACGCGGTTGCCCTTCCAATAGAACGCGAGGGGAACAAGGGCGTGTCCCTTGATGTTCGAGAGGCCTTCCAGTCGCCGGATCTCGTTCTTGTTGAGCAGGAGTTTCCGGGGCGTCTTGGGGATGTGGTTGTAGACGTTCCCGTGGGAATACTCGTCAATGTGGGCTCCGTAGAGCCACGCCTGGCCCTTCTCGACGCGGGCGAAGGACTCTGTGATCTGTCCCCGGCCCGCGCGGAGTGATTTGACTTCGGTGCCACGCAGGACAAGGCCAGCCTCGAGGGTTTCGATGACCTCGTAGTCCCGTCGGGCTTTGGCGTTCTGAAGGATGTCCGACACGGAAATGAAGAAGCCGGAGACGCGGTCTCCGGCAGGTTAGCTCAGCGAGGCAGGTGGCGGGCGGGATGCCCGAGCAATGAAACGGTCGGTTTCAGGACGGGTCAGGTGATCTCGGTATCCTTCAGGGTCCAACCAATCTTTTCTTCGATGATCTCCAACAAGGCGATGTCCGCCAGACCCATACCGGGGTCGACTTCAACGAGGGGACGGCTGAAGCCGCCACCACCGTTGAGTTGCCGCACCCTGCGGGAGATAAGGTTCACGAGAACGTGGGGGTTTCCCACCTTCTCCAAGGCTCTCTTCGTCAGTTCCGAGTTCATTCCCAAGTCGCTCCAAATCGGCCTGTCACACTAGCTTTGTGGAATCGATGCAGCAACGTGATTTTTCTGTCTGGAGGTAGCAGACGACGTGAGGAGGCTGTGGGTAGGGGCAGTTGCCTGCTGAAGATTCTTCAAGTCTGAAGCCAGCTTGAATCTTGAAACTGAAAACTTGGGGCTTCCTCAACCACAGCCTCGTGACCTCGTCTGCTACGGCCCGGAAGGTAGCAGACGACGTGAGGAGGCTGTGGGGAGGGGCAGTTGCCTGCTGAAGATTCTTCAAGTCTGAAGCCGGCTTGAATCTTGAAACTGAAAACTTGGGGCTTCCTCAACCACAGCCTCGTGACCTCGTCTGCTACTGCCGGGCTGCATTCCCGCCAAGTTTGATCTTTCCAAGGATCCCCGATCCCGGCACAAGCTGGCTTTTCGGTTACTTGGGCCATGGAACAGATCGTCATCCTTGATTTCGGGTCGCAATACACACAGGTGATTGCCCGCCGAATCCGCGAGTGCAACGTCTACTCCACGATCGTGCGTTTTGACACGCCCGCGTCGGAGATCGCTGCCATGAATCCGAAGGGGTTGATCCTCTCGGGAGGGCCGTCCAGCGTGTATGCGCCGGACGCTCCATTGCCCGACAAGGCGATCTTCAAGCTGGGGATTCCGGTTCTGGGCATCTGTTTCGGCGTGCAGATCCTCGCCCAGTTCCTGGGCGGAAAGGTGGAGCGGGGAGACAAGCGCGAGTACGGCAAGGGCACGCTGACGGTCTCGGCAGCCTCGTGCGCGCTGTTCCAGGGCTTGCCAAGCAAGCTCCAGGTCTGGAACTCGCATGGCGACAAGCTCACCCGGCTTCCGAAGGATTTCGTGGTGGTGGGGACGACGGAGAACTCCAGTTACGCCGCCATCGAACATCCGAAGCGCCGGTACTTCGGCATCCAGTTCCACCCGGAAGTGGTGCACACCCCGCAAGGCCGGGAGATCATTTCGAACTTCGTCCACGGCGTCTGTGGCTGTGGGAAGAACTGGACGATGCGGAACTACGTCGAGCAGGCGACGGAAGAGATCCGGCGTCAGGTGGGGTCGGACCGCGTGATCCTTGGGCTGAGCGGTGGCGTGGATTCGAGCGTGGCTGCGGCGCTGATCCATCGTGCGATTGGCGATCAATTGACCTGCATCTTCGTCAACAACGGGTTGTTGCGGGCCCGTGAGGCGGAGGTCGTCCAGGAAGTCTTTGGCCGGAACTTTGCGTTGCGGCTCCAGTACGAGGACGCGACGAAGCTGTTCCTCCAGAAGCTCAAGGGGGTCACTGATCCCGAGAAGAAGCGGAAGATCATCGGAAAGGCGTTCGTGGATGTCTTCCAGGCCGCCACCAAGCGTGCCGGAAAGGCGAAGTTCCTGGCGCAGGGAACGCTGTATCCCGACGTGATCGAGTCGGTGCCCATCGCCGGCAATCCGGCGGCGATGATCAAGAGCCATCACAACGTGGGTGGCCTGCCCAAGAACATGAAGTTCGAGCTGCTCGAACCCCTGCGGGCGCTGTTCAAGGACGAGGTGCGCCAGTTGGGAGTCGAGTTGGGGTTGCCCAAGGAGATCGTCCAGCGCCAGCCGTTCCCGGGGCCGGGATTGGCGGTGCGGTGCCTCGGTGAAATCACCGGCAACAAGCTTGAGATCCTGCGGAAGGCCGACGCCATCGTCGTCGAGGAGATGAAGGCGGCGGATCTCTACTACAAGACCTGGCAGACCTTCGCCGTGCTGCTGCCCGTGCGCAGTGTCGGCGTGCAGGGCGATGAGCGGACCTACGATTTCACCCTCGCGATCCGTGCGGTGGAATCGCAGGACGGCATGACCGCGGACTGGGTCAAGGTGCCGTACGGGCTGCTGGAGAAGATCTCGACGCGCATCACGAACGAGGTTCGCGGCATCAACCGCGTGGTGCTCGACATCACCAGCAAGCCGCCCGGGACCATTGAGTGGGAGTGATTCGGCGCTGAGCCCGGGAGACGCCTCATGAACCCATGGCTCCGTTTTCTTCTGTGCGTGGTTGTGGGAACCGGTGCCGCGTGGGGCCGTGAAGCGCGACCACTCCGCGATGCGGGCGATCTCCGGTACTGGCTGGAGAACATGGTCGGCCACCACGGGTACTCGGTGACGGAGGTGGCTTCGGCGACCGGGTTGGCGGAATCCGAGATTGAAGCCGCGCTCGGGCGTTGGAGGGTTACCCCGTTTTCCATTCCGGTGGTCGACGCCCCGTCCCGTTTGCGCGTCCTGCCGTATCCCGGCGGGCGCCATCCGCGGTTGGGATTCTTCGACGGCGCGATCGAGCCGCAGCGCGAGACAAAGCTGAGCCTGTTCACGCCCTGGGATCCGAAGTCGTACGTCGTGGTGGACGTTCCGGAGGCCATCTTCACCGATGCCGGGTTGGTGTATCTCGCGCACACCCACATCCCGACGGTTTGGGATCAACGGGGGACGAACCTCGCGCGGATGGAATGGCAGCGGCGCGCAGACGGGGTGTTCGAATTTGAGCGCCGACTTCCGGATGGCGTGGAGTTTGGGGTGCAGGCGCGTCCGGAGACGAACCGCTTGTCGATGCGCTGGTGGATGCGGAACGGTTCCGCCGTACCGGTGCGGAACATCCGGGCACAGGTCTGCCTGATGTTGGGACGGGCGAATGGTTTCGAAGGGCAAACGGCCACGAACAAGGTTTTGGAAGGCCCGTTCGCTGCGGTAGGCAACGCTTCCGGCGACCGCTGGATCATCACGGCATGGCAGGGGCTGGATCGCGCGTGGCAGAATCCCCCGGTCCCGTGCATCCACTCGGATCCGCGTCTCGACGACCTGGCTCCCGGGGCGATGGCATCGGCGCGGGGATGGGTCTGGTTTCATGAGGGGCGCGAGCTGAAACGGGAGTTGGCGCGATTGCGGGCCACCACCGTCGACCTTCCCGACAAAGGACCGGCGCCCATCGCGGCAGCAGTGAAGACGCCGATCCCGGATCGGTTGGTGGTCCTGACGTTCGACGATTCGGTCGCCTCGCAGTACCACGTGGTGCGGCCGTTGCTGAAGAAGGCGGGATTCAACGCCACGTTCTTCATCACCGAGGGCTTCAGCTTTCCCACGAACAAGGTGGATTATCTCACCTGGGCGCAGATCCAGGAATTGCACCGCGACGGATTCGAGATCGGCAACCACACGCAGACCCACATGGGAGTGGCGGCGTCGAACCTCGGCCGGCTGATCCAGGAACTTGAGTACATTGCCGGCCGCTGTGCCGAGCATGGGATTCCCAAGCCGGTCAGCTTCGCGTACCCGGGCAACGCCATCCACCCCGGAGCGCTACCCATCCTGAGGAATCTGGGGATCCGCTTCGCGCGGCGGGGTGCGCAGCCGGAGTTTGCCTATGACACCGGCCGAGGCGTTGCCTACGAACCGGGGCGGGACGATCCACTGCTGGTGCCCACGGCAGGCGATGCGCGCCCGACGTGGACCCTGGAAAACCTGAAGGCGGCGGTTGCCGGCGCCCGGGACGGACGGGTGGCCGTGCTGCAGTTCCACGGGGTTCCTGACCGCGACCATCCCTGGGTCAACACGCCTGCCGAACGGTTCGCGGAATACGTGGCGTGGCTGAAGGACAATGGCTACCGGTGCATCGCCCTGCGTGATCTCGCGCAATACGTGGATCCAGCCGTTTCGATTCCGGATCCGTGGGCGGTGATCGACTGGCGCCGGACGGTCGGCGGACATCCCTGAAGAGGGCCGCCGGGCGTGACGCCGGGGGAGGGTACAAAAAAACGCCCACGGGCCTAAGGCCGGGGCGCTGCTGACCGTAAGGATGCCGTGCCGAAGCAGCGGATCCAGGACGGCGAGTTTGGAAGGGAACGGATCCTGGCCGTTGGGCTCAGGACTTTTTCCGTGCTGCCGCTGTCTTTGCGTTGTCCTTCTTGCGACGCAGGTAGGAAGTGCGGCGGCGACGTTTTTCGTTTTTGTTGTGTTGCTGGCCCATAGCTTCTTGTATTGCGGAAATGACTTTTGCTTCGCGATGAAAATGCGGCTTCGACCGGGGTGCATCAACCTCTTTTTCGGCCTGATCCTGTGCCTCGGCCTCGGGGCGGGATGTGCCACGGGTGACGACAGCGGTACCAAGGACGCCAAGACACCCGTCGAAAAGGACGCCGCCAACCCGGACAAACAGGCGAGCACGATCCGGTTCCACATGGAGACCGATTCCATCGGCTTGGGCACCGGAAAGATCCAGGTGATCCGCTCGTCGCCGGTCACCCTCAACATCGAGAAGGGGCATTTCGTGGACGAAGGCTACGTCGAGGATGCCCGGGTGCTCGACGGCATGGGCAGCCCGCGGATCCTGATCAAGCTCACCACCTCGGGCGCCCTCCGGTTGCAGATGTGGACTGTTTCCAAGCAGGGACGTCGCGTTGCCGTGTGGAGCAAGTGGACTGAAGGCCGGTGGTTGGCCGCTCCCCAGGTGATGAAGCCCATCGAGGACGGGGTCCTCGTGTTCGCCATCGATGGGACCCGTGAGGAAGCCGAGCGCATCGTGCGCGGGTTGAACAACGTCGCCGTGAAGCTGGGCAACAAGCCCAAGCCGGACAAGAAGGCGGAGCAGGCTGCCAAGAAGGCGAAGCAGAAGAATGCCAAGAACGCCTCCAAGGTCGCCCGTGACTCGCAGAACGGCACCAAATCGGACGAGGAGATGTTCCTGAAATGAGGGGGCGCAGGTTTGGGGCGGGGCTTCTTCTGCTGTTTTCAGCCAGTTGGTTCGGCTTGGGGGCGGGCTTTTCCCTCCCTACGGCCAATCGTGCGCTGCTGGAAGCCGGTGGAGGCGGCGAGAAATACTTCGTGGGCACGGCTGGCAAGCCGTGGACCAGTGGCCAGTTCGGGTGCGTCCGCACCGAAGGTCGGCAGTTGCACGAGGGGCTCGACATCCGGTGCGTCCAGCGCGACCGCAAGGGCGAGCCCATCGATCCGGTGCTGGTCGCAGCGGATGGGACGGTGGCTTACGTCAACCTGAAGCCGTCCCTCTCGAACTACGGCAACTACGTCGTCGTCCGGCATGTGATCGACCGCATCGAGATCCACACGCTGTACGCGCATCTGGGCTCGGTGGTCCCTGGATTGAAGGCCGGGCAGGCCGTGAAGGTCGGGGATCGGCTGGGAACGATGGGACGGACCTCGAACACCCGTCAGCGCATCACCCAGGATCGGGCGCACCTGCATTTCGAGATCTGCTTTCGCGCCAGTCAGAACTTCTCTGCCTGGCATCGGAAGTTCCAGGTGGGCATGCGCAACGATCATGGCGAGTTCAACGGGCGTAATTTCCTCGGCATCGATCCCGCCCCGGTCCTGCTCGCCGCCCAGCAGGGAGGTACGAACTTTTCCCTCGCCCGGTATCTTGCGGTCCAACCTGAGATGGCGCGGGTCTTCGTCCGGGATCCCCGGTTCTCGTGGGTGAGCCGCTTTCCCGGCCTCGTTCAACGCAATGTGGCCGCGGAAAAGGAGGGGGTCGCAGGATGGGAGATCGCCATGGCCTTCAACGGCGCCCCGCTACGCCTGATCCCGCGCACCGCGAAGGAGGTTCCCGGTGCCGAACGGATCCGATTGCTCGCGGTCAACGAGGCCGTCTGGCGGGATCATCCCTGCTCAAAGCTCGTCGTCCGCAGGGGACAGGCGTGGACGGCGTTGCCGGCGCTGGAGGACATCCTCGGCATCGCCGGCTTCTGAGCATCGAGTCTCAGTGACCCTCGTGGTCGCGCACGTATTCCTGCTTCAGACCCAGGGCTTCGGGCGCGTGGAGCACGAGCATCTTCATCCGGATGTCGGCGGGGACGTCGCTCCGGGTGATGACCGAGATCACCACCATCAATCCGATGGCGAGGGGCACGCACCAGATGGCGGGTTGCTCGCACAGGATCCGGACCAACGGATGCGCGGCCCAGAAGCTGGCGAGGTCCACCAGCTTCAGGTCGCTGACATTGGTCAGCACCACGGCCGACAAGGCGCACACGCCGCCGGTGAGCATTCCGGTGGCGGCGCCCTTCATGGTCATTCCGCGCCACCACACGGACATGAACAGCAGCGGGAAGTAACTCGCGGCGGCGATGGCGAAGGCCTGGCCGACCATGAAGTTGATCTCAAGCCTCTCGACGAAGCAGCCCAGTACCGTCGCCATTCCTCCCACGCCGAACGCGCACCACTTGAACATGCGCATCCGCTCGGTGGGGGTTGAATTCGGGACCAGGATCCGGCCGTACACATCGTGGGCGAGGGCCCCGGTCATGGAGACGAGCAGGCCCGAGAAGGTCGACATGAAGGCCGCGAACGCTCCGGCACAGGTGATTCCCGAGAGGATCGATCCCCATGTCCCATTGATGACCCGGGGCAATTCGAGCACGACCTTGTCGGTTCCCTTGGATCCGAGCCCCTCGTAAAGCGAAGGCATGAGGTTGCGTCCCAGGACGCCGAAGACCGGGGGGAAGACATAGAACACGCCGATCAGGATCATGACCCACATGGTGGTGCGCTTGGCGGCGACACCGTCCGGGTTGGTGTAGAACCGGACGAGGATGTGCGGGAGGCCTGCAGTGCCGCAGACCAGGGCGATGATCAACGAATAGGTGTAGAGCAGCGCGTACGGTCGGGATTCCTCGGTGGTCAGCTTCGCGGCCTTGGCTGCCTTCGAACTCAACCGGCCGAACGGGCTGATCCAGGTCGCGTCGTCGGGGGCGACGGCCGGAAGCGCGGCGCGGACAACCGTCGTGCTGCCCTCCTTTTCCGCTCCGGTGATCGCCATCGCGATGGCGTTGGTGGGGGTGGGGGCGGTGCCGTTCTTGCTCAGATGCGTGCCGTAGCCGCCGTACAACGAGATCAGGACGAAGATCGGGGCCGAGATGGCGAACATCTTGAGCCAATACTGGAAGGCCTGCACCAGCGTGATGCCCTTCATGCCGCCGATGGCGACGTTGAGGGTGATGACCGATCCCACCACGATGACCCCGACCCAGTAGGGGAGCCCGGCCGTCCCGAACCACGTGATCTCCTTGAACACGTAGGCCAGCGTCGTTCCCGCCCCCTTCATCTGCGGCATCGTGTAGAAGAAGCCGATGAACAGGACGAAGATGACCGCGATCTTCCGGAACAGCGGGGAATCAAAGCGGCCCTCCGCGAAGTCCGGAATCGTGTATGCCCCGAAACGACGGAGCGGTCCGGCGATGAACAGCAGCAGGAACAGGTAGCCGCAGGCGTAACACACCGGGTACCAGAGGGCGTCGTAGCCGCTCGACATCACGGTTCCGGCGACGCCCATGAAGGATGCGGCCGAAAGGTATTCACCGGAGATGGCGGAGGCGTTCCAGCCCACCGAGACGCCTCGACCGGCGACGAAGAAATCAGAGGCGGTCTTCGCCTTGCCGGCCGCCCAGTACCCCATGACCAGGGTTGCGGCGACGGTGATGAACGAGAAGGCGAAGATCCAGGGATCGACAGCGGCAATCATGGGCGGAGAAAGGGGAGGGAAGGGAAGGGAAGGAAAGGGGTCAGCGGTGGGCTTCGTTGGCCGCGTGGCGACGGGCGGTTTCGGCTTCCTGGTTTTCCATGGCGATGGAGCGTTGGATGAAGACCCAGGAAATCACCCAGACCAGGGGAAAGAACAGCACGCCCAGCAACAGCCAGTTGAACGGGAACCCGCCAATCCGCGTGGCCATGAGCCCGGGCAGGAAGAAGTTCAGTGCCGGCAACGCCAGCAGCGCCGTCAGGAAGGAGGCTGCGCAGATGACTGAAAGGCGGAACTGGCGACGTTGGAGTGCGGCAAGGAACTCCTCCGAATGGATGAAATCCGTGTGCTTCGGATCCGGCGTAGGCATTCCCGAGGGTGAGCTTTCCGCGGCCCCGATGGCAATCGTGCATCCGGGTCCGTCGAACAGCGGGGGCGTTGACAAGTACCCGCCTCTGAGGAGGGATGGGGCTAGCTGGAATCTGGGGACTGGGAACTCCATTCATTCTCAGCCTCGTTACCTCGTCTGCTACGTGGGGGAGGGTAGCAGACGACGTCAGGAGGCTGAGGTTCAGGCAACTGGAATCTGGGGACTGGGAACTCCATTCATCCTCAGCCTCGTTACCTCGTCTGCTACGTGGGGGAGGGTAGCAGACGACGTCAGGAGGCTGAGGTTCAGGCAACTGGAATCTGGGGACTGGGAACTCCATTCATCCTCAGCCTCGTTACCTCGTCTGCTACGTGAGGGAGGGTAGCAGACGACGTCAGGAGGCTGAGGTTCTGGGAACTGGGAGCTTCCTTGCCATCGCCGGGTGAGGGCACCCGGCCTTCAGTGCGGAAAGGGGTGCGGATGGAAATCCTTGCCGATGGAGTCCGGGCGCCTCAGAAAGACCAACGTCACACCATCCCTTGCCCACCATGCGCCCATCGATGTTCAACACGTGCCCGAAGGCCGGAGGACGCCGTGCGTTCACGCTGATTGAATTGCTGGTGGTGATCGCAATCATCGCCGTGCTGGCGTCGTTGTTGTTGCCCGCGCTGGCCAACGCCAAGGAGCAGGCCCGGAAGACGCGGTGCTTCAGCAATTCACGCCAGATGATGCTCGCCTGCCTCATGTACGTGAATGACCAGCGCGGACGCTTGCCCTGCGGTTCGATGGATGCGCCCGGGCGTTCGCCCAAGGGCTACCTGACCTGGGACGAACTCCTGCTGCCCTACGGCGTCATCACCAACGTCATTGCCTGTCCCAGTCACAAGAAGGGCCGCCGCCACTACTGGGTGAACGCGAACATCCTCAACTCCGCCCAGGGCCACGGAAACCCGCGCCAGACCGGTGTGATGGCCCTTGGGTTCTCCGTCGCGCCCGAGACCTTGGCGTTCCCCTCGGATACGGTCGCCTACACCGAGATCCGAGATCAGGACGCGACCTATGCCTTCGGCGGTGTCTCCAATCCAGGCGAAGGTTGGGGCTCGATGCTCTTCGCCTACGAGGACCTGTTCATCCTCCAGTTCCGGCACCTGAAACGTGAGACCGTTCCGTTTGTTGATGGCCACGTGGAATCGATGAAATCCAACGTCCTGATGGCGCCCAAATTGCCGTCTGGCCGCCACAGCTTCGAGAAGTTCTACCGGGAACGCTCGCAGGTGCCGAAGAACTGAAGGGGTTCTGAGGGCGTGCCCCTTCGAGTTGGTTCACTTCCAGGCGAAAACCCGGAGTCCCTTCACCCGCTTGAATTCGCTGGCGTTCGCAGTGACCAAGGTGGCTCCCAGACTCCGGGCCTGCGCGGCGATCAGGAGATCCAGCGGGCCGATGGGAGTTCCCTTCGCTTCGAGGTCCGCCCGGATGTCCGCGTAGTCCAGCGCGGACTCCAGTGTGAATTCCACGATGGGAAAAAGTTTCAGGAAGGCCTCCAGGCGCGCGCCCTGATGGGGGTGCGTCCGCAGATTCTTCATGACGCCGGTCCAAAGCTCGGCGGCAACGATGACCGGGATTCCCGTGATGGACGGGGCCGGCATCTTGCCGAGGCTCGGTTGGTTTCGAAGAACCGGGATGCAGGCGCTCGAATCAAGAAGGAACGAGGGGTTCACCTTTCGCGAGGTTCAAAACTCCGGGATCGCACGTTCATGGGACTTGGGGCGAGGGGGAGGTTCCGGGAACTCCGCCGCGTCTGGAAACTTCTCAGCCAGATGGTGTGCGATCTCGGCAAATGTGCTGAACCGTGGAGCAGGAATGGGCGTGAGCACGACATCGGCACCCTCACGCTTTATCAAGACCTCCGTTCCTTCAAATCGGAAGGCCTTGGGAAGGCGGACAGCCTGGCTCCCCCCGTGTCGGAATAGCTTCGCAACTGCCATAGATACACCCTGTATCCACACTGGTCACGGCGTCAAGCCGAGGTTCAGCCGGAAAAAGGCAGTTGGAACCGCAGATGACGCAGATAGTCAGCAGCTTGGATCGGGCGTGCCCTTCACCCGCAAGGTGACATCTGCACGGACCTTGGGTGCTGGCATTTCTGCCCCTCCATCTGCGGAATCGGCGAAATCTGCGGTTCAATGAACTGCCGGTTTTGGGTTCAGTTCTTCGTGGTGGTTGTCCCGGGGGTGGGTCTGGTTTCATGCGCGGAACAACGGACGAAACTATGGCGCGACGAGCAGTGATCGATGTAGGCACGAATTCGGTGAAGGTCCTGGTGGCCGACGTCGATGGCGGCGTGGTGATGCCCCTGTGGGAAACGAGCGAGCAGACGCGGTTGGGCCGTGGCTTCTATGAGACCCACCGGTTGCAGGCAGAACCCATTGCCCTGACCGCGGCAGCCGTTGCCCGCTTTTCCGCTGGAGCCCGGGAACGGGGCGCGGTCTCCGTCCGCGTGGTGGCCACGAGCGCCGCCCGGGACGCCGATAACCGCGATGAACTGCTGGGAGCGATCCAGACCGCATCGGGACTCGTGACCGAAGTGATCTCCGGGGAGGCGGAGGCCGAGTGGGGATTCCGTGGCGTGATGACGGACCCCGGCTATGTGGGACGTCCCGTCCTGATCATCGATGTGGGTGGCGGGAGCACCGAGTTCATCCTGGGCGTCGACGGGCGGTTGGTCTTCCGGGAGAGCTTCAAGTTGGGATCGGTCCGGTTGCACGAACGATTCCCTCCGTCCGACCCGCCAGGCCCCGGGGAATTGCCGCAACTGCGCGCCTGGCTCGACGCGTTCCTCGCGGAGGCTGTCGTTCCTGGATTGGGAGCGGCGATGGAACGGACGTCGCATCCCGAACGCGTCGTAGGTGTCGGTGGGACGACCGCGATCCTGGCCTTGATGGAGGCGGGCACGGGGACATTCGATCGCGCCTTGGTGGAATCGGCGCAGTTCGGTCACGTCCGGCTTTCCGCCGTATTGGAGGCGCTGTGGTCGGAGCCGTTGGCGGTGCGTCGGACCCGACCCGGGCTGCCGCCGGAGCGCGCCGATGTGATCCTGTTCGGGGTCGCGATCTACGAGGCGGTGTTGCGCGTTTTCGGGTTCGGGTCTCTGGGGGTGAGCACGCGCGGACTGCGATACGCGGCCATGCTCGGGGAGGGTTCCGATGCCTGAAGGTGTGCCGTCGGGACTCGCGGTCGGCGTCGACGCGTTGATGGCGGAATACGAAACGGAACCGGTGCACGTCCTGCACGTCCGG
This sequence comes from Limisphaerales bacterium, assembly GCA_965283655.1. GTDB lineage: Bacteria > Verrucomicrobiota > Verrucomicrobiia > Limisphaerales > UBA9464 > UBA6176. Next base: position 186,412 of record CBDIPJ010000006.1, on the reverse strand, counting down.
GACCTGGCGCTCTCCCTCTTCGATTCCCTCCAATCCCTGCATCGGCTGGATCCCCAGGATCGCGCTGTGCTCGATGCCGCTGCCTGCCTGCACGACATCGGGTGGACGGTGACGCAGCCAGACGGCAAGGGACATCACAAGGAGTCGGCGCGGCTTATCCGCGAACACCGTTGGACGGACGTGTCACCGGCGGTGGTCGTGATGGTGTCGCTGGTGGCGCGGTACCATCGGAAGTCGATTCCCTCCGAGGCGGATCATGAATCCTTTGCCGAGCGTTCCGCGGACGATCGCCGGCGCATCCGGTGGCTGGCGGGATTGCTGCGGATTGCGGACGGGCTGGATCGGCGTCACATCCAGGCGACGCATCGCGTGCAGGCTTTCCGCGTGGGTGGGATGATCCGGATCCTGGCGTCGGGTGCGGACCGGCTGGAAGCGGAGATCCTGGGCGCGGAAGAAGGCGGACCTGTTGGCCCTGGCCAGCGGGCTTACGGTCGAGCTGGGTCAGGGATGAACCACAATCTCACCATCAGGGGGCGACGGTCACCGGGGCAAGGGTGAGCCAGCCGGGGGCGTCGGCGTCCTGGGTGGCGTTGGCGAATCGGAGGGGTTTTCCGGTGGGCAAAGGATTCGGGACGCGAAGGGCCAGGGTATAGGTACCGGGTTGGACTGGGCGCAGGTCGAGGGTCTGGGTCCAGCGTCGTGGTTGTTCTCCTGGCAGGATGCCGGTGAGGAGGTTCGTGTTCGCGGTCGTCCAGACGGGTTTGCCGTCCTTCAACAGGGCGAACTCGGATTTCCAGGCGGCGTAGAATGGAGCGACGCCGCGGTTCTCCAGGTCGAGGGTCACTGCCAGATGTCTGTCCGTGATGTTGCCGAGGGTGACCGTCGGACAATGGAACTCATAGCCCATGCGTCGGACGTGGTTCCCGGCGCGACGGATCCGTTCGGCCTCCTGCTGTTTCCGGAACATCCCGCTGTCCATGAGCCAGCTCGCGTGGGTGGCCTCGACACATCGGGCGAAGTCCTGGATCTGCGGCATTCCGGGGTCCTCGTCGAAGACCTTGCCCCAGGCTTCGGGTCGGATCTCGCCGCCGATCGGCTGGGTTTTCCATCGGGATTCGGCCGCGGGGCCCGCGGCCTTGAGGACGGACAGGTAGAACCAGCTGTCCTGCTTGCGTCCGGTGGCGAGGGTGGCCCAGGCGAAGGAGTCGTCGTGGTATCCGAAGTTCCGTTCGGCGTTGGGGGCCTTGCGGGCGTCGTCGGTGCCGGCGGGGTACCGCAGCAGGACGGGCGTGGTCTTGAAGGCGGCTTCATAGGCATCCATGACTTCGGTCTGGACCGCCTTCGACGCGAAGAGATCGTTCCGAGGGTGCGTGTGCCATTCGCCCCAGGTTCCTAGAAGCCCGGCCGTGATGAACCCGATGCGTGGATCGCCGTCGTACTTGCGTCCCAGCGCCGCGATGAACGACTTCAGGGAGCGACGGAGGTTCGGGTCTTCATAATCGGGCGTTTCAACGGGGGCCTCGGGCAGGGGTTGGGTATTGGTGTTGATGTAGGTGTGGATCTTCAGCCCGTCGCGGATCAGGAAGTCCGGGATGGTCCCCTTCTTGTTGGGGTACTCGAGGTAGATGCGGAAGACGGCCTGATGTCCGCGCGAGGCGATGTCGTCGAGCATCCGTTCCATCGGCGCCCAGTCGAAGGTGTCGTACCCCTTCACGAGGGAGGCGTACGCGATGTAGTTGAACTCGAGGGAATGCGGAAAACGCGAGCGGACGTCCGCCTGGTAAGGCACGAGGCCCTTGAGCGGGTTGTCGACCGGGGCCGGGGCGTAGGCCAGCGCGTGTCTGGAATCGGCGAGGATCGGGAGGTTGCCAAGGACCGTCGCAGCCAGGGCGCAGGTGAGGACGGTGCGTCGAGTCATGGGGGCGAAGTTTGAAGGGGGAAGATTCAAGTTTGAAGCCTTTCCCCAAGGCAGACGACGTGAGGGGGCTGGGCTGCTGGTTCCCAGATGCCAGATGCCAGTTTCCAGAGGACTCCCCGACCGTAGCGGACGAGGTAACGAGGCAGGTTCAAGGAGAGTTCCCAGTTCCCGGATTCCTACGCCGGAGGCATTGCAGCGAATTCGGGGCGCAAAGCTACCCCCCTTGAAACTTGAAACTGAAAACTTCGAACTCCCCAACCACTGCCTCGTGACCTCGTCAGCTACGGTCGTAGCAGACGACGTGAGGAGGCTGTGGAAGGAGTTCCAAGATTGAAGATTCAAGATTGAAGCCTGCACCACTGCCTCGTGACCTCGTCAGCTACGCTCCGTAATTCTGGCAACTGGCAACTCCCCCAACCCCTCCGCCTTGTGGGTTGTCTGGCTCCGGTGAAGCGGACAGGATCGAGCCATGGAGCAGGGCTTGCGAACGGCGGACGCGGTGGCGGACTGGGTGGCACCGGCCGGCGACGTTGCGGCGGTCCGCGCACCGCGCGAAGGCGAGTGGCGATGGGTTCCGGCGCTGACGGTCTTCGGCGCGGCCTGCATCGTGTACGGGGTGATCTGGGACATCTCCTGGCACTCGACGATCGGCCGCGACACCTTCTGGACGCCCGCCCATCTGTTGATCCATCTCGGCGGGCTCATCGGTGGATTGCTGGGCGGGTGGATGATCCTTGCATCGACGTTCTGGCGTCGGACGGAGTGGCGGGATCGGACGGTGGGCATCCTGGGCTTCCGCGGGCCGTTGGGATCGTGGGTGGCGGTCTGGGGCGCCGTGGCGATGCTGACCAGCGCTCCCTTCGATGACTGGTGGCACAATGCGTACGGGTTGGACGTCAAGATCCTGTCGCCACCCCACGCGCTGCTGGCGATCGGCATGTACGGCGTGGTGGCCGGTGCGGGGCTGCTGACGGTCTCCGCCCGCAATCGGACGGGTGGTCGCGGCGGCACCCTGCTGATGCTGCTGGCAGGCGGGGTCCAGTTGGCCCTGTCCTCGATCCTGTTGACGGAACTGAGCTATCCGAACCTGCAGCGGACGGCGACGTTCTATCTGGTGTCGGCGGCCATGTACCCGGCTTTCCTGGTGGCGTTCGTGCGGGTGGAAGGGGTGCGTTTCGGCGCGACGGCCATGACAGCGGTCTATGCGCTGACGTCGATGAGCATGATCTGGTTGCTGCCGTTGTTTCCGGCGGAACCGAAGCTGGCCCCGATCTTCAATCCAGTGACGCACATGGTCCCGCCGCCGTTCCCGTTGCTGCTGGTGGTGCCGGCGTTGGTGCTCGACCTGTACGGGTTGTGCTTCCGGCGCTGGCGGAGTTGGTGGGCGGATGCCTTGTTGGCCCTGGGCGCCGCGGTGCTGTTCCTCTTGGTGTTCGTGCCCGTGCAATGGGGGTTCAGCGAGTTCCTGATCGGGCCGTCGGGTGACAATGCCTTCTTCGCGGGAAACCGCTTCTTCAGTTACGCGAGCCGTCCGGAATGGCGCGGCGAATACTGGGGACTGAAACGCGATCCGGTGACCGTCGCGAAACTCGGGTGGGCGCTGCTGATCGCGGTGGGTTCCGCCCTGGTGGGTGTGGTGACGGGGCGCTTCCATTCTTCCGTCCTTCGATGAAGACGCGATTCCCGATCTGGCTCGTTCCGCTGTTGTGGGTCCTGCTCACGCTTCGGGTGTCGGCCCATCTCGGCATGCCCTTCGTCGTGCTGGAGGGGCGTGCCGGGAAGTTCCCGGTGCGCGTGGTTGTCCAGGAACCGGATGTCGTGCCGGGTCTGGCCCAGGTTGGGGTCCGGATCCTCGCAGGCGAGGCGAAGGGCGTCACGGTCCTGCCGTTGCACTGGGATACCGATCGGAAGGGAGCCCCGCGTCCGGATCCGGCGCGCCCGGTTGCTGGCGAACCCGGCCTTTACGAAGCCGAGTTGTGGTTCATGGGTGCGGGGGCGTATGGCGTCGTGGTGGAGGTGGAAGGCGAAGGGGGCGGGACATTGGTGGTCCCCGCGAATTCCCTGGCGACGGCGCGGACGGAGATGCCGACTTGGATGGAAGTCCTCCTTGCGATTCTCGGCATGCTGTTGGTCGTGGGCTGGGTGTGCATCGGATACGTGACCTTCCGGGAGAGCACGGTCGCGGGTGAACCACGGGGACGCTGGTGGCGTGGATTCCTCGGAGCTGGCTTGGCCGCCGGAGTTGCCGCGGCCGCGGTGTGGGGCGGGCGGCGTTGGTGGAATGTCGAGGACCAGGGCCACGATGCGAAGGTCCGCGCGCAACAGGTGCCGCTCACGGTGAAGGCGGATCGCACGGGTTTGGAGTTCGGTATCGAGGAACCCTCGTGGCGCGGACGCAGCGGCGCGTGGGATCTGGTCCCGGACCATGGTCGGCTCCTGCATGCGTTCGTGTTGGGGTCAGGCCCCCTGCCGTTGTTCATGCACCTGCATCCGGAACCGACTCCCGAAGGAATCAGGCGGTCGGAGGTGGGTGAGCTTCCGGCGGGCGAATATCAGGTTTTCGTCGATGTCACGCACGCGATGGGGTCGACCCAGACGCTCACCAATCGGTTGGTGGTTTCCCAACCGATCGTCGGAGGCGGGTTCAAGGATCCCGACGATTCGCGGCATGAAGGGCGCTTCTCCAGAGTCGGAGATTCGCATCCGATCGGTGACGGTCGGGTCGTGCGTCTGGACGTGGACGGGCGACTGCGTCCACGGGAGGCCGTGCGGTTGGTGGCCCGGTTCCGGGAGTCGGACGATCGTCCGACGCTGCTTCAACCTTACCTCCGGATGCCCGGGCATGCCGTGGTGGCGTCCGAGGACGGGACCGTGTTCACCCATCTGCATCCGGCAGGCAACCTGTCGATGGCGGCCGCGCGTCGGTTTGCCTTGCGGGCCGGTGGGGATGCGGCAGCGAAGAACACAGATGAAGTGTGCGGGGATCTCGGGGCGTTGCCGGCGGATGTGGTGGGACGGTTGCTGGCCAGCGGCGAGGTGACCTTTCCCATGGTCTTTCCGAAGGCAGGTCCCTACTGGGTCTGGATCCAGGCGCGTATAGCCGGTCAGGTGCGTACCGCCTTCTTCCGGTTGGATGTTCCGCAGGGATGACCCCGGTCATTCACGCCGCGGCCGAACAGGTCGCGGCGATTCCTGCCAACCGGGCCTCCACCGCGTCGATCGTCTCATCCGGGGTGGAGGTGCCGGCGGTCAGCCCGACATGGTCCTCGGGGTGAAACCATCCGGGATCCACCTCGGCGGCGGACTCGACATGGTGGACCCGGAACAGAAGCGGGAGCAGGTGGCCACAAGCTGGCGGGTGTTGTTGCTGTTCCGTCCACCGACAACGACCACCACCGAGCAGGCCGCCGCCATGTCTTCGGCCGCCTTCTGCCGATCCTTCGTCGGTTGGCAGACGGTGTCCCGGAATCGCACTTCGGAACCGGGGAAACGGGTCTTGAGATACTCCACCAGTTGCCGGACCCGGGCGATCGGTTGGGTGGTCTGGCTCACCACCCCGAAGCGTGGGCGGGCTTCCAGGGCGTCGATGTCCGCTTCGGACAGCACGACGTCGCAGCCGGGGTGATCCTCGGAAAGGCCGCGGACCTCGACGTGGTTGCGCTGGCCGATGATGACCGGGTGACATCCTTGACGCACGAGGCCGTCGAGGGCGGCGTGGGCCTTGTGGACGAGGGGACAGGTCGTCTCGGTCACCGTCAGGCCCATGTCGCGCAGGGCCTGGATGCGGACGCGGGAGGCGCCATGGGCGGTGATGAGGACGGTCTGGGTGGTGACCTCGGCCGGGTCGTGTCGGGTCAGCACCCCGTGGTTGTGGAGGTCATGGACCACGGCGGGGTTGTGGACCAGGTCGCCGAGGATGGTGACGGGGCCGGAGGTGGCAGCGGACTTGGCGTCACGGACGGCGTCGCGGACGCCGAAGCACCAACCGAGGTGGGATGCGCGTTGCAGCTTCATGATTGGCTTTGCGTTACAAAGTTGACGGACACGTCCCGGAACTGAGTGTTCAAAGAAAACCGGATTCCAAAACTCAAGAGATCGACCGGGCCTGCCGGACGATCTCTTCGAGGCGGTTGAGGTAATCGGCAAAGGCCTTACGGCCCGCCGGGGTGAGGGAGCAGGTGGTGAGCGGGCGGGAATCCTGGTAGGCCTTCGTGACGGCGAGGTAACCGGATTCCTGCAGCGTGCGAAGGTGGGATGTCAGGTTGCCGTCCGTGAGTTGCAGGGTCTGACGGAGTTCGGTGAAGGACAGGTCCGGACTGGCCGCAAGCATCGACACGATGGCGAGGCGCGCCTTCTCGTGGATGACCCGGTCAAGTTGGAGGAACGGCTCCGGGTTCACGACTTGACGGTCTTCTCGGTGAAGTGGAGGTAGACGCCGTAGGCAAGGTGCCCGATGCCGAATCCAAGCCCCATGGCGACGTGGGCATCGCCCACGGGTGGAAACTGGTTGAGGGGACAGGTCCACCAGAGCAGGAGGCCTGAGCCACCCAGGATGTAGGCCCAACCGAAGAGCCGGATGCCGCGGCGCATGAAGAATCCCGCGGCGTGGAGCGCACACCCGTAGAGGATCATCCACAGCGCGGGCAACAGCCACACGACGCGCTTGGCCCAGTCCTCCCCGAGGATGAACGGAACCGCGAGCAGGGCCCCCGCCGTGAGGGGTGGCAGCACGGCTTCCGCCACCCGACGCGTCGGCGGCGACCAGAACGGTTCGGCGGCACCCACGGCCTGCTTGCGGGCAATCGTGAAGGCGATCAGCAACCCGGCGGCGGCGGTCCCAAGCCACCAGAGGGCGTAGGAGGTGGATCCCTGGAGGGGCAGGAGGTAGGCGACCGTGGCCGCGGCGGCTCCGAGGAACCCGATGGCGAGGCAGATGGGCCCGAGGGCGCGCCGGTACAGGGCGGACCGCTCCATGAGGAGTCGGATGGTCTCCAGTTGGTCCAGGGCGTCTCGCGGATCCATTTCGCCATCATCTTTGTATGGCAAAGTGACGAAAGGCAAGCGTGGGATCGAAACAACACTGCCTTCCAACGCACAACCGGCCGGGGCAGTCTTCGACCCGAGGCGGCTTCGCTTCCCGCGCTGGCGTCCTCAACGAAATCCTCACCATGGAACTCCGGCATCCTGCCCTCGTCGAACTCCTCCAGCGTGCCTACTCGGCAGAACGCGCGGCAGCCCTCGCCTACGTGGGGCACGCCCGGTCGCTTACGGACCCGGCAGTCATCGCTGCCGTCCAACGGATCGAGCAGGATGAATGGGACCACCGAAGGAACGTGCTCGTGCTGATGCAACGTTACGGGGTGCCGGTATCGCGTTTCTACGAGTTCAAGTTCCGGGTGATCGGGACGCTGATCGGGCTCGCCTGCCATGTCATCGGGCGCTTCATGCCGTTCTTCTTCGCCGGACGGCTCGAGAGCGGGAACGTGTGCGAGTACTTCGTCATGATGCGCCATTTCCACTCGCTCGGGATCCGCGATCACGACGTCCTCCTGTATGAAATGGGCCTGAAGGAAAAGGAGCACGAGGTCTACTTCCTCGACCAGGTCCGGGGCAGCCGCTGGCTGCCGTTCTTCGAGTGGCTGTTCTCCTGGGGGGCCCATGCGTCGGCAAACGATGTCGACCTCCAGAGCCCCCGACGCCTCGGCGAATCCCACCAGTACTGCAAGACCCGGACTGACGGGCTCCCGTGATCACGACGACCGCACACGCAACGAGGCGCCGATAGAGGAGCGGCTCAAGAAGGCGGGGAAAGGGATGCGCTGGTCGGGCAGGAGGCCGTTTCTTGAGGCCATGCCTGTTCGAAGTGTCAAACGGACTAGATGGAGGGTTCCAAGTTCCGGGATTTCAGGTTGAAGTCGCTGCGTGATCGCCGTCGTTGGCAGCCTCAATCGGGACCTTGTGATCCGGGCAGAACGCTTTCCCGCCCCGGGCGAGACGGTCCCGGGATCCGGGTTCCGCACGGTGCCCGGCGGGAAGGGGGCGAACCAGGCGGTGGCCATGGTCCGATTGGGGGCGCGCGTGGGGATGGTGGGCGCGGTTGGGGAAGATTCCTTCGGTGCGATGATGCGCGAGGGGCTTGTCCGGGACGGGATTGATGTGCGTTCGGTCCGGTCGTGCGCGGAGGAATCCACCGGGGTCGCGGTCATCACGCTGGATGCTGCGGGCGAGAACCACATCGTGGTTGCGCCCGGTGCGAACGCCCGGCTGACGGCCGTCGATGTCGAGGATGGGTTGGCGCGGTTGGCGGCGGTGGAGCCTGTGCAGGCGGTCGTCCTGCAGCTCGAGGTGCCGGATGAGGCGGTCCTGGCGGCGACGAGGTGGGCGGTGACGCACCGGATTCCGTTGTTGGTCAACGCGGCCCCATGGCGGGAATCGGTGCCGACCCCGGTCTTCGAGCAGGCAACCTGGCTGATCCTGAACCGTTCCGAGGTGTCGGGTTTGCTGGGGCGTTCGTTGTCGGACCTGGCGTCCATCGCGGAGGCGGTGACGGCATGGCGCGGCACGGGTGAACGGCCTGGAGTGGTGGTGACGTTGGGCGCGGAAGGAGCGTGGGTGGATGGCGGCGGAAGCCGAGAACTCGTGAAGGCGGCACCGGTCGAGCGGGTGGTCGATACCGTCGGGGCAGGGGACGCTTTCGTGGGAGGGTTCGTGGTCGGCTGGATGGAAGCGATGGGGGTGTTGGAGGCGGCGCGCTTTGCTGCGGCGGTGGCGGCGATCTCCGTGTGTCGGCCCGGGGCGCAGGATGCGATGCCGTGGCGCAGGGAAGTGGGCTTGCGGGATACGAGCCACGACATCACCCGGATGGACCACCTGAAGAGCCATGGCCCGTAATGAGCGTTGATCCGGATCCCAGTCCCTGCTTGTTCGTGTGATCCGAGCCATTCGTGGCTTCAACGGCCTCACTCAGGATGAAGTGCGTCTGCCATCGGGGAAGGGGAGTTCCGCTGTGACCAACTGAACCTGAAAACAGCCGTTGGAACCGCAGATGGCGCAGATGACGCAGAGAGTCAGCAGCTTGGATCGGGCGTGCCCTTCACCCGCAAGGTAACGTCTGCACGAGCCTTGGGTGCGGGCATTTCTGCCCCGCCATCGGCGCCATCGGCGGCATCTGCGGTTAAATGAACTGCCGTTTCTAGGCTGAAATCTGTGGATCGGAATGGTTTCCCGCGGAGGCGCAGACATGTCGGGGGAGGGTGTTCGGTGGAGGAGCCCGCAGCGTTCACCCGCCCGAAGTGTTGGAAACAGCGGCCTGACTCCACGGCCCCCATCTCTCCAAGAGCATCAAAAAACACCCCAAACTTGCATACATAGAATTGCAATGTAGTTTGACCCAATGAAGATCACCAAGGAGCTCAATGCCGCGTCTGCCAGCGCCATCGTCCTCGGTATCCTGGCGCTCTTCGGGGAGCTTTCCGGAGGCGCGCTGACACCCACGCGGCACCGGGCTGCCTGAGCTTTGCCCAACGTCGAAACAACACATGACTCCATGCCTCCCATGAACCCCACAAAAGCATCAAGGTCCCGACTGGTCATCGAACGTTTGTCACCCTTGCGAACCTTCTGGGCCGCGGTCGTCGTCGCTGCATCCCTGCTCAGCTTCTCCCTGCCAGCGCAGACCATTCCTGGGCGGGACGTCACTCCCGAGCCCCCGCCGGTCGTGCCTCTCCAAGGAGAGCCTGCAGGCTTCGAGGGCCTGTCCCTGAAACTCGATTACCCCACGCTCGAGATCGCGGAGGATCGGGCCTACATCCCTCTGTTCTTCACGGTCCTTGGCGATTACAGGGGCACCAACGACATCACGGTCCGCGCCCGGTTCGTCAGCGGCACGGCCACCCCGGGCCAGGACTTCGATACAAATCAGCCCGTGAAGGTCGTGCCTGCCGTGGGTGGGCTCGGTTCCATGAACTGGCTGCCACTGCCCACGATCCTCGACGAGATCAACGAGGGCACCGAGACGGCTGTCTTCGAGTTGTCCATCGACGGCAGCACCAACGCACCGGTCCGCATGGAGGTGCGTCTCCTCGACGACCTGAACCCAGGCGAAGTGGGTTTCGTTTCGCCGCGCTTCCAGATCAACGAAGGTTCCACCAACGGCTACGCCCAGATCCGCCTTTGGCGCACCCTCAATACCCGGCAGGCGGCCACTGTGACCTATCGTTTGGAGGGCGTGGCCTCGGCGCTGGCCCTCCTGGGCGGTCAAACCAATCGCACTGCGACCTTCGAGCCGGGACAGTCGCAGATTTTCGTCCAGATCCCGCTGGTGAACAATTCCGAGGCGCAGGGCACCTTGGATGTGACCCTCACACTCGAATCAATCGAAGGGGGCCTGAAGCTCATGAAGGGCTACGAGAGTACGGTTCTGACCCTGGCCGACGACGAAACGCCCAGTTCCGGCGAACCGCTGTCGATCTCCAGGTATGACGTCGGGGGCGGCCAGATCGGCGCAATGCTGTCGACCCGGGTGGCCCGCGGGTATCAGGTCCGGCTGGAGTCCTCTGACACGGGAGCGGAGGGCCCTTGGCAGCTTTACTGGCTCTTTGAAGGCTCCGACGTCGAGCGCATCGCGTTCGACTCCTTCGAATCCTCGGTGATGCGGATGTATCGGATTCTTCCGCCTGAGCCTCTTGACTACACCTACCCTTGGTGAGGGGCAGAAACGCCCGGGTTGCCTGACTCCAACACAGTCGCCACCCGCAACGGCATCGAGAAGGCTGTCCAGGGCCCTCCACGGAACGACCGTGGCCCGGTCACGGTCCTGCCGGGCACCGCCGCCGTGACCGGTCCCAGGTGTGGAGCACCGACAGATGATAGCCCACGGCGTCAGCCGTGGGTCCCATGTTCGCACGGATCACCAGCCCCAGCGGGGCGACAGATAAGGCAGGGTTCGATGAACCTGGAATCGCCCGTTGGCTTGACCACGAATTTCACAAATCCCACGAATGGGTCGCGTGAAAATGGACGGTTGCATCCAGAGGGCGGTCGTTTCGCAGCCCGGTTCGCCGGGCCTGGCGCGTTGTTCCGACGTCGGTCTGGCGGGGGGGTGAAACGTTCCATCCTGCACCGGCAGCCCCCGGCGCGGGCCGCATTCACATTGGTGGAATTGTTGGTGGTGATCGCGGTCATCGCCGTGCTCGCGAGCCTGTTGCTTCCAGCGATGTCGCGTGCGAAGGCCCGCGCCCAGGGCATCCAGTGCGTCAGCAACCTCCGCCAACTCGGGCTCGCCCACTTCATGTACGTCAACGACCACGGGCACACGATCCCCTACCGGCTCGATGACAACCTCTGGATGCGCAGCCTGATGAAGCTCTACGCGCAGGTGGACAAGGTCCGGCTCTGTCCCATCGCGCCCTACAGCAGGCGCTTCCCGGCCGGGAGCGCCAACACGGCGTGGGTCTGGCCCCTGAGCAACGAGGTCAACCCCGCCACCGGCGAGCCGCGCTGGACCGGCAGTTACGCCCTCAACGGCTGGATGTACCACGGCGACTGGACGGTCCAGGACCGTCGCCCGCCCACCGCCAATGCCTTCCGCAACGAGGGCGACATCCGCTCCCCCTCCACCACGCCCGTGCTGGCCGACGGCAGTTGGGTGGATGCCTGGCCCCGCGAAGCCGACCGCCCCTCGCGCGACCTGCGCCTTGGGGTCACGGCCGAAACCGCTGGAACCATCGCCGTCCTGACCATCGCCCGGCACGGCTCCGGTCCCGCCGGCCTCCCCAGAAACCTTCCGCCCGGCCAGCGTCTCCCCGGTGCCATCCAGTTGTCCTTTGCCGACGGTCACGCGGGGCTTGTGCCCCTGGAACAGCTCTGGACGCTCACCTGGCACCGCGAATGGCAGGAGCCCGCCACGCGACCGCGTTGAGGGTCCGTCCGGAATCGGCCGTTGGCCTGACCACGCATTTCACAAGTTCCACGAACGGGCCGCGTTGGAATGGAGGTTCCGATCCCGGCCCAGCTCGGCGCTGACACTCCCCTCGCACGTTCGCGGCGATCCGGATACCAGTCCCTGCTTGTTCGTGCGATCCGTGCCATTCGTGGCTTCAACGGCCTTGTTCCGGATGAAGTGCGTCTACCATCGGGGAAGCCGGGTTTCGCACGCGAAGGCGCGAAGACGCGGGACCCCATTGGATTCTGAGCAAGTGGTTCTTTGGAAAATGGTTGGATGCTGCCAAATGCGACATGGCCCTGATCGTGAAAACCCTCTCGGACCCAATCTCAGAAGGACAGATCTGTCATCGTTGACCGTTTCAATGGGGTGTCACGAAGAACGTACCCCTTGATGGAAACCGGCCTGTGTCGCAGTGTCACGCCCATGGATTGGCTCGCAATCATGCAGGCATGGCAGGCGCTCCCCTCTGAGAAGCGCAGCGAGCAGGCTTGGGCGCAGATACCCGCGAGCGTCGCAGCCAGCATGGCTTTTGAGGGCGAACCCGTGAACCAGACATGGCTGGAGGAACTCCATCGCCGGACCGAAATACCCGCTTTGTCGAGTCCAGTCGCGGCATCCTCAGCTACACGCAGCTAGCACCGCTTCTGGCAGAGCGGGTTCTGGTTTGCGAAGAGGCGATTGTTTCCGGCGCTTTCGAGGAGTGGCGACTCGACGAGCGGCTCCTCCTTGAACTGCACCTGCGTATTTGCGGCGATCTGGTGCCCGACTGGTCCGGGCGTTGGCGAACGGTGGACGTTCAGGTCGGCAACCTGCGCCCACCTGCTTATCCCCGGGTTCCAGCTCTCCTCAAGGACTACGTCGACGACTTGGCTGCGAGGTGGGGTGCCTTGGTGCCCGTTGCTGGATCTCTGGCCTTGGAAACGCTCGCGTTCGCCGAAGGCCGACTGCTGACCATTCACCCATTTGTCGACTTCAACGGCCGCGTCACCCGACTGTGGCTTCGTGAAATCCTGCGGAGGGTTCGCTTGCCCCAGGTATCGCTGACGGTCGAGGGGGACGATTCGCGGTCCGCTTACTTCCGGGCGTTGGAAGCGGCGGATGGCTTTGATTGGAGGTTGTTGGGTGCCCTCTGGGCCGATCGATTTGAGCAGCTGCCACCTCCCCCACAATGATCGATGATCGCCTTGGCGGATTCCGGGCTGTTTTCTTGGCCGAATCTCTCGTGGGCGCAAACCCGGTGCTGGGGAAGGGCGCTCGCCCAAACGGAGTGCGGTGAAATGCAGAATGCACGGGACGGACTCGAATGCCATTCCGCGGAATCTGGAAAGGCAGTTGGCACCGCCGATGTCGCCGATCGCAGGTGCGGAGCACCGACAGATGGTAGCCCACGGCGTCAGCCGTGGGTCCCTCGTCCCCACGGATCACCAGCCCCAGCGAGGCGATAGATGCGGCAGGGGACAATGGGTGCGGTGATTGCCGAAGACGGCATTCGGAAGAGTAAGGAAATGCAAACAGTGCGGGACTGAGCCGATGGGATCTACCGGTCCCCTCTTCTCTGGACGGACGCCGTTGGATGCCTGCCTAGCGGAAGGCGACGAGCAACCCGATGGTCGTGGCAACCGTCGCGCTGCCGAGCGCAGCCCAGATCAGATGCCCTCGCACGTTCGGGGTCGCGGCCTTGTACCGGCTGGCAAAGAACAGGATCGACGCCGCAGAGACCACGCCGAAGGCTACAAGTAGTGGAAGAGCCATGTGAGGAAGACCATCGAGGCCCTCGGTGGCGAACACATGGAGGATGGGCAAAGGTTGGCCGTCGCAGGCAAGCGATCCCAAGGGACGGAGTCCTCGGAGTCCTCGGAGTCCTTCGCACACCGCAGGGCAGGAATCTCAACACCCGACGCCGGTGAAGACCTCCCCCAGCAGGTGCCTGCCACCTCCGCTCCACGCGACGGATGATCGGGGTCATCCGTCATCTGCAGAACCAACGCCGTTTCTCAGGGCGAATCCCGGGAAGGCATTCGAAGCCGCGGATTGCCTTCATCCCGCGCTGGGTAGGTGACCGCTGGCGGGGTCATCTCTGGAATCCGTGAAATCGCTGAAATCTGTGGATGAACCGTCCCCTCCCTCATCCATCGCCATCGCCAGGCTTGATCATTCGCTCGACGTCACCCAGGCCGCTGTCGTTGGATCTGTAGACAATCAAGTTTCCAAACTACCATGCCCCGCAAGAGCCTGATCGAAGAGTTTCTCGATGCCGGTGCCGGCTTGCTCGATGAGCTGTTTGGCGAGGAGGACGCTTCCTCGGTTGCGGCGCGTTCCCGAAATGCCGCCATGTCGGCAGCATTTGAAGGTCGGTGCGGACGTTGGCGCAATGAGTGAGGTGATTACTGAAGGACGGCGGGCGAGAGAGTAATGAAATGGAAACATGCGGGTCCGACCTCATTGCCTTTCTCCGGGGCGCCGCGGGGCCCCCGAATCAAACCTGCAGTATTTGGCCCATTGACTGGCTGGGGCACCGAAGCTCTCCTGGCACTCAAGACTGTGCCGAGCAAACCGTTCAACGATGTCCACGTGCTGACCGATTTGGCCACAGCCTGGCGTACGCGTGATGATCCGGGGTGTTTGGCGGTACCCTTTTCGTGTCCGATGGCGGCATTGCTTGGCCACGTCTGCCCTGCAAGAGGGGACATCCGGCGCAACACGTGGATCCAGACCGCTCTCCGCGAGTTGCCCTTTGGATTTCTGTGTCGCGAGGTCGCGCCCATTTTGGCCTGCCAGCCATCCCTCAGGTTCGCCTGACCCGCGCCATGTCCAGTGCCTGCATCTTCTGTGAACCGGATCGCTCGCGGATCGCCTTCGAGACCGACCAGTTCTTCGGACTGTGGGACGGGTTTCCGGTGTCGCCCGGGCACATGTTGGTGATTCCGCGTCGGCATGTCGCCACGTGGTTCGATGCCACACCCGACGAGCAGGCGGCATTGCTGCGAGGCGTTGAAATGGCCCGACAGGAGATCCTGCGCCGGCACCAGCCTGATGGGTTTAACATCGGTATCAACATCGGGGCCGCCGCGGGTCAGACCGTGTTCCACCTGCACCTCCATGTGATTCCCCGATATGAGGGGGATTTGCCCGACCCTCGCGGAGGTGTGCGCAATGTCATTCCGTCAAAGGGAAACTACTTTCGTCGACCGGCCGCCGCCGGTCCCTCTCTGGCTCAGGTACCCCACGACCGGGCGCTGATTCACGGCGGTACCGACGATCCATTGTTGCCCCACTTTCTTGCGCACCTGGACCGTGCGACCGGAGCCGACCTATGCGTGGCGTTTGTGCGTGCCAGCGGCCTGGATCTTGTCATCGAACACCTGCGGGACCTGCTTGATCGCGGAGGTAAGATCCGGTTGCTCACCGGCGACTATCTCGACATCACCGAGCCCGAGGCCCTGCTTCGTCTCACCGATCTTGCCGGCAAGTTGGAGCTGCGGGTCTTCGAGACCCTCCAGGTTGCCTTCCATCCCAAGGGTTACCTCTTCCATTTCCCAGACGGCACCGCCACCGCACTCGTCGGGAGCTCGAACCTGAGCGCCTCAGCATTGCAGAAGGGCATTGAATGGAATCATCGCGTGGTTACCTCGGCCGACCCCAAGGCCATCGCCCAGGTGCAGGTGGCCTTTGATCAACTCTTCACCCACCCGGCGACCCGCCCGATTACCCATCAATGGATCCGGGAGTACACGGACCGCCGATGTCCGCCGCAGCGATCTCGGGCTGCCGCGCTGAAGGAGACCTACGACACTCCCGCGCCACCGCCGCATGTCATCCAGCGCGAGGCTCTCGCAGCCCTCCGGCAGACTCGTGCGGAAGGGAATTCGGCGGGATTGGTCGTTCTGGCCACCGGCTTGGGTAAGACATGGCTCAGCGCCTTCGACAGTTGCGGCCCCGAATCCCGGAGGATTCTCTTTGTGGCCCATCGCGAGGAGATCCTGACCCAGGCACGCAAGACCTTCCGCCGCATTCGACCTTCGGCCGTGCTCGGCCACTATACCGGCACTGACAAGATGCCCGAGGCGGATGTGCTCTTCGCCTCGATCCAGACGCTCGGCCGGCAGCGGCACCTGAGGGCCTTCGAGCGGGATCGCTTCGACTATATCATCGTAGACGAATTTCACCACGCCGCCGCCTCCACGTATCGCAATCTCATCGCACACTTCACTCCCAAGTTCCTCCTTGGCCTCACTGCTACGCCGGAACGTACTGATGGCGGCGATCTGTTGGGCCTGTGCCAGGAGAACCTGGTCTACCGCTGTGACCTTGCCCGAGGCATCCGCGAAGGCCTGTTGGCTCCGTTCCATTACTTCGGCGTCCCGGACGAGGTGGACTACAGGAACATCCCCTGGCGTAACCACCGGTTCGATGAAGCCGAACTTACCCGTGCGGTGGCCACCGAGAAGCGCGCTCGCAACGCCCTCGACCAGCTCCGGGCCCGTGGCGGCAAGCGCACCATCGCCTTCTGCTGCTCGCAACGGCACTGCGACTTCATGGCCGAGTTCTTCACTCAGAACGGGTGCCGCGCGGTGGCCGTTCATTCCGGTGAGAATTCGGCCCCGCGGGCGGCCTCGCTGGAGGCGCTGGAAGCGGGGCAACTCGACGTCGTCTGCGCCGTGGACATGTTCAATGAGGGCGTGGACATCCCGAACGTCGACACGGTGATGATGCTGCGCCCGACTGAGTCGGCGATCCTCTGGATGCAGCAGTTTGGCCGCGGCCTACGAAAGTCCGCGGGCAAAGCCTTTCTCACGGTGATCGATTACATCGGCAATCACCGCAGCTTCCTGAGCAAACCACGCGCCCTGCTCCAGCTCGCGGAGGGCGACTCCCATATCAGCAGGGCCCTCGACCTCTGGTTGGAGGGGGACCTTGAATTGCCGCCTGGATGCGAGGTGACCTATGACCTGCAGGCCATCGACATCCTGCGCTCTCTGCTCAAGCAACCCGCCCACTCCGACGCCATTCAGGCCCACTACCTCGACTTCCGCGAACGGCACGGGCAGCGCCCCACTGCGTCCGAAATGTTCCGTGATGGATTCACCCCGCGTGCCCTGCGCTCGTCGCATGGATCCTGGCTACGATTCGTCCAGGCGATGGGCGATCTTTCGCCGGGCCAGGCCGCAGCGCTGGATCAGGCCTCGGACTTCCTCGTGGATCTGGAGGTCACCCGGATGACCAAGGGCTTCAAGATCCTCACCCTTCTGGCGCTGCTCGACGAAGACCAGTTCCCCGGATCGTTGTCGATCGACGCTTTGGAAAACGGGTTCCGCCGGCAGGCGGGGCGATCGGCCAAGTTGCGGCAGGAAGTTGGCCTGGCCCTTGCGGATCGAACTCGCCTGATACGCCTACTGGAAACCAACCCGATCCATGCCTGGACGGGTGGCGACGATGCCAACCGCAAGACCTTCTTCACCTACCGTGAACGGCGGTTCGCTACCAAGTTCGCGCTCGCCCCTGAACTGCGGAGCGCCTTCCAGGACTTGACCCGTGAACTCGCCGACTGGCGGCTTACCGAGTACCTGAGCCGGGATGGGGAAGGGGATGAGGCGGAGGTGGTCGTTCGAACAGTCACCGCGACGCCCGCGGGACCCAGCCTTTGGCAGACCTACCTCCGCGAGAGCATTCCACCGCTGTTTGGCCTCACGTTCTCGGTCGCCATCTGGAACGCCGGGTTCGTTACCTCCGCTCGAGACCTATTCCTCTTGGTGACTCTGGAGAAGGATGACCTGCCGGACGATCACGACTACGAAGACAAGTTTCTCAGCCCGGATCGGTTCCAGTGGAAGAGCCAGAACCGCACGACCCAAGCATCGAAGCACGGCCAAATGCTGAGGCACCACTTAACCAAGGGACTGAAGGTCCACCTCTTTGTTCGCCGCTCGAAGAAGATCCGGTCCCAGTCGGCTCCGTTCTACTACTGCGGGGAGGTGGCCCTTGAAAGATGGGAGGGCGAACGTCCCATCACGATCAACTGGCGGCTTTCGACACCGGTACCGGAACGACTCCATGCGTTGTTTAAGATTGAGGGGCGGTGAAGCATCCGGCCCACAGTCAACGGTCCTTCACCCTAACCAACAGCAAACCTGCACCATGCGCTCTGGGATTTACGAACGGTTGGTCCGCGAAGGCGAAGAGGCTGAACTCCAGCAATTGGAGGCAGAGGGGCGCGCGTGGGTCGACGGGGTCTCCGAATCAGTACGGCGACATCTGCTGTTGGATGAAATTTCTTCGCGTATCCCGGAGCTTCTCGATTTGGCGGCCTCGTCTTCCGGCGATGCGGTCGAACAGGCGCAACGCGAACTGCGCCTCATTGCGAAGATGCTGAAGGCGGCTCGGGACGGAGATGGTTCCGGTGAGTTGGTTCCCTTGCCGGCCCAGGAGTTCAAGTTGCTTCGGGCCATTCATGAACCTCAGGTCCGACCAGTTTTGCCACGCACCGGTTTCAGCAAACCCTGGCTGTTCACGTCAGGGAAAGGAGAGCCCTCGCTGTACTCCGAGTTGCGGGCGGAATTGGAGACGGCGGAGCGACTTGATCTTCTCATCAGTTTCATCAAGAAGGCCGGGGTTCGGAAGCTGGCGGATGTCTTCCAGCGGGTGACGGCCGCCGACGCTCGAGGCAAGACACGGCTTCAGATACGAATCCTCACCACCACCTACCTCGGTGCCACCGATCGATCCGCGTTGGATCAGTTGGCTCAGTACCCGGGGGTACAAGTTCGTGTCTCGCTCGACGGTCAGCGGGAAAGACTTCATGCGAAGGCTTGGATTTTTGAACGTGCCAACGGATTTGGAACCGCATTTGTCGGAAGTGCGAACCTCTCGAAGTCAGCCCTGATTGATGGGATTGAATGGACGGTCAAGATCTCCCAGGCACGCGACGCGGCGTTGTTTGAGTCTGCGAGGGCCAATTTCGAGACCTTGTGGAATGATCCGGAGTTTTCACCTTACGACCCAAACGATTCGGAACATCGAGCCGCATTGGATCGTGCATTGGAGACACAGCGAGGTACGCCCGCTGGTCAGGTCATTGCTCTGCGGACATGGTTTGACCTTCAGCCCAAAGGGTTCCAGCAGGTCATGCTCGACCGGTTGGCCCATGAACGAGCGCATGGGCGAAATCGCAACCTATTGGTAGCCGCCACCGGAACCGGCAAGACCGTGGTTTCGGCCTTTGACTATCGGAGGCTGTGCGCTGAGCGCGGAGGCCGGCCAAGACTCCTGTTCATCGCCCACCAGCGCCAGATCCTCGAGCAGGCCCGGGCAACCTTCCGTCATGTCCTTCGCGATGGCAGTTTCGGTGATTTACTCGACGGATCGACAGAATCCACGGCTCACGAACACCTGTTCGCGATGATCCAGACCCTGAATAGTCGGCAGCTTGTAAGGAAGCTCGGTGGCGATTATTGGACGATGGTTATTGTGGACGAGGCTCACCACCTTCCGGCGGCAAGCTTCCAAGCAGTCATCCGCAGCCTCCAGCCGTCGATACTTTTGGGGCTCACCGCGACTCCGGAGCGACTCGATGGCCAACCCCTGACCGAATTCTTCGACGCACGTCCCGACGGATCCCCTGCCTGTTCCTTGCGTCTTTGGGATGCGCTCGATCAGCAATTGCTCTCGCCGTTTGAGTATTATGCGACGGCCGATGCGGTTGATTTCCGGGGAGTAGAATGGGGACGGGCAGGGGAAATGAGCCAGGTGGCTCAGGTGTTGACCAGTAGCGAAATTCGCGCGCGGAGCGTGGCTGAGTCGATCGAACGGTATGTGGATGACTTGGCTGCGATGAGGGCTTTGGCCTTTTGCACGAGTGTGGACCACGCCCGGTTCATGGCGGACGTGTTCACGAAACTCGGATTGGCGGCGGTTGCGGTGTCCGCCGAAGACTCTCAGGCGGTTCGTGAGCAGGTGGTTGATCGGCTGCAGAGGGGTGAGTTGCAGGTTGTTTGTTCGGTCAACCTGTTCAACGAAGGTGTCGATATTCCGGCAGTCAACACCTTGTTCCTGCTTCGGCCCACGCAAAGTCCGGTGGTTTTTCAACAGCAGATTGGGCGCGGCCTGCGACATCATCCCGGCAAGTCATGCTGTCTGGTGCTCGATTACGTGGGGCTTTATGAGAAGGAGTTTCGTTTCGACATCCTCTACAGGAGTCTAACCGGTCTGAGTCGTCGTCAATTGGGAGAGGCAGTCGAAAAGGGCTTCGGGCAATTGCCACCCGGATGCCACCTTCAGCTCGACAAAGTGGCCCGCGAACGGGTGCTGGAGAACTTGCGACAAGGCCTTCAGTTGAATGCCCGACGCCTGCGTTCTGAGGTGCTTGCGTGGGCTGCGAGTAGGTCTGGCACTTTGCGCCTCGGTGATTTCTTGAGGGATCAGGGAATTGAGCTCAGTGAGCTCTACGAAAATGGCCGATCGTGGCAGGGGTTGTTGCGCGCGGCAGGCCTTTCGCATGCTGCCTTCGGGCCGGACGACGAGATATTGCTGCAGCGATCGGGTCGTTTGCTTCACGCGAATGATCCACGTCTGCTCAAGGCGTGGATTAGCTGGATATCGGGGTGTTGCGAGGGCGAGTCCGATCTGTCCGTCCGCCAAGCCGGAGTCGCGGCCATCACGGAGGAAGACGTTCCACCGAGGGCACCGTTGATGCTGGCGCACCAGATCTATCATGAGACAAGCCGGGTCCTCACGATGCCTGATTTTCGGGCAACCCTTTCTAAGAACAGCGCATTTCGCAGCGAGTTGACCGAGTTGCTGGCCTACCTGGATGAATCTAGCGAGAACCCGGGGCACCCGTTGATCGGAATACCCGCGGAGTGGCCGCTGTCCTTGCACGGTAGGTATAGCCGGCTCGAAATTCTCGCCGCGTTGGGCTACACCAGTGAGACGCGCCGACCGGTACAGCGGGAGGGGGTGTTGGCATTGACTGGTGACCGCCTTTGCGTGCTGTTCGTCACTCTCGACAAGAGCGAGGGATTCCATGACCGCGTGAAGTACCGTGACTATGCGATCAGCCCCGAGCTATTCGCCTGGGAAACTCAGAATCAGGCCAACCCTGGAAATCGACTTGGTCAGCGTTTCACGGAAAGTCCTGGCAACGGTTGGCGGTTCTTCCTGTTTGTTCGCGAAACTCCTGACTTCGAGTTTGCCGCCGTCGGTGAGGTTCACCTCGAGCGCTGGGAGAGTTGTGAGAAGGGTCCTATTCCGATCGTTTGGCGTCTGTCCATACCCCTGAGTGCGGTACTGTATCGAAGCTTCAGTGTCCTCAGGGATGCGTGAGCCGTCTGGAGGGACTTGGTGGCGCTGTCTCCTTCATCCGCTCAGCCGCCCCGCTGGGGCTGGTTTGGGTGGCTGGCGGAGCCCGGGCTGACGCCCGGGCCTATCGTCTGTCGCGCCTCCGGCGCTGATGGGGGGAGGCGGGGGAGGGGATGGGCGGATCCGGTCGGGAACTTCCCCCGGTCAGCACCCGCCCGATGCGGGAAGCGGTGGTGGCTTGATGTCCGGTGTCCAACGGGGGCAGTGCGCGTGCCCCAACGGGGCAATCGGTGAAAGCCCCGGGTGGAACCCCGGGGGCCACGTTCGCGAAATCGTCTCCGTTCCCTCAAAGGGCACACGGGGCAGTGTGTGGGGGGGGCATCGTCCGCCCCGTTGGGGCGGGGTGTTGTTGGGGTGGGGTGACCCAGGGTTCCGCTCCGCTCCACCCCGGGCTAGCGCCGTACGCCGCGTTGCGGCGGGGGGAGATTCCAGTGGCCATCCAGTGGCCAGAAGCGGCCTTCAGAGGGAGAATCGAGGAGGAGTGGGGCGGTGGGGTGATTCGGAGTGCGACGGGGAGGGGGTGGGGTACAACTTCGAGTTCGAGTTCGAGTTCGAGAGGGGACGATCCGCCGCGTGAGGGCAGCCTTGCGGGGGCTTGAAACTTGAAACTGAAAACTTCGAACTCCTCGGGAGAGAATGGTGCACCGGGCAGGACTTGAACCTGCAACCATCTGATCCGAAGTCAGATACTCTATCCAATTGAGCTACCGGTGCGCCGCGGGGCCGTGTGAACGGCCGATCGCGGGGGAAAATGTGACCGGGAACGAGGCGGACTGCAATTCCCCATTGGCATGTTGTTGAAGGCTCGTTCACTGTGTCCGACAGAATGTCCGGTGCCTCTCCCGCTTCCGCCAATACCAGTCGTCCCGTTGCCTCGCGCGAGGTGACGGTCCTGAACCGTCAGGGAATCCATGCGCGTCCCTCGGCGGCGTTCGTGAAGCTGGCGGCCCAGTTCCGCAGCGACGTGTTTCTGGAAAAGGACGGGGAAACGATCAACGGCAAGAGCATCATGGGATTGCTGATGCTGGCGGCGGGTCCGGGCTCGAAGCTGCGGATTGTCTGCCAGGGGGAGGATGCGCAGGCGGCGCTGGATCGGTTGGCTGAATTGGTGAACAGCCGGTTCGGGGAGGCCTGAGCGGTCCGTTTGGGGACGAAACGCGCGGGACAGGCGCTGGGGTGCCTGCACCTGCATTCATCGACGCACGACGATTTTCCATGTCCGACTTCAACATCCAGTACGTGGCCCGGCTGGCGCGGATCGCGCTGACGCCGGAGGAGGAACAACGGCTCGGGGACCAGCTCGGGAACATCCTGGGATACATCGCCAAGTTGCGGGAGGTGGACGTGAGCGGGGTGGAACCGATGTCGCATGCGTTCCCCCTGACGAACGTGATGCGTCCGGACGAGGCAGGTGAATCGCTGACGCAGGACGAAGCGCTGCAGAATGCGCCGTCGCGTTCGAGCGGGTTGTTTGTGGTTCCGAACATCGTGGAGTGATTGAGGGGTCGCATGCTGCATCGAATTTCCGTGACTGAGTTGTCCGGTCGCCTGGCGCGCCGGGAGGTTTCCGCGGTGGAGGCGTTGAAGGCCTGCTTCGACCAGGTGGACCGGGTGGATCCGCAGGTGAAGGCGTTCCTGTCGATTGACCGTGCGGATGCGCAGGCGCAGGCGGAGGCGGCGGACCGCGCGTTGGCGGCGGGGGAAGCGGCGACGCGGCCGTTGCTGGGCGTTCCGATCGCTTTGAAGGATGTGCTGTGCCACCGGGGACAACCGGTGGGGTGCGCGTCCCGGATCCTGGAAGGCTTCGTGTCCCCGTACGACGGGACGGTGGTGGAGAAGCTGAAGGCGGCGGGCGCGGTGCTGTTTGGTCGGTTGAACATGGACGAGTTCGCCATGGGCAGTTCGACGGAGAACTCGGCCTATTGGACCTC
The DNA here is from genome assembly GCA_965283655.1 of Limisphaerales bacterium. Lineage (GTDB taxonomy): Bacteria > Verrucomicrobiota > Verrucomicrobiia > Limisphaerales > UBA9464 > UBA6176. The sequence goes on along the minus strand of CBDIPJ010000006.1, from coordinate 163,263 downwards.
CCTGAATCCCTGGGACACGACGCGGATCCCGGGTGGATCGTCCGGTGGTTGCGCGGCGGCGGTGGCAGCGAACGAGGCGTTCGCGACGATTGGGTCGGATACGGGTGGATCCATTCGTCAGCCGGCGGCGTTGTGCGGGTGCGTGGGCGTGAAGCCGACGTACGGGCGGGTGTCGCGGTACGGACTGGTGGCGTTCGCGAGTTCGCTGGACCAGATCGGGCCGTTCACCAAGACGGTGGGCGACGCGGCGTTGCTGTTGGAGACGATCTCGGGTCATGACCGGCGCGATTCGACGAGCCTGGAGGAACCGGTGCCGCGGTACCGGGATTTCCTGGGGGCGACCTCGCTGAAGGGGTTGCGGATCGGGGTGGTGAAGGAATTCCAGATCGGCGGCGTGGATCCCGGGGTGGACGCGGCGGTGCGGGCGGCGGTGGCGCAGTTGCAGGCGCTGGGGGCTGAGGTGAAGGAAGTGAGCCTGCCGCACAGCGATTACGCGGCGGCCACGTACTACATCCTGGCACCGGCGGAGGCGTCGGCGAACCTGGCCCGCTTTGATGGCGTGCGCTATGGGCGTCGGGTGGACGGGGCGGATCCCTTCGAGATGAACAGCCGGACGCGTGGGGCGGGGTTTGGTGCGGAGGTGAAGCGCCGGGTGATCCTGGGGACGTACGTGCTGAGCAGCGGTTACTACGACGCGTTCTACCTGCGGGCACAGAAGGTGCGGACGCTGATCAAGCAGGACTTCGACCGGGCCTTTGCCGAGGTGGATGCGATCGTTTCGCCGACGGCGCCGACCCCGGCGTTCAAGGTGGGCGAGAAGGCGTCGGATCCGCTGCAGATGTACCTGAGCGACATCTTCACGATCTCGTGCAACCTGGCAGGGATCTGCGGATTGAGCGTGCCGTGTGGATTCACGGCATCGCCGAAGCTTCCGGTGGGCATGCAACTACTGGGACCGGCGCTGGGCGAAGGCACGCTGCTGAAGATCGCGCACGCCTACGAGCAGAGCACGCCGTGGCATCGCGACGTGGCGCCGCTGGGGTGAGCTGACGCGGATCCACGCGACCCGCTTGATCCTGGAAAAAGCAGTTTGATCCGCAGATTGCGCAGATGACGCAGATAATCAGGAGCTTGGATAGGACGCTCTGTGCACCTGCGAGGTGAGGTTCCTGCCGGCACCCGCTTGAAGGAATTCTGCCCCTCCATCTGCGGAATCGGCGACATCTGCGGTTAAGTGAACCTGGAAAAAGCAGTTTGATCCGCAGATTGCGCAGATGACGCAGATAATCAGGAGCTTGGATAGGACGCTCTGTGCACCTGCGAGGTGAGGTTCCTGCCGGCACTCGCTCGAAGGAATTCTGCCCCACCATCTGCGGAATCGGCGGCATCTGCGGTTAAGTGAACCTGGAAAAAGCAGTTTGATCCGCAGATTGCGCAGATGACGCAGATAATCAGGAGCTTGGATAGGACGCTCTGTGCACCTGCGAGGTGAGGTTCCTGCCGGCACTCGCTCGAAGGAATTCTGCCCCACCATCTGCGGAATCGGCGACATCTGCGGATAAATGAACCCGGAAAAGGCAGTTGGAACCGCAGATGGCGCAGATGACGCAGATAGTCCGGAGCTTGGCTCCGTGCACCTGCGAGGCGAGGTTCCTGCCGGCACCTCCCGAATCAATTCTGCCCCTCCATCTGCGGAATCGGCGGCATCTGCGGATAAATGAACCCGGAAAAGGCAGTTGGAACCGCAGATGGCGCAGATGACGCAGATAGTCTGGAGCTTGGCTCCGTGCACCTGCGAGGTGAGGTTCCTGCCGGCACTCGCTTGAATGATTTCTGCCCCACCATCTGCGGAATCGGCGGCATCTGCGGATAAATGAACCCGGAAAAGGCAGTTGGAACCGCAGATGGCGCAGATGACGCAGATAGTCCGGAGCTTGGCTCCGTGCACCTGCGAGGTGAGGTTCCTGGCGGCACCCGCTTGAATCATTTCTGCCCCTCCATCTGCGGAATCGGCGACATCTGCGGATAAATGAAACTGCCGGTTTTGGGATGAACTGCCGATTCCAGGTTGATGCCTGCAGGACCGCCCCTCATTTCGCCAGATGGCATGCGGCCTGATGGCCTGGGGCGAGGTCTCGCAGAGGTGGCACTTCGCTTCGGCAGCGCGCTTCGGCGACGGGACACCGCGGATGGAACGGGCAACCCGTAGGCGGATGGATCGGTGAAGGCACGTCGCCGGCGAGGAGGATGCGCTGGCGTTTGGAATCGGGATCGACGACGGGCACGGCCGAGAGGAACGCCTGGGTGTAGGGATGTTTTGGTGCGCGACAGATTTCCCTGGCTGATCCCGACTCGACGATGCGCCCCAGATACATCACGAGGATGCGGTGGCTGATGTGTTTCACCACCGCGAGATCGTGCGCCACGAACAGGTACGCGATGCCGCGCTCGCGCTGGAGATCCTGGAGCAGGTTGATGATCTGCGCCTGCACGCTGACGTCGAGGGCGCTGACGGGTTCGTCGCAGACGATGAGTTTCGGTTCGACGGCCAATGCGCGTGCGATGCCGATGCGCTGACGCTGTCCGCCGCTGAACTCGTGGGGCAGGCGCGCGGCATGCGAGGGGTCCAGACCCACATCCTTCAGCAAGGCATCGATGCGCCGGCGCCGCGCGGTCGCGTCGGGGACGAGGCGGTGGATGTCGAGGGCCTCACCGATGGTTTCGGACACGGTCCGCCGTGGGTCGAGCGAGCCGAACGGATCCTGGAAGATCATCTGGAAGCGGCGGCGACGGGCGCGCAGTTCCTTCCGGTTCATGGCCCCAATGTCCTCGCCCTCGAACGCGATGCGGCCGGAAGTCGGTTCGATCAGCCGGATGGCGGCGCGCCCGAGGGTCGTCTTGCCGCAACCGCTCTCACCCACCAACCCGACCGTCTCGCCGGGGGCGATGGAGAAGCTCACGTCATCCACGGCGCGGACGCATTCCTTGGTCCCACCGAACCAGCGTTGCCGGACCGGGAAGTGAACCTTGAGGTTCTGGATTTCGAGGAGGCTCATGCCGGCTGGGGATCGGCGTTGGTTGGAATGGAAGAATTCCACAGCGGGCACCGGACCCGACGGTCCCCTGGGACGGAGTCCAGTTCCGGGGCCTGGGTGGAGCAACTTGCCTGTGCCCTGGAACAGCGTGGGTGGAAGCGGCACCCGTGTGGGAAGGCTCCCGGCAAGGGCACGGCGCCAGGAATCGCAGTCAACCGTTCAACCTCCGCCTCCAGCTTTGGCACCGATTGGATCAACGCCTGCGAATAGGGATGCAGCGGACGCTGGAGGATTGCACGCGCTGGACCTTGTTCGACGATCTGCCCCGCGTACATGACGGCGATGTCGTCGGCGAGGTCGCCCACGATGCCGAGGTTGTGGGTGATGAGCAGGACGGCCATGCCCAGTTGTTGGCGCAGGTCCGCCAACAGTTCGATGATCTGCGCCTGTATCGTGACGTCGAGTGCGGTCGTCGGTTCATCGGCCACGAGGAGCTTCGGTTGCGATGCGAGGGCCATCGCAATCATCACGCGCTGCTGCATGCCACCCGACAGTTCGTGCGGATAATTCCTCAGCCGCGCTGTCGGCGCCGGGATGCCGACGAGCTTCAACAACCGGATGACCTCGGCGTCCGTGGCCGCCGCTGGACGATGGTATCCGAGGGATTCCTTGATCTGCGCCCCGATCCGGAACACCGGGTTCAAGGACGCGCCCGGTTCCTGGAAGACGTAGCTCACGATCCCGCCGCGGATCTCACGCAACCCGCGCGCGGACATCTTCAGGACATCGCGGCCTTCGAGCAGGATTTCGCCACCGGCATAACGCGCGGGCGGAGTTGGCAACAACTTGGTGATGGAAAGCGCGGTGACGCTCTTGCCCGAGCCGCTCTCGCCGACGAGGCACAGGGTCTTTCCGGCCTCGAGCGACAGCGAGACACCGTCCACCGCCCGGGCGGCACGGGCGCCGGAGCCAAACTCGATCTGGAGGTTTTTTATTTCGAGGAGGGGCACAAGGTCAGGCCGCCGATTTGATGCGGGGATCGATCCAACGATAGAGCACGTCCACCACCAGATTGCTGGTCACGACCATCACGGCGCTGAGCATCACCGTGCCCATGATGACGGGAACATCGAGGTTGAAAACGCTCTGGACCGCCAGCGTGCCGATGCCCGGCAGCGCGAAGACGTTTTCCACGAACATCACCCCACCGAGCAGTCCGGCCACGTCCATTCCAAGGATGGTGACGACGGGGATCAAGGCGTTGCGAAGGCCGTGCCGGAAGAGGACCACCCATTCGGGAGCGCCCTTGGCCCGGGCGGCGCGGATATAGGGGCTGTTGAGCACCTCGGTCATGTTGCTGTGGATCAGCCGGGCGTAGTAACCCACGAAGAGGAGCGCGAGTGTACCGGCGGGCAGCAGCAGATGGGAAAGGCCGCGGAATCCCGCCACCGGAAACCATCCGAGCCTGTACGAAAGCCAATACTGGAGCATGCGCGCGAGCCAGAAGGCCGGCAGCGACAGGGTGAGCGTGGCCAGCACGAGTATGCAGCGGTCGAACCACGACCCGCTGTATCTGGCGGTCAGCACGCCCAGCGGCACGGCGAGGAGCATCCATAGGACCATGGCGAGGGCCGCCAGGGCCGCGGTCACCGGGAGTCGGGACAGGATGGCTTCGGCCACCGGTTGATCCGTGACGTAGGACTGCCCCAGGTCCCCGTGAGCCAGGTTGTTGAGATGATGACCGAACCGTTTCCACATGGGTTCATCGAGGTGCAACTTCCTGTGGATCGCCTGGATCACCTCGGCCGATGCCTTGGGCCCGGCGATGACACGCGCCACATCGCCGGGCACCGCATTAACGAGCAGGAACGTGAGCACGGCGGTGCCCAGCAGGGTCACGGCCGACCAGAACAACCGGTTGCTGAGTCGAAAGAGCATGCCGTTCATTCAACCTGAAAGAGGAAGTTGGAACCGCAGATGGCGTAGATGACGCAGATGGTCAGCAGCTTGGATCGGGCGTGCCCTTCACCCGCAAGGTGATGTGTGCACGAGCCTCGAGGGTTGGCATTTCTGGCCCTCCATCTGCGGAATCGGCGAAATCTGCGGTTAAACGAACTGCCGGTTTCAGGTTCAAGGTTGTGGAGCGGTTGGGAAGGCTTCGACCGGCCCAGCGCCCGGCCAACCCGCCTTCGACGGGAACGGTCGGCTCCGCAGGGTCGCTTCTGTTTCAACGCCGTCTTCATTCACTCGGCGAGCCACATGTTTTCATAGCGCCACAGGTAGACCGGATGCGGCACATCCCCGCGCAGTCGGGGATGGCGGATGATCGGATCCTGTTGGTGGTAGAGCGGCACCCACGGCGCATCCTGCATCACGAGGGACTCCGCCGCCCGGAAGAGCTGCAGTCGAACAGCGGGATCGAAACTGTCACCCGCCAAGGCGAGTCGGCGGTTGACCTCCGGGTTGCTGTAGAAGGCCAGGTTGTTGCAATCCTGATCGGTGATCCGATCCCCGTTCAGCAGCACATCCAGGAAATTGCTGGGGTCGGGGTAGTCCTGCGACCAGCTCCAGATGCCGCACGCCACCTGACGGCGACTGCGTGCCTTCACCTCGAACGCGGATTGGTTGATGCCTTCCAACTGGACTTCGATTCCCACCGCACGGAGTTCCTGCTGCATGCCTTCCGCCAGTCGCCTGTCGATCGCGCGAGCATTGATGAACCACAGGCCGGTCTTGAATCCGTTCGGCAAGCCGGCCTCGCGCAGCAACGCCCGGGCCTTCTCTGGAGAATATTCGTAGCTCGGCAATCCCGGGTTGGTCCATGGCATGGACGGTGGCACGACGCTATCGGCGGCGACCGCGAGTCCGCCGGCCAGTTTCATCAGGCGACGCTTGTCGATCGCGTGGTTCATGGCCCGTCGCACCCGTGGGTCGTCGAACGGCTTCATCTCGGTATTGAGGAAGAGGTAGCCGGTGTTCACCGAAGTCACCCAGTGCAACGAGGAACGCAGTCGCGGATCACGGGCATGTCTCAGCGCCGAGACCGCGTCCGCCTTGGTCCGGTCGATTTCCCCGCGCTCGACCATCATGACCCGCAGCGAAACATCGCCTCCAAACTGGACGTCGACGGAATCCACCCAGCCTTCGGTGCCGACGTAGCGTGGATTGCGCTCGAAGCGCCAGCGGACGTCCCGACGCCACTCCTTCACCTGATAGGGTCCGGAGCCGATCAGGTGGGATCGGAAGTCGGCGCCCTGTTGGCGGACCACGTCGCGCGGCAGCGCGGACGCGAACATCATCGTGAGCATGTAGCGGAAGGTGAACGAGGGCTTCGCGAGTTGGATGACCAGCGTCCGCGGGTCCGGCGCGCTCAGGCCGGTGACGTGGGTTGCCCTTCCTTCCGTGAACTCCTTCGCCCCCGCGATATCCAGGTAGTAGGACTGGCCGACCGAGCCGGTCCGAGGATCGAGGATCCGTTCCAACGAGAACACATAGTCCTCGGCTTCCACTTCGCGCCCGTTGGAGAAGCGCACGCCGGGCTTCAGGCGGAAGGTGTAGGTCGTGCCGTCCGGGGAGATGTTCCAGTCGCTGGCCTGATCGGGGACCAGGCGCGTGCCTGTGGCGTCGAAATCGATGAGGCCGCGGAAGAGCAGCTTCTGGAGCGGTATTGAATCTCCGTCGAATCCGATGGCCGGATCGAGCGATCGCCAATCCTGCGGGAACCACAATCGCAGCGTGCCGCCCCGACGGGGTGTTTCGGCGGCCGAGAGAGAAGTGGCGGTGAACAGAAGCAGGAACAGGAGGATCTGCGCAGCGTGCGCAGGGAAGGTGGATCGGGACGAGGGACCCGTCTCCCACGTCGTGGCCTTCGATCCGACATGTCCGGGAGTCCTCATTCCCTTCGTTTCGGATCGAGCACTTCCTGCAAGCCCTGCCCGAGCAGGTTGAACGCGAGGACGGTGAGAACGATGGCGGTGCCGGGCAGGATGACGAGGTGCGGTGCGGTGATGAAGTAGGGTTGGCCGTCGGTGATCATGGAGCCCCAGGTGGGCGCGGGCGCTGGCACCCCGATGCCCAGGTAGCCGAGGCCGGCTTCGAGCAGGATGGTGCTCGCGGTCAGCATGACGGACATCACGATGATGGTCGGCAGGATGTTGGGCAGGATGTGACCGAAGATCAGCCGCGCATCCGAAGCACCCAGTGCCCGGGAGGCCAGGATGAATTCGCGTTCCTTGACGCTCAGCACCTGCGCCCGGATCACCCGCACCATGCCGGGCCAGCAGACCAGGCCGATGATGACAAACAGGCTGACCATTCCCCGCTCCAACTTCACATCGAGCCAGTGCCACGGCAGTCCGGGGGGATGCAGGTGCAGGACGCGTCCATCCATCACTCCGGCGAACGCGACCGCCAGCAGGATGGCCGGCAGCGTCATGTTCATCTCGGTGAAGCGCATCAACAGCAGGTCCAGTTTCCCGCCGTGAAAACCGGCGATCACCCCGACGACCACACCGATGAGCATGGCGGTGAGCATTCCCGCCACCCCCACGGTGAGCGACACCCGGGTGCCAAAGATCACGCGGCTGAACACGTCGCGACCGAGGTAATCCGTGCCGGCGATGAACTCCCTTCCGGCCCTGAGCGGCATGCCATCCTCGTCGAGGCCGTTGGGGAATTGTTGGATGGGATCGCGCAACAGCCCGGCCTTGACCCAGAGCGGGGCGGTGAGCGCCGCAAGGACCAGAAGGGCAAGCAGGCACCCACCGGCGAGGAGAAGCCGGTTCCGCAGGGCTGCGCCCAGCAGACCTTGAGGTTCAGATGCGGACATCGAGGGCCTTGAGTTCACAAGCCAATGCCCGTAACGGTGCGGCACGAGGCAGTCCTTTGCGACCGCGAAATGGGCTCACTGGATGTGGGTCGGGCGCGCGGTCTTCATGAAGCAGCGATCACGCGCAGAGACGCGGAGACGCTGAGGGGGCAGACCGCAGGGCGTTGCCCTGGGCTGGCTTGGGTTGCCCCTTCGGGGCGCGGGGAAGGGGAACCGTGGCCCCCATTGTCCGAGGTGTGACCCCATTGCGTGGTTCCAAACAACGCCGAAGGACGGCATGGTGGGACGCATGACGAGCGTGTGGAAACGGGCGGTTGCGATCGGGGCCCTCGCGTTGGTGTCCGGATGCGTGGTTGGAAACCGCGGGAGCACCCAGTTGAGGGAGCTTTCGGAGACTTTCGTTCAGTCGCACTTCGCCATGCGCCCGATGGAAGCGGTGGCGCTGGGGTGGCATGCGTCCGATGGGAAGTTCGTCGTGCCGACACGCGAGGTGATGGTATCGGAGCGGGCGCGGTTGGAGCGGTATGACCACGCCTTCCGGGCGGTGGACACCGGGGGATTGGGTGCCTCGGAGCGACTCGACCTGGAACTCCTGAAGTTGGTGGTGGCGCGGGAGCGGTGGTCCGTCGAGGTGCAGCGGAACTGGACGCGCAACCCGATGATGTACGCCGGATGGATGGACGTGAGCTTCTACCTGAAGCGGGACTTCAAGCCGTTGAAGGAGCGGGTGGCCGACATGACCGGGATCCTCGTGCAGGCCCCGGCGGTTTTCGCGGCGGGGCGGACGAACCTCGGGGTGGTGTTGCCAAGGCCCTTCGTGGAGACGGCGATCGATGTCGCCCTGGGAACGGCTTCGTTCCTCGAAAAGGATGTCCTCGCGGAAGCCCGCAAGTGCGGCGACCCGGCGGTGCAGGGTGCCTTCGAGAAGGCGAATCGGGTCGCGGTCGCGGAGTGTCGGGCCTTTGCGGAATGGCTGAGGACCGAGCGGTTGCCGGCGGTCGATGGGGCATTCGCCGTCGGACGCGATGGTTTTGCCGAGATGCTGCGTGCCGAGGGCGTGACCGAGACCCCGGAGGAGATCCTCGAGATGGGGTTGCAGGAATTGAAGCGGGAGCAAGCCCGGTTCGATGCGGCGGCGAGGGAGATCGATCCGACGCGTCCGGCGGTCGATGTGTACAAGGCGATCCAGAAGGATCATCCCACGGCGGCTGGGCTGATCGAGGACACGCGGCGCAACCTGGAGGTGATCCGGTCGTTCGTGATCGATCGGAAGCTGGTGACGATCCCGAGCGAGGTCCGGGCGCGGGTCGCGGAGACATTGCCTCCGTTCCGCGCGACGAGTTTCGCGTCCATGGATACCCCGGGGCCGTTCGAGACGAAGGCGACGGAGGCGTATTATTATGTGACGCCCGTGGAACCGGAGTGGCCGGTGGCGCAGGCGGAGGAGTGGTTGTCCGCCTTCAACTATTACACGACGGATGTCGTGAGCATCCATGAGGCGTACCCGGGACATTACGTGCAGTTCCTGGCGCTGAATGCGTCGAAGGCGACTACGGTGCAGAAGATCTTCCCGTTCTATTCCTTTGTGGAGGGGTGGGCGCATTACACGGAGCAGATGCTGATCGAGGCGGGATTCATGCAGCCGCAGGATCCGGCGCGGGCGAGTGCGGAGGAACGGCTCAAGGCGGCGAAGTATCGGTTGGCACAGTCGGACGAGGCGTTGCTCCGGTTGTGTCGGTTGTGTTGTGCGATCCAGTTGCACTGCTCCGGCATGACCGTGGATGAGGCGACGGCGTTCTTCCGCGAGCACAGTCATTATGCGGAGAAGCCGGCTCGGAGCGAAGCCACGCGTGGGACGTATGATCCCGGGTACCTGTATTACACGCTCGGGAAGCTGCAGATCCTGAAGTTGCGGGAGAAGGCGCGGCAACAACAGGGAACGCGATTCGATGCCATGCGGTTCCACGATACGTTGCTGTCGCATGGGGGAGCGCCCATTCCGTTGTTGGAGAGATTTGTGGTGGGGGAGGGGCGTTGAGGGGGGGAGTTTGAAGTTTTAAGTTTCAAGTTTGAAGTCCGCACGCCTCCTCACGTCGTCGACTACCCTCCCCGACGTAGCAGACGACGTGAGGAGGCTTTCGAAGAAGTTCGAAGTTTGAAGTTTGAAGATTCAAGCCCGTGTGGGGGCACGTGGCCTATAAAACAAAGAATGTGGGACCGGACGATGGGTTCGGAGGATCCCGATTGAAGGCCGGGTGCCCTCACCCGGCGGTGTCCGTGAGGCGCCGCGTGGGGGCACGCGGCCTACAGATGGGGAACTCGCCATCGAGACTGCCTCGCATGGAACTGGGAACTGGCAACTGGGCTCTGGGAACTCCCCTTGGCCCTGCCTCGTGACCTCGTCAGCTACGGTTGTAGCAGACGACGTGAGGAGGCTGGGTTCAACCTCTGCCTCGTGACCTCGTCAGCTACGGCTAGGCCAGGATCGGCCGCACGACGGTGCCGTGGACGTCGGTGAGACGGAAATCGCGGCCCTGGAACCTGTAGGTGAGGCGCTCGTGATCGATGCCGAGGAGGTGCAGGAGGGTGGCCTGGAGGTCGTGAACATGGACGGGGTCGCGCACGACGTTCATGCCGAGATCGTCCGTTTCACCGAAGGTGATGCCCGGCTTGATGCCGCCACCGGCCATCCAGAGGGTGAAGGCGTAGGGATGATGGTCGCGTCCCCAGCGGACACGGTCTTCGAGGCTTCCCTGGATGAAGGGCGTGCGACCGAATTCACCGCCCCAGACGACGAGGGTGTCGTCGAGGAGTCCACGACGCTCAAGGTCGAGGACGAGTGCGGCCGAGGGTTGGTCGGTGTCGCGGCACTGGTGGTAGAGTTCGGTGGTGATGGAGTTGTGCTGGTCCCATCCGGCATGCATGAGCTGGACGCATCGGACACCGCGTTCCACAAGGCGGCGCGCCATGAGGCAATTGTAGGCGAAGGTTCCGGGATTGCGGACGTCGGGCCCGTATTCCTTCAGGACGGACTCGGGTTCGCGGGAGAGGTCGGTGAGTTCCGGGACGGACGTCTGCATCTGGAAGGCCATCTCGTATTGGGCCACGCGGGCGGCAATCTCGGGATCGCCCCAGGTGTGCAGATGCTGGTCGTTGAGGGCGGCGAGGTCATCGAGCATGGCCCGGCGTGTGGTGCGATCGATCCCGTCGGGATTGGAGAGGTAAAGGACGGGTTCGGCGCTGGCGCGGAGCTTCACGCCCTGGTGGCGGGAGGGGAGGAAGCCGGAGCCCCAGTAGAAGTCGTAGAAGATCTGGCCGCAGCTGGTGTTGCGGGTGACGGAGGTGAGGACGGCGTAGGTGGGAAGGTTTTCGGCCATCGAGCCCAGACCATAGCCCATCCACGCTCCGAGCGCGGGCCGGCCGGGGATCTGTGAACCCGAGAGGAGCAGCGAGATGGCCGGGGCGTGGTTGACGGCATCGGTGTGCATGCCCTTCACGAAGCAGAGGCGATCCGCGATCTGCGCGGTGTGGGGCATGAGGGCGGATACCCAGGCACCGGATTGGCCATGCTGGCGGAACGGTTCGACGGGGGCGAGGAGGCGTTTGCCGTCCGCCTTGCCGGTCATCGTGCTGAAGCGCTTTCCGCCGATGTATTCGTCGGGGACGGGTTTCCCGTGATCGCGGATCAGGCGTTCCTTGTAGTCGAAGAGGTCGACGTGGGTGGGGGCGCCATTCTGGAAGAGGTAGATGATGCGTTTGGCGCGCGGGGCGAAGTGGGCGCCCAACGCAGGAAGGCCGCTGGCGGCCTTGGCGGAATCGCGCGGCAGAAGACCGGTCAGGGCGGCGAGCCCGAGGCCCGTGCCGGAACGGCCAAGGAACTCGCGTCGGGTGAGTTGGCGGAGGCGCTCGACGGTGGGTTGGGGAGGGTTCATGGGGTCACTCCTTGGAAAGGGCTTCGTCGAGGTTGAGGACGGTGGAGCAGGCGAGGGTCCAGGCAGCCTGTTCGATGGGGTCGAGGCTGGACGGGTTCGGGGACTCGCCGGTGGAGACCAGTTTCCGGGCGGCCTCGGGATTTGCGGTGAAGCGGGTGAGGTGCCGTTGGACGCCGGCGAGGAGGATGGCGGTTTCGGCGTCGGTGGGGAGGCGTCCGAGGACGGTCAGGAAGAGGCGTCGGGTGCGGGCTTCGGGGGCGGTGTGCGGGGTGGAAAGGAGGCGGGCGGCGAGCACGCGGGCGGCTTCGATGTAGGTGGTGTCGTTGAGGAGCAGAAGGGCCTGCAACGGCGTGTTGGTGCGTGGCGTCCGGACGGTGCACGTCTGGCGGTTGGCGACGTCAAAGAACAGGGTGGGGCCGACAATGCGACGCCAGAAGACGTAGAGGCTCCGGCGATACAGTGAGGCGCCTGCGTCGCGTTGGTAACGCTTGGCCCCGAAGGTGGCTTCCTCCCAGACGCCGTCCGGTTGGTAGGTACGGACGGGTGGTCCCCCGAGGTGTTCGACGAGCAGGCCAGCGGCGGCGAGGGCTGCGTCGCGGATCATCCAGGAGGGGAGCCGGTGGCGCGGTCCGCGGGCAAGAAGCCGGTTCTCGGGGTCCTGGGCGATTTCCTCGGGAAGGGCTTTCGAGGATTGCCGGTAGGTGGCGCTGGTGACGATCAGGCGCTGGAGGTGTTTGACGTCCCAGTTGGACTCGACGAACTCGGCGGCAAGCCAGTCGAGGAGGTCCGGATGCGAGGGGCGCTCCGCCTGGAGTCCGAAGTCCTCGGTGGTGCGGACGATGCCGGTGCCGAAAAAGAGCTGCCACTGGCGGTTGACGATGACCCGGGCGGTCACGGGATGGCGGGCATCGAGGAGCCAGCGGGCAAGGTCGAGCCGGTTGGTGGCGCGCGGGGCAGGGGTGTGGGCCGGGGTCAGGCCGGCCGGTACGCCGGGTTCGACGCGTCCAGAGGTCTTGTTGTACTGGCCGCGCACGAGTTGGAACGTTTCGCGGTCGAAGACGGTGTCTTCCATCACCATGACGCGCGGGAGGGAGCGGCGGATGGCTTCGCGACGTTCAACGCGGGTGCGGAGTTCGTCGATGGGTGGGAGGAAGGAAGGGGCGTTGGTCCTGGCGTGGGCGGCGAGGCGGCCGAGTTGGGCGGCGTTGCGCGCGGAGGGAACGGTCTTCAGGGCCTTGCGGACATCCTCGGGGAGTTCGGTGAACCCGGCAGACTTCTCGATCGGTTCACCATTCGGGCGGGCGAACTGTTGGTTTTCGACCGCGACCACGGCGTCGGCGGCGGTGCGGATCTCATCGGCGAGGGCGTCGAGGGCCGCGGATTGTTCCGGGTTGGGGATCTCGAGGTTGGGCCGGCTTTGCGGATCGCCACCGGAACCGTCGACCGCCGTGCGGTTGAAGAGGGCGAGCAGACGGAAGTAATCGGCCTGCGCGATGGGATCGAACTTGTGGTCGTGACAGCGGGCGCAGTTGAAGGTGGCGCCGAGCCAGACCGTGGCGACGGTCTCGGTCTGGTCGAAGAGGTAGTCGATGCGGTTTTCCTCGGAGATCCGGCCGCCCTCGCCATTGATCATGTGGTTCCGCGCGAAGCCCGTGGCGAGCCGCTGTTCCAGGGAGGGAGATGGGACGAGATCACCGGCAAGTTGCCACGTGCTGAAGGTGTCGAAGGGAAGGTTGCGGTTCATCGCCCCGACGACCCAGTCGCGCCAGGGCCACATGGTGCGTTCGCCGTCGCCCTGGTAGCCGTTGGAGTCCGCGTAGCGCGACGCTTCCAGCCATTCCCACGCCATGCGTTCCCCGTGACGGGGGGAGGCGAGGAGGCGGTCCACGGCGCGTTCGTAAGCGTCGGGGGCGGGGTCCGATTCAAGGGCGTCCAGTTCTTCCGGCGTCGGAGGCAACCCGGTGAGGTCAAGGGTCACGCGGCGGAGCAGGGTCCGGGGAGAGGCCTCGGGTGAAGGCGTGCGGCGTGCGGCGTCGAGGCGCGCGTGGACGAAGGTGTCGATGGGGGTGCGGGACCATCGATGGTTTGGAATCCGGGGTGGGGTGGGCCGTGTGATGGGTTCGTAGGCCCAGTGGCGCCCCCAGGCGGCACCGTCGCGGATCCAGGTTTCGAGGGTTTCGATCTGGACCGGAGTCAGCGGCTTGTGGGCGGAGGGCGGGGGCATGACCTCGTCCGGATCCGAATGCCGGATGCGGCGCAGGAGGGAGCTGGCGTCGGGCTTTCCGGGGACGATGGCCGGGCCTTCGTCCTTCCCGCCGCGACGGGCGCCATCCTCGGTGTCCAGCCGGAGACCTCCCTTGCGTCCCGCGGCATCGGGCCCGTGGCACGCGAAACAGTGGTCGGAGAGGATCGGCAGGACATCGCGGGAAAAGCGGACCTCGGCGGCGTGGGTCGGAAAAAGCGACCCAAGGCCGAGGATTCCCGCGAGCAGGCCATGGCGGAGGACTCGGAACATGACGATGGACGGGAGGATGGGGGCGGAGGGATCGGTGCGCGAGCGTTGGTTTGGATGGGAATTGGGGACCCGGCGTGCAGGCCACGTGCCCTCACGTGGCGGATGGGGGAATGCGCCGGGTGAGGGCACCCGGCCTTCAGTCAAGGTTGCCAGTCCTGCAGGCGGATCGTTGACCCGGTGGGGTCGGGTTCCCTATAACGACGCGACACCGAGAAATCGCAACGTCAGATCCCTTTTTTGCCTATGAGCCGGAAGATTCGCTACGGAATGGTGGGTGGTGGTCGGGGCGCCTTCATTGGAGCCGTCCATCGGATTGCCGCCGCAATGGACCAGCAGATTGAATTGGTTTGCGGAGCGTTTTCCTCGGATCCGGAACGTTCGAAGGCCAGCGGTGCGGACCTGTTCCTGCCAGCCAACCGGTGTTACGGCAGCTTCGAGGAGATGATCGCGTCGGAGGCCAGGCTTCCAGCGGACCAGCGGATGGACTTCATGGCCATCGTGACGCCGAACCACGTGCATTTCCCGCCAGCGAAGCTGGCCTTGGAAAGCGGGTTCCATGTGCTGAGCGACAAGCCGGCGACGTTCAACCTCGCCGAAGCGCAGGACTTGGCCGCCCTCGTGAAGAAGACCGGCCTCCTGTACGGGCTGACGCACAACTACACCGGATACCCGCTGGTGAAGGAGGCGCGGCACCTGGTCGCGAGCGGCAAGTTGGGCAAGATCCGCAAGGTGGTGGTCGAATATCCGCAGGGCTGGCTGGCGACCCGTCTGGAAGCGTCCGGCCAGAAGCAGGCGGGTTGGCGGACGGACCCGACCAAGTCCGGGGCCGCGGGTTGCATCGGCGACATCGGAACACATGCCGAGAACCTCGCGGAGTACATCACGGGCCTGAAGATCTCGGAACTGGCGGCGGACCTGACGGCCTTTGTGGATGGGCGTGCGCTGGATGACGACGGCAACGTGCTGCTGCGTTTCGAAGGCGGCGCCAAGGGCGTGCTTCACAGCTCCCAGATCAGCGTGGGCGAGGAGAACAACCTGAACATCCGCGTCTACGGCGAGGTGGGCGGTATCGAGTGGCATCAAAAGGAGCCGAACACATTGCTGGTGAAGTGGATCGACCAGCCGATGCAGGTGTACCGCACGGCCAATGGTTATCTGAGCGCCGCCGCCAAGGCTGCCGGTCGCACCCCGCCGGCGCATCCGGAGGGTTACCTGGAGGCCTTCGCGAACGTGTACAAGAACTTCGCCAACCACATCCGCGCCCGGAACGAGAACCGGACGCTGGCGGCGGATGATCCGGCGTTGGATTACCCGCGGATCGAGGACGGCGTGCGGGGCATGGCGTTCATCGAGGCCGTGGTGGCCTCGTCGAAGGCCAATGCGGCGTGGACGAAGGTGCACGCGTAGGGGGAGTTTCAAGTTCGAAGTTTCAAGTTTCAAGCCACTTGGGAACTGGGAACTTCCTGCCGGGCCCGCCTCGTGACCTCGTCGGCTACGGTCGTAGCAGACGACGTGAGGAGGCTGGGGAAGGAGTTTCCAGTGACCAGTTGCCAGTCTCCAGTTCTGGAATCTGGGAACTGGGATCTGGGAACTGGAATAAAAGGCCGTGACGGTACCTTGACCCGTTGGTCTGACTTCCTGTAAATACAATGTACGGACAATGAATGGGCGATGCCATGACGGCGGAGAGGACCGATGGAGTTTGATTGGAACAATCCGCCGTTTGAAGTCGCCGGGTCTTTGACGGTAACGGAGATCGAAGAGTCGTTTGAGGATCCGTTCGCAGTGCGGTTGCTGCCGGATTCGACGCGGTTCTCGGTACAGTCGAGATACTTCAACCTCGGGCGTTCTGCCGGGGGAGTGGGGTTGTTCAGCGTGTACCGGACGAACGGGAAGATGATCCGCGTGATCCTCTCGCGACCCTTCACCGAGTTGGAAGAGTACTTCTACCAACGGCGGCTCAATCAGGCGTTGTCGGCATGAACCTGTCCGCGTGGAGCTCTGATCATGGCGCTGGAATCCATCACATCGTGGGAGGATGTGCCGCTGTTCGATGGCGAGCAGGTGGAGGCGGCGTACTGGCTGGAACACCAGGTGGACCTGCGTCTGATGGAGGGAGCCGCGACGGCGATGTCGGAGGGTTCGGAGTCCGTGACGATCACTTTGCGGATGGACCCGAGGATGTTGGCACGAATCAAGCGAATGGCTCGGTCCAGATACCTCAACTATCAGAGCATGATCAAACAGTGGCTGAGTGAACGCATGGAGAAAGAAATGCGTGACCGTTGAGTTGAAGCGTGTACCAAGTCCCCTTTCCGCCTGCATGAAAGCGCCGAAAAACATGGTGAAGCAGACCGCCCAAGCGGGCTTCACGCTGATTGAGCTGCTGGTCGTGATCTCGGTGATCGCCATTCTGGCAGGCCTGCTGGTTGGACTGGCTCCGCAGGCGACGGCGCGGATCCGGGAGAGCCGCACGCGGTCCGAGTTGCAGAAGCTCATCACGGGCATCGAGGCGTACAAGGCCCGGTTCGGGGTGTATCCGCCGGACCATGTGACCGGTCGGTCCGCCGACGGGATGCCGGTGGTGGATCCGGTGATCAACCCGCTCTTTTACGAACTGACGGGGGTGATGGTGGTGCGGCAGGGGAGCGAGGGTTATTTCGTGCCGGTGGGTGATCAGGACCGTGCGGAAGTGCGGTTGACCCCCAACCAGTTGGAGGCGGTATTTGCCCGGGACGGTTTTGTGAACGCCCAGCTGACCAACGGGGTGCGGCGGCTGTTCCGGATGGACTTCAAGGAAAGCCAGCACGCCGAGGTGTCCCGGAACCCGGACATCGAGTTGCTGGTGGCACCGGTACCCTGGCCTCCGGCCAACAGTGGTTTTCCGCCGCCGATTCCGTCCCGACCCCGGTTGAATCCGTGGCGGTACAACTCGAGCAATCCGGTACACAACCCCGGCAGCTACGATCTTTGGGCTGAGATCATCGTGCGTGGACGCAAGGAGATCATCGGCAACTGGAGGAATTGAAGTACCCGAACCCGACAACGGACCTTTTTCAGAGCATGAAACCCCGAATCCAACAAGGGCACCGCAGCGGCTTCACGCTGATCGAGTTGCTCGTCGTCATAGCCATCATCGCGATCCTGGCGGGCATGCTGTTGCCGGCCGTGTCCCGTGTTTCCCTGAACGCCAAGAAGAAGCAGTGCCTGACGCAGATGGCGAATCTGGCCGGGGCGGTGCAGGCGTATCAGACGAAGTATTCCCTGATGCCGACGTCGGCGCGGACGCGTGCGGCGGTCACGGTGGAACAGCCGGATTACACCTACGGGACGCAGCAGGAAGGCGGGCAGTTGCCGGCCTCGAAGGCCGGGGCGACCTACACGCAGGTGCTGAACCGTTCGGGCAATGCCTGGCAGGTGAGCAACGCGGAGTTGATGACCATCCTCCTGCGCGAACAGCGCACGATCAACGGTGAGGTCATCAACCGGGGCAACGAACTCAACCCCCAGCAGGAGATCTTCCTGACGGTGCGGTCCGAGACCGGTCGCAAGCCGGATCGCGTGGCCGAGGAGGACGGTACTTTCCGTGATGCCTGGGGTTTTCCATTCATCGTCGTCGTGGATCTCGACGGCGATGGCCGGGTGCGTAACCCGTTCTTCCGTACGGGCAGCGCCGAACGTGAGTTCCTGAATGTTCCGGTGGCCGTGTATTCGCTCGGGCCGGATGGTCAGGTGGACTTCGGCCGGGATTCGGCAGGCCAGACCGCCAAGGGCACGGTCAACGCCGACAACCTCTACAGCTGGAAGTGAGCCCGCAGGGCACCCAAGCCTCATGAACCCCGTACGAACATCCAGTCCCAGACCACACCGGTTGGCGTTCACGCTGATCGAGTTGCTGGTGGTGCTGGCGATCATGGGTGCCCTGGCGGCGCTGGCGGTGCCGGCGTTCAAGGGGTTGGGTGCGTCCAACGCATTCACCGCCGCCCAGCGGCAGGTCGTGGACGACCTGAAATTCGCGCGGCAGTTGGCCATCAAGAACCGTTCGACGGTCTACATGGTCTTCGCGCCGACCAACGCGTGGGACCAGCAGCAGACCTTCCTGCGGTTGCCTGCCCAGTACGGGACATTCCGCACGGAAGCCCTGACGGTGCTTTCAAACGTCCTCTACGGGCAGTTCTCCTCGTACGCCATCTACACCCAGCGGCGGTTGGGTGAACAACCGGGGGTGGAACGGCCTCGTTACCTGACCGAGTGGCGCTCGCTGCCCCAAGGGGTGGTCTTCTCGAAGGAGATGATGGGGTTGTCCGATGGACCCGCCGGACCGGCGGTCACGAACCGGTCGCACCGATTGCCGCAGGCGCGGTTCCCATTCCCACTCGTGATCCCTGGCGCGGAGCTGCGGACCCATTATTCGGGCACGGCGCCCATCTGGAATGGTGTGGATCGCATGCCCGTGCTGCCCTTCATTGCCTTCGATCCAAGCGGCCGTATCGCGGACATCACCTATGCCGGGTTGCGCGATGCGCTCGGGCGTGACGTGTTGCCCGGTGACGACGTGATCCTGGCGGTGGGACCGGGCTCCGTGCTCCTGCCGCGTCAACCGGATGGCCAGCCGCGTCCCGGGGCTGTCGACCTGGTCGAGACCCCGCGCTTTGGCTATACCAACGGGTTGATCCGAATTTCCTATTACACCGGGCGCGCCCGCCTGCTGAAAAACCTGCCCAAGTGATGAGAACCGAACGACGCACAACCGGAGCCGAGGCCGCGTTCACGCTGACTGAACTGGCCCTTTGCATCGCGGTGATCGGCATCGCGCTGACGGCCATCATCGGCGTGTTGCCCTCGGGGCTGAACGTCCAGAAGCAGAACCGCGAGGAGACGCTGGTGGCACAGGACGCGCAGTTCCTGATCGAGACCCTGCGCAGCGGATCGATGTCGATTCCGGATCTGATCCAACAGGTGGACTTCATCCATTGGCGCCGGACCGGGGCGGAGGCGCAGGACATCTATTTCCGCGGTCCGAATTATACCGAAACGCTGCCGGGCAGGGTGATTCCATTGACGGCTTCCTGGCAGGTCACGGCCCTGTTGAGCACGCCGCGTTTCGAGGTGGTGCGTCGTGGGTTGGTGACGAACGACGTGACCGCCCAGTTCCGGTCCTTCAGCAGCCCGTTTTCTGAGAAGGCCTACCGCGACGACGGATTGCAACCGAGCTCCGGTCGGCTCCAGACCGCGCTGCGGTACCTGGTCACGACGGAAACGCAGGGCGCGGCGACCCGGGCCCCGGTGACCTTGGCGTCCTACACCAACCTGGTGGTCTCCAACATCGTGGCCAACCAGACCTTCCGGATTGATCAGGGTTTGTCGGAGCTGCGCCTGACCTTCGCCTGGCCGGTGTTCCGTGTTGGTTCGGATTTCCAGACCGGCAACAGCCGGCGGACCTTCCGGACGCTCATCCTCGGAGATCGGGATCTCCTGACGACCAATTTCCTTGGCACCGCGCACTCGGCCTTCCGCTTCAATGGCGGTCGGACCAATGCCCTCACGTCGCTGAACTGAGACTCCCATGCGTCTTAGAAACTCCATGAAGCGTGCGGTCCTCCGGGGCTTCTCGCTGATCGAAATGCTGGTGGCTGTCGGGTTGCTCAGCCTCGTGATCCTCGCGTTGTATGCGATGTTCGACCAGACCCAGCGGGCCCTGCGGGGCAGCGTGGGACAGGTCGATGTGTTCGAAGGCTCGCGCTCGGCGCTCGAACTCCTGACGCGGGACCTGGAGCAGGCCCGGCCGGCGGGCGTCTTCGATGGACCGCACTTCCTCTCCCGCCTGTCGGTGCCGGCCACCCTGATCCAGAATCAGGAAGCGCTGTTCCAGGAACGGCAGCCGGTGCTGCAGGAGTTCTTCGGCGTGCGCAACATCACGGACCAGCAGTGGTCGGTGTTCGGATACTTCATCGCGTCCGAGGAAACCCCGGTGTCGAGGACCTCGCCTCCGATCGGGACGCTCTATCGGTATGAGGACCGTGGTCAGGTCCAGCGGATCCCGGGTGAGAACACGGTGACGAACACACCGGTGCGCTTTCTGGTCCGCGGACGTTCCGCGGCGCCGAACCTGTTCGAGCACCTGCTGGAGCGCCCGTTCGCCGGATCCACGGCGACCCTGATGCCGTATCGCACGAATGCGGCCCGGGTTCTGGACGGTGTCCTCAATTTCCGCGTCACGCCGTATGACGCCTTGGGTCGGCCGTACAACGTGGGTTATCCGACGAATGAACTTCCCGTGCGACCCTCCACGGTTCCGGCTTCGATTCCAGCGGTGGCACCGCTGGCGCCGGTGCTCCTGAGTCACGTGCTCGACGGCCTTCTCACCGAAACAACCTTTTCCGGCACGGCCATGCCGGCCTCGGTGGAGATCGAGGTGGATGCCCTGGAGCCGCGGCTGCTGGAGCAGTACCGGGCCCTTCCTGACAACCCGGGTATCCGGAACAAATTTCTCACCAACAACCTGGCGCGCATCCAGAGCTTCCGGCAACGCGTTCCGCTGCGCCCCTACCTCCGATGAACCGAACACAACAACGCGGCATCGCGCTGATCATCACCCTGATCATGCTGTCGGTGGTGACGATCACCGCCGTGGCGTTCCTTGCCGTGACCCGGCAGGACCGTGCGTCCGTGGGTGCGGCGGCCGAGCAGCTCGACGCCCAGTATGCGGCCGAAACGGCATTGCAGCGGGCGCAGGCGGAGATCGCCGGCCGGATCATCGGGTCCACCAACCGTTCGAGCTTTGATCTGGCGGTGTCGACCAACTGGACGACGGCAGTCCTGAACGTGGCGCAGTTGCAGGCGATGGCCAACGGGGATCCCGATCTTCTGGCCCCGCTCGACACGTCGATCCTCACCAACGCCACCACCTATTACCGGGCGGATGGGACGCCGGTGTTCTCGCTGAACAACAGTTCGGACGTGCAGCTGTATCGGGCGTCCTTGATGAACCTGTACTTCGACCCGCGCCCGCCGGTCTTCGTACAGACCAACCGCAGTCCCAATTTCAATCCGGACTTCCGATTTTACCTCGATCTCAACCGCAACGGGCGGTTCGACACCAACGGGGTACAGTTGACCTACGACCAACGGGGCCGGTTGTTCGGAACGAACGACATGGCTGGTGATCCCCAATGGGTTGGTGTCCGCGAGCACAGCGATGCCATCCACAGCGGGACCAACCGGTTCCTGATGCGGTATGCGTATGTGATCCTGCCGGCGGGAAAGACCCTCGACATCAATTACGCGCACAACGAGGTGAAGGGCCGGCGGACCGACGCCAGCGGCTTCCTGCGCAACCAGGGTGTTGGCGGATGGGAAATGAACATGGCCGGTTACCTGGCCGACCTGAACACGAACGTCTGGAAGCCCCTCGCTCCGACCTCCCTCTTTGCCTATCAGTACCGCCCCGCGCTCGGGACTTACTCGCTCGGTCTGGCGTTCACCGATGCAGACCGGTTGTACCGGTTCCGCCGCGGTCCAAACCTCGGTCTGAATCCCGGCAACTATTATGGTGGGACGACACCCTTCGCGATCGATGCCTACGACACCAAGTCGGATGGCCCGATTCCCGTGACGCTCGCCGAGTTCCGGCGCCCGCAGGACGTCTTCCTCGCCAGTGCCGGCGAGGACAATCTGACGACGCCGTGGACCGGGTCGGACAATTCGCGCCAGGTGCACGACATGACCCGGTTGATCGACGGGACGGTCGGGACCGACTTGCAGGAACGCCTGATTGGCCGCCGGGACTTCTCTGGAGCCTTGCTGCGGAGCACCTATGACCAGAATACGTTCTACCGGATGCTCGGCAGTCTGGGGACGGATACGGGCGACGGCCGGTTTGAGTCGGGGACGAATGCCGCCGGAATCTTCTATCGTCGGGCGAAGCTGAACGTGAATTACGCCGCGGATGGCGACGTGAACCGGGATCTGGCGACGAGCGCCGACGTGACGCAGTTCCGGGATTGGGCGCCCCTTGAGTGGTACACCAATGCGGTCCATCGATTGTTCCTGACGGAGTTCACCAACGGATTGCCGGACCTCAGCCTGCTGTCGACTCCACGCACGGCGCACCTCGGGCACGGCATTCCGGTCGCTGGAACCAACCGGCAGGGTGCCGGCGCGATTTATCGCTGGGATGGCAGGGTGCATCGTTTGGCTCAGGTGGCTGCCAACATCTACGACGCCACCCATTACGCCTCCCAGTCGCGGCAGGGACGGCCTCCGGCGGATATACCCACGACCTTCCGTCCGGTGCTTTACCGGCATTTCACCAATGGTGCCAACCTGGTCCGCCTGGCGGGATTCGTGGAGGTCCAGAACTCGGCGCCGCTGACACGCCAGTGGCTTGATCTCGATGATCCGCGGCAGGTCGAACGGCTCTCCACCTCTCCGATTGCCGACGATATCATCTCCGATGGACTCGACTTCAACGCCTACAACATCCCCTGGGTGGTGGGTGCGAAGAAGGGGTTGCCGAACTTTCAGGAAGGATTCTGGCAGTCGCGTTTGCAGACGACCCGTCGGCTCCGCATCTCGAAGCGTCTGCCCACCGATGCGTTGGTGCGCACCAACGACCGGCCCTGGACGGATTCACGATTCCTGACGGAAGCGCAGTACCGCTTCGACATCTCCAACACCCTCGGCATGGAGGCGTGGAACTCCTACCAGACGTTGTCGAACCGCAGCGCGGTCACGATCGTGGCGACCAACTTCTTCTCGTTCGCGGTCATCGACGAGAATGATGCGCCCACAGCCCGGCCTCGGGTGTTCACGGACGGCATCCGCCGTGCGTCGGCCACGATTCCTGCCGGGACGTGGCTTCCTGGCCAGTACATGACGCCGCTGAGCGCGTTGGTCTCCACGAACTTTGTCTATGACCATATCCGTCGCACGGTGTTGCCCTCGGGGCAGGCCAATGGCGGTTATGTTCCCGTGACGGCTCCGATGCCGCGTTTGACGCTCGCGTTCACCAATCGACTCGTCTACGCGCTGATCGACCAGTCTTCGGGCCGCCTGCTCGACGTGGTGAACATCAAGAGCGTGCTGTATGAGACGAACGTGCTCCGGATGTTCGGGTTGCCCGGCGCAGGTTCGGCGGGCGATGTCTCCATGTACGGATTCTGGGAGACGAACCAGTACCCGGGCAACGCGGTGGTCACGCGGGGCGTCGGCCAGCAGTTGAATGCGTCGATGGGCATCAACTCCAATGGTCTCGCGCTCTACACGCCTACAAGCCTCTGGCAGGATGCCACCGGGCTGCGGCTTTCGGATTCGCAGATCGAGATCGAGAAGGACGGATTGTATTATTTCCTCTATCGGCAATTGCGCCGGCCGACGACGCAGTTGACACCCCAGTTCCTGGCACGCTTTGGCAGCGCCTCGGTGCAGGCGGCCTTCACGCCTTCGCCGGTACTGCTCCTGACCGATCGTCGTCAGGCCAATGACCCGCTCGTCCACTATACGATCGATGACCTGGCTCCGGGCCAGACGGTGTTCACCTCGCCTGAGGGACGGGTTGAAGCGATCCTGCCCGACGGGACCCGCTTGCAGCCGGCGCTGGGTTCGCGCCTCGCCTCCGAGGAACGCTATTTCACGAATCAATTGGGCAACCGTCCGAAGGTCGTCAGCGCGCATGCGCCCTGGGGCGTCAATCCGGTGTTGGGGACCTCCGTGGATCTGGGTGTGACGGACGTGAACAGCACCGCTTACGACGTCGCCTTCAAGGATCCTCTGGTCCGGCGGTCGGATGACTGGAATTTCCCGACGAACAAGTTCCCGACGGTGGGCTGGATCGGACGCGTGCATCGTGGAACACCGTGGCAGACGGTTTACCTCAAGGGCCGTCGCCCCGAGGTCGGATCGCAACGGGTACTGGACCGGTTCCTCGGCCAGAAGAGCTGGGCGTCCTGGACGGGGAATGCCCTGACCCGGCCGGAGAATGACTGGGCGATCCTCGACCTGTTCACGACCGCGGTGAATGACAACGCCGCAAAGGGTTTGCTCTCCGTCAACCAGACCAACATTGCCGCATGGTCGGCGGTGTTGTCCGGCGTGCCCATCCTGACGAACGACGCGCCCAATTCGCTGACGTTGCAGCGGCAGTTCATCGAACCTGCGAGCCAGCAGATGCGGACGATTGTCGAGAGCATCAATGCGTCGCGGACCAACTTCCCCGGAGGGTCGTTCCCGAAGATGGGGCATGTCCTCGCCTCACCGGCGCTGAGCGTGGGATCCGTGACGAACAATGGGCTGATCATTGAGCAGTTTTCGCCCTACGTGCGGCCGTTCAACGCGACCACGCTCCCAGCGCAGATCCCGGATGAGGTCCTCGAGATGATTCCGCAGCAGACCCTGTCGCTGTTGCGCACGGATGAGCCCCGCGTGGTCATCTATGCGTTCGGCCAATCCCTCAAGCCGGCCCCCAACTCCATCGTGACGCGGCCTGGTGTCTTCTTCGGTCTCTGCACGAACTACGTCGTCACGGGCGAGTTCGCCACGCGCACTGTCGTCCGTTTCGACGGTGCGCCACGCCCGGGTCAGTTGAAGCCTGTGGTTGAGGATCATCGTGTCCTGACCCCGGAAAACTGAGATCCGGCATTCCCCACAATTTTCGTGATGTTCCGCGCGCCAACGCCTCCGATCCCCATGCGCCCACTTCGCCGAATCGCACCGGTCGTCCTCCTTGCCGCAATCCTCGGTTTTGCGGTCCATCGGTGGACGCGCCCAAGCCAACGGCCACCACGCCTGCTGCGGAAGCGGCGGTTGTGGCGCCGGCGGCACAGCCCTCCTCGAGTCCCGCGGAGCCCGTGCGACTCAAGCTGGCCTCCGCCAAGGCCCGGTGGGTCACCATCGAATCGATTCCCGTGGGGGCTCCCATTCCGGGCGCCGATACCCAGTTCCCGCACCGTACGCGAAACACCCAGGCGCGACTGGGCGAATTGATGCGGAATGATCGGGCGATCCTCTTGCGGAACGCGATGGTCGACACCACGAGCGACCAACCGGTGCAGGTCCCTGAGAACCTGCGCAGCGGGGAGGATCCCGGGACGTATGTCGTGCAGGGGCGGGGTGGCAGTTCGGATGCCCTCAAGCGCCAGTTGGCGATGATGGGTGCCCGGGTGATCTCATATATCCCGAACAACGCCTACCTGGTTCAGGCCACTCCGGCAGTCGCCGCATCCTTGACCGGGGCTTCCGAAGTTGCGGCCATCCTCCCGAACGAACCGCATTTCAAGCTGGAGCCGGGTCTGGCCCAGGCGGTGATGCAGCAGATGGATGTTCCGGAGATGTTGATGCTGACGCTGCTGGACGTGGACCAGACGTTGGCTGCGGTCCAGGCGCTCGGTGCGAAGCCGCTGCTTCGCCAGCGTGGACCTTACGGTGAGTTGGTGACGGTGAGCGCCCCTGCGGGAAGCATCGTTGCCTTGGCGCGTCTTCCGGGTGTCACGCTCGTGGAAGAGGTTCACGCCCGCCAGACCGCCAATGACCGTGCCGGATTCCTTCTCGAATCCTCGGAGAACTTCACGAACCTGACCCGTACGCTCGGACTGACGGGTTCGAACATCCTCATCAACATCAACGACAGCGGCGTCGACAATTCGCACCCCGACCTGGCTGGCCGGGTGTTCGCGGCCGATCCCGCGTCCTTCATCGATCCTGTCGGCCACGGCACTCACGTGGCTGGCTCCATTGCTGGGACGGGAGAACGTTCCGCGGATGTGGAGAAGGCACAGGGTTCCGTGACCAATGCTGAATTCGGTGGCCGTGCGACCGCGGCCCGCCTGTTTGTCCTGCCCATTGAGTTGGAATCCGGACCCCTCGTCTCCGACCAGTTCCTGCAGGAGACGTA
The DNA here is from genome assembly GCA_965283655.1 of Limisphaerales bacterium. Lineage (GTDB taxonomy): Bacteria > Verrucomicrobiota > Verrucomicrobiia > Limisphaerales > UBA9464 > UBA6176. The sequence continues at coordinate 137,063 of CBDIPJ010000006.1, read as the reverse complement.
CGCCAGGACAAACCTGAGCCTCCATGGGGCGACGGGGCGGACAAACGCTCCATTGTCGAACAACAGTTGGGGCTATCCCAGCCGGCCACGGATCATCACGTCCAACGGTGTCCCGACCCTGATCGCAGGCGTACTGGAGTACAACTCGATCTCGGCCTCGTATGATGCCGCGGTCCGGGATGCCCTGCCGGACGTCACCGGGGACCAACCGATCCTCTACGTGTTTGCCGCCGGCAACGAAGGCGGGGAGGGGACAACGGTCTGGGCGGAGCTTCGGACTCCCTTCGTGTACCGGCCAACGCCAAGAACGTGATCACGGTCGGCGCACTCGAGTCGCGCCGGATGCTCACCAATTCCATCGTCGTGGACACAAACGGGGTGATCGTCCGGTCCGGATCCACCGTGATCCCGGACCGTGGGTACAACCCCGATGATCCGTCCTACGTGACCAACCGGCTTTGGGAGGCAGAGTCCGACTCCGATTCGCAGGTCGCCTCCTACTCCAGCCGTGGCAATACGGGAATCGGGACGGAGGGCGAGTTTGGCCGGTTCAAGCCAGACGTGATCGCCCCGGGATCGCACATCCTCTCAGCGCGCTCGGCACAGTGGCAGTTGGAGTTCTTCTATGCGCCTGACGACGACATGTTCCCGGTCAACGAGGAGATCACCGACGAGGTCGGGCCCTACTATCGCTATTCTTCGGGCACGTCGATGGCCGCACCTGCGGTGACTGGCATGCTGGCGCAGTTGCAGGAGTTCTATGAGATCAGGCAGCGGAACCGGATTCCGCCTGAAGGTTACAAGGCGATCCTGATCAACTCGGCGGAAGTGGAAAACCAGCGGTACCAACCGGATCCCCGGTCGACGCTGAACTATGCAGGCTGGGGAAGGCCCTCGGTGTTGCGCTCCATCAACAGCGGCTTCATTCCCTCCGGTGCCGAGTTGAACGGTTTCGCGAGCACCGGTGTGACGACCAACGACCAGATCATTGGGTTCCCGATTGTTGGCCGGACCAACCTGCTGGGGCTCGCCACGGGTGAGTCCCGTTCCTATCGGATCAAGTTGACCAATCCCCAAGCGACCAATTTCCCGGTGCGGTTGACGCTGGTCTGGACGGATCCTCCGGGCAACCCGGCCGCGGCGGTCAAGTTGGTCAACGATCTCGACCTGATTGTGACCAATGAAGTCACCCAGGAGTATTATCTGGGCAACGACTTTGAGTCGGGCACGCCGTTCAACCGTGCGCTGAACATTACCAACACCGAACCCGAGACGGTGACGGATCCCTTTGGCAACACCACCTCGGTGACGAACACGCCGAGCACGTCCGACGTGGTCAACAACGTCGAGCGTATCGTGATCCAGGCTCCGGTGCCGGAGGAATTCGTGGTCATCATCAAGGCCCGGCGCGTGAACGTGAACGCGCGCCAGATGCATCCCGGGGACATGGTCCAGGACGCAGCCCTCGTGGTCCGCTCGGATGCGGCCGAGGATCTGGGTATTGTCGGAACCGTGGAGGATGCGCAGAACGCTGGTGGCTCGCCGTTGAGCTTTGAACGCCCCCCGACCACCGCGATGACGAACAGCCTCCCCCTGTTCAACGAACGCGTGGGAGCGAACTCCCCCCTGATCGGCGGCACGAACGGCACCACGAACCAATGGCGGTTCTATGTGTTCACCAACACCCCGGGCGGGGTGGGTTATGGTGGGACGCTGACCAATGGTTCCAACGTCGCCTTTGTCACCTTCTTCCCGCCCAACCTCGGAAGATCGCGTGCTCCCGAAGGCAGCCTTCCGGAAGCGGATCTCGATCTCTATGTGTCCCGGGATCCGGGCCTGACCAATCTGGTTCCTGCTGCCCTGACCAACGCCTTCCGGTCCACGCTGCGCGGTGGCAGCGAGACGATCCTGTTCACCAACTCTCCGGTAACCGGTGAAATCTACTACGCCGCGGTGAAGTCGGAGGACCAGCAGGCGGTTGAGTACTCCTTCGTCGTGCTGTCCTCCGAGCAGCCCTTCGGAGCCCTTCGTCCCGATGGCAACATTGGCATCCGCGGCATTCCGCTGATTTCGCCGGCGATTCCCGATGGGACGCCTGACCAACCGGGTTCGCGCCTGATCATCGGAGTCGGCGCAGGTTTTGGCGCGGATTCCATCCGGCGCGCCTACGTGGAATCCGTCCTGACCCACGAGAATTTCCCGGACCTGCTGGGCATCGTCTCGATGAGGGCAGCCTCGGTGGCCCTGCATAACCACTCCCCGGTGGCTGACACCACCATTGGACGGGTGCAGTGGGGAACCAACATCACCTCGATCTATGATGATTCCGGGGATGGGTTCTATGCCGGATCCGTTCCATCGGATGGTCCAGGATCCCTGATGTCCTTCATGGGCGAACCGTTGGGTGGCCAATGGCTGATGCAGATGGTGGATGATGCCGGCGGGTACACCGGTCGGGTGGAGCGGGTCGAATTCATCATCCAACCCAATGACTTTGGTGCGCGGTTTGCCTCCCGCAGTGTCCAACCCGGACAGTGCCAGGTCGAAGTGATCGACGTTCCGGCGGATGCCAGCGGCCTGACGATCGTCCTGCGGGCCATCAATCCGGCATTGCCACTGGAAGTGCATATCAGCCGGGCAGCCATTGCGGATCCCGCCGAGCCCGATTCCTCGGAGATGTTCGCCATCATCGAACCCCCAGGGGGTTCCCTCTCGCTGACCATCCGCGATGAACCTCCATTGATTCCAGGCCGGTACTTCATCTCGGTCTGCAATCCGAACAGCGTGGTGGTGAATTACGAGATTGCGGGCTTCATCGACAAGAACCTCGATGACCAGTTCAACCGGACGCAGGCTTCGGATCCCTCCCAGAACGTGAATCTGGTGGATGCGGCCACGACGGAATCCACGATTGTCGTCACGGATACCCGGCCCGTCTCAGCGATCGATGTGGGGTTGCGCATCGAACATCCCCGGTTGTCCGATCTGGCGGTCCACCTGGTGAATCCGCAGGGGTCCCGGATGCTCCTCACCGAGAATCGTGGAACCACTGAGGCGGAGGCTTACGGCGGTTCCTACGTGGTGACCAACTATCAGCACGTGGCACTCGCCTACGATGCCGTGACCTCCGAGGTGAACCTCTATGTGGATGGCCAGAAGGTGGCTACCGGCGGTGTTACCAACGTCGCCTTGCCCACGGATCGATCATTGCTCTTTGCTGCGGATCCTTCGAATGGCTTCAGCAACAGGATTTCGACCGTCGCCCTCGATGACTTCGGACTTTGGTCGCGCCCATTGGCGACCAACGAGGTCCGGTTGATCCATTCGGATGGGTTGGTCGGCTTCGCAAAACTGGAATCGCGTCAGAACGATGGTCTGGCCGCGTTGTGGCCGTTTGATGAAGACGGTCGGGATCGCCTGTTGACGAACAGTCTCGCCCTGGGCGGACCGTGGTCGGTTGTGGGTGGTCAGATGGAGGGCGCGATCCGGTTCCGTGACGGTCTGGCGCTCGGCTTTACTCCGGTGCTTCCGCTGGACGCGGCCTCCGGCTTCACGCTCGAGGGCTGGGTTCAGGCTTTCCCGAACAACACGAATATCGTCGTGGCGGGATGGGGGGCGGCAGGGAGTCTTTCCTCTCCGGCCTTGCTCATTGGATTCGAACCTCCGTTCGGTGCCGGTCCGGGGTCCATCTCGGCGGTGTTCACCGATACGAACGGTGTGCTCCAGGTGGTGTCCTCCGGGCCAGGTGCAATTGTCGCGAACAACGTGGTGACGAACGTGACCTTTGCGGTCTTCTCGGATCGGGACCGGTTGACGCAAGGACCCATCAAGTTTTCCCCGCCGCCTTTCAGCGGTTTGACGCTTGGGCCGGTCATCCTTCTGACCAACTCGTTCGAGTCCGCCAACGCCCGCATCTACAATGCCGGGTCTGATGTCGAAGGATGGACGATCCGCACCAATCCCGCCGCAGTGTTGGACATTGGGGCCGAGGCCAACACCGGGAGCAAGGTGCTCGTCCTGGGTGACGCCTCCGCGGAATATGGTTTCGAGGCCGAGGCAGGCGAGCGTTACCGCGCTCGGTTCCAATTGAGGACGCATCCAGCGGTAACCAATACGGTGCCGGTGGGCTTGTTCATCGATGGCGTGCTGGATCAGGTGGTGCAGGTCTCGACCAACTGGTCCGAGGCGGACCTCCGCTTCCGTGCGACCACGAACCGAACGTCGCTTTCCGTGGTTCCCCAGACCACAGGCAATGTCTCCACCACTGGGGAGATCCAGGGAGTCATGCTCGATACACTCCAGATCGAGCAGTTTGGGGCGGAGTTGACCTATCAGCCAGAGCAGGGCTTCACGAACATGCTGGGAGCGTCTGCTGCCGGAGAGTGGCGCCTGGAGGTGACGGATGCCCGGGGAGAGATCGCCGGCGTGATCCAGGGCTGGGAGTTGCGTCTGACCTTCATGCAGACCAACCGGCCTGTGGTCCGGTTGACCAACAGCGCTCTCTACGCGTCAACTCTCGCTCCGGGCGAAAGCGCCTTCTTCCGGGTGGACGTCCCGATCGAAGCCAGGGCGGCGACGAATACCCTGTTCTCCAGCGGATCCGGGCTTCTGATGTACTACAGCGAATCGGGAATCCCGACGGGGAACTTCGAAGGCGACATCGTTGCCGATTCAAATCCGTACGTCGTCGGGACCAACCTGCCTCCCATCCTGCCGCGAGGGAAACGCTACTACCTGACCGTTGAGAACTTCTCGGCGGCCTCGGTCGCTTTCGGAGTCCAGGTGGACATCGATATCGGGTTGATGACCCTGACGAATGGCATGCCATTCGTGCGGACGGGAACCACCCCCGGATACCTCGATTACTACCGGTTCGACGTCAGCACCAACGCGCTGGCGGCCGTGTTCGAGATCCCGACGATGAGCGGGAATGTGGACTTGTTCCTCAGTCGTGCGCCCACCCTGCCGCGGCGGTTCGTCCACGATTACGCCAGCACGAACAGTGGAACCAATCCGGAGGTGATCTCGCTGGATTCCAGTTCCACCCCCGTGCCATTGAGCGCCGGGCGCTGGTACCTGTCGGTTTCGACTCCGGGGACAAATGCGGTGGATTACACCATCGTTGCCAGTGAGTTGACCGGTCAGTTGATTACCCTCACCAACGAGGTTCCGCTCACCGTGACCAATGGCGTGAACGGCTCCCTGCAGTTTTTCGCCATCGACGTGCCGGAGAATGCCACGGCCGCCGAGATCCAACTGAGCGGTTTGACCGCCAACGTCGATCTGTTCGTGAAGCGGGGGCTCCCGTTGGTGTCGACGAACCTGTTCGATTACGCCTCGGCCTCAACAGGCACAAACAGCGAGTCGGTCCTGATCGACCGCAGTTCGGCGCCCATCGCACTCACGGGTGGGCGTTGGTACATCGCCGTGCAGGCAGTGGACCCGGCTCCCGTGACCTTCACGATCCTTGCCGTCCTGAGCTTTGATCGGACGGATATCGAGACCCTCTTCGAGGACATCCCGGTCGACCGGACGGTGGCCTCGGGTGGCACGGGTCTGTTCCGGTTCAACGTCCCGGTGGGCACGCCGCTCGTTGTCTTTGAAGTCTACAATCCGGCGGGATTGATCGAGTTGTCCGTCAGTCAGGGTGGGCTTCCGGATGTGGCGTCCCGTGTCTTCAGCTTCCCGAAGCCCGGAACCCAGCCGGAACTGATCGTGGTGACCACGAACGACGTCCCGGACCTTTCCGGCGATTGGTACCTCGCCGTTGCCGGGTTGGATTCCTCTCCGGTGGTCTACACCGTGCGCGCCTCGGCGCCGTTGAATGGCATTGCCAACAGCCGGGCAGCGATCGAACTGACGTTCATCCCGTCGGCTCCGGGCGGGGATGCCGAGGTGGAGTTCAACAGTGTTCCCGGCCGCGCTTACCAGTTCCAGGCCACCACCGACCTGACCCAACCTCTGGTCTGGGTGGATGTGGGGGCTCCGGTGGTTGCCACGGGATACACGCTTCGATTGACGATCCCGGTGGGCGTTGATCCCCAACTGTTCTATCGGGTGGTGCCGTTGCCGTGAGCGCCGACCGGGTCCTTGTTGTTTCCACGAATCCCGCCGTCGATGTCGAATGGCGGGTGGATCGGTTGCTTTCGGAGGAGAAGAACGAGGTCCTGTCGGAACGGCGATGGCCTGGCGGCAAAGGGATCAACGTCGCGCGCTGGTTGCGCGTTCTCGGGGATGAACCCGAGCTCATCCTGCCGATCGGCGGTGAAACCGGCACGGAGCTTGTGCGTGGGTTGCGGCAGGAGAAGATCGAACACCACGCCGTCCGGATCACCGGAGCCAATCGAGCCAATGTCGTCGTGACGACAAAGGCGCAGGGCAGTTTCGACTCAACCCGACCTGGCCCGTGTTGCAACCGATGGAGGTGTGGGGGCTTTCGGATGCCGTTCGGCGTCGATTGAAGCGTTGTTCCCGTCTGGTTCTTTCCGGTGCCCTCGTTCGTGGCGCCCCCCCGGACCTGTATGCCCAGTGGGTTCAGGAAGGGCGTGAGGCTGGGTGTCGGGTCTTCCTCGACTGCGATGGAGATGCCTTCCGTTTGGCGATCAAGGCGCGTCCGTTCCTGGTGAAGCCCAACCTCCATGAGCTCGAACAATGGGCAGGTGATGCCCTTCCTGATTTCACCCGGCGCGAAGCCGCTGCACGCGCTCTCGCGGCTGTCACCGGTGGGTGGGTCCTGGTGTCGTTGGGTGCCGACGGGGCGTTTCTGGTCGGGGAGGACAATCGATCGTTCTGGCACCGCTCCGCGCTGAAAGTGCCTGTGCGCAACACGGTGGGAGCCGGCGACGCCATGCTTGCGGGTGTCGTTCGGGCCTGCGGCCGGGGTGATGGTCCTGGGAAGTGGCTGCGCTCCGGCATCGAGACTTCTGCGCGATGCGTTCGGCGGGAGGCGGGGGACGTGCTCCTCTGACGTGTCAGGTGGTGATGTCGTCGATGCGTCGGCGATCCCGCTTGGTCGGCCGTCCGCTTCCCTTGGGCCGGAAGCCGACGATTTCCGCCGATGGCGTCCGGACGCGGATTCGTTCTTCGGGCGGTGTCAGGTCTTCCGCGTACTCGGGGACCAGCGAAGCACCGACCCTGGAGCGGGGAGAACCTTTGGCACGCAAGGTTCGGGTCAGATCGCCGACCTTGGCGACGATCAGGTCGCCTGGCTGCACGTCGCGCGATGGCTTCGGGATGGCTTGGTTGATCTGGACGTCTCCCGCCCGGATGGCCTCCACGGCGTTGGAGCGTGTCTTGTACACGCGCACAGCCCACAGCCAGACATCGAGCCTCATGGGGTGACTTTCGCAGGTTTACGACCCCGCTTTGTTTTTGGGGGCAGGACTGGAGTGGACCCCGTGGGCGGGGACGGCAGAGATCCAGTTCCGGAGGGGGGCAGTTCGGCTGCCGGCTCCTTCTGGCATCGTGGACAAAGGCCAAAGAACTCGAGCCGATGGGTCACGCTGGCGAATCCGTGACGCCGGGCGAGTTCCGTCTCGTACTCGGGAGGAAAGCAGTCCTCGACTTCGACGATGATGGCGCACCGGTTGCAGACGAGGTGGTGGTGGTGATGGTTTGATTCGTCAGTGACCAGTTCGAACCGGGCCGAACCGTCACCGAAGTCGAACCGTTTCACCAAACCCATCTCCGTCAGCGTGTGCATGTTCCGGTAGATGGTCGCCAGGTCGCAGTCGGCCTTGCCGAGCGCGTCGTGGATCTGGCGGTTGGTCAGCGGACTCGCATGACGGCGCAGGACATCGAGGATCGCCTGACGCTGCCCCGTGACCTTGCGGCTGCTGGCTCGCAGGCGGTCCGTCAGCTCGGTGAGCGGTTGCTGGACCAGCCGATGCGGATGGGCGTGCTGGCTACAGGCGTTGTTCACGCAGTGGGTTTAACGTCGGTTGCGTCGCGTCGCAAGCGGCGCACCACCAACGAAAGGACAAAGAGCACCGAAAGCGTGAGGGTGATCGTTGGCCCGGTGGGGAGGTTCAATGGGTAAGATGAAAGAACCCCGCCCCCTGCGCCCACGACTCCTACAATGAAGCTGAGCATGATGTGCTGCCTCAGATTGTGTGAAAGGCTGCGTGCGATGGCCGGCGGGAGCACGATGAGCGAGGTGACCAGCAGGATCCCCAGTGCCCGGATGCTCAGGGACACGGCTACGGTCAGGAGGATGACAAAGCCGTAGTTCATGGCCCGGACCCGGATGCCTCCCACGTGGGCCAGATCCTCGTGCGTGGTCAGCAGCACCAGTGGGGTCAGTTTCCACAGCAAGACCCCCGCGACAAAGAAGGCCACGCCCCACGCTACCCCCACGTCGGTCCAGTTGACGGACAGGATGTCTCCGAGCAGGAACTTGTCGAGTTCGGCCCACCGGTTGCGTTGGAGGCTCAGCAATACGACGCCTCCCGCGACTGAACTGCTCAGCAGCACGGCCATGATGGTGTCGTTCAACAACTGCGTCCGTTCCCGCAACCACAACATGGCGACCGCAACCAGGGAGCAGTACAGGAGCACCGGAATTGTAGGCTCCTCGAACCCCGCCAGAAACCCCGCCGCAACCCCCGTGAGGGCCGCGTGGGAAATCGTGTCGCTGAAGAAGGCCATCCGGCGGGCTGTCACGAAGACGCCCAGGAACCCGCAGATCGGGCCAAGTGCCAAGGCCACGAGCAACGCCCGTTGCATGAAAGGTTCGGCGAGGAATTCCAGCATGGGTCAGCGTCGTTTGAAGGCGATGGGTTGTTCGACCGGTCCCGACCCGGCCCCATGGTGGTGATGATGGTACGGCGTGACGTGGATACCGTAGGCTGCCTTGAGCGAGTCAGCGTTGAGGACTTCCTCCGGATGGCCTTCGCAGCAGATGACACCATTCAGTGCGTACACCCATGTGGCCTGGCGGAACACCATGGCAAGGTCGTGCGAAACGAGGACCACGGTCAGTCCCAGTCGGGCGTGGATCGACGAAATCAACTCGTAGAAGCTTTGTTCTCCGGGCGTATCCACACCCGCGGTGGGTTCGTCCAGAAGCAGCAGTTCGGGTTCCGCCAGGAGGCTGTAGGCGATCAGGACCCGTTGCAGCTGACCGCCCGAAAGCCCGGCCAGTGGTCGATCCAGGATCGATTCCACCCCAAGCTCCCCGAGCGTCCCATGGAGCATGGAGTCAATCCGTCGGTGACTCTGCCAGAACCAACCACGGGTGTCCCGGCGTCGCAGGGAGAGGAATTCCCGAACCGAGATCGTGAAGGATGGCTCCAGTTGGAGGCGCTGCGGTACGTATCCGACGCGGGACAGCACCTTTGGTCCCACGGGTTCGCCGAGGATCCGTACTTCGCCGGAATCCAGTCTCTGCAAACCCAGCAGACACCGCAGCAGGGTCGTCTTGCCGGACCCGTTGGGACCGATCAAGGCCACCATGCGTCCCCGGGGGACCATCATGGTGACACCCCTCAGGACCTCGGTATCCCCGAGGCGCACACGGGCATCCCGGATCTCAATCGCCGGTCCGGCCGGCTTGGTGGTGGGTTGAGGCATGGGCTAACGGAGGGATGAGTCGAGAGCCTGAAGGTTCCGTCGCATTCCTTCTTCGTAGAATCCGGGTCCCGGCTTGCCCGTTTCCAACACGTCCAGTTCGGCGAAGCGGATCTTCAGATCGCGGCTGATCTGCCGCACCAATCGTGGATTGAATTGGGGTTCGGTAAAGATGACCCGGACGCCGCGCGCCCGGATGACTGCCGAAAGGTTGGCCAGGTACTTGGGCGAAGGTTCCACGGATGGGACTTCCTCCACAACGCCAGCCAGGTCGATGTCGTAACGGCGGCAGAAATAGGGAAATGCATCGTGATAGGTGACGATGGTCCGGTTCGTGATACCCGTCAGCCGCGTCTTGATGTCGCGGTCGAGTTGTTGCAGACGCCCGATGTAGGCAAATCCCCGCTCCCTGAAACCACTGGCGTGGGCGGGGTCCGCCTTCGAGAGGGCGCTGATGATGTTCGAGACGGCGTGTTGGGCGTAGACGGGATCCAGCCAGACGTGGGGATTCGGTGCTTCTCCCGACGCTTCATGGTCGTGATCGTGACCATGATCATGGCCTCCCTTGCGGGCGGTGGCCGGATCGAGCGACAGGGTTGGCAGGTGGTAGATCAATTCCCCCTTCAAGCCATCGGCCGTGCGCACGATCTTGAGCGCTGATTCCTTGGCATTGCCTTGGATTGCTTTCTCGAGCCAACCCTCCATGCCAAGCCCATTGGCGATGAGGAGGTCTGCCTGACGGATCTTGCGCAGGTCCTGCGGGCGGAGTTGGAAGTCGTGAGGACCCACATCTCCCGGGAGGAGCAATTCCACGGTGGCATCCTCTCCGGCAACGTTCAGCGCCCAGGAGTGGATCGGGGCGAAGGTTGTCAGAACCCGCCGTTTTGCCGTTGTTTCGGCGGCCTCGAGCCGGCTCAACAAACTTCCGATGCCCACAAGGACGGCCATGGACAGCAGGGAGAGCCATCTGGCTCGGGCCGAGGAGGCGGCGGTGCCGGAACGGAGGGACATGGGGAAGAAAGTGCCGTGGGCGGGGCGGGACTGCAAACCGATTGCAGGACTTGGGGCAACGAAAAAGGGCCGCCGGAATGGATCCGGCGGCCCGGGGAAGCGGAGCCTGTTACTTGATCAGCAACATCTGCCGGGCGCGCTTGATCGCCGTGGTCAGACGACGCTGATAGGCAGCGGGCAGGTTGGTGTACTTGCGGGGAAGCAATCGACCGTTCTCGGTGACGAACTGCTTCAGCAGGTTGACGTTCTTGAAGTCGATCGCGTCGATGGTGAAATCGACCTTGGGCTTCGGCCGCGGAGTACGCGGGGACGAGGAGCGGCGCTTCTTCTTCTCTTCCAGACTGGTCTTGCGGGGCATGGCTTACTTGATTTCGCGATGGAGGGTATGCCGGCGGAGGAAGGGATTGAACTTCTTTTTCTCAATCTTCTCCGTCTGCAGTTTCTTGTTGCGCGAGGTCTGGTAGCGGGAGGGCGGCTTGCCTTCCTTGCGCGCCTCCGTGCACTCGATGGTCACGATTTCACGCGGCATAAATCATCATTCCTTCTCCTTTGCGGGTTTCTCTTCGATCTCGATATCGTCGTCGTCCACCTCCACGCCTGACCCGGTCTCGACCGAGCCGAGGGAACCGAGGCGGTTGCGTGAGCGGAGGGCGCCTTCCTTTTCGAGTTGGGCCTGTGATTCGACCGTGAAGCGGGTCCAAGGGATTGCATCGAGACGGGCCCGGGGGATGGGCTTGTTGGTTAGTTCGCACACCCCGTACGTGTTTTTCTCGATGCGCTTGAGCGCTTCCTCGATCTCGTAGATGGCGTCCTGATCGGACGACAGCAGGCTGAGCGCGAAGTCGCGGTCGAAATTATCCGTTCCTGAATCTCCCATGTGCAGGGAGTAGTTTTCCATCTCCGCCTGTGACTCCTTGGCGAGGCCTGTCATCTGATTGCGCAGGCGCTCGTGGAGTTCGAGCAGGTTTTGATAGTACTTCTGGAGGTCAGGCTTGACCTTGCTGACAGGTGTCCACGCGAGGGATGCCGCCAACGGCGCCCCAGTCTTGACGCCCTTGCTTTGCGGGCGACCCAGGATCGCGGCAGCACTGGCAGCTCCAACCGTCTTGCCCTTGGGCAGCGGCTTCTTGGGAGTAATTTTCTTACCAGTCACAGCAACACGTGTTCGGTGTTCCATTGTCATCCCGGGAAATACAGAACACACACCCCGTGTGGTTCAGCCGGAACGAAGGCCGCGGAAGCTAGCAAACGAACGGGGGAACGCCACAACTATTTTATTCCCCGCTCAGGCTTCGTCGGATCCGCTCCATGCGGCGCCGGTTTGTTCCCAGATCCGAATGTCCGATCCGGGAAGCGGAGCGGACGTGGATGACGTTCGCCGCAGGGTCGTAGAGGCATTCGAGGTCGTCGATGAACCGCCACCAGCGAGTCACCACCTCGAAGCGGAGATAGGTATCGGTTTCGGAGACCAGTCGTGTCCCGGGTTCGGCCAGGCAGGCCGTGCGACACCGCCTCAAGGCTTCAGTTGGGATGCCGTGCGCTGGCAGTGGAGCCACCTTGTGTCCTGCAGACTCGGTCTGGCTCGATACGGCATTTGGAGAAGTGGGGCAGGGGGAAAGTCGTCCGGCTTGGACGCCGAGTGTTGGCGCTACGCCCCGCGGCATCCATCGCCACAGCACGAACAGGAGGATGATCGGTCCCAACAACAGCCAACCGCGTCGCGTCATCCCCCAAACTAGTGTTGGAAGGGGGGCTTCCCAACGGGAATCTGGAGACAATCGGGCGATGCGGTTGTCCGCGTTTGACTTTCGGGATGGGCCTACCTTAACTCACCCCGCTCTTCCCCGGCCGTGACAGGACCGTTCGCCGGAAAAGGATACCACTGTGGCTGCCAAAGACGATTTTCTCATCGATACCATGGTCGACATGGGTCTCGTGACCCGTGATCAGGTCGATTCTGTCCAGGTGGATGCCGAATCCGCTGGAGAAGGATTGCTCGATACCCTGGTCAAACAAGGTCAGATCGAGCCCTCCATCGTGGTGATGGCGAAGGCCACCTATTTCGGCGTGGAATCCGTCGAGCTTTCGGGTGTGCGGCTTTCCGACGAGGTCATTGCGGCGGTGCCGCGGCATGTGGCCAAGAAGTACAACGCGGTCCCGGTCGCCATCAATGATGGCACCGTGGCGATTGCGGTCAGTGATCCTTCCGACATCGAGGCCATCGACGGCCTGCAGGTGTCCATTGGCAAGACCGTTGAATTGAGGGTGGCCAGTCCGGCGGACATCGAGGCGGCGCTGGCGAAGTATTACGGTGGATCGGGTCGTGACGATGGTGGCATCGCCCAGATGATCCAGGACATCACCGAGGGTGAGGTCGAGGTCTCGCAGATGACGGGGGACGTCAATTCGGATGGGCAGGCCATCGAAGCGGACGCTCCAATCATCAAGTTGGTGAACCAGATCATCGTCGATGCCTTCAAGATGCGGGCTTCGGACATCCATCTGGAGCCCATGGCGAAGCGGTTCCGGGTCCGCTACCGGATCGACGGCATGCTGATCGAGCAACGCGATCCGCCCAAGCGATTGCAGGCTCCGATCATCGCCCGTCTGAAGATCCAGTCTGGCATGAGCATTGCCGAACGGCGGATTCCTCAGGACGGACGTATCCAGACCAATGTCGGCGGCAAGACGATCGACCTTCGCGTGAACTCGCTGCCCACGCAGCACGGCGAGTCGATCGTCATGCGTATTCTCGACAAGGACGGCCTGAAGCTGGGTTTGCCCGAGTTGGGGTTCTTCGCGGATGACCAGCAGACGTTCGAGCGGTTGATTGCCCTTCCGGATGGCATCCTGCTCGTCACGGGACCCACGGGTTCCGGCAAGACGACGACGCTCTACTCCTGCCTGAACTACATCAATCGACCTGACCGCAAGATCATCACGGTCGAGGACCCGGTGGAGTACATGCTGGCTGGCATCAACCAGGTGCAGGTGAATGAAATCATCGGGTTCACCTTTGCCTACGCCCTGCGGTCGATGCTCCGTCAGTCTCCCAACGTCATCATGCTGGGGGAAATCCGCGATATGGAGACGGCGACCATTGCGATCAACGCGTCGCTGACCGGTCACTTGGTGTTTTCCACGCTGCACACCAATGACGCTCCGGGCGCCGTGACCCGTTTGATCGACATCGGCATCAAGCCCTTCCTTGTGGCTTCGGCGACGCGCTGTCTGATGGCCCAACGACTGGTGCGCAAGGTCTGCAAGAACTGCGGAGCCCCGGCCACGCTGGACGAAGGCGAGTGTCGTTCATTGAACATCACTCCCGAAATGCTGGCCAACGCGAGCCCCCGCAAGGGCAAGGGTTGCGCGACCTGCAACAAGACCGGTTGCAAGGGCCGGTTCGGAGTGTTCGAGATCTTCATCATCAATGACCAGGCCCGGAAGATGATCTTCGACAAGGTTCCGGCCAACGTCCTGCGCAACAAGGCGCGGGAGATGGGGATGCGGACCCTGCGCGAGGACGGTACCCGCAAGGTGCTGGCCGGCCTGACGACAGTGGACGAAGTCGTCCGCGCGACCGTCGTGGATCATTGATGGTTTTTCCATACGGCAAGAGACCTGCTTCCAAACGAGCCAAGACCGAAGTCAGACCCTGAAATTTCGCTTTATCCGCCATGTCCTACCAGATGTCCGACCTGTTGCAGTTGATGGTGTCCGAAGGGGGCGCCGACCTGCACGTTCGCGTTGGGATTCCCCCGGTGATCCGCATCCACGGCGTGCTTCAGCGCGTCGACGGTCCACCCCTGAAACCGGAGGATACCGAAGAGCTGATGCGCTCGATCACCTCCGAGGATCATATCCAGAACATCCGCGAGAAGGGTGGAGCTGACTTCGGATTCGCCTTCGGTGAGCTCGCCCGGTTTCGTGTTTCTGCCTTCAAGGAGAAGGGCAACTTTGCGTTGGTGCTCCGGCAGATTCCTTCGAAGTTGTTGACGATGGAGCAGATCGGCATTCCGCCGTCCGTCAAGGAGCTGATTTACAAGCCGCGTGGTCTGGTGTTGGTCACCGGACCCACGGGTTCGGGCAAGACCACGACGCTGGCTTCGTTGCTGAACATCATCAACGAGGAGTCGAACCACGCCCACATCATCACGATCGAGGACCCGATCGAATACTACCACAAGCACAAGAAGGCGGTGGTGACCCAGCGTGAGGTGAACGTGGACGTTCCGAACTTCGCCGAGGCCCTGCGTCGTGCGTTGCGTCAGGATCCAGACGTGATCCTGGTCGGTGAGTTGCGCGATCTGGAAACGATGGAAGCGGCGATCACGGCCGCTGAGACAGGTCACTTGGTCTTTGGTACCCTGCACACCACTGGTGCCGCCAAGACGATCGATCGTATCGTCAACGCCTTTCCCCAGAACCAGCAGGAGCAGATCCGGATCCAGCTTTCGACGGTGCTGCAGGCGGTCATCTCGCAGTTGCTCATTCCGCGCGTCGACAAGCCTGGTCGCGTGGCTGTGTTCGAAGTGATGGTCAACACGCCGTCCGTGGGCGCCCTGATCCGCGACAACAAGACGTTCCGAATCCAGTCGGACATCCAGACCGGTGCCAAGTACGGCATGGTCACCCTTGACTCCTTCCTCATCGACAAGTGGTCCGCGGGTTTGATTGCGGAAGAGGAGGTCGTGACCAAGGCGCAGGACCCCACCACGATTCACCAGAAGCTGCAGGAGTTGAAGCAGGCCCGGGCAGAAGCCCAGGCACGCCGCCAGACCTGATCCTCCAAACACCCGAGCCATGCCCGAAGTAGCCTCCGATCCGCTGTTGTCCCTGATCCGCGAGCGCGGCCTGCTGGACGATCTTCAGTACGAAGAAGTCGTTCAGGAAGTCGGACGCTCGGGCAAGCCCGTCCTCCAGGTCGTTCAGGACTATGGGTTGCTGGACCTCGACTCCGCGCTTCAGATCATCGCGGATCATCTGGGTACGATGGTGGTGGCGGTGGACTGGGAGCAGATGACTCCGGAGGTTGTTGCGACCATTCCTGCGGAGAGCGCCCGGATGCATCAGTGCGTGCCGGTGGCCCTGTACGGGGACACGGTGCAGGTGGCTTTGGCCGACCCGCTGAATCCCGCAGTCATTGACGAGCTGGGGTTCACGGTGAAGTACCAGATCCAGATGGTCGTCGCGAACCCCGCGGACATCCTCAAGGCCGTCGAGAAGTTCTATCCGGCCCAGGCTGCGGGTGGATATGCGGATCTGATCGCGCAGATGGGTGGTGATGACAAGCCCTCTGACTTGGTGGATCCCAAGGCTGGCTTGATGAAGGTGGACGAGGCGGTCAACGACGCGCCCATCGTCAAGTTCGTGAACCTCGTCCTGATGCAGGCCGTTCAGGACCGCGCCTCGGACATCCATTTCGAGCCATTCGAAGACGAGTTCAAGATCCGGTACCGCGTCGACGGTGCGCTGTACGAGATGACGCCGCCCCCGAAGCATCTGGCGGGTCCGGTGACCTCCCGTCTGAAGGTCATGGCGAATCTGAACATTTCAGAGCGCCGGTTGCCGCAGGACGGACGTATCTCGGTGACGATCGCCGGGAAACAGATCGACCTTCGTGTTTCGACCCTTCCGACAGCCTTTGGTGAGTCCGTGGTGTTGCGCGTTCTGGACCGGAGCTCCATCAGTCTCGAGTTGGAGACGCTCGGATTCCCGAAGCAGGTCTACGGCTACGTCACGGAGGCGATCAACCAGCCCAACGGCATCTTCGTGGTGACCGGTCCGACCGGTTGTGGAAAGACGACCACCCTCTACTCGGCGCTGCGGAAGGTGAATGTGATCGATACCAAGCTCCTGACGGTCGAAGACCCGGTGGAGTTTGATATCGAGGGCATCATGCAGGTTCAGGTGAACGAAGGCGTGGGCATGACGTTCATGAAGGCGTTGCGCGCCTTCCTCCGGCAGGACCCGGACATCATCATGCTGGGTGAAATGCGCGATCTGGAAACGGCGCAGATCGCCATCCAGGCCTCGCTGACCGGTCACTTGGTGCTGTCCACCCTCCATACCAACGATTCCTCCGGCGCTGTCACGCGTCTGGTGGACATGGGCGTGGAACCCTTCCTGATTTCATCGACCCTGCTGGCCGTATTGGCGCAGCGGTTGGTCCGGAAGGCGTGCACGAAGTGCAAGACGCCCTTCGAACCGAGCGAGAGCCAGCTCTCCACGATGGGCCTCTCCCCGCACGACATCGGCGACAAGATGTTCTACTACGGTCGAGGGTGTCCGGCGTGCAACGACACCGGCTACAAGGGGCGCAAAGGAATCTATGAATTGCTCGTGATCAACGATGCGATCCGCACTCTAATCAATGAACGCGCTCCCACGGTGGTCATTCGCCAGAAGGCGGTGGAACTGGGAATGGTGACCCTCCGAGAGGACGGTCTCCGGTCCATCTACAATGGCGAAACCACAGTGGAAGAGGTTTTGAAGTACACGTAACGAGGTCGGGAACGCATCACGAATTTTCAAATCGGAGGTCGATATGCCGAAGTTCAAATACGAGGCGATGGATACCCGGGGCAAGGAGACCAAAGGTGTCCTTGAAGTGGGAAGCCAAGCCGAGGCGATCACCCGCCTGAAGGAAATGGGATTCCTGCCCACCAAGGTCGTCGAGGCCGAGAAGCCCAAGGACGCCAAGGCGGTCAAGAAGACCGACGCCAAGGGCAAGGGCAAGGGCAAGATGAACCTGAACATTTCGTTCGGGAGCGGTGTGAAGCCCAAGGTCCTGACCACCTTCACGCGTCAGTTGGCGACGCTGGTCGAAGCCGGTCTTCCGCTGTTGCGTGGTCTGCGCGTGCTGAGCAAGCAGGAGCGCAATCCGACGTTGAAGCGGATTCTGGGCGAGTTGGCCCTTTCGATCGAAGGCGGCTCCACATTCTCCGAGGGGTTGGCCCAGCATCCGAAGGTGTTCAACCGGCTTTTCGTGAACATGGTGAAGGCCGGCGAAATCGGCGGTGTGCTGGAAGTCGTGCTGAAGCGCCTCGCGGAGTTCATGGAGAAAGCCGAGAAGATCAAGGGCAAGGTCATCGCGGCCATGTTCTATCCCTCGGCGGTCATGACGGTTGCCGTGGGCATCCTGGCACTCCTCATGATCGTGGTCGTTCCGAAGTTCAAACAGATCTTCGCCGACCTGTTGGGTGACACCGGCATGCCCGGCTTCACCGAGTTCGTCCTCAAGATTTCCGATACCCTGAAGGACTACACGATCGTGTTCCCCGAGTGGGCGGCTCCGATCCCGGTGCCGGGTCCCGTCATCTGGACCACCATCGCGATCATCATCGTTTTCAAGATCCTGATGCGGACCAAGCGCGGGCAGTTCGTCTGGGACAAGTTGAAGCTGAAGTTCCCGGTCATCGGCTCCGTGATTTCGAAGGTCGCCATCGCCCGCTTCACGCGAACCCTCGGGACGCTGGTGCAGTCCGGTGTGCCGATCCTCCAGGCCTTGACGATCGTCAAGGAAACCGCCGGCAACCTGGTCGTGGCGAATGCCGTGGCCGCCGTGTACGAGAGCGTCAAGGAAGGCGAGACCATCACGGCACCCCTTGAAAAGTCGGCGGTGTTCCCGCCGATGGTGATCTCGATGGTGGACGTCGGCGAACAGACCGGTGCCTTGCCGGAAATGTTGCTGAAGATCGCGGACAACTACGACGAAGAGGTCGACAACGCCGTCACGGCCATGACCTCGCTGCTGGAGCCGATCATGATCGTGTTCCTGGCGGTGATCGTCGGGTCCATCGTCATCGCACTCTTCCTTCCGCTCATCACCCTGATCGACAAGCTGGGCAGCGACGGTGGTTCCGGCGATTGAGCCGCTGAACGCAATCCGGCGCTGAGCGACCTGAAGTTGGTCGCAAGACACGCCCCCGCGGATTCCGATCCGCGGGGGCTTTCCATTTGTTCTCCGACCGGGGTATTGCCGGGAAACGGGCTTTTCATCCGCACCGCGTCTGTTATGGATGGGCGCATGCGCATCCGCCCGATGCTTGCCCAGCTCGCTTTGATCCTTGCGATTCCCGCCTCCGGCGCGCTCGCCCAGGCCCTTGAACCGGAACAGATCAACCCGCCACCCTTCCCGCAACGTGCGCGGCCGGCGACCTTGGCAACCAACCGGACCGTGCTGCGTCCGACCCGTCCGCTGACCAACGGCTTTACCTACGCCGCGCCCAGTCGACCGGCGGCGGCCACACAGGCGACCAACCCGACTGCCCTCCAGTTTGACGCCAAGGAGAAGACCGTCCACCTGAAGACGGGTGAGATTGAGGCCAAGTTTGCCTTCGCCGTCACGAACGTCTCCAAGGAGGACGTGACCATCATGTCCGTCCACACCTCCTGCGGATGTACCGCCGCCAAGCTTCCCTCCACGCCGTGGGTGTTGAAGCCGGGCGAAGGTGGGGAAGTGGGCGCCACGATGAACCTTTCCGGGAAATTCGGCACGGTCACCAAGACCGTGACGGTCAGCTCCACGGTGGGCTCCGTGCCGCTCTTCGTGCGGGCAGTCCTGCCGAAGGACGCCTACGAGCAGATGCAGCGGATGGGTGACCGTTCGCGCAACCTCCAGATCGCCGCGGCGGATCGCCAGGCGGTGTTCCGCGGCGACTGCGCCCGGTGCCATGTCGAACCCGTGGTCGGGAAGCTGGGCAAGGACCTCTACACGTCTGCCTGCGGCATCTGCCATGATGCCGAGCATCGGGCTTCCATGGTTCCCGCGCTCCGTGGTCGCCCGGGCAACTTCCACTCGGACTACTGGACCCAGTGGGTCCGCAACGGCAAGGACGGCTCCCTCATGCCCGCCTTTGATGCGACCAAGGGAGGTCCGCTGACCGAGGAACAAGTCACCTCGCTGGTTGCCTATCTTTCGACGGAGTTCCCCAAGGAACCCGTTCCCGCTCCGCTCCAGGCCCAGCCGGCGGGTCCGACCCCGGCGCCCGCCCGTATCCTTTCGCCGGCATCGCCTCCCGCCCCGGCGAACCTTGTGACGCCGCCGGCCGAGTGATGCCTACGGTGACGTGATCGTCACCGGTGCTGGCTTGGTTTCGGCCGTGATTGGGGTGAGCTGGGCTTCGTAGATCCCATGCCGTCCGCAACTCCATGCGGCGCTGGCGCAGGCGAGGGCAATGAAGGGGCCGGCCTGGAGGCCAAACATCTCCATTCCAAGCACCGTGCAAGCGATTGGAGCCCGGCTTGCCCCACCGAAGACCGCGGTCAATCCCATCGCCGCTCCAAGACCCGTTGGCAATCCGGCGGCCTGGGCCAGCACGAATCCCAGTGTGCTCCCGATGAAGAACAGGGGTGTGACCTCTCCCCCCTTGAAGCCGGAACCCAGGGTCAGGACCGTGAACACCAGTTTTTCGGCCCACGCCCATGTCGGGATGGGCCCCCCGCTGAACGCCGTCTGGATGCTCGCGTTCCCCGGATCCATCGGAACAGCTCCCAACCCGAGGTAGGATCGATCCTCCAGCGCCAGGGTCAGGACAACGATCAGCAGTCCTCCGATGACGGGGCGGAGCCATGGACTGCGGATCCGCCCAAAGGCCTTCGCCGCCCTCTTTCCTGTCAGGACATACAATCGGGCCACGCCCCCGAAGATCAGCCCTCCCACAACCGCTCCCAACAACCAGAGCGGTGGTAGGAATCCGGTCCATCCCTCCGGTTGGGCGGTCAGGCCCAGGTCAAAATGGGCGTGATGTGCTCCGCAACCCATGCAGACGCCATGGCCAATCCACGCTCCCAGGACGCAGGCTGGCAATTTCCGCCAATCCGGGCGTTCGGGATGGACGCACTCCACAGCGAACAGACTGGCTGCCCACGGCGTGCCAAAGACGGCGCCAAATCCCGCGGCCATGCCCGCGAGGAGGACGACGCGGGCTTGGGCATGCGACAACCGCAGCCAGTGAGCGAGCCCCCCCGCGATTCCGCCACCCAGCTGGACCGCTGTTCCCTCGCGGCCAGCGGAGCCGCCTCCGAGGTGCGTAATCAGGGTGGTCAGCAGGATGAGGGGGGCGAGTCGGAACGGAACGTTTCCCGTCGGGTTTCGGGCTTCCTCGATCAGAAGGTTGGTGCCGCGGGCTGCGCTGCCGGCGGTGGAATGGTAGGTCCACCAGACGCCGACCCCGAGCAGGGGAAGGGTCCAGATCAACCGTGGTTCCGCGCGATGCCATCGGGTCACGAGGTCCAGGCTCCAGAGGAAGAAGGCCCCACTGATGCCAGAGGCCACTGCTGTGATCAGCAAGGCGCTGATCCACACAAGTGGACCTCGCGGCGTCGTCGACGCGGTGGACGGGGAGGGTGACTCCGGCATTGGGCGAGAGGGTGGCCCGTCCCGGGCCGGCGGGCCAAGGGGGATCATCCTTCTGCGGGCCCCACCTTGAAAAGGTTCCAACAGGGGATCGGGTGGCGACGTCCTCGTCGCCGTGGGCGGGGCTTCGGGAGGGTGCGACGTGGGCGTCGCCGTTCCGATCCATTGGTCGGGCGGCGAGGTCGTGTTTGGATTGGTTCTGCCGGTTCGCTAGGATGGCGGCCTATGGCGCGGGAACGGCGGTGGCTGACCGGTCTGATGGTTGCGGCCTTTGGTCTCCTTCTGGTCGTACTGATCGGGGCAGGGGCGATCGGCGGCTGGATGCTGGCCCGTGGGCTTCCCGGAGGCGGCGGGCCGCCGGTGATCGCGGACACACCCACCCTGGTGCGCCAGGTCCAGGGACTGAACGAACTGGTGGGCGTGAAGTATGTCCTGGAGAAGATCGTCGTGGTCGAGGATGCCAAGTGGTACGGGGATAACCGGCTCCTGATGGTGGCCCATGGCGTGGCCAAGGCCGGCGTCGATCTGTCCAAGGTCGAGAAAGGCGACATCCGTGTCCGGGGATCGGCGGTCCATGTCACGCTCCCCCGGCCGCGGGTGCTCGATGTTTACCTCGACGATCGCCGGACGCAGGTGATCGAACGCAGCACGGGGGTGATGCGCGAATTCGACAAGAACCTGGAGCAGGACGCCCGGCGTCAGGCGGTCGACCAGATCAAGGTGGCGGTGCGCGATTCAGGAATCCTGAAGGACGCCGAGGAGCGTGCCCGGATCCAGATCTCGGGTCTTCTCCTGCGCGGTGGATTCTCCGATGTCGAAGTTTCGTTCCGATGATCAGGAAGTTCCTGAGCTTGGTATGAATTCGCGGCTCGTATGGGTTGTCTGGCTTCGACAACTCTCGGAACCGTCCGCATTGGCATGGCTGTTTCCACATCAGGCACTTCTTGGGTGAGATCGACCTTCCTTGCGTCGTTGGCGCTGGTTCTCGGCGTCGCGGCGTGGGGCATCCCTGCACGGTGGCGCTGGGTGCATCCCTCGACGCTGTCGGCTGCGGGTGCCGGGACTCCGTCCCTGGTTCAGGTTTCCGATGCCGCGGCGCAGGCCGGACGTCCCGGTCCGGCGGCCCTGCTGGCGATCGCAGCGGTGCGGTTGGGGCATGGGGGAACGAACGAATTGCTTGCCCGTCTGGAATCGGTGGTGGCGGCGAATCCGGCGTTGCGCACCACGGGCGGTGTGGATCCGCTGCTGGGGCGCGTTGCCGGGCTTCGGGTGGATCCAGGGACGAACATCTTCGCGCCCGCACTCGACATCTTCCTCCCGGAGGCAAACCGCGGATTGCTCCGCAACTTCCTCGCCCAATCCCAGGCTCCTTCGACGCGCGCGGTTCTCGCTGCCCGGGAGTTTGCCCCGCGCGAATTCGCCCCGGTGGGTCGTCCTGGTGGACAACCTCTGGAGGCGGTCCTGCTGATGATCTCGGCGTTGCTTGAATCCGAGGCGCTCACCCCCGAATGGTCGGCTGAACTCCAGCGCACGGCTGCGGCCTCCGCACCCGGAACTCCCAACGACACCCTCGAGCGCATCTGCCTCGACGTCCTGGTGCTCTCGCGTCGACTCGACTGGACGAGCCTCCGGGAGTTGGCGCGGACGGTGCCCAACACCCGTGCACTGACGAATTGGGTGGGCGTGGTCCGGACCAACATGACGGAGCTTCCCGTGTTGTATGCCGGTGCGACCCTTTCCGGGGCGCCCGGGGCCATCGCCGAACGTTGGAGCGCCCCCAGTGGCACCGGAGCCTTCGGGTTGCGGACGGCGTTGAATGGTGGGGTCGGTGCGGTGCGCGCATTTGCCGCAACCACTCGGCCGGTTTGCCAGGACGGGTTCGCCTTCCGGCCGTTGGCGGCCTGGGTCCACGGTGCGCCGGAGGTCGCCGCTGGGGCGCGAACCGCGTTGCTGGGATTGGCGGCGCTCTTCATGTCGATGGCGCTGGGAGGCATGCTCGACATCGGTGGGGCGGGTGATCGAGGGGCGGCGTGGGCCGGCACGTTGGGGATGGGGCTGGCATTGGGCTTCCTGCTCTTCATCATTGCCGAACCGGCGTTGCCGCGCCCTCGGAAGGAACCCCGGCTCCGGGTTCAATTGCTTTCGGGTCCATCCGCTCCGGCGGGGACCTCCATTTCGCGAGAAAGGCCAGTCATGGAAACGACCACCATTGCGACGATCGTCCTGTTCGCGCTGTTGCAGGTGACTATCTACGTCATCTGCCGGCGCAAGATTACCGAGATCCTGGAGATGCCCGAGCCGGCGGCGGTCCGGCTGCGTCTGATGGAGAACGAGGAGAACCTGTTTGATGCGGGCCTGTACATCGGCATCGCGGGCACGGCGGCGGCGCTGGTCCTCCAGGTGTTGCACGTCGTGGAGGCGAACCTCCTCGCCGCCTACTCCTCCAACCTGCTCGGCATCGTGACCGTGGCGCTCATCAAGATCCGCCATGTCCGGCCCATCAAGCGGGAGCTCATCCTGGAGGGGCAGGCCGAGGCCGCCGCCGCACCGCAGCGCTGATCCCGGAGGGTGCCATGAACCGAACCCTGCTGCTGATCATCTGCGACTTCCTGCTGCTCAACCTCCTCGCGTTGACCCGCTGGGATTCGGCCGAGCCGGAGGCGTCCCGGCAGCCGCCCGTGCCCGCCGTTTCCGCGAATGCGGCTTCCTCCTCCGAAGACATGGTGGCCGCGATGCGGACGGCGCTGGAGGAAGAACGTGCGGCGCGGGAGAAGCTCGCAGAGCAGATGCGTTCGGAGACGTCCTCCCGTGACGCGACCGTCCGTAATCTCGATGCGCGTCGGCAGGAGCTGGAGGCTGGGTTGCAACAGGCGCGGCAATCCGCAAACGAGCTGGCCTCGCGGTTGACCAACACCGTGGTCCAGGCCAACCAGCAGGCGGCACAGTTGCAGCAGCAGGCGGCGGCCGTCCAACAGCAGTTGGCCCAGACCGGGGCGAAGCTGGCGGAGACGGGGTCTCGCCTGGCGGAAACCGAGAAGGCCAGGGAATCCCTGAACGAAACAGTGAAGCTTTCGGAAGCCGAGCGCCGAAAGCTCACGGAAGCCCTGAATGCCGAGCGCGAAGCCGCCCGGCGCCAGCAACAGGCCCTGGCCGCCATCGAACAGGAGAAGCGAGAGGTCGAACGCAGGGCCGCTGAACTGGCGGCGGCCGTCAAGGTCGCGGAGGCCGAGCGGTCCCTGCTGCGTGAGAATGTCACCGACCTCAAGCAACAGGTCTCGAAGGTCCAACAGGAGAAGGAACGGATCCAGGCCCAGACCGCCGCGCTCGCCACCGGCGTGACCCAGCTCGCCGCAAACTCGGAGGAACTGAAGAAGGAGATCCGGGAAAACACGCCCACGAGCGCGAACCTCCTCTTCCAGGATTTCCTGAGCAATCGTGTCGAGGTGGTGGTGGGCGGGATCGCCTCGGGCCTCTTCTCCAACGGCCTCAAGGAAAAGGCCAGTGCCACGGTGCTGGTGTCCGATGGCACCCAGACCATGGCGCTGATGCATGTGAACGAGAGCCCGTTCAGCCTGAGCATCCCCGGGTTTGGATTTGATCAGCCAACGGCGCGTGTCGTGGGCCGTGGAACCGCTCTCGCGAGCGGCGCCGCCGCCTTCATGCGGGCGGATCCGCGGGGTATGCTGGTGGCCGTTGCTCCGCCATTGGCCCAGAAGGCCGGCCTCCGCGTCTATCCGCTCGCGAAGAACCCATTCAAGTTTCCCGACGCCCTGCTCGTCAGCCGCGGCGGACGCTATTACGGGGAGGTGGAGTTCCGGCTCGACCCGAAGATACCCGGGTACGTCCGCATGAAGACCAAGGTGTTCAGCCGACTGTTCGGCGAGTTCTCCCCGTCCGCCGGCGATCTGGTGGTCAGTCGATCGGGCGAAATCCTGGGATTGATGGTGAACGGGGAGTACTGCGTGGTCCTGTCGGATCTTCAGGTCGCCCCGGGTGGGGTCCTCGATCCGGCGATGACGAAGGCCGCCATGGGCAAGAAGCTCGAGGACTTCCGCGGCATCGTGGATCGGTTGCCCCTGCCGCTGCAGTGAAGGTCGGGGACTGAGGGCAGATCCTTCCACCGCCTGCCTCGAGGCCGGGGTGGCGACGTCCCTCTCGCTGCCCCCAGCTCAAACGGGGCGGCCACGTCCTCGTTGCCCTCTCCAGCCGTTTCCCGTGGCGATGAGGACATCGCCGCCCCGTTCGCCTTTTCAAATCGGGGGTAGTGTCGTCGTGAATCCACGGTGTCCGGCCCCCGGTCGAACTTCGTGCTCCCCGTCCTCGGCCGGGAGCCGTTAACCTCGCGGTATGAAATTCCCCTGGAGCTTGCGTTGGGCGGCGGCATTGGCCTTGGGCGTCGCAGGTTCCGTCGAGGCGTTGGAGGCGGCCGGTCCGCGTGTGCTCGCTCCCGGAACCCTCCCAGCGGATGCCCGTCTGGCTCCCCTCAAGGATCTCGACGGTTATTTTCCCTTCCAGCCGCCCACCTCCGTCGAGTCCTGGGGCGTCCGCGCGGAACAGGTGAAACGACGCATCCGGGTTTCGCAGGGGATCTGGCCTGAGCCCAGTCGCACCCCATTGAACGCCGTGATCCACGGTCGCGTGGAGCGCGAGGAGTACACGGTGGAGAAGGTCTACTTCGAAAGCCGACCTGGTTTCTTCGTCACCGGGAATCTCTACCGGCCCCGGAAGGTCAGCGGGAAGGTCCCGGGCGTCCTGTTCGCCCATGGCCACTGGATGGATGCGCGCTTGAGCGAATCGACGGACAAGGAGTTGTTGAAGGAATTGGCCGACGGCGAGGAACGCTTCGAGGGGGGACGGAGCCGGTTCCAGTCGATGTGCGTGCAGTTGGCGCGGATGGGATGCGTCGTGTGGCAATGGGACATGCTGGGAAACTCGGACAGCCAGCAGATCTCCATGGGCCTGGCCCACGGATTCGCCAAGCAACGTCCGGAAATGAACACCCTCGCCGACTGGGGCCTGTTCAGCCCCCAGGCCGAGGCGCACCTCCAGAGCGTCATGGGATTGCAGACGTGGAATGCAGTGCGTTCGCTCGACTTCCTGTTGTCCCTGCCCGAGGTCGATCCGGCCCGCGTGGCCATGACCGGGGCCAGTGGCGGTGGAACCCAGACGATGCTCCTGGCCGCGATTGACTCGCGCGTCGCGCTGTCCTTCCCGGCGGTGATGGTGAGCACGGCCATGCAGGGCGGATGCACCTGCGAGAATGCGAGCCTGTTGCGCGTGGGGACCGGGAACGTCGAGTTTGCCGGCCTCTTCGCGCCGAAGCCGCAGGGGATGACCAGCGCGAACGACTGGACCAAGGAGATGGCGACGAAGGGGTTTCCCGAACTCCAACGCCTTTACGAACTGTTCGGAGCCAAGGACAAGGTCCTGCTCAAACGCGGTGAACACTTTCCCCACAATTACAACGCGGTCTCCCGCTCCGCCTTCTACGGCTGGGTGAACCGCCACTTCGCCCTGGGCCTTCCGGAACCCGTCATCGAACGCGACTATCGTCGGCTCAGCCGGGCCGAGTTGTCGGTCTGGGACGCCACGCATCCAGCCCCGGTTGCCGCCGACCCGGCCTTCGAAAAGAAGCTCCTCCGCGAATGGAGCCAGGATTCCGAGGCTCGCCTGGCGCAGGCGCAGGCCCCCGGCGACTTCCTCAAGACCTACGGCGGCGCGTGGGACATCCTGCTCAACGGGAACATCGACGATGTCGGTGCAGTGCGCTGGGACCTCCGGAACAAGGAGGACCGAGGCACCTGGATCGCGATGACCGGACTTCTGAGGCAGGACGCACCCGGCCGTGAGCTTCCCACCGTGTTCCTCCATCCGAAGCAGTGGAAGAACCGCACTGCGGTCTGGCTGAGCGGGCAGGGGAAGGCCGGACTGTTCGGTGCGGATGGTGCCCCGACGCCAGAAGTACGGCGGTTGCTCGATGCCGGCGTTTCCGTGGTGGGCGTCGACCTGTTGTACCAAGGGGAATTTCTGGCTGACGGCGCGCCGTTGAAGGAAACCCCGAAGGTCCGGAACCCGCGCGAGGCCTGGTCCTATACGTTCGGATACAATCCCTCGGTCTTCGCGGAGCGCGTGCGGGATGCCGTTGCCGTCGTGCGCTTCATCCGGGACCACGAAAAGCGTTCGGAACGGATCGACCTCGTGGGGATGGAGGGTGCGGGCGTGATTGCCGCCGCCGCCCGGGCCCAGTCGCGGGGCACCGTCGGTCGCGCCGCCCTGGATCTGGCAGGATTCCGCTTCGGGAAGTTGCTGGACCTGCGCCACCCCGACTTCACGCCCGGCGCTGCCAAGTACGGGGATGTTGGAGCCTTGGTGGCGCTCGGCAGCCCGGGAAAAACCCTGATCCTTGGCGAACCCGCTATTCCTGACCTGGCAACCCGGCTTTACGCGGTGCGCTCCGAACCCAGCCTGCTTCGGCTCGGCAAGCCGGCCAACCTCGCAACGCTGCCCACGCAGGCGACGGACTACCTGCTCGAACCCTGAGGCGTCACCATGCTGTTGGATGACGGAGAATGACTCGCGCAGAGACGCAGAGGCGCGGAGAAAAGGCGGCTTTCCGTCACCGACATCGGGTCACTCAAGGGCGCGTCTTGATGCTGCCCCCGTTTGAGAATGGGAACGGGGCGGCGATGTCCTCATCGCGTCGGGAAAAGGCGAGCCAAGGCAACGAGGACGTTGCCGCCCCCTTTAGCTGGGGGCTGTGTCACGGGTGCCCAGCCCCCCGTTATCCTGTCTCGCTCAGCGGCTCTGCCCCTCTGCGCGAAATCCCTGCTGCATGGACACGCCTCAGCAGTCGGGAACCACCATCCGGAACTTCGGAATCCGGGTGACGACCTGACGGCCGGTCTCGTCGAAACCGCAATACGCGCCCTCGGCCACCGCCGATGGCGTGCCGATGAGGTGCTGCGAGTTGTAGGTGAACTTCTCTCCCGGACGCAGCACCGGGGTCTGGCCGACAACGCCGTCTCCGAGGAACACCAGTTGGGTGCCGTCATCGGCGGTCACAATCCACTTCCGACGCTGGATGGTGACGGTCACGTCGGTGTCGTTGTGGATGCTGATGAAGTACACGAAGGAGTGCGGCTTGTCGGCCACGGGCAGGTGACGGTAGATCAAACGGTCCACCGTCACGCGCAGCCCAGCCAGTTCTACAGGGGTGCCGCTCGGATTCATTCGCGCGAAACTGGACGAACATCCGCCTGTGTGCAAGGCGGCCCGTGGCCGGAGAGCGTCCTCGCCATCCAGCCACAGTCCGGGGCAGGATCGCCCCGTGGATTCACGTCGGGTCATAGTCACGGGTGGAGCTGGGTTCATCGGGTCGCACCTCGTCGAACGTCTGGTGGCGGCGGGTGAACGGGTCCTTGTGGTGGACGATGTCTCCACGGGGAGCTGGGCCAATCTGGCCAAGCTGGAAGGGCACCCGGCCCTCGAACGCGTGGAATCCACCGTTTCCGGTTGGGCCGGACTGGACACCGCGGTCTCCGGGGCCAAGGCCGTCTTCCACCTCGCGGCCGCCGTCGGTGTCGAGCTCGTGGTCAATGCTCCGCGTCAGACCATCGAAACCAACCTCCGCGAAACCGAGGCGGTGCTCGATGCTGCCAGCCAGGCCCGGACCCCCGTTGTCTTCACCTCGACCTCGGAGGTCTATGGCAAGAGTGACAAGCCGTGGTTTTCGGAGGAGGACGACCTCCTGATCGGTCCTCCACCCTCAGCCGCTGGAGCTACGCGTGCAGCAAGCTCCTCGACGAATTCCTCGCCCTCGCCTGCCACGCGGAACGCGGAGTCCCCATCGTCATCGGCCGCCTGTTCAACATCGTCGGCCCCCGCCAATCGGGGCGTCATGGGATGGTGTTGCCCCGGTTCGCCGCCGCCGCACGGGCCGGTCAACCGCTCCGCGTGTTCGGCGATGGACGCCAGACCCGATGCCTGTGCCATGTCGACGATTGCGTGGAGGCCCTCCTGCGGCTCTGGAAGTGTCCGGCAGCGGTCGGCCAGATCGTGAACATCGGGCACGACGAGGAAGTGACCATCCTTCGGCTGGCAGAGATGGTGATCGAGGAATGCGGAACGGAATCCACGATTGAACGCGTCCCCTACGAGGCCGCCTATCGCTCGGGTTTCCAGGACATGCCACGTCGGCGTCCGGACCTCCGCAAGCTGGAGTCCTTGACTGGTTTCCGCCCGCAGGCCTCGGCGCAGGAGGTGGTCCGCAGGGTTGTGCGGATCAGTCCTGGATGAAGTAGGAGAGGTTTTCGAGTTCGATGGCCAGGTTGACGTTGTTCACCATCACGTTTTCCGGAACGTGCGGAACAATGGGCGCGAAATTCAGGATCCCAACCACGCCGTTCTCCACCAGATCGTTGATCACTTCCTGAGCACCCACCGCCGGGACGGCGACGATCGCCATGCGGACGTGGTTCTCCATCACGAAGTCCCCCAGCTTGTCCATGCCCAGCACGACGATCTTGGTCGTCTTTTCCCGGGCGCGGATCGGATCCATGTCGAAGGCCGCCACGATCTCGAAGCCTTCCTGTTCGAATCCGCGGTACTGCAGGAGCGCCGCCCCCAGGTTGCCGACCCCGACCAGCACGACGGGTTGCAGTCGGCTTGTTCCCAACAGCTCGCCGATCATCTTCGCCAACTGATCCACGTCATAGCCCAACCCGCGGGTGCCGAACTGTCCGAAGTACGTCAGGTCCTTGCGGAGTTGGGTCGGCTTGACGCCGGCAGCGCGCGCCAGTGCCTCGCTGCTGACCGTGTGCAGTTCATTCTGCTTCAGCCGTTGCAGGCACCGGAGATAGATGCTGAGACGATAGATCGTCTTGCGCGGAATCTCGGGGCGACTCGACTTTTTCAAGCACGCCGAGGCTAGGCCGCGTCGGTCACCTGTGCAATGGCGGGGGAGAGTTTCAAGTGAAGGCCGGGTGCCCTCACCCGGCGAGTACCAGCACCCCGGGGCGAGAAACGGTTCATGATAGCCATGATTGAAGGCCGGGTGCCCTCACCCGGCGTGGTGCAAAGGCACCGCGTGAGGGCACGCGACCTACAGCGGGACCCTGCTCCCGTATGGAACGGGGTGGCGACGTCCTCGTCGCCGTTCCAGAGCCTTTCCCAAGGCCGTGCAAAGCGGGAATGTCGTGACCTGACGAACACCCTCTGGCGCTCGTGTCAGCAGATCGCTCTCGGGATCGCCCTTCTCGCCGCTGGTACTCTGGGCACGAGGGCCGCCAGCGTGGGCCGATGGGCCTCGATGAAGCCGGATTGGTTCCAGAGCGACGAGGGACGTCGGGTCGTGACGAACATCCTCAGCTGGCAGGCCGACGACGGGGCCTGGCCAAAGAACCAGGACAATAGCGCTACGCCTGCGAACATTCCCCGCGACCGTATCTCAGGCACCTTCGACAACGGAGCCACGCTGGGTGAGTTGCGGGTCCTGGCCGCCGCCTTCCGAGCCACCGGTGATCCACAGATGCGCGACGCCTGGCGTCGTGGAACCGACGTGATCCTCAAGGCCCAGTATCCGTCCGGAGGTCAGGTCAAGGTCGACGGACGTCGCACGGGATGGGGCGCGCAACACGACGCTGTGGATCTTGCTCTGCGTCCTGCCCGGACCTTCGAACCCATTTCCCTCGCGGTTGCCGAAACTGCCGGCGTCCTCCGATTCCTCATGGAACTCGAGAAACCAACGCCGGACATCGTCGCCGCTGTGAACGATGGCGTTGCCTGGGTGCTTTCTGTGCGCGTCCCCAGAATCCGCCAGGAGATCGGGCCCGACGGCAAACGGGTGGTGGCTGCGCCCGGGGCCGTCGGCCTTTGGCCCCGGTTCTGTGAGTACGGATCCAACCGCGCGATCTTCTGCGGTCGCGACGGGATCATCCGGTATGCCCTGGCTGAAGTGCCGCGTGAACGCCGCGATGGTTACGCGTGGTATGGCGATTGGGGGCAATCGGTCGAAACCCGATGGAAGACGTGGTCCAGCGCGCGGTCACGCTGAGGTGAGCTGGCACTCGTCCTGCCAACGCCAACGGCGTTGAGACCTACCCACGCGGCACGCCGAAATGCGCCGAAGTCTCACGCGAAGCCGCGAAGAACGCGAAGGAGTCCGGGCGTTGTAGCACGCAGGGTCCTGGGGATCGCCGCGGTGCAGGGCGAATGCCTCAGGCCGCAGGCCCCTTGCCCTGCCAACGCCAACGGCGTTGAGACCCTCAGCCCAGGGTCGGCCGAGGAACGAGGACAACCCTGGGTTCGATCCCAACGCGCCAACCAACCGCATCGCGGTTGTGGCCACCACGGAGCCTCGCAGGAGAAGGAAATCTCCCGACAAGCACGCCGTGGAAGACAGGAAACAGTGATGCGTTTCGCTTGGCGATCTCCGTGCCTTGGCGTGAGAAAAGTCTGGGTTCCACAATCCTCACACCAAGACGCGAGGATGCGCAGGAGTCACGGAGTTGTTTCACGCCGAGACGCCGAGAACGCCGAGGGGAACCTCTCTTTGTCGCCGTGTTTCGCGTGGGTCACGACTGGCCAGGGAACGAAGGGAGTTGGAGGACTTCGTGGAGCGGATGCCGTCCAATTGTAATCAATGCGGGACTGACCCCGTTGTCTCCGCGGGGCTATCGTCTGACGGCCCTCCGGGCCTGAGGCCATGGCTTGGGAAGGCCCGTAGCTGACAAGGTGTATCGGGATCGAATCCGGTTCTTCTCCGTGAGTTTTCGATCCCGATGCCGATCCCGATACCGACGCGTGATGCGAGGGTTTACCGGGCGGGCTCATCGTCCGCCGGGGGTGTGTCGGTTCCGCGGCTTGGTCGGATGGGAACAGTATCCTTTTGCGTCTTTCTGTGATTTTTGCGGCGATCCTCCTGTGATTGAGGCCAAAGGGGCTCACGCGAAGGGGGGAGGGGGGAGGAGGAGTTCAGGGCGATGGGGCAACTGAGCAGGCCGGCCACAACCCCGTTGTGGTTGGGTGGGGGTTGGGATGTGGACCCAGGGTTGTCCTCGTTCCTCGTCCAACCGTTGCTGGGCTATGCGACACAACGCCGTTGGTGTTGGAGTTGGGCTGGGAAGGACGCAGGCGCGGTCTGGATGGACACCGCTGCGCCCCTCTGATTGATCCAGTCTATCCGGCTCAGGGATCCAGCTCGCGCGGTTGGAAGGATGAAGAACTTTCAGGGCGGTGGGTGGCTTTGGATGGAAGCGGTGGCACGGAGAGGGGTACGTTTTCAGCCATGGGCCATCGCAGCCGTCTCATCATCCCGTTGTTCCTGGCCATCGCCGCGTGCTTGTCCATGACGCTTCTCGCGGTGAAGGCGGATTCGGATGCCGCGGGCGGGAAGACGAAGAAGCACTTCGATCCTGTCGTTCGGGCCATGGAGGGCTGGAAGGTCCACATCGATCCCAAGATGCTGGAAGGCGAGCATGCGGCCGAAGGCGCCCGGGCCCTGACGATGCTGGCAAGCCACTTGCAGCGCATCGCGATCATGATTCCCAAAGACAGGCTGAAGCAGTTGCAGACGCTGGAGATCTGGATTGAACACGACCACCCGGAAATCAATGTGGAGCCCGGTCCCTATCACCCGGGCGTCGAATGGCTCGTTGAACGGGGATACGATTCGCGTCTCGCCAAGAAGGTCCACATCACCCGGGCAGCCTCGTTGTTGGAGCGGCATCACCTCGCGAAACACCCATCGGTCATTCTCCACGAATTGAGCCACGCCTTTCACGACCAGATCCTGGGCGGCTATGACGAACCCCGCATTCTCGCCGCCTACATGAAGGCGATGGAAGCCGGCATCTACACGGAGGTCCTCGACCACACCGGTCGCAAAGTGCGCGCCTACGCTGCCACCACGCCGATGGAATACTTCGCTGAGGGAACCGAAGCCTACTTTGATCGAAACGACTTCTTTCCTTTCGTCCGCGCCGAACTCAAGGAACACGATCCGGTGCTTCACGACCTTCTTGAAGAAATCTGGGGAGTGAAGAAGTAAACCGAAGTCGCCGACTGGAACCTGACTCATGCCTCCCCGCCGTCGCGTCGCCCTTCTTCTATCGAGCATCGCGCTGGCAGGATGCTTCCTTCCCACCGGCGCGGCGGATCCCGTGCCGGCGGCCAATCTGGAGGAGTATCAGAAGTTTGTCGCTCCGCTCTTCGCCAAGACCTGTGCCGATTGTCATGGCCCGAAAAAGTCCAAGGCGGGGTTTCGGGTCGACCAACTGAATCCGGATCTTCTCGCGGGTGCGGACCTTGATCGCTGGGTCGAGGTTTACGACGCCCTCAGTCAGGGCAAGATGCCGCCGGATGACGAACCGGGCCACCCGCTGGGCGACGAGGACCGCGCCCGGATCGTCGACTGGTTGGGGAAGGAGATGCAGAAGGCCTCCCAGCTCAAAAGAATTGCCGGGGCGCACAGTTCTTTTCGCCGGATGGCGAACGACGAGTACAACCACGCCCTGCAGGACCTGTTGGATCTCAACCTTCAGTTTACCGACGATCTCCCTCCCGAAAACACCTCCGAAGACGGCTTCAAGAACAGCTCGAAGCATCTTCAGATGTCGGCGACGCAGCTCGAGACCTACCGCGCGATTGCCATCGAGGCCCTGCAGAAGGCAACGGTCGAGGGAGACCGCCCGAAGGTGGTGACCTGGCAGATCCCGATGCAGGAGGCCATGGACAAGGCCGCCGCCCTGAAACAGAAGCCCGTCCATCGCAAGGATCCCGAAGAGGCCAGAAAGATCGGGAACACCCACATCGTCAACAAGGACACCGGTGAGGGCTTCTCCTACCAATGGACTTACTACGTCGACCTGGAAGACACCCACTACGGGATCTGGAATCTCAAGCCCGACCCAACCCCCTCCGCCATCCCGCCGGTCTCCAAAGTCGTCGCGGTCGTCCCACCCTCCCGACAATTCCACCTCGATCTTGGAAACTCGGTCCCGGATGAAGGCATCCTCCGGGTCCGGATTCGCGTCGGTGCCGGGGAACGCAAACCCGGGCAGTCCGCGAACCTCCGGTTGGTTTTCGGATTCCAGACCAACAATGAGGGGAAGAGGTCCGTCAGGGTCGGTGACCGGGACGTTGAGGTGACCGCTTCCACCGAGAATCCGGAGTTTGTCACCTTCGAGGTTCCGCTCGAGGAGCTGCCGCGAAACCCCTTCCGAAAGGTCCACGCCGTCGGAGGCTCCCCCAATTGCACGGAATACCTGGAGATCAGCAACATCTCCGCGACCGGGAAGAGGGGACAGGGTGATCGGGTGAATCTGGAGATCGACTATGTCGAGGTCGAAGCCGGGCTCTACGAAACCTGGCCGCCCAAATCCCATACGGCCCTCTTTTTCGACAGGCCGAACCAGAAGGACGAGGACGCGTATTGCCGGGAGATCCTGAAACGCTTCATGACCCGTGCGTGGCGACGCCCCATCGCCGACGAGGACGTCTCACCCTACCACGAGCTCTTCACCAGATACCGGCCAGGGTTGTCCGGCTTCCAGGAGACCATGATCGAAGTCCTCGGCACCGTGCTGGCCTCGCCTGAGTTCCTTTATCTGGTCCAGACCCAGTCCGAATCGCCCTCCGCTTCGGCCACCGTCAGCGACCTGGAGTTGGCCAATCGCCTGTCCTTCTTCCTGTGGTCCAGCATCCCGGACACCTCGCTGCTGGAACTCGCCTTTGCCGGCAAACTCAGATCGCCGGGCGTTCTCGATTCCCAGATCGAGCGAATGCTGGCGGATCCCAAATCCAGACGGTTCACCCGCCACTTTGTCCGGCAGTGGTTGGGCCTCGATGCGATCGAGAACCTCGTCGTCGATCAGAAGAGGTTCGAGGTGTATGACGAAGTCTTCGAACAGAACATCCTCAACGAACCGCTCGCCTTCTTTGACCACATCCTGCGGAACAACCGCAGCATCGTTGATTTCCTCCATTCGGACTATCTGGTCATCAACGAACCCCTGGCGCGGCACTATGGGATCCCGGGTGTTTCCGGGCAGGAGTTCCGAAAGGTCTCCCTCGGTCCCGAGGTCAACCGGGGTGGCCTCCTGACCACCGCGGCCGTCCTCACCATGAATTCCACGGGCGTGGAGTCCAATCCGCTCAAGCGGGGCGTCTGGCTCCTCGAACGAATCCTGAACGACCCTCCGCCGCCACCGCCACCCAATGTTCCCCAGGTGGACCTGACCGACCCCAGGATCCTCAAGATGACCCCCAAGGAACGGATGGCCGATCATCGCAACCAGGCCGCCTGCCGGTCCTGTCACGCCAAGATCGATCCCTGGGGGATTTCCCTGGAGAACTTCGATGCCATCGGTCGCTTCCGCACGACCCTCCAGGACCAACCGGTCGACGCCACCGCCGTGCTCCACAACAAGCAACCGCTGGACGGAGTGGCGGGGTTGAAACGCTACCTGCTGGCCGACCGACAGGATCAGTTCGCCAAGGCGATGGTTCACAAGTTGAGCACGTACGCCCTGGGCCGCCCGATGTCCTTCTCGGACCGGGGCGAGATGGACAGGATCGCCGCCGAACTCAAGGAACGCGGAAACGGTTTGCGGGATCTCGTTTCCCTCCTGATCCACAGTCGTCTGTTCAGTCAGAAACCCACGAAGGAATAAGCCGATGATCCACAACCGCCCCCTGATGAAGCGACGGACTTTCCTTCAATGCGCCGGCATCGGCCTCGCCCTTCCCTGGATGGAGACCTACGCCGCCAAGGACGAGCCCCAGCAACCGCCGGCCCGCTTCGTGAGCATCTACCATCCGGATGGCGTGGGCCTGCCCCGGAAGGATGATCCGGCCTGGAAGGACTGGAGCTGGTTCCCTCAGGGAGGTGAACGCGACTTCCGCCTCACCAAGGTCCTGGATGTCCTCGAGCCTCTGCGGGACGAGATCACGATCTACTCCGGCCTCTCGAATCCCGCCGTCCGCAAGGTCATCGGCCACGCCAATGCCGACCAATACCTCACCTGCGCGGACACCGGCAGCGACGGTCCCTATAAGAACACGGTCTCACTCGATCAGATCCTCGCTGATCACGTCGGCCGCCACACGCGCCACTCTTCCCTCGTCCTGTCCACCAATGCCGGGACCGGCGCTCCACGGGCCACGCACACCTCTTCCTTCGATTCACAGGGGCGCCCGATCCCCTCGATCAACCGACCCAAGGAAATCTTCGATCTCCTCTTCGTCACCCAGGGAAGGGAAACACGCGACAAACTGGCCCGCAGCAAGAGCGCGCTGGACCTTCTCATCGGCAATGTCCGCACGCTCAACCGGAAGCTCTCGAGCCACGACCGCGCGACGCTCGAGCAATACCTCGACTCCGTCCGCGATACCGAGGTCAAGTTGCTCAAGGCCGAGAAGTGGATCGATACGGCCCTTCCCAAGGTCGATGCCAGCCATCTGAATCTCGAAGTCACCGTCCGCGACAGCCGGGCCTACATCCAGACCATCTACGAGCTCATCTTCCTAGCCTTCCTCAGCGATTCCACCCGTGTGGCGACCTATATGATGGGCCGGGAAAACACCGGAGGGCCCCAGGATCTGCTCGCCCGCGCCGTCGGGCTCAACAACGCCCACAGCCTGACCCACGACGTCAAGCAACCCAACGGATGGCGCAACCTCGGGACCTACAACCGATTTCAGGCGGAGGAATTCGGCCGCTTCATCCAGAAGCTCAAGGACACCCGCGAGCCCAATGGCAACGGCACGCTCCTCGACAACACCTTCGCGATGCACGGGTCGGCCTCGAGCAGTTTCCACCTGTCGCGGAACTACCCCATCCTCTCCGCTGGCGGCAAGAACCTCGGTTTCCGGAACGGCCGCTACCTCAAGTTCGGAAAGGGGAACGAGGACAACCAGGCCAATGCGGGCATCGCGGAGGACACCGGTTGGCAAAACGACCCTGACCATCACGAACTCCCGCTGGCCCATCTCTTCGTCACCATCCTGAAGCGGATGGGGGTCGAGACCAATGAGTTCGCCGGTTACAAGGGCGCCCTCGAGCGGGTCTGAGGCCGGCATTTTCTGCACCCATCGTTGGCCTTGTCGTTCGGCGCATGAAGTGGATGCCATGACCCAGCCCCAATCACTCTCGGAGCTCCGGGCGAAAGGCTGGTCCGGGGTTCCGTCGACGCCCGGGGTCTACTGGTGGTATTTCCCGCGGATCAACCTGGACCGCTTGCGGGTGGCCGAATTCTGCGACGTGTCCCGTCTCCAGTTGCGGTCGGCACCGGACGGGAAGGTGTGCCTCTACCATGGGATGGCCAACAGCCTTGCACCTCGCCCGTCGTGGCGTGGAGGTTTCGGTCCCGATGAAGGGGCTCGGGATCGGGAAGCAGTTGAGCTGGCTGGGACGAAACTCGCCCAAGTGACAGGACGGCCTCGGGGCAAAGGCATACGCCGCGAAGCGGTCTCCTTGTTTCAGACAGGATGAACAGGATTTACAGGATGGCTCGGAGCAGGGTGGACCCGAGAACCTCCGTGGACTTGGGCGGTTCGGGATCACAAGCCGTGGAGAGCGTTAGATCGCCGGTTTCTATGAATTGGTTCACCAGAGTTTTCGAAGGCGACGGAGGCCGGATTGCAGGTGAGACGATGAATCGGATCGGGGGTAATGCCCAGGGTGAATGGGCTTGGGTGCCTGGTCCAGGTGTCTTCCATCCCTTGGGGCCTCACGGGCGCATCTTGACACTGCCCCCCGCATGGAACGGGGTGGCGACGTCCTCGTCGCCGTTCCAAAGCCATTCCCAATGGCGATGAGGACATCGCCGCCCCGAATCCTTTCCAAAAGGGGGCAGTGTCAAGATGCGCCCCCGGGGAGTGCGGGTAGGCATGCGCCCGTGGACATAGGTGATTCCGTGATTCAGTATCGGAATCCATGCGGGTGTTGTTGGCCGGCGTCTTCGTCTTCACGGTCCTTTTGATGACCGTTGGGGTGGTTTCATCGCGCTATCCGGTTGGAGAAGGGCCTTGGTGGATGGCGGTATTGGTCGTTTTGGTGATGCTGGGCTCGGTGTTTGCCGCGTTGTTCCTCTTCAATTCGAGCGGGTATAGGCCGGTCCTGCCTGGCCGGACCCGCGAGGAGCGCATCGCAGCGCTGGAAAGGAAGGGGTTGTTGAGATCCGAGAGCTTCCGTGCACGGAGAGTTTTCCAGATGGAGGAGGTCGAGGATGAAGGTTCCCATTACTTCATCGAGCTGGAGGATGGCGGGGTCCTGTATCTCACGGGTCAGTACCTTCACGAATACGAGGAGATCACGGATGATCCGGAGCTGAACCAGCCGCGCTCGTTTCCGTGCTCGCAGTTCACGGTCCGGAGAACTCGAAAGGCGGGGTATGTCGTTGAGATCGTCCTCGGGGGCGAGGTGTTGGAACCGGAGTGCCAGGCGCCGGCGATGGACCGGAGCGATGCGAAAAGGGGGTGGAGGCCGGAGGATGGACAGGTTTTCCGGGATAGGTCCTATGACGAGTTGAAGCGTGAGCGGTTGAAGGGACTTGATGGACTGGAGAGTGGGCTGATGCGGCGGACAGGATGACGAGGGCTTCGGAGCGGTGCTGGGTGGGCCGCCCTTTCAGGGCTCGGGGGATCAATGGTGCGGCAGTCCCCGGGGCGGTGCCCCGGGCTTTCGAAGGACGCCCCGTTGGGGCTGAGGAGGGGCCTCGCCGCCCGTCGGGGCGCATCTTGACACTGCCCCCGCATGGAACGGGGTGGCGACGTCCTCGTCGCCGTTCCAAAGCCATTCCCACGGCGATGAGGACATCGCCGCCCCGAATCCTTTCCAAAAGGGGTAGCATCAACATGCGCCCACCCACGCGCCCATTGAAAGCGCGCTTCTCTTTGCGGGTGGTCCCGGACTAGGCTGGGCCCGTTGGCACCGGTCGGGCCCATAGCTTAACGGTTAGAGCAGGGGACTCATAATCCCTTGGTTGCAGGTTCGAATCCTGCTGGGCCCACCAATCCGTCCACAGCCTCCTCACGTCGTCTGCTACCGTCGGGATCGTAGATGCCGACGTGAGGAGGCAGGCTGAAACTGGGAACCGGGATCTGGATACCGGGAACTCATCATCCACAGCCTCCTCACGTCGTCTGCTACACCCACAGCCTCCTCACGTCGTCTGCTACACCCACAGCCTCCTGACGTCGTCTGCTACGATACTCACGGCGTCTGCTGCGTGACGGGGGTCAGCGGAGGCTGGCGCGGTATTCCTCGATGCGTTCGCGCAGGGCGGTGTGGATCCGGAGGGCGGTGTCGGGTCCGCAGGAGTTCACTTCGCCGTAGGGGCGCTTCTCGTTGAACAGGTGCGGCGGTTCCACATCCCACTCGGACTTCGGAATGATGTAGCCGATCTCGTCGTTCGCGAGGCCGAAGAGGAACTTCACCCGTCCCGGCATCAGTTCACGCAGAGGCGGGATTTCCAGGGGCTCGATGCCAAAATCGCCGCCGGGCGGACGGATCACGCCGCCGTTGACCAGCTCCGGGTAGATCTCGCCGGGGATGCACGCGAAGGAAACATCGCCGAGCGTGATGAGGGCGACCTCGGTGCGGAAGTGCATCCAGCGCGAATGGCCGCGGTCGAGGAGTCCCAGCCCGCTGGCGATGAGGAATCCGTTGTTGTCCAGTTTCAGGTCCATCGTGCGGGCGTGGACGGTCAGCGGGACGGACTCGGCGGAGGGCGCATTGGAGGTGGCGATGCGGTCGAGGATGCGCATCACGAGCTGGTGGCCGACGGCGTCGGTCTTGGCGTGGGAGGGAGTCTTGAGGAGGGTTCCGGAGACCGGGTCGGTGACCTCGGTGGAGGGATGGGTGGTCATCAGGCCACCGACCGCGCCGTTGACGAAGACATGCGTTCCACCGAGGCCCTTGCGGAAGGGGGTGTTGTTGGTGCCCGGGATGCCCTGGGCGATCGCGCGACGGATGACCCCGGGGAAGTCCGCGGTGATGTCGCGATTGCCGGCCCATGGGGTTTCGGGGTGATTGCCCCAGCCGACGAGGGATCCGAGGACCGCGCCGTTGGCGGCGTGGGTGAAGAGCAGGACGCGGAGGTCGGCGTCGAAGACCTGGGGTTTGCGGGTGTCGGCGACGAGGCCGGTGGGATCGACGGCGATCTCATGGGCGGCCATGCGGGCCGGGGTGAGGTTGGTGATGGCGAGGCCGAGGGCGTCGCGGGCGCCGTGGATCACCTTGAGCTTGTAGGCGGGGTCGACACCGCTCTGGAGAGGGCTGGGTCCCCAGAGGCCCATGAGGTCGGGCGTGGAGTGATTGTGGGTGGAACAGACGACGACGTAATCGAGTTTCCAGTCGGCGGGTATGGCCTGGCGGACCCGGATGACGTCGTCATGGAAGAACCCGATGGAATCGATGGCGACGATGCCGACGCGGGCGTGGCCGTTGTCGAGGACGAGGGCGGAAGCAGCGAGGGGATCGTGGATGCTGGTGGCGGAGCGGTTCTGGTCGAAGCCGGCCATCCAGACGGGGCGGTTTGGGTCGGAGATGTCGGGCGTGATGTCGATCTCGCCGAAACCGACGCGGAGGGGGCGTGGGGATTGCGCGGCGGAGC
The DNA here is from genome assembly GCA_965283655.1 of Limisphaerales bacterium. Classification (GTDB taxonomy): domain Bacteria; phylum Verrucomicrobiota; class Verrucomicrobiia; order Limisphaerales; family UBA9464; genus UBA6176. The sequence continues at coordinate 96,512 of CBDIPJ010000006.1, read as the reverse complement.
GTCCGTCGAGGGCGAGTTCGACGGAATAGCCGGGGAAGCGGTCGCGGGTGACGGCGCGGAACCGGAGGAATACAGCAGCCAGGAGGAGCGCGATCCCGATGAGGAGGACGCGCGCGATCCGGAACAGCAGGGAAGGCCGGCGCGGCCCGGCCGCCGCCAATGTGGGGGATGAAGGAGGCATGGTGGCAGGGCCGGGGATGCGTGGGCCGCGGGTCAGCCGCGGTAGATGATGGCGAGGCCGAAGTCGGTGATGAGCTTCTGGGTACCCATCTCGACGTAGCTGTAATTGATGGGGGTGATGCTCACGATGTTCTCCTCGCCGATCTTGTTGAGGAACTCGGTGACGACGGCATCGAAGTTGTCATGACCGACCTCCTTGCAGTCCGAGTGGCGGATGGTCTTGAGACGGATGAGCTTCTTGCCATCGATCCTGGACTGGGCCTCGAGGCTGGGGAGTGCCTTCTGGATGAGGGGTTCGACGGGCTTGTTGCTGACGGGCACCGCGAACTTCTTCTCCTCCTTGGCGCCCGGGGTGGGAAGGCGTGAGGGAGTCGGCGGGGGAGGCGGCGGGGGCGTCCCGCCACCGTTGGCGGGGATGCGGATTTCCTTATTGCAGGCCGGGCAGGGGATGGTCTCGCCGGCGGCATCCGCCTCGACCTCGAGTTCGGTCTGGCAGTGCGGGCATTTGAATACGATGTCCATGGCGCGCGTGTTGGTCTTGCGGGTGATTTAGCGTGGAGACGCGAGGGGGGGAAGTCTGGGAACTAGCCGTGATTGGTTATTCGCCGGGCACCCGCTGGATCCGGGCACCGAGCTTCTCGAGTTTGACCTCCATGCTTTCGTATCCGCGGTCGAGGTGATAGACGCGGTGGACCTGGGTCGTGCCGGAGGCGGCGATGCCGGCGATGACGAGGGCGGCGGAGGCTCGGAGGTCGCTGGCCATGACTTCGGCGCCGCTGAGGGGCTTTCCGCCCTTTATGATGGCGCTGGGGCCTTCGATGCCAATGTCGGCGCCGAGGCGCATGAGTTCGGAAGCGTGCATGAACCGGGACTCAAAGATGCGCTCGGTGATGATGCTGGTCCCGGGGGCGAGGCACATCAGGGCCATCAACTGGGCCTGCATGTCCGTGGGAAACCCGGAATAGGGCATGGTGGTGATGTCGACGGGACGCAGGGCCGAACCGGCGCTGACGGTGAGGGCCCCGCCGCGTCGGTCGATGCGGGCGCCGGCTTCCTGCAACTTGTCGAGCACGGCGCCCAGGTGATCGGGACGGGCCCCGCGCAGCGTGACCTGACCGCCGGAAGCCGCGGCGGCGACGGCAAACGTGCCGGCCTCGATGCGGTCGGGGATGACCTCATGTTCGACGCCGTGGAGTTCGCGGACGCCGGTGATGGTGATCGTGGGGCTGCCGGCGCCCTGGATCCGGGCTCCCATGGCGTTGAGGAAGTCGGCGAGATCGATGATCTCGGGTTCGCAGGCGGCGCTTTCGAGGACGGTGATGCCGTCGGCGAGGGCGGCAGCCATGAGGATGTTGGCGGTGCCGAGGACGGTGGGGCCGGCGCGACCGCCAAGGAAGACGTGCGCTCCGTTGAGTTCGGGGGCGTGCGCCTTCACGTATCCGCCCTCGACGTGGATCTCGGTTCCGAGCGAACGGAGACCCTTCAGGTGCAGATCGATGGGGCGCGTCCCGATGACGCACCCGCCGGGGAGGGACACGGAAGCGGTGCGGAGGCGTGCGAGCAGGGGGCCGAGGATGCAGATGGATCCGCGCATCTTGCGGATGAGGTCGTAATCCCCGGTGCCGGTGATCTTCTCGGCGCGGACGGTCAGGGTGCTGCCGTCAAACTCCACCTGGGCCCCGAGCGAACTGAGGATCCGGCACATGAACCGGACGTCGCTGAGGTCGGGGACGTGCCGGATGACGCAGGTCTCGGCGGTGAGGAGGGTGGCGGCCATGATGGGCAGCACAGCGTTCTTGGAGCCGCTGATCTGCACTTCGCCGCACAGGCGCGTACCGCCTTCAATCAGGAAACTGTCCATGGTGGGAGCGATCCGGAACATCATCCCGGTCGGGCCGCAGTGGATTCACGGGCGCTTCGAACCGGGACGGGCGAACGATGAGAATGCGATCCCGGCCGCTCAAGTCTTTCTCGAAAGAGATATGACCCCAGGCCGGGGTGCGGAAGATCCGGGCCAGCTCGGTAGCCTGGCCGTCCCCGAACTCGGCGAGGAGGCAACCGGAGGGCTGGAGCCAGCGGTGGGCCCGATGGGCGAGGGTGCGGTAGGGGGCGAGTCCATCGGGGCCTCCGGCGAGGGCGAGCAGGGGGTCGTGATCCCTGACTTCGGGCATCAGGGACGGAATTTCGGCGTCCGGGATGTAGGGCGGGTTTGTGACGATGAGGTCGAAGGGGGTGTGCGCGGTCAGGTCGGCACTGGGGCTGAAGGCGTCCTGGAGGTGAAACGACACACGGTCGAGCAGGCCGAGGTTCGTCGCGTTGGTGCGGGCGATTTCGAGGGCCTCCGGGGACAGGTCGAAGGCGTGGATCCGGGCGTCGGGATGCATGGACGCGAGATGGAGGGCAAGGCATCCGGAGCCGGTGCCGAGGTCGGCGACGCGGGCGCGGGGGGAATGGGTGAGGATCTTCTGGGCGAGGAGGGCGAGTTGCTCCGTTTCCGGGCGCGGCACGAGCACATGCCGCGAGACCTGGAGGGTGAGGTGGAGGAAGGGCGCGGTGCCGATGAGGTGCTGGAGGGGGATGCGTTCGGCGCGTTGTTGGACGAGGGTGCGGAATCGGGTGATCTCGCCTGCTGTCGTTTCCTGGGCCATTCCGATGCGGCGGCGGAGGAACGGGACGCCGGTGACGTGTTCGAGGAGGCGCTCGGCTTCGAGGGTGGGTTCGTCGACTCCGGCCGCGGCCAGCGTTTTGGCCGCTTCTACGACGAGGGATGAGGCGTCGGGTTCGAGGGACGCCATCACCGATTGGGGTCGAGGTTCCGGGCTGGTGTCGCGGCAAGCATTCCAGGGATGACCCGATGCTGGCTCCGACCCTGAAACCTGCCAATGGCCCAAAGGCGATGCCGGACAGGAAGGGTGTTGAACCGCTGGAGGGCCCGGTGCCAAGGGGGAACGTGCATGGTCTGACGCGACGGACGGTGGACGATGGATGTGTGGATTCTTTGGGGTCAAGGGCTTTGACGGCGACCCGGACGCGCGCCGCTGCATGGGGGGGATTCCAGGGATCCATGAAGCCCATCCACAGCCTCCTTACGTTGGCTACCTTGAGGGGGAGGTCTTGGGGAGTTCGAAGTTTCCAACTGGGAACTGGAACTGGGAACTGCGCCGCGTGGGGGCACGCGGCCTGCAAACGGCTGGGCTGAAGGCCGGGTGGCCTCACCCGGAGAAGGTTTGGTGCGAGGTTGGGCTGGCGGTGGGCGGTGGGGTTGGGAAGGGTGAGCCGATGGAAGAGCTTTACGGATTGGCCGGGATGGAAGGATTGGTGGGACAACTGGACCGCCACCTGCGGCGTTCGCCAAGGCTGGGCGTTGGCGTTTACCTCGCACGGACGGCGGTGGTCGTGGGCGACGTGACGCTCGGCGATCACAGCAGCGTCTGGTACGGGGCGGTGTTGCGGGGCGACATCAACCGGATCGAGGTCGGGCATCATTCGAACATCCAGGACAACGCGGTGCTGCACCTGTCGGATGACTTCCCGTGCATCATCGGCAACTGGGTCACGGTGGGACATTCGGCGAACGTGCACGCGTGCACGATCGGGGATGAATGCCTTGTTGGCATGGGAGCAACGGTGCTGGACGGGGCGGTGGTCGGGGAGCAGTGCCTGATCGGGGCGCATGCCCTGGTGACGCCGGGAACGGTGATCCCGGCGGGATCGCTGGTGCTGGGGTCGCCGGCGAAGGTGGTCCGGGCACTGAAGCCTGAGGAACGGGCGGGGTTGCGGCACTGGGCGGCGAAGTATGTGGTGAACGGGGCTTACTGCCTGAAGCATGGCCTGCACCTTGGTACGCCGTTGGGGTGAGCCGTGGCTTGACGGGTCGGCGGAGGTCCGCGACAACCCGCCCTGCATGCAATCCGTCTCCATCGCCGAGATCGAACGTTCCATCCGGAACGTACCGGACTTCCCCAAGGCCGGGATCCAGTTCAAGGACATCACGCCCGTGCTGGCGGATGGCCGGTTGTTCCGCGGGGCGATGGAGCACCTGCTGGCAGGGGTGGAACCAGGCGGCGTGGACAAGATCGTGGGCATCGACGCGCGCGGATTCATCTTTGGTTCGGCGGCGGCGGCGATGCTGGGCTGCGGGTTCGTGCCCGTGCGCAAGAAGGGCAAGCTGCCGTGGACGACGCATGAGCAGAGCTATGATCTCGAATACGGTTCGGCGACGGTGGCGGTTCACGTGGACGCCGTCCGTTCCGGGGAGCGGGTCCTCCTGCTGGACGACCTGCTGGCGACGGGTGGCACGGCGGCGGCCACGTTGGCGTTGCTCGACAAGCTGGGGGCGCGGGTGCTGGGGATCCGGTTCCTCATCGAGCTGTCATTCCTTTCGGGGCGCGACCGCCTCGGGAACCACCCGGTGAAGTCGTTGATCACCTACTGACGCAGGTCTGACAACGCCCACAGGGATGATCCAGGACCTGGACCTGACGGTATTCCGGTTTTTCAACCAGTCGTTGGCGGTTCCGTGGCTGGATCCGGTGATGCGGTTCCTCAGCGGCAACGAGTACTTCATGCCGCTGGTGGTGCTGCTGGCGGTGGCGCTGTTGGGATGGGGAGGACGGCGTGGGCGGGTGTTCGTGGTGATGCTGGTGTTGGTGCTGGCGGTGGGTGACTCGCTGTTTGTCGGAATGGCCAAGAAGCTGATCCGGCGGAATCGACCGTTCGTGGATCATCCGGAGACGCGGCTGTTGGTCGGGCGCGGCAGTACCTTCTCGATGCCTTCCGGGCACTCGGCGATCTGGGGGGCCATTACGGCAGTGACGGCATTGGCGTGGCGACGTCGAGGGCTTACGGCTGCGGTGGGAACGGTCGGCATCGGCGTGGGGATCTCGCGGATGTACCTCGGCGTCCACTATCCGACGGACGTGCTCGCGGGGTGGACAGTCGGATTGGTGTACGGGGTCTGTCTGTCGCGCATGGCGGCGTGGGGTTGGGGCGCGCTTGGAAGAAGGTGGTTTCCGGATTGGCACCGGGCGCTGCCGAACCTGTTGGATGCGGAATCCGGAGAACGGATGACGACACCGGCCCATGGGCATTGGGTGCGGTTGGCGCGTGTGCTCCTGGTGGTCCTGCTGGTCGGGCACTGGATCTACGTGGGACGCGCCCTGATCGAGTTGTCGGAGGACGAAGCCTACCAGTGGGTATGGTCGAAGCGGATGGCGCTGTCGTATTACAGCAAGCCTCTTGGGATCGCGGTGGCGCACTGGATCGGGAACCTGGTGGGAGGGAATGCCGAGTTCGGGGTGCGGTTCCTGCCGCCGTTGCTGGCCTTCGTGCTGGGGTGGACGCTGTTGAACTTCGTGGTGCGGCGGACGGATGGGCGGACGGGATTCCTGTTCGTGCTGGCCTTGCAGGCAACGCCGTTGGCGATGGTGGGATCGATCCTGCTGACGATCGATCCGTTGACGGTCTTCTTCTACACGATCGGGATGTTGGCGGCGTGGCGCGCGATCACGGAGGACTCGACGCGCTGGTGGGCGGTGGTGGGCGTGACCCTGGCGGGAACGCTGTTGATGAAGTATTTCGCGCCGTTCCAACTCGCGGCGCTGGCGCTGGGGTTGGCGGTCGTGCCCGGCGGTTGGCGGCAGTTGAAGCGGCCGGGTCCTTGGCTGGCGCTGGGAATCCTGGCGCTGGGGACGCTCCCGATCCTGGTGTGGAACGCGCAGAACGGGTGGGTGACGTTCACGCACCTGAAGGAGCGGGGCGGGTTGCATCGCGAGTGGGAATTCACCCTCCGCTACCTCGGTGATTTCGTGGGCGCGGAAGTGGGCCTGCTGAATCCGGTCTGGCTTGGGATGATGGCGGTGGCGCTCGCGGTGCTGGTGGTGCGGCGGGATGCACCGGTGGTGGAGCGGTTCCTGTGCGCGTTCTCGGCACCGATCTTCCTGTTCTATCTGGGGTACACGTTGCGCTCCCGGCGTGCACCCGAACTGGATCGCGGCGGCGATCCTGCCGGGATTGGTGGCGGCGACGTTGTATTGGCATCGGCGTTGGACCGCAGGAGCCCGCGGAGTCGTGGGGTGGGTGCGCGCGGGTTTGCTGGTGGGTTTGCCGGTCGTCGTGCTGCTGCATGACACCAACCTGATCGCGAAGGTGGCCGGGCAAGCGTTGCCCGCGAAACTCGACCCCTTGCGCCGGGTCCGCGGGCACCGGGAGTTTGCCCGGCAGGTGGCTGCGGTCCGTACCAACCTGATGGCGGAGGGGAAGCCGGTGTTCGTGATCGCGGATCATTACGGGCGTGCGGGTTTGCTGAGCTTCTACATGCCCGGTGGGCCGGAATCGCTGCCGGATCAGCCGTTCATCTACGAGGCACGGTCGGAACGCGTCCGGAGCCAGTTCCAGGTTTGGCCGGGGTACGGTCATCGGAAGGGGGAGACCGCGCTCTATGTGCGGCAGAAACCGGATGATTCGGGGGATGGGTTGCCGCCGTCCTTGATGCAGGATTTCGAGACCGTGGAGCGGTTGGGTTCGCTGGACGTGGAATATCGGGGGCGGGTGTTCCATCAGTACGAGACCTTCGTCTGCCGGGGCAAACGGTGATCACACAGGCCACAAGCCGTCGGGATTGGCGGGTCGACGATTACGCCCTGGGCGAGACCCTTGAGTCCGGTCAGGCGTTTGGCTGGGACCGCGATGGGGATGGATGGATCGGTGTGGTGGCGGGGCGTTGGGTGCGGTTGAGCCAATGCGACGGAGTGATCTCTGCCGAGGTGGCGGAACCGCTGACGGAATGGGGGTGGATTGAATCGTACCTCGACCTCCACGAGGACCTCGGGTCGGTGCTGGCGACGTTTCCGCAGGATGGTCCGCTAGGGGAGGCGATCGCGGCCTGCCGCGGGTTGCGTCTCCTGCGTCAGGATCCGTGGGAATGCCTGGCCGGGTTCATCTGCTCGTCGACGAAACAGATCGTCCAGATCCGGCAGATCGTCCGGAACCTGAGGGAACGGTACGGGGCTCCGGTGGTGACGCCCGAAGGGAGGGGGCCGGCGTTCGCCTTTCCGTCGGTCGAGGCGGTGGCGGCGTTGGATGAATCCGCGCTGCGCGCGTGCAAGCTGGGTTTCCGGGCGCCGTACCTTCTGGGAGCCGCCCGACGGGTTGCCGAGGGACGTCTGGATCTTGCGGCGGTGCCGCGCGTCGGGCTGGAGGAAGCCCGGGCGCAGTTGATGGAACTGTCGGGTGTCGGGCGGAAGGTAGCCGATTGCGCGCTGCTGTTCGGGTTCGGTCACCGGCAGGCGTTCCCGGTGGATGTGTGGGTCCGGGCGGCGCTGACGCGCTTGTATTTCCCGCGGGCGCGGAAGGTCACGGCCCGGCGGATCGAGGAGTTCAGTGCCTCCTATTTCGGCGCGAACGGCGGATACGCCCAACAGTACCTCTTCCACTACGTGCGGACGCGGTTGGGGCGGGCGTGGGCGTCCGGCAAGGTGGCCAGAGAGGAAGTGTTGCCGGCCCCGATCAAGGCGGCCAGGGCGCGTCGGCCCTGAGCGGGGCCGAGGTACGGACCTGCAGCCAGGGAACGTCCCGGGGGCCGCGCGGGTTGGCGACGATCTTCTTGGAGAGCGTGTCGGGATCGACCCATTTGCGGATCTCGGCGTGGCCGTCGGCGAAGGAGAACCCGCAGGCGCCGTTGTGGTAATTGGCGGGGAGATTTCCCCAGAGCTGCTGGCGGTTGACGAAGACGAGGAAGTAGCCGTCGTCGATGCCGTCGGGGTGTTCGTCCAGGAAGACGAAGGCCTCCGAAGGGGAGGGCCGTGTGATCTCGGAGGTCTTGCGGAAGGTGAAATGGGTGGTGCGGATTTCGTCCGTGTACCAGCTGGCGCCATTCATGTTGCCGTTCATGGAGACGGAGCGGACCCGGGGTAGTTTTCGTGTGCCGAAGCGGGCAGTGCTGATGTCCGCGGGACATTTGTAGATGCCCAGCGCCTTGTTGTAGCTCCAGAGCATGCCGCGGGGTGCCCGGAGGAGGTTGACGTTGGTGGCGTCCTGGGCGGTGGGGAGCCAGCCTTCGACCCAGCCGATCTGGCCGCCGGTGCCGTTGGGAACGAGGCGGTCGCTGTTGTCGTCCGCATACATCGACCAGGCGAGGTTGAGCTGCTTGAGGTTGTTGAGGCAGGCGATGCCCTGGGCCTTGGTCTTGGACTTCGCCAGGGCAGGCAGGAGCATTCCGGCGAGGATGGCGATGATCGCGATGACGACGAGCAGTTCGATGAGCGTGAAGGCAGCGCGAAGGGAGTTCCGGGCAGGCGGGAGGATCGGTTTCATGTGGGATGGCGGCGAAACCACTGTGGGAATGGTGAGACAATGGACCGCTGCGGGACCCGATGGAAGCGTGGAGATGGGGTGGGGCAAGGGAGGATCCAACTGGGAACTGGAATCTGGGGACTGGGTTCTTGATCTGCGCCGCGTGGGGGGCACGCGGCCTAAAGGAGAGACCCCAGTGGCCAGAGGACCGTTTTCAGACCCTCCCATTGAAGGCCGGGTGGCCTCACCCGGCGGCGTGAGCGGAAATGGTGCCGCGCGTTGACTTGAGGGAATGTGGTTGCCAGCTTGTCGCCGCGATGAATCACGACCTGACCAAGATGCTGCAAGCCTGGCCATATCAGCCGGGGCAGGTCATGGCGCGGCGCTTCAAGGGACGCGACGGGCTTCAGAAGATCCAATTGCGGGTGGACCTCGGGGTGTTGCAGATGAACGCCGAGGGCCGTCCGGATGGGAAACGGCCGATGGGACAGGAGACGTGGTTTGATGTGTACCGCAGCCGGCTCGCGGAACATCTGCTGGCGAAGGGGACTCCGGAATCGTTCAGCCTCGGACTTGAGGAGTGTTCCAAGCTCCAGCAGGAGTGCATCCAGTTTCACCACCGCTACATCTGCCTGTTCCAGTTGGAGGATTACGAGGCCGTGGAACGCGACTCGGAGCGGAACCTTGAAGTGTTCGAGTTCGTGGCGGAGCACGCGGCAACGGAGGATCTGGCGTGGTCCCTTCTCCAGTTCGTGCCCCAATTGCTCCTGATGCGCACCCGGTCCCGCGGCACCGAGGCTCTGAAGGCCAATAGTTTCGAGCAGGCCGTCCTGCACATCCAGGAGGGGATTTCCGAACTCGAGCGGTTCTACCACGAGAATGAGCGCCTCGAGATGATGGAGACCAGCCCCGAGCTGGCGTCGCTCCGGGAGTGGTTGAACCAGGTCCAGAACCGCCGGCCCCTGTCCGAGAAGGAACGGCTGGAGCGGGATCTGGCCGAGGCCATCCGGTTGGAGGACTACGAGCGGGCAGCGCGGGTGCGGGACCAAATCCGCAAGATGCAGGCTTCCGGCTCCTGATCGACTGGCTTAGCTTCCGGGCTTTCCGCTTCCCGCCGTCCAAGGCGTGGTCGGCGGAAGATCCCACTTTTTCAGGATCCCTATTTTATGAGTCTCCAGTCCCAGATCGTCGATGCGTTGAAACAGTCCATGATCGCCAAGGATGCGGACCGCACCGGCACGCTCCGGTTGATCAAGGCCGCCCTTGGTTACGCCATGATCGAGAAGAAGGTGGAAGCCCTGCCGGATGCCGACGTGCTCGCGGTGGTCCAGCGCGAGGCGAAGAAGCGAAAGGACGCCATCGACGAGTACGAGAAGGCCGGCCGTCCGGAACTCGCCGCTAAGGAACTGGCCGAACTCAAGACGATCTCGGAGTTCCTGCCCAAGCAATTGAGTCCCGAGGAAGTGGAGGCGCTCGTTCGCGAGGCCATCTCGGAGGTTGGAGCCACCTCGAAGAAGGACATGGGCATCGTCATGAAGGCGGCCCAGGCCAAGGCCTCCGGGCGGGCGGATGGCAAGGCCCTCAGCGCGCTCGTCGGGCGGTTGTTGCCGTAAGTCCGCCGGCCCGCCTCAGTCCCCTCCCGAGAGCAGTTCCAACGCCCGGATGGCCGCAGCGTGGCGGTTTTCGACGCCGAGTTTCTGGTAGACGTGCGCGGCGTGCTTCTTGGCGGTGGCCGCGCTGATGCCCAGGACGAGGCCGATGTCGGCGTCCGACTTGCCTTGGGACATCCACAGGAGGACCTCGGCTTCACGGGTGCTGAGGCCCAGTTTCTCGAGGGGGACGGAGGTGGAGAAGTCCGGCTTGAATCCGCCCCCGCTCTTTTCGCGGATTTCCTCGCGGGCAAGGCGGATGCGGACGGCGTCCAGGAGTTCCTGTCGGTCGACGGGTTTGACGAGGTAATCGTCGGCACCTGCCGACATGCCGGCACGGACGTCGTGGCGTTCGCCCCAGGCGGTGAGGAAGATGAAGGGAACGAGGTTGGTGCGGGTGTCGGCGCGGAGGGCCTTGAGGACGCCGTGGCCGTCGAGTTCGGGCATCTGGATGTCGCAGAGGACCAGGTCGGGCGGGCTGGCAAAGGCAGACTGGACCCCGAGGCGGCCGTTCTCGGCGGCGGAGACCCGGAAGCCCTCCATTTCGAGGACGGTTTCAAGGCTGCGCCGCATGGGAGCGTGGTCCTCGATGATCAGGATGTGTTTCATGGCTGGGGCGTGGGCGGGTCGGGTTCGTCGAAGACGGGGAGGCGGACGACGACGGTGGTGCCGCGGCCGACCTGACTGTGGAGGGTGACGGTGCCGCCGTGCACTTCGACGCAGCGTTTGACGATGACGAGTCCAAGGCCGGTCCCGGGGGATTCGCCAACGTTCCTGCCGCGATAGAAGACTTCGAACAGGCGGGCCTGATCCTCGGTGGGTATTCCGATGCCACGATCGCGGACGGTGATCACCGCATCGCAGCCCATTCGGGCGATCGACAGGGAGACCGGGGTGGACCGGGGCGAATACTTCACCGCGTTGGACAGCAGGTTTCCGACGACGTGACGGAGGATGTGTTCGTCGGAACGGGCCGAGGGGAGGGAGTCGGGGGTGGAAATCTCGATCGGGCAGCGGTTCGCAGTGGCCTGAAGGGTTTCGTCGGCAAGGCGCCGGCAGAAGGCGGTGAGGTCGATCGGGCGTGGTTGGAGGGCAAGGCGGCCGGCTTCGATGCGGCCCAGGAGGAGGACCTCGTCGATGAGGCCGGCCATATGGCGCGCGGCGTGGACGATGTCGCCGAGATGTTCGGCGCGGCGTGCGGGTTCGAGACGGTCGAAATAGGAGTCGAGGACCTGGGCGGAGGAGAGGATGACCCCGATGGGGGTGCGGAACTCGTGGGAGACGAGGCTGGCGAAGTTGGTCTTGAGGCGGACGAGTTCGCGCTGCTGTTCGAGGGCGTGCTGGAGGTCCTGTTCGGAGCGCTTCCGTTCGATGGCGAGGGCGGTCTGGTCGGCAACGAAGGAGAGGATCTGCTGGTCTTCAGGACCGAAGGCCCCGGGATCGTGATGGTCCTGCACGGCCATTACGCCGATGGGTTGGTCGCGCACGACCAGCGGAACGCCCAGCCAGATGGCGGCGGCAGCACCGGTCTGGACGTATTCGCCCGATTCCTTGAGGCGGGCGATTTCCGCCAGGTTGGCGAGGCAGGCGCGGCCACTGCGGAGGACGTATTCGGTGATGCCTCGGTGGCCTTTGCGCGGAGCCGGAGGCGGGTCGGCTTCGTCGACGTAGTAGGGGAAGGTGAGAAGCCCGGAATCGCGGTCGAGGAGGGCGATGTAGAAGTTCCGCGCGGGCATCAGCGTGCAGATGATCTCATGGATGCGCCGGTAGAGGGCGGGGAGGTCGCGGGTTTGGTGGATGGCTTCTGAAATCTGGTAGAGGGCCTGCTGGATGGACTGGGCGCGCGCCCGTTCGGCCACCTCGCGCTGGAGCCGGTTGTTGGCGGCCTGGAGTTCGGACGTGCGCTCGTGGACCCGACGCTCGAGGTCCGTGTTGAGGCTGCGGAGGGCTTCCTCCGCGCGCACGCGCACCAGCTTGTTGGCGAGGAGTGCTGCAAGCGCGGTCAGGATCTCGACGTGGTGGTCTTCGAAGAAGCCAGCATCGGGATGCTCCACGTCGATGACCCCGATGACGCGGTCGCCCAGAAGGATGGGGACGGCCAGTTCGGCGAATCGCTGGGCGTCGTCGACAATGTAGCGAGGGTCGAGGCGCGTGTCGGGCACGAGTTCCGGACGCCCGGTGGCTCCCACGGTTCCGACGATGCCGCGGCCGATCGGGATTTCGATCGGGTTGAGGATGGTTCGATCACTGGGAGCCTTGGGCCCCCAAGCGGCGCGCTGGATAAGGACCCGGCGGGATTCGTCCAGCAGGTACACGACGCAATCAGGAAGCCCGAGGCGGCCGACGCAGTTACGGGCGACGTCCCACAGGACATCTTCCTCGGACTCCAATTCGACCAAGGAGCTGGCGAGGGAGCTGATGATCCGTGCGGCGTGCTCGGAGCGGCGGTTGCGTGCTTCGGCTGCCCGTCGCGCGGTGACGTCGTGGAGATGGAGGACGCGATGCTCGGATCCGGAGTGGGAGGGGAGGCGCGTTGCGGTTCCTTCGAGCTGTCGGACCTGACCGTGGCTTCCAGGCAGTTGAAGGATGGGGAGCGGGAACGGATGGACGCCGCTCACCAGCATTTCGCGGAGGGCTGCCTGAAGTTGCTGGTTGTCCTCCTGGGAAAGGATCCCCGAAAGGGACTTCGGGATTTCGTCACGCGTGGTGCCGGCAACCCAGCGGCGGAAGACGTCGTTGGTGTACCGGATGGAATCTCCCTCACCGAGGATGACGATTCCGTGGGAGGCCTGCTCGACCAGGGCGCGGAAGTGGGGCGCACGACCCGCGGCGCTGCCGGCGTGCTTGAGACGGAGTGATGTATCGGATGCTCGGCCCATGTCCCCCTTCGACTTCCTCGAAACCAAAGGCTCCGGGGAACATCCACCGGGGGCAATACTCCGCCGGAGGTATGCCCGTGTTGTCCTTAACCCGCGGCCTCCAGGAATCCGGTGAGCGGGCTGGTGGCTGAAGCCGTTTCCTGGGGCGCGGAGAGGCCGGTCTCGTAAGCGATGCGTCCCGCTTCCACCGCCATCTTGAAGGCGATGGCCATCCGCGAAGGATCGGGGGCGACGGCGATGGCGGTGTTGACGAGGACGGCATCCGCGCCCAGTTCGAGGGCTTCGGTGGCGTGGCTGGGTGCCCCGATGCCCGCGTCGACAACGACGGGAACGGTGGCCTGTTCGATGATGATGCGGATCTGGTCGCGGGTCTGCAGGCCGCGATGGGATCCGATGGGGGACCCGAGAGGCATGACGGTGGCGGTGCCCACCTCCTGGAGGCGCTTGGCGAGGACAGGATCCGCGTTGATGTACGGCAGGACCACGAATCCCTCCTTCACCAACCGACGCGCGGCGTCCAGGGTCTCGATGGGATCGGGCAGCAGGTAGCGTGGGTCGGGGTGGATCTCCAGTTTCACCCATTTCGGCAGGCCGGCGGCGACAGCGAGGCGGGCGAGACGGACGGCTTCGTCGGCGTTCATCGCGCCGCTGGTGTTGGGCAGGAGGAGGTAGCGGGAGGGGTCGATGAAATCGAGGATGTTGGCGAAGGGATCGCGCTGGCCGGTGAGATCCACACGCCGGAGGGCGACAGTGACGATCTCAGTGCCGCTGGCGGCGAGGGCGTCGCGCATGGATTCCGGCGAGGGAAACTTGCCGGTCCCGAGGAAGAGTCGGGAGTGGAAGGTGCGGTCGGCGATGACAAGGGGCTTCGGCAACATGCGGGGGGCAACGATGGACGCGGGGGGAGGGTTGTCGAGGGAGTGGGCGGGTCCTGTTTTGGGCCCTGTGGAGATCTGTTGCTGATTCTCCTTGAAAAAACTTGTTGGCCAAACGCTAGGAAGCTGCTCAAACTGAGAGCCGTCAGTTAGATTGCCTGTCGCTTCCAAGGCCTGGTGGATCCTCAGTTGAACGGTGGTTCAGTGATGATTTGAAACCCGACGAGCGGGAACAGTTTGGAGAAAGCAGACTCGGTCTAGGGACAAATCACACAGAGAATGAGTACGAAACTGTTTGTCGGGAATCTGTCGTTCAATACGACGGAGAACAGCCTCCAGGACGCGTTTGCCGCACACGGCACCGTCATGGAAGCGGTCCTGATGTTTGACCGGGCAACGGGCCGTTCCCGTGGGTTCGGCTTCGTCACGATGTCCACTCCCGAGGAGGCCCAGCGCGCGATCGACGCCATGAATGGCGCGGATCTCGACGGCCGTAACCTGACCGTGAACATTGCCCGTCCTCGTGAAGAGGGCGGCGGTGGTGGCGGCGGCGGATTCGGTGGACCTCGCCGTGACCGCGGCGGGTTCGGTGGTGGCGGCGGCGGCGGCCGCAGCGGTGGTGGTGGTGGTGGCGGCCGCGGGGGTGGCGGCGGCGGATACGGTGGTGGTGGTGGCGGCCGTGGCCGTTACTGATCAGACCTTTTCCCGGGGCGGGCCTAACGGCCCGCCTCTTTTTTCTTTTGTTGGGTCGTGTCGGGGTTACCGGGCTGGATGACCTTTGATGCGCGCGTATTTCTGTGATCGTTCCGGCCACCATAGATTGATCGATGAAGGAACAGGAACACGTCGAGATTGAAGGCCGGATCATTACGGTCCTTGCAGGAACCATGTTTCGGGTGGAGTTGGACAACAAGCACCTGGTGCTTGCGACGATCTCCGGGAAGATGCGGAAGCGATTCGTGCGTCTGACGGCGGGGGATCGGGTGAAGATGGAGATGTCCCCGTACGATCTGGGCAAGGCCCGGATTGTCTGGCGGATTGGTTGATTTCGGTTGGGTGAACCCGGATTTGCCCGGGTTGTCTGGGAGGATGGCGGTGGGTTTCTTGATCGGGCGTGCGTTCTCCCGGGGGTTGGAGGCAGACTCGAAGAGAACTTTATGGCTGATCCAAGATACGCGAAGCTGGCGAAGCTGCTCGTGGAGTATTCCTGTGCCCTGGGCAAGGGCGAGGTGCTCTTGATGGACATGATTGATGTCCCGGACGAAATGACCGTGGCCTTGGTCCGCGCGACGCGGGAGGCAGGGGGGGTGCCCTTGGTTGACGTCCGACACAGCCGGGTGACCCGGGAGATCCAGCGGGGTACGGACGAAGTCCATGCCAAACTGGTGCGGGACCTCGAGATGAACCGCATGAAGCGGGTCCAGGCGTATGTGGCCATTCGCGGGGCGCACAACGCCAGCGAGACCAGCGATGTTCCCGCAGCGGCGCAGAAGCTTTACGCCAAGACCTTGAGGCCGGTGCTGGATCACCGCATCAACAAGACCAAATGGTGTGTGCTTCGCTGGCCAACGCCGAGCATGGCCCAGTCGGCCAACATGAGCACGGAGGCGTTCGAGGACTTCTACTTCGACGTCTGCACCATGGATTATCAGCGGATGGCGAAGGCGGTCCTCCCCCTGAAGAAGCGGATGGAGGCTGCGGACGTTGTCCGGATCAAGGGGCCTGGAACCGACCTGACCTTCAGCATCCGGGGCATCGGTGCGAAGCCCTGCGAGGGGTTGAGGAACATTCCGGACGGTGAGTGCTTCAGTTGCCCGACGCTGAAATCCTCGAACGGGGTGATCACCTTCAACACGCCGACGATCTACGCCGGCACGAAGTTCGAGGGCATCCGTTTGGAGATGAAGGAGGGTCGGGTCGTGAAGGCCACGTGTGCCGGTGGGGCGGAGAAGCGGTTGAACGAAATCCTGGATACCGACCCCGGAGCGCGTTCCATCGGTGAGTTCAGCCTGGGTTTCAATCCCTACATCCTGAACCCGATGTGCGACATCCTCTTCGACGAGAAGATCGCGGGTTCGCTGCATTACACGCCGGGACAGGCCTACGACAACCCGGGTAACGGCAACAAGTCGGCTGTCCACTGGGACATGGTCCTGATCCAGCGTCCGGAATGGGGCGGTGGCGAGGTCTGGTTCGACGACACGCTGGTCCGCAAGGACGGTTTGTTCCTGCCGAAGGACCTGTTGGGATTGAATCCCGACAAGTTGCGATAGCGATCGCTTCCGGCGTCTTCCCGGAAAGCAAAAGGCCCGGTTCCAGATGGAACCGGGCCTTTTTCGTGGGCGGGCCGATCAGAGCTTGAGGAGTTCCTCGGCGATCTGCACGGCGTTGAGTGCGGCACCCTTGAGCAATTGGTCGCCCGAAACCCAGAAGCACAGCGCGTTGTCCAGGGCGCAATCCATGCGGATGCGGCCCACTTCGCAGTTGTCCTTCTCGGAGGTGAACAGTGGCATCGGGTACCGCTGCTTTGCGGGATCATCCACGACGTCGAGACCCGGAGCTCCGGCGAGGACGGCGCGGGCTGCTTCGACCGTGACCGGTTTCTCGAACTCGGCGCTGACGGCGACCGAATGGGAACGGTAAACGGGGACCCGGACGCAGGTGACGGAGGCGCGGAATCCCGGGTGGTGCATGATCTTGCGTCCCTCGTTCTGCATCTTCATCTCCTCCTTGGTGTATCCGTCCGCCTGGAAGGAATCGACCTGAGGGAGCACGTTGAAGGCGATCTGGTAGGGATAAACCTCGCGGGTGATCGGTTGTCCGGCGGCGATCTGCTGGACCTGGCGTTCGAGTTCCTCGATCGCCTTCGCGCCCGTGCCGGAAACGGCCTGGTAGCTGGAGGCGATGATGCGCTTCACGCCGAACGCCCGATGCAGCGGGTAAAGCGCCATCAGCGTGATCGCGGTGGTGCAGTTCGGGTTGGCGAGGATTCCATGGTGGTGGCGGACATCCGCGGCGTTGATCTCGGGGACGACGAGGGGAACGCGGTCGTCCTGTCGGAAGGCGGAGGAATTGTCGACGACCACGCAACCGGCGGCCGCGGCGATGGGGGCGAACTCCCGCGAAATGGAACCGCCAGCGCTGAACAGGGCGATGTCGATGCCCTTGAAGCTGTCTTTGGTGAGCTCCGTGACGGTGGTTTCCTTGCCGGCGAAGGTCAGTTTCTTACCGACCGAGCGGGCAGAGGCGAGCAGTGTGAGTTGGCCAACGGGGAAGCGGCGTCGTTCGAGAACCTTCAGCATCTCGATACCAACGGCGCCAGTTGCCCCGACCACGGCGACGTGCGGAGTCTTGTTCATCAGAAGCGCGGGAGCGTAAGGCGGGCGATGGGGCTGTCGATGGAAATGTCGGTGGGGAGTTGTAAGTTTGAGGGTTCAAGTTTGAAGCCGAGGGGGAGAGCGCAGAGGACAGAACCCGATCTGAAGGCCGGGTGCCCCCACCCGGCAGAGTCCATGCGGTGACGCGTGAGGGCACGCAGTTCCCTTCCAACTTGAAACTCGGAGGGAGGCAGACTTGCCATTGATCGGGGTGGGGCCTAGAAGCGGGACGTGTTCCGCAAACGACTTTTTCAGGGGAATCCGCGGCGACCCACTGGGATCTTCTGGATGTTCCTTTGTTTCTGGGCGACCTGCGTGGGCGTTCGTCCGCAAGGCCTGCCGGTGCTCCAGGGACTGTTTCCCCTGACCCTCGATTATCGGCCCTACCAGTCGCCGGTGAAGAATCAGGGCTCCCGTGGAACCTGCACGGCCTTCTCGGTGGCTGCCATGTTCGAGACCTTCGATGGCGTTCCCGCCGACGTGAGCGAGCAGGGCGCCTATGGGTTCCTGAAGCTGATGGAACTTGGCGAGGGGGATGTCGGGTCAGGAGGGTTGCTCTCGTATTATCCGCAGATGCTTTCGAAGGCGGGGTTCATGCACGAGAGCGTCGCTCCGTACGATCCGAAGGCGGGGCTTTGGAGCAAGGATGACAGCCTGCTGAAGAAGTACATCGAGGAAGGCAAGACCGGCATTGCCGACCTGGTGAAGCGGGCGGGAACGACCCGGTACTCTGTGGATCCCGGCAACACCGTCTTCCTCCGGGATGCGGAGGCAGGCGACGTTCAGAACATCAAGCGACTCCTTGCCACCGGGCACCGCGCAATCGCGGTGGGATACAACCAGCTCTATGCCCCGCACTGGAGCGGTTACAAGAACGGCTTGATCGCACCTGCGGAGGGTTTCCTCTACGCGATCAGCAATCGTGCGTATGCCTATTCCACCGCCCGGTTGCTGCGTCCGCGCCTGGAGGAGGATGTCATCGCTGGACGCGTGAAGGTCCGCCCGGCGCATCCGGACAAGCCGGACGATTACGGCGGGCATGCCGTGACCGTGGTCGGCTACACGACCGAGGGGTTCATCATCAAGAACAGCTGGGGACGCGGATGGGGCATGGATGGATACGGCGTCGTCCGGTTCGATTATCACCGGATGTTTTGCGACGAGGCCCTCGCGATCAAAGATGTCGCCGTGTACGTGCAGCCGGGCGCAGTGCACCCGCGGCCCACGATCTTTCTCAAGAGCCGTCCGACGGGAACCGATATGAAATCCAGCCTGCGTCTGTCCCTGTTTGGCCCGCAGGAAGGTGGTTTGCCGATTGCCCGCAGCCTGCGCTACGAGGTGTACGAGCAATTGCCGGATGGAAGCCGCGGGCGATTGGTGGCGTTCCCGCCGCCGACTCCGTTGACGAGTACGGGCACCGGCTACCCGGTCGACGTACTGACGGGTGGAAGCGCTGCCGCCGCGGGCGGAAAGCAGAAGTTCTGGGTGCAGATCACGTTTGCCGGAGCGGGTCAGTTGATGGAACGGATCGTGATCTTTCCGAACGTCGTCTGGGCGAACCAGGAATACCTCGGCCACTGAACCGGGTGTTCGATGCTGACCTGGATCGCCCATCGCTTGGATGGCGACCTCGCTCCGGACGAGGTCTTGGACCTCTATCCGGCGATCGCATGGCGGTCGGGGATTCATTGGAAGCTGCGGGTCCGTGGATGCGTGTACGAACCGTCCACGGTTCCCGGCGTTGCGCGGCTCATCCGTCGATGGCTGGGCGTGGATCCGGACGGTTTGGATCCGGCAGCGCGGGCGTTGGTCGCCCGTCGGTTGGCGCCCTTCCTGGTGGACAAGGAGCGTGGCAAACGATTCCACCTGCACCTGGGGCCACACGAACGGGTGCTGGGGATGACCCGGGCGAATGGCCATTTCGATGGAACCTTCCGGCTTACCGAAAGCGAATGGGAGCAGGCAGGCCTTCCGATGATGCATACGGCGAGCGTGTCGATCCGGCTCCGGACACGGCGCAGCGGTCGCGATCTTTCGATGCCGGTGCAGGTGGTTGCCGGTGGCGGTTGGAGTGTCGTGAGCGACATCGACGATACGGTGAAGATCACGGACGTTCCCAACCGCCGCGAGACGGTGTTGAACACGTTCGCCCGTCCGTTCCGTGCGGTCGAGGGCGTGGCCGATGCCTTCGCAGCCTGGGGCCGACGGTTCGATCCCGACTGGCATTACGTGAGTGGCGGGCCTTGGCAGTTGTGGGCGGCGTTGGAGGAGTTCCGCTCCGAAGCGGGCCTCCCGAGCGGCTCATGGCACATGCAGGAATTCCGTGCCAAGGACCGTTCCGCACTCCGGTTCCTGGGTGCGCCGGTGAAGCACAAGCTGGCTGAAATCCGGCAGTTGATCCGGATGGATCCGACGCGGCGGTTCGTCCTGGTGGGTGACTCCGGGCAGGGTGACCCCGAGATCTATGCTCAGGTGGCTCGCGAGTTCCCGCGGCGGGTTGCGTGGATCTGGATCCGCGAGTTGGGTGGCGCGGGAGCGGATGCCCCGAGATACGAAAAGGCGTTTGGCGGCGGGGTGGTCGAGGGCTGGGGTGTCTACCGGACCGGGCGAGAGTTGAAGGAGTGGCACGGGCCGGTGCGTGGACCTTGAAGAACCCCATGTGTAGCAGACGACGTGAGGAGGCTGTGGTGATGAGGAGTTGGAAGATTGAAGATTCAAGTTTGAAGCCTGCCTCCTCACGTCGTCAGCTACCCTCCGCTACGTAGCAATGGAGGCCTCGTGTCCTCACGCGGCGTGAACCACGGGTGTCGCCGGGTAGGCGCACCCGGCCTTCAACTGGCCACCATCACAGCCTCCTCACGTCGTCAGCTACCTGGGAGGCGGCTATCGGAGGGACGCCAGGAATTCGAGGAGGTCCCGGAGTTCCAGCGGCGTGAGGAGATCAGCAAGGCCTTCGGGCATCGCGGAGAGGCCGCCCTCGGCTGGCTTGTACCCCTCGGCGTAGGCCTTGTTGGGATAGACGATCGCCTCCAGCAGGTAGTTCCGGTCGCGAAGCTTTCCGATGCCATCCAGCGCAGGCCCGACCGTTCCGCCGTCACCACCCACCTTGTGGCAACGGAGGCATTGGACCTGCGGATGGTTCTTGAACAGGAGGCCGCCACGGACCGCGTCACCGCCCTTGAGCACGGCGGCGCGGCTGGCGATGGGATCGTTGGTGGGGTTGCGCGTGAGCCATTGGTCGCGGGCGGCCTTCAGTGGGGCAGAGACCGTGTGACGGACTTCGGCGGCACTCAGGACGTCAAGGTTGAGTTCGGGGCGGAGCTTTCCAGCGAGCAGTTCCTGCAACCCGGCGAGGAGGAGGTTGTCGGCGTCGGCATTGCCGAGTTTGGCGAGGGCAGCGTACGCGGCCTGGTGGACCGGCAGGGGCGTGCCGGGCTGGAGCAACGGCTTCAACACGGGCAGTGCTGTCGCGGGATCGAGCCGATCGAGGTAGGGCAGGGCGGCCGCGCGGGTGGCGTTGTCGGTGTCCGTGAGAGCCATGCGCACCGCGTCCGGTGCCTGGATGGCATTGATCCCGGCGAGGAAGGCCAGGATGGAACGACGGACGACGGCGGGCGTGTTGGTCTGGCTGAAATTTTCGAAGAGCGGTTGCGCCGCTTCCTTGGTGCGGAGCGCGCTGGCCGTTTCGATCAGCGCCAATTGCACCTCCACCGGCGCGGGCCCCCCGGGAATCACCTGACCGTACTCGTCGGGTGTGGATGGATTCAGGATTTCGTCGGCCACGCGCAGGAACGCGCGTCGGGCGGGCTCAGGGTTTCGCTTCAGTGCCATCGCGACTTCGAAGGGCGTCGAGCGGCCCAGGTCGTCGGGAAGGAGGGGCAGGGGACTGGAACGCACGGGCGGGTTCGCAGCGGCGGCCCGCTCGAGCAATGGATTGACGGCGCCGGACGAAGGTTCGGCGGGATTCGTGTCGGTACGTCCGAGCGTGACGGCGGGGCGCCACAGGCCGTTGACGCGATCGAGGGCGGGCGGCTTGGACCAATCTCCGAGGGCGCGCAAGGCGAGGGCACGGATCTGGGGAGCGGGATCGCGCCGCTTGGCGAGGGAAGCGAGGGTCTGGGCGTGTTGGGCCGTGCCCAGGCGGAAGGCGGCATCGATGGAACGTGAGAGCAACGCGGGCGGGCAATCGATGCGCGTGAGCAGCGCGGCCAATCCCGGCATCCCCGCGACGACCGGCGCGTCATGGATGGCCCGGCCGGCGGCGATCACCACCCGCGGGTCGGCATCCGAGAGCAGGTTGGTGAGGAAGGGATGACGGAGGTTCCGAAGCGCAAGAGCCGCGGCGAAGCGGACGTTGGGATCGGTGTCGCGCGACAAGGCCTGGAGAGGCGCGCTCACGGGACCGGGTTCCGACCGATTCAACGTGGCTTGTTCCAGCCGGACCCAATGCCGGACGGCCGCATGGACGAGGAATGGATCCGTACCGGCCGTGGCGGTGACCAGTTTCCGGGTCGGTTCCGGAGAGGAACGAGATTCCGGGCGGACCAGCGAACCGAGCCCCATGGCCCCAGCAAAGCGGACGGCGGCGTCCGGGCTTTCCGTGGCGAGTCGGGCGAGGCCGGCCTCGGCCTGCACCACGCGCGCTTCACCCAGCAAGCGCGCAGCGACTGCCTGGACCTTGGCGTCATCGGATTCCAGCAGCGGCACGAGCCCGGCGAGATCGGCGCCTGGATGTGCACGGACGATCTGGCCGATCGCCCATAGCGCGTGACGGCGGGCGAGGGATGGATTCGTCCCGCGCGCGAGTTGCATCAGACCGGGGAGTTCGCCCACGCCGCGGCGTGCGATCTCGAACTGGGCTTCGAGACGGACGCGACGGTCGGGATGCGCCAGCAACGATCGGAGCTTGTCCGGGGATTGATCTGCGACGCCGCTGGCGAGGAGCGACCGGACTTCCGATGTGAGGGCTGCATCCGCGGCCGACGGAGCCGTCGCGGGCGTGATGCGGTAGATGCGACCCTTCATCGGTTGACCCCAACCGGCGACCCAGTCGAGGACGTAGGCGGCACCGTCGGCACCGAAGTCGACGTCGGTGGGCCAGCAGTTCCACAGGAACTTCGACTTCGAGGCGAGCGCGTAGGACGCGCCGCGTGGCTGGACCGTGTAGGACCAGATGCCGCCCGGGAAATCGCAGTGGAGGAAGGTGTCCTTGAGTTGGGAACCGAATCCGGTGCCCGGGTAGAAGGCGAGTCCGCTGGGCCCCTGGCTGACGGTACCGGCGAGGGGAAGGATGTTGTCCTGGCCGCCCTTCCAGAGTTCCTCCTGCACCCACGGGCCAAAGCCCGGGTGATGCTGGTAGCTGGCGCGCCAGCCATAGTCGCCGTCCTCGACGAGGTGGAGCACGCGACAGGGATCCGCGCCCGCGGTGTCGTTGTCGACGGTCCAGAGATTGCCGTCGTCGTCGAAGGCGAGTTCCTGGGGATTGCGGAGTCCGATGCAGAAGACCTCGAGGTTCCGGCCGTCGGGTTCGCAGCGCAGCACCGCGCCCATGTCGGGAAGGTCGATGACACGTCCCTCGCGGTTGGTGATGTGCGCGCCGCGGTCGCCAAAGCTCATGTAGAGCCGGCCATCGGGTCCGAAGATCAGGCCGTGGAGATCGTGGCCGGAGACGCCCACGTGGACGCCGAAGCCGGTGGCCAGCGACTCGCGCTTTGGCGCTTCGCCGGGTTGCGCTGGAATCGAGAGCTTCCAGAGGTTCGGAATGTTGGCGAAGTAGACCGTGTTACGCGTCGCCAGGACGCCGGCCGCGGTGCCGTCCGCGGCGGTGTTGAAACCGTCGGCATGAACGCTGGAATGCTCGGCCACGCCGTCGCCGTCCCGATCCTCAACAAGGCGCACGATCTCGGAGTCGCGGGTGAGGAACTCGGGATCGATGGCGTCGAACTGGGACTCCAGAAAGGCGGACCGTTCGGGGACGTTGCGGAAGGAGAGATCGTTGAGGAGCCAGTTGGTCTTCTGGGTGATGTCGAAGATGGACCGCGCCCAGCGATGCGATTCCGCGATCCACGCGCGGCCCTTCGGGTCGATGTGGAATGCGACCCCGTTGGAGAGTTGGGGTTCCATCGCCCACACCTTGAGGGCGAACCCCGGAGCGAGCTGGAACTTGGCCGCCTGGTCGCTCGCCGCCGCCAACGCCGCCGCGTTGGTCGTGTGCTGGCCCTGCAGCCCCGGGGCTGCCGTCATCCCCGCGAACAGGATCGTGATCGTGCTCAGAATCCGCATGACCCGAGACCCTACGACGCAAGGGTCCATTCGGAAAGCGGTACGACGATTTCGCTGATGCGTGGATGGAAATGGACCCCCAGCCCCAAACACAGACGGGGTGGCGACGTCCACGTCGCCCTTGGAAAGACCCTGGAACGGCGACGAAGATGTCGCTTCCCCGTTCCTGTCCAGGTCGCTATCGGGTGGTGCGGAGTTCCACGAAACGTGTTTCGCCGGGCGGCACATCGACGCGGATGGGCGCGTTGGTGGCGTACGCCGTCCCGGTGAGCCATTCCACAACGCGGGTGGGCGCGAATCGGGGCGTGAGCGTGACATGCGCCACCACCTCCGGAAAGACGCGCGCTGGGGTCCGTCCGGATTTGATGACGCCGTCGTTGTTGACCAGTTCCATCACCCACCCGGCTTGGTTCCGGTTGATCTGGTACTGGATGGGATCGCCCTCGACGCCGATGGGCAGAAGTTCCGTGGCGAGCTGGGCGAGGCGTTCATCAGAGATGGCGGCGGAACGCTTGGTTTCAGGGTTCTGCCACGTTTCGACGATCTCGATCGTTCCCGCAGAGCGAAGCTGGTCGAGCGCTCCGGGCGGCATTGCGGCCACATGACGCGGGTGGATCAGCAGCCGGCTTCCAGCGCGCAACGCCGTGCGGAGTTCGTGAAGGAAGGGCCCCGGGAAGTCGACCTCGCCGGCGAGCAGGATCACCGGGTAACGCGCCATGTGCGCACCCGTGATCGTGGAGAGGGCGACGTCCGCCAGTTCGCCATGGCGCGTTGGATTGAGGTAGCGCGACTCGGGATTGGCTGGGTTGCCGGGAACAGGCAGCCGACGTGCGCTGTGGTACAGCTGCACTTCGAGGAGGTCGGCGATTTCCTGGTCTGCCGGCGTCCGCGGCAGGACGCCCCAGGTCAGGCCCTGGTAGCCGTTGTAGCCCGCGAGATGATCGAGGACCACGAGCAGCGGCGTGTGCGGGTTGCCGCGGTCGTGGGAACGCATGAACCGGAAGGCAGCGGCTGCGGCCTCGCCATGCGACGTGAGTTCCCACGGCGCACGGTCGGTGGTGAAGAAGCTGTTGAAGCTGTTCTCCGGGGTCACCATCGCGGCCCCGGCAAACCACGCGTGGCGCCACATCCGGAGGTACAGGCTCAACGAATGCCCCGCGTCGAGCCCCTGCGCCGTGGGACTGTTGGTGTCGAGCGGTCCCCGCGTTGTGACCGCGTTCCCGAACCACGGGCTGACCTGCACGGTCCACGGGATGTTCCACTGACGGGAAGCCCCGCGCGCGAAGGCGAACTTCGATTGCGTGAACCCGATGTTTTCCCCGACCTCCAGCCCGATCACGGAGGCGCCCCACTCGGCCGCGTAGGCTTCGTAGTGCGAATGTCCCGTGACGCTGATCAGGCGTCCGCCCTTGGCCTGTCGATGCCACAGGTAATACGCCTGCAACTGGTCGCGGCACTCGCGTCGGGTAGCCGGCTTTGGGTCGTACCCCATGCTTTCGACCGGTTTGAGGAACCGGTCCTTCTCCGACTCGAAATCGGGTCCGAGGACGGCCTTCATCCAGCCGGCGTCGGACCGCAGCCGATGGAAGTGATAACCCCATTCGCCAAGCTGGATGGCGTTGAACACGCCGGCCTGGTCCAGGATGCGGACGGCCGATTCATCCTCGCGGTTGAGCACGCTGGTGCTGCCCTGGAGTTGCATCCGTCCGCCGTCGGGCGGATAGAGGATCACGGGCCAGCCGAGCTTTGCCAGATACTCGAAAGCAGGGCGTGAACCCGCGACGGCCGCCGGCCCCGGATCAAACGCCGATGCCAGATGCCGCTCGCGCAACACCGTGACGAGCGAGGCGAGTTCCGTGGGATCACTGGGACAGGCGTACAACGAGAAGTGGAAGTCCGTTGTGCCCGGCAAGAGTCGTGGCTCCGGCGCGGAGGCCTTCGACCACGCGGGCGCGTTGGTATCAGCCGCCGCGGCTTGGCCGACCATCGCCGCCAAGACGCCGATCGCTGCGACCACATCACACCAGCCCAACCACCCTCGACAACGCATGCGGGTAACGTTCCGGAGTCAGGCCGCCCGTGGAAGACCCGAATCAGGTGGGGAATGGGGAGTGTCGCGCGCGAAGGGTCGACCCTCCACGGAAAGAGTGTTGTACCGCAACGAACTGGCAGGCTCCAATTCGTGCGCAGCCTTCAGGGAGTGTCGGGCACTGCTTTCGCCGGTGAGCCTATTTGCTGCGAGAAAGCAGGGGTGTGCCTGTGACTCGTCATCAGCGAACGATTCCCGAGTTCATTGGTAGGCACCGAGGGGTGGCGCTTTGCTTGGTGAGTCCAGAAAGGAGGAGGTTGCCCCAACCTTCAAGTCAATGGATCCATCCAGTCCATGATCCACCCGGGCGCATCCGGATGATTCCTTAGTCTGGAACGGGGTGGTGACGTCCTCGTCGCCCTTGCCAGACCCTTTCTCCGGGCAACGAGGACGTTGCCACCCCGATGATGAACACGATCGGAGTGGTAATGGTGTTCGTCAGCCCATGGCCTCGTCCTCGATCCACGTTCCTCGCGTCCGGGAGGCGAATCCTCTCCATCCCGATCCGCCGCCTGACGATCATCTCTTGTCCTCCGTCTGCGGCCGGAGTTTTCGCTGCCCACGATGGGCGGGAGGAATCAGGCTGAGGCGATGCGACGAAGGACGTTCCTGAAGTTGGCGGGACAAGCGAGTGCGGCGATGTCGCTCGCTCCGGGGACTGCGGAGTTGGTGGCGGGCGCAGGGAACCTGTCGGCCGTGCCTCCGATCGTTGGGGACGATTGGGAGATGGTCTCCGGTCTCCTCGACAGGGCCTCGTCCCGCTATTCGGAAACCTGGGATGATGCGACCTGCCGGACCTTGATGAAGGGGGCCTATCTGGGGAATGGCGACTTCGGCGTGCATCTGGGCGGAACGATCCATGCGCTCCGGTTCCATCTTGGAAAGAATGGGTTCCATGCAGGGAACGACGTGGCCGCAGGGCGGTACAACCAGCACATCCTGAATCTGGCGACGGTGGGTATCGAAGCCGCTTCCGGAGCGGAATCAGGGACCCATTATCACGTCACCCAGGACATCCGGAACGCGGAGGTCCGGACGGAATGCCTGATGGCGGGAGCCATGGTCCGGACGCGGTCCTACCTGTCGCCAAAGTCCAACCTGTGGGTGCTGGAGTTGTCGACCGACAGCGGACGGGAGGTGCCTTTGCGGATGACGCTTTCGGTGATCGGAAACCGGTACGTGGCGAAGAGTGCCGGTACGTCGGGTCCGGTGGTTTGGGTCACGAAGGAGCCCAATGCGGACGGTGCCCCATTCTACGTGAAGGGGGCGGTGGCCGCGAAGGTTCTGGGATCGGCCGTCAGCACGGTGAGCAACGGAGCCGATCAATGCACGTTGCACTTCACGTTGCCGGCGAGCGGTGCGGTCGTCCGTCTCCTCCTTCAGGCGGAGCACACGAAGAACTCGGGCTCGCCCCTGGCCTCCCTGCTGGAGTCGGTGAGGACGATGACCGATGAGGATCTCATCCAGATCGGGGCGCGAAACCGATCGTGGTGGAAGGCATTCTGGCTCCAGTCCCACGTCCGGCTCGGGGATGACTTGCAGAACCTCTGGTACAATCACCTCTACCTGGTGGGGTCGTGCGCCCGAAGCGGCGGTGCAGGGAGCGGTCCCGGCCATGCGCCCGGACACTGGGGGCCATGGAACCGTGCCGACGACATGATGTGGTTTAGCAACCTGGGCATGAACTACAACGCGCAGAATCCGTATTACGGAACGTTTGCCGCGAATCACGTCGACCTGGTTGATCCCTATATCGCGACGGTGAAGCATTACACCGAGACCACGGGCCGGAAGCGGGTGCAGAACCGATGGGTGTCACCGCAGATCGCGGCCCGGATGCCGGTGAACTGTCGGGGAGTCCAGAACGAGGGTTCCTTCACGGCGCACGGGACCTCGTGTGGGGGCGGAGCCTATCCCGAGGAAGACTGCTGCATGGCGACCAATGCGGTCTTTGGGGTGCTGCCGATTGTCTGGAAGTGGAAGTACGGGCAGGACCGTGAGTTCCTGGAGAAGGTCTGTTATCCGCTGTTGCTCGCCGTTGCGGACTTCTACGACGACTACATCGGGAAGCCGGTGGACGGCCGTTATGAGGTGTATGGTTCGGTGCATGAGGGGGCGGACTGGTTCGCCCGGAACGACATGTTCAGCCTGGGGGCCGTGCGCTTCCTGTACCGGGAGATCATCGCCGCGAGCATCGAGCTGAAGCGGGATGCAGGACGTCGCGCTCACTGGCAGGACATCCTGGAACGGATGAGCGAGTACCCGCTGCAGGCCTGGGAGAACACGGTGACCTTCCGGCCGGACGCGGTGCACGATGTCATGCAGGCCCTGCATTACCAGGGGGGAGCCCGGAACACGGGGCTGATGTTCACGACGACCTTCGACAACATCAGCCACGGGACCTTGCCGGCCTACCGGATTGCGACCTGCAGCACCCTGGACAAGGGGGACATGTTCCATCCGCAGCGGTGGTGCGGTTGGCAGAACGGCAACGATTTCGGGATGATGTTTGTCATGGCTGTGCGCGCTGGATATCGCGCGGAGCGTGTCATCCAGGCCATCAAGGCATGGAAGCCGGAAGCCAACGGGATTGTCTCCCAGAAGGAAGGAGGCGGCATCGAGACGGCGGGAATCATCGAGGCCATCAACAACATGCTCCTCCAAAGCCACGACGGAGTGATCCGGCTCTTTCCGAACTGGGATCGCCGGCTTGACGCCGAGTTCAAGCGGTTGCGCGCGGTGGGCGCGTTCCTGGTCGAGGCCCGTTATCGCGCTTCCACGCGGGGGGTGGATTCTGTCCGCATCTTCAGTGAGAAGGGCGGGCGGTGCGTCCTGCAGTGTCCTTTCGAGGAGGGAAGCCTTCGCGTCATGCGTGCCGACAACCGTCGGACGGTCGCGACCGTCCAGGACGAGGAGGTCTTTTCGTTCCGCACGCAGGCCGGAATGACCTATGAAATTGTTCCCGCCAAGCCCGCCCCGGTGCGTGCCGGTGTGCCTGTCATTCAAGCGCACCCCGGTTCCCAGACGGTGGTGTTTCCTGAGCCTGCCACCTTCACGGTGGCCGTCACGGGAAGCAGGGTGCGCTACCAGTGGCAAAAGAATCGCGTGAACATCCCTGGAGCCACGGCCGCGAGCTACACAACACCTGCGACGTCACTCCATGACCTGGGCAGTGCTTACCGATGCGTTGTCTCCAATGCCCGCGGTATCACCCGGAGCCAGCCGGGAATCCTGAATCCGAACAACGGGAGTCCTCGCGAGGGCAGGATCTGAGCCGTAACCATACAGTTGGATGACGGAAAATGACTCGCGCCGAGGCGCAGAGACGCGGAGAGAAACGGCCTTTCGCTCACCGTCATCCATTCACCAAGGGGTGAGCCCTTTCCGGGGTTCCCGAACTCCCTCTTCTCGTTGTTCTCAGCCTCTGTTCGACCTCGGCAGGTTTACGGGTCTGGGGAAGGGGTGAGGGTGTCACGCTCCCTGGCCTGGAAGGAGCCGAGCGGGAGGAAGGCGAGAATGAGTTCCCTTCGGGCACGGACTCGTCGTCCTTCGCGAACGATGAGGCCCATTTCGACGAGAGCGCTGAGGTCCCGCTGGACTGTTTTGGGTCCCTTCGTGGCAAACGCACGGGCCAGACGAGGGGTCAGTTCAGGAATCTGGCTGATGTCGACCCAGTGCTCCCCGTCACCCAGATCCAGCACCAGATGATGCTGGCGTTTGTCCGAGGGGCTTTCGCGGTTGATGAAGCGTTCGTGGACGAAGTTGCGCCAGACAACGTCCCACTGCTGCGTCCAGATCGTCTCCAATTGCTCACGGAGACCATCGACCAGTCCTCCGACCGCGTAGGTCAGGAAAGGTATGATATCGCCGCCAGACCGGCTGGCGTGATCGAGTTGCCGGTAATACTCGGCGCGCGTCTGGTTATAGTGATTGCTGAACAGGTGGGCGACGGGGGATGGGATGCCGGCGGACAGCAGGATGTGCAGTTCGAGGAGGCGTGCGGTACGTCCATTGCCATCTCCGAACGGGTGGATCCAAGCGAGGTAAAGGTGGGCGACGGCAGCACGAAGGATGGCGTAGACGGTTTCGGTTCTGGAAGGAGAGCGCTCCGGAGCCTGGAAGTCAGGACCGTTGAGCCACTCGCACAGACGTTCGAGCAGGTAAGGGCAGTCCTCGGCCGGTGCTCCCCGGTAGACGTTGCCGACGACCACCGAGTGGGTGCGCAGCTTCCCTGGTTGCACATCGTCCTTGAGTGGGAGTTGGTCGAGGACCTGTCGATTGTAGTCGCAGAGAAGCGTTGGTGTGATCGTGGGAAGGCTGCCTTCGGCCAATTGCGTCCCCATTCGGTTGCAGGCGGCGACGATGTTCTGCACCTCCTGCTTGAGGTATTCCTTGGAGGGGGGAACGACGAGGTTGCCGTCGACAGCCTGAAGGACTTCCGCTTCAGACAGGGTGTTCCCCTCAATGGCTGTGGTAGCGGCAACGCCTTTGGCCAGGTAGAGGCGATGCAACGCCTGGGCTGTGGCGGGCCGCAGGGGGACTCGTGCGATGTGCTCTGACTTGGAGGCAGCTTCACCCAGTGCAAGCCAGAATCCGGGGCTCGCCTTGGAGAGGTCACAACGGAACGAGATCCAGGGATGTGTCCGTTCAAATGTCCGCATTCATGTCCTGAATAGTCCGGTTCCAAACCGTTGGCAACCAGTGTTTCAGGAAGCGGTGATACGATTTTTGTCCTGAAAGATGTCCACCTCCGCGTCTCTGCGCGAGTCATTCTTCGACATCCAACCGCATGGAGACGCCTCAGGCCGTTTCCTGCCGATGGGAGGGGAGCAGGTAGTCGAGGTAGTAGATCAGGCGCGCCTTCATGTCCTTGCGGTGGACGATGGCGTCGATGAGCCCGTGCTGCTGGAGGAACTCGGAGGTCTGGAATCCCTCGGGGAGGTCGGCCTGGGTGGTGTCGCGGATGACCCGCGGACCGGCGAAACCGATCATGGCGGAGGGTTCGGCGAGGATGAGGTCACCCACCGAGGCGTAGCTGGCCATGACGCCGGCGTAGCAGGGATTGACCAGGACGGAGATGTAAGGGAGGCGCTGGCGGGCGTGGTAGCCGAGGGCTCCGCAGGTCTTGGCCATCTGCATGAGGGAGAACATGCCCTCGTACATGCGTGCGCCACCGCTGGTGGAGAAGATGATGACCGGCAGGCTGCGGTCGGTGCCGGCCTCGATGAGTCGGGTGAGTTTCTCGCCGACGACCGATCCCATGGAACCGCCGAGGAAGGCGAAGTCCATGACGCCGAGGGCGACCCGGTGGTTGCCGATCATTCCGATGCCCGTGACGACGGCGTCCTTGAGCAGGGAGGACTTCTTCTTGTAGGCGGCGAGCTTGGATTCGTAGGAGGCGACCCCGGTGAACTTCAGGACGTCGACGGACTCCATGGTGGCGTCGATCTCCTCGAAAGTGCAGGTCTCGACGAGGGAATGGATCCGCTCACGGGCGCCGATGACGAAGTGGTTCTGGCACTTGGGACAGACCTTGAGGTTGTCGTCGAGTTCCCGGTCGTAGATGAGGGAATCGCACTTCGGGCACTTGGACCAGAGGCCCTCTGGGATTTCGCGCTTCTTCGAGCGCCCCGCGATCTTGGGCTTTTGCAGGAACGTGGTCTCGGTGGCCGGGGGTGGGGTGAGACTGGGTTCGACAGAGTCGACCCCGATGCTTTTCTTCCTGATAACCTTGGTCTGCATGTGCGAACCCACCTCCGGTTGGCGGCGGTGTGGAAAAGGGATAGCAGCGGGACGGCGGCTTGGCGAGGACTGGAATGTGTGTGGAGTTTGAAGTTTGAAGATTCAAGTTTGAAGGGGGGCAGCGCCGAGGCTGTAGGCCGGGTGACCTCACCCGGCGGGGGAAGCTTGAAGGTTGAAGAGACAAGCTTGCAGGGGGGAAGAACGCCGCGTGGGGGCACGCGGCCTTCAGTGGGGAGTAGCCAGGGGCCGGTTCCTAGCGGAATTCGGGGAGGGGCTTCAAGTCAGGGGTTGCGTTCGTGGTGGTGGTCGCTCTTTGATACGCACGCGTATGAATCAATCCGGCCCCCTCAGGATGAGTACCACCACGTGGCTTGTCTGCGCCATCGCGGCCATCGGGTTTGCCTTCGACATCTACGAGCTCCTGATGCTGCCGCTCATCATCAAGCCGGCCATCGCCTCGTTGAGCGCGCCCTTGGTGGATGCCCTGGTTCAGTCCGGCAAGACGCGGCCAGAGGCGATGGCGAGCTTTGCGCCCGGCGGTGAGAACTACATCTTCTGGGCGCGGCTGTTGTTTTTCGTGCCGGCGCTGGCGGGCGGTGTGTTCGGCCTCCTCGGGGGATACCTGACCGATGTTCTCGGGAGACGCCGGGTGCTGACCTTCAGCATCCTGTTGTATGCGTTTTCCGCCTTGGGCGCAGGTTTCGCGACCTCGCTGGGGCAGTTGCTGGTGTTGCGCTGTCTGGTTTTCGTGGGGGTTTGCGTGGAGTTCGTGGCAGCCGTGGCGTGGTTGGCGGAACTGTTCCCGAACCACGATCAACGGGAGAAGGTGCTGGGGTATACGCAGGCGTTTTCTTCGTTTGGTGGATTCATGGTGGGCGGGGCGAACCTCATGGCGGCGCAGTGGGCCATGTCGTTGCCGGCGATCCACGAGGGGCATGAGGCCTGGCGCTACACGCTGATCTCGGGGGTGATTCCGGCGCTGCCGTTGATCATGATCCGGCCGTTCCTCCCGGAATCCCCGGTCTGGGCCCAGAAGAAGGCGGCCGGAACATTGCGGCGCCCATCGATCCTAGAGTTGTTCAGTCCGGCGCTGCGCAAGACCACGCTGGTGACGACGCTGGTGTTCGCGGCGAGCTACGGCATCGCCTTCGGAGCGATCCAGCAGCTGCCGCAGATCCTGGGCGGACCCAAGGGCCACGCGGCCATCCAGGCGGTGGCGAAGTCGGCCCGGGAAAAGACGGCGGCGGACGCCACGGCGGCCGGAAAGCCGGCGACGCCTCCCCAGTTGGCTCAGGCGGCCGGCAATGCCTCGGATGCGGCGGTGGCGAAGATCACCATGGCGCAGGAGGTGGGCGGTCTGATGGGACGGTTCGTGCTGGCGATGCTGGCGGGTTGGATCGTCAGTCGTCGGGCGTTGTTGCGGGTGTTCCAGATTCCGGCGTTGTTCGCGGTGCCGGCCTTGTTCTGGTGGATTTCGACCAAGCTCCCGGATGCGGGTTCGCTGGATGCCATCCGGATCGGGGTGTTCGTGGCGGGCTTCTTCACGGTGGCGCAGTTCAGCTTCTGGGGAAATTACATCCCCTTGGTGTTCCCGGTGCACCTGCGCGGCACGGGCGAGAGCTTCGCGGCCAACATCGGTGGTCGCGTGATCGGAACGGCCGCGGCGTGGTTCACGATTTCCTTCTCCAAGGCGGTCCCGCCGGATCCGGCGAAGATCGCGCTCGTGGGCGCGGTGGTTGCGGGAATCTACGCGTTGATCGGCGCGATCCTCACGCATTGGCTGCCCGAACCGGGCAAGGTGGATGAGTGAGGGGGAGGAGTTTGAAGTTTCAAGATTCAAGTTTGAAGTCCCCAGATCCCAGGCTGTAGGCCGGGTGACCTCACCCGGTGGGGAGGAAGTTTTTAGGTCCAAGTTTGAAGCACTGAGCCTCCTGACGTCGGCAACTACCTTCCATGACGTAGCAGACGACGTCAGGAGGCTGTGGAAGGACTCCCCAGTCCCCAGTTGCCTGCGACAAACCCTGCCTGCTGACCTCGGCAACTACCCTCCGTGACGTAGCCGTCAGGAGGCTGGTCTGGTCTTCCTGGTCTCAGTCCCCACTGCGAATGGGGAGGCGACGTCCTCGTCGCCACTCAAGAGCCTTTCCCAAGGCGAGGACCCCATCGGAGCCCTGAAACCATTCCCACCCCTGATTGACCGTTGAATCCGGACGGCGTACCGGGCAGCTTCAAGCTGTCGTCTTGAAAGCGCACCCACCGACATGATCACCCAACCCATCCCGATCCTGCCATGATCCCACTTCTGGAGAGACTCCTCACTTCGCAGCCTATGCAGCGAAACCACGCCACGGTTGACTCCCGAAACACACTAAGCTGCCGTTGGGCAGTCGTAAACACCACGTTCTCTATCCCAGGCAGACCAAGAATCACGACAGATATGTCAGAGCCACGTCGACTGGTCGGTGGGTATGCCAGTGGCGCGGTTCACGTCAGTCGGCTGTACGTTCGCTGCGCACCCTGACGACAACCATCATCGATAGCCCTCGGCACTGTTCGCGATGGTCAGCAGCTCTTGCGTCATCTCGTTCGCGGTCTTGGCCATGCTCGTGTGGTCTGAGTTTCATCTATGGAGGCAGACATGAAGAGAACGGCCAACAAGACGGTGGAGCGAACCGCCGCCCGCCGGCATGCCGAGTGGCGTTGCGGACGCCTTGGCGGCGTTGCTGTCGGCGGCGTCGCTGACCTTCGACGTTAGGCCACTATGCCAGACCACTCCAAAATCAATCGGCAGTATCAGGACTTGCACGCACCGAGTCCGAGCCGTGATTGGGTAGCGATCCAGAAGTTGGAGGCTGACATCTGTTTGTTCTACCACCAGCAGGCAAGCTATTCGTATGTGATGGGCGACCTCTACTACGGAGACGTGTATTCTCTGCCGTATTGGGAGCTGTTGAGTCACAATGGTTTGGACGGCGAGCAGTTGGAGTTCTTGCAGTCCGGCTGCCTGATGATTTTGCTCGCGATGAGTTGGGAGCTTCTCGATGGCACTGGGAGCTATTTGATGCCGCACGTTTCAGCAGCGCTGGCTGGCGTTCGTGCTTCTAAACCTGCCACTGACCGCGTTGCTCGTCTTCGGCAGCACCTCGAGGATATTCTGAGCTACCTCCACGACCCGCGGCCCGGTCTGTCAGCAGTTGAGGAGGAGCGCGGGTGCGCCGGATTTGTGGACACTTCACAATGGGCACATCGCGAGTTTGTGTTCGGATACTTTCGGAATTGGTGCGATGAGTTTATCAAGAACCCATACTATCGCGGTGGAGCAGCCTAACACAGACGGTCCAGCGAACGGGCGCCAGCTGGCACGCCGAGTGGCGATGCGGACGCTCCCGGTGGCTGGCTCCCGTCGCTGACCTTGGCGTTAGACGGCTACGCCATGCACAGACTTGCACTACCCTTACTCGCTGTGTTCCTGACCGGCTGCCAGATAGGTTGGGTCGTTCCGCCTGCGGATGGCCGCGTTGTTGATTCACGTTCATTGCGACCTGTTGGACTGGCGGAGGTCACGCGGACATCCATTGATTCACGCCCGACCACTTCGAAGACCGATCCAGATGGTTACTTTAGCTTCCGAGGCAAGCGGGAGTTGCAGAGTGCGGTTGGAGTGCGTGTCCCCCCGCCAGCGACATATCATATCACCGCGACAGGTTATCAGAGCGTCTCTACAAACGGTTTTGCTTTTGGTGGTTCGAACGCGAAGGGCTTGAGACACAGCCTTGGACATATTCAGATTCAGCCAGAATGAGATTATGAGTTCCACGCCGTCTAACCATGCGCTGCAGCGAACCCGGCCATCGCGCTCCGGTTGCAGTCCACGCGTCACGCGGGCCGGGTCGCTGAGCTTGAACGTTGGATGAAAGAATCATGAACTTGCCTCTCTTGATTCTGGGCGCTGGGCTTGCAGCGGTTTTGGTATTGATTTCATACACCTTTAGACGAAAGGCTTATACCGTTATGGGGCTGAGCCTCGGGGTCATCGTCGCATTCGTTCTCCTGGGCATCGCCGCCTACCAAACCCAGATAGGATATGATCACTGGCACATGACTCGAATCGTCAAAAGCACTGCTAGTGCGATTCGCTCGGGCAACGCGGATGCAGTGGTCGCAGCTTATGATCGGTTCAGCATGATGAGCACGAACGCCGGCGTGACATTTTGGGATGCTCGCAACCAGTTGTATGCAGACTTGGCCAGATTGGGGGCCACTACCAACGGCATCCAACCAGACGCTCCAGCGAACGCGGGCCAGCCGTTGCGCCCTCATCCAATTTCAACGCCCGGGGCGGCTGGCCCGCGTCGCTGAGCTGTGCGTTGGCCATCCCAGACAGACCAAGACTTACGACCAATGAAAACGACCGGTCATGGGTATGCGAGTGGCGAGATTCAAGCCGTCGGACTTCGATCACGACCCGACGCTCGAGATCACGGCAGCAGCCTTGCCTCAGCTTTTGCGCCGTCTGCGATTTTTGCGGCCAGATTCACTTCATTCGGAAGCGAACCAGACGGTCCAGCCAACGGGCGCCAGCCGCCACGCCGAGTGGCGATGCGGACGCTCCGAGTGGCTGGCACCTGTCGCTGACTTCTTTTAGGCCACCATGCGATTCACCATGCGAGATGTTGGCCGATTGTGGTTCATGGCTTGCGAGGCTTTCGTTATCGGGACGCCGTTGGTGCTTCTGATGAGTGGCGGTGTTCGGTTGGCGGCTTACGTAGAGTTGCTGATGCCCACCTTCAAACTCGCTTGGTTGGCTTTGTTGGTGACCAGTTTCATCTTTCTAAAGCTCGATCGCCGACTTTCAGTCATAGGGTTCATTTCGTGTTTGTTCGGAGCTTTGTGGGCATTGTTGCCCGTCCTCGTAGTATGATAATGTGGCCCAAGTATCAGGTTCAGCGAACGACGGCGGTCCGTCGCGGTTTCAATCTGGGTTTCTCGGCGCCGCCGTCGCTGAGCTTCCGACGTAGGCCACCTGCCTGCTCCCGATGAATCAGTCGAACGATGACCTTCACTACGCCGCCTCCCGAGGGGACATCTCAGCCGTAAGAAGCCTTCTCGCGGAGGGTCACGATCCAAACGCCTACGACGACATCTCGTTAACCCCACTGCATCACGCCGCCAAAAACGGGCATCTTGAGATCATCAAATTGCTTCTAAAGGCAGGTGCGGACATCAACGCTCATGACGGCTCGCGCATTGGAGACACTCCTCTCGGTCACATCGCCGGCAACTGTTCGCTTGCCGTCGCCAAAGAACTCTTGGCCGCAGGCGCCGATCCCACCATCCGCGGATGGATGCAGCTCTGCGCACTCGACCGGGCTAAGGAACGCAAGAAGGCAGAGGGGCGTAAAGTTTATGAGCTACTTTGCAACGCCGCCCGTAAGTTCAATGTGGTCTAGACGGTCCAGCGAACGGGCGCTGGCCAGCACGCCGAGTGGCGATGCGGACGCTCCCGGTAGCTGGCTCTCGTCGCTGACCTTTGCCTTCACCAGTAGGATCAAGGCACCACAAGCGGTCGTCGTCGTTTGCCTCCTGCTGTCTGGTTGTGCGTCCAATGCGCCGACACGAAGCAATGCTTTGTCATACGAGAGATTGAATCGCGCTCTGGATGACTTCTGCCGAGCTCCGCAAATGGGAACGTTTGAACGTCCAGCGAATCCTGGACGTGTATGGAACCTGGTAGTTGCCGACCACGAGGGAGTCTACCTCGCTACCACACACGGCTCGAGACAGCCGCACATCGGCCCTCGGTTTAGAGACCGATTGAACTCGGACGATTTGGCTGGCCTCCAACCGGGCGCGACTGAATCGGAGGTTGTGAGCCAGTTCGGCAAGCCGTCGCGTACGTGGTATGATCTTTATCCGATCCTTGATTCGGTTATCCCGATAACCCGCATCTTCGGCCGAGACAACAAGCGGTGTGACTACCACCTCTTCACAACCGATGCACACTCGCAAATCTTACAGGCTTCCCTGCAACTATCTTACACAAAAGGCTCCGACAGTATATGGCGTGTGGCGTG
The DNA here is from genome assembly GCA_965283655.1 of Limisphaerales bacterium. Classification (GTDB taxonomy): domain Bacteria; phylum Verrucomicrobiota; class Verrucomicrobiia; order Limisphaerales; family UBA9464; genus UBA6176. Next base: position 59,073 of record CBDIPJ010000006.1, on the reverse strand, counting down.
GGTGACTTGGACTATGGAGAGCACGAGAGAGCCGGTGGGCGAGTCAGGCGATTCAGGAAACGGGATCCAGCCTTCACGTCCAGGTTCACTTTGAGCGTCTGGGTTCGCCTGGCTCCCGTCGCTGACCTTTCACGTTGAATGAATATGAAGTGGCTTAGGCGACAAGTAGTTCGAAGGTTTGTGTGGGGCGGTGCCGCATGCCTTGTGCTCTGCCTTGGGGTGTTCCTGGTCTACTTCCCGGGACGACAAGGCCTGCTCGCTTTTACCTTGGCCACGGGTATTGGTGTGACCCGTCTGCAAGCTCAGGTGGACCAACTGGAAGCCAAGGCCATCAAAGGACAGGAACTGTCACTCGCGGAGAGACGATTCCTTCGTGACCTCTACACGTGTTTTGCCAAAGGAGGTGCACTGGTGGCGCCTCAATCGAGCAGGATGATGCGTCGCTATTTGTCCAGAACGGGAGAGTCTTTGGTAGTCAGTCCCGGGCTGTTTACTGGGAGTGCTCCTGTCCGCCTGGCAATGACTGAACTTACGAAGAAGGTTCTGGAGGATCTGGATGGTGGCCGTGGTGCGCAAGGTCGATACTTGTCCGAATCCTTTTACATGGGGGATCCTAGGTATTTTGATTCTTTTGTCGGGCTCTACGACGGACACATCCAGGTAACGCCCCGTATGGTGGAAGCCGATTTGATTGTCCTCTCCTGGCGCGCCGAGGTGCCGTGGACCTGGCCCAGTTACGCGGAGCTCTTTCAGAAGTATGGGGATCACCATGCGCAGAGTTTTCCTTTGCCGAACGCTCGTAGCCTGCTTCAGGGGCCGGATTTCTGTCTGTGGATGGACGATGGACTCGGAGGCCACTTATCCACGATCGCTCTGGCAAAGCCCTTCTTGGCCTATTCCGAGTGGGAGGAGACACTGTCCCTTGCTGATTGCAGGCTCCGCCATCAAGACGGTGGAGGGGGCCGGATCGCGCCGGATCGCCCCCGGAAAAATCAAACCCCAGCGGCTGCTGGCTCCGGTCGCTGACCTTCCACGTTCGACCCGGATATCGCCATGATCTCGCCTGGAGTCCAAGCAAGCGTGAGTCGGATTCTGATCCTCGTCGGACTCGCGTTGTTCACCTACGGTGCCTCGACCTATGTCGCTTGGCGACACTGTGACCGGCGCTATGGAACGTTTCTCATGGCGGTGGATTCATCCATCCAGCTTCGCGAGCTACTACAAACGAAGGACGAAGATAAATCTTGGAGTCAGTTCCGTTCACACAGCCCCAGTGGACACATGTATTCTGGATGGGCTGAGATGGGTGCAGTCACCTTCGCGGGATTCGTGATCTTCTCTCTCGGGGCGCTCGGGTGGATGGATTTGCGACGCAACTGGGCTTGGACACTGCGACTCAAAGACGCCGAACCAGGTGCTTCACCGAATGGCGGCCCCGCTACGTCGCTTGGCAATTCGGAAGCCACAGAGGAGCCGGCATCGGTAAGGTGATCGTTCGCTATCCCGGGCAGATAAGGAATCACCGCATATGAAGGCGACCCGTCATGCATTTTACAGTGGTGAGTTTTTCATCGTCGGTCTGCGACCAGAGCCCGACGGTGGATCTCGCCGAGGCAGGATGGGTTCAGCCGTTTGCATGGTGGGGAAGTATCACGCCGATCCGCCGAGAGCGCCGAGAGGGAGGCTGGTTACTGATTCCTCCTCGTCGGGAACCCTTCGCTGATCGTCCACGTTATCCTGCTATGGGCGTTTACGTCGTCAGAATGGACCAGTAGCAGCGTGACAGGTTGCCTTCGGTATTCGCCGGCATCGGCCATCCCGATTCGACACTGACGTCCAAAGAGGGCGTTGTTCGCTACAGATTTCGGTTTGGCTTTCTGCGACGACTTAGCGTGGACGTGTTTGAGGTGGAGCGCCCAAGCGGGAGGACCTACGATTTGTGGATTCCGCTCACACGGTCAGGAGGCGAGCTCTTTGAGGCGCTTCGCGAGCGAGGCTACTCCAGAGTTCCAGGAGACAAGAATGAGACCACGAAAGCAGGCTAACCGACGGTCCAGCGGACCGGAGCCAGCAGGCACGCCGAGTGGCGATGCGGATGTCGCCGTTGTCTCGATCCTGTCGCTGACCTTTGCCTTCGCCCAACTTCGCAGCCCCACCATCGATTAAGCCATGTATTCTGCTCCGCCGAGGCTGAACCTTGTCGTTATTCGTTCGCCGGACATTGACAGAGCCGCGGCCTTTTATCGAGCCCTCGGCCTGCTCTTTACGAAGCACTCTCATGGCTCAGGCCCTGAGCATTATTCATCCGAGGTTGGCGGACTTGTATTCGAGGTTTACCCATTGGCAGAGGGACAGCCAGCGACCACGGCAGTGAGAGTCGGTTTCGTAGTGGATGATGTGGATTCTCTGGTGCGATTGGTCACGGAGGCTGGTGCCACAGTAGTCTCCGCACCGCGAGATTCTCCTTGGGGACGCAGAGCCGTGGTAAGGGATTTGGATGGGCATTCGGTCGAGCTTGTTTCGCGACCAGGCGTGTCAGACATGCCGATCACCGCACCATGACCGAGCCGCACGACCACCGAAGGGCGAAGAAGACGTTGGAGAGCGACCACGATCAGACAACCCAGACTTACCATGGGGCATTGGATCAGCCCTTGCGTGGCTTGCGACGTTTTCGGCTAGATCGACACCATTGAGAGCGGCCGGTCCAGCGAACGGGTGTCATCCGGCACGCCGAGTGCCTGGCTCCGTCGCTGACCTTCGAGGTCGAAAGCCCAGAAACCGAGATCCAAGACAGGAGGCTCACTTATCAACTCAGACAGGATGACAGGATGACAGGATGATTACGGACCACGACGACTCCCAAAAGCATCCTGTCCATCCTGCCATCCTGTCGAAAACAGACTTAGGACACGTCTCATTGTCAGTCTTGAGCATTGGACTCTTCTTCGGCTACTCCCGAAGGAAGTTGAACCATCCGGTCCAGCGAGCGGCCGCCAGTCGGCACGCTGCCTGCGCTGAGCTTCCGAAGTAGGCGGTGTTTTCCAACATAGCATGGGACGTGTTTTCCCAGCCCAGTTCGGAGTCCGTGAGTGGTTGCTTGCGTCCTTGGCCTTGCTGATGGCGGTGGTCTCTGGATGGCTGACTTGGGCTGCAGGCAACGCCGGGATCGCGTTTCGGTTCACCATCGAACACCTTTGGACCGGCGTCCCTGAGCTGGGCAGGACGCCTGAACACGACATCAATCCATGATTCAAGATCGATCGAAAGAACAGCGTGAGCATGACCTGACCATGCATGTGTTCACGATTTCCGGTGGACTGGTCGGGGTTTGCCTCACGGCCATCGGACTGCTCCGCCTTCTGACCCACCACACGCAAGTGGCCACCGTGGCCGACGAGTTGCTGGCGGCGGATGCGGTGCTGTTCATGGTCTGCTGTTTCCTCTCCTTCTGGTCGTTCAAGACAGAGACGCCCCGCCGCAGGCTGGTGTTGCGCCGCGTGATTGATTGGCTGTTCATGGTGGCCCTGTTCTCCATGGTGGTGGTTTGTGCGCTGATTGCCTATGCCATCATCTAGAGGAATGCGTGCTGTCGCCGTGTTCGAGGCGGCCAAGGGCGGGTTGGTGCTACTGGCCGGTTGCGGGGCCCTGGCGTTGGTGCATCACGATGTTCAGGCGATGGCCGAGGCGTTGGTGCAGCGGTTTCACTTCAATCCGGCCAGCCGGTATCCGCGCATCTTCGTTCATGCGGCGAGCGCGCTCACGGATGCCCGATTGTGGTTTTTCGTAGTGGGTGCGGCGGCCTATGCGGCGGTGCGTTTCCTGGAGGCCTACGGCCTTTGGCGACAGCGGCGGTGGGCGAAGTGGTTTGCCGCGGTCAGCGGCGGCGTCTACATCCCCATCGAGGCTTACGCGCTGGTTCAAGAGGTCACCTGGCCCAAGCTGTTCGCGGTGATCAGCAATGCGGGGGTGGTCGCCTACATGATCCATGCGTTGCTGCAAAGCAGGCGGAGTGATGGTGAGTCGGCGGGTCAGCCCTGATGGTCCTACGAATGGGGGCTGGATGGGTGCGGCAAATTGCCGCGGCGGGGAGTGTGGGGACGGGGGTAGGGTCGCCGTTGGGGAACACGAGGTTGCGCTCGGGCGTGTTTGGATGCTCCCTTAAGGCACCGGAACGAGAGAAGGAATGGACATGAAGTCGAAGCAGGTGGGTTTGATCGCGGCGGTGGTGGTTGGATTGCTGGGCACAGCCGGCGTGGCGTGGAAGTTGCGCCCGGTGGACCGACCGGGTTCGGCGGTGGCCAATGGCTCCGTGACGCTCGACGTGACCGGCATGCATTGCGATGGCTGCGCTGGCGGATTGACCTCGGAGTTGCGTCGGGTTCCCGGGGTGTGCACGGCAGAAGTCAGCCTGACGAACCGGACGGCGTTGGTCGCGTACGACACGAACCGCGTGCAGACGGCGGCCTTGCTGAAGGCGGTTTCCGAGGCGGGGTTCGAGGGACGTGTTCGATGACGTCGCAGGCGCCAGAATCGGAGTCCCGCACGGCGCGCCTGATCCTGGGCGGCCTTTTCGTGCTCCTGGTGGCGGGGGCGGTGATTGGCGGTTTCTATGCGGCGCGCCGGCCCGAGTTGCGGCTGCTGCCGGCGGCGGCGGACCAGACTGTGGGAAGTTTTGCCTTGGTGGACCAGTTGGGACGTCCGGTGACCGAAGCCGACGTGAAGGGGCGGGTGCTGGTGGTCAGCTTCGTCTTCACGGCCTGTTCGGCGACGTGCCTCCAGGTCAGTCACAACATGGCCCGGATCCAGGAAGCGGTGGCCGGTGCGAACGATGTGCGCCTGGTTTCGATCAGCGTGGATCCGAAAGGGGATTCGCCGGCGGCGTTGAAGGATTTCGGGATGAAGTTCAAGGCAGACGCCGGAAAGTGGATGTTCCTGACGGGTGAGCCGGCGTCCGTCCATGGTTTGTTGCGGAAGAGCTTTCTCGAAGTGGATGAGAGCGGCCAATACAACCCGATGCCCGGCGGCTACGTGGACGCGGACCGTATCGCGATCGTGGATCGCGAGGGGCGGGTGCGGGGATTTGTGCGAGGGACGCGTTCGGAATCCGTGGATCAGGTGATGGCCGCGGTGAATGCGATCCGTTCGGGCAGTTCGAGATGAGGAGAAACAAGCGTGATGAAGGATTGGATGCGATTGTTGATGGTGGGTTCGTTGGGACTCCTGTTGGGAATGGCTGCGGGTTGTTCGAAAGAGGGGCCGGAGCCGGAGGGTAAGGCGACGCCGGCGCCTGTTGCCGAGCGCAGCTTCCAGACACGCGGGGTGGTCCGGGAGGTCATGGCCGATGCGCGGACCGCCGTCATCCGGCATGAGGACATCCCGGGCTACATGCCGCCGATGACGATGGAATTGAACGTCCGGAATCCGGACGAGGTGCGGGCGTTGAAGGCGGGGGACACCATCGAGTTCCGGCTGAACGTGAATGGGCAGACCCATTGGATCGATGCCGTCCGCAAGGTGGCCGCCGCAACTGCTGCCGTGGCTGTCGAGAAGCCCACGAACAGTGTGCCGTCCCATCTGGAACCGATGCTGGAAGTGGGTGCGCTGTTCCCGGACGTGATGTTGCTGGACGAGGAAGGACGGACGTTCCGGTTGTCCGAGCACCGCGGCAAGGCGGTGGCGCTGACGTATGTGTTCACGCGGTGTCCGTTGCCCGATTTCTGCCCGCGCATGGGCCAGCAGTTTGCCTCGGCTCGCAGGAACCTGAAGGCCAGTACCGGGGCGACGAACTGGCAGTTGATCTCCATTTCGTTCGATGCGGCGAATGACACGCCGGCGGTGCTCAAGCGGTATGCGGGAAATTACCGGGGCGGGGATGCGGACCGGTGGCTGTTCAGTGCGGCGGAGCCCAAGGAGGTTGGAGTGATGGCGGGCAAGATCGGGCTGACGGTGGTGGCGGAGACTGGGAGTTACTCTCACAACCTGAGGACGGTGGTGTTGGACACGCGCGGACGGTTGCACAAGCGGTTCGATGGGAACCTGTGGACCGGTGCGGAACTGGCGACGGCGATCCGCGAGGCAGCGGCCGTGCCTGTGGGACCGTGACGCGGGCAACGTTGGAACGATCCTCATGGCGGCAACCCTTCAGGCCGGACGCGGGGAATGGTCGCTGCGCTGGTTGCGCAACCTGCGTTGGACCGCCGTGGCGGGTCAGACGGCGACGGTCTGTTTCGTGGTGTGGCTGCTGGGATTGAGGTTGCCGTTGGCGCTGGTGTTTCCCGTCATCGCGCTGACGGCCATCTCGAATGCCATCCTGCACTGGGTGCCGGCAGCGCGGTGGGAACGCCCGGGGCCGGTGACCGGGTTGCTGGTGTTCGACGTCCTGCTGTTGACGGCGTTGCTGCACGTCACCGGCGGTCCACACAATCCGTTCACCTTCTTCTATCTGGTCCACGTGGCGCTGGCCGCGGTGGTGTTGCCAGCGCAGGGGTCGGCGGCGGTGGCCGTGGCGTGTGTGGCCGGGTATGGGCTGTTGTTCGTCGGGTTGGATCTGCGGTGGCGTCCGGGGGACGACGTCTGTGGCGTGGGACCGGGCATGCCGTTGTCGATGCACTTGCGGGGGATGTTGGTGGCGTTCGGGTTGTCGGCGGCGTGCATCACCTTCTTCGCGGGACGATTGCAGGCGGCGCTGAAACGGCAGGCGGAGGAACTGGCGAAGGCGCGCCTGATGGCGGCTTCGAACGAACGCTTTGCCGCGATGGCGACGCTGGCCGCCGGAGCGGCGCATGAATTGGGCACACCGCTGGGAACGATCGCGATCGCGGCGGGGGAACTGGTGCGCAACGCGCGCCAATGCGGCGGATCCGCCGAGGTGGTCGAGGATGCGGACCTGATCCAGGAGGAATCCGTGCGGTGCCGGGCCATCCTCGACCGATTGCAGGCGCAGACAGGCGATGCCGTGCGGCGCGTGGACGTGGCCGAGGTGGTGGCTGGGGTGGTACGACGGTTTCCTGCTTCCAGGGTTCAAGTGCCCGCCATCGAGGCGGGACTGGAGTTGGAGGCACCGCCGGAGGCGTTGGGGCAGGCGTTGTCGTCGCTGGTCAAGAATGCGCTGGATGCGTCGCCGGGCGATGCGGGGGTGCGGATCGAGGTCCGCCACGTGGCCGATCGCGTGGAGTTTACGGTCGAGGATCGTGGTGCCGGACTGGACCCCGCCGCGCGTTCCCATGCCGGGGAACCCTTCTTCACGACGAAGCCGGCCGGGCAGGGGATGGGGCTGGGACTGTTCCTGGTCCGCTTGCTGGCCCAGCGGTTGGATGGCGGGTTTCGGTTGGAGTCGCTGGAGCGGGGCGGAACACGCGCAGTCCTGAGCCTTCCGGGCGGAAGCGGGCGACCACTGGAAAGATGAACATGGAACGACTGCTGTTGGTGGATGATGATGCGGCGTTCCGCGAACGCCTGGCCCGGGCGCTCGGAACCCGTGGACACACGGTCACGACGGCCGCGGGATTGGACGCGGCCCTTGAGTTGTCGCAGTCCGGGGATTTCACGGGGTTCGTGGTCGACCTGCGCCTGGGCACGGACAGCGGGCTGAGTCTCGTCGCCGAGCTGCATGCCCGCCTTCCGGCAATCCCCATCGTCGTCCTCACGGGGTTTGGCAGCATCGCGACGGCGCTGGAGGCGGTGCGGCTCGGGGCCAGGGATTACCTCACGAAACCGGTCGAGCCCGACCAGATCCTGCTGGCCCTGCGCGGGGAGCGCGATCGCCGCGGGGTCCCGCCCGAAGTGGAGGTGGAACCGGCATCGCTCGACCGTGTGGAGTGGGAACACATCCAGCGTGTGCTGGCAGACACGGGAAACAACATCACCCGGGCGGCGAAGCTTCTCGGGATCGACCGTCGATCGTTGCAGCGCAAGCTGGCGAAGTATCCGCCGCAACGCTGACCTTGGAATCGGCAGTTCATCTATCCGCGGATGGCGCCGATTGCGCAGAGACACAGGCAGAAATGCCGGGGTACGACCCCGGCCAGACACTTACCCCGCAGATGCATGGTGCGTCGAGTCCACGCTCCTGATCATCGCCGTGATCTGCGTCATCTGCGGATTCAACCGCCCTTCTCAGGCTGACCGTCCGTTGTCCTGCGGTGTGCGGCAAAACGCCGCACGCGCGTTGTTGCGCCGTCGCTATCTTGCGGTCGGTATGAGGAATTGGATCAGCATCGGTTTGGTTGCAGCCGGGGTGCTGCGCAGTGTCCACGCGGCAAGCATCCCCGAGGTGTTGCAGAAGGTGGACCCGGCGACGGGGAAGGCGTCGGACACCACCACGGAGTTCTCGGTTCGCGGCATCGTCAGCGCGCGGGCGACGCTGGCTGGGGACGTGGTCCTGGCGTTCGTGCAGCCGCCGGGCGGTGTGGGGTTGCCCATCGTGGCTTCCAAGGCGGATGCGGCGCTGCTGGCCCCGCGCAACGAGGTCACCTTGGCGGGCATGCTGGGCGATGGCCCGTTCGGGTGGGCGGTCCTGAAACTGAAATCCGGATCGGTCACCTTGCAGGCGACCAACAAGGCCTTCGGTGCCTCGGAACCGCGTGGTGCGGTGTTCTTCCAGGATGCGTCGTCGCTGGCGGGCCGGTATGTGCAATTGACCAATGTCACCCTGGCCGCAGGCAAGTTTGCCGGCGGGACCCTCCAGGCCACCGGCGATGGCGGTGACGTGAACGTGCGGGTATCGACGGCGACCACCGGACGCGACGTGCCAACGGCAAGGGTCAATGTCTTTGGCGTGCCGGTGAAGGTGGACGGGAAGTGGGAGCTGCTGGCAGCGCGCATCCTGCCGGTCGACGGCCGGACAGCGCAGACATTGGCCGCGAAGCACACCTGCCTGACCTGCCACAACCCGGACACGAAGATGGTCGGGCCGTCGTATCGCGACATTGCCGCCCGTTACAAGGATGACGCCGAGGCCCTGCCGAAGGTGCTTTCGCAGATCGAGCGCGGCGGAACGGGGCGCTGGGGCACGGTGCCCATGCCGCCGATGGGCGCCAAGGTTCCCGAGGCGGATCGCAAGGTGCTCGGCGAGTGGATCCTGTTCTACCGTTGGGATGCGGTGTTGGCGGATTGAGGCCATCGCTGCTTCCCTCGGTTTGCCTTCCCGGGAAGATAGATTGGCCACCTTCGTTCACGGTCGAGTGAGGCGGAAGAAACGAGCGGACTCGCCGATTGGCAGCAAGGCGCGGATGAACTCTGCGTGGACATCCAGTGAATCCTGGTAACCCCGCCAGTCGGCAGTCGGGTCCAGACGGTCTGAAGACTCGAGAGTGTACTCGGCCGCGGAGCTTGGCCACTCCGCGTACAATGAATCGCCGTCACGAATGAGCCTGATCTCAGGAAGGACGAGAGATTGAATTGTCCACTCTTCGATCGAAGACAGGTAGGGCGAAGTGCCGGGAATCTCGGCTCTCAGGACAACCGTTCCGGGTCCGGTGAACCGCAGGAGGTTCTCGGCCAACAGCGCCGGACCGTTGACCACGGTGTACCGGATACGCAGGCCCGACTCCGCCGACCGAGGCAATCCCCAAGGAGCCTCACCGACCACGGCCCTTCCGGGAAGGTTCAAGCCGAGGGATTGAGGCAGGCCGATTTCGACGTCGAGGATTCTCAACCCCACTTTGGAATCGGCGACAAACACTGTCTTGCCGACCACCTGAATCGCCTGCGGGGACCCGGAGGGAGCCGACTGTCCCAGTAGGACGGGTTCGTAGGGTGCTGCCACATCGAGAACATGGATGCGCCCTTCACCGTCTCCCAGGTAGACGAGGTCATCTTTCGTCCACCCGGATGCCACTCGCACAGAATCGTACCGACCCACCACTCGGGCAGAATTGGGTTCGCCGAGACTGACGATCCGGAGTCCCTTCTGAAGGCTCCATGTCATGGCAATTGAACCTCGAAGGCTGACCGCCCGCATCGGACCGCCTTCGGGCCAACCCCGCAACTCAACAGGGTTTGCCGGGTCTCGCAAATCCAGTTCCGCCAATCCTCCCTTGGAGAGCGCCACAACGGCATGCTGACCGTCGGAATCCAATGCGAGGGAATCCGGTGAAATCACCGCGTTGTCTCCCGCCAGTTTCAACCTTCCCACGAGCCCGGGATTCGTCGGGTCGCTGATGTTGAGAATATCAAACGACGCACCGTTCAGCAGATACCCGAAGGAGTCTCCAATCTGGGGGGACGTCGTGACGCTGCCAGAGCTGGCGGGTACTTTGGCGAGTCGTCTTGGTTGGCTGGCGACGGAGACGTCGAAGACGCTCAAGCCATCAAGTCCCTGCGAGATGAGGGCGATGTTGTTTGAAACCGCGATGGCGGTCGCAATTCCTTCCACTTTGGCGTTTGCCAATTGGACAATCCGGTTTGTTGGGCTGATTTGGACGATTCGTACTCCGGCCGAACTGGACGCCAGATAGACGAGATCGCCCACGACCGCGATGTCACGCACAGCAGCACTCTGACCGATCTCCATCATTTGTGTGCGGCGCGGTTTCGACAGGTCAGCGAGATCATATACCTCAATACCGTCCAAGGTGCTTGCGAATAGCTTGTCCTCCTGGATCCGGAGTTCATCGGTGGCCTTGGAGATGGAACTCAACCGGACTGGCTGGAGGTGATTGCGAAAATCGGCTGTGAGGATTGCGTTGCCCGCGGTGGATGCGATGACCACGCCATTTATGGCCGCCAAGGACTTTACCGACCCGATGGCAAGCTGGGACAATGGCGTTTCATTCACGAACGTCCGATGGTGGACTTCTATCCCGTTTTGAGTTCCGACGTACGCAAGACCACCTTCCAGAGCCAGGGAAGTAGCGAAGGGACCCCGTCCCCCAAACACAGGCGTTGGGTTCCGCGGATTGCTTACGTCGAATCGCCGGATTCGACCATTGGCGATCACGTACAACAACTCCTCATGCAGCTGAATCAGACTGGCTTCGTTCACGTTCTCGATGCTGGAGATCTGAGTGGGAGATCTGGGATCGCTCACGTCGACAACCAGGAGATAGGGGGCACCGAGGTATGCGATCGAGCCATGGACAGCCAATGCCTGAATGGTAACCCCCAGTTGAAGGTGTCCGACGCGTTCAGGCTTACCCGGGGCGGCACAATCAATGATATGCAATCCGGTTGTCCCGACTGCATAGGCCAGGGCGCCAACCATCTCTATCTCGTAGACAGGACCACCGGTATCAATCCACCCCTCGACCTGAGGGTTGTCCGGATTACTGGCATCGAGAATGGCAACTCCTTGTTCCATTCCCACGCAGATCCGCGATCCGATCATGTCCATGGTCCACACCCTGGCGGGAGGGATCCCTGGCCAGACGGCGCGTTCGGTGAATCGGGCCGTTGGCCGATTGAACAAGGTTTCCGTCGCCGTGGCAGGCAACGAACCTTGACCCGCCTGTTCCGCACGGATTCGAACCAATCCACCATTGGTGACCATCACCTTTCCGTCCTGGATAAACGCAGGACCACTGACGACCCGAAAGCCCACAGGAAGACCACTGCTCGCCTCTGCCTTCAGCGGGTAAGGTTGGCCCAAGCGAAGAACCGTATTGGTTTGGGGCTCGCGCAGGAGATTCGTTGGATCAGATCCACCGAGGCGCCCTTGCTTCTCGATGAGCCGAAGCCATTGGCAACCTCAACGGAATAGGTTCCAGCGAGATCTTCCGACATTGGCCCCAGAGCCATCGATGCGTTGGTCTTGCCCGGTAAGGCGATGGATCCCTGGTACCATTGGTAGGCAATGGGCTCCGTTCCTGTCGCCAAGGCTTCGAGTGTCACCGGGGAACCAGCCACTCGTTGGACGGATTCCGGCTGAACTGTGAGCACGGGGGGCATTGCCGTGAAATGGAGGTCAATCGCGCCCAGTCGAACTCCTGCTGTCCATAGCCGGTTACCACGAAGGTGAACTCCATACACGGATCCCCACCGGGGAAAATGCCCCAAGCCAACCGGATCCAAGGGGTTCACCAGATCAAACAACCGCAACCCAGCCGGGGAGGGCCCAGCGTCGGCCGAGAAGAGGATTCGGCCGGCAATATCCAGACCCCAAGGACTTCCCGGAATCCTCTGCTTGAGCAGAGGAGTGCCCAGATTCTGAGTGTCGATGGCCAACAAACCAAGCTGCGGGTCCGCCACCAGGACCGAGGATCCCGAGACCATCAAGTCGTAGTGATTCCGGGAGTAATCCGAGCTGGGCCAGCGCGCTGGCAGTTGAGCGACCTTTCGTGGGCGCGAGGGCACCGAAACATCAGCTACCAGCAAACCGCCCCACCAATCCGCCACGAATGCCAGATGATCCTGAAGATAAACCCCGGCTGCGATTCCCTCGGTGTCCAGACTGCCAACTTCGAAGGGGCGAAGTGGATCGTTCACGTCGAGGATTGAAAGTCCGTGCACCCCATTTCCTACGTAGGCGAGTCCATCGCGTACGCGGACCGTGACTGCATCGGCGGTTCCCCCAGGGAAGACATAGGATGACAGGCGCACCGGTTGAGCTGGATTCCGGACGTCCAGGATTCCCAATCCCCGTTTTCGCTCCGCCAGGAACAGGATGTTCCCGCAGACCGCACCATCCTCATGCTCTGTCCCCAGGAACGGCACAGTGGCAATCCTTCTTGGTTGGTCCGGGTTCGAGACATCATAGATTTGAACACCGGCTAATACCCGGTCGATGAGGTACAGATGGTTACCGAGGAACTCCATTCGGGACGGCCCCGTGTAGATCGAGTTGGCCCGGATGAACACATTGCCCCGTGGATGCAGGCTCAATCCGCTGCCAGGGCGATCCATGGTCACCGTCACCACCTGACTGGTGATGCTGCCAAACCTGTTCGAAGCCTCCACGTGGAAGAGGCCTGCGTTGGTCTGGCGAAAGCTCTGAAAGACAAGCGAAGCCGTGTCCGCACCAGTCAAAGGGAGCCCGTTCCGAAACCATCGGTAAGTCATGGGCTCGGCGCCCAGGAGTCTCAAACCAAGGGTGACCGTTGCCCCCGCAGAGGCATCCACGGGCTCCAGATCCCGAACCATCACGGGACTGTCGGTGATCTCCAGGCTGCGTACCTTCGTTTCGGCCAGGTACTCGTCCGTGCCGGCTTGGATTGCCCGAACCCAAACCGTTCCCACATCGAGGGGTATGAGCCGGTTGCCCTCGAGGGAGGCGGGACCGGAGACGATCTCGAAGCCCACTGGCAGACCGCTGCTTGCTGAGGCCGATAGAGCGACCGCACCTCCGCGCAACGGGAGGGTCAAGGGCATCTCAAAACTCAGGATTTGTTGTGTTTGAGTGAGTTCGAACGCTGTTCGGCGGTCCTCGGGTGGTTCCGGTTCCCGACGAGGAATTTTCTGAGCCTCCACCAACAGAGTCAAAAAAAGGACGCTGAGCGTCCGAAGAAGGAACAGGTTCGTTCGCGGCGACCTGAGCAACCCTGAGTGGGCGTTTGGCATGCGTGCAGGAGTCTCGCAGCGACCCATGAGCGAATGCAATCCGGACCATTGATAGCCATTCCGGCTTCGCCCATGCGGTGCCGTCCATTTGGTTCTCCGCCATGAACCGTTCAGGGCCCTCACCATCTCCGGATGCGTTGCGACAGGGTGCGCCGGAGTTTTCGTGTCGTTCGTGTGCTTCGTGGTTGGGAAGCGGCGGATGGTTGGACCACGAAGTGCACCAAGGGCACGAAAGGAGGAGGGGTGGCAGCGAGGGCGCTGCCCCATGTGGGATGCTTACGAACCGGGCGGCATGGCTTCAAACAAGACCGGATCCAAGGAGTGGTTCACAGGGAAAGTGGGCTCACGCAAAGACGCCAAGACGCAAAGGTGGGAGAAGAACAGATGCTGTCTGATTCTTGTCTTGGCGTCTTGGCGTCTTGAGCGAAGCGGGCGTGAGGAAGTTGCGGGGAATCTGTCGCCCCTGCGGGGCTGGTTTCACAACTGGATACCAACCCACGGCTGACGCCGTGGGCTACTGTCTGTCGGTGCTCCGCACCTGAAATCCGTGGTTCAGCCGGGAAGTGGGAAGCACTGGGGTAGGGGAAGTGGGGTAGGGGAAGCAATGGGGTAGGGGAAGCAATGGGGTCGCGTCTAAAGATTAGACATTTGTCGGAGGCAGGAATCCCCGAAGGTTGAAATGTATAATTTATAGATGCGACCCCATTGCCTCCTGAAATGCGTGGTTCAGCCAGCGGCCGATTTCAGGTTCATTCCGCGTTGAGGCGGGACTTGTTGTCGAAGGCGAACTTGAGGAGGGAGTGGGTGCCGCGGAGGCCCAGTTTCTCGCAGATGTTGGCGCGGTGGTTGTCGACGGTGTTGGGGCTGACGCCAAGCTGGGTGGCGATTTCCTTGGAGGTCTTGTCCTCGGCGATGAGGCGGAGGATCCGGCGTTCGGCGGGGGTGAGTCGGTCGATGCCGGGGCGTTCGGTACGGAGTTGGTCGGCGGCCTGGCGGCGGCGGAGCAGGAGTCGGGTGAGCGACGGGCTGACGTAGGGTTCGCCCTCGGAGACGGCCTTGAGGCAGGCGATGAGTTCGGCGGAGGCGTTTTCCTTGAGGACGTAGCCCGCGACGCCGAGGTCGAGGAAGGCGTCGAACATCTCCTTCTGGGGATGGGCGGTGAGGACGACGACCTTGACGGGAATCTGGGCGTCGCGGACGGAGGCGGCGAAGCGGAGTCCGTCGCACTTGGGCATGTCGATGTCGACGATGGCGATGTCCGGCTTGAACTGTCGGACCTGGTCGAGGGCTTCGGCGCCGTCGCCGGCCTCGCCGACGACCTGGATTTCGGGGCTGCGGGCGAGCACGGCGCGAAGGCCGGCGCGGAAGATGGGATGATCGTCGGCGATGACGAGTCGGAGTGGATTCATGGCCTGGAAAGGTTGGGGAGGGGAAAGCGGGCGAGGACGGTGGTTCCGTGTCCGGGCTGGGAGCGGATGGTGAGTTCGCCGCCGAGGATGCGGGCACGTTCCTCGAGGCCGCGGAGACCGAAGGCTTCGTCGTCCTGGATGCGTGCGGGCTCGAAGCCCTTGCCGTCATCGGAGACCTCGAGTTCGACGCGGCCGGCGGATTGGGTGAGGCGGATGCGGACGGTCCGGGCCTGGGCGTGCTTGAGGACGTTGTTCAGCGATTCCTGCACGATGCGGTAGAGGTTGATCTCGTCGGCGGGTTGCAGGAGGCCGTCGATGGGGTCGATGTCGGAATCGATGGCGAGGGAGCTGCCGTCGGCGATGCGGTCGAGGAGGGTGCGGAGGGCGCGGGTGATGCCGAGACGATCGAGGAGCTTGGGGCGCAGGTCGTGGGTGATCTGGCGGACGTCCTCGACGGCGTGCATGGCGAGCTGGGAGATCTCGGTGAGTTGTTGCTGGGCGCTGGTGGTATCGGTGGCGTCGAGGAGGGCGAGATCGGCGCGGTTCTTGATGACGAGGAGTTCCTGTTCGAGGGAGTCGTGGAGGTCGGAGGCGATGCGGCGGCGCTCGGATTCCTGGGAGGCGATGAGCTGGCGGGCGAAGGTTTCCTGGGCGATGCGGCGGCGTTCGAGGGCATTGATGCGCCAACGGTGGCCGCCGATGGCGCCGAGGAGGCAGGTGGCCACGAGGGAGAAGGCGACCCAACGGGTCTGCCACCAATGCGGGCGCAGGATGACGTCGAGGGTGGCATCCGAGACGGAGGTCATGCCGTCGTGGTTGACTGCCGCGACACGGAAGCGGTAGCGGCCGTGGGGAACGCGGGTGTAGTAGGCGGCCCGGCGTTGGCCCATCTCGATCCAACCGCGATCGAAGCCTTCGAGCTGGCAGCGGAAGTTGAGATCCTTCGCGGCGATGAAGGTGGGTGCGGTGAACTGGAATTCGAGGAAGTCGATGCCGGGTGGCAGTTCGAGGGTGCCATCGGGTTCGCGGACTTCCAGTCGGGTGAGGGTTCGGCGGCCGCCGGGCGAACGTTCGAGGCGTTCCGGGCGAGGTTGCTGCCACTCAGTGGCTGAGGGCGCACGCACGCGGACGGCGAGGTTGGTGTCCGCCGCGCTCAGCACCACGCGGTCGATGCGGGGGCGAGGAGCCACCGTGTTCCGTGGGAGCCGGAGTGGGTCGAGGATGGAAACGCCGCGGTTCGAGGAGAACCAGAGGCGGCCGTCGCGGGTGCGCATGCCGGCGGGCTGGACGGAGGCGGTGAGTTCGAGGGTGCGGAGGCCGTCGGCACGATTGTAAAGGGTGGGCTGGAACTGCGGACTGAGGCGGTCGGCCACGGCGTTGAGTTCGGCCTTGGCCACGGAATAGACGCCGCGTCCGCAGGTGAACCAGAGCCGGTCCCGGCCGTCGTCGAGGATCTGGTAGACGGAGGCATCGGGGAGACCTTCGACGGCGGAGAAGTGGCTGAAGCGGCCCCCGCGATAGCGGAAGAGACCGCGGTCGAGCGTGCCGACCCAGACGGTTCCATCGCGTTCGGCGTGGAGGGTTGAAATGATTTCGAGGGGGTGGCCATCGGCATTGGCCCAGTTGGTGATCACCTGACCGTTGCGGAGGAGATTGAGGCCATAGGACGTGCCGACCCACAGCAGCCCATCTGGCGACGCCACAATGGACCGGACATCGTCATTCGAGAGTCCATCGGCTCCGGTGAGCGTGGTCACGGAGCCATCCGGCCGGATCGTGTGCAAACCGCGTGGGGAGCCCATCCAGACGGTTCCCTGGGCGTCGCCCTGGATGCACCAGATCGCAAGGGACTGCCGCCGGCCGTAGAACGGAACGGCTTCGAAACGGCCGTCGCGGTACCGCATGCCTCCGGCGGTGCGGGTCCCGAACCACAGGGTGCCATCGGGTCCCTGGTAGGAAGAAAAGAGGAAGTCGTCGGTCAACCCGTCCGCCTTGGTGAATTTCCGGACGCCGTTGGTGGTGACCTGATTGAGGCCGTTGGCGGTGGTGAGCCAGACGGAGCCGTCGAGGGCTTCGGTGGTGGAGGTGACCTCGTCGTGGGTCAGGCCTTCCGGTGTTCCGAGCGTGAAGAACTTGGTGCGCTTGAGTTGGGCGAGTCCGAGTCCGTCGGTGGCGGCCCAGACGCTGCCTTCGGAATCCTTGAGGAGGATGCTGGTGCCGCGGGTGGAGAATCCGGCCCCGAGTTGGGTGCGTTCGGCGACGCCGTTGGCGAGGCGGTGCAGATCGCGCTGGGTGCCGACGAACAGTTCGCCGGACTCGGATTCGAGGATGCCCTGGATGGAACCGGGGGCGGTACCGGGCCACTCGACCGGGGTGAGTTGGCCGGCCTCGTACTTCCAGAGGCCCTGTTGGCTGCCGGCCCAGATGTGGCCGCCGCGTCCCTGATGCAGCACGGTCCACAGGGTGGGTGCCGGAGCGTTCTCGGGCACGATGCGGGTCCAAGTGGTGCCGTCCCAGCGCCAGAGGCCTGCCCGCGGCGTGGCAATCACGGCGGAGCCGTCGGGGGCCTCAGCGACGCCGACGATGAATCGGACGGCTGGGTTGGGACTGGGGATGGCGCGGAAGCGGTCGCCCTCGAACAGGAACAGGCCACCGCCGTCGGTCCCGGCCCAGAGGCGGTCGTTGCGGCCCAGTGCCAGCACGCGGACCTGTTCATTGGAGAGGCCATCCGCAGCGCCATAGCGACGGAAGTTGGGACCATCCTTGCAGACGATGCCCCCACCGGAAGTGGCGATCCACACGCAGCCATCCGAGGCTTCCGCGAGATGACTGACGCGGTTCAGGGTGAAAGCCGGCGTGTTGCGGTTGTGGAAGATCTCGAAGCGGACGCCGTCGAACCGGATCAGGCCTTCGTCGGTGCCGAGCCACAGGTAGCCGTCGCGGGTCTGGAGCAGGGTGGAGACGGTTTCAGCGGGCAGGCCGTCTTCCAACCGCCAGGCACGGAGGGAGAGGTCGTTGAGGGAGGTCCCGACCTCTGCGGCGGACGTGAGGCAAAGGAGTGCCCAGAGCCCCAGGAGGACCTGGCCGGCGGCCATGAGGCGCTGGCGAAGTCCGGTTTGAGGCAAGGATGGCGTTCCGAAGGACATTCCGACGCAATGCCGTGCCATACCTTGCGCCCCGATGCGAGCCTGCGTTGGTGACGTGGGGCGTTCTGTCACTGCTCCCTTTGGGAAAGGCTTTGGAACGGCGACGAGGACTTCGCCACCCTGTTCCACGCGGGGCAGCGTCAAGCGGGGCGTTGGAGGAGGGAACCTTCCACGGGGGGCTTGGCGACCGGGGTGGGTGATGTCAGGTTCGCGGCCATCGATCATGAGAGCTGGACTTCTGAAGTGGATGACGGTGGGCGTGGCGGCGTGGATCGCGGTGCCCTCTGCGTGGTCGCAGGGGACATTCATGTTCACCAACAGCAACCGGTCCCGGACGGTCCCGTTCACGGGGTGCGACGGCAAACCGATCGCAGGGGCGGGTTACCTGGTCGAGGTGCTGGTGCGGAACCCGAAGACGGGCGCGCTGGATCCCGGGCTCGAAGTCCTGCAAGGCGACGCCACGTGGAAGCGCGTGGCTCCGGTACCCATGCTGGAAGGCGCGACGGCGGGATTGTTTGCGGGCGGAACGGTGCGGGTTCCCTCAATCGCGCCGGGGCAGGAGGCCCAATTGACCATCCGTGTGTGGCAGGTGAGCTCGGGTGCAGACTTCGCGTCAGCCAAGGTTCGCGGCGAGACCAACATCACGGTCAAGCTGGGTGGCATCGGGAATCCACCCTCGTTCCCCAGCCGGCTGACCGGGTTAAAGGGGTTGAAGGTCTGCGAGGCCAGGTGACGATTGCGTCGGGCCTTTGAACAAACGCAGCCCGGAAGGGCTCCGAAGATCTCCATGGAGCCGAACCATTCCCGCCCCGGACTGCTGTCCCTTGTGCGCTGTGCCCTTGGGGTGCTGGGAGTGGCGGCAAGCGCCTCGGCTGCGTCTCCAGTGGTGATCTCCGAGTTCATGGCGGAGAACGCGCGCACGCTCCAGGACGAGACGGGGAAGACACCGGACTGGATTGAATTGCTGAACACAGGTGCGGCCCCGGTGGATCTCGGTGGCTACAGCCTCTCGGACAACCCCAAGAAGCCCCGCAAATGGGTGTTGCCCGCCGCGACGCTGGGGCCCGGGGAGCGGCGTGTGATCTTTGCCTCGGGTCGGGAGGCTCGCGATCCCGCGAAGCCGTGGCACGCACCGTTCAAGCTTTCGGGCGAAGGAGGCTTCCTTGCGTTGTTCCAGCCGGATGGTTCGGTGGCGACATCGTTCGGTGACTCTTACCCGCCGCAGGTTTCCGATGTCTCCTTTGGCTTCGCGCACGGGGGGACGGGGACACCGTGGTATCTTCCGAAGCCGACGCCGGCGAAGGAGAACCTGCCGGCGGGGGCCTCGCCGGGACCCATCCTGCGCGGGGCCACCAACGGCGTCGTGACCGCAACCAACCTCGCCTCGCCGCTGCCTGTGTTCCTCCGTGTGGAGCCGAATGGATCCCCGGTGAAGCAGGTGACGCTCCGTCATCGCACGATGTTTGCGTCCGAAGCTTCGCTGGCGTTGAACGACGCGGGCCGCGACGGCGATGAACGTGCGGGTGATGGACTCTGGAGCGGCCTGATTCCCATTTCGCGGGCGAAGCCGGGAACCCTGGTCCGCTGGCGTTTTGAGGCGTTGGATGATTCCGGAGCCACCAACCGGTGGCCGCTCGCCGCGAGCGAACGGGTGGGTGAGAAGTATCTCGGGACGGTGCTCGGCGCAGACGGCATCCGCAGTGCGCTGCCGGTCTTCCACCTGTTCATCCGTCCGTCGGACGTCGACGCGGCCGACTCCGGCCAGGGAGCGCGTGCAGCGTGCTTCCTGGATGGCGAGTACTACGACAACGTCGCGATCAAGGTGCGCGGGAACACCACGGCGGGGTTCCCGAAGAAGTCGCATCGGCTGGAATTTTCGGAGGCGCATCCGCTTCGGCATCCCTCGGGGGGCGGTCGGATCCGCAACACCTCCCTGATGGCCGAGTGGGGGGATCCGAGTTACCTGCGTCAGCACCTGTCCTTCTGGCTGATGGCCCGGGCGGGTGTGCCCGCGCCGTTCCATGAACCGGTCCGGGTCCAGTTGAACGGCGAGTTTTACCAACTGGCGATGCACTCGCAGGTTCTGGGGGAGGAACTGCTGGAGCGGACGGGCCTCGATCCGGACGGCGCCCTGTACAAGGCGGTCGGTACGGTGACCCCGGACATCATGAGTACGGGTGGATTCGAGAAGAAGACCCGGAAGCAGGAGGACGAGCGGGATTACCTCGAGTTCACGCAGGCGCTGGTGCGGCGGCGTAACGGGGATGCGCGGGCACGCGAGGTGTTCGACCGGTGCGACCTTCCCGGGGTGATCAATTATCTGGCGGTGGCGCGGTTGACGCAGGAGGACGACGACATCTGGGCCAACCTCTCGCTGTACCGTGACTCGGAAGGTTCCGGTCGGTGGCGTCCGGTGGCCTTCGACATGAACGTCTCGTGGGGCTTGAGTTTCGGGGTGGGCGGCGTGGTGGCGGACCAGGACGGCCTGCGAAGCCATCCGTTCTGGGGAGCATCGGACATCGGCAGCAACCAGGGACACAACGAGCTTTATGATGCCATCATCCGCACGCCCGCGACCCGCGAGATGCTGGTCCGGCGCATGCGGACATTGATGGATCGCGACTGGCAACCACCCGGGACGCCCCGCTCCGAGCGGGTGTTGGAGAGGCACATCGACGGGTTGCGCGCGCGGATGGCACCCGAAGCCGCCCTCGACCGGAAGCAGTGGGGCGAGTCGTGGAATGCGCCGCGCTCCGAGGGACCGGAGCGGGCGCTGGAGTTCGGCATCCGCGATCTCGAACGGCGTTTCATCGAGCCGCGTCGGGTTCATTTCTACGTCACGCATTGCGCGACGAATGCCGCGCGGAAGGTGGGGGTGGAGACCGGATTGAGCGCGGGAATTCCCAACGCGCAACCCGCGGGGTGTGTCGTCCAGATTGCGGCCGTTGGGTTGGGAACGAAACGGAACCAGGATTGGATCCGGCTGACGAACACGCATCCGTTCGCGGTGGACGTCTCCGGGTGGAAGCTGGCGGGGGATGCGAAGTTCACGCTGCCGGCCGGCATGGTGATCCCGGCGTCGGGGCAGGCCATCGTGGCGTCCGATGCCCGTGGGTTCATGGAGCGGACGGAGAGTCCGAAATCCGGGGAGCAGTGGTTGGTGGTGGGCGGGTTCAAGGGGAGCCTCGCGAAAGCGGGAATGGTCCAGGTGGTGGATGACCGGGAGCGCATGGTCCATCGGTGGGAGAAGGCCGGGCGGTAGCTGTCGACGTGAGGAGGCAGTTGGGCGCGCATCCACAGCCTCCTGACGTCGACTGCTACGTTTGGGGGTAGTTGACGACGTGAGGAGGCATCGGGCTTGAAGCTTGAAACTTCGAGCTTCGGGTTCGCATCCACAGCCTCCTGACGTCGACTGCTACGTTTGGGGGTAGTTGCCGACGTGAGGAGGCATCGGGCTTGAAGCTTGAAACTTCGAGCTTCGGGTTCGCATCCACAGCCTCCTGACGTCGACTGCTACGTTTGGGGGGTAGTCGCCGACGTGAGGAGGCGACAGAGGATTGCGGCCTTCAGAAACTCTCCATGGTGATTCTGGCGCGGTCCGTGCTAGTTTTTGTCATTCTCTCGTCGCATCCATGAAGTTGTCTTGTCGCATCCTCCGGTGTCTGTGGCTCGTGTTGGGAATGGCCGGAACGCCCGCGTTCGCGCAGGTGACCCTCAACGAGTTCCTGGCCAGCAACAATCGTGGGTTGGTCGATTCGGACGGGGATACGCCGGATTGGATCGAGCTCTTCAATGCCGGGGCGGCGCCGGTGAACCTCCAGGGATGGTCGATCACCGATGATGCGAACCTGCCGCGGAAGTGGGTGTTCCCGTCGGTGCAGATCCCGGCCAACGGCTACCTGCTCGTGTTTGCGTCGGGGAAGAACCGCACGAATCCCGCGGCGCCATTGCACGCGAACTTCAGTCTCTCGGTGGATGGGGAGTATCTGGGGTTGTATCGGCCCGAGGGGGGGCGGCGGCCTCGGAGTTTGCCCCGACTTATCCACCGCAGCGGCCGGACATCTCCTATGGGCTGCGTGCGGGCCAGTTGTTCTACTTCGATCCGCCCTCGCCGCGGGTGGGCAACACGGGCGGCGTGGGGGACTTCGTGGCGGACACGAAGTTCAACCGCGATCGCGGGGTTTACGACACGCCCTTCGACCTCGAGATCACCTGTGCGACCGCGGGCGCCACGATCCGGTACACGACGAACGGAGCCCCGCCGTCGGCCACGGTTGGCTTCGTCTACACGGCACCGGTCCGGGTGGCGCGGTCGGTGGTGATCCGGGCCGGGGCCTTCAAGACGGGTTTGCAGCCGTCGGGTGTGGACACCCACACCTACCTGTTCCCGGCGGATGTCATCCGGCAGCAACCCTCCGGGCAGGTGCCTTGGAGCGAGTGGCCGACACCGGGGAGCCAGGCGCAGGATTATGACTACGGGATGGATCCCCGGATCGTGGATTCGGCGCTGTACCGGGATCAGATCATCCCGGCGTTGAAGGCGCTGCCAACGATGTCCTTGGTGACGGGGCTTTCGAACCTGTTCAGCACGAGCACGGGCATCTTTGCGAACCCGGGTCAGGACGGTCGGGACTGGGAGCGTCCGGCGTCGCTGGAGTTGATCCACGCGGATGGGCGGGAAGGATTCCAGATTGATTGCGGGGTGCGGATCCGTGGCGGGTTCAGCCGGAGCACCGGGAATCCCAAGCACGCCTTCCGCTTCTTCTTCCGCGAACAGTATGGCGATTCGAAGCTGCGGTATCCGCTGCACGCGGGCGGGGTGGAGGAGTTCGACGCGCTCGATCTGCGGACGTTCCAGAACTACTCGTGGAGCTTTGATCCGGGTGGCGGTCAGAACGGGGTGTTCATCCGCGACGTATTCTCACGCGACACGCAATTGGCGATGGGACAGCAGGGAGAGCGGGGCAACTACTACCACCTTTACATCAACGGCGTGTACTGGGGGATCTTCAACAGTTGCGAGCGACCGGAGGCGAACTTTGGCGAGGCGTACTTCGGTGGGGTCGCCGAGAATTACGATGTGATCAAGGTGGAGGCAGGGCCGTACGCATTGAACGCCACGGACGGCAACATGGACGCGTGGACCCGACTCTACAACCTGTGCCGGACCATTACCCCGGCGACCGCCAACACCACCTACTGGCGGGTGCAGGGGCGCAACCTGGATGGGACGGTGAATGCGTCGTTTGAGAACCTGCTCGATGTCGACAACCTCATCGACTACATGCTGGTGATCGTTTTCGGAGGGAACCTGGATGCGCCGATCTCGAACTTCCTGGGGAACACGCGGCCGAACAACTGGTACGGCCTGCGCGACCGGAGCGGCCTGAATGGTGGATTCCGGTTCATCTCGCATGACGCGGAGCATTCCCTGCTCGATGTGAACCAGAATCGTGTGCTCATCACGATCAATGGAGTCCTGAGTCCGCTCCCTGCCGGAGGCGATTCCGTGCTGTATTCGAGTCCGCAGTACCTGTGGCAGCAATTGTGGGCCAGCCCCGAGTTCCGGTTGCGCGTTGCGGATCGCGTGCAGCGGCACTTCTTCAACGGTGGAGCGCTGACGCTGGACGCTGCCCGTGCCCGTTTTGCAGCCCGGACGAACCAACTGTACCTGCCCGTGGTGGCGGAATCCGCGCGCTGGGGCGACAGCAAGCAAGGAACCCCGTTGACCCGGGATACCCACTGGCTCACCGCGGCGAACCGTGTCCTGAACACGTATCTGCCGGCGCGCGGAGGAATCGTGCTCAACCAGCTGCGCGGGCCGGCGCTCCTGCCCAATATCGCCGCGCCAGTCCTGAGCCGGCACGGCGGCGTGGTGAGCAACGGCTTTGGCCTGACGATGACCGGGCCGGGGAATGGACTGCTCGTTTACACGCTGAACGGGACCGATCCCCGTGAACTCGGCGGTGCGCAATCGGCGGGAGCCCGCCAGTACACCGCACCGGTCGTGCTCGCCAATGCCACGCAGGTCAAGGCACGCATGCGTCGCACGGACGGCGTCACCAACGAGTGGAGCGCGCTGACCGAGGCGGTCTTCCATGTGGCGCAGGATTTCAGCGCGCTCCAGTTGAGCGAGATCCATTACCACCCGCTGGCTCCGGCGGCGCCGTCCACCGACTCAAAGGACGAGTTCGAGTTCATCGAACTCAAGAATGCCGGAAACACGGTCCTCGACCTTTCCGGCGTCCGGATCGAAGGCGGCATCCAATACACGTTCCCGCTGGGGACGCGCCTGGAGACGGGGCGGTTCCTGTTGCTGGTCGAGAACCCGGTGGCCTTCACGAGCCGGTATCCGCAGCGCATCCCGGATGGGGTCTACGCCGGACAAATGTCGAACTCGGGCGAGCGCATCGCCGTGGTGAACCCCGCGGGCGAAACCATTGTCGAGGTTGCCTACGGAACCGAAGTGCCCTGGCCCACGACGCCGGATGGCGTCGGGTTCTCGCTGGTGCCCAAGGATCCTGTTCGCAATCCGGCACCCGCGGCCGCCGCCTCGTGGCGCGCGAGCACGCAGGTTGGTGGGTCGCCCGGGGTGGATGATCCGGCGTCGGGGATCGTTCCCGTCGTGATCCACGAGGTGTTGGCCCACACGGATCTTCCAGCGGTGGATTCGATCGAACTCTTCAATCCATCGCCGACGCCAGCACCGATCGGCGGATGGTATCTGAGCGATGATGCCGGCTCGCCGCGCAAGTTCCGGATTGCGGAGGGAACAACGGTTCCCGCGGGTGGATTCCTTGTTCTGGATGAATCCACGTTCAACGCCACGTCGCAGGGAACGAATGCCTTCCGCCTCTCCTCCACGGGCGACGAGGTCGTGCTGTTCAGCGCGTCGGCGGACGGCACCCTGACCGGCTACAGCGATCGCGTGTCCTTTGGCGCGACCTTCAACGGCACGAGCCTGGTGCGGTGGACGAATTCGGTGGGAGAGATCTCGATGGTCGTGGCGGTGACCCCGAGTTTCGGTGGAGCCAACGCGGGCGTGCGACTGAGTCCGGTGGTTCTGCAGGAGATTTATTTCGCACCGCTTTCGGGCGAGGCGCCGTTCGTCGAGGTGTGGAACCGTTCGGACATTGAGCAGGCACTGTTCGATCCGGAGAACCCGGCGAACACGTGGCGCATCGCCGGTCTCGACTTTGCCTTCCCGACGGGCGTGCGGTTGCCTCCAGGCGGATTCGCGGTGGTGACGGAGTCGGATCCGACGCTGTTCCGACAACGCAATGGGCTCCCGGAATCGGTGCCTGTCTTCGGGCCGACGCCGGGACAGTTGCAACGGAACGGCGAGCGGTTGGAGCTGTTGATGCCGGATCGACCTAACCGCGTGACGAACAACGGCGTCCTGAGCATCGAGGTCCCGTACGTGGCGGTGGACGCTGTCCGGTACAACGATCGGGAGCCGTGGCCGACCGCCGCGACACTCGGGGCTGTTTCATTGGAGCGGCGCTTCCCGACGCAGTTCGGGGATGATCCCGCTTCCTGGCGGGCGGCACTTTCCGGACCTTCACCTGGCGGTGCTGCCACGGGGAATCGTGCGCCCCGGGTCGATGCGGGTCCGGATCGCGAGTTGAGCAGCCGAAGCTTCCCGCTGCCGGTGACGCTGGCCGGGGCCGCCATCGATGACGGCCTTCCTGAAGGCAGCCCGGTGACCTTCCGCTGGACGCAGGTCGCCGGCCCGCGGGGCGTGGTTTTTCGCAACGGCGCGCTGAGCAACAGTGTCGTGGAACTGCCGGGCGCGGGGATCTATGTCCTCCGTTTGTTTGCCTCGGACGGTGAACGGGAGGTCTCGGACGAACTTCAGTTGACCGTGGTGCGTCCGGGCAGCGACGCGACGCTCATTCCGTTGGGATCGACGTGGCGTTATTTCGACCAGAACCAGGACCAGGGCACGGCGTGGCGGGCAAGGACGTTCAACGATGCGGCCTGGAGTGCTGGTCGCGCACGGTTGGGATACGGCGGTGATGGCGAAGTGACCCCCATCAATGGCGGTCCGTCCAATGACCGCATCCGCACGGCCTATTTCCGTCACCGGTTCACGGTGGCGGATGCGGCGTCGGTGACGCGCCTGACAGCATCGATTGTGCGCGATGACGGAGCGGTGGTGTACCTGAACGGACAGGAGGTCTTCCGGGTCTCGATGCCAGAGGGCGACATCGATTTCACCACGTTTGCCAGCGAGATCATCGGTGGTGCGGACGAGACAACGCCGGTGGTTCGTGAGATCCCGGCCTCGTTGCTGGTGAACGGCGAGAACGTGATCGCGATCGAGGTGCACCAGGTGAATGCCGGCAGTTCGGACCTTGGACTCGACTTCGCGCTTTCGGGCACCGTCCAGGAATCCAATCAGGCACCCGTGGTGGATGCCGGAGCGAATGGCCAGTTGACGTTGCCTGCCACAGCGGCGCTTCGCGGGAGCTTCACCGATGACGGATTGCCCGCGACGCCCGGTGTTCCGGTGTTCGCCTGGACGCGCGTCAGTGGTCCCGGGACGGTGACCTTCAACGGCGGCGATACGCTGACGCCCGAGGCCGCGTTCTCCGCGGCGGGAACTTATGTTCTCCAACTCTCGGTGGCGGACGGCCAGTTCACGCGGTCCGACACGGTCACGTGGACGGTGCAGGCTCTCGCGGTGCCGCCGGTGCTGGTGGGCCTGCTCGAATCCGGGGAGGCCGGATTCCGCTTCAACGCATCCGCAGGGGTTGCCTATCGGGTGCGCGCCCGCGAAAGCCTCGACGCCGGGGCCTGGCAGGACGTGGGCACCATCCCCGCGGGCGTTGCCCGCGAGGTGCGCTTCGTCGAGGCTCCCACGGCCACCACCCGGTTCTACCAGGTGGTGGTGGATTGAAGGGGTGGCCGCCACAGCGGCCACGCAAAGGAAAAACCCAAGGAAGCATCAGCCAACCTTGGGGTGGTCCCGCAGATCCAGCCTCACACCTTCGCTGGCACTTCGAAGCCCTTCCGGTACTCGCGCTTGAGGCGGATGTTGGCTTCGCGCGAGTTGGTGAACTGTTCGGTCTTCGGATCCATCTTGAGATGGGCGCCGAGGACGGCCGGGGTGGCGGCGAGGTCGACGCCGTTGTCGGCGAGGTGCGACGCGAGGCGCTCGAAGGTTTCGAGGGCCGGGGCGTCGCCCTTCAGGCGCTCGCGGATGGCTTCAGGACGGAGCTTGTCGCCGAGGAGATAGCTGATGTTGCCGGTATGGCAGAGGGCGCTGGAAAGGTGGCCTTCCTCGATGTCGGCGTTGAGGTCGGTGGCCTTCCGGCTCCGCACGGCGTCGATGAAGTTGGCGTAGTGGTCCGCGCCCTTCTTCCATCGGCGGATTTCCTTGCCGGCCTTGTCGTAGGCAATGGCGGAGTCGTAGGAGGGGATGACCACCTGACCGCCCTCGCAGTCGACGACGACGCCGACCTGCGCGCCGCGGTAATCGGGCATGTTCTTGGCCCAGCCGTCCTTGTGGAATTCCTTGGAACGGGGCAGGCCGCGCACCTCGAAGATCAGGGGAGCTGCCTTGTACGCGTGGTAGACGAACTGGGAATTGGGGGTGTCGCCGTCGTCGGAATACGCGAACCGGCCGCCGATGCTGAACACGGCGGGGGAGAGCGTCTTTTCGCGCAGGACCCAGCGGGCGATGTCCATCTGGTGGATGCCCTGGTTTCCGAGGTCGCCGTTGCCGGTGACGAACTGCCAGTGCCAATCGTAATGCAGCTTCTGGCGCATCAACGGCGTCGTGGGGGCCGGACCGCACCAGAGGTCGTAGTCGATGTGTTCGGGAATGGCGGTGGGTGCGGAGACCTTGCCGATGGATTGGCGTGGCTTGTAGCAGAGGCCGCGGGCGACGGTGACCTTTCCGAGGTTGCCGGCGTGGATCCAATCGACGGCCTCGCGGAGGCCGGGGTTGGAGCGGCTCTGGGTGCCGGTCTGGACGATGCGGTTGTACTTCCGGGCCGCTTCGACGATCTGGCGTCCTTCCCAGGCATTGTGGGAGACGGGCTTCTCGACGTAGACATCCTTGCCAGCCTGACAGGCCCACACCGAGAGCAGCGCGTGCCAGTGGTTCGGCGTGGCCGTGGAGACGCAGTCAATGTCGGCCTGCTCCAGCAGCTTCCGCACGTCCGTGAAGGTCGCGACCGGTTCCCCGCGATCGGCGAACTTCTTCGCTTCGGCCTCGAGCACCTTCTTGTCGACGTCGCACAGGGCCACGATCTTGACCCCGGCGACTTTCCGGAAGCCTTCGATGTGGTCCTTGCCGCGGCTATTGAAGCCGACGATCGCGATGCGGATGGTGTCGTTGGGCCCGATGACGCGTGAGCGGGCGGCCTGGCGAGCAAGTGCCGAGCCCGGGAGGGCCAGACCGGCCGCGGCGATCGAGCTGGCGGCGAGGAACTGTCGACGATTCATGACGAGGGAGGAACTGGTTGGGGTTTATTTGTCCGCAACGACCTTGATTTCGCCGTTGGGACGAAAGGTGACGAGATACTTGGCACGTTCACCGCAGCGGGAAACTGTCCAGCGTTCGGTGTACTCAGAGTGCGTGGTTTCGCTCCGGCGCAGCGGAACGCTGGGGGAGGAAGTGGCCTTCGAGGCGTCCGGCAGGCTGTGGGTGTAGACCTGATCGTAGGGGGTGGCGGTGACCGTCGGGGCGGACACGACCTCGGTGTTGGTGACCTTGCGGTCCTGGCAATCGGGAGCGGCGGTGCGGTCGGCGTCGAGGACCGCCTTCTGGCCGGCGGCATAGACACGCCCGGTAGAGATGCCGGTGCCGACACCGAGACCGAGGGGAGAGGAGGCGCAACCAGCGGCGATCAGGGCGACGAGCGGGAGGAAGAGAAGCTTTTTCATGGCTTTACCTTTATAGCGCGCACGAAATCGTCAAAGCGAGCCGCGATTCCTGCCGAGGCCGTGTCTCCGGGATGCAGCAGGACGCGATAGCGGAACGTGATGGAACCGCCGGCCGGGATCTTCAGGTCGCCCGTGCCCTTCGCACTTTTCTCAAAATCGTGCACACCGAACGGGTTCGCAGCAAACAGGCCATAATCGCGAGCGTGCCACCAGGTGGGGTAACGGGGGTTCTGCGGATGATCGAAAATGGCAATTCCGTATGTTTTACCGTTAACAGGCCCGGTGTAATCGACCCATTCCGCCCGTTTGCCCCAGACCTCGCCATCCTTGTGTCCGCGAGAACTGGTGAGGTGGCCCAGCCCGGGTTGGTTCTTCGGTTGCTTGTTCCGCATCGATTCCGCCATGCGGATGGCAAACGTGCCTTCCTTGGTGTCCCCCAGCGTCACCTCGCCCGCCGTGGCCTCGATGGTGATCTCGAAATCAATGATCCGCTCGGGGCCTGTCGGACGGTGGAAACGATGGGTCCGGGTGTCGTGGGCGATGACCTTGCCGTCCTTGTCGCGCCATTCGTTCCGGGTGGTCAGTTCGCCGGTGTTGGCGCCGGACTTCCGGGAGATGACGGCCTTTTGCACGGTGCGACCGGCCTTGGCGGATTCGCTCCAGAGATCCACGCCGTTCACGTCGCCGTGGCTGTACCACATCGCGTGGTGATGGGGGTGATCGTGTTCCTCGCCGGGAACGTCCTCCTGGGGCCAGCGGCGGGTCAGGTGCTCGCCATCCGCGGAAAGCAGTGGGTACAGGAAAGGCCGCGAAACGTCCTTGAAGTGGTACTGGGTGAACAACTGGCCATCCAGGTCGACACGGATGACGTTGTTGGTCTCGTACAGGTGCACCCCGTGCGCAGCGATGTCCTTGTCCGTGGACGAGAGCGAGGCGCATCCCGACGCGACGAGGCAGGCGAGCGACAGGCCGAGGGCCTGAAGGATCCGGGAACGGGGAAACATGTGCTGTTGAAATAGCGCTGCTTCGCGACCAGCGGCAACGCTTTTTCCGGGATGGACGTCCTTACCAGAGCCTCCGGCCCACGCCTCTGTCTTGAACGGGGTGGCGACGTCCCCGTCGCCGTTCACCGGTTGGAGGCCAAGGGCGGGCGGACTGGTCCGCAAATGAGGCGTTGCGTGGATCGATCGGGCCGCGGTCAAATGTAAAATATATAGACGCGACCCCATTGCCTCCCGGGATCGAATCAGTTCCCGGAAGACGCGGTGCTGGAGATCAAGCCGAGCGGAAACTTTACCGTTCCGGCGACGCTGCCTCCCTTCAACCATGTCGCGCAGCTCCGGATGACCGGTGGCCAGCTTTCTCCGATGAACCTGTCCTGCGACACGATGGAAGTCAGGGACGGCACCCGCGTTTCTTTTGTCGCAACGGATGGGAAAACCAACCTGACGGTCCGGAAGGATTGGATCTGGCAAGGTTCCGTTGTCGGTTATCTCGACATCCGTCGATTGCCGCCGGGGGGACCTGAGGTTCGGTTGGTCGACTTTCAGGGCACTCAACCGATCTCCGGACGCTTCCTGGGACTGCCGGATGGGGGCACTGTCACGAATCAGGCGGTTGTTTACCGCATCAGCTATTCCGGTGGCGACGGCAACGACCTGGTGATTGAGCCTGTTTTGCCGGCCGGGCGTCCGAAACTCACCCTCTCAAAGTCCGCCGAGGGGTGGCCGACCATTTCATGGCCAGAGGCTGGAGGATGCCGGCTCGAGTACCAGCCGGTTCTCGACCCAGCGCTCCCGTGGATCCCGGTTGTCGTCGCGTCGCCGGTGGGTGGCGTCTTCAGCCATATCATCACGCCGTCCGATGATCCGGTTGGCGGATTTTACCGGCTGAACTGTCCCTGAGTCTACTGCCCCCGCATGGGACGGGGTGGCGATGTCCTCATCGCCTTGGGAATGGCTTTGGAATGGCGACGAGGACGTCGCCACCCCGTTGCGTGGGGGCTGTGTCAAGATGCGCCCTGGGTGGGTGTGCGGGCAGAAAGCCGCTTCAAACACGGGTGGGAACCGGGCAGGGTTCACGCGCATGACGGATCTGGAGCGGGCGCAACAGGTGAAGGCGGCGATGCCGGAGGGCGGGTTGTTCGCCGGCCAGACGTGGCGCGTGGGGCCGCGGCCCCTGGCGCTGGGGAAGGCGATGGTGCGGGATCTCGACATGCTGGGCCGGGTGCTGCTGCAGTTTTATCGTGCGTCGAACCTCCTGTATCGGCGCAGCGTGGAAGGCAAGGCACCGGCGTGGATCGCCGAACTGCTCGATCAGGGAAAGCCGGCGTCGCTGGTGGCCTGGCAACGCCACGCGGGATTCAAGACGGACGTTCCCCGGGTGATCCGGCCCGACGTTCTGCTGACAGAGGGCGGCATCGCGATCTCCGAACTGGATTCGGTGCCCGGCGGCATCGGGCTCACCCACTGGCTCAACACCACCTACGCGGGGTTGGGTGATCCGGTGCTCGGGGGTGCCGATGGCATGCTGCGTGGATTCGAGTCCATCTTCGGGAATGCGCCGCGGGTGCGGATGGTCGTCTCCGAGGAATCGGCGGGGTACCGGCCGGAGATGGAGTGGTTGGCCCAGTTGCTGGGAGATCGATTCCAGGTCGTGGGCCAGGATTTCAACGGCGTGCAGGACGGGGACGCGGTGTACCGGTTCTTCGAGTTGTTCGACCTTGGGAACATTCCCAACGCTGAGTCGTGGTTCGCGGCCGCCTCGGAGAAGCGCATCCGGCTGACCCCACCGCCCAAACCGCTCTTCGAGGAGAAGCTGTGGGCGGCGCTGTTGTGGAACCGCAATCTGCGGCCCTTCTGGCGCGCGGAACTGGGCGAGGGATTTCTGGACCGGATGCTCAAGGCCACGCCTTACTCGTGGGTGCTCGACCCGAGCCCGCTGCCGCCGCACGCGGCCTACCCCGGACTCGAGATCACGGATTGGCAGCAGTTGAAGACGTTGTCGCAACGCGAGCGCGACCTGATCCTGAAGGTTTCCGGGTTCTCGTCGCAGGCATGGGGTGCGCGCGGGGTGCATCTGGGCAGCGACCTGAGCTCGGAGGAATGGAGCGTTGCGGTTGATGGAGCGTTGGCGGCGTGGGGCACCAACCCGCATCTGTTGCAGCGCTACCACAAGCCGCGCACGGTGGAGACGGCGTGGTGGACGGGAGCCGGGGAAGTGAAGGCCATGCCGGGACGCGTGCGGTTGTGTCCGTATTATTTTGTGTCCGGGGAAGGAGATGCGGCGCGGCCGAAGCTGGGAGGCGTGCTGGCGACCATCTGTCCGGCGGACAAGAAGATCATCCACGGGATGACCGATGCGGTGCTGGTTCCCTGCGTGGAGTGATGTGGCATGACTGTCGTTGAGTTTGCATTGCTGGCGTTGAGTTCGCTGTTCGTGATCGTCGATCCGATCGCGACGGTGCCGGCGTTCGTGACGATGACGGCGGACAGTCCGGTGCCGGAGCGCCAGCGGATGGCGAAGGTGGCGTGCATCGTGGCGTGCCTGCTGATGCTGGTGTTCGGGGTGGTTGGGAACGCGTTGTTCCGGTTCCTCGGCATCACGATTCCGGCCTTCCAGATGGCGGGCAGCGTGGTGCTTCTGTTGGTGGCCCTGGACATGGTCCGGGCGCAGCGGTCGAAGGTGCAGGAGACGTCCGAGGAGAAGGAGGCAGGCGCGGCGAAAGAAGACATCGCGGTGACGCCGTTGGCGGTGCCGATGCTTGCCGGGCCGGGGGCGATCTCGACGGTGATCCTCCTGCACACGAAGGCGGACGACTGGCGCAAGCAGTTGGCGCTCGGTGGCGCGATCGTCCTGGTATGTGGCGTCAGTTATGCCGTGCTGGCGATCTCGGCGCGTGGCGTGCGCTGGTTGAGCCCGATTGCGCTCCGCGTGGCGGAACGGATCATGGGACTGCTGCTGGCGGCGATCGCGTTCCAATTCCTGATCAATGCGCTCACCGAGTTGAAGATCATCCCGAAGTGAGCGAAGGGTGGGAGTGGTTGAACCGGCGTCGCTGGGGCGCGCTCTGGAAATGCCGTTGAGAGGAATGGGTTGGCGACGTCCTCGTCGCCTGTCCAAGGCCTTTCCCTTGGCGATGAGGATATCGCCTCCCCGAAGCTCCCTTGCCTGGGGGCTTTTGGGGAATGCGCTGCATTGCCGGCTGGTTCACCACCCATCACTGTGAAGATCCGGGAATACCGAGCGGAATGTCTGGTGCCTCGACCGCGGGCCGAAGTGTTCGCCTTTTTTGCGAACCCCGGGAACCTGGCGGTGCTCACGCCGCCGTGGGTGCGCGTCGATATCCCGAAGGACGGTCCGTCCTGCGGGCATGCCGGCATGGAGTTTGGATACCGCGTCTGGTTGCACGGGCTGCCGATGCCGTGGGGCGGGCGGTTCGAGATCTGGGAGGCGCCGCACCGGTTCGTCGACATCCAGTTGCGCGGTCCCTACCGGCGTTGGCGGCATGAACACGCCTTTGAGGAGGCCGCAGGTGGCACGCGGGTCCTGGACCACGTCCAGTATGCGGTCTGGGGCGGAGGATTGGTGGATCGCTGGATCGTGCGGCCGGAGTTGGTGCGGATGTTCGAGTACCGGTCGCGGCGGTTGGCGGAGTTGTTTCCTTCGCCGAAGGAGGGTGTGGCGGGTGTCCGGTCCAAATCCCGCGATGCGTGATCTCAAGGATCCCCGATGGATGTGGGTGAAGGCGGTGCTGCTGGCGTTGATTGCCGCCGTCTGCCTGGGGTTGCTCTGGATGCAGGCGGGCGGGGGATGGCAGCCGCCGCTGCTGCTGGCCTTGCTGGTGTGGAGCGCCTGCCGCGTCCACTACTTCTTCTTCCACGTGCTCGAACGTTGGGTGGAACCGGGCGGACGATTCCGTGGACTCAGCGAATTGATGGGCCTGGCCTTCCGGAAATGGAGACGGCGTTGAAACTGGAAACGACGGTTGCATCCGCAGATGACGCAGATGACGCAGATAATCTGGGGCTTGGATCAAGTTGGTACAGCTCCCACGAGGTGAGACCCCGTCCGGGGTCTGATATCGGTATTTCTGCCTTCCTATCTGCGCAATCGGCGCCATCTGCGGATAGATGAACTGCCGATTCCGGGTTGAAGGGTCAGTAGTGGAAGACCTCGAAGGTGGTGTCGAACCAGAGTTGGTTCAGTTCGCACTGGAGGATCCGCTCCTCGAAATCGGCACGGAAGAGGTGGAAGGCGTTCCGTTCGCGCACCAGTCCGCAGACCTCCTCGAAGAACTCCGGGTCGAGCGCGATGACGCTGTAGCGGTCGCGGCGGAATTCCTCCTTCTTCATCGCCTTCAGGAGGGCCTGGGCGGCGTCGACGGATTCCCTCAGCACCCAGATGCGGGCCTCCGGACATTTGACGGCGATCTTGTGGAGCTTGGCCATCGAGCACTCGCCGCACTCCACCCAGAGAACGGGGCGCATGTCGTATCCCAGTTCGACGATGTCCGGGACGAATGGGATGGCGTCGTTCTCAAGGTCCATGTCGATCGAGAGGCGGTCCCGGAAGAACAGGATCCACCCGAGGAACTTCATCGCGACATGGCGCACGGATTCGTTGATCCCGAGGCCAATGATGATCTTGTGCGGGAGGGGGCGGCGACGGTCGTCGCTGGTCAGTGTGAAGGTGAACTTGTTGGCCAAATGGTTGGGGGGCGTGCGGGGGTGAGGACGGGCGGCCCTGGATGGGCCTTACGCCGTGCAGGTTTCCGTGCAGGCGTTGTCCTGGCAGCCAGCGGCGCGATCCGTGGGGTGCCCGAGCTTGAACGGTTCGCGGAAGGTCATCCCGAGGGCGGCGAGCAGGGCCTGATCCGCGTCGTAGCTCGGCGAGGGCACGGCCTTCGTGAGCATGAACTCGGTCTCGCTGGAGAAGATGGAATTGGCCCCGGCGAGGAAACAGAGCGCCTGGATGCCCTCGGGCAGGTGCGCGCGGCCTGCGGTGAGGCGGACGTCAGACAGCGGCATGACGATCCGGGTGGTGGCGATCATCCGCACGACATCCCACGAAGGAACATCGGCGTTCTTGGCCAGTGGAGTTCCCTCGACCTTGCTGAGCACGTTGATGGGCACGGACTCCGGATGCGGCCGGATGGCCGAGAGCGTCAGCAGCATCTTGAGTCGGTCGTCCACCGTTTCGCCCAGACCGATGATCCCGCCGGAGCAGAGGGTGACGTTGGTCTTGCGGACGTTGTCGATGGTCTGGAGCCGATCGGCGTAGGTGCGGGTGGTGATGATCGTCTCGTAGAACTCCGCGGAGGAATCCACGTTGTGATTGTAGGCGTAGAGGCCGGCCTGCTCGAGGCGCTTGGCTTGGTCGGTGGAAAGCATGCCCAGCGTGCAGCAGACCTCGAGTCCCATGTCCGTCACGGAGCGTACCATGTCGACGACCTTGTCGAATTGTTCGCCATCGCGGACGGAGCGCCAGGCGGCGCCGAGGCACACGCGCGAGACCCCGGCGTCCTTGGCGCGGCCGGCGATCTCGAGGACGCGGCACTTGTCCATGAGCTTCTCCGGGGCGACGCCGGTGGAGTAGCGGGAGGATTGGGCGCAGTAGGAACAGTCCTCCGGGCAGGCCCCGGTCTTGATGGAGATCAGCTTGCTGACCTGCATCTCGCGCGGGTTGTGGTGCTGCCGGTGGACGGTGGCCGCGCGGAACACCAATTCCAGCAGGGGCAGATCGTGGAGGGCCTGCAGTTCAGCCAGGGACCAATCGTGACGGATGTTCTCGCTCATGCGTTGCGTGCGGCCGCCACAAGTGCGGCCAGTCCTGTCACGATGGCGGATATCGGGCTGTCTTGTAAACCGAACTTCCGTGGATCGTTGACGGCTGGGCCACCCTCCCCGGGCGCAACTGGACCCTGCTCCCGCACGAAACGGGGAGGCGACGTCCTCGTCGCCCTTCCAAATCCTTTCTCACACGATGAGGACATCGCCGCCCCGCTTCCGATGGAGCATCGGCGAGATGCGCCATTGATGGGCGGCCAGCTCAATCCCGGGTGATGGCCTGGAGTCGGGATTCCAGCTCGGCGCGCAGGGCGGCCACTTGTTCAGGCGTGAGGTCACGGGGAACCGGGAGAGGAACACCGAACGTCACCTCACAGCGGCTGAAGGGCAGGGGAATCTGGAACCCGTCCCAGCTGCGCAGGACCTTCTTCCAGGAGAGATGATAAGCGATGGGAACGATGGGTAGGCCGGTGACCTGGGCGAGGACGATGATGCCTTCCTGAGCCTGGTAGCGGGGACCGCGGGGACCGTCGGGGGTGATGGCGATGTCGCATCCGCTGCGGGCATGGCGGACCAGGTCGAGGAGCGCGGCGGCCCCGCGGCGACTGGAGGAACCCCGGGCGGGGATGAGGCCGAAGAGTTCCATGACGCAGGCGATCAACCCGCCGTCACGGGACGCACTGATCAGTGTGGCCAGTCGGCGGTTTGATTTTCCTCGGGTCAGATGTCGATAGACGAAGGGGGAAAGCAGGATGCGATTGTGCCACGTGGCAAAGATGACCCGTTGGTTGTGCGTGGGAGCCACGACCCCCGCGCGATCGTCCCATGACCAGCGCAGGGTGCTGGCGAGGATCCGGGCAACCCAGAAGGCAGCGTGGGCTGCGAGCCGGCCATGCCACTTGGGTTGGGACGGAATGACGGGGCCGCCCTTGGCTCGGGGTGTGGCTGGCTTGGATTCGGAAGGGGCGTCCATCAGGCGGGTTTGCGCAGGCAGGCGCGCACGATCTTCTCGACGGTGGCGTCGGGTCCGAGCAACGCCACGGCGGCACGGACGGATTCCTGGGCTTCGGTCGGTTTGAAGCCCAGGGCGACGAGTGCGGCGGCGGCATCGGCCAGGCGGGCTTCCGGTTCGGGAAGGATGGCGCGCGGGCTGCCGGGGGTGGAGGGATCCACACCGAAGGCGGCGATCTTGTCCTTGAGTTCGACGACGATCCGTTCGGCCGTCTTTCGACCGACGCCGGAGACGGCGGAGAGCGCCTTGACGTCCTGGGCCGCAACGGCGGAACGGAAGGCGTTGACGGAAAGTCCGGAAAGGATGCCGAGGGCAATCTTGGGTCCGATGCCGCTGACGGTGTGGATCAGGAGCCGGAACAGGTCGCGTTCGGACGGTGTGATGAATCCGTACAGGATGTGGGCATCCTCGCGGACGGCGAGGTGGGTCAGGAGACGGACCTCCTGTCCGACCGGTGGCAGACGGTCGAAGGACGAGAGGGGAATGAGGACCTCGTAGCCGACGCCGTGGACGTCGATGACGGCGAGGGAAGGGAGGGCGTCGACGAGTTTGCCGTGGAGGTGGTGGATCATGGGAGGATTGCCTGCTTGGACTTCCGGAGGAGTCGGATTTCGCCGATGACCATGGATTTGTCGACGGCCTTGCACATGTCGTAGAGCGTGAGGGCGGCGACGGACACGGCGGTGAGCGCTTCCATCTCGATGCCGGTGCCGGCGGTGATCCGGGCGGTGGCGGTGATCTGGATGCGATCCCGTGAATCGGGGATATGGAAGTCGACCTCGCAGTGGGTGATTGGGAGCGGGTGGCAGAGGGGGATGAGTTCGCCGGTGCGTTTGGCGGCCATGATTCCGGCGAGCCGGGCGGTGGCGAGGACGTTGCCCTTGGCGACCTGATTGGACTCGATGAGGGCCAGGGTGGCCGGATTCAGGCGGATTTCGCCCGCGGCCTCGGCCTCCCGGAAGAGGGCGGGCTTGTGGGTGACATCCACCATGCGGGCTTCGCCCCGTGCATCGACATGTGACAGTTCGCTCACCGGGGAAAGGGTGCCGTGGAGAGGGCGCGGGTGCGACGCGGAAGTTTTTTGGGCGTGCGGTCGACGCAGGGCCGGGGGCAGGATCTTGCCGCGGGCCGGAAGCGGATTGGAGCGTGACCGGCCCCAACCCCAATCCTGTCAACATGGCATCCTTCTTCGAGCACCCCATCGACGAGCGCGTGCGGCTTTCCTACCAGATCCTTGAGCGGCTGCGGCGGCCCAATGGTGGCTACGTGGCGAGTCCGTACTCGGCGGAGGATGGATCCGGGGACGCGTACAACGTGTACTGGATCCGGGATATCATGTTCGCGACCTACGCGAATGAGTACCTCGGCTGCTACGACCGGATGGTCGAGAGCCTCCGGCTGGTCCTGGACATCTTCAAACGGTACCACCACCGCATCATCAAGGCGTCGATCGTGAAGCCGGACGTGCGGCATCAGCGGGGACTGTTCATGCCGGCGCGGGTGCATCCGACAACGCTGGAGACGATCACGGACGACTGGGGGCACCACCAGTTGGATGTGTTCGGGTTGTTCATGTACAAGATCGGCGACCTGATCCGGAAGGGTTACGGGTTCCGGTTCACGCCGGAGGATTTCACGCTGATCGGGCACATCCGGAGCTACATCTTCAACATGGGCTTCGAGCCGGACTTCGGGGTCTGGGAGGAGGGGCCGGAGTCGCACTCGAGCAGTTTCGGGGCGGTGCTGGGTGGGTTGATGATGTGGTTCGACCAGGGCTACTACGACTACAAGTACAAGCAGAAGATCGAGATCGGGCATCTGGTGCCGGTGAGCGAACGGATGATTGCGGACGGGCACGGGGCGTTGACGAGCCTGTTGCCGCGGGAGTCGGAGGGCCGGCCGTACGACATGGCGCAGTTGAGCCTGCTGTGGCCCTACAGCATCGTGGATTTCGAGACCAAGAAGACGATTTTGAAGAACGTGGAGACGCACCTCGTGGGTGAGCGGGGCGTGCGGCGGTACCCCGGGGACGTCTATTGCGGGAAGGGGTTGGCTGCGCATCAGGGCGAGACCGCGCAGTGGCCGCTCGGGTTGGCCTGGTTGTCCATCTGCTACGCGAAGATGGCCGAGTATGGCCGGGAGTTTGATCTCGGGCGGCAGGCCATCCACCTCTCCTGGGAGGAACGGGTGGGGTACTTCCGGAAGGCCGTGGAGTATTTCGAAATGCTGGAGAAAGCGATGACGCCGGAGGGGTACGTTCCGGAAATGTGGGTGGGTGAACAGTTGGGGCACAACACCCCGCTGGCGTGGGCGCAGAGCTTCCACATCATCGCCGCCCAGATGCTGATCAACCTGACGCACAAGCATGGCGAGCACTTCCGGCTCCCGGCCCATGTGCGCAAGGGCGGCTTGGCGGTCGCGTGACAAGGCTCAGCCGTATCCAAGCCGTTGGAGGACGGAAGTTGACTCGCGCAGAGACGCGGAGGCGCGTAGAGAAACGGGCTTTCAATCAGCGTCTTCGACTCACCCAGCGGTGAGCCTCATGGGAGGCGGGCCAGACTCCCGTTTTCCATTTTCCCTCAGCGTCTTTGCGCCTCTGCGCGAGATTCCTACTGTCTGGAGATGGCTCAAGGCCGAGGCAGGAGCCGCTTCGCCAATGGGCGTTCGCCGGACACTGGCAGGTAGCAGGCCTGGGAGGCGTGCGTGATCTGGGGGACGGACGACAGTGGGACGATCACGACCTGTTCCGCGGCGTCCGTGGCCTTCACGCGCGCCTGGGTTTCGGTCCAGCCCGAGCGGACGGTGACGACATAGTCGTTCCCGGGTTTCACCTCGAAGGGGAGGATGTCGTTCATGTCGGCGGTTTCCTCGCGGCTGGTGCCGAACCAGGCCTGGGTGGTGGATTCCGCCTCGATGAGGTGGACGTAGGCCTTGACGCGGCGACCGGCGGGCCGGTCGAGAACCTTCACCAGCAGGCGGGTCTTGCCGTCCCTGGCCGGTGCGGCCTTCGGGGTGTAACGGTCGGTGACGTTCACGGCCGGGACCCAGCGGATGTTGCGGGCCCAGACCATGGGGAAGGGCAGGCCGGTCTTGCGGAAGCTGGTGGCGTAAATGGCGTGCTTGGGTTCGTCGCGTTTTGCCTGGGAGGCATCGTGGACGAACCACCCTCGATCGAGGCCGGCGGGATCGGGTTCGGCTGCGCCGAGGAAGTGCCAGTCGCCGTCCCAGATTTCCACCCAGGTATGGTTGCCGCGCATGTTGGCCCAGAGCGGGGTTCCGACAATCCGGGCCGGGACACCCACGGCACGGCAGGCGTCGGCGAGCAGCACGGAGAGGCCGGTGCAGGTGGCCATGCCGCTTTCCATGGTTTCGAGAGGGCTCTGGTCGGGGCGGCGGCGCTTGGTGTTGTACTTGACGTTGACCAGAGGGAAGAGGCGTTCGTTGAGGCGTCGGGCGGCTTCGCCCGGGGTCTTGCAGTCCTGGACCAGCGGGAGGCTCAGCTCGCGCAGTTTCGGGCGCCAGAGGTCGCGGGTCTCGTTGGCGCAGGCGTGGGGGAGGATGTCGTTGAGGAAGACGTCGGCCGGGATCTGTTTGGCCCAGGGGGCGGAGGCCATGGCCTGGTAGGCGAGGGCGGTGTTCGTCGAGAGGAGGCCGGCGTCGATCGTGGGGAGGTCCGGCTCCGGCATGTTCTCGATGAGGAACGCCATGCCTTCCCGTTGTGCGGGCGGGGTGGCGAGGAGCAGGGGTTCCAGGTTGGCCCGGTTGGTGCCGGCCTGGGCGAGCGCGGTCTCGACCGATTCCGGCCACCAGCGTTCGGCGGCGGACAGCGGTTGCAACCCGGTACTGCCGAGGAGGGCGAGTGCCCCAAACACGCTCAAGAACCGGGGGAGGAAACGGTGCTCACGAACCATGCCCGACGATGCGGGGATTTGGCGCGGGCCGCCATGGGAATGTGGGTGGCTGGAGTTTTGAAGTTTTGCAGATTCAAGTTTGAAGGCCGGGACCAGCCTCGTGACATCGTCTGCTACGGTCGTAGCAGACGACGTGAGGAGGCTGTGGGGGGGCGCCGGGTGGGGGCACCCGGCCTTCAGATCCCGCGGATGAGCTGGGCGAGGTTGGCGCCGCGAAGGGAGGCTCCCTGCTGACGGATCTGCGGGAGGTATTGTTCCTGGAGGCGGCGGCCCTGTCCGAGGAGGCCGTCGAAGAGGCTCTTGAGTTCCACGGCACCGAGGCGGCGGCCGCCGGCGTAGTACTGGCGTGACAGTTGGCCGAGCGCGTAGGTCGTGGCGAAGGACATGCCCGAACTGGTGGCCTGCGAGACGATCGAGCGACCGATGCCGCCGAGGAATTGCCCGGCCAGGCCGCTGAGCCAGCGGGTGGCGTACCGTTCGACGACCTGGGAAGCGACGCCGACCCCGACCACACCCAGGAACTCCATGATGTGACCGCGGTCGAGTTGGACGCCATGGGCCTTGCCGACCTCATAGACGAGCCGCATCTGGACGGGAAGGATGGCCATGGTGGCGAGGGTGTCGGGAAGGAGTTCGAGACCACCGGCGAGCAACGCGTGATTCAGGATGGTCTTGTCGAGGGCGTTGGCATCCGGCGTCAGGGCCGGCTGGGACGGTGTCGTGGGGACAACCGTGGCCAGTGCGGGGGGGACGGTGGCGGCGACGGATTCCGCGACGGATTCCGCGTTGGCGGTGGGGTTGGGGGACAACCGGAGGGCGGAGCGGACCTCGTCGAGAAACCAACGCTCGGCCGGGGAGGGCGGGCCGTCGGCTTCGCAGACGGCGAGAGTGGAGTTCCAGGCTTCCTGACGGGTGGCATCGTCGGTGAATGGGTTGACCAACTCCTGCACGGCGAGTCGACGGCTCTGGATGTTGGAGAGGATCTGGTCGATCGAAGGAAGCGGTGCAGGGCTGGAGTTCCTCAATCGTTCCAGTGCCTCGCGTTCGGCGGGGGATGCGATGCCATCGGCGAGCGCGGCATGGAGGGCGAGTCGGAGGAGGGCGATGCGAACGTCGTCTTGCATGGGGAAGGACGATGGGGGCGGCCCGGGGTTTTGGCGAGTGGAGCGACGGGGCGGAATTCCCCGAGGGGGGGTGGGGATTTCACCGGAGAGAACCAAGGTTGAATCCCAGGTGGTGATGGACAGGTTTGGACGTGGTGCCGTTGGTGGCACCCGGATTATCACCAAAGACTCTTCCAGGATTTGTCCCATGACCACTGTCGCCTTCTACGATACCAAGCCGTACGACCGGGAGTATTTTGAGCGGAACGCGGACGCCGGTCGGTTGCACTGGCAGTTCCACGAGTTCCGATTGACGGCAGAGACGGCGGCATCCGCCGCGGGTGCCGCGGCGGTCTGTGTCTTTGTGAACGATCGACTGGATCGTCGATGCCTGGAGATCCTGCGTGGACAGGGGGTGCGGTTGGTGGCGCTGCGGTGTGCGGGTTTCAACAACGTGGACCTGGCAGTGGCTCGCGAGTTGGGTTTGCGGGTGGTTCGCGTGCCCGCCTATTCGCCGCATGCGGTGGCTGAGCATACGGTGGCCCTGTTGCTGGCGCTCAACCGCAAGATCCATCGCGCCTACAACCGCGTGCGGGAGCACAACTTTTCCCTGAGCGGACTGGTGGGATTCGACCTGTACGGGAAGACCGTCGGCGTCCTGGGGACCGGGAAGATCGGGCGGATCGCGGCTCAGATCTTTCGCGGTTTCGGGTGTTCGGTCATTGCCTACGACCCGATGCCGCAACTGGCGTGGGCGGCAACGCATGGCGTGGTGTATGCGGACATGGAGACGGTGATGTCGGGGTGTGACATCCTGACGTTGCACCTCCCATTGACGCCGGCGACGCACCACCTGCTGAACGAGACCAGTCTGGGGCGGATGCGACCGGGCGCGTTCGTCGTCAACACGAGTCGTGGGAAGCTGATCGAC
This sequence comes from Limisphaerales bacterium, assembly GCA_965283655.1. Classification (GTDB taxonomy): domain Bacteria; phylum Verrucomicrobiota; class Verrucomicrobiia; order Limisphaerales; family UBA9464; genus UBA6176. The sequence goes on along the minus strand of CBDIPJ010000006.1, from coordinate 16,380 downwards.
AGCACGGCACTGATCCAGGCGTTGAAGGCGGGACGATTGGGTGGGGTGGCGTTGGATGTCTACGAGGAGGAGGAAGGGGTGTTCTTCGAGGATCATTCCGGGCGCGTCCTGCAGGACGATGAGTTGACCCTTTTGCTGTCCTTTCCGAACGTGTTGGTCACGTCGCATCAGGCCTTCCTGACGCACGAGGCGTTGAGCGAGATTGCACGGGTGACCATTGGAAGCCTGCTTTGCGCGGAAGCCCCTGCCAGCCTGACCGGCGACGTGGTCGTGGTGTGACACCGAGGAACGGACATGGGGAATGCGTTGACGATCGGGATGGTGGTGAATCCGAAGGCGAATGCCGGTCGGGATCAAGGGGTGCGCCTGCGTCAGTTCCGGGAGGCGTTGGCCCGGGATGGGCACGGGGTGCGGATGGTGGAGACGACAGGACCCGGGGGTGGTGTGGCCTGCGCGCAGGCGCTGGCGGGGGAGGTGGATGTCCTGCTGGCCGTGGGAGGCGACGGAACCTTTTGCGAGGTGGTTGGGGGAATGCTGACGGCGGACAAGGGAGGCGTGGGGGCGGTGGCCCCGGTTTCGTTTGGTACTGGGAATGACGTGGCCCGGCACCTGGGGTTGCGGCGGGAGGCGGAGGTGTTGAAGGCGTTGCGGGGGTACCAAGCCGGCGGTCCCGATCGGGTGCGTCGGATGGACGTGCTGGAGGTGCGGTGTCGTGCGGGGGGGCGTGAGGTGGTTCGGCACGGGTTCCTGTTCGCGGCGGTGGGGTTTGCGAGTGACATCCTTCGGTACACCACACCCCGGGTGAAGCGGTGGTTCGGACCGCAATTGAGCTATTCCGTGGGGTTCTTCCGTGCGTTGGCGAAGTGGCAACCGGTACCGCTCCGGGTCTCAACGGAACGGGGGCAGATCGAAGAACCGCTGGTGGTGGCGTTGGCCGCGAACGCGCCGCACGCGGGGGGCGGTGGGATGCGGATTGCTCCGGGAGCCGACCTGGCGGACGGGCTTTCGGACGTCAGCCTGATCCGGGCGTTGGGGCGCGCGGCGATTGCCCGACAGTTCATCCGGTTGACCCAGGGGACCCATATCCGGCATCCGCGCGTGGACTATTTCCGGTCGGGCTGGATGGAGGTGGATGCGGCCACGCCCCAACCGGTGGCATTGGACGGGGACGTGGTGGGGGAGACGCCGATGCGGGTCCGGGTGTTGCGGCAAGCGGTGCCGGTGGTGGGGAGGAAGTTTGAAGTGTGAAGATTCAAGTTTGAAGGCCGGGATCTGCCTCGTGACCTCGTCCGCTACGATCGTAGCAGCCGACGTGAGGAGGCTGTGGGGAGGAAGTTTTGAAGTGTGAAGAGACAAGTGTGAAGGCCGGGTCTGGACTTGGTCCTTGTCAGGGGGGTGGGTTGTGCGTTGGCTCGCGCCGTGGTTAGGGATTTAGGGATATTGGGAGGGTTGTTGGTCTGCATTTCGGCGTCGTCGTTGCAAGGGCAGGCCGTGATTTCAAGCTGGCTCGGGAATACCCGGGAGACGTCCGGGTTCTCGAACCCGCCGGATCCTTCGGGGGCGGTTTCCGAGACGCAGGTGATGGTGGTGACCAACGGGCGGTGGGCGGTCTACGATCGCGCGGGAACGCTGCAGCAAGGTCAGACCAGCCTGTTGTTCTGGGCGGCGATGGGGATCAACCTGCCTGCGCCGGTGGATCCCCGGGTTTTGTACGATCCGGTGTCGGAGCGGTGGTTCACGGCTGCGGTGGAGGCCACCGGGCGAAATGTCCTCGTCGGGGTGAGCAAGACATCGGATCCGCGGGACGGGTGGAACGGATTCCGGGTGAACGTGGCGCTTCCGTCGGGAAGCACCTCGAGTGGTGCGGACTTTGCGATGATCGGACTGAACGCCGGGTCGCTGGTGGTCTCGGCGAACATGGGTGGGGCGAGTCCGACGATCAGCGTGGCGAACTTTCCCGTCACGGACCTCGTGAAGGCGGTGCCGACGGTGGCCAATGCCACCATCTTCCGGGAACTGCCCTTCGGGGTGAATGGGTATTTCCTGCATCCGGTGAACGACCTGGATGGTTCGGGAGGCAGTGGACGGGCGACGTTGTACGCGGGTTCGCTGTCGACGGGGGTTGGCCTGGCGTACAAGCAGGCGACGGTGACCGGCACGGGTGGCGCGGGTGCGGTGTTCAATGGGAACTCGGCGAACGACACGGTCTCGTTCCCACAGAGCCGGACGATCGGGTTCAATCCGACAGAGGGCGCGCAACCGGATGGGGCGCGTTCGCTCGACATCGGCAGCACGGTTCTCCTGTCGCAACCGGTGATGCGGAATGGCACGACGTGGCTGGCGCATTCGGCAGACCAGACGGGAGATGGGTTGGTCGACATCTTCTGGACGCAACTCGCGGCGGACGGATCGGTGCTGCAAAACGGAGTGATCAGCGATCCCCAGCGCAGCCTCATTTTCCCGTCGATCTCCCTCAATGAGGCCGGCGATGTGCTGGTGACCACGGCGACGACGTCGGCCACCGAGTATCCCGGTTCGATGGCGTACATCGGCCGGACGGTGGGTGGCGTCACGAGTTTTGGGTCGATGACGGGACTGGTCTTGTTCGAGGGGACGCAGTCACACCAGTTGATCAATGCGAACAACCGGAACCGGTGGGGGGATTGGAGCACGACGGTGCCAGATCCGCTGGATTCGAACCGGTTCTGGACCTTCCAGCAGGTGGTGGTGCCGACCAACAGCAGCGCGTACTCGTCGAACTGGGGTGTGCAGGTGACGTTGATCGCGTTGCCGGAGGCGTCCGGAGGAATGGTTGGTCTGGGCGCCGTGGGGGTTGGTCTGGCGTGGGGCTTCTTTCGTCGCGGTCGGGCTGTGGGTTGAATGTGGGTTGGCCAGGTTGCAGGATCCGTGGCGATGCAGCGGGTGATCCTCCACCTCGACATGGACGCGTTCTACGCCTCCGTGGAGCAGCGCGATCGTCCGGAGTTGAAGGGGAAGCCGGTGATCGTGGGAGCACCGGGGGATCAACGTGGGGTGGTTTGCGCGGCGAGTTATGAGGCGCGGAAGTTCGGTGTCAGATCAGCGATGCCGAGTCGGACCGCGGCGCGGTTGTGCCCGGGCGGCGTGTTCCTGAGACCGCGGATGGACCATTATCGCGAGGAGTCGCGGGCCATCATGGCATTGGTTGGAGAGACGGGGGCACAGATCCAGCAGGTCTCGGTGGACGAAGCGTACCTCGACTTCAGCGGGATCTGCGGGGATGGAGCCGGAGGAGCGGATGACGCGTTGGAGCGTGCGATGCCGTTGGCGCGTGTCCTTCAGGAACGCATCGCAAGTGAGCGAGGTCTGACGGCGAGCATCGGGGTGGCGTCGAACAAACTGCTGGCGAAGTTGGGAAGCGATTTCCGGAAGCCGGCGGGACTGACGCTGATCCGGGAGTCGGAGAAGGTGGCCTTCCTGCGGCCGTTGCCGGTGCGTGCGCTCCACGGCGTGGGCACGGTGACGGAGAAGGCGCTCGTGGACGCTGGATTGAAGACGGTCGGGGACCTTCAGGATCATCCGGGAGACCTGAGGGCTCTGGTTGGGTCGTGGGGACCGGTGTTGAAGCAGTTCGCCCTGGGGCAGGACGACCGGCCGCTGGAACTCGGGGATGAGGTCAAGAGCATCAGTGCCGAGAACACCTTCGATCGCGATACGGAGGATCGGGTGATCCTGCGGCAATGCCTGCGGGAACAGGCGGCGGACATTGCAGGCCGGATGGAACGTCGCCAACTGGCGGCGCTGACGGTGCAGGTCAAGGTGCGCTATACGGACTTCACGACCCTGACCCGGCAGGTCTCCGTGGAGGAACCGATCAACCAGGCCCGCGATGTCTACCGTCTGGGGTGCTGGTTGCTGGCGCAGCACCGGTTGGTGCATCGGCCGTTGCGACTGCTGGGGCTGGGCGTGAGCGGACTTCAGGAGTGCCGGGTCCACCAGATGGTGTTCCGCTGGTGAACTTCAGATCGGCCTCGACGAGCAGGTCGGGTCCGATGCGTCGGTGCCGCAGGTTGATGAGGACCGGGGCGGTTTCGAGGGACTGGAAGCCATCGCCAGCGATGCCGCGAGGGGCGTCCGCGCCACCGAAAACCTTGGGGGCATAGAAGAATGCGGTGCGGTGGGCGAGGCCGTCGCGCAGGAAGGAAGCATGCACTTCGCCGCCGCCTTCCACGAGGAGACTGGTGATCGGAACCCGGCCGAGTTCGGCGATCAACCAACGCAGATCAATGCGCCCACCGGCGAGGGGCGCGGTCCAGACGGTGGCGCGCTCGCGCAGGGCCGTGACGCGTTCCGGGGGCGCGTCCGGACCGGTGACCACGATGGTGTTTGCCGCGAAGGCGTCGGAAACCACGCGTGCGTCGATCGGCGTGCGCGCCTGGGTGTCGAGGATGATCCGGAGCGGGGATCGTTCCCGTCGGCCCAGTCGGATTGTGAGGGATGGGTTGTCTGCGAGGACGGTCTGGATGCCGACGAGGATGGCGTCGTGGGTGCCGCGCAATTGCATGACGCGGGTCCGGGCGGCCGGGCCGGTGATCCACCGGGATTCGCCCGTGCGGGTGGCGATCTTGCCGTCGAGTGTGAAGGCGGCCTTCAGCGTGACGCAGGGGGTGCGGTGGAGGATCCAGTGGTTGAACCCGAAGTTCAGTCGCGTGGCCTCGTTCGCGAGGAGGCCGGCTTCGACCTCGATACCGGCATGGCGAAGGATGTCGAAGCCGTGCCCGGCATGGGCCGGGTTGGGATCGGTGGCGGCGACCACCACCCGTGCGATGCCGGCGGCGATGAGGGCGTCGGTACAGGGCGGAGTGCGGCCGTGGGTGCAGCAGGGTTCGAGGGTGACGTAGGCGGTGGCGCCGCGTGTGGCGTGCCCCTTCCGGTCGGCGTCGCGGAGGGCCTCGATCTCGGCGTGGGGTTGTCCGGCCTTGTGATGCCAGCCTTCGCCGAGGACTTCACCGTCCCGCACGAGGACGGCGCCGACCATCGGGTTGGGTCGTGTCTGGCCGAGGGCACGTCGGGCGAGGGCGAGCGCCCGCCGCATGTGACGGGTGTCGGTGGTCGTGAATCGAGGTGGGGTGCCGTCGGCGGATCGGGACATGGAGGGTTATTCGAAGGCGATCTGGACGTTGTTTCCAACGACGGTGACCGACTTGAGGGTCCGTTGGGCGGCATCCTGGATCCGGTAGAAGCGCTGATGGCCGACGACGGGCGCGGTGAAGCGTTTGGAAGTGGCATCCAGGACGGCGTTGGCTTCCGGTTGGAAGGCGTCCTGAAGGTTGGCAGCGGCGAAGAGCGTGGGGGTGACGGCTGCAGGCGTGCCGAAATCCCACGTGAACGTCTGTTCACCGAGTTCGTCGCGGACGCGGAGGATGGCCTGGTGGGGCTTGGTCGGATCCAGCGGGGTCGGCGGGGTGTGTCCGACGGTCACGATGGAATCGAACTCGGTGACGTCGTGGGGAACGGTCTGGCCGTCGATGGTCAGGCGGATTGAATCGGTTTGCAGGGTGGTTTCGACCTGGGCGAGACGGACGAGGATGGAGGCGACGGGTTCGGTGGGGATTTCGCCAACGGCGGGCACGGCGTCCATGAAGGTGGAGCGGACCTGGGCGGGGGTGCTGGCGACGTAGTTGTCGAATCGGGTGTCGACGCCGTGGGTGACATTGATGGCGTAGACGAAGACGCCGGAGCGGCCGGAAGCGTGGGTGTCGTCGGTTCCGAAGAGGGAATGGACGGGCAGGGAGCTGTTGGTGGCGGAGTAGAGCCGTCCGAGGAACTGGTTTCCGGTGGCGGTGAAGATCATCCGGTAACGGTGATCCGGGTTGAGGGGGTAGCGGGATTCGTTGACGACGCGGGAGGCGGCTTCGTTGAGCACCATGTTGATCTGGTGGAAGCCGGAAACGACGTTGTAATTGTACGTGTATCCGGTGGTGGTCCCCAGGCCGAGTTCAGCGGCGCGGGCGAAAACGCCGACGGATTGGGTGAGTGCCGAGTTCCAGCCGAAGATGTCGACCTCGACCTGGGCTCGGTTGAAGTTGGCATTCGGAAAGAGGCTGCCGATGCGGGCGGGCCCGAGGAAGTCGGGGTTGGGGCTCGCGGGGGCGGTCAGGCGGTAGCTGCCGTCGACGATGGCGTGGGTTCCCCCGGCTCCGAACGGGGCGAGCGGAGTGTATCGGATCCATCCTGTGTCGTTGCCGTCGCTGAAGTTGTCGGATTGTGCCTGCACGGAGGGGATCAGGAGGGCCTGGCCGAGGCAAAGGGCGGCGACGAAGCCGGCACGGGAGGGGGTGGGGTGCGGATTCATGAGCAAGGTGGATTGACCGAGGTGTGTCGGGAACCATGGCGGGACGTCGGCCAATCTGCAATTCCGGAGGGGGCGCGGGAGGCCGGGAGGGGAGTTTCCAGTTGCCAGAACCGAGCTTCCAGATTGAAGGCCGGGTGCCCTCACCCGGAGTGGAAGGAGCCGCAGATGGACACTTCCCCCCTTTGGGAATGGTTTCGGGGCGGCGATGTCCTCATCGCCGTGGGAATCGTTCTGGAACGGCGACGAGGACGTCGTCACCCCGTTCCATGCGGGGGGGCAGTGCCGAGAAGCGCCCGGCGCGGGAGGAACTGGAAACTTGCCCTTGGGCTGGGGGGGCACTAGACCATGGGTCGGCACCCGGTCGCGGCGAGCGCGTCCGGAAGCCAGGATTCAACTTTCCGTAAACCATGCCGTATACCACTTGTTCTGTGCCCGCAGGCGAGAAGATCACCATCGCCGGCGGCAAGCTCCAGGTTCCCGCCAACCCCATCCTTCCGTTCATCCGTGGTGACGGCACCGGACCCGACATCTGGGCCTCCAGCGAGCGGGTGTTCGATGCCGCCGTGGCCAAGGCCTACGGTGGAACCCGCAAGGTTTCGTGGATGGAGGTCTTCGCCGGTGAGGAGTCGTTCAAGCGTTTCAACAACTGGCTGCCGGATGACACCGTCGACGCGTTCAAGGAATTCCTCGTCGGAATCAAGGGGCCGCTGACCACGCCGGTGGGCGGTGGCATCCGGTCGCTGAACGTCGCCTTGCGGCAGATGCTGGACCTGTACGTCTGCCTGCGGCCGGTGCAGTACTTCACGGGCGTTCCGAGCCCGGTGAAGCGGCCTGAGAAGGTCGACATGGTGATCTTCCGTGAAAACACCGAGGACATCTACGCGGGCATCGAGTTCGCGGCGGGAACGCCCGAAGCCCAGAAGGTGCTGGATTTCATCGCCAAGGAATTCCCGAAGGACTTCAACAAGATCCGGTTTGGGACCGTGGCGAAGGCTGAAGACTTCTGGAAGAGCGCGGGCATTGAAGGTGTGGACAGCTCCGTGAAGGTGGGCGTCGGCATCAAGCCGGTGAGCTGGTCCGGGACCACGCGTCTGGTGACCTCGGCGATCGACTACGCGCTGCGCAACGGCCGCAAGTCCGTCACGCTCGTGCACAAGGGCAACATCATGAAGTACACGGAAGGTGCCTTCCGTGACTGGGGCTACGCCGTGGCGACCGAGAATTTCGGCAGCAAGGTGTACACCTGGGCCCAGTGGGAGAAGACGAAGAAGGCGCAGGGCGAGGAAGCCGCCAACGCCGAGCAGAAGGCGGCGCTGGCCGGGGGCGCGGTCCTCGTGAAGGACTCCATCGCCGACATCGCGTTGCAGCAGGTGCTCACGCGGCCCGAGGATTTCGACGTGATCGCCACGTTGAACCTGAACGGCGATTACCTCTCGGACGCGCTGGCGGCGCAGGTGGGCGGCATCGGCATCGCGCCGGGCGGCAACATCAACTACGTCACCGGCCACGCGATCTTCGAGGCGACGCACGGCACCGCGCCGAAGTATGCGAACAAGGACATGGTGAATCCGGGATCGGTGATCCTCTCCGGTGAAATGATGTTCCGGCACCTGGGCTGGATCGAGGTGGCGGACCTCATCCTGAAGGGCCTGAATGGCGCGATTGGCAGCAAGCGCGTGACGTATGACTTCGCGCGGTTGATGGAAGGCGGCACGCAGATCAAGTGCTCCGAGTTCGGCGACAACATCATCGCCCACATGTAAGCGGCGCTGGTTCCTCGGAATGAAAAAGGCCGGGCACGTCCTCGAGACGCGCCCGGCCTTGTTGTTTTAGACACCCGAGGTTGGAGGCCGCGTGCCCCCACGCGGCGGGAATGGACAACGCCGGGTGGGGGCACCCGGCCTCCAAGGGGGAGTTCCCGGGTGCTCGCTTCAGACTGGATCTGTCGCGGAGGTCACGGGGACCACGGCGTCGAAGAGTAGACCGCAACGCGGTGCGAATGGCGGCGAAAGCCGAAGGGAAGAAAACCCGATTGGGGACTTCGGCGAAGGTTGCCGAAGGTTGGCTCCAGAGGTAGGGCTCGAACCTACAACCACACGGTTAACAGCCGCGTGCTCTACCATTGAGCTACTCTGGATCCGTAACGGGCGCGCAAATTAGTGTGGGACCTTCCAATGCGTCAAACCGTTTTCAGAAGATTTTTAAACCAATGTGATTTTGGGAATCCGCCTCCCGACATCGTACCCGCAGGGAATGCCTTTGTGGCGGCGATGTCCTCATGGCCCGGAGAAGGGTTCTGAAGCGGCGACCAAGCCGTCGCCACGCCGTTTCTTCCAGGGGTTGTTCCGGGATTGGCCTGTTTCGGGATGTCGGGTGGAGGTCCGCTCGGGCAAGATGCGGCCATAGGAGATCATGGTGATGATGCGACGATGTGGATTTGCCCTTTGGGTGGCGTGGTTGGCGGCGGCATGCACGCACGCTGCCGTGCTGGATCTGCCGGTTCAGCGGACCGATGGGTGGATCACCTTCCGGGGCGATGGGGCCACGAATCAGGTCCACACGCTGGAACGTTCCACCAACCTGGTCGAGTGGTCGACCGCCGCGGTGCTGCATCATGCCGACTGGGGGTTCACCGACACGGGCGTGGGCGAATTGCGGGATCAGGGATTCCTGCGGCTCCGGTCGCGGGCGATCGGAAGCGCCGATGACGGACGCAATCACCTCCGGCTTCCATTGGATCCGTTCACGAACGCGGATCCGGATCTGTTCTCGTTCACGCCGGCGATCCGGTGGGTGAAGTTTGCAATCGTGCTGTCGGAGCCGGATCGGGTGTGGTTTCAGGACAGCCGCCTGCGGACGTTCCATCATGACTGGGCGCAGTTGCGGTTGCCGGTGTTCAAGGGCACGACCCGGGCGCAGTTCGACGCCATGACGCTGAACGCCTCGAACCGTGTGGCGATCCTGGGCGCGGTGCTGGTGCCTCCGGGGACCTTGACGCCCGAGTACGGGATCCAGTTGGTGGGTCGCGATGCGTTCGGTCGGGAGGAGTTGGTCTCCGTCCTCCGTCGTGTGATGGCGGCGGTGCAGGCCCCGCCCGGGTGGCAGGCGTTCTACGTGCCGACGGCGGAGCAGTCGACCATGGTGGCGCGGGAGCGGGATTGGCTCGAAGGGCAGGGCGTGGCGGTCACGGGCGCGGAACGGTGGCAACGCGGCGATGCAATCTACAGTCCGGGCTGGGCGGTGGGGCGGTTGGTCTCGCTGCCCTCGACGGGCATTGCCGCGGCGTATGCCTCCGGGATGTTGCGTCCAACTGATATCCTGCTGACGGACGTGGTCCCGGCAGAGGTACCGTTCGTGGCGGGCATCGTGACGCTCACCCCGGCGACCCCGAATTCCCACGTGGCGATCCTCGCCCGGACGTATGGCGTTCCCTTTGGCTGGCCCTCGGATGCGGTGGTGCGTGCCGGTTTGCCGGGATGGTCGGGCCGGGAGGTGGCGGTTCGGGCGGACGGCTTTGCGGGGCAGGTGGAGGTGGTGGATCTGACCGGTGAACTGGACTCGTCCTTGCGCGATGCGATTGCCGCGCGCAAGAGCGTCAAGCCGCTCCAGATCACGCCGAAGGCACGGTTGGGGGCGTACTGGACGAACACCACGAACCTGAAACCCGCTGATGTGAAGTGGGTGGGCGGCAAGGCGGCGAACTTCGGCGTGTTGCGTCGGGTGTTGCCGACGAATTCGCCCGTGGCCATCGCCCTGACCTTCGACCTCTGGGACGACTTCATGAGCCAGACCGTTGCCGGGGGGCGGACTTTGCAGGAGGAGATCGCCCGGAGGGTAGGCGCGGTCACTTATCCGCCCGCGGACGTGGCCGCCGTGACCACACAATTGGCCGCGGTGCGGGACCTGATCCGCAGAACGGCGCGGTTCAGTCCTGCGCAGCAGGCGGCGATTGTTGCCCTGCTTCAGGGAAGTGGCGTGCCGGTGGACCGGAAGATCCGGTTCCGGAGTTCGACCAATGTGGAGGACACGGAACAGTTCACGGGGGCGGGGTTGTACGACAGCTACAGCGGATGCCTGACGGACGATCTCGACGGCGACACGACCGGACCCTCGGCGTGTGATCCTTCGGAGGCGGAGGAACGCGGTGTGTTCCGCGCGATCCAGCGGGTCTACGCGAGCTTCTACAATGACAACGCGTTCCTGGAGCGTCGGCGTCTCGGTGTGGACGAGTCGAAGGTTGGGATGGCGGTGTTGGTCCATGAGTCGTTCCCCGATTCCGATGAATTGGCCAATGGGGTGACCACGTTGGACTGGAACGCTGGATTTGGCGGTTCCCACTCGTCGGATTGGCGGATGGTGACACAGGTCGGGGCGGAGTCTGTGACCAACCCGGACAGCACCGCGCGTCCGGAGGTCGTCGAGGGGTATCGGTTCGGGACGTCCTATGCGTCCGCGTTGCGGGAGGGTTCCTCCAGGGTGCCGCTGGGAGCGACGATCCTGAAGTGGGAGTCGGAGTACGACACGTTCGGACGCCTGTTCAACCGCGTGGCCGATGCCTACGCCCCGTTGACGGGTGGGAAGACGTCGTTCGCGTTGGATTTCGAGTTCAAGAAGTCGCGGGCGCGCGGATGGCAGGTGAAGCAGGTGCGGCCGTTGCCGAAGGCGGCGACCGGCGGATCGGTGACACCCATCCTGCTCAATGCGCCGGTCGACCTGTGTGTCGCCCAGGCGGAGTTCGGGAATGTGTTCGCCATGCATCGGATGAAGGCGCGGTGGTCGGTGTCCTTGCAATCGACCCTGCTCACCAGCGCACGACTTCGGAACACGCTGCTGCGGTCAGCGGAAGTGGTGGAGGATCGGCCTCTGGATCCGGTCCGTTGGACGAATGGACCCTCGGGTTGGCCGGGTGCGGGGTTCCTCAGGACGAGCGACGGCACCCACGACTGGTTTGAGATTGGAAGCGGTGCCACGCGGCGGCGCTGGACCTTGGAAATGGTCGTGCCGACAACCATGACCGCAAACCAGATTCCGGTGCTGTTCACCGAGGAATTGACCTTCCGCGCCATCAGCGACTACGGGACGCCGCAGCCGGTGGTGGATTGGAATGGGGACGCCACCACGACGCAGGATGTCGTCCATCTGGTGCCGTGTCCGGTGGTGACGCCGGAGAGCCTGCTGCAGGAGCGCCGGATGGGCCTGGGGTTGGGTGCGTTGGTGGTAGCCCGGTTCTATTGGCCGGATCCGCCGCGCGGGGTGGTCGCGGGGTATACGGCGCCGTGTATTGGGTGGGTTGGGACCACCATCACCGGTCTGACGACGGAACCGCTGGAACTGCGCGCCGATGCGGCGCAGACGTACCATCCCTTCCATCACAACTTCTCCGAGGAATACCTCTTCGAGCCCGCGGCCGATCCAGCGGTGAACGCCACCCAACGGGCTGAACTCGCCGCCCGGAACATCCGGATGATCCACCTCGACTGGAACCACCAGAGCGCTGAGGTGCGGGTGATCGGTCTGGACGGCAAGCTGCGGCGCGGATTGTGAGTCTTGACCCTGAGGGACGGGCGGGTGGATTCGCAACTGGACGTCGCATATGCGACGTGCGGATGCAAATGAACCATGTGTTGGCAGGAATTGGGGTGCGCATCTTGACACTGCCCCCTTTTGGAAAGGATTCGGGGCGGCGATGTCCTCATCGCCATTGGGAACGGCTTTGGAACGGCGACGAGGACGTCGCCACCCCGTTCCTTATGGGGGCAGTGTCAAGATGCGCCCGGGATTGGGGGAAGGGAGGCTTGTGGTCCTGCGGATTCGGCTACCGTCGCGGGCCGGCGGCCATGCCAGCGGGCATGCCGGGGACGGGGATCCGGACCGGGCTTTCCTTCAGTTTGGAGCTCGAGACCTTGTAGACGCGGAGTTCGCGGTCGGGATGGCATTGCACCACCACATGGCGGCCATCCGGCGTGAAGACCACGCCTTCCGGGATCCGACCCGTGGGCAATGTCTGACGGTGCACCCATCGATCGCCCTCGCGTCCGAACAGGACGATCAGGCCGTGGTCCTTGAACAACGGGCCGCCGGGGGCCGTGTTGGATCCATTCATCAGGACGGCGACGCCGAGCTTGCCGTCGGGACTCAGTTCGAAGCTTTCGGGGCCGGAAGCGAGGGGCAGGTATTGCGTGGTCCGGAAGGAGTCGCCGGTGACCTGGACGACGGACAGGGCGTCGACGTCGTCGCCATTGCCTGCACCGCCACCCGCAGTGAGCACGAATCGGCCATCGGGAGTGAACCGCACCCGATACGGTCGTCCGCAGACGGAGATCCGGCGCTGCGTGTCGACGAGGCGATCCCCATCCCAGCGGAGGACGGCGAGGACGGAGGCCTTGTTGATGGAGGCCACCACCCAGCGGCCGTCGGGACTGCAGGAGACATCGGCAACTTCGGCGGCAGGATCGGCGATGCGGAGGGCCTCCACGTGACGGAGTTGGCCGTTGGCGAACGTGAACGAGGACACGGTGCCGTCGGCGCGGTTGGCAGCGGCCAGGCGACGGCCATCTGGATGGAATGAGATTCCCGAGGGCTGGAGGCCGGTGTCCGTGGTGGAGGTGACGACGGGTGGGTCCTGCCGGAGGTCGAGGACGTGGATGTGCCGGGCTGGGCTCCATCCATTGGTGCGCGAGCGGTCAAGGACGATGGAATCGGCCACCAGCGCGAAGGAACCATCGGGGCTGAAGGTGACGTTGGAAGGCGGGCCGAGGACGGTGTTGGAGATGTTGGTGAGGTGCCGGGTGCGGGGCGGGAACACCGCGAAATCGAGGAGGGTAAGGGAGTCGGGCGGGGCGTCATGGAAGACGCGCTGCGAACCGGTGGCGAGATCGAGCTTGTTCTCGTTGGCGGAGAGGACCCATTGCGGACCGGCGGCCTCCACCAGCGCGAACGGGACAAGCAGGGAGGCTGCGACGGAGCCGATGCATGCGGTGGACAGAGGGGACATGGGCGGGAGTCTTGGGGAGACGGATTCAAGTTTGAAGGTTCAAGTTTGAACCAATCCCAACCCTGCCCCTGGAGGCAGGGTGGCTTGGGGGCGGCGATGTCCTCACCGCCCTGAGAAAGGCGCTGGAACGGCGACGAGGACGTCACCACCCCGTTCCTAGCCAACGAGCCAGGTCTTGAATCTTCAAAACTCAAACTTCGGGCTTCATCCACTGCCTCCTGACGTCGTCGACTACCCACCCGATGCGTAGCAGACGAGGTGACGAGGCTGTGGTGAAGGTTCCAAGTCCCCAACCCCGATCGCCTCCTGACGTCGTCGACTACCCACCCGATGCGTAGCAGACGAGGTGACGAGGCTGTGGTGAAGGTTCCAAGTCCCCGACCCCGATCGCCTCCTGACGTCGTCGACTACCATGCGAGGCGTTGAAACTTGGATCTCACGGCGGTTCTGGCAGGGTCCGCGGCTCGCGGATGAACGATGCCCGGGTAGAAGAACTGAAATCGCTGCTGCCCCAGTGCCTGTTGTGGGACTGGGTGCGGCTGGGGTCACGCATGGTCCGATTGGTCCGGGACCATCATCACGCGGCCGCGCACGACGCCTTGTTGGACCGATTGTTGGCCGAGGCCCGCAAATCGGCGGAGATGCGTTCCCTCCGGGCCGCCCATGCCCCGTTGCCCACGTATCCCCCGGATCTTCCCATCACGGCCCGCAAGGACGACATCGTCGCGGCCATCCGGGCGCATCAGGTGGTGGTGGTGGCGGGGGAGACGGGTTCCGGGAAGACGACCCAGATTCCCAAGATGTGCCTGGAGGCCGGGTTGGGGATCGAGGCGAAGATCGGTTGCACCCAGCCACGGCGCGTGGCGGCAACCTCGATCTCGCAACGGATCGCCGAGGAGTTGCAGGTGGGATGGGGACGTGAGGTCGGATGCAAGATCCGGTTCGACGACCGGTCCGGGGATGACACGTACATCAAGCTGATGACGGACGGCATGCTGCTGGCGGAGATCCAGGGCGATCCATTGCTGACCGAGTACAACGCCATCATCCTCGACGAGGCCCACGAGCGGAGCCTGAACATCGACTTCCTGCTGGGGTACCTGAAGGGGTTGTTGAAGGAACGCCCGGACCTGAAGCTGCTGATCACGTCGGCGACGATCGACACGCAGACCTTCTCGAAGGCCTTCGACAACGCGCCGATCATCGAGGTTTCCGGCCGGATGTTCCCGGTGGAGGTGCATTATCGACCGATCGATGCCGCCTCGGAGGAGCGTGGGGAGATCTCGTTCGTGGATGCGGCGGTGCAGGAGGCGGAGCGCATCCTGTATGAGTCGTCGTTCGGTGACATCCTGATCTTCATGCCGGGCGAGCGGGACATCCGCGAGACCAGCGATCAACTGGAGGGGCGCCTTGGGCGGGATGCGGAAATCATTCCGCTCTACGGACGGCTGAGCTCGAGCGACCAGCAGCGTGTGTTCTCCACGGGGTCGCATCGCAAGGTGGTCATCGCGACCAACATCGCGGAAACCTCCCTGACCATCCCGGGCATCCGGTACGTGATCGACTCGGGGTTGGCGCGGATGAGCCGGTACAATCCGCGGACGCGCACCCGTCGGTTGCCGGTGGAACCCGTGTCGCAAAGCAGCGCGAACCAGCGCAAAGGGCGCGCCGGGCGCGTGCAGGACGGCGTGTGCATCCGGCTGTATTCGGAGGAGGATTTCCAATCCCGGCCACCGTTCACCCAGCCGGAGATCCAGCGCGCCAATCTGGCCGAGGTGATCCTGCGGATGAAGGCGTTCCGCCTGGGCGAGATTGAATCGTTTCCCTTCGTCAATCCGCCGAGCCCGGCGTCGATCGCCGGCGGCTACGCCCTGTTGCAGGAGCTCGGGGCCATTGATGAAAAGCGGGAACTCACGACCATGGGCCGCGACCTCGCGCGCCTGCCGATCGATCCCACGCTGGGCCGGATGCTCCTCCAATCGCAGAGCGAGCACGCGACGCGCGAACTGCTGATCATTGCCTCCGGCCTCAGCATCCAGGATCCGCGGGAACGTCCGTTGGACCAGCGCGACGCCGCCGATGCCGCGCATCGACGTCATGTGGATCCGCGCTCCGACTTCCTGTCGTTGCTCCGCCTGTGGGATGCGGTGCACGACCAGTGGGAGAAGGAACGGACGCAGAACCAGCGGCGTCGTTTCTGCCGGAACCATTTCCTCTCCTACATCCGCATGCGCGAATGGCAGGACCTGCACGCGCAGTTGTACGATGCCCTCGACGGCGTCGAGGCGGTGCACCTGAACGAGAGCAACGCCGAGTACGAGGCCGTGCACCGTTCGATCCTGTCGGGACTGCTGGGCCATGTCTCGCAGCGCGAGGAACGCAACGTCTACAAGGCCTCCGGGAACCGCATGCTCACGGTGTTCCCGGGTTCGGCGATGTACGATCGCGGTGACCGCAATGCCGGGAAGCAGCGCGGCAAGGCGAAGGAAGAGGCTCCTGCGAACACGCCCGGCGGCAAGCCGGTGGTCGCCAAGCAACCGGAGTGGATCGTGGCGGGCGAGATCGTGGAGACCTCGCAGCTGTTCGCCCGGACGGTGGCGGGGATCGATCCCGAATGGATCGTCCAGTTGGCTCCCCACCTCTGCAAGATCACGCACCTGCATCCGCATTGGAGCGCTTCGGCCGGTCGCGTCCTGGTGGAGGAAAAGGTGGCCTTCCAGGGGTTGGAGGTCCGCTCACGGCGCGTCGCCTACGGGAACATCAATCCCGACGATGCCACCGCGATCTTCATCCGTTCGGCCCTGGTGGAGGAATCGATGGATCCGCCGGGCGACGAGGAGGACGAACGCGGCAATGACGACACACGCCTGCGACGCCAGATCCGGTCGGCGACGCAAGTCGTGGCGCGGCGTCCGGCGCGTTACCCGTTCCTTGTCCACAACCGCACCGTGCGCGAGAAGATCGAGAACTGGCAGACGCGGGTGCGGCGGAACGTGCTGCGCGACGCCGAGCAGGCGCTCTTCGATTTCTACGCGGAGCGCATCCACAACGT
>CBDIPJ010000005.1:0-333030 GCA_965283655.1 Limisphaerales bacterium | reverse complement strand
GTTATCGCATCTGCGGGACCGGGAGGAACTTCGACAGTTCCGGGAACGGCACGGCACCCCACGTCGCATCACGGCTTCGTGACCACGGTCTCTGCGGGGATCCCCTTCTCACGACGGAACTCCGATTCCCGCAACCGATCCACGACCAGGATCGCGAAGTTGGTCCGGGAGGAGATCATCACCGGGGAAGCCAGCCTTCCAGCGGTGTGCGACGCCACATCCGTCCAGGGCACCACCACGTAATCCGGCCGCGGGTAGCCCGCCGGTTGGCGTTGCAACAGCTCCCAGGCAAAGGGTGCGCCGATGTAATTCATCAGCAACGGACGTCCAAGGACACGTACCAGGTCCAGGTGCGGCACCTCAAAGGAGGCAGCGACCCGGGCGTTGGGCGGTGCATTCCGCAGCAACCAGTCACCCACTTCGGCCAGATCCGGCACCGGTTTCGGTGGCGGCGGGCGAAACCACCAGTTCGCCCCGGCGTTGGCAAAGAGCAGGAGCGTTGCCGCGACTTCCGAAAATGCCTTCAAACGGGGACGCTCCGTCACCACGTGGACCCAGCCGCGCCAGGCCCACACGACAAGGCAGGGCAACACCAACAGGGCAGGCCGGGTCCACCCGTGCGGTGGCCCAGGCAGCATCGGCACCACCACCAGAAGCCATCCGCACCCCACGCCCAGCGTCAACTGCGCCAACGCCCGTTGACGCGTCCAGCCGCCTTCGCTCCGAGGTCCCGTCCAGCGCCACCAATCGGACGGGCTCCAACCCAATCCATCCAACTCACAACGCACCCCGACCAGCACCAGGATCAATCCGCCCAGGATCACCCCGCCGCGCAACCAACCGCCCAGCCAGTCCACCGGCTGCAACAGGCCGAGCAACGACGGGGGCAGTCGATGCCACCATCCGCCAATCGCCGTCAGGAACGGTTCGCCGCGCAGCATCTCCCAGAGGTCGCCGCCGGAATCCGAAATTCCACCTCCCGCTTTGGCCGCCGCTGTCTCGACCAATTCACGCCACGCCTCTCCAGCGCCCGGTCCCGCCTCACCCCACATTCCCCATCCCACCACCGCCGCCGTCACCGGCCCCAGGGCCATCAACAGGCGGCCCGGCGTCCGCGCCGCGGCCAGCACCACCACGCCGAACACCGGCAACCAGGCCAACACCGCCGTCCGCGTCAGGTACAACAGCCCGAAAGTCGTCCCAACCCACAACCAACCGAGCAACCCGCGCGCGCCAGGTTCGCCGGTCAGGGCCATGCCCATCCCGGCGTAAAGCAGAAGCAGAAACACGAAGTCCGGCGACAAACCCCGCCACATCACCAGCCAGTCCCTCGAGGTCATCATCCCGGCGCACAACCCCAACATGATCCCCACCGGAATCCCCTGCCGCCGCCCAAACAAATACACCACGCCGCCCGCCAACGCGCCCAACGCAAACACCGCCCACTCCATCCGCACCAACCGCTCGGAAGCTCCACCCCCGGCCGCTGCCCCGCCCACCAACAACGCCGCCTGCAAGGGCGGATACCGCGTGATCCGCGGCTCCCCAAACCATCCGTCAAAACGGTACCCCTTGCCCCGCGCCAGCGATTCGGCACCCGATGCATAAACCGCCGCCTCCCCGCTCAGCGCCCGGCCAGGCACCACGTAGCTCCGGAACATCATCATGAGCACCGCCACCAGCAGCAGGTAGCCCAGGACATCCGCCGCCCCCAGCGACGGACGCCTCAGCCCAAACGAATCTTCCGCTATTACTCGCCCCCTCATCCGATGCCCCAATCAGACCATTTTACCCACCATTGGCAATCTTCCAGCCAGCCGCCGCATGCCGGAATCAGCCCACCCCGCACGCTGGCCGGATCGGAGTTTCCTGCTTATGGTGCGCCCATGTCCGCTTCCGTGCCGCTTCTGGAAATCCGACGGGTGACCAAGGCCTACCGCCCCCCGGGCGGTGCACCCCCCATTTCAGTCCTTCGCGACGCCTCCCTCACCGTCACTGCCGGCGAAGCCATCGCCATCGTCGGACCTTCCGGCTCCGGCAAGAGCACCCTCCTCAACCTGATCGGGGCCCTGGACCAACCCGACGAAGGTGCCGTGCTCATCGACGGTGTCTCCCTGTCCACGCTCGACGAGGCGGCGCTCGCACGATTCCGGCGCGAACGCATCGGCTTCGTGTTCCAGTCGCACCACCTGCTGCCCCACTGCTCCGTGCTCGAGAATGTCCTGGTGCCCGTGCTGGCCGGCAAATCGGCCACCGACAACGCCGTCGAGGAACGTGCGCGTCACCTGCTCCAACGCGTGGGCCTGGCCGATCGGATGCACCAGCTTCCCGGCCGGCTGTCGGGTGGCGAACGCCAGCGCGCGGCCGTGGTCCGCGCCGTCATCCAGAAACCCGCGCTGCTCCTCGCGGACGAACCCACCGGAGCCCTTGATCGTGCTTCCGCCACCGAGATCGGCCGGCTCCTGACCGACCTCAACGGCCTCGAACAGGTCACCCTGGTCGTCGTCACCCATTCCCGCGAACTCGCCGAACAACTGGGCCGCGTCCACGAGATGCGCGACGGACGCCTCGTCCAACTCTGATCCCGACTGCCCATGCGTTCCCATCGCCTCCTTTCCCGCAGCCTGCTCTTCCACCTGCGCTCCCATCTGGGCGTCCTGCTCGGCACAGCCGTGGGCACGGCCGTCCTCGTGGGGGCCTTCGCCGTGGGTGATTCCCTCCAGGCAAGCCTTCGGGAACGCGCCCTCAACCGACTCGGCCACGTCACCGCGGCATACGACGGTCGCGACCGCTTCTTCGAGGCGGATCCGGGCGGCCCCGTCCAGGCCCAAGGGGCTCCCAATCCGGTGCCCGATCCCAGCGGGCCAATCTACGCCAACGTCCTGCGGCTCCCCGGCCTCGTCGCACGCCAGGATGGTTCCGCCCGCGCCAACAGGATCCAGGTGTTGGGCGTGGACGCCGCCTTCCTGCCGATGGCCCCCGCCCCGGCCACCCACACGCTCCGGACCGAAGGCGTCTGGCTCAACGCCGCCCTTGCCCGACAGCTTTCCGCCCGCGAAGGCGACGGCGTCATCCTGCGCCTCCACAAGCCCGGCGCGCTCTCCCTTGATGCCATCGTCTCCCCGCGGGACGACTCCAGCATCCCCATCCGCACCCAGGTCCTCGGCATCCTGACGGACGCCCAACTGGGGTCGTTCGACCTGGGTGTTGGGCAGGAATCCGCCCTGAATGCCTTCATCCGGCTGGAAACCCTCCAAGCCCTGACCGGTCTCCCGGGTCGCGCCAACGTCTTCCTCGTCGGTCTCGATCCCAAGCGGGTTCCGCCGGAAGCCGCCGACCGTCACCTCAAGTCTGCCGCCGATGCCATCCAGGCCAACGCCACGCTGGCCGACTTCGAATACGCGCTGCGCACGCTGCCCACCCGGACGACGCCCCCGGCGTCCAACACCGCGCCGCCCTCCGTCGAGTTCTCCACCCGCCGCATCTTCATCGAACGCCCCGCCGCCACCGCCGCCCTGGCCGGTTCCAATGCCGCCGTCGCCCCGGTGCCCATCCTGACCTACCTCGTCAACCAGCTGGGCGCGACCAACGGCCGGTTCGCCCCCTACTCGATGGTCACTGCCGCCGGCTCGCCCTACACCCCCGCGGACATGGCCGACGACGAAATCCTCATCAACCAGTGGCTGGCCAACGACCTCGGCCTGCGCCCCGGCGATCCGCTGATGATGACGCATTACGACGCCGACAGCGCGTCGGCCCTCATCGAACGGACCAACCACTTCCGCGTCCGCGCCATCGTTCCCCTGTCCGGCCTCTGGGGCGACCGCTCGCTCATGCCCGAGTTCCCCGGGCTCGCCAAGGCCGAGAGCACCCACGACTGGGACGCCGGCTTCGAGCTCGTCCACAAGATCCGCGATCAGGACGAAGCCTACTGGAAGCAGTGGCGCGGCACGCCCAAGGCCTTCATCACCGAACGCGCCGGACGCCGTCTCTGGGCGAACCGCTTCGGGGATCTCACCGCTGTCCGCTGGTTCCACCCCACCGAAGCCGCCGCTTCCAACGCCCTTCCCCAGCTACGGCAACAGATCCGTTCCCGACTGCAACCGGAGGAGTTCGGCATGGCCCTGCGCCCCGTGCGGGCGGAAGCCCTCGAAGCCGCACGCAACGGCACCGCCCAGATGTTCACGGCCATGTTCATCGGGTTCAGCCTCTTCATCATCGCCTCCGCCCTCCTCCTCACTTCGCTGCTCTTCCGGTTCGGACTCGAACAACGCGCCGGCGAGATCGGCATCCTGCTGGCCCTGGGATGGACGCGCGCGAAGGTCCGATGGCTCCACCTCCGCGAGGGAGCCGCTCTTGCCATCCTCGGAGCGATCCCGGGTGCCCTGCTCGGAACCTTCTACGCCCGCGGTTTCGTCTGGGGCCTGAACCACGTCTGGAACGACGCCGTGGCCGGTGTCTCCCTCCGTTACGAAGCCACGGCCGCGTCGATCATCATCGGCGCCGTGGCAGGCATCGTCGTGGCCGTGGGCACCCTGGCCCTCGCCGTCCGCCACCTCGCACGCCGACCCGCACGCGAACTCCTCAACGAAGGTGCCGGCGGACTCATCGACGAACAACGCACCGGAGCCCCGGCACGCTGGCTGCGCATCGTCCCCATCGCCTGCGCTGTCGGTGCCGTGGGCCTCGCCTTGGCCGCCACGCGCCTTCCGGCCCACCAGCAACCGGGCGCGTTCTTCGGCGTCGGTGCACTCACCCTGACAGCAGGAATCCTTGCCTTGCGCCGGCGGCTCCTCGCACCCGTTCCGGTGACCTCAGGCCTGACGCGTTCCGCCTTCACCTGGCGCGCCCCCAGTCGCCAACCCACCCGTTCCGCCGCCACCGTCACCCTGCTGGCGTCCGCCACCTTCCTCATCGTCTCCCTCGCGGCCTTCAAGCTCGACGCACGCCTTGACGCGTCGCGCCGCAACGGACCCACCGGTGGATTCGCCTTCTGGGGGAATCCGCCCTGCCCATCCTCAAGGACCTGAACACCGAGGCCGGCCTCGACGCCTACAGCCTCGCCCCAAGCCAACTCGCCGGAGCCTCGTTCGTCGCGGCACGCCTCCGCGACGGCGACGATGCCAGCTGCCTCAACCTCAGTCTGTCCCAACGCCCTCGGATCCTCGGCATCAATCCCCGCGCCCTCGCCGCGCGCAACGCCTTCAGCTTCGCCGCCGTCGCCAAGGACCTCACCGTCACCAATGCCTGGCTCGCCCTCGAAGCCCCCGCAG
This sequence comes from Limisphaerales bacterium, assembly GCA_965283655.1. GTDB lineage: Bacteria > Verrucomicrobiota > Verrucomicrobiia > Limisphaerales > UBA9464 > UBA6176. The sequence goes on along the minus strand of CBDIPJ010000005.1, from coordinate 327,757 downwards.
GCACCGAGGATATCCCGGCGATCGCCGACGCCGCCTCCATGCAATGGGCACTGAAGAAGAAGATCGGCGACACCCTCGACCTGCAGGACGGACAGGGCCGCCCGTTCCGCGTCCGTCTCGTCGCCGCTGTTGCCCAGGGCATCCTCCAGGGAAACCTGATCATCGACGAACGCGCGTTCACCCGCTTGTTCCCGGCAGAGTCCGGCTACCGGGTGCTCCTTGTCGAAGCCCCCGCCAACCGCGCCGCGGACATCCGGGCGGTCCTCTCCCGGGCACTCGAGGACACCGGCCTCGCCCTCACCTCGACCGTCGACCGGCTCGACCGCTTCAACGCCGTACAGAACACCTACATCGGGACGTTCCAGGTCCTCGGCGGACTCGGACTCCTGCTCGGAAGCGTCGGTCTGGGGATCGTCGTCCTGCGGAACGTCCATGAACGCCGCGCGGAACTCGCGGTGCTGCGGGCGGTCGGGTTCGAATCCGCCACCGTCCGGCAACTGGTCCTCCGCGAGCACATGGCCCTCGTCCTTCTCGGCCTGGGCCTCGGAACCGCCACCGCCGCACTCGCGGTCTTCCCGCTCCTCGCCAACGGCTCCGGCCTGCCTTGGAAGACCCTTCTTCCAACCCTCGCCGCCGTCGCCCTCAACGGTGTCGCCTTCACGTGGATCGCCACCCGTTACGCCTGCCGCGGCATCGTCATCGATGCGCTGCGCGGGGAATAGTCCTGTCTCCCACGGCCTGCCGCCCAGAAATCCGCGCGAGACCCGGAATCAAGGTTCCCGGCCCGACCGGGACTTCCACCGCAGCTCAGTAATAACGCCGCAAGACGGATTCGAGGCAGGCCGCGTGCAACAGGAGGATAGCCCCTGCGAGCATCATGGGGCCCCGTTCAAAACTCTGCGGCCAGCGCATGGACCAACTGCGAACCAGTGGGACTGCGGCCATCTGCCCCACCCCCAGATAAACGGGGATGAGGTACCTTCCCCGCACACTATAACCTGCCGAATGACAGCCAGCGCAGATCAGCAGGAACAACCCGGATAGCGCCGCCCACTTCAACAGGTGACCCACACTCTCGGATGCGGTTCCGGAACGACGCAACTCGAGGAATCCCACCGCACTTCCGAACATGAGAAGGGCCGTCAACACAGCGCTCCAGATCATCGGGACCTGCACATCAAGCCACCCATAACCTTCCCAGAAGGATTCAGACACCGCGAAATCCGGAACCGCGAACCCAACCGACCGGACAACCGCCCACAATGCTTTCAGGGCGTAGCCAAACACTCCCTCGGAATTGGGCAGTTCGAGCTCGGGCAACGGACGGGCCGGAAAAATCCAACTCAGGAAGGGCCAGATCACGAAGGCGGCACCCATCAGGAGAAAGCCTGGGGAGACGAACCGCATCCACAGCCCCGAAACCTTCGCTGGCAGACGTCGCCGAAGCACGGCGATGGCCTCCTCCACCGCCCAAAGGACCGCAACCATCGCCGCCGTTCCCAGCCACCAGGGCGTCGCCATGAGCCCCGGTATCACCTTCCCGACCAGATCTGCCCAATTCCGGCGGCCCGCAGCCATGTACTCGGGCGTCGCGAACAACGATCCCGCTTGGAGCCCTCCCCAGACGCAGATCCAAAAGATCCATCGCGCCCTTGGGCTTGGCCCTCGGAAAAACGCTTGCAGCACCAATCCCACCATCAGGAACGGGATCAACGGGATCACACCCCTCGATGAAAACGCCGCGATACCGATGACCACACCCAGGAACAAACCTTGCAGGGGTCCTGATCGGACATTTCCACCCGTGCCCAAAACCATCGGAACAATGCTGACCAGACACGCAATCCACACGGAGTAGTTGGAGATGTGCATGCCAAAGAAAGGCAGTACCGGCAACAGCCCAAGTCCGACCAACGATCCCAGCAACTCACGCTTTCCCACCCCCGAACCCGCCATGAGCGCACCGCACAACCCAGCCCCCAACCCGACAAGACAGGCATTGGCCATCCGCAACGCCAGCGCCTCCCAACCCCCTGACAAGGGCTGGATCATTGGCCGAAGACACTGCCAATACCGGACCGCCATGGCCGAGCGTTCCCTCGCAGGAATCGGGTCCGCATTCACGTAGGGACTCCAGCCATGCTCGGAAGGCATGGAGAAATCCTCCGGCACCAGTCTCGCATGACGACGCCACGGGAACTTCGAGAAGTGGCTGACCGCAGCAAACCGGCGCATCGCCTCCGCCCCGTCGGCATCACCCCAGACCTGCGAACACGAGACGTAATGCGTCGGCTCATCCGGCGCCTGAAAGGGAGGTGCGATCCATGCGATGAAGACCGCCAGCACCGAGAGCTTCGACCAGAAGATCACCCCCCAGATCCATGGCCTCGGTTCCCCATCCGGAGATCGCATCTGCGCCGCCAGCAGACCCGTTCCGACAGCAAACATCAGACTCCCAAGGGCCATGATCCCCGCCGGAATCCACATCGATTCACCCAGGCCCCACGCATGCGCCAACAAACGTAGCCGGCTCCATGATTCTCCCCGACGGCCAACGGTGGCCACACCCCATACCCAACACTCTCCGGTGTCTTCGACTCCCGATGCCTTCTGCAGGTCGGGCGTTCCCAGATCGACCACGGGCACATCCGTTGTCGGATGCCCTCCCCTCCAGGCTCCCCAGTTCAGGCGGGACTTGGCCTCCCCTCCCTGGGCCATCGCCAACGGAAACACCAATCCTTCCCCACCGGAACCCACCTTGGAATCGGGCATCCGACACCACAGTGCCGGAGCCATGTCCCCTTTGGTTTCGATTTCGAGCCACCAGTCTCCGCCTCCCCGGACCTCTGCGGATTGGTCCGAACGGACGAACTCAACTTCGGTCCGGAGGCGAAATTTCGGGGGAAGCGGCCTCTCGTGCTGCCACGACGCTGCTGCTCCTTCCCAGACCTCACCTCCCGGCCCGATCACCCGTGCACGACGCACATCCGAGGACCGGTACTCCCCGGCAAAAAAGAGCCGGATCGTTTTCAATTCGTCGGCCCCGGCAACCCGCGGGCGCCAAGTTTCAACGCATACTTGCGTCCGGAGGATCCGTCGCCTTCGACCGCGCCCAGCCTCACGACAAGGGAGGGCGGATGCTCGTGCCCTTGGCCGTTCACTGCAGGATTGGCTGCATCGCGGAAGGTCACATCGCTCCGATCAGCTCCTCGCTGGCCGAGCAGGACCCACAGGAGGAACCCCCCAAGCACCAAAATGACCAAGGCTGCCCTCTGATCGAACCACCCTTGGGAACCGGATCTCGATTGGGAAAAACCTCGGTCTGCAACTGGTGCAGCAGGCGAGTTCGTCGCAGACATCCTGCCCACGTCAGCAGCCAACCCACCAAGGTCAAGCCTCGACTAAACCGAGGACGGCCATCCCCAACAGCCTTCCGTCCACCCTTCTTCGAACATAAGTCGATTTCCGTGGTCTTTGCTCCGACGCCACCTTGGCCCCGAACTCGCCCGCCTGACCTCATGAACATCCGGCAACACCACTTCCCGCCCCTCGCCACCCTGCTCGCCCTCGGTCTCCTCTCCGCGGGATGCGGCCACCAGGGATACACCTTCTCGACCACCGCCACCTATGACGTCCCTGCGCTCGGGTTTCGCGCCGACGTCACGGCGGCCGGAACGGTCCCGGCCGGCGCGGATCTGTCCGATGACGGCACCAGCCGGATCGTCCTGAGCCGACTCGACAACCCCGGCGTCGCCGTCGCGACCCTGCAGACCTCCAACCAGGTGGCCAGCCTGCCCTCGCGACAGACGATCACCTACTCGATCGCCAACCGCGCTCCGGTGACGCTGCCGTGGGGTTCGATCGAATCGGAGGATTCCTTCCGACGGATCCTCACCGCCGCCGGCTTTACCAACCAGGTGCCGCAGGCGTTCCAGGAGGCCTTGAACGCGGTCTCCGGTCCCGCCCTCGGTCCCAAGTCCACCGGCGCCGGATCATCGACCTACGTCACCGTCGTGAAGGTGAAACCCACCTTCCAGAGGTGAGGGTGGGCGGGAATCTGTCGCCCCGCTGGGGCTTGGGCCGCGGGGGATCGGTGAACCCGGGCTTACGCCCGGGCCTATCTTCTGTCGCGCCTCCGGCGCTGGACCCCGGCGACCTGACAACGAAACGGTGACTGTGGATCACCGTCTTCATGCGGCGACCGGGAACGTGACACCACCCCGCTCCTGCCTTGTTCTTCGCGGCTCCGCGTGAGATCCGGCCAACCTCCGATTATTCCTCGGAAAATGCGGTGGCGGGCACCTCCTTGCGATACTACGGTTGTGCACAGCAATGGGGATCGAGGCATCAAGGATCAAACCGCTATGGCCAACGCTTCGAGGGCGCTTGAGTCATCCGCTGACTTCACGCGTGGAAGCTGTCCGCCAGCTCCAGATCACGATGCCACTCACCAAGCTCGCGAAATCCGTGTTGCTGAGGAGCAAAAGCGGCTCCTCGAATGGGCATTCGCCAACGGGCGACTGAGCCGGAAGAGCCGATTGCCAGAGTTTGCCCAAGGCGGCGAACACGGTGTGTATTTCGCCAAATCGAAACGACGGTACTTCAAGATCACCCTACCCAAAAAGCATCTGGGTTACGGGATCGCATTAGGGTCCTATTCGAGGGGCGCAACACCTTCCGAGTACCTCGACCGGTGGGTACTTCAAAATCGCCTTTTCCAGGACGACATCCAGTTGGAGCGAATCGTAGAGAATGACGGAATTCCAAGAATCATCATCTCCCAGCCTTCCCTCATCGGACAACACCCCAATCAAGTGCTGATTGATGAATTGATGGTGTGAGGCGGCTACCAACGACTTGGTGAAGGTGCGTATTACAACAAGGAAGAAGGCCTGCTGGTTTTCGATCTGATGCCGCGGAACGTCATCCAGACAGCAAATGGTGAGCTCTGCCCGATCGATCCGGTGATTCAGCGTGTAACCCCGGACTTCGCGGAATTCCTGCGGGACCATCCCGAGACGATCAACCGTGCTTGGTAGAACCCAATCACCACGCAGAGCCAGCTGCGTCTCCCGCAAAGCACTGAGCCTAGAAACGGCAGTTCCCCCGCTGGGGCTCAGACCGCGGGGGGGCCGGTGAACCCGGGCTTACGCCCGGGCCTATCTTCTGCCGCGCCTCCGGCGCTGGACCCCGGCGACCTGACGACGAAACGGCGACTGTCGGGCACCGTTGAAGGCCGGGTGCCCTCACCCGGCGGGGTCCATGGTTCCGCCGCGTGGGTCACGCGGCCTTCAAGGGGTGAGTTTCCAGAACCCAGAAACCATTTCCCGGATCCTCCCAACGGCGATGAGGACATCGCTGGAATCTGGGATCTGGTGACTGGCAACTCCCCCCCTCACTTGTGAACGGAGGACGCGAGGTACTCGAGGAGGGACTTCAGGTCGTCGGCAGGCAACGCATCGAAACCCGCGGGCATGATCGACTGCGCCGAACCTTCCATGCTGGCGATGTCCTTGCGCTGGATGACGTGCTTCTGTGCGGCCGTGTCGAGGATCTCGACCGTGGTCTGGGTCTCCGTCTCCAACCGACCCGAGTAGGCCTCGCCGTCCTTGGTCGTCACCGTCCACAGGCGGAAGTTGGCCTCCACCGAACGGTTGGGATCGAGGATATCCGTCAGGATCTCGCCACGGTCGCGCGCACCAATGCCGGTGAGCTCGGGTCCGATCTTTCCGCCGGCCCCTTCGAAGACATGGCAGGCGGCGCAGTTGGCGACGTAGACGGCCTTGCCACGGGCGAGGTCGCCCTTCTCCTTCGCGAGGGGCAGCAGGCGCTTGACGATCTCCTCGCGATCGGCGGAGACGGCACCCATGGCCGCTGAGAGTTTCGTGGCGCGTTCGGCCACGTCCCGGTTGGCATTGGCCTTGAGCTGCGTCCATTGGTCGGCCGCCACGTCGCCACGGCTCACGGAACCCTTCTCGACGGCGTCGAGCAACGCGCCCGCCCATTCCGCCCGACGCATCAGGGTGAACACGGCCGTCCGACGGACGCCCGGAGTGAATTCGTTCCAACGCCCCAGGAGGGCGGGAGCGACCGAAGCCTCCCGGCTTTCCGAGAGGGCATTCACCAATCCGGTCGCCAGCGCCGGCGCGGTCAGGACGTTGATCTGCGAGACCACCGCAGTGAGGTCCGTGGTGGCCACCTGCAACCCGATCAACTGCCGAGCGGCCATCAAACGCTGGTCCGGCGTGGCGCCTGAATCCGAAAGCTGCTTCCGCAACCCGGCGGCGATCTCGGGAAGGACGGATTGGAAAAGTCCGGGTTCACCCCAGCGCAGCGCCAGGGCGAGAAGCCGATCCCGAACACCCGTGGGAACGGTGCGGATCAGCGCGTCCAAGGCGGCCTTGTCCGCATCCGCGAGCGTGGGTTTCGTGCCGCGCGGCCAGCCATTCACCAACCCGTCGAGGACGGCGACGCCCACCGATTCCGGAGATCCCTTCAGGGAAACGAGCGTCTCCACGATCGTGTCGGAAGGACCGCGCGCGGCGTAATGCGAGGTCACCGAACGGACGATGCGACCGACCTCGCCGCCCAGCTCGGATCCGGGTGCCGGGATCAGTTCAACGTCATCGAACCACGCGGTGCCGGTGCATTGCCCCCAGCCACCGAACAGGCAGTTCACGGTGACCTGGGTCAGCTGGCCGCTGTTGAAGGCGAGCTCGACCTGGGTCCAGTCGGAATCCCCGAGCACCTTGCCGGTGCCGCCGCGCACCGGATCCTGCAACTCGTGGATGTTGAACATCGCGCCCTGCGCGTTGCCGCGCTTCTTCACACCCTCGGTCTTGATCCAACCGCGGAGGAGGTAGTCCGTGCGCGGCTTGATCTTCACCACGTGCGCCCAGCTCAGGTCGCCGCCGCCGGTGGAGGTGATCTTCAACGAACGCCCCCCGGTTCGGCCGATGTCCGCCACGGTGAACTCCCCGCGACCGTTGTGCGTGACGGAACGCCATGCCGCAGGCCGGCCCTCGTTCGCGTTCTCGAAGGACGGATTGCCGATGGCATTCACCGGTTCCTCCGGAGCCGCCGTGGCCGTATTCGTGGCAGGCCGGAACTGGGCCAGCACCGTGCGGAGGAATCCGGAGTCACTGCGCGCCGCCGCCGCAGTGGCCGCCTCGGGCAACCATCGGTCTTCGGTGTTCGCAGGATTCTGAAGGGCTTCGAAGACGGCCTTCGCGGCGAGATCGGACGGAGCCTGGTCTGCCAGACCCAGGAACGCGGCGAGACGCACTTGCGGGTCCGCATCCTGCAAGAGTTTCGCCTGAAGCACGCCCGCCAAGGTGGCTGGCGAAGCCGGAAGCACCATGATCGCCGCACGGCGGACCGCTGCCACCGGATGCCGCAGGGCCGCCAGCGCCGTCCGCATGACGGCGGGGTTCGCGTTCTGGATCGCGCCCAGTCCGTGGAGCGTCCACAACGCATGCAGGGCTCCCGGGTTCAATCCGATGTCGTCGGCGGATGTGTCCGCCACCAACGCCAGCAACGGCTGGACGATGTTCAGGTCGCGGGCATCCACCAGCAGGCGCTGCGCGCTCAGGCGGACGCCGAGATTCTCATGCTTCAATGCCGCCACCAGCGCGTCCGTCTTCAGGGGCTCCTTCGAGGCCTGCAACGGCTGGGTCAGCCGCCCCGACTTCGAGACGATCCGGTAGATGCGCCCGTGAACCTTGTCGCGCAACGGCGTCTCGTACGCCGCTCCCTTGCCGGTTCCGAAACCGCGCGGCGTAGGATTGTGCTGGATGATGTAATTATACCAATCGCTCACCCACAGCGCTCCGTCGGGCCCGACCTCCGCGCAGACCGGCGAGGTCCACTCGTCCACGGACGCAGCAAAGTTGCGGGAGTTATAGGCGATGAAGTCGGCTCCCGTGCGGTGCAGGTTGAACCGCCCGATGAGGTGACCGGTGGGTTCGCACACGAACTGGGCCGTGTTCCAGTATTCCTTCGGGAAGCTCCGCGCGGTGTAGATCGCGCTGCCGGCGGCCGCCGTGTACTGGCCGTGGAAATCGACCTGCCGGACCTTGTCCGAGGTCACCAGCGGGAAGAAGCGCTGGCTGTCGGCGATGCTCTCGAGGCGTGCCGCGGACCATCCACGGACGGCCTCGTAGTACCGGTTGGGAATGGGCATGTACATGCTCGCATTGCCATTCGCGGTGGAGCCGACGAGCAGGTTGTCCTCGGTCAGGCCGAGTCCCCAGGTGTTGTTGTTGCTCGAACGGATGAACTCCAGTTCCGAACCGTCCGGGCGGAATCGGAAGAAACCCTGACCGAACCGGACCTGCTTCCCACCCACGGTGCCGTTGAAACCGGAATACCCGACGGTTCCCCAGATCCAGTTGTCGAAGCCATAGCGCAGGTTGCTGGCGGTGGCGTGCGTGTCGCCCATGTTCCAGCCCTTGAACAGGACCTTCCGTTCGTCCGCCCGATCATCTCCGTCGGTGTCGCGAAAGAACTCGGTCAGGCCGGAATGCACGACGATCAACCCACCCTTCGCGAAGACAAAACCCGTGGGCACGCTGAGCTTGTCGGCGAAGATCGTGAACTTGTCCGCGCGCCCGTCGCCATCGGTGTCCTCACAGATCTTGATGCGGTCGCGGCCCTGTCCCTCGGCCTGGAGTTCGTTGGGATAATCGACGGTCTCGGCGATCCACAACCGACCCCGCAGGTCCCAATCGAGCCAGATCGCCTTCACGATGTCCGGCTCGCTGGCGAAGAGCTTCGCCTCGAATCCATCGAGCGTGGCGAAGTACTTCGCCGACTGCGCCGGTTCCATCGGCTTCTGCATCGTCTTGATGGGGTCGCCGCCGCGGCCGGGCCGGTAGTTGGGAAGCGGCGATGGAGCCTCGATTGTTTCCGGCGCGGGAAGGCCAGCGACGGGACGCACGGCGTTGACGGCGTGAGCGGAAGCCCAGCGGATGCCGTTTTCGACGAGGGCATGGAAATTGGTGTTGGACCACGTGCGCTGGTCGTGACCCCAGGCCGTGTAGAAGACGCGGCCCTGACCGAAGTCGCGCACCCACGTATACGGTTCCGAACCCGTGGCATCACGCCGCTCGGAGAGCACGATGCGGTTGGTGTTGTGCTTGGTGTGGACGTAGGTCTCGTCCCAGCTCTCGATCTCCTTCAACCCCTGCATCACCGGATGCGCCGTATCGACGATGCTCTCGCGGAAAACCCCGGTCCCATGGCGCAGGAACTGCCCCCCGACGAGGTCGATGTAGGCCGGCGAATTGAGGAAGCAGTACGACGCGCAATGCAGCGGGACCAACCCGCCACCCGCCTTCACGAAGTCCATCAATGCCTTCTCCTGCGAGGGCTGGATGACCGTGTGGTTCGCGAAGATCGCGACGGCGTCATACCCCAGCAATCGCGCCGGGTTCAGGTCCTCCAGGCTCGGCGTGTAGACGAGTTCGATGCCCCGCTCCGCCATCACCGGTTGCAACTGGCGGAACCGGTCCTCGGGCCGGTGATGCCCGTCATCGCCCAGGAACAGCACCCGCAGGGGCGGACGCGCCGGCGCGGTCGCCCCGTCCGCCGCGTGCACGGCAACCGCCAGCGTCCCCGCCACCCAAACCAGACATCCGGCCCAGAATCCGTATCGTTGCTGTTTCATGACCATTGAGAGTGTGGCCCACACTGGCATCGGTCGGGATGACGCGCTATGCGATCCCGTCCCGCGCCACCGCCAATCCCGGCACAAGCACCCCCAAACGAAAAGGCTCCCACCGGTTTCCCGGGGGAGCCTTTCGCCATCGGTACCGCTGCCACCGCCCTCGGTGGCCAACGGGTTACTTCATCCGATCGAAGTTCTTCTTCAGGATCTGCCAGGGTTCGAGCCCGGCGGTCTTCGCCTGATGGTCGGCGATGATCTGCGCCTCGTTGGCGTTCTTGGTCGGCCGGCTGGTCTTGTAGATCACACCGAACTTGCCCGGGGTCAGATCCTCCGCCAGGCGGTAGGAGGCGTACTCATCGGTGACGTCGTGTTCCTTCGGCACTTCCACGAACGCGCCACCCTTGCGGGGATTCGCGTTGTCGAAGGCACCGGGATAGAACTCGACGCACTCGCTCAGGATCTGGACGAAGCTGAACCCGTCGTGGTCCATCGCCTGTTCCATCATCGCGAGGACGTGGTTCGGATTCGTGCTCGACGAACGCGCCACGAAGGTCGCCCCCGCGCAGATCGCCTGCTTGATGGGGTTCACCGGACGATCCTTGGAACCCCACGCGTCGGTCTTGGACTTGTAGCCCAGCGGCGAGGTCGGGGAGGTCTGGTTCTTGGTGAGGCCGTAGACGTTGTTGTCCATCACGACGTACGTCAGCTTCACGTTCTTGCGCGCCGTGTGCGTGAAGTGGTTGCCACCGATCGAGAACGCGTCGCCGTCACCACCGAACACGAACACGTGCAGGTCGGGGCGGCTCAACGCCACACCCGACGCGAACGGCAGCGCACGGCCGTGGATGAAGTGGGCCCCATGCGCCTGCACGAAGTACGGGAAGCGCGACGAGCAGCCGATGCCGGCCACGGTCGTGATCTTCTCGTGGAACATCCGGCGCTTCTCGATCAGCTTGAAATACAGGGCCAGCACGGAGAAGTCGCCGCAGCCCGGGCACCACGTCGGGTGGTCGGCCGAAACATCCTTCTTCATCAGCGGCTTGCGGTCCGCATCGGTCAACGGCGCCACCGGCGTCGCATTGGTGTTGGCACCGCGCGGCAGCACGGCGAACGGAAAGGCCATCTCGCTCATAATCGTTTCAGAAATCAGGTTTCAGTCTCGGGGTTCAGGCGGTCAACGCAGCGATCCGGTCCAGGATCTCGCGCACCTTCCACGTCAGGCCGTCACACTTGGTGATGCCGCGGATCTTCTTGTCCGCATAACGGACGCGCAGCAGGCCACCGAACTGGCCGATGCCGTTCACGCCCTCGTCGTTCAACTCCACCACGAACACGTGCGTGAAGGCCTCGAAGATCTTGTCGAGGTCGTTCGGCAACGGGCTGATGTACTTGATGTGAAGCGAGGACACCGCCTTGCCCGCCGCACGCGCCGCCTTCACCGCTTCCTGCACCGGTCCCTGGGCCGAACCCCAGCTGACCAACAACACCTGGCCCTCGGGCGCCCCGTAGACCACCGGAGCCGGCAGCTCGGTCGCCAGCCTCTTCAGCTTGTTGCGACGCTTCGCCGTCATCTGCACGTGCAGCTTCGGCGAGCCCGTCGGATGCCCCAGCTCGTCGTGCTCCAGACCGGTCACGACCGGATACTTGCCGCTCGCCACGCGCGTGCCCGGCGCGATGTGCCGCGTGACGCCATCCGGCGCCGAAAGATCGTAGGGCTTGTGCTCCGTGACCGCCGAGTAATCCGGGGAGATGTCCTGGACGACCTTCTGCAGATCAGGCTCCTTGAACGCCTCGATACGCGTCGCGATGCCCTGATCCGTCAGCAGGATCACCGGCGTGCTGTACTGGCGCGCGATGTTCACCGCCTCGATCGCCGAATAGAAGCAGTCCTCGACGCTCGACGGCGCGATGACCACCCGTGGGCTGTCCCCATGGCCGCCATACACCGCGATGTTCAGGTCCGACTGCTCGATGTTCGTCGGCATGCCCGTCGAAGGTCCACCGCGCTGCACGTCCACGACCACCAAAGGCATTTCCGCCATCACCGCCCAGCCGATGGCCTCGGTCTTCAGCGAGATGCCGGGACCGGAGGAACCCGTGACGGCCACCCGTCCACCCCAACTCGCCCCGATCGCCATCGACACCGACGCGATCTCGTCCTCGCACTGCTGGAACTGGCCGCCGTACTTCGGTAGTTCGCGACGCAGCAGCTCCATGATGTCGGACCACGGGGTGATCGGATATCCCGCACCGAACCGGACGCCGGCGGCGATGAGGCCATAGGCGAGCGCCTCGTTGCCGCTCATCACGACCTGCGCCTGGCCGACGTTTTCACCGGGCTCGAACTGGAACAGCTCGGGAGCCGTCGCCAGCGTGTAGTTGTATCCAGAGTTGAAGGCGTTGAGCGCGGTCTCGGCGATCTTTGGATCCTTGCCGGTGAATCGCTCCTGCAGCAGGCGGTGCAACTTCGGCACGTTCAGGTCGAACATCCGCGCCAGCAATCCCAGCGCATACACGTTCTTGCCCTTGTCCCGACCCGTCCCACCGATGGCCTCGATCGTCAGCGAGGAGATGGGGACGCCCACATGGCGATACTTGCTCAGGTTCTCGGCGGGAATGGCCTCCGGCTTCAGGTGGTCGGAATCATAGACCACAATGCCGCCCTTGCGCAGGGAGCCAAGGTGGGCAGTGTAGCTGTGATCATAGAACGCCAGCAGCATGTCGGCCTCGTCACCGGCGGAGAGGACCTCGCCGGATCCGATGCGGACCTGGAAGATCGAGGGTCCGCCGGAGATGGTGGACGGAATGGTCATGAAGGTCATGACCTCCTGCTCGCTCCGGCCTGCGAGGCGGGCAAGGAAGCCGCCGATGGCCTGGATGCCGTCCTGCGAATTGCCCGCGATCCGGATCACGGCCTCGGAAATCTTCGAGACCGTGGGTTGACCACCCGCGGAGGTGGCTACAGCTGCGTCACTCATCGATGATCCTGTCAAAAAGGTTGCCTCAAAGGAACCTGTGCGGTTTCAACGACAGGCGACCCTTCAAAGCGAAGTGTTCAACGCAGCATCCTACCGAGGCGCCCTCCGGGGTCAAGAAACCGGGTGCATCACGAACGCTAAGTTTTTTCATGATCAGGATAAGGGGGTAACCGGAAACCCCGTCTGAAGGCCGGGTGCCCTCACCCGGCGGTCACGGCGTTAAGCCAGGTGAGGTCACGAGCCAGTGGTCGAAACCAGCCTCCTGACGTCGTCTGCTACGATCCAAGCCGTAGCTGACGAGGTCACGAGGCAGTGGTTAAGCCCAGCCTCCTCACGTCGTCTGCTACGATCCAAGCCGTAGCTGACGAGGTCACGAGGCAGTGTTCGAAACCAGCCTCCTCACGTCGTCGGCTACCTTGAATCTTCAAACTTCAAGCTTTCCCCGCTCCGCCAACTGCCGGCGCCACGCCAGCACGCACCGCATCATCGACCGCGCCATCAACCCCCATTGCCACAGGGGCAGGAACAGGAACACCTGCACGTTCCGGACCCCACGCGGATGGAACAGCATGTAGTAGGTGTACACCCCCACTCCCAGCAGGGCCGTCGCCACCGCCCAGAACCGCAATGAACGCCCCTCATCCAACCCACGTCCCACCCACCCCGCCGCCACCGCCAGGATGAACGGCAACAGCGACCACGGCAGCAGCAGGCCGTACACCGGCGATCCCTGGTGTCCGGGCGCCGCCACCAAGGTCATGTAGATTCCCGGAATCAAACCACCCAGAAGGCACGCAAAGAGCGTCCCCACGAACACCGGCGGCAACTGGTGCGCCGCCGCCGTGGCTTCCACATCCTCCGGTCGATCTTCCATGGGCCAAGCCTACGCCCGCTTCCAACGATGCCCAACAGGTTTGATCGACCCGACACGCCGCTGCGGCACCTCTTGACAGTGCCCCCTTCGGGAATGGTTCCGGGACGGCGATGTCCTCATCGCCATGGGAGAGGCTCTTGGTCGGGCGACGGGGACGTCGCCACCCCGTTCCATGCGAGGGCAGTGCAGAGATGGGCACCACGCCGCTTTCCCCGAAAAAAAAGGGCGGTCCCCGCGCCATCGCGTGGGACCGCCCGTTGTCACCAGATCCAGTTCCAGGTCCGCAGCCCCTTGGGCTTCAAACGTGAAACCTGAAACTTGAAACTCCTCCCCCTCTCATCGCGGCGCCGCACCCGGCGGACGCGGCGGCAAGAGCGCCAGGATGTCCTGCTGGCGCAGGTACCATTCACGCAGCGAGCGGCTCAGCTGCGAATCGCGGAATTCCTTCAGGTTGGGAATGTTCAACGCGGCATCCACCTCGTCCTTGAGCGCCTTGTTCAGGTCGCCCTTGGCGTCGGTCGCCCAACCGCGGTAGGAACCGGTCCGATCGTTGAGCGCCTTGGCAGCCGCCATGCGCGTATCGTGGTCGTACTTGAAGTCCACGACCTCGACGCGCCCTTTGTCCAGCTTGCCCTTGATCTGCTGACCCTCGTCCTTCGCCAACAGGACGAAGCGCGACAACTCGATGATGCGGCGCTCGAACTGCGCCACCAGATCCTCCTCGGTGATGACGTCATTGGCCTCGCGGGCGATGTCGCGCGGGGCGTTCTCCAACCGGATGAGCACCTGCTTCAGAACGGCCTCCTCCAACTCCTTGAAGAACCGGCGGCACCGCTCGGTGATCACCTTCTTCTCGTCATCCGTGAAGCTGTAGCGCTTCTCGTCCAGGCCCACGAAATTCGTGTAGGCCGGTGACGCCAGGATCTTCTCGAACCGCGCCGTGAGCTGCGCTGCGTCCACCTTCGGCGCCGCTTCCACACCCTCCGGCTCCTTCTTGAGCTCCAGCTTCAGGTCCGCCGGAAGCACCCCGAACAACACACGGTCCACGCCACCCAGCTTCTCCAACTGCTCGGACAACGCCTTCCAGTGCGCGGTCACGCGCTCCTTGCGGTTCAATTCCCCGATGAAATCGAACTGGTTCTCGACGGCAAGGGACCGGGCCCCCGATTGGAACCACAGCGCGATCGACGCCATGTCATTGGCGATCGACGCCGCCGTCGCCGTCACCGACAGATTCACCTGCTGCAACGGGATGCGGTCGCGGGGATCCCGGGGCGCACGGGCAGCGATGAACCGCTCGATCAACGAGTGCGGCAGTCCCCGCAACGTCGCCGAAATCTCGTTGTAGCCCGCGATGATCGGCCGGGCACCGTAATCGAACGTCCGGACGTCGCCGTAGCGCGCCGCGTCCTGATCCGTCGCGAACAACAGCTTCTGCTCCTGGGCATCCTTGCTGTCGAAATAACCCCATTGGATCGCCGCCTTGTCATGCGGGAGGACGCGGTCCGAGGTCCGCACCATCCACCCGATGAACGCGCCGGCCTTGAACACGCTGTATTCCATCATCGAGGAGCTCACGAGGCGGTTGGTCCAGGACTCGAGTCCCTTGCCCGCCACGTACGCCTGGAACCACTCGTCGAGCTCCTTCGGCGTCATCGTGGCCGCCAGGCTGCCGCCGAAGTTGTGCCGCAATCCGAGCACGTGCCCGACCTCGTGCGCGACCACCTCGCACACATAATCCTGCGAGGCGCGCAACGCCGCCGCGTCGGTCAGCGAATCGCTCGCCAGCAACTCCTCCAACCCCGCCGCATACTGCTGGGCAAAGGCCACCAAATTCACCTGGCACGCCGTCGCCGATTCCATGATCGGCAAGCCCATCTGCGGCCACATCATCTTGCCGTCGCCCTTGCCGTCCTTCGAATCCTTCTTCGCCTCCAGCAACTCCCGCATCGACCGCAGCGCTGCCCGGGCCCGCGCCCGTCCGCTCACCGCGAATACCGACGTCATGTAGGCCTGACCATGCCGCGAATCGCCCGTGCGCGGATCCACCAGGATGTCGGCGTAGGCCGAACCCGCCCCGTCCCACGGAACCCACTGCACGATGTTGTACCGCGGATCCGGTGCGGTGACGCCTTCCGGAGCCTTCTCCGCACGCACCACGTTCGTGCCGAACGCGCGATTCCAGTAGAGAATGCCATTCCGGATCGCTTCCACGTACGGCTCCGGCGTGTTCGCGCTGTAGTGGAACGTGATCGGCTTCGAGAGGTCGAAGCGCGCCATCCGCGTCGAACTGCGGCCCGTCGTCGTCTCGAGCACCGGCGCCGTCTCGAAGAAACGCGCGTACCGCGTCTCCACTCCGGACTGCTCCCGTCCCCGGCCCACCGGCTCCTGGTAGGGCGACAGGAAGTATCGGACCTCATAACGCGACTCCACGCTCGCGCCGTTCTCCAGGTCGCGCGCCTGCACGCTCTGGCGCAACGCCAGGATGTTGTCCCGGACCTCCGCCGCAAACACGCGGCTCTGCGGAACCTCCATCACCCGGTCGCGGTTCCCACTGCCATACCAGATGTCCGTGAACACCCGCCGCATGCCGCGGTTGAAATCGATCACGACCTCGGTGTCCGTCTGCGAGACGATCGGGAACGTCGTCAGCAACCGCCGCGCCGGAAGATCCTCGGTGACCACCAGACCCTTGGTGGATTCGTAGAGGTCCACGCCGTCGTGGAAGATCTCGAACCGGACGATCTTGCCCGCCAGACCCGTGCTCGTGGGCGAGGTCTGCTGGGGAATGATCGAAGCCGAAAGCAGGTGTTCCCGACCGAGGACGCTCTTTGGGATGACCACCATGTAGTTGGTTCCCACCTTCAGTTCCAGGGCCGGGGCCTTGGCTGTGTTCTGGGCGTTCACGGTTCCGCCCCCAGCAGCGCGGTCGACAGGATCGCCCAGAACCCCGTCCGACGCAGAATTGGCAACAGATTCATCTGTGGCCCAAGCAATACCCCTGTCTCCCACCGCCAGCAACGCCGGATGCCTGAAGGAAGTTCACGGTTTCCAGTTCCCGTGGGCTGGTGGGGGCGCCTCTTGCCCCCCGCAGTGAACGGGGTGGCGACGTCCTCGTCGCCGTTTCAAAGTCCTTCCCACGGCGATGAGGACATCGCCGCCCCGAAAACCAGACTCAAGGGGGCAGTGTCAAGATGCGCCCGGTTGCGGTGGAGGAGCGCCACAGGTTTCATTGAAATTTGAAAGTCAGACTTTCAATTTTCAATGATCCTGAAAAGCCCTCGCCCATACTTCCGGTTCGTTGACACCGAGGTCAGGGATGGCAAAATGCCATCATGATCAAGACGCAGATCCAACTGCCAGACGAGCTCTACCACAGGGCGAAGGCCATCGCCAAAGAGCGCGAATGGTCGCTGGCAGAGGTTGTCCGTCGCGGCTTGGAACATATGGCACGGGCGTACCCACTCCGGACTTCAGATCAGAAGTGGAAACTTCCCGTGCTACCGCCAGACCACTTCCAGGCAGACTTCGATCGCCTGGATTTCAAGGCGTTGGCAGAAGCAGACGAGGTTTCGAGCAAATAGCAGAGGCCGGGAATGCTGAGTTTCGACACCAACATACTGCTGTACTCGCTGAATCCCGATTCGCAGTACCACGCCTCGGCGGTCGAATTCCTCGAACAGCAGTTCTCGGATTCCACCCGTCGGATTGTGCTGGCCGACTACGTTGCCGTTGAACTGTACGTGCTCCTCCGAAATCCAGCGGTCATGCGACGACCCTTGAGCGCCCCTGCAGCCCGCAATCTGGCAACGGCGTATTGGAGCAACCCCAATGTCATGCGGGTCGAGAACGCCGAAGTCATGAACGAGGTCTGGGAAGCTGCGGGAAGCAAGGGGTTCGGTCGCCGACGCATCTTTGATCTGCGTCTTGCTCTGACGCTTCGCAAAGCAGGGGTGGAAGAGTTCGCGACTTTCAACGTGAAGGACTTCGAGGGGCTCGGTTTCCAGAGGGTCTGGAATCCACTCCGTTGAATCCCCCGCCCCATCCCCGCAAAGTCCCCCCATGCGCCTTCCTGTCCTGCCGCTCTGGTTCTGCCTGTCCCTGGCCGCGGCCGTCGTCCAGGCCCAGCACCTCCCCGGCACCCAACTCCTCACGCCGCCGGCGGATCCCGCCGCCGAGATGGTCGCCGGACTCGACCGCTACCTCGATCGCCACCGCGCCACCCTCGCTACCGTGCGCGCCGCCGCCTGGTCCAACGCCCCCGCCACCAATCGCGAATCCCTCCGGGCCCGGCTGCGCGAACTCCACGGAATCGTCGATCCACGCACCCCGTCCGCCCTCCGCTACCTCGGCAACCCGGTCACCAACAGCGTCGGCGTGCCGTCCCTCGCCCTCGCCCAGGGCAGCGGATACCAGGTCTACGCCGTCACCTGGGATGTCTTCCGCGGCGTCCACGGCGAGGGATTGCTCCTAGTCCCGGACAAGCCGCCCGTGGCAGATGTCATCGCCCTACCCGACTGCGATGTCACCCCCGAGCAGGTCGCCGGTCTGGCTCCCGGTGTCGCCGAGGAAAACCAGTTCGCCCGTCGCCTCGCGGCCAACGGCTGCCGTGTGCTGGTGCCCGCGCTGATCGACCGCGGCAACCGCTTCGCGGGAAACCCCGGCGTCCGCTCGGTGAAGCACAGCCAGCGCGAAACCCTCTGGCGCGCGGCCTACGAACTCGGCCGTCATCCCCTCGGCTACGAAGCCCAACGCGTGCTCGCCGGCGCCGACGCGCTGGGAACGCCAAAGGGAACACCCCTCCTCCTCGCCGGCCACGGCGAAGGCGGCCTGATCGCCCAGATCGCCGGCGCCGCGGACGACCGTTTCCAGGCCGTCGCCATCGCTGGATCCTTTGGCCTGACGCAACGCCAGCCCGAATTGCCGGTCTACCGGAACGTCTGGTCGCTGCTCCACACCTTCACCGACGCGACCATGGCCGCGCTCATCGCCCCGCGCCGCGTCCTCGTCGAGCATGGCCGTTATCCCGAGGTCACCCACACCGACGCCGGCGGCGCAGCCCCCGGCAAACTCTGGCGTCCGGACGCCGCTGACTTCGATGCGGAGTTCCGCCTCCTCGAATCGCTCGGCAACCCTGCGGCCCAGGTCCTCCGTCCCGGCTCCGACGCCGCCCTCGGCGAGGAAACCATCCGCGCCCTCCTGACCGCCGCAGCCGGTTCAGTTCCATCCGTGAAGACCCTCGGCGTCGCGCCCGCGCGCAACGGTTCCAACACGCTCCCTGATCCCGACGCCCGCACCCTGCGCCTCTACCGCGAACTCCTCGACGACACCCAATGGCTCCTGCGGGAAGCCCAGTACACCCGCGCCGACTTCTGGAAGACGGCCAACTTCAAGTCCGTCGCCGAGTTCACCAATTCCACCGTTCCCTTCCGCGACCGCTTCCGCCGCGAGGTCACCGGCGAGATCCCGAAGCCCAGCCTGGCTCCGAACCCGCGCAGCCGGCTCCTCTACGAGACCAACGGCATCCGCGGCTACGAGGTCCAACTGGACGTCCACCCCGATGTCTTCGCCTGGGGCACCCTGATCCTGCCCGCCGGCATGAAGCCCGGCGAACGCCGCGCCGTCGTCGTGTGCCAGCACGGTCTCGAAGGACGCCCGCGCGATGCCGCCGATCCCTGGGTGGATCACTGGGCTTACCATCGCTACGCCTATCGGCTCGCGGAACAGGGCTACATCACCTTCTCCCGCAGAACCCGTACATCGGCGAGACGAAGTTTCGCCAGGTCCTCCGCAAGGCCCAACCCGCCGGCCTCACGCTCTGGTCCTTCATCGTCCGCCAGCACGAGGTCATCACCGACTGGCTCGCCGCACGCGAGGACGTCGACCCCGCCCGCATCGCATTCTATGGCCTTAGCTACGGCGGCAAGACCGCCATGCGCGTCCCCGTCCTCGTCGACCGTTACTGCCTGAGCATCTGTTCCGCCGATTACAACGAGTGGATCTGGAAGGTCGCGTCGGCCCGTGCGCCCTACAGCTACCTCTGGAACAGCGAATACGACATGCCCGAATGGAACCTCGGCAACACCTTCAACTACGCCGAGCTTTCGTGGCTGATCTTCCCCCGTCCCTTCATGGTCGAACGCGGACACGAGGATGGCGTCGCCCCCGATGAATGGGTCGCCTACGAATTCGCCCGCACGCGGCGTCACTACGTGAAGATGGGCCTCGCCGACCGCACCGAGATCGAGTTCTTCGACGGCCCGCACACCATCCACGGCGTCGGCACCTTTGACTTCCTGCGCAAGCACCTGAAGTAACCCACGCCGTCCATGAGCCACGCCCTGCCCTGGCTGTTCCCGGTTCCTGTGCGTCGCTCCCGGTTTCGCGCAGGAAATCCCGATCACGCCCGCTTCAACGTCGAGGTCGCCCCCGATCGGCTGGCCCCCTTCGCCTTCGCGCCATCCCCCGACCCGGAAGTCCTCCACTACGACCTCCAGACCCAGATCACGGGCAACGCCCACGGCCGGCTCGGCTCGGGGCGCGGTGGCGTTTTCGCCGGACATTACCTCAAGGGCGTCGGTCGAACGCCCGCCGCCGCCAACTGGAACGAACCCTCCGACCTCTACCACGCCAGCGGTCATCTCTCCGTGGGATCCGCCCTGCGCGAACGGACCATCACGACCGCCCTGCAGGCACGCGGACTCGGCCACGCCATCGTGCCCTGCGTCGCCGTGCTGCTCCGCTCACTGACCCGGACCGAATCCGAAGCCATCGCCGGCGGACGTTCCAGTTCGCGCCCTGCGTTCGCCGCCGCCGACGCGAACCACGCCGCCCTCACCGCCAAGCCCGCCGACTTCGCGCGCATGTCGAACGTCGCCTTCGCCCTCGACCATTTCGTCAACAAACCTCAGGCAATCGGCACGCTGTTCCTCGAGATCGACCGCTTCCTCCGACCGCCCGAAGCCCGCGACAAGGTCGATGGCGAACCCCGCGCCATCGCCGAGGCCCTCGTCGCCGCCTACCACCGGGGTCTCGCCAACTTCCACGCCTTCGCCCGCGCCGGCCTGTTCTGGCTTTACCTCGAGAGCAACGTCGCCCTCGACGGCCGCTTCCTCGACCTCGAAACACCCCTTTACTTCGGCGGCCCCTTCGTCGGCATCGCCCTCTCCGAGATCGACGGCGTCCAGGAACGCGAACTGATCGGCTTCGAGGAATTCGGCTTCACGCGCCAATGGCGGACGTTCGTCCACTGGCTCCTCGCCCGCCTCCGCTTCCTGCAAAATCCAATGGTCGTCGAAAGCCGCGACGCCCGCTCCTTCCTTCGCTCCCTCGAACGCGAAATCACCCGCCGCGTCACCCGCGAACCGTGGATGACCGACGACGACGCCGTCCTCACCGCGGCTCTCGACAACCTCGCGCCAGCCCTCGGACTCGATGCCCGCGACCGGACCCGTCTCGACCGTCTCGCACGCGCCGCCTTTGGTTCCTGGATGTACGGTCGTCCCCCACGGCTGCGCGAGACCGGATGGGTGCCCTTCCTGGATTCACCGGCCGCACCCACGCCGCGCCCTCGCACCTTCCAGCACGCCCGGTTCAGCGAGGCCCACCTGACCGCCGAGGGTGCCGCCTTCGCGACGACACTGACCGCGCTGGGCCGGGAAACCGATCCCCGCCGACTCCTGCGCTCCCTCGCCTCCCACTAAGCCGTATCCATTCGGTAAAGATCTCGCGCAGAGGCGCAGAGACGCTGAGAACGACAGGAAAAAGGGAGTTCGGGATCCCCTGAAAGGGCTCACCGCTTGGTGACTCCATGACGGTGAGCGGAAGGCCATTTCTCTCCGCGTCTCTGCGCCTCTGCGCGAGTCATTCTCCGTCATCCGACTGCATGGTTCCGGCCAAGGGGATCCGACCAATGGCGGAGTCCCCGCGGCCATCGGATCGTTGACCGGAACACAGCGGCCGGGGCTTAAATGAAAGCGCCATCAGGGACTGGCCCGATGTCGGCAGCAGACCCACAAAGGAGTCGCCCGCTTCGACCGCCAGCCCCGAGGCAAGAAACAAGACCCGATGAAAACCAAGCAGACCAAGAAGACCGACACCAAGGCCCCCGCCACCACCGCCGCCAAGCTCAAGGACCTCCCCGCCAGGAAGGATCCCAAGGCCGGACGCAAGCAGGAACAGGGCGACAAGTAAGCCATTCCTGAAACCGCTCACCCGAGAGTTTCCACCATGAAATCCAAGCAGCCCGCGAAAACCGACGCCAAGGCCTCTTCCACTACCGCTGCCAAGCTGAAGGACCTTCCCGCAAAGAAGGATCCCAAGGCCGGTGCATTGCGGCTGAAGGAAGAGGAGAGGAAGTAACTCTTCCTCCAACCAACCACCCACAAGGAAACACCATGAAATCAAAGCAACCGAAGAAGACCGAAGCCAAGGCGCCCACCACCGCGGCGAAGCTCAAGGACCTCCCCGCAAAGAAGGATCCGAAGGCCGGGATCAAGCGGGCGCACGAGGAATTGAGCAAATAGGGTCCATCCCGAACTCACCCGACCCGCGATGGCGGCCAGCCACCGCGGGTCGTTTCACTTGAGACCATGAAGCCCACCGACTTCTTCCGGGCGTTGGACCTGCCAGCAGATCCGTTGAAGCCCGGATTCCGCAGGCCGCGCGCCTCCCGGAGCAACCATTACGCCGTGTTCAACGCGGAAGAGATCCTCGCCGAGGCCACCCTTTCACGGTTCCACGCACTCGGCCTCCGTCTCGGCACCGCCGCCCTCTTCCACAAGAAGCCCGGCTCGATGGGCATCATCCACGACGACGTCGCCCTCCACGGCGGCCGATGGCGCAAGAACGTCGCCGCCATCAACTGGAACCTCTCCGGAGCCGATTCCCTCATGCGGTGGTACCGCATCGCCGCACCCGGGAACGTACCCGATCCCGAACCTCCTGCCGATGCGGGCCCGTGGTACCGGACGCTCAACGGCATCCACTACGGATTCTTCGGTGCCCGGGATCGCGAAAACCTCCCGACCGATCAGGTCCAGATCCTCGCCGAGGCCTTCATCGGGTCCGCCACCCTCGTCCGCACCAACCTGCCCCACGCCGTCGAGAACACCGACTCCGCCCGTGGCCGCTGGGCACTGAGCGTCCGCTTCGAACCCGATTTCAAGAGCTGGGCCGCCGCGAACGCCGCCCTCAAACCCCTCTGGGCCACCCCCCACCGCCCCTCGCGCTAGTCCCAGGTTCTCCATTCCAAACCCCTGAAGGCAGCAGTCGACCCTGAAGGTAGCAGTCGACGTCAGGAGGCTGTGGAGGAAGAGCCGCCAAGGAATGCATCGCCCTCCCCAAGTCCATAGGTGTAGCAGTCGACGTCAGGAGGCTGTGGAGGAAGAGCCCAGTTCCCCTGGAAACTCCCCCTTGAAGGCCGGGTGCCCCCACCCGGCGCTGGTTCTGGCATCTGGGAACTGGTGTCCGGCAACTCCCCCACACGGAACGGGGTGGCGACGTCCTCGTCGCCGTTCCGAAGCCTTTCCTAGGGCGATGAGGACATCGCCACCCCGAAACCCTTTCCAATGGGGGCAATGTCGGGATGCCTCCGTCTTCAAACTTCCAACTTCAAACTTCCAACTTGAATCTTGAGCCCCCCCTCCGTGCTCCCTAGTGTCTACCCCTTTGCCTCCCCGGTAGCCCCGGGTCGGCATGCATTGAAGAGGCAAACAGGCGATTTCGCACAAAGGCATTAACGTGAACGTTTCCGTCGAGAATCTGGGTCCATGCAAGAAGCTCCTCCGCGTGGAGGTGCCCGTCGAAAAGGTCAACGCAACGTTCGACGCTGTGACGGCTGAATTCCAAAAGGCTGCGCAGCTCCCCGGCTTCCGCCCGGGCAAGGCTCCCAAGCACCTGATCACCCGCTCCTACGAGCCCCGCATCGTCGAGGAGACCCGTAAGAAGCTGATCGAAGAGTCCTTCCGTGCTGCGGCCCAGCAGGAGAAGCTCAACATCGTCGTCACCCTCGACGTCGAGGACCAGCAGTTCGGCCGCAACCAGGCCCTCCAGTTCACGGCCACCGTCGAGGTCGCCCCGGACTTCGCCCTCCCCAACTACAAGGGCATCGCCGCAAAACGCGAACTCACCGTCGCCACCGAGGCGGACGTCGAACGCGCCCTCGGCATCCTCCGCGAGCAGCACGCCCAGTACAACGATGTCGACCGCCCCGTGCAGGACGGCGACGTCGCCGTGGTCAACTACACCGGGACCACCGACGGCAAGCCCCTCACCGACATCGCACCCACCGCCCTCGGGCTGACCAAGAAGGAGAACTTCTGGGTCCTCATCAAGACCGGTTCCTTCCTGCCCGGCTTCACCGAACCCCTCGTCGGCGCCGTCAAGGGTGACAAGCGCACCGTGACCGTGACCCTCGCCGAGGACTTCGTGCACAAGGAACTCTCCGGAAAGACCGTCGTGTACGAGGTCGAGATCCTCGGCGTGAAGGAGAAGCTCCTTCCCGTGGTCGATGACGCCTTCGCCAAGCAGTTCGGCGCCGACGTCGTCGCCACCCTCCTCCAGGGCATCCGCACGGACCTCCAGCGCGAACTCGACTTCCGCCAGAAGCGCTCCGTCCGCGACCAGATCATCAAGGCCCTCAGCGCCCAGGTGGAAATCGAGCTCCCCGAGAGCCTCGTCTCCAACGAGACCCGCAACCTCGTCTACAACGTCGTCAACGAGAACCAGCAGCGCGGCGTCGCCAAGGAATTCATCGAGCAGAAGCGCGACGAGATCTTCACCAACGCCCAGGTCAATGCCCGCGAGCGCGTCAAGACCGCCTTCATCCTCAACCGCATCGCCGCCGAGGAGAAGCTGCGCGTCGAAGACCGCGACATCACCCAGCGCGTGCTCCAGCTCGCGCAGCAGAACAACCTGACCCCTGAGAAGATGGTCAAGGCCATCCAGGAGCGGAACGCGGTCAACGAGATCCGTCAGGACATCCTCACCGGCAAGGTCCTCGACTTCCTCGAGATCAACGCCGCCGTCGAAGACGTCGCCGCCCTCCCTGCTGCCACTCCGGCAGCCCCCGCGACGAACGCCTGATCCAACCCAGGCCTTCCTTCAACCCCCTGCCGTCCCTTCAAAGGACCGCAGGGGGTTTTTGCTGCCTTCCTTTCCCACTGAAGGCCGCGTGCGCCCACGCGGCGCATCCACGAACCACGCCGGGTGAGGACACCCGGCCTTCAGCCTCGCGCAGTGAAGGCCGGGTGCCCCCACCCGGCGCACTGGAGACTGGGGAACGGCACCCCTCCCTGACAGCCTCCTCCACGTAGCAGACGAGGTCACGAGGCTGGGAAAGACAGTTCGAAGTTTTCAGTTTCAAGTTTCAAGTCGGCTTCGAACTTGAATCTTCAAACTTCCAACTCCTTCCACAGCCTCCTCACGTCGTCTGCTACCTCCCTCACGTAGCTGACGAGGTCACGAGGCAGGACCGCCCCCTTCAAACTTGAATCTTGAAACTTCAAACTCCCCGCCTCCCCGCCTCCCCCTCACCAACTCACCGGCACACTCAACTTCGCCCCAAACCGGTTCTTGTAGAACAGCATCTTGTTCTGCGCCCCGTACTCGTGGACCAGCTTCGTCAGCTTCACGTCGTAGCAGCAGTACTCCGCGATCTCGTACATCTTCCCTTCCTTGAACCACTGGATCGCCTGCAACCCTTCGCTGGTCTTCTCCAGTCCGAAGGTCGCGTTCGCGATGGAGTCCAGGGAGAGCCGGTGCTTCAGCGTGTCGGCCACGACCACCAGCATGTCCAGGGTCGGCACCTGGGCGAGATCGAACACCGTGTACCCGTGCAACACCTCGTAATCGAACCGCAGCACGTTGAAACCCACCACCAGATCCGCCCGCTGCAATTCCCGGATCAGCGCATCCACCTCGCTCTCCTGATAGATCCGATAGCCGCCCCGCGTGGTGCTGTACGTCACCCCCACGCTCATCTTGAGATCGCGGATCTTGTCCCATCCTCCGACCTCATCCGCCGACTTCTGCGTTTCCAGGTCGAAATAGACGATGTTCTTCACCGCGGCCGGTTTCACGCAAACCAACGGCCGGGGCAAGAGCGAAGTTCCTGACACCCTCAAATCGGCAGATCCGGGAAGTCGAGGATCGTCTCCCTGTTGGTATGTCCTGTGTCACTGGCCTGCGAGGCCATGCTTCACCCGTCACCCAAAAACCCACCTCCAGTCGGTCCCTTACGCCCCGGGGAAGCATGGCCTCGGAGGCCACACACCAGACACCGCCTGATCCCGAGTGCAGACCTTGCATCTGCCTCGTGGTCGTCATCAGACGCCGCCCCGAAATCCCGCGCAACCCCGATCTCACGCTTTTGGCCACATCAGGCGCCTCGTGACCCTGCCCCCCGAGGAACGGGGTGGCGACGTCCCCGTCGCCGTTCCAAAGTCATTTCCAGGGCGATGAGGACATCGCCGCCCCGCGACCTTTCCCAAAGAGGGCAGCATCAAGGCAACGCCTCCCATTACCCATACCGCAATCGCTGCTCCAGCTCGCGCAACCCAACCGTGACACTCACCTTCTTCCCACCCAGAAGGATCGCCACGTAGTCGCCCTGGCCCTGCGCCTGCAGCTCAACCACCATCTCCACGTTCACGATCAAGGACCGGTTCAAACGCACGAACTGCCGCACGGGAAGCCCCTGCTCCAGCGACGCCATCGTCTCCCGCACGATGTGCCGGTCGGTCGCGGTGTGGACCACCACGTAGTTCCCCGCCGACTCGATCCAGCGGATGTCCTCCACCCGGATGAAGGTGACGCGTTCGCCGGCCTTGCACATCAGCCGGGAAATGGGGCGCGCGACCTCGTCAGCACCCGCATCACCCGTCCGACTGGAGTTCTGACGTGGCTCACGCATCGCCGACAACTGGTCGCGAACACGCTCCAGGGCCCGGGCCAACCGCACCGGATGGACCGGCTTGAGCAGGTAGTCCACAGCCCGCGTGTCGAAGGCCTCCACCGCAAAGGAATCGTGGGCGGTGACGAACACCACCAGCGGCAAGGGCTCCGGCTCGAGCAACTCGATGAACCGCAATCCCGTCATCCGCGGCATCTGCACGTCCAGGAACAACAGGTCCGCCGAAAGCCCGACCAGCGCTCCCCGCGCCTCTGACGCCGACCCAAACTCCCCGACCACCTCGATGCCCTCCACCGAAGCCAGCAGGCCGCGCAAGCCCTCCCGGGCCAGCGGTTCGTCATCCACGATCACCGTCCGGATCTTCATGGATTCCTCCTCCCCGCCAATGCCGCGCCTTCCACCCGTCGATCAAACCCGATCTCCACCCGGAACAGCCCGCCCGAAACCAGTCCCGTCTCGAACCGATGCCCCTCGCCAAAGAAAGCCGACGATCGCGCAGCCGTGTTCCTCAGCCCGATGCCCGTGGACGCGGGGCCGTCGGCCGGCCGCGACGCATCCGGTGGGCAGGAGTTCTCGATGACAATGGAGATCCGATCGCCCGCGACCGACACGCGGAGCCGGACGAAACCAGGACCCTCGGCAGCCTCGATGCCGTGCCGGAGTGCGTTCTCAACGAGGGGTTGCAGGAACAACGTGGGCACCTGCACGTCGAGCGCCGCCTCGTCGACTTCCTCCTCGAATCGAAGCCGATCCGAGAACCGGATCCGTTGGATGTCCACGTAGAGCCGCAGCAATCGTAACTCCTCGCGCAAGGAAATGCCGGTGCTGGAGTCATCCCGCAGGCTCATCCGCAACAACTCCGAAAGGTTGAGCAGCATTTCGTTCGCCCCGCGCGGGTCCCGCTGGATCAGGACCGAGATCGAATTGAGCGTGTTGAACAGGAAGTGCGGCTGGATCTGCGCCCGCAGTCCCGCCAGACGCGACTCGTTCAACTGCGCCATCAGCCGCATCGCCTGCCGCTCGCGTTCCCGGATCCGGCCGCGGCCCCGGATGATCTCAGCCACCGCGAGCAGCACCCAGTAGATGGGCACGTTCATCTGCGCCTTGATCAGGGTCATCTGCTTGGTCGGCCGCGGGAGCCCTGTCACCTCGGAGATCTCGAACAGCGGCTGTCGCGTCACCGGGTTTGGCGGGATTGCAAAGGCCTCGTGCGGGTGAACAAAGCGGATGCGTCCCCTCAACGACTCCTCGGCTGCCAGCACCACCACGCGCGAAACACCTTCCGACAACGAGACGAAGATCAGGCTCGCGCAGAAGTGCAGTCCGATCCACAACGCCAGCCGCGGACGACGGATCGGAAATCGCCGCACCATCCAGATCGCCAGTGGCGAAAGCGCCGCATAGGGACCCCACAACGACGCCGCCACGATGTAGGCCATCCCCGCATCCACGACCGCGATCACGTACAGGGTCGTCCCCGTGACGAGGATCAACGCGGCCCACATCAGCCAGGCCATGCCACAGAACGGCAGGAACGGAATGCCGTCCGCATTCCGAGTCTCTTCGCTGCCGGAGTTGTCCACGCTGGCCACCCCTGCATTCTCATCTGCCGCCCACCGCGGATGGCAATGCGCGTGTGGACCCGCCTGCCAGTTTCTTCCCACGACGCCTCGTCACGGAAACTCCCTCCTTCGTCCCGCGCCACGTCCCTCCGTCCCTGGACCCTGTCCCACTGCCCTCCAACTCAGGCACCATGGTGGTTTGCCCCACAGACGGGGAGGCGACGTCCTCGTCGCCGTCTCCCAAAGCCCCTTCCACGGCGATGAGGACATCGCCTCCCCGCTCCAGCGTCGGGGTGGCGACGTCCACGTCGCCCTCTTCCAAAGCCCCTCACAACGGCGATGAAGACATCGCCACCCCGCTCACGGACGGGGAGGCGACGTCCACGTCGCCGTCCTCGAAAGCCCCTCCCACGGCGATGAAGACATCGCCACCCCGCTCACGGACGGGGAGCTCGCCAACGCCCATACCCGCACTCGTCGACGTTAGTTGGTTGCTGCCCCTGACTGAGCCCCCCGTCCCCGTTTCCACCCCGTTCATCCCATCCCACGGGGTCTCGTCACCGACTGCCGGACGACCGCACCGGCGTCCTCCATCGTCCGGGCATGACGAAGGCAAAGGCGCTCCTGCTGGCCTCGGTGTTGATGGTCACCGGATGCAGCTTCATCCCGCGCTACCAACGCCCCGAGGCCCCCGTTCCAACGACATATCCCGGATCCAGCATCACCAACGCGGCTTCGGCCACGATTCCCTGGAACCAGTTCTTCACGGACGCCCGGCAACAACGGCTGATCGCGCTCGCGCTGACCAACAACCGGGATCTCCGCGCCGCCGCCCTGCGCGTCGACCAATCCCAGGCGCAGTACCGCATCTCACGTTCCGCCCTCTTTCCTCGACAGGCCGCCGCGGCTGGATTCGACCGCACCCGCGCCGGCGGCATCACCCGGGATCAATGGTCCGCGAACATCGGTTCCACTGCCTACGAACTGGATCTGTTCGGACGCGTCCGCAGCCTCAACCGGCAGGCCCTCGAAAAGTACCTGGCAACCGCTGAAGCCCGTCGCGCCACCCACGTCGCACTCGTCGCCGAGGTGGCAACCGCCGACCTCGATCTCCGTCGAGCCACCCAACAACTCACCCTCGCCACCGAGACGCTCCGCCTGGTCGAGGAATCCCGCGCCCTCAACAAGGCCGCCTTCGACAACGGCGCCAGCAACGAACTCGACGTCCGCTCCGCCGACGCCCAGATCGAATTCACCCGCGTCAGCCTCCTCGAAGCCCAACTCCAGCTGACCGAGGCGCGCAACCGCCTCGAGTTCCTGATCGGCCAGCCGTTGCCCGTGGAACTCGCCTCAACGCCGCTGCCGCTCGACGACCAACTGCTGGCCCGTGTTCCCGCCGGTCTTCCCTCGGAACTGATCCAGTTCCGGCCCGACATCCTCCAGGCCGAACACACCCTTCGCGCCGCCAACGCCAACATCGGCGCCGCGCGCGCCGCGTTCCTTCCCACGCTCCGTCTCACCACGTCCACCGGCACCACCAGCGACGAACTCTCGAAGCTCTTCGGCGCGGGCACAGGCGTGTGGAACTTCTCGCCCCAACTCACGGTCCCCCTGTTCACCGGTGGCGAGAACCGCGCCAACCTTTCCGCCGCCCGGATCGCCGTCCGCATCGAGGTCGCCAACTACGAGAAGGCCATCCAGGCCGCGTTCCGCGAAGTGGCCGACGCCCTCGCCGCCATCGAAGCCCGGGATTCCCAGGCAACCGCGTTCGAATCCCTCACCGTCGCGCAGCAGCGCCGCTTCGACCTCGCCCAGGCCCGCTACCGCCAGGGCGAGGACATCTACCTCAACGTCCTCGTCGCCCAACAGGACCTCTTCGACGCCCGCCAACGCGCCATCGACAACACCTTCTCCCGCCTTTCCAGCCGCATCGTCCTCTTCAAGGGACTCGGCGGCGGATGGAACTGAACCCACCCAGCCTCCCATGAAATCAACCCATCCACGATTCCACTCACGCAGCCTCGCCGCCGCGCTCCTCGTCGCCGTCGCCGTCGTCGCCTTCACCGGATGCCGGCCTTCGGGAGCCGCCTCGACCACCTTCGATGCCACGCCCGCCACGAACGGTCCCCTCGTCCAACGCATCACCGCCTCCGGCTCGCTCAGCGCGCTGGTCTCCGTGGATGTCGGCGCACAGGTCTCCGGAAAGGTCATCGCCCTCCACGCCGATTTCAACGCACCCGTCCGCAAGGGCCAGCTCGTCGCCGAGATCGACCCAACGCTCTACCGCGCGACGCTCAACCAGGCCGAAGGCGAACTCGCCCACGCCCGCGCCACGCTCACCCTCAAGCAACAGAACCTCGCCCGGAAGACCGCCCTCTTCCCGGTCAACGCCGTCTCGAAGTTCGATCTCGACGTCGCCAACGCGGAAGTCGCCCAGGCCGAAGCCCAGCTCACCATCCGTCAGGCCGTTGTCGAAAGCGCCCGCGCCAACGTGGACTTCTGCCGCATCACCGCTCCCGTCGACGGCATCGTCATCTCCCGCCGCGTCGACCTCGGCCAGACGGTCATCGCCGCCATGACCACACCCGTCCTCTTCAACATCGCGCAGGACATCACCCGGATGAACATCAACGCCTCCGTCTCCGAGGCCGACATCGGACTCGTCAACGTCGGGCAGGAAGTGGAGTTCACCGTCGACTCCTACCCCGAGGACACCTTCCGCGGGAAGGTCGCGCAGGTCCGCAAGGCACCGGTCACCTCGCAGAACGTCGTCACCTACGAGACGATGATCACCGTCGACAACCCCGACCAACGGCTCTTTCCCGGCATGACCGCCGACGTCGCCATCCTCGTCGCCCGCCGCGCCTCCGCGACCAAGGTCCCCAACGCCGCCCTCCGCTACACGCCGCCCGAAGGGGTCGCCCTGGAAGGCTCTCCGCCGACCCGCCTCGAACGGACGCAGCGCCTGCTCTACGTCCCCGGCAAAAACCCAGGCCAGCTCCGCCCTGTCATCATCCGTCCCGGCATTTCCGACGGCGTCGAGACCGAGGTCGTCGCCGGCCTCGAATCCGGCACACCTGTCATCACCGCCACCCGGACCCTCGCCACCCGCGGCACCGGCCTCGTCCCGCCGCCCCCACCCCAGACGCCATGAACCCCACCACCCCCATCATCGAACTCGTGAACCTGCGCCGGACCTATGCCTCGGGCGACGTCGCCGTCCACGCCGTCCGCGATGTCTCCCTCACCATCGAACGCGGCGATTTCGTCGCCATCATGGGATCCAGCGGTTCCGGGAAATCGACGCTCATGAACACGCTGGGCTGCCTCGACCGCCCCTCCTCCGGCGAATACCGCTTCGACGGCGTCAACATCGCCAGCCTTGATCGCCCGGCGCTCGCCCACCTTCGCAACCAACATCTGGGCTTCGTCTTCCAGAGCTTCAACCTGCTCCCCCGCACCACCGCCCTCGAAAACATCGAACTCCCCCTGCTCTACCGCACGCCACTGATCCCCGCCGCAACGCGCCGCAACCGCGCACGGGATGCCCTGACCCGCGTCGGCCTCGCGAACCGCTCCGATCACCACCCCAGCCAGCTCTCCGGCGGACAGCAGCAGCGCATCGCCATCGCCCGCGCCCTCGTGACCCAGCCCGACCTCATCCTCGCCGATGAACCCACCGGCAACCTCGATACCCGCACCAGCATCGAGATCATGGCCCTGTTCCAGGAACTCAACGACGCCGGCATCACCCTCGTCATGGTCACCCACGAACCCGACATCGCCGCGTTCTGCCGCCGCATCCTCGTCATGCGCGACGGCCGGGTCGTCAGCGACACCCATCCACCCAGGCGACGCATCGCCCGGGACGAACTCGCCACCCCGGCTCCCGCCGAAGAAACCGAATCCACCGCAACCGCCCTTACCCAATCCCCATGAACCTCCTCGCCCAACTCGCTCCCGCCCGGCTCTGGCTCACGATCGGCGTCGCCTTCCGCGCGCTCCGACGCAATTCGCTCCGCTCCGCCCTCACCGCCCTCGGCATCATCATCGGCGTGTCGTCCGTTGTCGCGATGGTCGCCATCGGCAACGGAGCACAGGCCAGCATCACCGCCAAGGTCGCTGCCCTTGGCCAGAACCTCCTCACCGTCTTCTCCGGACCCCGCCGCACCGGTGGCGTCAGCTCAGGGCTCGGCTCCGCCAGCACCCTCACCATCGCGGATGCCGACGCGCTCCAGCGCGAGATCCCCGGCATCGCCGCCGTCAGCCCCGAGGTCACCACCGCCGCCCAACTCGTCGCCAACGGTCGCAACTGGTCGTCCACCGTCGCCGGCGAATCCCCGGAATACCTCGCCATCCGCAACTGGAAGCTCACCGCCGGCTCGATGTTCACCGAACGCGACGTCCGCTCCGCAGCCCGCGTCGCCGTCATCGGTTCCAAGGCCGCCCACGAACTCTTCGGCCCCATCAATCCCGTCGGCATGAACGTCCGCGTCCGCAACATTCCCTTCGTCATCATCGGGCTTCTCGAAAGCAAGGGCGCCGGCGTCGGCGGCCAGAACCAGGACGACCGCCTCCTCATTCCCTACACCACTGCCATGCGACGCCTCACCGGCGACCGCTACCTCCGCTCGATCAACCTCCAGGTGCGCGACGCCGCAGCCATCGAATCCGTCCAGCAACAGGTGACACTCCTGCTCCGTCAACGCCACCGCCTCCCGCCAGACCAGGAGGATGACTTCAACATCTTCAACCAAAAGGACGTCGCCGCGACCGTCGACTCCGTCACCTCCGTCATCAAGCTGCTCCTCGGATCCGTCTCGGGCATCTCCCTCGTCGTCGGCGGCATCGGCATCATGAACATCATGCTCGTCTCCGTCACCGAACGGACCCGCGAGATCGGACTCCGTATCGCCGTCGGCGCCCAACCCGCCGCCATCCGACTCCAGTTCCTCCTCGAAGCCGTCGCCCTCAGCCTTTCCGGCGGACTCGTCGGCGTGATCCTCGGCATCGCCATCTCCCAGGTCATCGGCCGTGTCTCCGGATTCGACGTCGCCATCTCCCCCGAGTCCATCGCCCTCGCCTTCGGCGTCAGCTTCGCCATCGGCGCCTTCTTCGGATTCTACCCCGCCCGCCGCGCCGCCGCCCTCGATCCCATCGAAGCCCTGAGGTATGAGTAGTTCGAAGTTTTCAGTTTCAAGCCTCCGGAGGTAGTCGACGAGGTCACGAGGCGAGACTCAGGGCAGTTTCCAGAGGCCAGATTCCCTGCTGCAGGCCGGGTGCCCCACCCCGGGCCAGAAAGAGTTCCAAATTTTCAGTTTCAAGTTTCAAGCCCGGTAGCCGACGAGGTAACGAGGCGGACCCAAGCGCGTTGGATACTTCTCCATGAAGTCCACCAACGACACGAAGCCGAACCACGCAACCCTGGCCCAATCCGAGCCCCAGGCCCGGAGGGCCGCTAGATGATAGCCCAGCGCGTGAGCGCTGGGTTCCATCCCCACATGAAAACCCAGCCCCAGCGGGGCGACAGAACCCCCGTTTATTCCTCCCTTCCCCGGCCCATTTACGCCGGAGGCGTTGAAGCCAAGAGCCCGGGGCCTACGTTCGTATGGGACTAATCTCCCCCGGCAGGGGCGACAGATTCCCCGCTTCTTCACACATAGGACAGCATTCCATGGACCTGTCCCCTTTGCGCATTCCAGCTGTAGGCCACGTGCCCTCACGCGGCGCCTCTTCCCGTCCGAGGCAGAGCACCAGTCCAAACCCAAACCACGCACCCCATCGACGCCCCCATTCAACGCCAACGGCGTTGCGTCCCTTAGCCCAGGGTTGGCCGAGGAACGAGGCCTACCCTGCAGAGAGGCAATGGGGTCAGTCCCGTATTATTTACATTTGTCCCGCATCCGATCCACAAACTCCTTCAGGTCCCCTCGCTCCTCGGCCAGTCGCCAGAACCGCTTCACCCCCTGCGACAGAGAGCCGTACTTGACGCCGGGCCGCAGCAACCAACATCCGCCGCGCCTTCTCCGGATCCTTGGCCGCTTTCCGGATCAGCCCTTCGGCGTCAATGGGGAGAAGTGGTGGATGACCGAGGAAACCGTGACCCACGCGACACACGGCGGATGAAGAGTGTTCCCCTCGGCGTTCTCGGCGTCTCTGCGTGAAACAACTCCGGGGCTCCTGCGCATCCTCGCGTCTTGGCGTGAGGATTCTTGGAACCCAGACTTTTCTCACGCCGAGGCACGGAGATCGCCGAGCGTTGGCGTTGGTTATGCAAGAACCCGGCGGACGGATGCACTCGCTGTCGGCGGGAGTCGAACGTGAGCCTTCTTCAGGCCTACTCCGACAATCGATCCTTGGCCCGGGTGAGCGCCCGAAGCTGATGCCAGTGGCGCGGTGAAAGTCCCGCGACCGACCGCACCAACCGCAATCCGCGCTGCGTGAGCGAAAGGCTCACCTCACCCTAAATGAAATGCATGCCGCAGACGATGGAGCCGTGGCAAGTGGGGACGCGCAAAGTCACGTCTCCTTTTGGGCATTCCCCCTTTCACCCGGCCACGATCATCGACACCCATCGGCGACGCCGGTAAAAGAACCGCATGTCCATGCCCGCCCACAGGGTGGATGTCCTCGCGATCGGGGCACACCCGGATGATGTCGAACTCCATGCGGGAGGCACCCTGCTGCGCCTCGCAGCGCTCGGGTATTCGACGGGTATCGTGGACCTGACCCGCGGCGAACTTGCCACGCGGGGAACTCCGGAACAGCGCGCCGAGGAATCCGCAGCCGCAGCGCTGGAATTGGGGCTGAGCCACCGCAGCCAACTGGACCTCGGCGATGGTCACCTCGCGGACACGCTCGCGTGCCGGACGGCCGTTGCCACCGTTCTTCGCCAACTCCGGCCGCGCCTCGTCCTCACGCATCATCGGGATCAACCGCATCCGGATCACACCGCCGCCGCCGACATCGTCGGGGCCGCGGTCTACCTGGCCGGTCTCGCGCGCTGGCACCCTTCGACGGACGCCTTGCCCCATCGTCCAGCCACGCTGCTGTCCTTCGGCCTGCCCCACTCCGTCACGCCTTCGTTCATCGTCGATATCTCCGACTGGGCCGAGCGGAAGTCCGCCGCCATCCGCTGCCACCGGTCGCAGTTCGGGGAACTGCTCCCGGGAGACCTGCCCTCGGGCGTCTCGTGCCAGTCGTTCCTCGAACGGGTGGAAGCCCGCCAACGCCATTACGGATCCCTCGTCCAGGTGCGCGACGGCGAGGCCTTCCATGTTCGGGGAATCCCGATGGTGGATGATCCCGTGAAGTTCTTTTCCCGGCCGATGGACATCCTGCCCTGATGAACGTCGGGATCGTCTGCCACGGAACGGTCGGTGGAAGCAGCACCGTTGCGACTGAACTGGCGCGCCACCTCGGCCGCGCCGGCCACGTCGTGCATGTGATCGCCCGCACGCAACCGGCCCGGTTGGATCCGTGCCCACCGAACGTCCACTTCCATGCCGTCCCGACGGTGGATCTGTCCGTTCCCGGCGGATCCTGGCCCACCTTGGAGTTGGCTTCGGTCATCGCACGCGTCGCCACCGATCACCACCTCGATCTGATCCACGTCCACTATGCCATCCCTCATGCGCTGAGCGCGCGCATCGCCCAGGATCTGCTCGGGCGGTCCACCGGACTTCCGATCGTTACCACGCTGCACGGCACCGATGTGACCACGCTCGGTGTCGACCCCACCTATCAGGCGATCACGCGGCTCGCCATCGCGCAGAGCACCGTGGTCACCGCGGTCTCCCAAAGTCTCGCCGCGACCGCCACGCGGCTCCTGCATCGCGCCGACATCCGCGTCCTCCCCAACTTCATCGACACGGAACAATTCCGCCCCGCAAACCATGCCTTGGATCTGGACCAAACGCGTACCGGCACTCCACCGGTTCTGGTCCACGTCTCCAATTTCCGTCCGGTCAAACGTGTGGCCGATTGCCTCCACATCTTCGCCGGGATCCTCCGTCGGATGCCGGCACGGATGCGGATGATCGGCGACGGCCCTGAGCGGCAGGGAGCACAGGCGCTCGCCCGATCCCTGGGAGTTTCGGACTTCGTGGAATTCCTCGGCAACCGTTCAGGCATTGAAGACCTGCTGCCGGAAGCGGACCTGCTCCTGTTGCCGAGCGCGGACGAGTCATTCGGGATGGCGGCCCTCGAGGCCATGAGTTGCGCCGTGCCGGTGGTGGCCAGCCGGGTCGGCGGACTGCCGGAGGTCGTCATGGACGGCGTCAGCGGCCGTCTCCTTCCGGTGGGCGACATCGCAGGAATAACAACGGCTGCCCTCGGGATCCTCGAGGACCGTTCGGTCGCGCAACGCATGGGGCGCGAAGGTCGCCGCATCGCGCAGGAGCGTTTCGAGGCATCGGCCATCGTCCCGCAATATCTCCACGTCTACGCAGTCGCGATGGAAGCCATGAAACGTGGGGGCAACCGATGAACCGCCTGCGACACCGCTTCGATCCGGTCCGGTGGCAGGCGCTGCCGTGGTCGACAAACGTTCCGACCGATCGGCAGTCGGTGCTCGCGATCCAGCTTCATCACCTGCAACGCCTGCTCGTCCACGCACAGCAAGACGTGCCGCTGTTCCGCGATCGACTCGCGACAGCCGGCGTGTTGCCCGGCGATATCCAATCCCTCGCGGACTTCCATCGGCTGCCCACGTTCACCCGGCGCGATTACCAGGACGTGGAACCTGCCCACCGTATCGCCGACGGCCTTGATCCGACCACGTTGCTGGACCGTTCCACCAGCGGCTCGACCGGCGAACGCATGACGGTCCACCGAACGTGGTTCGAGGAACGCCTCCTCAACCTGTTCCGATGGCGCGCGTGGCGGACGTACGGGTTGCGGCTCACCGATCGGATGGCGGTCCTCTACTTCCATCGCAACGTGGATTCCCGCGACAGCCAGTGGATCCAACGCGCCGCCCAGGCCATGGGCCTGTACCGCAACCGTGTCTTTGATGCGTTGGGCGACCCTCGGCTCGCGCAGGCGGTCGCGGACTTCCAGCCCCACGCAATCTCAGGCATGACGAGCGCGATCGCCCACTGGGTCGACGCGGCCACCGAATCGCCGCGTGCCACCCATCCGCGCTTCATCGCCACCGGCGGTGAGCTCCTCACCGAACCGCTCCGCGCCCGGATCGCGGCGTTCGGAGTTCCCATCCACGATCTCTACGGCTGCAACGAACTCAACCTGGTGGCGTGGGAATGCCCATCCGGCAACGGGCATTATCACGTGTGCGACGATGCCCACCACGTCGAGGTGCTCGATGCCACCGGCGCCCAGGCCGCCGTGGGCGATTGGGGGGAAGTCGTGGTCACAAGCCTGTTCTCGTACGCGATGCCGTTCATCCGATACCGGCTCGGCGACCTTGCCCGACGAGGCCCCGACCGGTGCCCCTGTGGAGCGGCTTATTCCACGCTGCTCGCGATCGGCGGCCGGACCATTGATCGGTTTCCGATGGCGGACGGAAGTTGGTTGCACCCATGGGAGGTGATCAACGCCGTGCGACCGCACTTCGCCTGGATCCGCCACTACCAACTCGTCCAACGCACCCGCGACACGCTCGTCTTCCGGATTGTCTCCCGGACGACACCCACACCCGCCATGGTCGAAGGCCTGACGCTGGCCGGGCAGAAGGCGCTGGGGACGAGGGCCGCCTTCGAGGTCGAGTTGACGGAATCCATCCAGGCAACGGCGTCGGGCAAACCACGCCCCTTTGTGGCCCTGAACCGGGAAAGGGCCGTTGGAACCACGAATTGAACCTGGGATCGACATTTCATTCGTCCGCAGATGGCGCAGATGGCGCAGATAAACAGACGCCCCCCTGATTCGAGCCTGGCGCGAGGCTCACCCTGTGGGTGCAAGGCAATCCCGCTTCAAGTCCCCGCTTATCTGCGTCATCTGCGCCATCTGCGGACAGACCGCCGTCTTTGCACTGAAATCTCAGTTGGCCGAAACCAACGAACACCGGGGAGCCGTGCAGAACAGCCGCCGCACCCGTCCGATTCCCCAATAGCCCGCCTCGCCCACGCGGCGAAACCCCACACGCCCGAGGCTGCGGAGGCTGGCTTCATTCTCGGGAAGCACCAACGCCACCAACCGGCGACACCCGGCGGCCTGAAAGTGTTCCGCCATGCCGCGCATCAACCCCGGGGCCAATCCCAAGCCCCGCTGCGAAGGCCGCGTGTACAGGTCGTGCAGGTACACCGCCTGCGGATCCAACCCCACCGCACACCGCAGGTACTCGACCTCGCCACCACCCACGGCGGCCCACACACCCGCAACCATCGATCCCTGTTTCGAGGCCGTAAAACAGACGCAACCCGCATCCAACCGACGCTCGACGTGTTCCCGGAGTGATTTCGGGGACGAGGCCTCGGCCGGGTTGAGTTCGTCCTCCTCGGACAACCGGAAAGCGAGATAATCGTCGATCCCGTCCCGGGTGAGGACTCCGTGAGTCACCGGACCATCGCCCCTTGCCGGTTGGAAGGCTCGCGCCTCGTCGATCGGACATTCCAACACCAGAAGTCGGCGATGCAGGGTGACATCCAGGAGCTTGATCCAGACGCCGCGAAG
Source organism: Limisphaerales bacterium (assembly GCA_965283655.1). Lineage (GTDB taxonomy): Bacteria > Verrucomicrobiota > Verrucomicrobiia > Limisphaerales > UBA9464 > UBA6176. Next base: position 289,131 of record CBDIPJ010000005.1, on the reverse strand, counting down.
CCCTTGCGACCGCAGCACGCCCCAAGCGCGTCGGGCAATGGATTGGATGCGGTGTTGCCGGGCCATCGTGTTTACGGACGGTTTTCGACACCATGGATCCGGAGGCTGCCCACCGTGAGGGCGGCCGCCCGGCAACCTGGCGACTTCCCTGCGAATGATCCTTCCCCACGCCACGTGCGACAAGCCCGGGAGCGCGCACGCGCCGCCGGAGGAGTCCGTCGCGCCCACGGCGGCGCCAAACGGAAGTTCCCAGATGCCAGACCTGGTCCGCGACAATCGTGGCAGACGACGTCAGGAGGCTGTGGATGAAGAGTTCCCAGTCCCCTTGAAGGCCGGGTGCCCTCACCCGGCGCAGGAAACTGGCTTCTGGGAACTGGCATCTGGGATCTCTCCTTGCGCCCGGCGCCCACCCCCGATAGAGCCACGGATGCCATGACACGTCGTCCTCCACCCCACGACCGCGATGCCTTCACGCTGATCGAACTGCTGGTCGTCATCGCCATCATCGCGATCCTCGCCTCGATGCTCCTCCCCGCCATGGGACGTGCCAAGGCCAAGGCCCAGCAGACCCGCTGCGTCAGCAACCAGCACCAGATCGGCATCGCGTACCAGATGTACACGGAGGATTTTCAGGACTTCTACCCCGCCCAGTGGGGATGGGGCGCCAGTGGCGGCAAGAAGGGCACCTACCGACTCGACGCCGGCGTCGCCACCTCGTTCGGCGTCTCCATCGAGACCACCAACCGCCCCCTCTACAAGTACACGCCCGCCCCCGAACTCTTCCGTTGTCCCTCCGACAAGGGCGACGAGGAATACACCGCCAAGCACTGCTTCACCGACTACGGCAACAGCTACCTCGTGCAGTTCCAGCACGACTCCTTCCGCGTCCGCCACGTCGCTGGCGATCTCAAGGCCACGAAGGGCACCTACGAAGCCACCCCGATCAAGTCCAGCGAAGTCAGCCGCAGTCCCGTCAACAAGATCATCCAGGGCGACTGGAACTGGCACGCCAACCGCAACGTCCTCGACGGCCGATCCGCCTGGCACAACTACCGCGGAAAGGCCCGCTACAACATGCTCTTCGGCGACAGCCACGTGGAGTTCTTCGAATTCCCCAAGGAAACCCCCAACTGGATCTTCGACCCCAAACCCGACCCCGGCTTCCGGTGGTGGTGAACGCCCTACCGTGCGACCTCCACCACCGCACCCGATTCCGGGCCGGTCACTCCAAACCGGTTGACCGTACGCGCTTCCATCCGGTTCCGACCCGGCCGCAGGTCCCACACCCAGCGCGCCGGGCGCTCTACCCACTCCCCTCCGTCCAGACGCACCTCAAACCGCGCCAGGCTGGGCGTCAGCGTATCGATCTGCACGACCACCCGACCGCCCTCTTCGAGGATCCGCAGCGCGGCCTGGCCGATGGGAAAATACGGTTCCACCAGCGGCTGCGCCGGGACCTTCCGCTCGTGCCATTGGGTCCCGTCACAGAGCCCGTCCTTCACGATGAACATCTTCCCATAGTCGTAACCGGAATCCATCAGGTCGGTGTTCGGGATGAAGGCGGTGAAGCCGTACTTGTCGGGTTCGTCCGGCTCAAAGGTCAGGTCCCCGAAACCCTCCATGCGCGCGACAAAGATCGGCAGGTCCGCCTTGCGGTACCGCTTCCGTTCGGAGCCGGCGACGAAGACCAGATTGGATCCGCCGCGGTAGAACCACTCCTGCCGGATCTCGACGGCGTTCAGGGGCAGGCCGTCCCGTTCAACATGCAGGTTGCTCGTGGGATCCAGCATCACCCACTTGCGGTGCTGATTGGACCAGATCTCCGTCACGGAGTGCTCGGTCGATCCCCCCCTTGGCCACCCCCTGATGCCGACGGAGCGCCAGCGGCCGGTTCACCCAACCCAGGCTCGCGGATGCCGATACCAACACCTGGGCGTACTGCGCGCAGAAGTAGGTGTTCCCCGCCTCGATGCCGGCCAGGATCTCGGCGGCTCCCCGCGCGTTGGACGTGGGCTTCCCAAACTTGCGGAACTGCCGGTGCGTCCAATCCATCAACAGCAACTGCTTCTGGAACTCATCCTTCCCCGGCGCGACGACCGCATCCAGGGAATGGCGTTTCCTCAGCGCGGCAAGCTTGGGGTTGTCGGCCGAATCGTATCGGAACCGCGCCGAGTACTCATTCGTGACCCAGGGCAGGGTTTCCACCGAGATCAACGTCACCGTTCCTGCGGCCATTGGGACCGGCTTCCCGACCGGCATCGGTCGGGACTTCGGTGGGGGCTCAACCCTGTCCTCTGCCCGGATCGCTCTCCCTCCAAATCCGCAGGCGAGGAGCCCAATCGACAGGAAAATCCGGAGCCCAACCTTCCCCGCGTTCGCCATCCAACCGGGGTTCCGGAATGCATCGGTCCTGAGCATGACAACAGGCTATTCCCGACGCCCCAGAGCGTCGAGGCACGCGTACATCCCGACTCGGCACACGGGGCGGATTCCGACCAGACCACCTTCCATCGGATTTGCGGTTCATCCGTACAACCGCAGATATGGCTCATGAAAGCGACCATCGATCTTCCAGACGACCTCCTTCACCGCGCCAGGATAGCCGGCGCTCAGCGCCGACCGACGCTCAAGGAACTCGCGACGGCTGGCCTCGAATGGGTCCTTCGTCCCGAAGCCACCATTTCCTTTTGCCTCACGCGGAGCCGCGGAGAACGCAGAGATCCTTCCTCACCACTCTTCCTTCCATCCACGACGTACCCCACGCCCTTCGCCTTCCCCCAAATTGTTGCCCCTCCGCGTCTCCGCGTGATTCATTCCCCAGCCAAAGCCACTGTCAGGATCCGCGACACACTCCGGGACAAATGTCCGATGCATCCGGGACATCCGAGGATTCCCCCTTCCGTCGCTGCTCCAGTCCCTGCGCGCGACCAATCCCGCATGTCCGATCATCCTCCTCAGTGAAGACGCCAGTACGGAGGCCATCCTGTGCGCGAGCCAACTGGGCATCAGCCAGAACACCCTCCGCAGCCATGTCCGGAATGCCTACCGAAAGTTGAACGCCAACAACCTTGTTGAAGCCGTCCACAAACTGCAGGTCCACGGCCACCGAACCTAGATCGCCATCACCGGCACATCCGTCACGCCGTCTCCCGAGACGTCCAGCACTTTGCCCTGCGCCTCGAACACCACCGTCCGATCCGTTGTGAACCCGAACGCCTCCCCGCCCGGCACACACAAGGACTCACCCAATGCCGTCGAATCCGGCCCTCTACCGCGGACTGGATGCATGAGCGACAAGCCACGCGACATCTGGATTTCCCGGGCTGGGGAAACTGAGCGAGTTGAATCTCCCGCTGAAGGCGGGCATCGTCCGGTTGTCCTGCCAAACGTGGAGTTCGGTGTGGCCGTCAGCAAACGAAACCGTGCCAGCTCGGTCATGGTGGGACGCTGGCACATCGACGATGGTTCCGGTGTTCGGAAGCCGAATCGCGAACTGGCCTTCATTGATACCCCCGGGGTGCTCGTCCACGAACACCAACGCCTCCGAAGGTGCTGGGTCCAGGATGTCGTGGATCCGGGTGAACGTTAAATACGGCGGAGTCACCCAACGAAAATCGCCCGCCATGGTCCCAATGATGGAGTAGCTCCTTACGCGGGGGATGGATGTGCGGACTCCATCCACCAAGGGGCCCATGGGAACCCGACTGGGATCGGCTGGACACCGGTAGAGCCGGGCATCGGCGGTATACGGGCCGAGTTGTGCGTACCGTGGATCCAGCAGGTTCAAGGTGTTGGTGTTGTCGGGCGCGCTGATCAACTGCATCCAGCCGGACACCCAATTGACGATTCCTCCCGTCGCGCGTGGGAGCTGTCCGTTGTTGTCCGTCGCGAATTGGGTCCACGCGCGCTGGAGGCGGTTGAGGTTGCCCGCGCACACGGCACTTCGGCCTTGGACCTGAGTGTTGGCCAAGGCGGGCAGCAACAGCCCGCCGAGCAACATCAGCGCGCCGCAGGTCGCGAGGGCATCGATCCGGCTGAATGCCTGCCGGGCCGCGGAATGATGGTAGGTCGTCTTCATGGATGGGATGGGGAACAGTTCGAAGATCTGATTTCAGGGCTTCATCAGGACACGGAAAAAGCGGTGCCTCCCCTCCCGGGTATTCACCCGGAAGCTGCCGGTGCCCCCGGCCGGTTGGATGTTGGAGGACAGGATCTCCCAGTTCGGGTTGCCGAGTTCTCCGACACCCAGCACGTCGTAGCTGCGACCCGGTGACGCCGGCCACTGAAGAACCGCGCCCCCTTCGGGATCGGTATCCAACAGGACCAGGGTGATGGGAGCATCCTGTCGCCTGGGGTCAGTCCCGGCAAAAAACTCGTCGCGGTCCGAGAGTCCGTCCTGGTCCAAGTCGTCACCTCCGGTGCGCGCTTGGTCGCCGAACCACTTCCATTCCCAGGCGTCATCCATTCCATCGCTATCGAGATCGGACTTCAGGCTTGGCGGTACGGCGAACGCCAACAGCGGCGGGCTGACCTGTTGAAGGTGCGCCGCGCTGTCGACGGTCAAGCTGCGGAAGAGAAGCGTCACATCATCCGGACCCCAGAACGGGGTGCCGGGGTAGGCACCCTGGCCTAGGCCGCGATGGATGCAGGCGATCCGCCAGAGGAGGTTGGACTCGAGGTCGCGGAGATAGAGGTTATCCCCCGATACCGTGCCCGGCATCAGGTTCGATGCGCGGCTTCGGAACACGATGAATCGGCCATCTGGGCTGAATTGGGGTGCCGATGCAGGCGCGTCTCCAACTCCCGTTCCAAGACGGTCCGCGGACCAAGCCGGACCGGACCCGCAGGCATTTCAAAGATGTAGACGTCATTGGTCGCGTTGGTATCGCGGGGATCGAGCGATCGGGACGAGAGGAAGGCCACGCGACGGCCGTCGTTGCTGATGTCGACGTCGGTGCGGTTGAGGTTCACGGTGGCGTTGTCCGTAGGGAGGACGATTCCCGCAGTGATGTTGGTCCAGACATCCCGATCGAAGACATGCACCGGTTGCCCGGGGGTGTTGAGCACAGGCCGTGAACCGTCCATCCGGCGTCACAACGGGCCGCGAGAGCACAGGACCGTGGGAAAACTGCCGGTTGGCATCCGTGTCGGAGACGAACAGTGCAACTCCTGATGCGGCCGTGTGCAGGTAGGTGGCCACGGCGGAATCGCTGAGGTGAAGGGGAATGATGGTCTTGCTGGATGGATTGCTGAACGCATTGACCACGCGGACCAATCGACCGGTCCGCCACTGACGGAGGTAGAGGTTCGGCCCAAAAATCGATTCAGGCACCATGTCACGAGCGGAACTCAAGAAAGCAACCCATTCGCCGTCGTGGCTGAGCATGGGTGCCGACGCGCTTGAAGGTGAGCTGACGACCGTTGCACCGAAGCGGTTGGAGCTCACCAGCACCGTTCTTCCCTCACTGGAATCGCGCACGAACACATCGTCGTTCTGGTTGGCGTCCCGTGGGGCAAAGTCGGCTGAATTGGAGACGAACGCCACGATCCGGCCGTTGCCGGAGATCGCGGGTGACCAGGAGGATCGCGCCGCGGCTCCGCCATTCGTGTTCACGCTGGCGAGCGTCCAAGTACCGGCCTGGCGGTCCCACAGGTAGACGTGGAAGACGCGATTGGTGTCTTTCGCGGTCAGGCTCGCGGAGGTGACCACGGCCATCCGGGATCGGTCAGCGCTCAACGCCGGGCGCTGGTGATACAGGTCGACTGCGGGGAGAGATACGGCCGCGCCAGACCAACGCGCCGAGATCAGGCGGACGCTGCCGTCGTCCAGGTCGCGGAGAAAGACATCCGAAGCGCTGTTCAAGTCACCGTGGACGACCTCCGCCCGTTCGGAGGTGAAGAGCATCCGCCGGGTCCCGGGAATCAATCCGGTGCCACCGGTGGCCTCGACGGGAACCCCAGCGGCCGATCGACTGATGAGCGTCAACGACCCGCCCTCGACCGATCGGGCGTAGAGATACGTTCGTCCAGCCGCACTTTCCGAGGTCAGATCAGGCGCATTGGAAAGAAACGTGACGGTCTGGCCATCCGGAGACAGCACCGGGGATCGTGCCAACCGGTGGCCGGAAGGGATCCGTCCGGTTTGACGCTGACGGCGATGTCGGACCCGTTGCGTCCGTTCCAGACGCGGACGTGGTTGGTGGTTTCGTAGGCGAACACCTGGCCGTCGAGACTGATCGCTGAAGTGGTGGAATCGTTGACCGCCGCCAGAGGTTGCGCCCCGCCCAGGCTGAGGATTTCGATCGAGTCGGAATCCCAGTCATAACGCAACAGCAGGGCGGGTTCGATGCCGTTGTCGACACTCACCTTGAACGCGACATGGCGGCCATCCGCACTGAGGCTGGGATTATGGCATCGGCTGCGCGGAATCTGCGTTGGGCGAAATCCCTGGCCGAACAGCAGGTTTGAAAGCGATGCGCTGACACAGCGGGTAATCGACGTCTCCAGATCGCGAACGAACAGATGACTGCGAAGCACCGGCAGGTTGGGGACCAGGTTTGTGGAACTGCTGAGGAAGGCGACCCTCCGCCCGTCGTGACTGAGGACGGCTGAATGGGACAACTCATTGCCGGGGCCTGCCCCGGTGGCATTGATGCTGACCAGTCGATTGGTCGTTCCGGGGAGATCGCGGACGAAGACGTCTGCGACGCCGTTGGCATCCCCATTCACCAGATTCGATGCGCGGCTTTCAAAGACCACGCGCGTGCCGTCCCCGCTGAGCATGGGATTCTCCGAGGGACCGTCTCCGGTGATGTCGAGGGAGGATGCCCGGGCGCTCAGAAGCGCGAGTTGGCCGGTACGAACGTTCCGGGCAAACAGGTCGATGGACTGGTTGGCATCCACCGTCGCCAGATTGTCGGCCTCGCTTTGGAAAACGAGCCAGTCGCCACGCAGGCCACCGGCCACCGTGGTGGAATCCCCATTGCCCGGCAGCCCGGCTGGGGTGGCGCTGGCGAGGCGGTTGACGCCGGTACCCAGTTCGTGAAGCCAGACCTGGGAATAGGTTCCCAACGAGGTACCCGGCAGCAGTCCTTCGCCCAGATCCGATGCCGTGCTGGAAAAAGCGATCCAGCGAAGATCCGGACTGATCTCCGGTGCCCAGGAACCACCATTGGCCGTGGTGGAGAATCCCCCGGCAGCCCGGAATGGGCGCAGCAGAAAGCCGACTCCCCGCGGCCGTCGTGGCACCGACAACCACCGACACCGACTCCGTCTCAACGGACGCTCCCCAATTGTCGATGGCGCGCGCACGGATCAGGTGGATGCCAGGAGCGAATGTGACCGAGGTCTCGAAAGGAGCTGTATCATCCGAGGCGACGACAAGGGAGCCGTCGATGAAATCCACCCGGGTCAGACTCCCTTCCGGATCCTCGGCCATCGCAGCGAGGCGGATCGTCGCGCCGGCCGCGACAGAGCTCCACATTTCCGGAGACGTCAGTCGCACCCGGGGCGCACGATTGGCGATGATGTCGACCTGTGCCGAGGCGACGCGGAGGAGGTAGATCGAGCTCACATCCGGTTCAGCGGTGACGACCAGAGAGCGATCCGCGGGGTCGGCACCAGGCAAGGCCAATGGGACAGCGACGACCGGTTGGCCGGGCAGGAACACAACCGGGCCAGGGGGATGATCGAAATCGGTGCCGGGCTGGGCCGATCCGGTCACACCAAAGGGCACGGTCAGCGTGCGGTCGAGGTTCCCGGTGCGTCGGAAGAGGACGCGAGCGGGTTGGGGATCGAAGCGGCGGGCGAAGCCTGGGTCCACGCTGAGGCGGATGTTGGGATCATCGTCCTGCTGCTGGATGACCATCGTTGCGGAGTTGGCGGCGGAGTAGTGGGCATCGGGCACGAGGGCGATTTCGAACGTGCGCGTGGGTTCCTCGACGGGGTCGTCGATGGTCTCATAGGTCACGGTGAGATTGGTCTGGCCTGGGGCGAAGGCCAGCACCGGAGGCGGGGGAACGAAGTCCACCCCGGGAACCGCCGAACCGGCGAAGGCCAGTGGGACGTTGAGTGCGTTGGTGAAGCCGCTCCGTCGCACGCTGAAGGAGCCACGGGCGCCCTCCAGAACAGTAAGCGTGCCTGCAACGAATTCGACCCAGTTGGTTGCGATGGAGAGGGTCACGGGCGGAGTGCTGACCGAGCCCAAGTTGTTGGATGCGCGCAGGTGGTAGGCGCCAATATGCGATTCCAGGGCCGCATCGATCTGGAGCGTGGAATTGGTCCCGCCAGGAATCGGTTGGTCACCAAAGTACCATTGGAAGGCAATGGGCAACGTCCCGCCGATGACTGCCGACAGTTGGCCCGGGTCGGCGCGGCCAACGATGATGTCGACCGGTGCCTGAAGGATTTCCGGTGCTCCAGGCTGGCGTAGTGTGAAATCGACAACCCCGGAACCGAGACTGGGGCATCGACTCCGATGACATAGTTCACGCCTTGGGTCGCCATGAACGTGCACGAACCGCTGGTACGCTCGGCGAAGGATGCCGAAGCGACACTGGTCAGGCTGGAGAGGCCTTCACCCGTATAGATCGTCACCCGCGTCGCAAAGCCCCGTGCCAGAACATCGACAGTGACCAGGCCGTTGGTGGGTGCAGTCCACGACCACCAACACGATCGGGATGGCCCGCCTCCCGGCGGGACGGGTTCGCCCGGTTCGGTGGTGCAGAGGAGATTATGCGCCCGAACCCGGTTGCTGGTACCACCGAGGAAGATGCGGCTGGCAAAGGCGTCGTTGGTTGCGAGCGGAGCGAGGTCGAGATTGAGACCGAAGCTGAACGGGGACGAATAGCCATCGACAGCGATCTGAAAAGAAGCACCGGCACCGACTTCGAAGTTCACCCGACTCGCACCGTTCGGGAAGCCAGTGGAGAAGGACTTGGTCACCAGCGCCAAGGCCGAAACCGAAGTGCCCTGATAGACCCCGACCGCGCTGGAATTGCTGCTGGGATAGGTGTCGAGCGATACAACGCCCGCTTCCGGGGCGGTCCACGTCCACCATACCGAACGGCCGGTGCCCCCGCTGAGCTGGCTGAAGTGGATGGGTTCTCCACTTTCCATCGTGGCATCCGTGTTGGTGCCTGTCTCCGACCAGGAGTTGCCGGTCTTGACGATGCGATTGGCGAACAGATCGTTGGTGGGTTGGGCACGGACAGGCCCATCACCCATCCGCTTGCGACAGCAAGGATCAGATAGAGCAAACGATGAAAGAATGCGGCTTGGGCGAGGTGCCGGCGACCGAAGTCCGGAGGCATGTAGGTATCTCAGCGCGGTGGCCTTGGATGTCAATCTCTGGCCGGATGATCGCCCGGATAAGGTGTCGGCTGGCACGCGGCAAGGAGGCGGGACTTGGGTGAAGCGCAGTCGTTCTTCGAGCGTCACGCACTCATCGGCTGAGCCAGACGGAACACCAGGCGACGACCAACGGCGGACCGAGCACGAGGTAGAGCACGCCCAATGGCAGGAAATCGCGGGAACGCAGTCCGCCTCCCGCCAGGACAAGGGCATTGGGCGGGGTCGAGATGGGAAGCGCCATGCCCAGTGAACACCCGAGCGCCGCGGAAGCTCCCATCAGGAGTTCTCCTTCCGACCGGCCTCCGGATGGACCATCGCCAGCGCGATCGGAAGCAGGATGTTCGCGGCGGCCGTGTTGCTCATCACGTTGGACAGACCGGCAGCCACCCAGCCCACCACGACAGCGGCCATCCACGGGGATCGCGTCCCCTCGCCCAGCAGGCCCGCCACCCATTGGCCCAACCCCGTCTTCTCCATTCCCACCCCCAGCGACAGTCCGCCCGCCAGCAGGATCAAGACGTCCCATGAGATCCCGGACAGGTCGCGTGTCCGCACCAGACCCGTCATCGGAAACAGGACGATGGGCAACAGCGCCACCATCCCGGTCGAAAGCCCATGCCAGGACTCCGTGGTCCAGAGAACGACCGTGGCCAGGATCCCCAGGACTCCGACCACGCGGGCGGCCCGCGATGGATCTTCGGCAGAAGAGGAGTCCTCCCGCTCCACCGGCAATTCGCGGATCCTTCCCGGACCCGCCCCCAATTCGGCGGTCACGCCGCGACGCATCCAGAGAAAGGCGGCGGCCGCACAGGCCAGCGCCACCGGCAATCCCAGGGCAAGCCAGTCCACGAAACCGACTCGTCCGCCCTTTGCCAGCAGCGCCGCCGCGATGGTGTTGGGCGGCGTGCCGATGACGGTTGCCATGCCGCCCAGGTTCGCGCCGGTGGCGACGGCCAGCAGCAGCGCGGTAACCATTCGACCGCCGGCCTTCAGGCAACCCAGGACCGGACGCAGCAACGCCAGCAACAGGGCAGCCGTCGCCGTGTTGGAGAGCAGCATGCTGAACGCAAAGGCCATTCCGAAAACAACGGCGAGGACGCCCTGCGGTCGGCCACCGGTCCACGCCAGCAACCGCCGGGCAATCCACTGATCCAACCCCGCCCGTTCCGCCCCGACCCCGAGGAACATGCCGCCGAGGAACAGCCACATGGGCGGACTCGCCCACGGCACCACGAACGCCTCCCAGGCCCGGAAGTCACCGGACGCCGCCAGCACACCTCCAGGGAAACCCAGCAAGCCCACCTGCAATCCGATCGCCAGCAACGCCACCGCAAACGCCGGAACCACCTCGCCCATCCAAAGCACCGCACAAAACACGACGATCCCCAACTCGACGCGGCCGGCCGTCGTCAGCCCCTCGGACGCAGGAATCCATGCCGTCGCCAAAACCCCGGCCAGGGCGATCGCCCAGACCAGTGCACTCCGCCATCGGCTGGCGCCCACCGTTCCTCGTTCATCCATGTTCTCACCGCCCTTCCGTTACCTCCGCAACCGCTCGTAGAGCAGCGCCGCCTCCGTCCTCGAACCCACCCCCAGCTTCGCAAACAGCCGCGTCAACTGGTTCCGGATCGTCTTCTCCGCAAGCCCCATCTCGGCGGCAATCTCCTTGTTCATCTTCCCCTCTGCCACCAACCGCAGGATCCCGTGATCCACCGGGCTCATTGCCCCTAGCCCTCCTGCTTCGTCACGACCCTGCCCCGTCGCCGCCCGCATCACCACACCCGCGACCGCCGAATCGAGCACCTGCTCCCCACGCGACACCTTCACCAACGCCTCGCCAATGTTCGCTCCCCCGGCGTGCTTCAACAGGTAGCCGTCCGCTCCCGAAGCCAACGCCGTCAGCACGTTCGCATCATCCCCGTACGACGTCAGGATCACCACCCGCACCTCCGGAGATTCCTGCTTCACCCGACGACACACCTCGGCTCCCGACACATCCGGAAGCCTCAGATCCAACAACAGCACGTCGGGCCTCAAGGTCCGGCACTGCTCGATCGCCTCCCGCCCCGATGCGGCCACCCCGACGAGCTCCAGCTCGGGATAATCCCCGAGCAACGCACGTACGCCTGCCGCCACCACCGGGTGATCGTCCACCACGATCACCCGCACCAAACCGGATGCCTCATTCATGGGTCGAAATCTCGAAGTGAACTTCCGTCGGACCACCGGGACGCGATTCCACCAGCAACCGCCCTCCCAGTTTCTCCGCCCGCTGCCTCAGGTTCGTCAGCCCTCCACCCACACGCAACGCCTCCTCCGTCACCACGAATCCCTTCCCGTCATCCCGGATGCTCAACCGCACCCGGCTCCCCGATTCCCGCGTCAACCGCAGCCGCACCTGCACCGCCCCGCCATGCCGCAGCGCGTTGCTCGTCCCCTCCCGCGCCGCCTGCAGCAGGTTCACCACCGCCACCTGACCCAACCCCGCATCCGCACCTTCCTCCGCCTCCAACACCACCTCCCGCGACGTCGCCTTCCTCAGCCGATCCGCCAGCACCGACAACGCCGACACCGCCGGTTGCGTCGGTGAGATCTCCGGATCCAACTCCGTCAGGAATCCGCGCAGGTCGCCGATCATCGCGTCCATCTCCCGGATCGCGTCCGAGATCATCCGCGCCTCTTCCGTCCCTCCCAACCGACGCGCCGCCGGCTCAGCCCCATCTCGATCGCAAACAACGATTGCACCGTCCCGTCGTGCAGGTCCCGGCTGATGCGGGTCTGCAACTCCGAGGCCCGACCCAACAACTGACGCGACTCATCCAGTGCCGACGCCAGTCGCGTCGCCCGCTCACGTCCCCGCATCTGCACCCACAGCACCGCTGAGATCGCCAGGCTCAATCCCGTTCCCATCCACAGCACCGTCCACGCGCGCGGCGCCGTCGAGTGCTGATCAAACAAGGGCGTCGAATGGAACCGCGCCAGCAGCTTGCCGGTGTAGTGCGGGTGCATGGATTCCGACCGGAACGTCGGCTGCCAGGACAATTCGTCCGGACGGGTTCCCCACGTTGAAGCCCAGGCCGGAGGAAACTCCAACAGCGGCTTCATCACGCCATTCCAATTCACCTCCAGCAGCTCCATGCAGATCTCCTGAGGGCTGTTGCCGAAGGTGCTGGCCATGATCCGATCCACGGAGATCGAACCCAGGGTGAATCCCAGGACCGTCTCGCAACGACGGTGGAATACTTCCAGTCTGGCATCATCGCTATGATGGTAATAGCGATCCGTGGGCAAGGCGGACATCTTGCCGGAGTAGGCCGGAATCGCGAAGGTAAACCCGCGTACGACCTTGCCAGCCCAATCGACCCCGATCGCCCGTGGAGCCGTCACACGCGACAGTCCGTCCACCATCGTCCGGGCCATCAACACCTGCAGCACCGGATCTGCATCCACCCGCGGGCACCGATCCGGGCTCATCCACCTCCGGGACTGCCATAGAAACAGTTCCCGCGAGGCCGGGGAATCCACCTCCGCCGGCATGGCTGTATCTGGCGAGATCTTCGCTTGCACGGACGGATGGATCGCACACTGCATCAGCCGCCGCCAAAGACTGGACGACAACGCCACGAACCGGATCTCTGCCAACCCGGCACAGTTCACCTCTGGATTCACTGTGTGGACGAAGTTGTTCCACTCGCCCAGGTCCACTGGCCATTGGCGTTCCGTGAAGTCCTGAAACCGTTCCAACGCGTGCTGGTGCGTCTCAATCTGGGACTCCAACCGCTCCCACATCGACTCGCAGCCGGCCTCAAACCGACGCCGATCTGCCGCCCGGGCATCCTTCCACGTCGATCGCGCCTCGAACCCGGTCACCAGCAATCCCACCATCAGGACCACTCCGGAAACCAACAGGGGATTCCGGATCCAGGCCGATGATGTTCCAAGACTGCGCACCGCTTTCCTTCTGCCACTTCGGGCATTCCCCTGTCGAGAATGCCGCCTCGGGTAAAACAGCCTCCTACCCCCTCCCCGCCGACCAATGAACGGAGGACCCACAGAGCTGGAGGCCGGGTGCCCTCACCCGGCGAATGCATTGAAGACTGAAAACTGTCAACGAGCCGGAGACTCCCAGTTCATGGCTGCAAAACCGCCTCCGCGGGAACCTTTCCCCGCCGCCAATTCCTTTTGTCTCACGCGGAGCCGCGGAGATCGCCGAGGGAGCGAGCCGCAAAAGACGCAGGGAACGCAAAACAGGGAACCGATGGGGTGCTGGCTGGGTTCGTTGCCAGCCTTTCCGGCTTTTTGCGTCTTCTTGCGATCCTTGCGGCAATACCCGTTTCCGTCCTCCGCGTCCTCCACGTGATCCATTCCCCTATCCATTCCTCTTGTCCCACCCGGAGCCGCGGTCGTCTGCACGCCCACGGATGCCTCATTCATGGGTCGAAATCTCGAAGTGAATTTCCGTCGGACCACCGGGACGCGATTCCACCAGCAACCGCCCTCCCAGTTTCTCCGCCCGCTGCCTCAGGTTCGTCAGCCCTCCGCCCACACGCAACGCCTCCTCCGTCACCACGAATCCCTTCCCGTCATCCCGGATGCTCAACCGCACCCGGCCCCCCGATTCCCGCGTCAACCGCAGCCGTACCTGCACCGCCCCACCATGCCGCAGCGCGTTGCTCGTCCCCTCCCGCGCCGCCTGCAGCAGGTTCACCACCGCCACCTGACCCAACCCCGCATCCGCACCTTCCTCCGCCTCCAGCACCACCTCCCGCGACGTCGCCTTCCTCAGCCGATCCGCCAGCACCGACAGCGCCGACACCGCCGGTTGCGTCGGTGAGATCTCCGGATCCAACTCCGTCAGGAATCCGCGCAAATCCCCGATCATCGCGTCCATCTCCCGGATCGCGTCCGAGATCATCCGCGCCTCTTCCGTTTCTCCCAGCCGACGCGCCGCACGGCTCAGCCCCATCTCGATCGCAAACAACGATTGCACCGTCCCGTCGTGCAGGTCACGGCTGATGCGGCTTTGCAACTCCGAAGCCCGACCCAACAACTGACGCGACTCATCCAGTGCCGACGCCAGCCGCGTCGCCCGCTCACGTCCCCGCATCTGCACCCACAGCACCGTCGACATGGCCAGGCTCAACCCGGATCCCATCCACAACACCAACCAGGCACGCCGCGCCGTCGAGCGCTGATCGAACAACGGTGTCGAATGGAACCGCGCCAGCAGCTTGCCAGTATAGTGCGGGTGCATGGATTCCGACCGGAACGTGGGCTCCCAGGTGAGGCCGTCCGGACCCGCCCCCCACGTCGCGGCCCAGGCCGGCGGGAATTCCAACAGCGGCCGTTTCACCCCGTTTCGATCCACATCCAGCAGCTCCATGCAGATCTCCTGCGGCCCGGTGCCGAAGGTGTTGGCCAGGATCCGATCCACCGAGATCGACCCCAGGGTGAATCCCAGCGCGGTCTCGCAACGACGGAAGTTTGTCTCCGTCTCCTTGTTCACGTCGTAGTGGTGGTAACGATCCGAAGGCAGGTCAGACAGTTTGCCGGCGTACGCGGGAATCGCGAAGGTAAACCCGTACACGACCTTGCCAGTCCAATCGACCCCGATCGCCCGTGGAGGCGTGACGCGCGCCAATCCGGCCACCATCGCTCGGCTCATCACCAACTGCAGCACCGGATCCGCATCCACCGACTGGCACCGATTCGGGATCAACCACCTCCGGGATTGCCACAGGAACACTTCGCGCGACGCCGGCGAATCAACCTCCGCCGGCATGGATAGGTTTCGATTCGGGATCATCCACCTCCGGGATTGCCACAGGAACACTTCGGGCGGCGCCGGCGAATCGACCTCCGCCGGCATGGATAGGTTTTGATTCCCCCTCCCTTTGATCGCTGGATGGATCGAACAATTGATCAGCCGCCGCCAAAGGCTGGAGGACAATGCCACGAACCGGATCTCCGCCAATCCGGCATAGTTGAACACCGGATGCACCGTGTGGACGAAGTTGTTCCACTCGCCCACTCCCACCGGCCATTTGTTTTCCGTGAAATCCTGGAACCGTTCCAACGCGTGCTGGTGCATCTCGATCTGGGACTCCAACAGCTCCCACATCGACTCACACGCAGCCTCAAACCGACGACGATCCGCCGCCCGGGCGTCCTTCCACGTCGATCGCGCCTCGAACCCGGTCACCAGCAATCCCACCATCAGGACCGCACCGGAAACCAACAGGGGATTCCGGATCCAGGCCGATGATGTTCCTTGGCTGCGCATCACTTCCCTTCTGCCACTTCGGGCATTCCCCTGTCGAGGGTACCGCCTCGGGTAAAACAGCCTCCCACCGCCTCCCCGCCGACCAATGAACGGAGGACCCACAGAGCTGAAGGCCGGGTGCCCTCACCCGGCGCATGCACTGAAAACTGTCAACGAGCCGGAGACTCCCAGTTCATTGCTGCAAAACCGCCTCCGCGTGAACCATTCCCTGCCGCCAATTCCTTTTATCTCACGCGGAGCCGCGGAGATCGCCGAGGGATCCAGCCGCAAAAGACGCATAGAACGCAAAAGAGGGAACCGATTGGGTGCTGGCTGGGTTCGCTGCCGGCCTCTTCGGCTTTTTGCGTCTTCTTGCGATCCTTGCGGCAATACCCGTTTCGGCCCTCCGCGTCTCCGCGTGATCCATTCCCCCTATCCATTCCTCTTGCCCCACCCGGAGCCGTGGTCGTCTGCACGCCCACGGATGCCTCATTCATGGGTCGAAATCTCGAAGTGAATTTCCGTCGGACCACCGGGACGCGACTCCACCAGCAATCGCCCTCCCAGTTTCTCCGCCCGCTGCCTCAGGTTCGTCAGCCCTCCACCCACACGCAACGCCTCCTCCGTCACCACGAATCCCTTCCCGTCATCCCGGATGCTCAACCGCACCCGGCTCCCCGATTCCCTCGTCAATCGCAGCCGCACCTGCACCGCCCCGCCATGCCTCAGCGCGTTGCTCGTCCCCTCCCGCGCCGCCTGCAGCAGGTTCACCACTGCCACCTGACCCAACCCCGCATCCGCACCTTCCTCCGCCTCCAGCACCACCTCCCGCGACGTCGCCTTCCTCAGCCGATCCGCCAGCACCGACAACGCCGACACCGCCGGTTGCGTCGGTGAGATCTCCGGATCCAACTCCGTCAGGAATCCGCGCAAATCCCCGATCATCGCGTCCATCTCCCGGATCGCGTCCGAGATCATCCGCGCCTCTTCCGTTTCTCCCAGCCGACGCGCCGCACGGCTCAGCCCCATCTCGATCGCAAACAACGATTGCACCGTCCCGTCGTGCAGGTCCCGGCTGATCCGGGTCTGCAACTCCGAGGCCCGACCCAACAACTGACGCGACTCATCCAGTGCCGACGCCAGTCGCGTCGCCCGCTCACGTCCCCGCATCTGCACCCACAGCACCGCTGAGATCGCGAGACTCAATCCCGTTCCCATCCACAGCACCGTCCAGGCGCGCGGCGCCGTCGAGCGCTGATCGAACAGCGGTGTCGAATGGAACCGCGCCAGCAGCTTGCCAGTATAGTGCGGGTGCATGGATTCCGACCGGAACGTGGGCTCCCAGGTGAGTCCGTCCGGACCCGCCCCCCACGTCGCGGCCCAGGCCGGCGGAAATTCCAACAGCGGCCGTTTCACCCCGTTTCGATCCACATCCAGCAGCTCCATGCAGATCTCCTGCGGCCCGGTACCGAAGGTGTTGGCCAGGATCCGATCCACCGAGATCGACCCCAGGGTGAATCCCAGCGCGGTCTCGCAACGTCGGTAGTTTGTCTCCACCTCCTTGTCGACGCCGTAGTAGTAGTAACGATCCGAAGGCAGGTCAGACAGTTTGCCGGCGTACGCAGGTATCGCGAAGGTAAACCCGTACACGACCTTGCCAGTCCAATCGACCCCGATCGCCCGTGGAGGCGTGACGCGCGCCAGTCCGCCACCATCGCTCGGCTCATCACCAACTGCAGCACCGGATCCGCATCCACCGACTGGCACCGATTCGGGATCATCCACCGCCGGGATTGCCACAGGAACACTTCGCGCGACGCCGGCGAATCGACCCCCGCCGGCATGGAGAAATTCTGATAGCCCCTAACTTTGATCACTGGATGGATCGAACACTTGATCAGCCGCCGCCAAAGACTGGACGACAACGCCACGAACCGGATCTCCGCCAATCCGGCATAGTTGAACTCCGGATACACCGTGTGGACGAAGTTGTTCCACTCGCCCAGGTCCACGGGCCATTGGCGTTCCGTGAAATCCTGGAACCGCTCCAACGCGTGCTGGTGCATCTCGATCTGGGACTCCAACAGCTCCCACATCGACTCACACGCAGCCTCAAACCGACGCCGATCCGCCGCCCGGGCATCCTTCCACGTCGATCGCGCCTCGAACCCGGTCACCAGCAATCCCACCATCAGGACCGCTCCGGAAACCAACAGGGGATTCCGGATCCAGGCCGATGATGTTCCTTGGCTGCGCATCACTTCCCTTCTGCCACTTCGGGCATTCCCCTGTCGAGGGTACCGCCTCGGGTAAAACAGCCTCCCACCCCCTCCGCGTCGACCAGTGAACGGAAGACCCACGGAGCTGAAGGCCGGGTGCCCTCACACGGCGGCTCCTTCAACAACGCCGGGGAGGGCACCCGGCCTTCCATTGCGAACCCTCCACCCACTGCCTCGTGACCTCGTCAGCTACCCTCTTCGATCGTAGCAGACGACGTCAGGAGGCTGTGGGGGTGAAGGCCGGGTGCCCTCACCCGGCGCATGCACTGAAAACTGTCAACGAGCCGGAGACTCCCAGTTCATTGCTGCAAAACCGCCTCCGCGTGAACCATTCCCTGCCGCCAATTCCTTTTATCTCACGCGGAGCCGCGGAGATCGCCGAGGGATCCAGCCGCAAAAGACGCATAGAACGCAAAAGAGGGAACCGATTGGGTGCTGGCTGGGTTCGCTGCCGGCCTCTTCGGCTTTTTGCGTCTTCTTGCGATCCTTGCGGCAATACCCGTTTCGGCCCTCCGGCGCATTGCACAGAAATGCCTCGAATGCCGCCGCAGACCGGCGCTAGCGCGGCTATTCGTGCGCCAGAACGAAGAACACAAAGCGCTCCCACTCAGTCGCCACAGTGGCTACCGATCACCCCTGAAAGGAAAGCAGCTAGCACAAAGGAGACGCGCTGCACTTCATTTACCTTGGCTCGGATTGCCTGAGATCAAAGGATGGTTAGTGATCGATTGGCTATAAGCTACTGCAAGCTTTTGAGCAGCTAGGCCAGTAGCAAAGACCCGCCCCAGTTCAAAAGTCGCATTATTGCTCGAAAATCCTCCACCGGTGGCACCAAACCTAACCAACACAGAGAGAGCATCAGAGTTGTTCGTTCCGTTCAAGCTCGTGGTAGACATTACTGGAGAACCACCACTCTCACAAACCGGAACCAAGGCGACACTATACGAGGAGTAGCCAACTGTCATGTCGACTCTTTGATCTGGAACCCCACCACTGATGGAGAGCGCAAACTTGTTCTGATCCAAAAAAACCAAATTCGAGGAGGTGCACCCAGACATCAAAGTTGAAGCAATCCCCACTACCACAGTGTATCTATTCATTTATTTTTCCTATATTTTCGATGAAAATCCCTCTGAAATCTGAGCATCCATTGTTATTCTGACTAAAGATCACCGCAGAGTTAGTAGGAATTCCAAGCACCGCTCGGGTATGCTGGTACCCCAGCAAAACTCCATCAAACCCCTTAACCAGACCAAAACCCGTGATCTCCAAGCAAATACCACTTTGTTGCTCCGGCACATGAATCCAGACTATCCCCGGATAACAACTGGTCTGGATGGGCACAATCGAATCAGGAGTATATATGTTTACAGTAGTGCATCCAACCGCCGATAATCCCAATATAGCGGCAAAAGCAACCTTTGAAGTGACGTGCTTATACAATATTCTAAAACCATATTTCACAGCATACCCCAATTTTACATTTGAACGGACCATGCCTCGCATCCTATTTAGTTCAATTATTGCTATACGTAGACAGGAAGAATGCCCCCGCGACCCCATTTGTCCCCGTTTACGCTCGACGGCATCTGGCTCGTGCCTACTGGCAGATTCTCTATTACTCCCGTCCTCCCCCCGGTTTCCCCATCCTTCGCCGCATCACTAACAGCTTCCCCGCGCACGCCGCCACCACCAGTCCGATCCCGCCCCAGCCGGTTGCCTCCGGCACCTGGCTCACGTCGGTCAACCCCGTCAGCGTCAGCGACCAGCTCACCAACTCCATCCGACCTCCCAGATCCAGATCCGCCACGTTCAAGGACCACTCCCCATTCCCCGTCTGCCCCACGAACATCTGCAGCGTCCCGGGCCTGGCTCCTTCCGCCCCATCCAGCCGCCCATCCGGCTCCCACTCGCCCGTCAGCACACCCAGCAGCAACGCCGCCCCGTGGATGTCCCCGGCCGCAGCCCCATCCCGGAATGTCACGTCCCAGCCGTCGTACCCGAACCCGACGGCATCCGTCGACGTGACCCCCACCCGATTCAACAGCACCGCGCTCACCCCGAGATCCTTCGTCAACGACACAAAGATCTCTCCGGCGAACCCACCCCCGGCCGTCGCTCCCCTCAGTTGCAGTCCAACCTGCACCTCGGTCAGTTGCACGATGCTGGAGTCCGTAATCGTCTCCACAAACAACGCCGGCGGATCCTGCAGATCCTCCAGCGTGTATCCCACGGTATAGACCCGGGCGGGCTCCGTGATGATGGCGGCTTGTGCCGCAGCCATCAGGGCCAACGACACCACGACAAGGCTTCGATTCAAAAATGGCATGGCTTTGCTCAGTTCAGGTTCCCCGTTCACGGCTGCGGCACTATCCGGTAGAACCGGCTCGGCTCCGTCGGGTTCACGTCCGTATGGCCAATCACTCCGCTCGCAGGGACCGTCTGGACCACGGGCGGGTCGAAATCCCTCCAACTCCTCGGGGGCGTCACATCCGTCGTGTACTGGATGCGGTACTGGCGCAACGGCACTCCAATGAACCGGAGCACATACCCGTTCCCCTCCACCTGGATCTTCGCCGCGTTGGGACTCGCGGTCCCACTCGACCCTTCCGCCACCACGCTCACCGTCCCGGTCGAGTTCTGGTTCCCGTCACTCACCGTGTACGTGAATCCTCCATCCCCTGCCCCGGATTCCGGAACCGTATAGACCACAAAGCCCCCCACCAGGCTGACGCTCGCCCCGGCGGGCGTCGCATTCCCAACCCCGAGGATCGATAGGGCATCCAGCTCGACGTCCGAGTCATTCGCCAGCAACGCACTGACCTGGATCTTCGCCGTCGTGCTCGTGGCGATCCGCACCACCTGATCGGCAACTCCCACGGGCGCATTGTTGCGCACCGTCACCGTGAACGTCGCCTCCCCCACGTTGCCCGCGCCGTCCGTTCCGTTCACCATGACGGTCGTGATTCCGATCGGGAATGCCGTTCCACTCGCCTTGGAGTACGTGATCACGGGCGATGCCGTCACCGAGTCGCTGGCAGAGCCAGCCGGGTAACCCACCACCGCGCCCGCCGGCCCCGTCGCAAACACCTCCACGTTCGCTGGTGGTGTCACCAACGGGGCCGTCGTATCTCGGACCCGGACCACGAAGCTCGCGGTCGAAGTCAACCCGTCGCTGTCGCTCACCTGCACGTCCACCCTCGTGTCCCCCAAGGGAAACAGGCTTCCGCTGGCCGGCGATGCAACGGGCGTTAACACCCCCTCCTCCGGATCCAGCGCCGTTACCGTAAAGATGGCTGTCGCCCCACCCGCTCCGGTCGCCTCGACGATCACCGGCCCCGTCGGTGCGGTGATCACAGGCGCCGCGTTGCCGGTGCCGACCAGCGCCAGATCGAAGGAACTGGTGATGGGATCGTTGCTGGCGACGTGCAGGGAAGCGGTCCGGAGTCCGACCGCGGAAGGCGAGAACGTTACGCTGAACGTCCGGCTCTCACCCACCGGGATCGTCGTGTCCACCGGAGGAGTCACGCTGAAGTCGGCGGCATGGACACCATCCACCGTCACCGACAGCCCCGAGAGCTCGAGGAGGCCGGTATTGCGGATGGTATAGGTGAACGAGGTTCCAGCAGCCCCCGGAGTCACCCGTCCGAAGTCCTCCGTGGACACGCCATGGGTCAGTGTTCCTCCAGCCGAGGACTCCAGGACAATGCGGGGTGCCGGGGCTGGCGACATCTGTTCGATCAGGCCCGAACTGCCGTTGAAGTACCCACCGGAAGTTCTCCCGCGCGCCCGGATCCATCCGCTATTCGGCAGGCTCAGTCCCGTCGCCTGCCATCCGCCAGCCACCCGGACGGGAGTCCCCTGGGACACCCACGCGCTTCCATTCCACGATTCAAAGGTCACCTGGCTGACCTCCGGCGCACTGCCTCCCCGCTGCCAGTCCACCTGGGTCGTTCCCGTCAGCACCAACGACTGGGTCGCGGCATCATTGGGGAGTCGAGCAAAGTAGTTCCGAGTCACGCCTCCCACCGTCGTGAAGTCACCCCCCAGCAGGATCTTTCCGTCCGGCTGCACGCTCAGGCTGTAGACCGAACTGTTTGCGTTCGGGTTGAACCCGCTGTCCACGCTCCCATCCGCGTTCAACAGCGCCACCCGGTTCCGATTCGCCCCCCCCGCCGTCGTGAAGGAACCCCCCAGCAGTATCTTTCCGTCCGCCTGTACGCCGACGCTGCTAACTGCACCGTCCGCGGTCGGATCGAACCCGATATCCACACTCCCATCTGCGTTCAGCCGAGCCACATTGTTCCGTGTCACTCCTCCCACCGACGGAAAAAAGCCCCCCAACAGGATCTTTCCGTCCGCCTGCACGCTGATACAGAATACTTGTGTACCGAGGAGGTTGGATACATTTGGGTTAAACCCGGCGTCCAGGGTCCCATCCGTATTCAATCGCGCCAAATTTTTCCGAATCAAGCCTCTCACCGTCGTGAAGTTGCCCCCCAGCAGGATCTTTCCGTCCGACTGCACGCTGAGGCTGTAGACCGTACTGTTCGCGTTCGGGTTGAACCCGGTGTCCACGCTCCCATCCGCGTTCAACCGCGCCACCCGGTTCCGACTCAAACCTCTCACCGTCGTGAAGCCTCCCCCCAGCAGGATCTTTCCGTCCGCCTGCACGCTCAGGCAGTAAACCTCGAAACTCGCGTTCGGGTTGAAGCCGCTGTCCACGCTCCCATCCGCGTTCAACCGTGCCACACGGTTCCGACTCACACCTCCCACCGTCGTGAAGGAGCCCCCCAGCAGGATCTTTCCGTCCGCCTGCACGCTCAGGCTGTAGACAGTACCGTTCGCGTTCGGGTTGAACCCGCTGTCCACGCTCCCATCTGCGTTCAACCGCGCCACACAGTTCCGACTCACACCTCCCACGTTCGTGAACGAACCTGCAATGATCAACCGCCCGTCGGGTTGCGCCACGCTGGCGACAACAGCGCCGTTCACCGCCGGAGCAAATGCCGTGTCCTGATGCAGTCCGGTTCCTGCCAAGCCCACGTCAAACGGGGACTCGTCGCCATCGTTGCTGGTCAGGTGAAAGGTTGCGGAACGGACGCCTCCCCCTCGCGGCGTGAAAAGAACTTCGATCGTCGTGCTCGCTCCGGGAGCCAAAGTCGTTGCTCCGGGGTTTCCCACCGTGAAATCCCCCGGATCCGCACCGTCCACGCTCACCGCCAACCCTGTCAGGTCCGCGGTTCCGGTATTCCGGATCGTCAGTGTCCGCACCGCACTGGTCGTCTGCCAGTTCTGGAGTCCAAGATTCACGACATTCAGGCCATCCGCTAGGACCATCCCATCGGAAGTCTCGAGCGAAACATCGGGCAGGCTCGCTCCGTACGCTACGAGGCTCTCCATCAGTGCCGAGCTGCCGTTGTAGAATCCACCGGAAGTCCGCCCGCGGGCCCGGATCCATCCACTGGTCGGCAGGCTCAATCCCGTCGTCCGCCATCCGCCGCTCACACGGACGGGAGTCCCCTGGGACACCCACGCGCTTCCATTCCACGATTCAAAGGTGACCTGGCTGACCTCCGGCGTACTGCCACCCCGCTGCCAATCCAGCTGGGTCGTCCCCGTCAACACCAGCGACTGCGTCCCGGCATCATTGGGCAGTCGTGCGAAGTAGTTCCGGGTCACCCCCCCAACCGTCGTGAAGCCTCCCCCCAGCAGGATCTTTCCGTCCGCCTGCACGCTCAGACTGTAAACCCAAGAGTTCGCGTTCGGATCAAACGCGGTGTCCACGCTCCCATCCGCGTTCAAGCGCGCCACATTGTTCCGACTCACCCCTCCCACCGTCGTGAAACCTCCCCCAGCAGAATCTTGCCATCCGCCTGTACGCCGAGACTGTAAACAAAACTGTTCGCGTTCGGATCAAACGCGGTGTCCACGCTCCCATCCGCGTTCAAGCGCGCCACATTGTTCCGACTCACCCCTCCCACCGTCGTGAAACCTCCCCCCAGCAGAATCTTGCCGTCCGCCTGCACGCTCAGGCTGTAGACCCAAACGTTCGCGTTCGGGTTGAACCCGCTGTCCACGCTCCCATCCGCGTTCAATCGCGCCACATAGTCCGACTCACTCCTCCCACCGTCGTGAAGTTGCCCCCCATCAGGATCTTTCCGTCCGTCTGCACGCTGAGGCTGTAGACATCATCGTTCGCGTTCGGATTGAACCCGCTGTCCACGCTCCCATCCGCGTTCAACCGCGCCACATTGTTCCGACTCAAGCCTCTCACCGTCGTGAAGTTGCCCCCCAGCAGGATCTTTCCGTCCGACTGCACGCTGAGGCTGTAGACCGTACCGTTCGCGTTCGGATTGAACCCGGTGTCCACGCTCCCATCCGCGTTCAACCGCGCCACATAGTTCCGACTCAACCCTCCCACCGTCGTGAACTGGCCCCCCAGCAGGATCTTTCCGTCCGCCTGTACGCTGACGCTGAAGACCGTGCCGTAGACGACCGTGCCGTTCGCATTCGGATCAAACTCGGCGTCCACGCTCCCATCCGCGTTCAATCGGGCCACCCGATTCCGACTCACCCCTCCCACCGTCGTGAAGTCACCCGCGATGATCACCCGCCCATCAGGTTGTGGCACGCTGGCCCGGACAATTCCGTCCACGAACGGCACGAAAGCATCTGGTTGTAGGACCTGTGCGCTACCCGTCCATGCAGTCAGCGTGATCAACCCCAGCCAGACCCACAGACGAACCCAGCCTTGGGCCGACGTCCTTCCCACACAGAATGCAAACAGTGCCTCCCCGAACCTCATCATCCCCACCTTATACACCCTTCCAAACAACCTCCGCTAGTCGCATAGCCATGCTAGGAGAGGATCCAATATAGACATCATTGGCTACATCCTCGAACATCTCAATCCGCGCGCTTTCACCACCAGAAACAGCGGGAAATCCGAGCAAGTCCATCCATCGTGTGGCACCCAGAGGACCGAAAGACCTCCTGACACCCCAAACAGCCTCCCCTCCGCGCCTCGGCGTCTCGGCGTGAAACATTCCCCGCCGCCAATTCCTTTTGTCTCACGCGGAGCCGCAGAGATCGCCGAGGGATCCAGCCGCAAAAGCCGCAGAGAACGCAAAAGAGGGAACCGATGGGGTGCTGGCTGGGTTCGTTGCCGGCCCTTCCGGCTTTTTGCGTCTTCTTGCGATCCTTGCGGCAATACCCGTTTCCGTCCTCCGCGCCTCCACGTGATCCATTCCCCTACCACAACCACTGTCAGGATGCGCACCACACCGGGGGACAAATGTCCCATGCATCCGGGACATGCCGGGACCTCAGGAGGGTTGCAGGAGGGCACCCTCCTTGAGGCAGGATGCACCCCTATGGTGCCTCTTCCAGGAATCGTTCATCCCGCGCGGCCCGAGGTCCTATTCGCCCTCGTGGATTCCGATGACCGGTTCCGCGGGGAGATCGAGGAACACGCCGCACGCCGGCCCCACAACGTGCGCTGCGTGGGGACCTTTGACTCATTCCTCTCCACCCCCGTCACCCTTCTCAAGCGCCTCGGCATCCACGTCCTCCTGATTGATCCCGACATCCCGGGATTCCCCCTTCCGTCGCTGCTCCAGTCCCTGCGCGCGACCAATCCCGCGTGTCCGATCATCATCCTCAGTCACGACACCGGCACGGATGCCATCCTGTACGCGCTCCAATGCGGTGCCGATGGCTACCTCCTGAAGTCGGAGGGTCCCGACGAAATCCTTCGGCGCATCGCCGACGTTTCCCGGGGAGGCATCCCGTTGAGCAACCAGGCGTCGCAGGTGGTATGGAAGCACCACCGCAAGCCAGACCAGGGCCACTCCCCCCAACGTTCCATGCTGACCTGCGGGGAGAGTCGCGTGATGGAACAGCTCGCCACCGGCGCGCGGTACAAGGAAGCCGCCAGCCACCTGGGCATCAGCCAGAACACCCTGCGCAGCCATGTCCGGAACGCCTACCGAAAGTTGAACGCCAACAACCTCGTTGAAGCCGTCCACAAACTGCAGGTCCACGGCCACCGGATCTAGATCGCCATCACCGGCACATCCGTCACGCCATCGCCGGAGACGTGCAGCACCTTGCCCTGCGCATCGAACACGACCGTCCGCTCCTTCGTGAACCCGAACGCCTCCGTGCCCGTCGCGCAGAACGACTGGCGGAACTCGAGCTTCAACGTGACGACGTCGACGTTCTGCCAACTCTTGCCATCCATCTCGAAACGCTCATGCGGCTTCACCGCCGCGGTATACTTCAAGGCGCTGGATGGCTCGGCGTACCGCTTCATCCGGGTCTTGCCGTAGCCCGTCACCAGGCCCGTGTAATACGTCACGGCATCCCCGGTCACGGCGTACGGAAGACGGATGCCGAACTGCTCCCGAAACCACCACACCTTCCCTTCCCGGGGCAGCGGAACGTCGCCCGCCGCCTTCGCCAATTCCGCCCGATCCGGCTGCAAGCCCTCGGCCCGGACGATCAAGGCCCGCCCCGCGTCGTCGCTCGCGCTCCGGACGATCACCACCGTGTGCCTGTTGGTGTTCGCCGGCCATTCCTTCGGCCCTTCGCGGCCTGCGTCGGCCGTGATCGCCCGTCGTGCGAACACCGGGTCCGCAACGCCCGCCAGCAGCAGCAGTCCCGCGAGCGACATGCACCAACGCAGCGCACCGGCCAACGGCAGGGAACTCGGCGGACGGATCACGCGAACTGTCAGGTCAGTCTTCATGGCATTGATCGATCTTTCACCGCGACAACGCGGGACTCGCGCCATCCTTGGCCGGTAATCATGGTGATGACGAGGCGGGGTTCCTGGGGACTCGAATCTGGCAACGGGCGATCCGGCTGAAATCTTCAAACCCCAGCGTCAAAGTCCCCCCATCACACACGCCTCGTTCTTGTTCGCGCACAACCGCGCCAGACGGAACTCCGCACACAGTGGGGCCAGTTCAGACTTCAATCGATCCAGCTTGGGATACTCCTCGACGCCCTTGAACTTGATCGTCACCACGAATCGCCGCGCCCAACCCTTCCGCACCCAGTCCAGCGCCAGCCCGATGCTCCGGTCCGGGGCGGCGATCACGTCGCATACCAACCAGTCCACCGGCCCCGGTGGCTGGAACGTGAAGGCGTCCCCCCGATGGAACATCACCCCGGGACTGCGCATCAGATCCTCCCGAAGCTCGGTTCGGTCCACCGAGATCACCCGGGCCCCACGTCTCACGGCGACGTAGGTCCAGCTGCCCGGACACGCCCCCAGATCGACCACCGTCTCCCCCGACCGGATCCGCTCTCCCAGCCGGATCTCTGATTCCACCAGCTTTGCAAATGCCCGACTCGGTGCGGATTTATCCACCGCCACCGGAATGCGTCCCGCCGGAACCGGAACCAGCCCGGACCGCCAGGCATGCGCCACCGGCGCACCCGCCACCGAAAGCACCCCGGAATCCGGCGACGCCAGCAACAACTGGATCCACGATTCGTTCGGAGCCACCAACCCGGGTTCCGTGAGACGGTTCCGCAATCGTGACCGACGGCGTTTGCGTACCCCTTCGATCACGGCTTCCTCGATCAGCGCACAGCGATGTTCCCCAGCGGTTCCCTGACCAAAACACGGCACCACGTGCATCCGCCACGGACCCTCCTCGGGAAACCCATCCACGATCCGATCCACGAGAACCTCCGCCACGGACCGGATCGATGGAATTGGCACCACGGCGGCTTCCGGCAACGCCTGCGCCGCAAAAGCCATCACGGGTGGAAGCCCGGCCGCTTCCACAGTTTCGACGCCAACGAAACCCGGAGCCGGGCGCAGCAAGGCGCGCCCCGGAAGGGATCGGGCCAGTTCGGACTCGAGATGGGAAACGGAGTCGGGCGGACTCCACCAGAGATGCATCCGTGGACGAGAATGGAAGCAGGAGGAACGAAAGTCAGGGCCTGATCCGGAAAGACTCGGTGAAACTCAGCGAGAGGAGGATCAATGAGACCAAGAGGAGGGTTGGGGTGACCGACGGGACTCGAACCCGCAACAACCAGAACCACAATCTGGAGCTCTACCATTGAGCTACGGCCACCACCACAGGGCGCGAACGCTAGAAATGCGCCCGCCGTCCGTCAAGTCCCGGTTCTGGGAGTTCGCAGAACACTCGCATCCTTACACTGCCCCCTTTGGGAATGGTTTCGGGGCGGCGATGTCCTCATCGCCCGGAGAAAGGCTTTGGAACGGCGACGCGGACGTCGCCACCCTGTACCTGCGGGGCTAGGATCGGGATGCGACCCGCCAAAGCCTCCTCCACCGCCACATCACCCGGTTCGCGACTTCGAAGGTGAAGGATTTCGAGGGGTTGGACCTGGAGCAGGTCTGGCACCCGCTTTCCTGACCGACTGTTCCCTCACGTGCTTCATGAAGGCCTGGACGGCTTCGCCCATGGGCCGTTGCGGGTTCCAACCCAGCGCCACCGTCCGCTGCGGTCGATCCCCGGTGAACGACCGGTAAACCCGCGTCTCGCTCGTATCGATTTCGCGCGCCATCTCCGGAACGATGGAGAGGCCGTGGTCCAACGAGACCAGTTCCTGCACCGTCACCAACTGGCTCGTGCGCTCCATCGAGACCGGTTGCACGGACTTCCGCCGGCAGAACGACGCGATGTTCTCCGAGAGGCAATGAACCTCGTTGAGGGTCACGAAGGGAAACCGCTCGAGGGCGTTGATGGGAACCGTCCTCGACGACGCGAGCGAGTGCTGCACCGGCATCACCAGCAACAACTCCTCCTCGAACAGGGGTTCCACCTGCAGTGCGGGTGCCGCCAGCGGCAGGGCCAGGATCACCACGTCGAGTTCGCCCTGGCTGCACCGCCGCACCAACTGGTCCGTCGTATCCTCCTGGACCACCACCCGCACCTCCGGCCGCACCTCCGAGAATCCACCCAGGATCCGTGGCAGGAAGTACGGTGCAATCGTCGGGATCGCTCCCAGCCGGATCCGCGGATGACGCCCCGCCTCGGAAAGCTCGGTCAGGGTCTCATCGATCATCCGGAGGATTTCGCGCGCCCGCTCCAGCAACCGCTCGCCAAGATCCGTCAGCACCACCTCACGCGGCCTCCGTTCGAACAATGGGCTGCCGAGTTGTTCCTCCAGTTTCCGGATGGACCGACTCATGGCCGGCTGCGACACGTGCAACTCCTCCGCCGCCCGCGTGAAGTTCCGCGTCCGCGCCAGGGCCACGAACTGTTCGAGCGCATGCAGGTTGAGATCGCTTCGCATGACCGCAGGCTAACAATGCACCTTGGGTATCGCAACGATACGAACGATGCATTGGATGAATGGCTGGCCAAGGCCTATAACTGATGGGTCACCAGGGCCGCTCCGGCCTCTGGCGGCACACCAGATCCACAGTCTGTCCGCTGTCACTCCATGAAAACATCACCGACTTCCTTCGCCTGGGTCGCGTCGCTGGCCCTGCTCGCCGCAGGTTCCGCCAACGCCCAGAACGCGCAGCCCGCCCCGACGGGCGCAGCACCCGCCCAATGCCCGGTCATGGGGCAACCGGCACCCCCGAGCCGTCACACGGTCGGCAGTGCCAAGACCACGCAGGATTGGTGGCCGAACCAGCTCAACCTCCGGATCCTCCACCAGAACTCACCCCGCGGGAATCCGATGGGCAGCCGGTTCCGGTACGCCGAGGAGTTCGCCAAGCTGGACCTCCCCGCGCTCAAGAAGGACATCGAGAAGCTGATGACCACCTCGCAGGACTGGTGGCCCGCTGATTACGGTCACTACGGACCACTCTTCATCCGCATGGCATGGCACAGCGCCGGCACCTACCGGGTGACCGACGGTCGCGGCGGCGCCGGTTATGGCACCCAACGCTTCGCACCCCTCAACAGCTGGCCCGACAACGCCAACCTCGACAAGGCCCGCCGCCTGCTGTGGCCGATCAAACAGAAGTACGGCAACCGCATCTCGTGGGCGGACCTGATGGTCCTCACCGGAAACGTCGCGCTCGAGTCCATGGGCTTCAAGACCTACGGCTTTGCCGGCGGACGCGAGGACGTGTGGGAACCGCAGGAGGACATCTACTGGGGACCGGAGGCCGAGTGGATGGGCGACAAGCGTTACGCCGAGGGCCGCAAGCTGGAGAAGCCGCTCGCCGCCGTGCAGATGGGGCTCATCTACGTCAACCCCGAGGGACCGAACGGCAATCCTGATCCCCTCGCCGCGGCCAAGGACATCCGCGAAACCTTCGCCCGCATGGCCATGAACGATGAGGAAACCGTGGCGCTCATCGCCGGCGGTCACACCTTTGGAAAGGCACACGGCGCCGGAAAAGCCAGCAATGTTGGCCCCGAACCCGAGGCCGCACCGCTCGAGGAACAGGGGCTTGGATGGAAGAACAAGTTCGGTTCCGGCAAGGGCGTGGATACCATCACCAGCGGACTCGAGGGTGCCTGGACCGCCGCCCCCACACGCTGGACCCACATGTACCTCGCCAACCTCTACGGCCACGAATGGGAGCTGACCAAGAGCCCCGCCGGTGCTCATCAGTGGACCCCAAAGGGCGGTGCCGCCAAGGGCACGGTCCCCGATGCCCATGACGCCTCGAAGAAGCATGCGCCGATCATGTTCACCACCGACATCGCCCTGCGGATGGATCCCGCCTACGGAAAGATCACAAAGCGTTTCCTCGAGAATCCCGACCAGTTCGAGGCGGCCTTCGCCAAGGCCTGGTTCAAGCTCACCCATCGCGACATGGGTCCGCGCTCCCGCTACCTCGGAGCCGAGGTACCCAAGGAGCAGCTCACCTGGCAGGATCCCCTGCCCCCGCTGGACTTCGAGCCCGTCAACGCCGAGGACGTCGAACTCCTCAAGACCCGCGTCCTCGCTTCCGGGGTTCCCATCCCGCAATTGATCACCACCGCCTGGGCTTCCGCCTCCACCTTCCGCGGCAGCGACCGTCGCGGCGGCGCCAACGGTGCGCGCATCCGTCTCGCCCCGCAGAAGGATTGGGAGGTCAACCAACCGAAGCAGCTGGCCGAGGTGCTCTCCGTGCTCGAACGCCTCCAGAAGGATTTCAACGCCTCCAGCAAGACCCGGAAGGTTTCGCTGGCCGACATGATCGTCCTGGCCGGCTCAGCCGCAGTGGAAGCGGCCGCCCGCAAGGGGGGGCATGACGTCCGCGTTCCCTTCACCCCGGGCCGCACCGATGCCACGCAGGACATGACCGATGTCGATTCATTCGCCGTGCTCGAGCCGAAGCAGGACGGCTTCCGCAACTTCCTCGGTCTTGAACTGGACCGGCCGGCTCCCGAGACACTCGTCGACCGCGCCCAACTCCTCACGCTCTCCGCACCCGAGATGACCGTGCTCATCGGCGGACTCCGCGTGCTCGGTGCCAACGTCGGGTACCCGCAGCTCGGCGCGCTCACGGCAACTCCCGGCGTCCTGTCGAATGACTTCTTCGTGAACCTCCTCGACATGAACGTCGACTGGAAGGTCTCGCCGAAGTGCGCGCACTTCTACGAGGGAACGGAACGGACCACCGGAAAGGCCAAGTGGATGGCCACCTCGGTCGATCTGGTGTTCGGATCGAACTCGCAATTGCGTGCCCTCTCCGAGGTCTACGCCAGCACCGACGGCCGCCAGAAGTTTGTCGGAGACTTCGTCGCCGCCTGGACCAAGGTCATGAACCTGGACCGCTTCGACGCGATGAACTGAAGGGAGGAGGAGGAGGCCGCCAGTGGTCTCCCCCTGAAGGCCGCATGTCCCCACGCGGCGATTGAAGGATCCGCCGGGTGAGGGCACCCGGCCTTCAACAGAGGCACGGCCAAGTCCGTGATTGAATGGGGAGAGACCCCAACGAACAGTCGCCAAAGACGCTGCCCCAAGCCGACCGGAGCCCGTCTCCGGTCCTCCGGGGTTACCCCGGGGAGTTGGATCATCCGGTATTCCATCGCAGGAGCGCCACTGCACCCGAGGTGCAGGCTTGCTCCCGCCAGACAGGACACGTTGGGGCAGCGTCCATCTGTCTGATGCCGATCACTGCGGAAATCCGAGCACTGGCCCGCCTGCTCCTCCGGGGGGAATGGGATCGGGAATCCATGCAGCAGCGGGTCCAGAGCCAGCTCGGCAAATGCCCGCGCGCGTTCTCCTCGGCCATCACGAAAGTCCTCCGGCAGCATCCGCCCGGCAGTCGACCCACGTTGGAGGCGGTGACGGCGATCCTGTCGGTGAACGACTCGCTGTGCGCGGCACTCACCCGTCAACGGCCACGCTTGTACGAGCGACTCCTGATCGAACCCCTCCAGGAAGCCCGATGGCGTTGGCCAGTACAGCGTCTGGAGTCGGCGGGCGAACTGGCTGATTGGCTGGGGCTGGACCCCAACGATCTGCTCTGGTTCGCCGACCCAGGCGAATGGTTGCGCCGCGGGGCGTCGCAGGCCCTGCGACACTACCGCTGGCAATGGATTCCCAAGAAGACGGGCGGATACCGGTTGCTCGAAGCTCCGAAGCCACGCCTCGCCCAAGTCCAACGGCGGATCCTCGACGGGATCCTGCAGTCAATTCCCGTACACGAATCCGCCCATGGATTCGTCATCGGACGGAACACGCTTTCCCACGTCGAGCCGCACACCGGGAAAGCAACCGTCCTGCGCCTGGACCTGGCAGACTTCTTCCCCTCGATCTCCCGCGCCCGCGTGGACGCCATCTTCCGTCACGCCGGGTATCCCGTTGCCGTGGCCCGTCTGCTGGCGTGCCTGTGCACGACATCCACGCCTTCACACATTCTCGCGGGATGCCCAACGGGCGCTTCGAGCCGGATCCGACAACGGCATCGGATGCCGCATCTGCCGCAGGGAAGCCCCGCTTCGCCCGCTCTCGCGAATCTCGCGGCCTTCCGCCTCGACTGCCGGTTGCGCGGCTACGCCGAAGCGGCCGGAGCCAGTTACACCCGATACGCGGACGACCTGTTGTTCAGCGGTGGACCCGAGCTGCATCGGGCCGCCGACGCCCTGCTCACGCGGGTCGGTGCGATCGTGATGGAGGAAAGCTTTGAAGTGAACTGGCGCAAGGTCCGGGTCCAGACCCAGGCGGTCTCGCAACGGGCCGTCGGACTGGTGCTCAACGAAAAGCCGGCGGTGCCCCGGGAACAGTACGACCAATTGAAGGCCATCCTGCACAACATCGGTCGGCACGGCAGCGCCTCACAGAACCGGGACGGACACGCGGACTTCGAAGCCCACCTGCGTGGTCGGATCGCCTACATCACACACATCCAGCCGGCCCGTGGCGCGCGCCTGAAGGCCCTGCTCGAGGGGATTCCCCGGAGCGCTGGGAAGCCGCGTCAGCGTCGTGATCGCACACCAAAGGCTTTGGAAGGGCGACGCAGACGTCGCCACCCCAGCCCAGGCAATGGGGTCGCGTCTATAAATTTTACATTTCAGCCAGCCGCCTTGCCCCGCCCCCGCAACGTCAGCACCGCCGGCAGGAACGTCAGGCCCGCGATCATGCACGTGCCCGTGCCGACCGCCATGATCCAGCCCAGGCTCTGGATCCCTTGATGCTCGCCCACGATCAGGCTTCCAAACCCGGCAATCGTCGTCAGCCCCGACACCAGCACGGCCTTGCCGGTGCTCTTCGCCAGGATGCTGGGATTCGCCTCCTCGGCGAACCGGTTGAGGATGTGGATGCCGTTGGTGACGCCAATGCCGATGACGAGCGGCAGGGTCATGATGTTGGCCGGATTGAACGGAATGCCGGTCCAGCCCATGAACCCCACCATCCACAAGGTACCAATGGCGACCGGCAGCAGCGAAAGGAGCACCGGCCCCAGCGACCGGAAGTGGAGGAACACCAGGATCACGATCGCGCCCAACGCCCACCACGCGGCCTCGACGTACGAATTCTTGAGCAGCGACGTGTACTCGTAGAGCTGAACCGGAGTTCCGGTGACCTTCGGATCCACACTCCGCAGTTCACGCACGAAGGTCGCCTGTTCCTCCCGACTCCACACATCGTGCTTCGGATAGACCTGGACCAGATGCTTGCCCGACTTCCCGACGAAGCGGTTCCGCAACTGCGCGGGCAAGTCCTCGACCCGCAGCGGCCCCGAATCGTCCTGGTCCTGGATCGCCATCAACGTCTCCTGCACATCGCCCAGAAATGCCCGCTGGAATAGCCCGAGCTTCGCCGCATTCGCCTCCCGATCCCCACGGAACATTGCCACCCGCATCTCCCGCGCCGCCGCCCCGATGGAGCGCAGCCGTCCCGCGAGCTCGGGATCCTTCATCTTGGTCAACTCATCGGCGGCCAGCCCCATGTAGCCGGCGAACGCCCAGAGCCGTTGGCTCAAGTCGGTGAGGTCGACCGGACCCCGGTCCAGCGGCGCGAACTTCAGTCCGGCGAGGTTTGATCGCGCCGCACGCACGATCTCGACCTTCGCCCGTGAATCCTCGGACAGATATTTCGCCATGGAATCGGTCGAGGACACGCTGGGCAGCGCTTGCACCTTCGCCTCCAGCTCTGCCGCGTGTTCCAACGAATCCGCCACCAAGGCTCCGAACAGCACGGACTTTTCCGACGACGCGATGAGCTTGTGTTCGAACACCACCGCCGGCAGCCCGGCGCTCTGCATGTTCAGGAGGTTGTAATCGAACCGCACCGAGGGCAGCCGGACGGCGGCAAGCACGCACAACGCCGCCACCACCCCGATCACCGTCCACGGCCGATCGAGCCAGATGCGCTCCAACCGCGCGCGCGCGTCCAGGGGTTCCACAGGCGCCGTGCCCGCCTCGGAGGATACCCGTGCGGCCGCGGCCTGCTGTCGCACGCCCTCGACCTTGTCGATCCGGTTCTGGCGCCCGCGCAACAGCAGCACGGGCAGCACCGTGATCATGGGAACCAGGCACAACAGCAACCCACCGCCCGAGATCACCCCCATCTCCTGGATGCCGCGGAAGTCCGTCAGCGCCATCGCAAAGAACGCACCCGCCGTCGTGAAGCATCCGGTGAAGATACCCTGTCCGGTGAAGACGACCGCCTTGAACATCGCGTCATGATCGCCCAACCCATGCCTCAACTCCTCCTCGTAGCGCGTCACCAGGTGCACCCCGAAGTCGATCGCCAGACCAATCAGCATCGGAGCAAACGTGATCGTCAGGATGTTCAGGTGTCCCACCACCAGCGTGGTGTAGCCCATCGTGTATCCCAGACCCATCACGAGGCACAGCATCGCCTTCAGCGGCCGCCCGGTCTGCCGGTAGGCCACCACGAAGATCAACGCGCAGATCACCAGGGACAGCACCGTCGCCTTCGTCGAGTCCTTCTCCGACTGGTTCATCTCGTCCAGCGCGAGGACGCTCTCACCCGTCACCCCCAGGTTCACGCCCGGGACTTCCGCACTGACCGCGTTCACCAACTCCCGCGTCCTTCGGATGGCCGCACGGTTCGCAGCCCCCTGCCGCGAGGCACGCGTCTCCTCGATCCGCTTTGCGGTCGCATCGGCCGGCCTCCCACGAAGCTGTTCCCACAGGGACGGCTTCACGTCCGCGGCCGTCACCTCGACCAGCGGCGGCTTCACGGAAAGCAGGTAGACCCGGCCTTGGCCCAACGTGATGTACTTCGCCCGCTCCGCTTCCGCTCCACCGCCGAACAGCGCCTCCACCCCCGGCGACGGCGGATTCCCCGGACGCGACAACGATTCCGCCGCCATCCGCAGCAGACGCTCCATCGCCGGCAACGCCTTCACGAACGATTCCGTCTTCTCCGAACGCTCCCGTCCGCTCTTGCGGATCAGGGTGTTCACCTGACGGAAGAGGGACGCCATGTTGGTGGCGCCCGTGAATTGGTTCATGAACGGCCGGTAATCCCCGAGCGCCCGCGAAAACTCGACCAGGTTGGTCTGCGGAAAGAACAGGAGCGCCTTGCGCCCCATCAACCGCAGGTCGCCCTTGTAGAAAACATCCCCGAACAGGTTCGTCGGATTCGCCGCCACCGATTCCGCCTCCAGGCGCGCTCCCAACCGCTCCACGACCTGACGGTTCTTCTCGGTGTCGTTGCTTTCCACCACCACCACGATGTCGTCCTGGCTCGGGAACTCCCGGCGCATCTCCATGAAGTTGCGGTGGGACGGCTTGTCCTCGCCCACGAGCGAGTTCCGGTCCATGTCGAACTCCAGCTGGAACACCGTGTAGGCGACGCACGCGAAGAACAGCAGCACCTGCGGCCACAGGAACCATCCCGGACGCCGGATCAGCGCCCCCGCCAACCACGTCAACATCCGGGCCGCAAGGGGTGGCTTCGCAACGGAACTCATCGCACCACACTCCCGTCCATCCCGTCCTGCGCGTCACGGCCTGAACGCACGGAGGGCCATCCAGCCTCCTCGCTGACAGCTCCGCCACCACCCATGTTTGATCCGAACCGCATGAAGTCCCCAACCCTGCCACCCCAACCGCCGGATGTCAGGACTTCGAAGTTCCAAGTTTCAAGGGTCGCAGACGACGTCAGGAGGCTGTGGATGAAGAGTTCCCAATCTTCAGTTCGCCTCGTGACCTCGTCGACTACCTCACGGACGTAGCCGACGTCAGGAGGCTGTGGATGAAAAGCTCCCAGTCGCCAGCTGCCAGTCCCCAGAACTGTAGGCCGCGTGCCCCCACGCGGCGCAACCCCAGCACGCCAGGTGGGGAAACCCGGCCTTCCATCATCCCTTCAGCTCAGCCATCAGATCGCGGAGTCCAATCGCTTCCATTCCCTTCGACAACGGGTGCCTTCCGCTGCCGGCATGCACGATCCAACCCCTTTCCGCCTCCAAGTCACGGAAGGCCTCGTGGAATCCGCGGGAGGGCACCGCATCCGGACTGCGCTTGATTTCCACCACCCAACGCCGGCCACCCGGGAACTCCAGCACCAGATCCACTTCGGCACCACCGGACGTCCGATAGTACCCGGGCACCGTTCGCACAGGGGCGACGGCCAACAGGGTCTCAACCGCAAATCCCTCCCAGCTTCCACCCACGACCGGATGCCCCAGCAACGCGTCCCGGTCCCCGATGCCCAACAGCGCGTGCAGCAGCCCGCTGTCGCGGATGTAGATCTTCGGGGACTTCACCAACCGCTTGCCCACATTGACATGGTAGGAAGCCAGCCGACGGACCAGAAGCAGGTCGACCAGCAGGTCGGTATATCGACTCACCGTCTGGCCACTAATCTCCAGGCCGGCACCCAACCGTGCGGCGTTATGCACCCCACCCTGCGAATGCGCCAGCATCGTCCAGAAGCGCCGCAACGTCTCGGCAGGAATCCGCGGACCAAATTGTGGAATGTCCCGCTCCAGATAAGTCCGGATCAGGTCCTGTCTCCACTCCATGCTGTCCGTCGCGGTGCGCGCCAGGAAGCTGTCTGGAAATCCACCCCGCACCCACAATCGTTCATCATCGCCAGGCTCCACCTCGCCGGGATGGACCGGGCCCATGTCCAGATACGTGATCCGGCCCGCCAGGCTTTCGCCGCTCTGCCGGAGGAGTTCGGTCGAGGCCGAGCCAAGGATCAGGAAGCGTCCGGTCCTGTGTCCGCGCCGACGCCCCTCATCAATGACGCCACGCAGGATCGGAAAGAGGTCCGGCGTCCGATGCACCTCATCCAGGATCACCAACCGATCTTCCAATTGGGACAGGTAGGCCGATGGATCGGTGAGTTTTGCGCGGTCTGAAACCTTCTGCAGGTCGAGGTAGACCGCGTTGGATTGCCGGGCGATGTCGAGTGCCAGGGTTGTCTTCCCCACCTGCCGGGGTCCCAGCAGGGCAACGGCTGCCTGGCGCCCCAGGGCGGCACGGACAGCAGCAACGATGGATCGTTCGATCATCCATGCAAATCTTCCACACCATGGAAGATTTGCAAGGTTGACGCGCGTAGCAGACGACGTCAGGAGGCTGTGGATGAAGAGTTCCCAGCTCCCAGAAGCCAGTTCCCAGATCTCTGCCTCGTGACCTCGTCAGCTACCCCTCCAGACGTAGCAGACGACGTCAGGAGGCTGTGGATGAAGAGTTCCCAACTCCCAGAAGCCAGTTCCCAGATCTCTGCCTCGTGACCTCGTCAGCTACCCCTCCAGACGTAGCAGACGACGTCAGGAGGCTGTGGATGAAGAGTTCCCAACTCCCAGAAGCCAGTTCCCCCTGAAGGCCGGGTGCCCCCACCCGGCGCCGCCATCATCCGCCGCGTGAGGTCACGCGGCCTACAATCAGGTTCTGGGTTCTGGACCACCCTCGAAACTTGAATCTTCAAAACTCCATCTTCCCCCATCTGGCATCCGAGAACTTCACTTCAAACTTGAATCTGAAATCTTCAATCTCCCCCCCATGAAGCGCTCGTCCCTCCTCTTCGGCCTCGCCCTTTTTGCGACCATCGCCGTGCGCTTCTCCCTCGCTGCCGCCACCGCCGCCCAGCGCCCCAACATCCTGGTCATCCTCAGTGACGACGTCGGCTTCTCCGACATCGGATGCTACGGCGGCGAGATCCAGACGCCCAACCTCGACGCCCTGGCCCGCGACGGCCTCCGCTTCACCCAGTTCTACAACACCGCACGGTGCTGCCCCACGCGGACCTCGCTCCTCACCGGCCTGCACCCGCATCAGGCGGGCGTCGGACACATGATGGAAGACCGCGCCCACGCCGGTTACCGCGGGCAACTCAACCGCCAGAGCGTCACCCTCGCCGAAGCGCTGAAGCCGGCCGGCTACCGCAACTACGCCGTGGGCAAATGGCACGTCACCCCGGGACAGGGCGCCAAGGTTCTGGCAGAAACCAACAACTGGCCGCTCCAGCGCGGATTCGACCGTTTCTACGGAACCATCCACGGCGCCGGCAGCTACTTCGATCCCAGTTCGCTCGTCCGCGACAATCGCCTCATCACCGTCGCCAACGACCCCGACTATCGTCCGGCAACCTTCTACTACACCGACGCCATCGCCGAGCACGCCGTCCGCTTCCTCCGCGACCACGCACAGGCCCGCAAGGACCAGCCCTTCCTTCTCTACACCGCCTTCACTGCCGGCCATTGGCCGCTGCACGCGAAGGATTCGGACATCGCGAAATACAAGGGCCGATACGACGCCGGATACGAACCCATCCGCGCCGCCCGACGCACGAAGCTGCGTGCACTCGGACTGCTCGACGACCGCTGGGTCCCGGTCCCTCCTGCCGAGTCGTGGGACAAGGTCGCCAACAAGGCCTTCGAGAGCCGTTGCATGGAGGTCTACGCCGCCCAAATCGACTCATTGGACCAGGGCATCGGCCGGATCGTTGCGGAACTGAAGGCCCAGGGTCAGTTCGAGAATACGCTCATCCTGTATCTGCAGGACAACGGCGCCTGCGCCGAGGGAAACGGCCGCGGCAACAAACCCACCGCCCGCGCCGACCAACCCTCGCTGCCCACGATGTCCCCCGACGAACAACAGTTCGGCAGCCAACCGAAGCAGACCCGCGACGGTTACCCCGTGCGCCAGGGCATCGGCGTCCTGCCGGGCGGACCCGACACCTACATCGCCTACGGCCGCGGTTGGGCGAACGTCAGCAGCACCCCCTTCCGCGAGTACAAGCATTGGACCCACGAAGGCGGCATCGCCACGCCGCTGATCGCCCATTGGCCCGCTGGCATCGCCGCCAGCCGCAAGGGCAAACTCGAGACCCAGCCCGGCCAGCTCGTGGACATCATGGCCACCTGCGTCGACCTCGCCGGTGCCACCTATCCTGGCACACTCGGTGGCGAATCCATCCAGCCCATGGAAGGCGCCAGCCTCCGGCCCGCCTTCCGCGGCGAACCCCTCCAGCGCACGCGTCCCCTCGTGTGGGAACACGAGGGCAACCGCGCCATCCGTGACGGCCGATGGAAGCTCGTCGCGAAGGAGAACCAACCCTGGGAACTCTACGACCTCGATGTCGACCGCTCCGAATCCCACGACCTCGCCGCCCAGCACCCCGACCGCGTCCAACGCATGACCGCCGATTGGGACGCCTGGGCCGCCCGTGCCCACGTCCTCCCCCTCGGCGCCTGGCGGGGCACCGCCAAGTAGGCAGGCCCGCGACAACGGCCATCTCCCCCTGAAGGCCGGGTGCCCACACCCGGCGCCGTCATCATCCGCCGCGTGAGGTCACGCGGC
Organism: Limisphaerales bacterium; assembly: GCA_965283655.1. Taxonomy (GTDB): domain Bacteria; phylum Verrucomicrobiota; class Verrucomicrobiia; order Limisphaerales; family UBA9464; genus UBA6176. The sequence continues at coordinate 249,064 of CBDIPJ010000005.1, read as the reverse complement.
CTTCCATCTGGGAACTGGCAACTCCCATTGAGGGTCGCGCGGGGACACGCGACCTCCAGACACGCCATCCTGTCATCCGGTCATCCTGTCCGCGCCCGCCCCCATCCCCCTCCCCATCCTTCGCCGCGACGCCACAGCTTCCAGGCGGCGGCCAGGATCCCCATCCCCATCCCACCCCAACCCGTTGCCTCCGGCACCGGGCTCACTTCGGTCAATCCGGTCAGGGTCAGGGACCAACTCTCCAACCGCATGATTCCCCCATAATCCAGATCTGCGACGTTCAACGACCATTCCCCATTTCCTGCCTGCCCCAGGAACACCTGCAACATCCCCAACCTCGCATCGGTCGTTGCATCCAGCCTTCCATCCGGTTCCCACTCCCCCTTCAACACTCCCAGCGACAGCGGGGCTGCATGGATGTCCCCGGCCACAGCCGCATCCCGGAGCACGACATCCCATCCGTCGTAGCCGAAGCCGACGGCATCCGTGGACGTGACCCCGACGCGATTCAAGAGCACGGCGCTCGCCCCAAGGTCCTTGGTCAGGGAGACAAAGATCTCACTGGCAAAGCCGCCTCCCCCGGTGGCTCCCACCAAGTTCAGGCCTACCCGCACCTCGGTCAGTTGCAGGATGCTGGAGTCGGAAATCGTCTCCACGAACAGGGCCGGCGGATCCTGGAAGTCCTCCAGCGTGTATCCCACGGTAAAGACCCGGGCGGGCTCCGTGATGACGGCGGCCTGGGCCGCCGCGACGACGACCATCGATGTCAGAAAGAGGCCTCGATTCAGGAATGGCATGGTGTGGTTGAGTTCAGATTTGCCGTTCATGGCTTCTTCACGGTTGGGAGATCGCCCGGTAGAACCGGTTCGGGTCTGGCGGGTTCACGTCCACGTGACCAAAAACCCCGGTCGCCCAGCGCAGCACCTGGGTCCAAAAACCCGCACGCGCGACCAACGGGCCGGCCGAGGTCGACGCCGAATGCGCCACCGGCTGCCCGATCGTGCCAGACAGCCCGTATCCCGTGACCAATGACTCGCCACCGCCGGCTGAGATCAGGCCGCGGTCCAGGCTCAGCGTCCCCGCCATCGCCGGGGAACCCAGTCCCAACAGTCCCACCATGACCGCCAGATCGAATGTCCTCATGGGGTTCCCCCCGCTTTGGCCATGGTGGGTTCCGGAGGCCGTTCGCCGTCCTTCCAGAATTGCTGCTGGACGATCTTTCCGTCCTTCAGGGTCACCTCGGCCTTTGGACAACCGCTGGGAAACCACGCCCGGGACAGGCCCTGCGGCTGCCCTGCCCGCAGGTGAAGTTCCTCCGCCAGCACCCCGTTTTCGTGCCAGCGCCGGAAGGTACCCTCCAGCTTCCCGGCCAAGGCGGTGCCCTCCGATTGCATGGCGCCGGTTTCATACCAGCGCGTGACGGTCCCCTCGCTCAACCCGGCCACGAAGTGCTCACGGACCTGCATCACGCCGTTGGTGAACCACCCTTCGGAAACCCCGTCCAGCCGGCCGGCCGCTATCCAGGAGCGCGACTTGGGCCCCGCCCCGGGATAGCTCTCCTCCATCCAGCCGGTGAAGGCATTCGTTTCGCCGGTCCGGACCATGCGGCCCTCGTGCAACGTCAATTCACCCAGCGTTACCGTCACCGCAGGTGCCGGCGCGGACGGAGCCTCCGTCCGCCATCGTCGCACGCCAAACACCGCGCAAGCCACCAGCGCAGCCAGGGTCAGGCCGGTCCAGAACCGCCCCAGAACAGAGGCGTTCGCTGTGGAAGTGTAGGACATGGAAACAGTGTGGGATGCGTCCCATCATTCGGGATTATCCGGAATGCTGCACCGCGTTACGGGGTTCTTTTGAATATCCATCGCCATCAACGGAGCTGAGCCCGACCTGGTTCAACAGGATCGACGACGCTCCCTGGATCGAAACAGTGCGCGGCATTACAGGTGCCCCGCGCGTCCCCGATACAACCGCATGGGCTGATTCAACTGCGGATCTTCGAACAGGAAGATGCCGTTTGCTGGCGCGGTGAAGTTGGCGGGAGGATTGAACTCGCTCCATCGATAGGGTGGCGCCGTATCCTCGGTATACTGAACCCGATAGAGTCGGGTCGGTACTCCGACGAATGCGATCAGCACCTGCTGCTGCTGCACCAGAATCCGGATCGGTGAGGCAGCCGGTGTCTCCGGCGGATTCGAGGCCACCAATGTCACCCTCGCAGTGGTGGTTTCTATCCCATCGGACACGGTATAGGTGAATCCACCATTGCCCGTCCCACCTGCCGGCATCGTATGAACCAACCAAGGTCCAATGATCTGGACCGAGGACCCGGGCGGAGTCGCCGCCGAAACATCCACCACTTGCAAGAGCCCCCCGTCCGCATCGGTATCGTTCGCCAGGACGTCCTCAATCCGCACCTTGGCAACCCTGACGGTGCTGATCCGGTTGAACGAGTCCGGTTGCGCCACCGGCAGGTCATTCCGCCGTGTCAGGCCATCACCCAGGATGGGAATTGAGACCCCATCAAACCAACCGGATCCAACCCACGGAATCGTCTCACTTCCACCCGGACTGGCCGGAGGCGTCACGAGGTACTGCAGGGTACGTGGTGTGGAATCCGTGAACGGACCCCACTTCAACTCCCCACGCGAGGCATCCAATGCGCCACCGTCACTGATCGAACCCACTGTCCAACCCGCTGGAATCGATTCCACCACCGCATAGGCGGAGATCCCCGCCAACGGCACCACCTGGAGCGTCACCGGCTTGGACACGCCCCATTGGAAACTCGGGCCCAGGGTTCGATGAACCGCACTGGCTTCCGCAGCCACCTCCGAAGGACCACCCACCGCCACATCCTGCCCATCGAGTCGCGTCAGTCCTTGAAAGACTCCGATCCCCACGGACTCCGCCGGAGGGGTGATGCTCCCGCCCAACACCCGAGGAATCGCCTGCGAATCCATGAAAGGCCCCCACCGGACAACCGAGTTCACCGCATCGAACACCCCGCCCTGGTCCAATCCGGAAACCGTCCATCCCACCGGAACCCGCTCTTCGATCGCGTACACGGCTGTGGTGTCGATGGGATCCACCCGTACCGACCACGGAAACGGGACGCCCGGCCGATAGGCTGAAGGGAGGGTCCGAACGATCGAATGCTGAGGGTGCACCAGGTATCGGAGCGCCACGCCGCCATTCGTCTGGCGGGCATCATCGAAGAGACCGAAGGCCGTGACCCGAAGGGGTTGGGTGGCGTCCGACGCCGGGATCACCTGATAGCTGAGAATCTGTTCCACCCCGGAAGCCCCACTGAACGGCCCCCATTTGAGCTTCCGATTCGCCGCGTCCCACGTTCCACCGGCACTGACTCCCACCGGCTCCCAACCGACAGGAATCTCCTCTTCCAAGGCCCACACCTGGATGAACCCAGCCGGTTGTCCGCGCAACACCACGTCGAGGGCCACGCCCGGCCTATACGTCGACGCCATGCTCCGACTCAACACACTCGCCCTCAACGGCAGTTCAGCGCTCTCCACGACTCCATCGCCCCCCATCTGTGCCAGTGCCTGAAAAGCACCAACCTGACGGGCTGTGGCTGGCGGTGTTGCCCGGTAACTGAAAACCCGTGGAGACGCATCCGTGAACGGCCCCCATTTCACCTTCCCGGATTCGGAGTCGAACACGCCACCCAGGTTGATCGAATCCACGACCCATCCCGCAGGAAAACGATCCTCCAGACCCCAGACGCCGGAATCCGTCGCCGGGATGGCGCCCAAGGTCATCGTGAGCGGAACTCCAGGAATATAGTCCGCTGGCATCGTCCGATGCACGGTGCCCGCAAAGCGCCCCAACCGGCGAACGCCGCCCACCGTCACCACCTGCGCGTCAAAGTTTCCAACGCCCGAAAACTCCACCACACCCGTCACGCCCAAGGGCACCGTCACATGATAGGACAGGACCCGCACATTTCCGTCCGTGAAAACACCCCACTTGATCCGCCCGGTCGACGGATCCCAGACACCACCCGACGAGATCTGCGTCACCGCCCAGTTCAATGGAGGCGCATCCTCAATCGCATACACCTGCACTTCCGCATCCGGCACCACCTCCAGCTGCACCAGGATATCGCTCCCGGGACTATATGCGACCGGCATCACCGAGGTGACCGTGGACGCACGCGCTGCAATGAACAGCAAAAGGGTCCCCACCCAGGTCACAAGAAAGGACCATCGAGCCGAGCCTCTTGCGCTAATGGAACTTTCAGCCACGCGGATCGGGAGCTTTGGATTGGGTGCGCCGGCCGTGATGCAACGCTCAGGAATCATTCCACCTGCAGGCATCGGTAAAAGCGCGAAGCGGCTCCTCCATCCACCTCAAGCCGCGCCATGCCATCGGCGTCGGGATGCAATCGGCCAACGGCTTTCCATGCACCCAACTCCGCAGCCTCCTGGACTTCATATTCCCGCCCAGGCTCCCCGTGGATCTCCAACACGGTTCGATTCGAAGCATCCAGGCGGGCCACCAACCACGACGAAGGAGTCCTGCCCAGCGGCCAGACCCGCAGCGGACCGACCGACGAAGCCCCATATCCATCGAAACTACCGCGCCCGGCGAAATCCATCCGCCCCACGGCTTGCGGCGGCGGAACGACCTCATAACTCAACGTCCGCGGATTCGAATCAAAGAACGGTCCCCACTTGATCTGACCCGATGAGCTATCCCATCGGCCATCATGGCTCACGTTGCGCGCCACCCATCCCGACGGTGGGGTCTCCACCACGGCATGGGCCTTCACGCCTGGATCGGGCTCAACCGCCAAGGCCACCTTCACCGCAAGATTCGGCCGATAGGCAACCGGGAGGGTACGGACAACCCCCGAGACCATTTCCGAGGGACCCGCAACGGTGGCCTTACGCTCGGACCCCGCACCCACGGGAGGCGTGTTCACCCACCACAAGGGCGCCGTGGTCACCGGGTCGTTGTCAAAGATATAGGTTTCGCCACCTCTCCACAGGGCGCCGCCCCGGGTGATGTAGTCGACGATGTTCGGGGCCGTCAGGACCGGCTCGACCGGCCACGTGCCACCCGTCTTCCACGCCAGGATGTAGGCCGTGATCTCCGACAAGGTGATCCGGTCGTCTGCCGGCGACCGGTCCGCGGGATGCCGCCCATCCGCAATCAGGGGGTTGGTCGCCTGCTGGAACTCCTGCAGATTGGACCGTCCGTCCCCGTCCGAATCCAGGGCCGGATTCCCGCCAATGGCGCTGCCGAAGTGCTCCGATTCAAAGACGTCGCTCAAGCCATCGCCGTCGGTGTCCGGCGATCCGAAGTTCAAGCGCAGCAAGCTGGCCCGCGCCGTCAAGTTCACCACCTGCTGGTCCCGGACTCCCGTTTCATCCACGACGACCAGATGGATCGAAGAGCCCAAAGCCACATTGGCCCCATCCTCCAGAGGCGCCGTCGCCTCCGCGTTCAGGACCAAGGAGTAAAAGTTCCCCGCGGCCCCGTGGGAACCCATCGCATAGCGGACAATCGCCGGCCCGGTCGGCGTCCGTCGTGCCTCCACGGCAACCCCGGTGTCCGTGGCCGTTACGGGAACACCGTTGATCGCGATGGTCCCATACACGCGGAGTCCAGGCTCCGGAATGCCCGCCTGAAGCGTCGAAGCCAATAGCATCCCCAGGGCACACCATCCGACCCGGCCCAAAGACGACTTGCTGACTGATTGCGATTCCATGGTCATTCAGTTGGTTGAGTGTTGTTGATGCGGTCAGTTGCCCGAGTACGAATAGGTCTGGAACAGCAACTTGATGTCACTGATCTCGTCGATGAACTTGTCGAGACCCGCATTGGGATTCGCCAACAAGGTTTGCCCCGGAATGATCAGGACCCATTCCGTGTTCCACACGCTGCGGCCGATGAGTCGGGAATCCGAGGTCATCTGGCTCGGCTCCGCCGTCCCGGAGTCGTGATAGGCCCTGAAGCTGGCGAATCGTCGGACATCCGCAAAGTTCCCGCCCAAGGAGTCGTTCAACGGAATCCAGGAGGGCGATTTCAACTGGCTCGCACCGATCGCGAACGGCACAGGCACTACCTGGTCCACGACGCGCCATTCACGGGTACTGAAGTCGTTGGCCGTCGGCGAAGCCAGCACGTCCGCCCCCGCAGGAACGAGGTAGATCCGCGGCGTCTGGGACAAGCCTCGACCATTGTAATTCCCGAACCAGACACCCACACCCCGGATCTTCGTCGCGAACCGGCTGGCGTCATAGGAGCTGTCGCCGCCTCCCAGAGGCCAATCGAAGAAGTTCCGACCGGCCGTGACCGTCGAGGGGAATCGGATGACCAACCCCGGTTGGGCACCGGCCGACTCCGGCGCAAACGAACGGCAGTACCGCCTGAATTCAGGAATATCCCAGAGGTTGGACACCTTTCGGGACCGTAGCTGGGTCTTCCAGGCTGCGCCGCTGTCGTCCGTCAACCGGAACAACTCGCTCCGGACCGAGAAGCGATTCGCCTCGGTCTGCGGATTGTTGAAACCCATCTGGGGCTTGAGCACGTCGAAGTTGCCCCCCATGCGGGCCATGGGATCCGAGAGTCCTCCCCGACCCACCACCGGAGATCCATTGAGCATCTGGCCCAACGAACGTTGCCGGATGATGTCGGTCAGGAAATTGCGACCGGAGCGGGAATCCGTACCCAGCAGGTTGGACTCATAGTCATAGGCCGTGGCCGCGAGGAAGACGTAACGCTGAGCCACGTCGAAGCTCGCCCGGTACTTCTGCAGTGCATCGTTCTGGAAGATCCGGAACGTCATGTCCTGATACCGGTTCTCGGTCGTCTGCGAGGCGATCCGCTTCCGGTAGGCCACGCGCTCATCCAGCAAGCGTTGACCCTTGGCCAGCGAAGCGAGGTATCGACCGTGCGCTTGATTCACCTGTTCCATCAACCGCAGCAACTCGCTGGTCGCTCCCGGCACCCGTTTGATCACGCTTTCCAGTTCCGCGACATCCTGTTTCACCTGGAACTCGAAGCCGGCCGCTCGCACACCCGCCGCTGCCAATGCCTCGGCCATGGGTAGGCCGATCCGTTCGGCCGCATCCGCGACCAACTGCGAGGCGATGGCCACATTCTGGAAGATGCCATTGGATGCGGCTGCAGCCGCCAGAATGGAACCTCTCGGGACAGACGTGGCATCCGCAGCCACTCCAACCACGGCCGGCAACGCCTCAGCAATCGCCCCAGCGATGTCTCGTGCCATGGATCCATTCACGCCGGCCGCCTTGGATAGCCCCTTGGACGTCAGGATCACGGCGAGGATGGTTCCCTTCGTGGTCGCCAAGTCGTACCCGATCGACAATTCCTTGGCCCGGAACGCATATCGGGCCGACATCAGGTCCGCCTTCTGCTCGATATCGAACACGAGGGCATCCAACCCTTCCCGAGCCACCTTCACCCGGGCCTCCGCCTGGATCAATTCCGAGATGGCCATCTGGATCTCACCCGGCGCCCGACGCGTTCCATAGCTGCTCGGAGCCGCGAAATAGTAGGAATCACGGTACTGGGCGAGCGTCGGATAGAACACTTCCTTGAATAGATCCCCTGATGTCGATGGGGTCTGGGTCCCAAAGTCTTCCGGAAAATAGAAGGCTGCATTGGCAGACCCCATGGCTCCACTGGTGGTATCCCCGGATGCTACGATTCCCAGATTCATCTGGGTAAAGATCCCGCTCAGGATCGGACCCGGATCCCCGTTCGCCACGCCGCTGTATTCGGAAACGGGAACGTACATCCAATGGTAGATGTCCGGCCCATCGTATCCCCCGGGGTAGGTCTTCCCGGCACCGATGTCCCCGGCATAGGGATAACCAAAGATCTCGATCAGGCGGTTCTTGTAATCGCGCTCCTGGTTGATGCTGTTCACCGTCAATTCTTCCACGGTGTCCTGAGTTCGGCGCAAGGCCTGGGTCGACTTGTTCACCTCGTCGAACACGAACTGCGCGTTCTTCATCGCCTTCAGGGCGCGGTCCTGGATCTGCTCGAAGTGCGTCTTCGACGCCACGCCGTTCTGGCTGCTCACGAGGGTGGGATCGATGTCGAACGGCACCACTCCCTTGGCCAGACCCAGCGGGTTCAATCCGCCATCCGCCTGATCCAACTGGCTCTGGATCTGGTCATGCAACGAGGGCAACTCACCCAACTCTCCCACCGTCTGCCGGTCCACCTTGTCGATGCCGACATGGGCCGGGTTCGGATCGGTGCTGGGGAGCAGGGTATTCCCGGTCACCCAATCGAAATAGGTGGCCATGCCGGCTCGACGGGCCCACTCCGTGACGCCCCACGCCCGATCCGGTTGCGAATCCTTATACCCCTGCCACTGACCTGAGGGATCGTCGACGTAGTTCATCCGATACGTGAGGTTCACGATCTCGGTACCCGCCTTGGCCTTTGCGGCGGCAACCTTCGCGAACTTCCGCTCGTCCAGGAAGTCCACCTTGATCGCGGCACCCGCCACGCTCACCAGTTCGGTCCGCGGAATCCACGTGAAGAAGGGATGACGCAGGAGTTCGTAATGCTGCTTGGCGGCCGACAAATAGTGACCCCAGGCGTCACCATGTCCCTGCGGATACAGGATCCGGGCATCCTTCTCATCGATGAACCCGTTGCTGTCCTGGTCACTCACGTTGTAGTTCTGCTGGTACGCCACCTCGCCCTCGCCCAGCGTGAAGTTCCAGAACAACCGATTGTAGACCGGTCGGGCGCCCACGCCCGCCGCACTGTCGTCCCGTCCACGCAACAACGTCAGCTCCTCTTCCAACGGGGAATCCAACTGATTCTGGAAACTGAAGATGCTCGAAGCCAAGGAGCCGTACTCCGTGCTGCCGGATCCAAACCCGATGGTCGGATCACTCGCGTCCGCATAGGCCTCATTGCCCAACACCATGTTGAAGTCACTCAGCTTGGTGGCCGCCAGCAGCAAGGCGTTATTGGCCGGGTTGAAATCAACCTGAGGCACTCCGTTGATGCTGAGCCCCTTCGCCCGCTCCAGCACCGTCGTGTAGGCTTCGATCAGACCCACCTTGTTGATGGCGTCGGCACTTGGATTGAACGCAATCGGGCCTTCATAGCGCTGGCCCAACTGGATCAACATCGAGGCAAACGTCACCGCTGGCGACGAGTGGAAATCGGTGGTCCGGGCATCAAACGGATTCAATCCGCGGATGACCCGCTTGACCCAACCCTCGCCCAAGGCGGCCCGAGGTTGTTCCGGCGTCCCGGTCGGATCCCCAATCCATCCGCTCCATGCGAAGGCCGAGTTCAGGTTCACCGCATAGCCCTTGTACCGCCCCACAAAGGCGTTATCCGAGAGCGTCACCAGGCCGGATTCCCCGCCCTCGCCAATCGTGACATAGTTTACACCCGAACCGCTCGTCGGCTGGAAGCCGGTGTACAGCGTCCAACCCCTCATGTCCGAGGGGAAATCCGCATTCGGATCGGTCACCACCGGAAGATCCGTGGGATCAAAATCCGCGCCGATGGGTTTGATGAACCATTGGAAGGTCAACGGATCCGGGTCCCCACCAAAGTCACTGCTATGGCGCAGGGTGAGGCGTTCATCGAAGACGTTGTCTCCGGGCAGCACCTTGAGATCGCCCTGATAGGGCCCGTCATCCACCCGGATCACATGCAGGGTCACCGGCAAGCCACCGAGGGCGGCATCATTATTCTCGGCAATGGTGAGGTATCGGGGAGGAATTCCGGTGGGAGCATCGGAAACGATCCGGGCCATCCCCCCGTTCAACTGCGCTTGGAACCCATTTGCGGTCAAGGCGGCCCCGTTCACCAGGTTTCCGGAGCCCTCATCACACCGGAACAGGATCTCCAGCTTCTGCTCGGTGCCCGGCCACGCACCGGTCGGGGCATAGTCCGAGGCTCCCAGAAGCCGCTTGTTCATCCGGGAACGAATCTCGGCAGCCGTCCGGGCGGTCTTCCACACCCGGATCTCATCCAGTTTCCCGCCAAAATAGTTGGTGCCAAATCGGCCCAACTCCAGCGGACCCGCTCCCACATAGCTCAATGCTGCATTCGTCCTGGATGCCACCACGGCTCCGTCCCGAAGGATGGATTGAACCTTTGTTTCCGGATCAAACACACAGGCCCAATGGTGCCATGCCGTGTCCGTGAAGACCGTATCCGTGGTAAACACGGAATCCGACGCGGGAGTCGTCCCGAGATCGAACGCGAACTTTCCACCGTCCCGGACGCCGATCCGCAGCTGACCCATAGAGGCTGGGCCACCCGCTTGTCCCACCACGTACTGTTCCGTCGTGGCGGCATTGAACTGCGCCCAGAACTCGATCGTGAAGGGCGTTCCAATCAGGTCGGGATTGAACCCGTTGTTCGGCTGAACCAAAACCCAGTCGTTCGACCCATCAAAGGCCAAGGCCTGTCCAGGCCGGGCAACAGCAGGTTCCACCCCACCCAAACCGGTCGTCAAAACCTTCGGACCCGACTGGAGGATCTCCCCCACCACCGTGGCGGTGACGGTGTAGGAGCTGTTCAACGCCGTTTGACCGGTCGGCACCCGATAGCTCGTGCCCCCATCCAGGAGAAGGGTATTTCGCCAGGTGCGATCCAGTGCCACAGCCTCGGCCAGCGAAGTCGGGATTTCCGAGGTCTTGGCGACCCACTGATCCGAACTGGTGGTTTCTGTCACCCATTCAGAATCCTGTCCGTTGAAATCAATAATGCTCGTGGAATACCCCTCTTGCCAGTACGTGCTTGTGGTCGTGACCGTTTCATAGTGCTCGTAGGCGATGGCGACGAAGTTGGTCTGCAGGACATTCTTGAGGCCCAGTCGCAGGGCTTGATCAGGGACTCCGTCCAATGGATCGAGGTCCACCTCGTTCGGATTCCGGGTCAGGTGGTACAGTCGGTCCACCAAGGCGGACCAATTGGAGTCTCCGGGAGCCAAGGCCTTGATCCGGTCCCGCTCGCGCTGCGAGAGCACATTGGGAAGCAGCAACGGATCACCCACCCCGAAATTCTCGTCGAGGTGCCCGGCAAAGGAGAGCCACCGGTTGATCGGGTCGTAGCTCAACCGAATCTTCAACATCCAGGGGAGATCCGTGAGGTATTCCTTACCCGCGATGTTCTGACGCTTCAACCCGACCGGAAGCACGACATCGGTCTTCAAGGTCCGGGGACTGATCGGGTCATAGAACCTCGCCATCGCCAGGGAGGTCGATGCCGCAGTCACGGGATTCACCGCTGTGCCCGTCCGACTTTCAATGTCCCGGATCAACTGGCTCGGCCCCTGCTTTTCGGCAGCCAGCGAATCAAAGATGACCTGCGCATTGGCAAAATTGTAGACATCCGGAAGCCCGCGCATCGAGTGGATGAGCGTCTGGCCCACCTGAAGGACCGGGGTGTCATCCCATCGAATGTCGTAGGTCACGTCGATGGGCGTATTGGCCACACCCACGCCGTTGTTCGGGGTCTGCAAGGCCCCGCGGGTGCGCCGGTCCAGGAAGGCCAGACACTCGCCAACGCCCTTGCCCTCGGGATGATAGAATCCCGGTTGCATCGGGTAGTACCATCGCACCACCAGGTTGGTTCGGCTGCCTTCCGGTCCCGCCATGCGAGCATACACCTTGCCCTTGTAGTCACTCCACGCCACGTCGGATTCGATCGGGAACGGGTACGATTCGCTGCACAGGGGCATCAGGCTCAGCGGAAGTGGGGGTTGGATCTCCTTACCCACCGTACCGCCATACCGGAAGAAGTACGGCGCCTGCTCGGCCACCACCTGATACACCTTGATGGCCCACAGGCCATTGGTCGGGTTCTTGTACTTGAGCAATGTGTAGGGACTCGAGTGCTGCTGGTAGTTCAGGTCGTTCCGGATGGCGAACAGCACGTTCTCGGGCATGTACGCGTGCTCCTCATTCGGATTGTATCCAGGCAGGCTCGGATCCGGTTGGTTGTAGATTTGCTTTCCGGGATATCTGGCACTGCTGAGCTCACCCGAACCCAACTGACTCGCGATCACGATCTTGTCCACGGCTCCAGGTGCCGGCCAATTCAGGCTGTATTGAACCGGTACGCTCGCCCAGGCGACCCCGACACGATTGGTGCGGTACCACACCACCACCAAGGGATCGGGATTGAGATGCGCCAGATTGCCCGGCTTCTCCTGGTTTACAGGCAGGATTGATCCCTGCCGGCTTCCACGATTATAGGCGGCGTCGGATCCCGAGGCATCAATGGCGGCCATGGGGAACAAGACATAACCATTCTTTCCCGCATGTTCCTGGTGCCCAGGCCAGGTGACTTCAAAGCCGATGAGGGCCGAAAGGCGCCCCAAGGCGGCGAGACTGTCATTGTAGGGCAAGGTCCGGACGACCTCGAAATAGGGGGCCTGAGCTTGCGGATCGGGGGCTGCCCCCGCGGACTTCAGGTAATAGAGAACCGAGTAGCCGGTCTCGGTGCAGGTGAACACCTTGCTGCTGGGTTCGACCTTCGGATTGTTTTCCTGATACCGGACGTCGATGAACGAGTAATTGGCGGCCGTCACGGCCGGTTGCAGATCAACCGGACTGCCGGCGATATGGATCGTCGGGTTCTTCGGCCACACGTTCACCGCGATCATCGTCACCCTCTGGTTGTTGACGGCCACCGAGGTGGTTCCGTCCGGGTTGGTGATGATCCCGGACACGTCGGTCATGCTCGTGAACCACTCGATCCGGGCGACCACCGGGCGGATGGCATAGAGCTTGCCCTCGGGCTCACTCCAATAGAAGGCGTTGAGTGCGCTGTCGTCCGGCCGGTTCTGCTTCAGGATGGTGATCGACGGATAGCGAGCCACCGCGCCCTCGGGTCGGGCGACCACCTGACCAATGGCCGTCGCGGGCATCGCCAGGAAGCTTCGGGTCAACCCCCGGTGCTTGCCGGTGCCAACGATCGCCCCACTGCGGTTGATCCCATTGGCCGTCTCCAGCTTCCACTGGTCCAACTCGTCGACCTCGGGCAGCAGGTCCTTGATGGCATGCATCCGCCCGGCTGTGTAGAAGAAGGCCTCGCCACCGGTACCCGACCCCGCAGAACCCACAATCTGGCCGAAATCATTGATGGCCTTGGCTTCGCTGAACACGGTTCCCGGGAGCAATCCCAGCGAAGACATCCGACCAGACCGCGTTTCATACAGGAACGCGCGCGAATCACCGTGGTCCGCCGCGGACCAGTAGATGGCACCCTGAAGCGACGCACTGGATCCCGTGGGAACCCGGTTCAGGGCGCTCGCACCGCCCCCTTCGTCAAAGGTGTGGAACGTCAACAACCCACTCGTGCTTCCGCTCAGCCGGGTGTTCCGGTCGGCGAGGATTTCCGCAGGCGTGCGGGCGATGCTCCAGATCCGGACATCATCGATGGCTCCGGAATACCCACTGGCGTCAAAGAAGGCGTTGCCGAGGATGACCGGACCGCTGCCCGTATAGGGGGTAACGATGGTGTCTGTGCCCACCACCACGCCATCACGCAACAGGGTCCGAACCCCATTTGTGACATTCATGGTGACCGCCCAATGATGCCACCCGAGGTCGGTGTCTGGATCGGTGGACGCCAGGCTTGTCCCGTTCCAGAACTGAAGCCGGAAGCGATTGTCCGCCTGGAACCCGACCTGGAGGCCCTTGGCCGTCTGATTGGTTCCCTGGGAAAGGACGGTCTGCAGCGTACCCAACTTCGCACGCCGAGCACGGAACTCCATTGTGAACGAGGCACTGCCGAGCGGCAAAGTGCTCAATACCGCGTAACTGCTGTTGCCATCCAACTGCAGGGCCGCATCCGCCACCGTCAGTCCCGGAGCGGGCAGGCCGCCACGAACCGTCCATGCAGGATTGCCAGCCAGCGTCCCCGACAGTGCGCCAGTGGCAAGCCCGAGCGTGCTGACATTCCCAGAGCCCTCATCGAAGGGAAGGTAACACACCAACCCCGTCTCGGTCCCAGCCAACCGGGTCAAATAGGTGGAAGCAATCTCAGTGGCCGAACGGGTGGTCCGCCACACGCGGACCTCATCCAGATCGCCCGAGAAGTATTCAGTTCCATTGATTGGCACCGATCCAAGAACCAAGGGGAGACCTTGGAAATTGACGAACTGGAGCTCGTTCGTCCTGACGGGCCTCCCATTCAGGTAGGTCGTCAGCGTTCCATTCTGACCGAACGTGGGAGTATAGGTTGTTGCGAAATGGTTCCAGGCGCCCAGCCTGACCGGACCACTCGCAACCGCAGTGCCGCCAACCCCTTCAAGCCCCAGGTAGAGTGTCCCGGAATCTCCTGAACCGGTCAGTTTCCAGTAGTGGCTATTGAAATTCGCCAGATTCCCGAGTCGCAACGGCTGGGAAATGGACGTGGGCCACGCTCCAACGCGCATCCACGCCTCGACCGAAAACGGCGCATTCCCCGCTGCCAAGGTGGAACCGTTCGTGTTTACCAGCAGGTTCGGCACCGTGACGGTGTCATTCACGCCGTCGAACGAAAGGGCCTGATCCCCCGCGGCAAAGGCACTCGAACGACCCACGACTTGTCCAAATGCATTGATGCCATGGGCCACGCTGTTCGTGTCATCCACCCCATCAAAGAGGGCCTGCATCTTGCCGGACTCATGAAGCATGGCGCGACGATTGCCGCTGCTATCAAAGAGGGAACCCACGATGGCACCGGCATCATTGAGCGCATTGGCCTCGCTCGCGGCGTTGAATCGCGGAACCGCTGCCGTACCCAGATCGGTCAGGAGCGCCTCGCCAGGTGCCACCCGGAAAGCCCGACGACCGGAGCTGGTGACCGCGACACCTGCCACCACGCCATTCGTGTTGATGGTACGAGCCTCGGCGGAGGTCCCGGTCGCAGCCAGCCCCGTGCTTCCAAGCAGGGACAGGCCCTGTTCGAGATCCCGCTGCCAGGCAAGCGTGTTGCCGCCACTCTTTCCGAAACCCACGATGTCATAGGAATTGTTGATATCCAGGGCCAGGAAAGGAGAGGCCAAGGGTGCGGACTCAATCCGGGAGATGGGGTTGCTGTCGACAACACCGCCGTTGACGATGCCATTGAAGTAATAGCCCACGGGATTGCTGGCGAGATCCTCGGTCTCCGTGGCATAGCCGACCACAGCACCCTGATCATTGATCCCGGTTCCATAGCTCGCCGCCTTGCCAGGCAAGACTCCGAGGTCAAACACCTTGAAAAGCGGAGCGGCCTCGATCCGCAAATCGAACTCCACCTGAGCCGACTTCTGGCCCGCATCCTCCACCAGCACCCGGATCCGGACGACACCGATCTCACCGGGCTTCGGGACAATGTTGAGGGAGCGATAGCTGCCACCGGAGCTCACCGAGGTGCTTTGGATCAAGCTGGCGTTGCTCAGGATGACCGTGCTGACGACGAGATCCGAAGGCGACTGGTCATCGGTCACCGTTACCGGTACTTCGACCAACGCCGTATCCTGTTGGGTCGCCACATTGGGAATGGAGGCGATGGTGGGAGCCGCGTTCTGAGCCGAGTAGACCCTCAGGTTCAGGCTGCCAGCAACAGCCGCATTCAACACTCCGGGATCCTTGACCGAATAGTTGACCGTAACGGGACCATTGTAACCCACCGGAGCCGTATAGGCGAAGACACCCGTGCTGGCTCCGGAGGTACCACTCCCGGTGATGCTGCCTGCAGTCACCGTCACGTTCGTCCAGGTGACTCCCAGTCCACTTTCGGCGTCCCACGCGGGAAGGAAGAGGTTGGTGGTTGATCCGTCCGCGACCAGCACCAATTGTCGGATGGCCAATTGGGGATCACCGCCCTGGGGCGCAGCCGCTGAGGCCGACGTCTTCCAGATGGGATCGTTATCCTGAGCGTCGGGAACCAACGCGCCATCCTGCGCACCCGCCTGCGCCGCCACCGATGCGAAATCCTTGAGTACCAGCGTCGGCTTTCCATTGAACCGATAATAAGCCACCAGTCCTTGGGTATCGTTCGCGAGGGCTGAATGCAGGGACGCCTTCACCTGTTCTGAAGTCCGGGCCACGGACCACACCCGGAAATCGGCCAGTTCGCCATTGGCACCCAGCGATTGACCCAGCGTCAGCGGGAAGTTCCCTCGAACGAAAGGAATCATGCCGGGTTTGCTGGCCTCTTCCACGCCGTTGCGGAAGACCTTCATGTAATTTCCGCTTCGGCTGGCGACCAAGGCAAAATGCTGCCACGTGCCCACGATGGAGGTAGGCGGCACATAGACCAAGCGACCATTGGCATCGGCGGTTCCGCTCCCAAAGACCCAGTTGACGGCCCCGGATGAGAAGAGATCGGCATAGACGCCGTTGAGTTGGAAGGCCCGGCCCGGGGCAATCCCGGGAACCTTCACCCAGAACTCGATCGTCACCTCGTCGGTCGGAAGCACCGCACCAAATCCAGCGACTTGAACGGAATTGCTTCCATTGAAGGCCAATGAGGTACCCGGGCCAACGTTCGGCGGATCATCCACCGGTGCGACCGTCACCGTAAACTGGCGTGAGGTACTCAAGCCGGAGGCCACATCGGTGACCACCACCGTGACGACGGTCGAACCGCTCTGGCCAGGTCGGGGCTTGAAGCTCAGGGATGCCGTTTCCGCCGGACTTTGGTAGGTGACGACCGGGTTCCGGATCAATGCGGTGTTGCCCGAGGTTGCCGTCACCGTCAGGGCCTGGGTCAAATCCGGGTCACCATCGGTCAACGAGATGTTGATCGTGGCCGTCGCCCCGCCTTCGCTCACCGTTTGATTCGGGATCACAGCCAGGGTGGGCCCGTCCTCAACGGGAGTGCCCTGCAAATACAACGTCCCCGTGCGTGGGGTCGTCCCATCCGTCACGACGTAGGTGATGGTGGCCGCCCCGTTGAAGTTCAGTGCCGGGGTGTAGGTCAACTGTCCCCCAACCACCGTGGAAACCGTGCCACTGCTGGGCGTCACCGAGGTATAGGTCAGCGTGGCACCTTCAATATCCGAGGCAGGAGGCACCAGAACGAGGGCTGTATCCTCGGTGAACCGCACGGCTTGCAGTTTGGGCAAGAGGACCGTTTCTTCAGCCACCACCGGACTTCCAATAAGTGAGATATCCTGTCGACCATCCGCGACAGCGGCATCCGCAGTCGGCGCCGAGGGATCCAACAGATAATTGGCCACGAGGTCCGATGACGCGGCGGGAACGCCCCCGAGCCACTGGGCAATCTGCAACGGGGTACGTGCCGCCTTCCAGATCCGGACATCCGAAATCCGCCCATTGAACCGCGTTCCGGCCACTCCGCTGTTTCCCTTCGCCCCGATATAGAGGGCCGAGGCGCCGTCGGCAGGATGGATCGGAACAACTGACTGCGTGTCCAGGACCCCGTTGATGTACATCAGCACCCGGACCCCATCGGAAACGAACGCGACGTGAGTCCACACGTTGGGTGCAAGGGTCGAACTGGAGTCGAGGCTCCTGACGTTGGCCGTAGAGGCACTCATCGACACCCGGAGCTTCCCTCCGTTCAAGAGCATCAATTCGTAACCCGTGTTCGAGGCGTCCATCTTGCTGACAATCGCCTGGTCGACGCTGGTGGATGTCGGCCGAACCCAGGCCTCCACGGTCATCGATCCTGTGAGGCTCAGGGCGGCACTGTCCGACGCCAACCCGTTCTGGGTGGTGCCATCCAGGCTCAAGGCGTGGCCGGGCCCATCGACCAGTCGCCATGCCGGCGAACCCACCAAGGTGAGATTCTGGGCTCCATCCCCGACGGAGGAATCCGTGGCCGAAGCGCCAAAGCCTTCATTCAAGTGATACTGCGCCAGAAGACCTGCGGTACTGCCGGGGAGTGCCGCGTGCCAACCCCGGATGATCTCCGAAGCCGACCGGGCAACATTCCAGACACGCAGTTCCGAGAATCGCGCATTGGCGAACCCATCTCCGGCCCAATTGCTCTTCCCGAAGAAGTTCTGGGTGCGGACCACGGTCGTAGGCGCGTGGATGGCACCCGAGGCCGTCTCCACACCGTTGATGTAGATATGGCCCACACCCGCAGCATCGCGCGTGAAGGCCAAATGGGCCCAGGTATTGAGTGGAAGCACCGTCGACGACGTGATTCCCTGGTTCACGCCAGCCCGGACCACGACCAATCCGGGGGTTCCTGTGCCGCCAACCGTCAGGCCACCAAGCACATTATCAAGACCCGGGCCGTTGCCAAAATCAAACAGGCGGGACCAGTGGGCATAGGAGCGGGCGAAGACCCAACCCTCCACCGTGAAAGTGCTTCCGAACCAAAGTCCATCCGGGGCATCAAGAAATTGCCCCGTACCATTCAGGCTGATCGAGGTTCCTGGCCCCACCACCGGGGGATCGTTCACCGCATTGACCTGGAGGGAGACAGTCCCCGTGGAGGTCAATACGCCGTCCAATACGGTATAGCTGATGGTGTCTACCCCGGAGTATCCCGGTGCCGGCGTATAGAGGAAGAGGCCCGACGAGGCCGATGCCCCCGGGGCAGCCGTCAAGGTTGTTCCGCCTCCCACAAGCGTGCTGGCCGTGTACGTCAGATTGGGGGTCTCCAGGTCGTTCGCGGGGAGGTAAACCAGGGTGGGCGCGTTCTCTACAACGGGCGTCACCAACAAGGCAGCCAACGTGGCATCCTGGGGAATCAGGAGATTGTTCGCGCTGATGTTGCCATCCTGGGATCCAAACTGGACTGGGGTGGTACTGCCATCCGCCAGATCCTTCAGGCGTGTGCCGGACCGCTCGTTGAATCGGTAGTGAACCACCAGACCGGGCGTCACCGGTGGAAGCGTCCCGTGTCGCGACGCCGCAATCTGCGCATCCGTCCGGGCCACGTTCCATACCCGGAAGTCCGCCAGGCTCATGCCGATGTTGGAACCCAGTCTCAACGACTTGTTGGCGGCGTTGAACGGCACCATCCCGACCTTGCTGGCTTCCAGCACGCCATTGCGGTAGATCCGCATGTAGTTTCCCCCTGGCTGGCGACGAACGCAAAGTGCTGCCAGGAGTTGGTGTACGCGACCGAAGGAGTGTAGCTGAGTCTCCCACCGGTGTTGATGTTGCCAAAGTCCCAGCCAACCGTCCCCCGCACGAGGCTCGAGGCACCCTCGGCAAGCCCGATTCTCAGGCGGTTTCCAACGTCATCGGTTAAACCGAGAACCGCAGACCCCGTGTTGGGATCCACCTTGGCCCAGAATTCGATGGTGATCTCATTGGTCGGGGCCGCCGTGGAATACGTCGGAATGTCGATGTATTGGGATGCCGCCAATCGGATCGAACTGGCAACCCCTGCGACCGGGGCGTCGTTGACGGGGCTTACGGTCACCGTGAACTGTCGCGTCGACACCTTGGCCGGCACCTCGTAATCGGTCGCCGTCAGAGTGATGGTGGCGGTACCGGAGAGGTTGGGTGCGGGAATGAGGTAAAGGTTTCCCGCAATCAACCCAACGGATCCTGCAGGGAACAGGGTGGTATCCGACGCGGTGGCCGTCACCAATGCGTTCCCTTGGTAATCACTCGCCGTGACGGGAATGGCGAGACTCCCGTCCTCAGACATCGTCTGGTTCGCGATGGGAGCGATGATGGGCGGTGACGAGGTCAGGGTGAAATTGTGGGGACCGGCTCCGATGAGATTGGGAGAGGACGCCACATTGAATGCGCCCTCGGGGTACGTGGGTGTCAACGTGACCGGTTGCCGGAGGGAAACATTCGGGAAGGAGTAATTCCCGAGGCTGTCCGTGGTGGTCGAGAGCGAGGTGGTTGGAACGGTGTAAAGATTGTAGTTCCAATTGCCCGCGATATAGTTGCCTGCCGTGCCCCCGGCGCCGTTGAAGAGGACATTCCCACCAAAGTCCCTGTAGCCAAAGAGCCGGGCCCCCGTCGTTTTTTGCCACTGCACAACAAGGTGGCCACCTCCACTTGCTTCAAAGAATTCGACCCGGATCGTGTGATTGCCAAGGCCCGCTCCGTTTTCCTGACCCAAAAGGTTGATGGCACCGGTAGCCGTCGCGGGTCCGTGGATACCGTCATTGTTCACGACCAACTGGTCATCCACATACAGCTTAGAGCCGTCGTCACTGGTCAGGCTGAAGGTATAGGACCCTCCGTAAAACACCTGGAAGGAACTGGTGAACACGCCAGCCACATTGTCCGCCGGCGCAGCGGCGCTCAGCGTGGAGAACATGTTCCCTGCGCTGTTGGGGAAATTCAGGTAACTCACCGTTCCTAAAGCAAACGCTCCCAGATCCGTCGGAATGTGATCCACGGAAGTCAGCGACCCACGCGTCAAGGTCACCGTGGCCCCTGGAACGGGGTCCTGGTTTGTGGTGATAGCCCCCTTGTTCGGTCCCTTCACCTGTCCGGTGATGGTACCCGCCCGCAACCCACCGACCGCGAGGCCCACCCCCAGCAATGCCAGCAGAAATGAACCCAGCCGCCAGGAGATGGCAGCCCCAATCCCTGCAACAAGGGCTTTTGAATTCTCAGTTTTCATCAGTCGATCAGGTCAAAGTCAGGGTTGCGGGTTCAGCAGGCCTGTGGTTTCCAGGCGGTTCAGGCGAAAGGTTCCGGCGACGACAATGTTCGTCCGATGCAGGCCGGTGATGGTTTCGGTATAGGTTCCGTGGAGGATCCGCTCTCCATAGCCGGGAGGCGGATTCGCGGGTGCGGGTGAAAGGGTCAGTTCCAGTACCCGTTGTATATCATACCCCTTGGAATGGTCCGGATGGTAACGGTGCTTGAATGGGTTTCGCGCGAAGGTGGCGGACATCTTGTTCGTCCCGATCAAGGTGAAGCCAACGGCCAGGTCGCCTTGCAGCGGCAGATCGTTATCCGGGAAGTCAAAGTCCACGGTGCTCAGGCGACGCCCCACGGAAACGCCATCCCGCTGGGTCACTCCCGAGAAGCTGCTGATGAGGCTGTCATCGGTGAGGAGAACGGACCGGCCGGGCCGCGTAACCACCGTATTGCCGCTGCCGTCGATCGTCGTCGCCGCCTCCTGATACATCTGGATGACCTCCTTGAGCAGGCGTGTTTGACCGGATGAATCAACGTGCAGGAGGAGTCGCAGGTTGAATTCACCTCGGGTGGGGGTGGGTGCGAGCGAGACGGATTCGCGGACCACGGAGTTCGGGATCCTCTGGGTGGTGACTTCTCCGGTAACGATGTTCCGTTCTTCCTGCACGGTGAACCCCTGGGTAACGTTGGTGGTGAGGGGACCCGAGTGGGCTTCACTCACGGCTCCAATCGTGATGGTGCCCATCCAAAGCCCCACATGGGTCAGGGTTTCGGCTGCCGCGGCGGGTGCGGCCGACGATCGCCGCGTCGAGCGGTTCGGGGACGCGACCACCTCCACTGCCACCCGATTGGCCATCACCGGCACCAGGAATCGGCTCCCGAGCCCATCCGTGACCTCCAGAACGCGGTCCAGGTCATCCGAAACCATGACTTCACGCCGAAGCGCGAGGTTCTCGGTTCGAGTGGCCCCTGCCGCCAGGGATTTCACCCACGGTGCGGGGAGATCCTGCCAGATCCGTCGTAGATCGGCGTCCCGTTCCTCGGCTGCCAGGGGCAGGTTCAGGCCGCTGGATTCCACGATGGTCACGTTGACCGGGACGCTCCGGAGATTGCGAACGGTCAACGGCAACTCCGAGGAGGTCGTGTCGTAGTCCAGTTCCCCGGCAGCACTCAATTGGAGCTTCAACGGAGCCACGAAATCCGAGCCCCCCTTGCAGAAGATCCAGTAGGCCCTTCCCTCCTCGATCAGGTCGGATCCAACAATCCTCACCCACTGACCGGAGAGGTCCATCCGGTACATGGGTTGCAGGCCGTTGGCGCTGGTATAATGGGCGGGCGAAGGTTGGAAGAACGACTGGAAGGTCGGCGGTATGGAGGCATCGACCGGCAAACCACGGAGATTGAGGGCATCCGGCTGCCAACCCTGGTTTCGGAGCCGCGGCAAACCGGAGATGGATACCACCACCGGGCCGGCCCCATTGAATTTCACAAGGTAAGCCCGCTGCCCGATCAGCTGGAACAAGGTGTTCTGGAAGGCGTCTTCGCGAGACGGAGGAACCCAGGAAAACCATCCCGCCCGTTTGAGCCCAGCCTCGGTCACCTCCTGAACGAACTCCGGTTGCCCCAGTCGGTTTTCGTAGGTCCAGACACTGTCGATATCCAGACCTGCAAACACGACGGCCGGGTCTGGATTAACCGGTTCCACCTGCAAATGGATGCTGTTCCAGCCCGGAAACAGCGTGATGTTCTGAGTGAACGACGGCGCCGCATGCGCACCCGGGGTTTGCGCCCACAGGCTGATCAACGCCAGGGTCAGCAGGACCAGGCTCCGCGCGAAGGTTGGGGATTTCATGACGGTCAATCTGGGTGTCAAAGCTTCGGACTGGTCGGCTGCTCTGGGCCCTGGGCCACAGGAAAGGTCTCCAGCAACGTACGATTGGTTCGAATCTCGAGGCCTTCTGTCAGGCGTGCCTGATAGGCGCTCAGGCTACGCTCCCGCTTCTCCTGCTGGATCCAATGGCGAAGCTCGGCCGCCACGGAGGCATAGGGCCGCACCGAAGCTGGACGTGTCTCGAGCAGCCGAACCACATGGAAGCCGGTGGGCGTCTCGACCACCGGGGCAAAGTCGCCAGGCTTCGCCAAGGCCCGAACAGCAACCACCAGCGGGTCGGAAGGTTCGTCAACGGCGGGTTCCGTCGCGATCCAACCCAGGTCACCGCTGCGATAGCGGGTCGCCTGATCCTCGGATCGCCTCGCTACCAACCGCGCAAACCCCTCTTCATTGGTTTGTCGCGCCTGGGCGAGCAGCGCTTCGGCCTCGGACCTCCGGGCGGCCCGGACCTCCGCCGTCGCTTTGGCGCTGATGGACAGGAACAGGGCGCCACAGCGCAGTGCGGCAGGTTTCCGGTACCGGGTTTCCTCCGCGGCATACCGGGCTTTCACTTCATCCTCAGTAACCGCCGGATTTTCCGCGCCTGCCGATTGCAGCGCCTCGTATCGGGCCACCAACCACCGCTCCATCTCCGCTTCAAATTCCGGGGATTTCCTCAAACCCGCGCGTTCCGCCGCCAACAGCGTCGCCTGAAACCGGATCATCTCGCCGAGCACCTCGTCCCGAGACACGCCGGGGTTCCTCTGGAGCTCCTCGCGCAACCGATGCACAGGAATCGTCCGGCCCTCCATTTGAACAACCACCGCAGGATCCATCGCCGCCACGGATTCCGGTGCGCGGGAGAGACGATCGCACCCGCAGGTCAGTCCAAGACACCCGAAAAGAGTGCCCGACCACCGAAGCGATCCGATGCGGTTCCAGATTTGCCAGATGTTTCCCACCTCTTCCCCATATCCGGAAATTCCATGCGCGTTACGGATTCATTTCAGGAAGTTGCGTGGGCGCCCCCGGATCGAACCGGCCGAATCCAGAGCTCGGCCTGCCTCTGACTGAACATTAATACCCAACATTAGACCGATTTGACCGTTGCGGGGGGGAATGGGTGACCGCCAATTTGGAGTGGGTAAGCCGGGTGATTAGTCTTCCCCAGCCTTCAAGATGGGCAAAGACACTTATACACACAAAAAGCCATGACAGCGGTCTCCAGCCCGGCGCATCAGTTTGCGACGACCGATTGGCAAACCGCCATGGCATCGAGGTCGGATACGGATTCAGGCTCGGTGGCCTTGTCGCGGCTTTGTGAGCTGTATTGGTACCCACTTTATGGGTACCTGCGTCGGACCGGCGTGGACTCGCACAACGCAGCCGACCTCACCCAGGGCTTCTTCGAGCACGCCATCGAGACCCGCTTCTTCCAGAAGGCCCAGAAGGAAGCCGGACGGCTCCGATCCCTGCTGCTGGCTTCCTTCCAGAACTTCGTCCTGAAGCAGCATCGACACGCGACAGCCGTCAAGCGGGGTGGAACGACGCCAAAGGTCCCATGGGATCTGGCGATGGCGGAATCCCGACTCCTGGCCGGCGGCATCCATCACGATACGGCGGAGAACCTCTATGAGCGGGACTGGGTCCTGGGACTCATCGGACGGGTCCTGGATCAATTGAGGGCCGAGCAGCTGGCCGCTGGCCATGGGGCACGCTTCGATCAGCTTTCCGCCCATCTGATGGAGAAGGAGTCCTCGGTCTCGCATTCCGACCTGGGAATGCAGTTGGGCCTCTCGGAAGGCGCGGTCCGGATCGCCATGTATCGCCTTCGCCAACGCAGCCAGCAGTTGTTGAGGGTCGAGATCCTGAAGGTCGTGTCCTCCCCTGAGGAGGTGACCGACGAGCTGCGGTATATGGCTGGAATCCTATGCCGATGAGTGGACAGGGCGCAGATTGAGCACGTCTCCAAAGCCCTGCCCCAACTGTGGCAGGAATCCTGCCCCGGATGCACCTCTCGGCATCTGCCCAGGCTGCTTCCTGTTGGGTCTCGAGGACGGACTCGACGCCCCCGTGGATACCCTGACGCTGGGAACCGAGTTCGGGAACATCGACCGATTCCTCCTCGATAAAGAGATCTCGCGAGGAGGAATGGGACAGGTCTGGCGGGCCTTTGATCGGAATCTCGGCCGATGGGTCGCCTTGAAGCGGCTGCATCCCGAGGAGGCAACCCACCTCATCAACCGGCAACGGTTCCTGCAGGAAGCACGCATCCTGGCCCGGTTGGAACACCCCAACATTCCTCCCATCCAGACCGTCGGCTTGGCCGACGACGGAACACCCTTCTACACCATGAAGCTGGTGGACGGAGTCGACCTGCAGGTCGTGTTGGATGGCCTGGCGGATGGCGACGCTTCGATGCAGTCCCAATATCCGCTCGATGTCCTCCTGGGAATTCTCGACAAGGTCGGACAAGCCGTTGGCTTCGCCCATTCCCAAGGCGTGATCCACCGGGATCTCAAACCGCGCAACATCATGGTCGGCCAGTTTGGCGAGGTGCTGCTGCTCGACTGGGGAGTCGCCAAGATCCTCGACCCAACGGCCATGGAGTCCACCTCCCCGGCCATGGCGAACCAGCCAGCCGAATCGCTGACCTCCATGGACTGCACCTCCCACGGGTCCGTCGTGGGGACGTGGGGATACATGGCGCCCGAGCAGGCGCGGGAGGCAGACCACGAGATCAGCCCGACGACCGACATCTTCGCGCTCGGCGGAATCCTGCATTCGCTGCTGACGCTTCAGCCACCGTACGCCCCGGTCCAGACACTGGACGGACCCGACCTCCGCAAGCGTGCGATGACATCGCTGGACCTGGTCCATCTTTCGCCAAACGCCCGCAGGCACCTGCCCCGAAGACGAATCCCCGCCGCCCTCCGGCTCATCACCACCAAGGCCCTGTCCATCGCCACGGAGGATCGCTATGCGAGCGTCGAAGTCTTCCTCAAGGATATCGAGGCCTACCGGGGGAACCGCCCCATCGCCGTCCACCAAAGGAGCCTTGGACGCCAGTTGGCGCTGTTCCTCCGGAGGCATCAGAACGCGGTGGTCCTGACATCCATCAGCCTCATCCTGGGTATAGGATTCGGCATCTACCGCAGCATCCCACCCGCGCCGCTTCAACTTCCCCTGACAGGCCGTGTCATGACCCCCGCCGGGAAGCCGGTGGCGGGATTTCCCATAACCCTCGAAGGCAATCGCCTGTTGCTCACGCGGGAGATCCCCACGGACCTCCCGCCAGCGCATGTGGCGCAGGTGGAAGCACTGGATTTCCCGGCAACCAGCGGAGCCGTTTTCAACACCCTCTGGCCGCAGCACCCGATCAACCAGATCGCCGCCGTCTTCACCTGCTCGGTCCAGGTGGAACACTCAGGGGAATATCTCTTCGAACTGGAATCCGACGATGGAGCCCAGTTGTTCATCGACGGGCAACCAGCCGTCTCCAACGACGGCATGCACGGCCTCCAATCCACACGCGGCTCCGTCTTCCTGCAGGGCCGCGATCACGTCAGCAGGGTCGGAAGGCATGACTTCAGGGTGGCCTATTTCCAACGCATCGGACCCGCCGCACTTCGACTGACCTGGTGCAAGCAGACAGGCGCTGGACAGTTCCCCTTCAGGCCGGTTGGAGGAAGCATTGACGGGATCGCCAAAGCCTCCCGCTGGCAAGCGCAGTTCCATGTCATCAGCAATGAACACCGGACCACGGTCACCCGTGAAGATGGATCCTTCACAGTGAATCCCGTCTCACGTCTTCAACAGTTCATCCTGACCGCGGGATTCAAGGGGGACCTCCTTTCCCCGGAACGCCACACCAACGACGGCTCCGCACAACACGACTTCATCCTGCAAGCGTCGCCACCCCGCATCCAGGTCCAGGGAAACCTCCAGATGGTGGCGGACACCACCGTCTTTCTTCGCTTGGCCGTATCGGATCACGAGTCCCCGAGTTGGGCTCTGCGCCTGTCCCTGACGTCCTCGGTCCCTTCGCTCCTGCCTCTCGACGATTCAAACATCGAGGGCGTTGGCGGCATGCGAACCTTCCGCCTCCAACCCGCTTCCGGACAAACGGGCAGCGCCACGGTAACCCTCACCGTCGAAGACGAATCAGGACTGAAGGCCTCGACGGTCTTCCTCGTCACCGTCAATCCACGGTCTGGCCCCTGACTCATGGGCCGTTGCTCTTCCTCTCCCTCCACTGGAGCCAGACCGCAGGCAGGTGCTGCCTCGGGGTGGGCAAGCTCACACCTGACAGGGCATCAGGGCTGAGTCTCTTTGTTCAGACAGGGTGGTCAGGGTGGACCGGATGCCTTCCGGTCCACCTCGCTTCGGAATCAACCGGTCCTTCTGTCGTCTTGTCGCCGGACCGCGAAGGCGGTGCCGACGGCGAAGCAGACAAGACTCAACAGCAGCGTGAGCACCCCCACCGAAATGGTGCGTGCGGTCCAGACGCCAGGCGGGACCAGGAAGTTCAGGCCGGCAATGCCATCAACCACCCACGGAATCTCCCACACCATCACCCGGCGCACCACGATCAGGCCGACCAGCGCCAACCCGCCGAAGGCACACGGCATCCATGCGGTCGCGATACCGGGGTCCCACGCCCATGCCAGGCTGTCGATTACCCAGACCAACCCGACGGCTCCCTGCCCCACCCACACCTCGCTCCGGGACGACCCCACCCAGCGCAGGCTGTGCGCCAGGGCCAGGAACGTCCCGAACTGGATCCCCAGATGCGGTTGTTGCCACGCCGTCCACCACGACACCGCGATACCCAGACCAATGCCGCCAACAATCCCGGCGACCGGCGTCCGTACCCGCATCATCAGGAAGACACAGGCGAGCGTGGCGGCCACGCCCAACGCGATCAGGTAGGGCCGGGGTTGGAGCAGCATCGGTCCCCACTCCGGACGCAACAGGAAGAGGAGCCGCAAGCCCGACACCGCCGCCGCGCACCAAGCGACGGCACGCAGGATCCGGTTTCCCTCACGCACGGAGAAGACCAGGAGCAGCAGGAGGTTGGCCGCCGCCACGCCCGCTGAAACGTCGGGCAACCCCGAGAAAATCCAACCCGCCACGCCCAGGACCGCAAGCAAGGCAGCCCGGAACACCACATTCGCGCCCTCCATGAAATCCTGATGCCGCCACAGGACGGTCCACAGCGAGGCGACCACGACGGGCACCAGCAAGATGTTCGGCGTCGGCGTCTTGTCCACCCACGCGATGCTCCATGCATGGACCGCAGTCCCGGCCAGCCAGAGGCCATGGATCAGCATCGGCAACCAACGGACCTCCGCAGCGGAGGCCTGCCCACGACGGCTGCCAGGGGATGGGGCCGGAAACAGGATGGGCAACAGCGCCAGCATCGGCAGCACCGCCAGCCACAGGATCCGATTGCCCACGTGCCAGTCGGTCTCGACCCGCGTCTTGTACACGAGCGGGAGGCCGACATTGATCGCGAGGATCAACGCACCCACCAGACGCGCCCGATCCGGTAGGTTCAGGCTGGGATACCCGCGTCGGATCCCCCACGCACGTCCCACCACGGCGAGGCCCCCACCCAACGCCAGGGAAACGGCCAGGGTCATGTCGAGGAGCACCGCCTGGCTGATCCCAAGGAACGGCGCGAGCAACAACCCGTTCTCCAGCGCCACCAGCAGCGCCGAGTCGTACCAGATACGGCGTCGGGCCAGCCACAGCGCGGTGCCCACCAACAGGAATCCGTACGTTTGCAAAACGCCGAACTGGAACAACACCTCCCGCGTCTCCGTCGTCAGGAAACGCGGATCCTGTGTCAACCGGCTCAGGCCGAACAACAGCAGCGCCGCGCTCGCCAGGTAGAACGGGTTGCACACCAGCAATCGCCTCAGCCAGGACTCAGCCTCATTCGTCGGCATTTCCTGTGCCGGGACGCCTTCGGACATCGGGGGCGGAACCGGGATGACATCGGAGTTCATGGGTTGGGATGGGTTGGATTCAGGTGGAACCTTCGCTTCAGACACCTCCTCCCGGAGGATTTGTTCTGCTGGGATTGTGATGCTTGGACGGGGCCAGCCCGCGAGGCTCACGGAGCAAGTGCGGGGCCAGATCCGGGCGCGGGAACCGTCTCCCCAGCCGCGGAGCGGCGTCAGATGGTAGCCCACAGCGTGAGCTGTGGGTTGAAGGCGAAGACAATGGGGTCGCGTCCATACATTTTACATTTCGGACGTCCCCAGCCGCGGAGCGGCGTCAGATGGTAGCCCACAGCGTAAGCTGTGGGTCAGAGGGACGTGGTGAACCAGCCCCGGACGGGGCGACAGAACCCCCAGCTTCGGCCGCTCATCCCCACCCACTCTGCCGCCCCGCTGGGGCTTGGCCTGTTGGGGCCGGCCAGACCCGGGCTGACGCCCGGGCTTCTTTCGCGCCTCCGGCGCTGGAGCACGTCACCAGCCGCGGAGCCGTGCGGGATAGCGCAGAAGAAGACAATGGGGTCGTGTCCGCACATTTGACATTTTGGACACCCCCAGCCGCGGAGCGGCGCAAGATGGTAGCCCACAGCGTGAGCTGTGGGTTGAGGGACAAATCACGGACCAGCCCCGGACGGGGCGACAGAACCCCAGCTTCGGCCGCTCATCCCCACCCACTCTGCCGCCCCGCTGGGGCTTGGCCTGTTGGGGCCGGCCAGACCCGGGCTGACGCCGGGCCTACCTCTTCGCGCCTCCGGCGCTGGAGCACGTCACCAGCCGCGGAGCCGTGCGGGATAGCGCAGAAGAAGACAATGGGGTCGTGTCCGCACAGACATTTTGGACACCCCCAGCCGCGGAGCGGCGCCAGATGGTAGCCCACAGCGTGAGCTGTGGGTTGAGGGACAAATCACGGACCAGCCCCGGACCGGAACCCCCAGCTTCGGGCGCTCATCCCCACCCACTCTGCCGCCCCGCTGGGGCTTGGCCCGTTGGGCATGCCATACCCGGGCTCGGGCCTATTCGCGCCTCCGGCGCTTTCCCAGCCGCGGAGCCGATGGTAGCCCACAGCGTGAGCTGTGGGTTGAGGGACAAATCACGGACCAGCCCCGGACGGGGCGACAGAACCCCAGCTTCGGCCGCTACCGCCCCGCTGGGGCTTGGCCCGTTCGGACCGGCCAGACCCGGGCTGACGCCCGGGCCTACTTTCTTTCGCGCCGCCGGCGCTGGGGCAGGTTCCCAGCCGCGGAGCGGCGCAGATGGTAGCCCACAGCGTGAGCTGTGGGTTGAGGGACAAATCACGGACCAGCCCCGGACGGGGCGACAGAACCCCAGCTTCGGCCGCTCATCCCCACCCACTCTGCCGCCCCGCTGGGGCTTGGCCCGTTGGGCCTGCCATACCCGGGCTGACGCCCGGGCCTACCCTTCGCGCCTCCGGCGCTGGGGCAGGTTCCCAGCCGCGGAGCGGCGCAAGATGGTAGCCCACAGCGTGAGCTGTGGGTTGAGGGACAAATCACGGACCAGCCCCGGACGGGGCGACAGAACCCCCAGCTTCGGGCGCTTATCCCCACCCACTCTGCCGCCCCGCTGGGGCTTGGCCCGTTGGGCCTGCCATACCCGGGCTGACGCCCGGGCCTACCTTCTTTCGCGCCTCCGGCGCTGGGACACGTCGCCAGCCGCGGAGCCGTGCGGGATGGCGCAGGTCCGATCGAATTGGTGGATGAGAAGAAGCTGGTCTCCATGTTCGAGAACCTTCAACTCGGCCTGAAACCGAGAACCATTTACGAAATCGATCAGGTCTTCTTTCAAGAGTTCCGGTGATGCTTCACTCGACTCTAGCCTCCGCCGCGCATCCCCCCCACACTCGCCCGCGGCATGAGCATCGGCGAGTCCTGCACCCTCCGTTTCCTCTCGATCCTCGGCGTCCTCGCCAACACCGCGATGGCGCAGGTTGCGTCGCCGCCATCGACGCCCACGCCTGAGCCGCCGCGTGCCTACTGTCGATTCCCGGCCATCCATGGCGATCAGGTGGTGTTCACCGCCGAAGGCGACCTCTGGCGCGTCCCGGTCACCGGCGGCACGGCCCAGCGCATCACGACCCATCCCGGCACGGAATCCCACGCCTCGATCTCGCCCGACGGCCGTTGGCTCGCCTTTTCCGCCGAGTACGAAGGCCCGGTCGAGGTGTATGTCATGCCGCTCGCCGGCGGTCTTCCCAAACGCCTGACGCACGAAGCGAGCACGACCCGTGTCACCGGATGGTCGCCCGACGGTCGCATCGTCTTTTCGACGGAGGCCGACGCCACCCTGCCCTCGCGCCAACTCGCCCGGGTGCACCCCGAGACCGGTGAACGCGATGTCGTCCCGCTCGCGCAAGCCAACCAGGGAACCTGGGACCCGGCGACCGGCACACTGTACTTCACCCGTTTTCCCAAGCAGGGCAGCGCCACCAAGCGCTATCGCGGCGGATGGATCGAGAACCTCTGGCGCTTTGCCCCGGGCGATGCCGAGGCCACGCCCCTCACCACCCACTTCCCCGGCACGAGCCGCACGCCGCTCTGGGCACAGGGCCGCCTCTACTTCGTCTCTGATCGCGACGGCACCCAGAACCTCTGGTCGATGAAGCCGGACGGATCCGAAGCCCGGCAACACACCACCCACCGCGACCTCGACATCCGCCACGCTGCCGTCCACGGCAGCCGCATCGTCTACCAGCGCGGGGCCGACCTCTGGCTCTTCGACATCGCCAGCGGCAACACCGCCGCCCTCGACATCCGTCTCGTCTCCGACCTCGACCAACAGCGCGAGCGCTGGGTCAAGAAGCCGCTCGAATACCTCACGTCCGCGCACCTCTCCTCCGACGGCGAGAAGCTCGCCCTGACCGCGCGTGGCCAGGTGTTCGTCGCGCCGCTCAATCAAGGCCGGTTCGTCGAACTGCCCCGCACGAACGGCTTCCGTTACCGCAACGCCCAGTTCCTCCCCGGCACCAAGGACCTCCTCGTCCAGACCGACGAAACCGGCGAGATCGAGTTCACGCGCCTCCCGGCCAACGGCCTCGGCACACCCTCGCTCCTGACCACCAACGGCACCGTGTTCCGCTTCACGCCGGTGCCATCGCCCGACGGCCGTTGGCTCGCGTGGACCGACAAGGACTTCAAGCTCTGGATCCATCACCTCGAGCGTCGCGAGACCCGCCTTGTCACCGGGCCTGCCCCCGACGCCATCGACGACCTCGCCTGGTCACCCGACAGTCAGTGGCTGGCCTACGCGGAACCCGCCGCGAACACCCACCGCCAGATCCAACTCGTCCACACCACCAACGACACCCGCATCACCCTCACCTCCGACCGCACCGACAGCAGCAGCCCGACGTGGTCGCACGACGGCAAGTGGATCTATTTCCTGAGCGACCGACGCCTCCGTTCGCTGGTCTCCAGTCCGTGGGGCCTGCGCCAGCCCGAGCCCTTCTTCACCGAATCGACCCTCGTGTTCGGCATCGCGCTCCAGCCCGGCCTGCGCTGGGCGTTCACGCCCGCCGACGAACTCGCCGCCACCGAGACCGCGCCGAAGGACTCCGAGAAGCCCAAGGAAACGACCCCAGCGAAACCGGACGCCACCAACGCGCCGACGTCCCTCGCCGCCAAACCTTCGAACAACGGGCCCGCGTCCAAGGGCGTCGTCGTGAACATCGACACCAACGGCCTCGCCTCGCGCCTCTACGAAGTCCCCATCCCCGCCGGCAACCTCTCCTCCCTCAGCGCCGGCCCCAAACATCTCCTGTGGATCTCACGTGACACCGGCTTCGAGGCCAAACCCCAGCTCCGGCAACTCGAGATCACCGCCAAGGATCCGAAGCCCAAGACCCTCGTCGAGGACGTTGGCCGCTACGAGATCACCCCCGACGGCAAGAAGCTCCTTGTCCGCAAGGGTGACGCCTTCCACGTCATCCCTTCCGACGCCGCCGCACCCGCCAAGCTCGACGACAAGTTCGTCCTCGATGGCTGGACGCTCTCCGTCGTGCCCCGCGAGGAGTGGCGTCAGGTCCTCACCGAGGCCTGGCGCATGATGCGCGATTACTTCTACGACCCGAAGCTGCACGGCGTCGACTGGCGCGCCGTCCACGCCCGTTACCTCCCGCTCGTCGACCGTGTCACGGATCGCGCCGAACTCTCCGACCTGATCGAGGAGATGATCGGCGAACTCTCCACGCTCCATCTCTACGTCCGTTACGGTGACGTCCGAGAAGGAACCGACAACGTCGGCATCGCCACCCTCGGCGCACGCCTCACGCGCGATGCCGCCGCCGGTGGCTGGCGTGTTGCCCGCATCCACCGCGCCGATCCCGAGTACCCCCGCGAACTCTCCCCGCTGGCCCGGCCCGGCGTCGACATGGTCGAAGGCGATGTCATCACCGCGATCAACGGTCGTACGACGCTCTCCGTCCCGAACCCGTCGTTGTTGCTCCGCAACCAGGCCGGGCGCCAGACGCTCCTGACCCTCGCCACCGCTGCTGGCACGAACCGTCAGGTCATCGTCGAACCCATCGCCGCCAGCCGCGACGCCGAACTGCGCTATGACGAATGGGAATACACCCGCCGCCTCGAGACCGAGCGGCTCGGCAACGGCCGCATCGGCTACGTCCACCTCCGCGCCATGGGGACCGAGAACATGGCCGAGTGGGCCCGACACTTCTATCCGGTCTACGACCGCGCCGGACTGATCATCGACGTCCGCAACAACCGCGGCGGCAACATCGATTCATGGATCCTGAACCGCCTTCTCCGGAAGGCGTGGTTCTACTGGCAGGGCCGCGCTGGCCAGACGACCTGGAACATGCATTACGCCTTCCGCGGCCATGTCGTCGTCCTCTGCAACGAACGCACTGCCTCCGACGGCGAGGCCTTCTCCGAGGGATTCAAGCGGCTCGGCCTCGGCAAGGTCATCGGCACCCGCACGTGGGGCGGCGAGGTCTGGCTCAGCGCCCAACGCTGGCTCGTCGACAACGGCATGGCCAGTGCCGCCGAGTTCGGCGTCTACGGCCCCGAAGGTGCCTGGCTGATCGAAGGCCACGGCGTCGATCCCGACATCACCGTCGACAACCTTCCCCGCGCGACCTTCAACGGCGGTGACGCCCAACTCGAAGCCGCCGTCCGCCATCTCCAGGAACTCATCACCAAGGATCCCCGCCCCGTTCCTCCCGTTCCCCCACGCCCCATCAAGACCCCATAACTCCAAGTGGTCCCATAGGTCGCATTTGTCCCATTTGCCCCATTCTCCCACCATGCACCAACCCTCCCGCTCCGTTCCCTTCATCATCACGATGGAGGCGTGTGAACGCTTCTCGTACTACGGCCTGGTCTCGATCCTGATGCTCTATCTCCAGAAGGAGCTGAAGCTCGGCGAGGCGCACGCCAAGGAAGTCGTCCACCTGTTCAAGACCGGCGTCTACTTCCTGCCGATCCTTGGTGGCCTCATCGCCGATCGCTGGCTCGGGCGCTACCGCACCATCCTCTTCCTCTCGATCTTCTACTGCCTCGGCCACGGATGGATCGCCATCACGGACGCCTCGAAGAACGGCCTGCTCACCGGCCTCGCGCTCATCGCCCTCGGCGCCGGGGGCATCAAGCCCTGCGTCTCCGCCTTCGTCGGCGACCAGTACGGGCCCGGCTCTGACGACAAGCTCTCCCGCATCTACGGCCTCTTCTACGCCTCGATCAATTTCGGCGCGATGTTCGGGTTCGCGCTCATTCCCTGGACGCGGGATGAACATGGGTACCGTTGGGCCTTCGCCATCCCCGGCATCTTCATGGGCATCGCCACCGCCGTCTTCTGGGCCGGCTCCAAGGCCTACACCCGTGTCCCCGTGGCCCCACCCGCTCCCTCCGCTTCCGGCGCGACCGACCTCGCCACCGTCGGACGCATCGCGCTGATCCTTTCGCCCGTGCCCGTGTTCTGGGCGCTCTTCGACCAGATCAACACCTCGTGGGTTACCCAGGGCAGCGCCATGAAGCCCTTCAAGGTCCTCGGCTTCCTCTTCGACGCCGAGCGGATCCAGTCCGTCTCCGCGCTCCTTGTCCTCATCTGGGTTCCCATCCTCACCTTCGGAATCTATCCGTGGGCCAACCGACGCGGATGGAACTTCACCCCGCTCAAGCGCATGGGCGCGGGCTTCGTGTTCGCCTCCATTTCCTTCGTGATCTGCGCCTGGCTCCAGTCCCGCATCAACGCCGGCGAGACGCTGTCGCTCAAGTGGCAACTCCTACCCTATGTCGTGCTCGAACTCGGCGAAGTGCTCATCAGCGCCACCGGACTCGAGTTCGCCTACGGCCAGGCACCGGCACGGTACCGCGGACTCGTCATGAGCCTCTGGCTCGTCTGCACGGCCCTCGGAAACTTCCTCGTCGCGGTCATCACCCGGATCAACTCGACGTTCATCCAGGCAAGCGGCACCGCAGAGTTCCTGTTCTACGCCGCCTTCATCCTCGTCGCCGCCGTCGCCTTCACCCTTATCGCCCGCAGCGTCTCCGCCAACCGACCTTCCTCGGCGTAGCAGTCGACGTCAGGAGGCTGGCAGAGAGTTCGAAGTTTGAAGATTCAAGGTTGAAGCCCGCACCACTGCCTCGTGACCTCGTCAGCTACCCTCCACGACGTAGCAGACGACGTCAGGAGGCTGGTCCAAGGAGAGTCACATCCTGATATAAAGTTATCGCCTCAGGGTTCTGGCACCTGACGTCCGCGGTTTTTCCTTTTGGGACGCATCCCTCCGGACATGCATCCCGCGCGCGCTCTCGCCGCAACGCGGCGCACGGCGAAAGCCCAGGGTGGAGCGGAGCGGAACCCTGGGTCACCCCACCCCATGACACCTCGCCCCAACGGGGCGAACGGGGACCACATGAAGCCTCTCACAACTCTTCGCCCACCGGCGTTTGGGATGGTGTAAGGAATGTTCTGATCAATGTTCCACGACCGCAGACGGTCATCGTTGGAAACCGTTTGTACCAATCGCCCTCGGGAACTTCTGGATCCGTGTCCAGCCAGGCTGCCAGAAACTCCAGAGCCTCGGCGTCAATACTGCGTTCGGCAATCCGAGCCAACAGATGGGCGAACAGCCTTTTCGGAACATTGCTCCGCCTCACCTTTGGCATCAGGCCCCAGCGTAGAAGCCCCGAGTAATCCGCTTCGCAAGCCGGCTCGATTCGGCCTTCCCCTTGGTCGTCGCCAGTTGGCGGGCAAGGTTCCCCAGCTCACGAGGTGTCATGGGCTCCGCGACCAACTTGATCTTCAACCCTACCGCCTGCGCCGCCCGGCTCATGGAGCGGAAGGTGATCGACGTGTTTTCCTCGTCCAGGATCCGGCGAACTGCCGTGCGCCCAGTTCCCATTCGCTCAGCGAGAGTGGTGATCGAAATCCCATCGTGCGCCATCCGGTCCAGGATCGCTGCCGTCAGTGACCGCTTGATCTCGATGTCTGCTGCCATGCCCTCACGTTTGGCCATGGGTTCTCGAATGGTTCATTTTTGTACCAGTGTCAAACCACTTCTGGAATCTGGAATCAGGAATCTGGCAACGCCTCAGGCCCTGCCTCGTGACCTCGTCAGCTACCCTCCACGACGTAGCAGACGAGGTAACGAGGCTGGTCCAAGGAGAGTCACATCCTGATATAAAGTTATCGCCTCAGGGTTCTGGCACCTGACGTCCGCGGTTTTTCCTTTTGGGACGCATCCCTCCGGACATGCATCCCGCGCCCGCCCTCGCCGCAACGCGGCGCACGGCGAAAGCCCAGGGTGGAGCGGAGCGGAACCCTGGGTCACCCCACCCCATGAAACCTCGCCCCAACGGGGCGAACGGAGACCACACGAACCCTGTTCCGTGTGCCCTTTCAGGGCACACAGGACGTTGTGTGGCGTTGTCCCCGGGGTTCCACCCCGGGCTGTCACCGGTTGCCCCTTCGGGGCACGATCACGGTGCGCCCACTTCTGGAATCTGGAATCAGGAATCTGGCAACGCCCCAGACCCTGCCTCGTGACCTCGTCAGCTACCCTCTCCGGCGTAGCAGACGACGTCAGGAGGCTGTGGTAGATCCGCGCACATTTCTGGGATCTGGACTCCGGCAACTCTCCCCGCACCACCCACACGACACATGCCACTTGCGAGGCCCGAAAATTCGATTGCGGCACCGGAACACCGCCAGCCAAGTTGCCCGATATGCTACGAAAGACATCGGCCGAGAGCGCGGGGCAACCCACCCAGGCCTCCCGGATCCGGGGCGCCGTCGCGGTGCTCTTCACAAGTCTGATCCTGTCAGCCTGCTCCGACCCGGGCGAACCACTGCCTGGCGGCTATTTCATCTCCAAGGTGAGTTCATCAGAGATCCAACTGAACGAGCCCAAGTATGGGGGAAGCATTCTCCAACTGGGAACCGACCTGAAGGAGATCGGAAACCACAACGAGTTCATCTTTGGCCGGAGCGGAGGCGCCCGGCGTACCACTCCCGGTTTCTTCCTTCTGGATACCAAGTCCGGCGCACTCAAGGTCGGACTGACAGAGACGAATTGGCTGGGATTGACCACAGCCGCCG
The DNA here is from genome assembly GCA_965283655.1 of Limisphaerales bacterium. GTDB lineage: Bacteria > Verrucomicrobiota > Verrucomicrobiia > Limisphaerales > UBA9464 > UBA6176. The sequence continues at coordinate 212,057 of CBDIPJ010000005.1, read as the reverse complement.
GAATCCCCAATCCACCCAAGCTGGTGGATCCCACCCGCAAGAAGCCGCTCCGGCAATGATTGGAAGGGGTGCCCCTTCACACCGCCCCGTTTGGAAGACAGGTTTCGGGGCGGCGATGTCCTCATCGCCTTGTGAACGGCCTGGCAACGGCGACGAGGACGTCGCCACCCCGTTGCGCAGGATTCTGGAATCTGGGAACTGGCCACTGGGAACTCCTCAGGCCCTGCCTCGTGACCTCGTCAGCTACCCTCCACGACGTAGCAGACGACGTCAGGAGGCTGAAGGAACTCCCCCGCCGCGCCTCCGGCTTCAAACTTGAATCTTGAATCTTGAAACTAGAAACCGGCTCCACCCTTGCCGTTTTCCCGGAAGCCGCCAGTTTCCCCACGGCTTTCACCCACGAACAGGTACGCACGCGCATGCACTACTTCACTCCCGGCACCTCCGACGGCGTCATCACCGACATCCACTTCTCCGCGAACGGTGCCTTCACCGGCGTCGCCCAGTTCGACCTGCCCGAACCCATCCAACGCCGACTGGATGCCGGAGCCAGCGCTGTGTTTGCCGCGCGCAGCCGCATCTGCCGTCTCGGCATCAGCATTTCTCCCTCCGAGAAGCCCACCATCCAGGGCGCCCGCGCCACCCTCCGCTTCGCGGGTCGCGCCATCATTCCGTCCTACCAACTCGAATCCCTCCTCCAACCCTGCCTCGTCCCGGGTGTGAGCATCGGACGCCTCGTCGCCTGTGATCCCACGCAGCGCTGTGGAGCCGACGAAACCCATCGCGCACTCACCGAACGCCAACTCCTGCTGCCGCGCGGCTACACACTCCAGGCCGATGGCGCCATCGAGTTCCCGCCCCAGTTCTGCCGCTACGAATTCCCGGCCCCCATCAACCGCGACCAACTCTTCGCCGTCCTCAACCGTCACTACGGCAAGGAACTCCTCAACGCCCTGCAGGTCCGCAAGACCGTGGAGTCCCTCATCCTGCACCCCGGCGAGGGCCTCATCTCGTCGTGTGCGATGTTCCTGCACCGGCATTACCTCGTCCTCGACACCGAGCCGGCAAACTCCGCTGCGCACCTCTCGGCACGCATCCTGGATCCCGTTGAAACCCGACTCTCCAAGGTCTTCCTCGAGTTCGAGAACACCTCCAACGCCGTCATCGTCAACCCGCGCGCCCGCGCCTTCGTCTACCGCGCCGACCAGCGCGAGTATTCCACCCGTACCCTGGTGAGTGTCGGCAGCATCGGAGCCGAGGAACGCGGCCTCGCCTCCTTCGAACAGATCGAGTCGCTCTTCTCCTCCGCCCGAAAGATGGCCGGCGGCGCCCCGGGTCGCGTCGTCTGCGCCTACGACGACAATCCCCTTTCCGTGGGCGAGATCGCCACCGGACTGGCCACCGGAGCCAGTGGGGCCCGCTGCTTCTTCCACGCGCCCCGACACGCCCTCCAGCGCACCCCCGAGGCCATGCGCCGTCGTGCGAAGGACCTCGCCGCAAGCCACCGTCTCCCCTCCGACCGTCCCATCACCCTCTTCTCGGAATACTTCCCCGACACGGTCGAGTTCCCCGAACTGCTCAGCTGCGCTGCCGCCGGCAACCTCAAGGCATTGGTCTTCCGCCAGGCCTCCGCCGAACGCGGCCCCTTCTTCTCCGAACGCGACCACATCCGCATGGCCGATCTCGCCGACTTCGGCACCGAGATCTACTGGAGCAATCCCCTCCTCAAGCACGTCGCCAAGCTCACCCAGAAGGATCGGCGGGCCTTTTTCGTGCCCGAGAACCGCGTCGATGAGTTCCAGGACTCCGTCGTCATGGCCGTGTACGGCTCGGTCATGGACCTCACCGACATCGACCAGCATCGCCTCGCCGGCATGCTCGCGCGGTTCAAGCAACTCTTCGGCACCAACCTCGCCTTCCTCACGGGCGGCGGCGGCGGCGTCATGAAGCACGTCTCCGAACTCGGCACGCAGCTCAACCTGATGGTGGGCTCCAACTACCTCGAGAACGCCGACCAGAACATCGATTCCACCGTCGGCTTCTACCAGATGTTCCAGGGCGGCTCGCGCCACATGCGCCAGCGCTGGTTCGAGGTCGCCCGCTTCCACCTCTTCTGCATCGGCGGCGTCGGCACCCTCGAGGAAATCGGGCTCACCCTCACCGACATCAAGCTCGGCCTGCTCAACCGCGAACCCATCATCTTCTTCGGACGCGAGAACCACGACCTCTACTGGAACGCCCTCGCCGCCCAGCTCGGCCGCATGGTCGAATCCGGCCGCGCCCCGCGCTGGATCACCGACAACATGCTCGTCACCGATAACCCCGACGAAGCCATCGCCTTCTACCAACGCGTCCTCCAGATCGCGTGAGTGGCACAAGTTTGAAGTTTGAAGATTCAAGTTTGAAGCCGTCCCGCTGAAGGCCGCGTGCCCCCGCGGCGCTTCAAAAACCACGCCGGGTGAGGGCACCCGGCCTTCAGTTCCCAGTCCAACGGACCTCGCCTCGTGACCTCGTCGTCTACGATCGTAGCAGACGACGTCAGGAGGCTGGCAGCACCGCTGCCAACCTCCCGTCCCCACGTCCCAAGGCGTCGGGTACATCTCGCCCCGGACTCGCACCCACCCCGCCCCGTGGACGGGCTATCAGCCCAGGCTCCTTGAGGATCCCAAACGTGGATTAACCAAGCTTAAGCCAAGCTGTGGAAAGCAATTGCTGATATCTGGGCGCGTCTAGGTGCGTGTGTCCGGCAGTGAGCGGAAACATGCCACCCCTCTGATCATGCCCTCCGTTCATCGCAAAATGACTCCAGGATCCACGGTGTCTGGCACCGTCCTGCGACGATGCTTGGTGCTCATGGGATCGCTGCTGGCCCTTGCCGACCACGCCCAGGCAGCTGCACTGCAGGTCCATCTCGGTGCCGTCGGCCCCGGCCGGATCGAGACCCCTTGCCCGGAACCCTATCAGGAGGGTCAGGGCTTCGTGGTCTACGCCACCGCATCACCCGGCTCCCGCTTCGTGCGCTGGGAAGATGGCTCGACCCGACCCGACCGCTACCTCGTGCTGCGTCGGGACTCGACCAATCTGGTGGCTTCGTTTGAGGCGATTCCCGTGCGGCCGTTCCTGGAGGAGTACGGCCTCGACAACCTCGATCCTTCCCAGGTCCCCGGAGCGACCCTCCAGGCCGAGGCGGATCGTGTCCGACTCGAGTTCACGCTGCCCGGGAGGAACGCCTATCGGGTGCTGATGAGCACCAACCTCGCGACGGATCCGTTCGTCCCCATTTCCTTCGCAAACGGCGTCAGCGATCCCCTGAACCAGACCCAGTCCATCGGGAATGCCGGGCCTCAGAAAGTCTGGGCCAATGCGACCGATCCAGCCCACGCGTTCTTTCAGGTGGAGGTGATCGGCGGCGGGGTGCTGCCAGCGATCTATCTGGCGCAGGCGCCCACAGTGGCCGGAGGCCAATCCTTTCACCTCTACGGCTTGGGCTTCAGCCGGGGGAACGTCCAGGTGGAGTCGGACCGCGGACCGCTGACGTCGGAGGTCATCAACGACCACACGCTGCGGGTGACCGCCCCGCAGGGCGCTGGCCCCGTGCAACTCCAGGTCCGGATCAACGGGGCACTGGCCTTGGGTTCACTGACCCTGCAGGTCACCACCCAACCCCCGACCGCAACCGTGGCCCAGTTGCCGCAGGTTCGCCTGATCCGCGGCGGGCTTCTCCGCCTGACCGGAACCGGACTCAATGCCACCACGTCGGCCTACATCGGTTCCCTCCCGACGACCCTCCTTGGGCGCAACGCGGATGGAACCTCGCTGGCCCTGCGGTTGCCGGACGTCCCGACAAGCGGCGCGCTGTCCCTGGTCGTCGGTGGACAATTGCTGACGGCAGGCACCGTCACGGTGGAGAACTCGATCGCCGGTTATACGCCTTTCACCCCGGAAGGATTCCGGGTGACGACCACCGACTTCGTACGACCGAACCAACTGACCTATGTCCCCTTTGTCGCTGAAGGCTTCCGCATCACGACCACCGGCTTCGTGCGACCGGGCCTGATCGACTACGTCCCCTTTGTCCCGCAAGGCATCCTGATCGAGACCGAATAGCCCAGAAACCTTTCCGCAGACCTCCTTAGCCCACCTCATGAGAACATCCCTCAAGGCAGGCCTCGCCTGCACTCTCTGGACCGCCTGCCACCTGGCCACCCTCGCCGGAGACCAACCCATCCAGGTCTACTCCTCGGGCAGCACCGGCGCGGACGGCCCGTTCGCCCCGCGGATCGTCAACACCCTCGACGGCCCCGAACTCCAGGGCGTTCCTCCCGGCACCCGCCTCTTCCGCGGACGCCAGGGCGGTCAACCCCGGGACTGGATCTTCGTTCCGCTCCCAGCCAACGGCGTCTTCCAGTTCACCAGCTTCGAACTGCCCGCCGGCTTCGAGATGGCCTTCGACGTCCGCGGAACATCCAACCCGGGCGTCACCATCCTCGCCCAACAGGACATCGTCATCGGCGGTTGGATCTCTGTCGCGCCCGTGGAGACGCTGATGGCGGCTAATCCGGAGTTGCTCGCTGCGACGCAGCAACCCATTCACAGCAGCTTCGTCTCCGCAATTGCCGGACCCGGGGGATTTCCCGGCGGTACCGGATTCCGCCAGATGGGAACCGGTCCCTTGCCGGGTGCAGGCCGTCAGTTGCCGGCAGGCACGACGGATGGATCAGGAAGCGTCCGCAGCCTCCCGCTGACCCTTCCCCTGATCGGGGGCTCTGGCGGCGCTACGTCCAAGGAGAAACCTGACAGCGCCGCTCAGGTCGGCCTAGGCGGTGGCGGGACGCTCGTACTCGCGAGCTCGGGCATGGTTCGATTCACCGGTGGCGGCCTCCACATCATGGGTGCCAACAACTTCACTTACGGGAACAACGCAGCGGAGCATCGGGTTTATGCCAGTGGCGGACTGGCCGGCCACAATGCTGGTTCCGTCGCCGTCTTCGCCAACGAGACAAAGGGTGACCTGAAACTGGACGACTCCGGCGACCTCCACCGGCGCGTCCTTGTTGCTGCCTTCGACCAGGAATTCTTCAATCCCAACCGCGTCAACATCACGCCACCCTGGCCGGTGGGGGTGACCGGGTTGGACATGCCGATCGCCCCGTCGGCGGCCTTCGTGGAACTCGACAACAAGAACATCACCACGAATGCCGGTGCCCGGGTGGTCGTGCCCACCAACGGCAACTACCCGCTCACCATCGAGACGAGGAACCTGCCGCCCGGCGTGATCTTCCGGACAACCATCCATCGCCTGAACGCCATCGGGGACCGACTCGGCGTCACCCATGTCGACTTCCCGGCGACCGTCGTCATTTCACCCGGCGTGTGCCGGGCCCGCGCCTCCATCCCGGTCGAAACGGGTTCGCAATTCGTGACCGCCATTGCCACGAGCAAGCTGCAGACCGTGCAATGTCCCACGATTCAGGGCGAAGCCCTCGACACCATGGTCGTGGAAGTCGACCTGCAAGGCCGGCAGAGCATCCTTTTCCGCACCGCGACCGGACGGGACGTCCCCTATGACGAGGCCGTCAATGCCGCCCGGAAGCAGGGCAAGCTGGGATTCCTTTCGGCGATCTGAAGATCGGATCCATGCCCGGGACGTCCATCGTCGCGGAGGACAATGGGGTGGAGGACAATGGGGTCGCGTCTAAATATTTTACAATTGGTTGTCCGGAGACCCGCCCCTGTCCAGCGACCCGCCGTTCCCGCGTGCAAATGTACAATTTTTAGACGCGACCCCATTGCCCCGGGTCCAGCGGTTGGTCCGACAAGGCCACATAGGCGCGCCCGCCACGGAGCCACGAGGCGGCGTGCCAGCGTCCCTCGCGGAAGAGGGAAAGGGCTTCCGGGGCCTCCGGTCCCACCGCCGACCGCGGCACCGCAACCACGTGGACAATGGCCGTGTCCCCAGGCATCCGGAAACACACCAGCACCGCCACCTCTCCCCGCCAGGAGAACCGCCGGCAACCCAGCGTGGCCAACTTGCCAAAACCCACGCCCGGATCCATCGCACCCGCAGCCCCGGTGCTCTCCAGGAAGGCCTGAAGTTCTCCCAGCCTTCCGCCTGTGTGCTCGAAGACGTGGTCCCATTCGCGGTCCAGGAAGTAGGCGGCAGCGGCAGCAAGGGAGCCCTCCGGAGAACCAACGGCGGAGTCCGGCCTCCCGAACATCCATCGGGCCGCAATGCCGGCACCGCCCATCACCGCCAGACCCGCTGCCCACGCCAGCATGAATCGACGCCGGGGATGTACCCGCTGCTGGGCTCCATGCGCGGCCAGGATCTGCTCCCGCAATCCGGGTGGAGGACTGACCGCACCGAACGCCGAGGCGATGCACTGATCCCGCTGGCGTTCCTGCATCCAAGCCGCCCACTCGTCGGGATGACTCCGCAAGATCTCCAATGCGGCCGACAGTTCCGGCGCAGGAGCGGCCAGATCGGCGGCTGTTGCCGCGGCGGCAATCATTCGGGCTTCGGCAAGGTTCATGGGCTGGGAGAAATCGTTGTTCATGCGGTGGGGCCCTGCCGCTTCTGGAGGGTTGGAGGCGAAAACCTCAGCACCTGTGGGTCAGAGGTCCGCGGCGACAAAGCCTCCTGGAGTCGTTGGCGCAGCAGCGCCTTTCCGCGGGAAAGTCGGGACATGATGGTACCGATCGGCACCTCGAGGGCTTCTGCGATTTCGCCGTAGGGCAACTCCTCCAGATAGAACAGGAGCAACGGCGCCCGGAAGGGTTCCTCCAGGGAATGCAACGTTTCGAGGACGGTCCGACCATCCAGCCGGCTCCAGACCTCGGGCTCGACCACGGGCAGGTCCGGTTCGGCAGCGTCGAGATCCGTGTGCGGATGCCGCGCGTCGTGACGTCGCATCCGGAGGAACTCACGATGGAGCGTGGTGAACAGCCAGGCGCGCACTCTGGACCCATCCCGGAGTTGGTGCCCTTTCGTTGCCCAAAGGAGGAACGTCTGCTGGGTCAGGTCCGCCGCATGGTGCACCGATCCGGTCAGCCCGAGGGCAAACCGGTACAGCGGGGCCTGGTACAGGTCCACCAACTGTTCCATGTCCGGCAGGTTCACAATGGATGGAGGTACGAAGCGGAAGAATATTCCCGGGAATATTTTCCCGGGTCGATTCTCACACGTGCATGGAAGCTGCACGGCATCGACCAAAAGGAACGCGCATTCTGCTGGGATTACTCCTTCTGGGGGCTGGCTTCGCGGTCGTGGGTTGCGCCCGGTTTGAACCCGAGTCCGCCGCGCGACTCAGCCGTGGCAACATGGGTTTCGGAGGGTCCGGTGCATGGGTGACCACCTCCCGTCTGACCCTCCAGATCGAATCCGGCCGCGCCGGACAGAACGGCGCACAGGCCGCCGGCTGCTCCTCCTGCCGATGAAATCCATCCTTCAAGCTCGAACCCTTCTCGGGAGCACCCTCTGGCTGCTTCTTGGGACGACGGTCACGCCCGCCTTGCGGGCCGCCTCCCGCGAGATCCCGGCGGCTGAATTCGACCTGGATTCCCTGTCCTCCAGCGATGTGGAGCTCTTCCAGGGATCTGCCGCCGCCGGAATCAACCTGGGCGACACCTGGATCCGCGCCGAAGTGAACGGCGGCTGGTTTGGCGTCGATTATGCACCGGTGGATTTCGACCTGTTCGGACGGTCCACGCGCATTGAGGAATCACGGATCGGCGTTGGCCTTGGCCTGGCGCGGCCGGTCGGTGAGCGGTGGACGCTCCTCGCCGATGCTTCCGCGTACGAGGGCTTCCAGTCCTACCGCAGTGCCTGGGTTTCCCAATGGTACACGCAATTCTTCGATGGCCTCCCGGGATTGGAAGAGGCGGATCCCGCAGGATTGTCGGGCGGCGTCGGCGTCCGCCACGAAGTGCTTCCAACGCGACTGTGGATCCAGCTCGACGCCGGACTGGCGCGGGATCGCATTGCTCCGGGGTACGCCGAAATCCTCGACGAAAACGAGTCGCTCCTCGACGTCCGACCTCTCCGAAGCCAACTCGCCACGCAGAGCTACCGCCTGAGCTTCGAGGCAGCCATCACCCCTTGGCTCAAGACCCGCACCGCCGTCCGTGTCGCAGACCAGGTCGAACGCCGCCCGCGGTGGTCGGCCACCAGTGAAGCGAACTTCGCCCTGGGCCCCGACTGGGTCTTGCGCCTCGACGGCGGATACACCTGGGAGGAACTCAACGGGGACGTCGAGCGACGCTTCGAAGGCTGGTGGACCGGTGCCGGCCTGGAATGGGAGTTCCAGGAAGGGTGGCACTGGTTGGCCCGCGCACGGGCCTATCGCGACAATGGCGAGGTCGAGAACAGCATCTCGTTCTCTACTTCAGCCCCGCCGCTGGATTCCGCCGAACTCAGCATGGGGCTTCGCTGGTCCAAGCCCGGCCACACCGTGTTCCTGAGCGCTGGGCCGTACTGGACCCACTACGAACCCGTCACGTTCAACACCGCCTTCTTCGCAAATCTTTACCGCGACCGCGTCTTCCTCTCCGTCCAGGCGTCGTACCGCTGGGAATTCTGACATCTGACGTCCCGATTCCGGAACAACCACCCAAAACTCCTACAATCCTCGTCCATGCCAAACACAACACTTCCCAAGCTGGCCTTGGCTGCCGCCCTCCTGCTCCCGGCATCCACCACCGCGTGGAGCCAGTCCCGTTACGTTGCCGGCGACATCGTCGACAACTTCACACTCACCGATCGCACCACGGGAAATCCGGTTCGCCTGTCCGACTTCACTGGAAGCATCGTGTTCCTCGAATGGTTCGCCCACTGGTGTCCCTTCTGCGTCGCCGCCGCACCCCAGGTGGATGCCGGCATCGTCGACCACTATCGGAGCCAGGGCGGCAATCCCGCGGGAATTCCCGTGGTCCACCTCGCCCTCAATCTCCAATCAGACACCCAGCAGCGGGATCGCACCGCGACCACGACGTTCGTCCAGCGATACGGCTTTGATCCCGTATTGCAGGACACCCAGCGGGTGCTGGCGCGACGCTTCGCCGACAGCGGGCAACCCATCTTTGCGATCATCAACGGCGTCACCAACTCGCCGAATGCCCGCCCGTGGGAACTGCTCTATACGCTCCAGAATTACGGCTCCACCCAATCGCCGATCGAACAGTTCCGCACGGCGATCAACCGGGTTCAGGCAGCCCCACCGAGCCTCCCCGCCCTGCGCGTGTCGTCCGCACGCTCCACGACGCCCGGAGTCCTCCGGATCGAACTGGACGCCGATGCCCAGGCCAACTTCGGCATCGAAGTGTCAGACGACCTCCTCCGCTGGACCCCGCATTCCACCCTGCCCAAGGGCACCCGGACACTCGACCTTCCGCTGGGCACCGGCACCGAATCCTCGCGCTTCATCCGCCTGACACAGGTCCCCTGAGCAGGAAGTTCCCAGTCTCCAGATTCCAGTCCCCAGTTGCCTGCGCGGTCCATCCGCCCCCGAGGAGCGGCACCGTTGCACAGGCGGGTCCTCCGTCCCGTGCCAACGCCGAGATGCGGGCGGTGATGGTCCCACCATCCTTCATCAAACCGGAGAGCTGATCGGACGTCAGCTCGCGGAGCTGGATCTTCGCGCGTCGGAAGCGGTCGCGTCCATGGAGGGTCCGACTCGACCAACTCAGGTAGAAGAACCGTTCACCCCGCTTGCCCGAAACAGCGGGCCCGGCGAAGTCGACGCTGCCGTCCGCCAGCGGCTTGAGGGTGATGGGAGTGCTCCACACCCAGCGGGTGCCGCCCTCGTGGACTCCGGGTTCGAGACCATCGCGAACCTGCAGTTCCACCTGGATGTCCTGCCGGCCTTCAAAGCCGTCGAACCCATTGGCAGGCCATCCCTCGCAAACGAGGCGTGCGATTACAGGCGGTAACGCGGATCTGTCGACTGGCATGCGCCGAGGGAAGGATCTGCCGGATGCTGCGGCAAGCGGGGAATCCGAAGGAGTGTTGTGTGGTCAGACCTCGCCTCGTGACCTCGTCGACTACCTCCGGAGACGTAGCAGACGACGTGAGGAGGCTGAGGGGAGTTTCAAGATTCAAGTTCGAAGCCAGCTGATGCCAAGCCAGGCCGGCTCCCGTCCTTCCATCTTGAAACTTCAAACTTCAAACTTTCCCCCATTCTCTGGCGTTCCGGAACATCTGCATCCACGGGCTCAGGGCCGAGCGATCGCCGCTGGTCCAGCTCATCTGGATGTTGCGGAAGACCCGCTCCGGATGCGGCATCAGCACCGTGAACCGACCGTCCGGCGTCGTCACCGAGGTCAACCCCTCGGGGCTGCCGTTCGGATTGAACGGATACACCTCCGTCGGCCGGCCGTGATGATCGACGAAGCGCAGTGCGCGCTTCACCCGAGCCGCGTCGCCGCGTTGTGAGAAGTCGGCGTAACCCTCGCCGTGCGACACCGCGATCGGGATCCGGCTGCCGGTCATCCCGCGGAAGAAGATCGACGGACTGTCGAGCACCTCCACCAGTGCCAGACGCGCCTCGAACTGTTCGCCCTTGTTGCGGGTGAACTTCGGCCACGCCTCCGCACCCGGGATGATCGGCGACAGCGCCGCCATCATCTGGCAACCGTTGCACACGCCCAACGCGAACGTGTCCGGCCGCGCGAAGAAGCCCTTGAACTGTTCCGACAGCGCCGGGTTGAACAGGATCGAGCGCGCCCAACCTTCGCCTGCTCCGAGCGTGTCGCCATACGTGAACCCGCCGCACGCCACGAACCCGCGGAAGGATTCCAATTTCAGCCGCCCGGACTGCAGGTCGGTCATGTGGACGTCGAAGGTGTCGAAGCCTGCCTTCGACATCGCATAGCTCATCTCCAGATGGCTGTTCACGCCCTGCTCCCGAAGGATCGCCACCCGCGGCCGCAGTCCCACCACCGCCGGCGCTGCACTGCCCTCGGACAACGGAAACGTCAGGTGCACGTGCAGCCCGGGGTCCGACGACACGCCCTTCGTGCGATGCTCGGAATCCGCGCTCTCCGGGTTGTCGCGCAACCGGGCGATCCGCCAACTGACCTCGTCCCACGCCTGGTGCAAGTCGCGGAGATCGGCCTTCAACAGGGAAGCTCCGCCCGCCGAAACCTCCATCGTGGACGACGTGTTCGGCCGCGCCACGACGTGTGCCTGGCCGCGGAAACCGAGTCCTTCGAGGACTGCCATCACCGACGCCAAATGGTCATCCGCCACCTGCAGCACGGCTCCCAGTTCCTCGGAGAACAGCGCGCGCAGGACCTGGCCGGTCTCGCCCGGGGCGGCCTTCTCCGCTGCTTTGACAAGCGGATCCAGGTCCACGGAAAGGCCGCGGTTCGAGGCAAACGCCATCTCGCACAGGCAGGCCCACAGGCCGCCATCGCTCCGGTCGTGGTACGCCAGCACGCGCCCCTCGGACCGCAACGTGTTCACTGCGGTCACCAGGTTCTTCAGGCGCGCGGGATCATCCAGATCCGCCGGCGCCCCGCCGAACTGGTCCGTCACCTGCGAAAGCATCGACCCGCCCATGCGGTTCTTCCCGAACCCGAGGTCGACCAGCACCAGCGACGTCGAACCCGGCTGCAACTGCGGCGTCAACGCCGGCCGCACGTCCGACAACGTCGCGAACGCACTGACGATCAAACTCACCGGGGCGGTCACCTGACGGTTGGCGCCCGCATCGTTCCAACGCGTCCGCATCGAGAGGCTGTCCTTGCCGACCGGCACGCTGATGCCGAGCGCCGGGCACAGCTCCATGCCGACCGCGCGCACCGTGTCGTACAACGCGGCATCTTCACCGGGTTCGCCGCAGGCCGCCATCCAGTTGCAGCTCAGCTTCACCCGCGGCAGTTCGATCGGAGCCGCCAGCAGGTTGGTGATCGCCTCGCCCACCGCCATCCGACCCGACGCCGGCCCGTCGACCGAAGCCAGCGGCGTCCGCTCGCCCATGCTCATCGCCTCGCCGCGGAACCCGGCGTAGTCGGCCAGGGTGATTGCGCAGTCCGCCACCGGCACCTGCCACGGACCCACCATGGGATCGCGCGACGACAGGCCACCCACGGTGCGGTCGCCGATGGTGATGAGGAAGCGCTTCGAAGCCACCGTCGGATGCCGCAGCACCGCGAACGCCGCGTCTGACAGCACCACGCGTGAGGCATCGAACGCCTCGGTCGACCACGACACGCGCTTCACGTCGCGACGCATCTTGGGTGGCTTGCCGAGCAGGACTTCCATCGGCATGTCGATGGCGCGTTCGCCACCGGGACCGTCCTCCAGCACCAACTGCTTCTCGTCCGTCGCCGTGCCCACCACCGCGAACGGACACCGTTCGCGCCGGCACAGCTGCTCGAAGACCGGCAGCGAATCCGGATGGATCGCCAGGACGTAACGTTCCTGGCTTTCGTTGCACCAGATCTCCTTCGGTGCGAGGCCGGATTCCTCCAGCGGCACCTGCCGCAGGTCAAAACGCGCGCCGCGGCCCGCGCCGTCCACGAGTTCCGGGAACGCGTTCGAGATGCCGCCCGCGCCCACGTCGTGGATCGCGAGGATCGGGTTGCGTTCGCCCAGCGCGACGCACTGCGTGATGACCTCATGCGCCCGACGCTGGATCTCGGGATTGCCGCGTTGCACCGAGTCGAAGTCGAGTTCCGCGGAATTCGCACCGGCCGCCATCGAACTGGCCGCGCCGCCGCCCATCCCGATCCGCATGCCGGGCCCGCCCAGCTGGATCAGCAGCGTGCCCGCTTCGAAGACGCGCTTGGACGTCATCGTCGCGTGGATCGAGCCGACGCCGCCCGCGATCATGATGGGCTTGTGGTACCCGCGCCGCTTGCCGGCCACGGTCTGTTCGTAAACCCGGAAGTAGCCGCCAAGGTTCGGCCGGCCGAACTCGTTGTTGAACGCCGCACCGCCCAATGGCCCGTCGATCATGATCTGCAGCGGACTCGCGATGTGCTCCGGCTTGCCGAACACCGGTTGTTCCCACGGCTCATTCGTTCCCGGGATCAGGAGGTTCGAAACCGTGAAGCCGGTCAAACCCGCCTTCGGACGCGACCCGCGTCCCGTCGCGCCTTCGTCCCGGATCTCCCCGCCCGCGCCCGTCGCGGCGCCGGGGAACGGCGAGATCGCCGTCGGATGGTTGTGCGTCTCCACCTTCATCAGCGGGTGGATCAACGCCGTCGTCGCCGCGTAGAGCGGATTGGCCGGATCCGACGCCGCCTGCCAGCACTCAATCTCGCCGCCCTCCATCACCGACGCGTTGTCGCTGTATGCGATCACCGTGTGCTGCGGGGCCAGCCGGTGGGTGTTGCGGATCATCTGGAACAGCGAGTGATCCTGCTTCTGTCCGTCGATCACGAACTCCGCGTTGAAGATCTTGTGACGGCAATGCTCGCTGTTCGCCTGCGCGAACATCATGAGCTCCACATCGGTCGGGTTCCGTTGCAGCGAACGGAACGCGTTCACGAGGTAATCGATCTCGTCCTCGCTCAGCGCCAGGCCGAACGTGCGGTTCGCCTGTTCCAGCGCCGTGCGGCCATTCCCGAGGACATCGACATGCTCCATCGGCACGCCCTGCTTCTCGTCGAACAACCGCGGAATCTCCGTACGCCCCAGCAGCACGCTCTCCGTCATCCGGTCATGCAACAGCGCCGCGCACGCCCGGATCTGTTCCAGCGAAAGTTCCAACGCACCGGCACCCTCGGCCACGAGCCGGTATTCGGTCATCCGTTCCACCCGACGGATCGCCAGGCCGCAGTTGTGCGCGATGTCCGTCGCCTTCGACGCCCAAGGCGACACCGTGCCCACCCGCGGTGCCACGATCAGCGCCAAGCCGGTCGTCGGACCCGTGTACGGATCGCCGTAGCACAGCAGCTCCGACAGCTTCCGATCCGCGTCCGCAGGCAACGGCGCCGTCACCAGGACGCAGTGGAGGAACCGCGCGTGAACGCCGGCGATCGACGGATGGATCTCCCTCAAGCGGGGCAGCAGGGCAGCGGCGCGAAACGACGAAAGGGCGTTGCCGCCTTCCAGATGGATCAGATGCATGTGAGTGGAGAATCGCCCCGCACCAGCGGGACCAACCGAAGGGGGAGATTGAAGTCTCAAGTTTCAGGTTTCAAGGGGGGCGTGAGGTTGGGGGGTAGCTGACGACGTGAGGAGGCAGGGATGTGGGCTTCAAACTTGAAACTTCAAACTTGAAACTCCTTCCCCCTCATCGCTTGCGGCGGCGCGGAGGTGGGGCGGACTCCATTTCCTTGAGGATCACTTCGTCGATCTCCGTGTCCAGCAGCTCCGCGAAGGAGTCCAGAGCGAACACCTGGGCCAGGACCTGTTGCGGATCCGTGCCCTCGGTGATTTCACGGGCCCATTTCAACCGCTGATCGATCTCCGCACGCAGGGCCTTCAACGGAACCTGCCGATCGAACATCTCGAACCCAAACACGGGATGCGCCAGCGAGCTGGCCGGGCCGTACTTCGGATCGGACGGCAGCCCCTGGAGTTCCTGTTTCAGTTCCTTGACCTGGGCCGAAAGCATCGCGTTGCAGCGGGCCAATCGTTCCTCGTCCATTCCGGCCACCCGGGTCGCATCTCCCCGGACCCACTCGACCTCGACGCGCAGCAGGGTGAGCAAATCGTTGGCCTTGTACGCAAGCGTCACATCCTTCATCGCGGCCTCCTTCTCCGCCCGCCGCGCCGGATCCTGTTCGAGGTCCGGATGGAGCAGCTTCGCCAGATGCCGGTACAGAAGCGTGATCTCCTCCTGCACGTCGCCGTTGGGTGTCGACCGTTCCCGGGTGCCGGATGCGGCATCGGCTCCGGTGTCTGCGGCGGCGCGTTGCTGCTTCCGTTCCCTGGCCTCGGCCACCAGACGCGCCATCCGTTCCGCCGCCTGATCGGGCGGCAGATTGACGTCGAAGTCCCACAGGTCCACGTCGATGCCCCGGGCTCGGAACTCTGCCTCCATCTGCCCGCGCATGAAGGAGAACTCGACCTTCCTCCGCGACTCGATCGAATCCCCGGTCAGTTCCTCGTGGATCTTCCGAAGGTCCGGGTGGGGATCTCGAAGTTCGATGCGCAAGCCTTCCCGAACGAGTTCAACGATGCAGTCCTCGATCCCTCGAGGCACCCGACGACGAAGCTTGGGATCCGCACGCATGGCCTTCAGGATCTGGTACAGGGCCCGTGCCAGGTCCCCAGACGCCCGGGCGCGGTCCAACTCGAGCGGCAGCACCTCCGTCAGGGCGAACCGCGTCAGGTCCTCCAGCTCTGTCCGGGTCGACTCGATCCGCTTCCGCAAACGATCGATCTCCTTGAGCAGCCGGTTGAAGCGTTTCTGCCCGGCGCTCAACGGGCTCGCCGAGCTACCCGACAGGATCAATGCCGTCGAACCCGACGGCGCCAGAGGCTTCTCTGTTTTGGAAGGACGGGACATGCCGCCCCCGGAATGCCCCGAATCGCGTCCCAATGGGAGCCAAACTTCAAAATGGAATCCTGGAACTCTCCTGAAGGCCGGGTGCGCTCGCCCGGCCGGATCCATGATCCGCCGCGTGAGGGCACGCGGCCTACAGACGGGCGTTGCCAGATTCCCACTTGCAGGCCGGGTGCCCCCACCCGGCGGGAAGTGCGCTTCAAACTTGAAACTTCAAACTTTCCCCCACCCTTGCGGGCGATCCGGTCGGGGTGCCATTCTGGACCCACACGACACCTGTATCCATGAAGCTCTGCCGTTTCTCCCTCGGTTCCTCGTCCTCGCCCCGCGTCGGTCTCCTTTCAACGGATTCCGTCCAGGACCTCTCCGCCGCGGGCATCACATCGCTCGCTGCGCTGCTGGAGAGCACCCACCTCACCGAAGTCCTGCGCGCGTTGGCGGCCACGCCGCTGCCCGTCCATCCGCTGGCCTCGATCGAGCTCCTCGCACCGGTAGACCAGCAGGAAGTCTGGGCCGCCGGCGTGACGTACCTGCGCAGCAAGAAGGCGCGCATGGAGGAATCGGACTTCAGCGCCAGCGCCTATGATCGCGTCTACGAAGCGCCGCGTCCGGAGATCTTCTTCAAGTCGATGCCGGCCAAGGTCTCGGGGCCCGGCGGGATCGTGGGCATCCGCAGCGACGCGAAGTGGAACGTTCCTGAACCGGAACTCGCGCTCGTCTTCAACTCGCGCATGGAACTGGTGGGATTCACCGCCGGCAACGACATGTCCTCCCGCGACATCGAAGGCGAAAACCTCCTGTACCTGCCTCAGGCCAAGATGTACCGGGCTTCCTGCGCCCTCGGCCCCTGCATCCGCGTCGCCGCCGATGAATCCGAGGCCCGCTCGTGGACCATCGGCGTGCAGATCCTCCGCGGCGGCACCGAGGTGTTCGCCGGGGAAACCTCCATCGACCAGATCAAGCGATCCTTCCCGGAACTCGCCGGATGGCTGGGCCGCAGCCAGGAGTTCCCGGACGGTGCCATCCTTCTCACCGGCACAGGCGTCGTTCCCGCCAACGAATTTACCCTCGCCGAGGGCGACGTTGTCCGGATCCGTATCTCCGGCATCGGCACCCTCGAGAACACCGTCCGGGTGGTGTGATGGAGGGAGAGTTCGAAGTTTTCAGTTTCAAAAACTTCAAACTCCCCCGACAGCCTCCTCACGTCGGCTGCTACAATTGGAAGGTAGCTGACGAGGTCACGAGGCAGTGGAAGAGGAGTTCGAAGCTCTCAGTTTCAAGTTTCAAGACCGGGGACTGCCGGGCTTCAAACTTGAATCTTCAAACTTCAAACTCCCCCGACAGCCTCCTCACGTCGGCTGCTACAATTGCGAGGTAGCTGACGAGGTCACGAGGCAGTGGAAGAGGAGTTCGAAGCTCTCACTTTTCAAGTTTCACGACCGGGTCCGCCGGACTTCAAACTTGAATCTTCAAACTTCAAACTCCCCCGACAGCCTCCTCACGTCGGCTGCTACAATTGGGAGGTAGCTGACGAGGTCACGAGGCAGTGGAAGAGGAGTTCGAAGCTCTCAGTTTCAAGTTTCACGACCGGGTCCGCCGGGCTTCAAACTTGAATCTTCAAACTTCACCCCCCCTTTCAGTCCTCCGCCTGCTCACCCACGGGCGCCATCTTCACGATGCGTGGATCGAACCGTGCGAGCACGTCGACGAGGTCCGACTGCGCCGCCATCACCTGATGGATGTCCTTGTAGACCATCGGCACCTCGTCGAGTCCGGCGCTCAACAACTCGACACCGGCCTCGCGCAACCGCGGCGTCACATCCGACCACTGGAAGGTCGCGTTCGCCTTCGTCCGGCTCATCACGCGGCCCGCGCCGTGTGAAGCCGAGTGCAACGACGCATCCACGCCACGTCCGCGCACGACGAACCCCGGCGACGCCATCGAACCCGGGATCACCCCGAGGACTCCCGCCGAAGCAGGCGTCGCGCCCTTGCGGTGGATCACCAACTCGCGGGCAACGCCGTCGATGACGTGCGTCTCCTTCCACGCGAAGTTGTGGTGGTTCTCGACGTCCAGGAGGACCTCCAGACCCAGGTTGCGCGCGATGTGCTGGTGGATCAGGCGATGGTTGGCAGCGGCATAACGCCCCATCAACTCCATCGCCGCCCAGTACTCCTGTCCCTCCGCGGAATCCAGGTCCAGCCACGCGAGGTGCGTGTACGGCGACACCAACTCCGGATGCCGCTCCTTCGCCAGCTTGCTGTAGTGCGCGCACACGGCCGCCCCGGTTCCACGCGATCCGCTGTGGCTCAGCAACGCCAGGTACGAACCCGGCGCCAATCCCGACAACGGCTCCCCACCGGACGCCGGCGCCTCCGTCGGCACGGTCAACACGCCGAACTCCACGAAGTGGTTTCCCGATCCGCTCGTTCCCAGCTGGGCCCAGGCGCGATCCTTGTTCTGGCGCGTCACGGGGCTGAAGTTCCAGTCCGCGTCCATCACGTCGTGCTGGCGGCGGTCCTTGAACTTCGCGCCCATCCCGAAGCGCGTCTCGGCCGCGATCGCCCCCACGAGCGCGTCGCGTCGTTGCTCCAGATGGGACACCGGGCAATCCAGGACGGTGAGCTTCATGCGGCAGGCAATGTCCACGCCAACGGCGTACACGGCGCCAGCCGTCGCCAACACCCCACCGATCGGCAGGCCATACCCGACGTGCGCGTCGGGCATCAACGCGCCCGCCACGGAGATCGGCAATTCGCAGGCGCGCTCCATCTGCTGGATCGCCGGCTGGTCGAGTCCGGTTCCCCACTGCTTCCACGGGGCACGGACGATTTCGTTCAGGTTCATGACAGTATTTCCTCAGTTCTCAGACAGCTTGGACGTGCACCCGATACAGCCCCGGACCACACGTCTCGGTCCGGACACAGTTTCCAACGAAAGTCTCCATCACGCCGATCTGCGTGTGCGTGTGCGTGCTCAGCACATGGGTCGTGAACGACCCGCCCGCGGCCAGCGCCATGGGCAGCAACAGTTGGTCGGCGAGGTGTTCGCCCACGGCGGCACCACTCGCGAGGAAGGCCTTCGCCTGCGCGGCCGCGTTCGCTGCGACCGCTTCGGCCGGCACACCCCGCTCGCCATGCGCCGTGAACACCTCGCTGTAGCCGTCCAACTCCACGGTGACGTGGACGGTGTTCCCGATCCCGATCGCTCCCGGGCACCGATCGATCACGGAGCACCCGGCATCCAGCGGAAGTTCCTGGCCGAGCGCCGCCATCTCGCGGTGGGCGATCTCCAGGTCGAGCCCAACGACACAGACGCGCGCACCGATCCGTGGCGTGGCCGGAACCGACTCGAGGACGAGCGGCGCCCGACCCTGCCGGCGACCGACATCCATGCGGGATTGCCCACCGCCGGCGGGATAGAAGCCGGCCTTTTCCAGACGCATCCGGCAGAGGAATCCCATCCGGTCCAGCAACGGAAGAAACGCGCCTTCCACGAAGGGAAACGACGGAGCAAACGGATTGTGGGTTCCCCCCCGAATGTGACCGCGCTTTCCTGTCCGGACCGCAGGAGCGGGGGAAGGATCGTCTGCGCCACCAGCAGCGTGCTGCCCGCGGATCCGATATCAAACGCGTACGTTCCGCCCCGGACGGGACCCGGGACGAACCGCAAGGCCGTCGAACCCAACTCACCGCCGGTGACCTGCGCTCCACAAACCGCAGCCGCGGCCCGCACCGAGACCAGATGCTGCCGCATCAATCCCGGCTTTGCCCGGCGCGCACGGATCCCGGTGATCTCGAACGGCGTTCCCGTCACCGCGCTCAACGCGAGAGCCGTCCGGAGGATCTGCCCGCCTCCCTCTCCCTGCGATCCATCGAGTGTGATCATCGTGCCAGCCCTCAATGCACGCCTCGTGCCAGCCTGTGGAAGGGGATCAGTCTGATCGGACGGATCAGGCTGATCCGACTGATCTTGAGGAAGATGAGAGGAGATGCTTCCCGGATCAGCCCAGCGAGTACCGCAGCCACTTTTCGCTTATGGGCGCCTTCTCGCGCATATGCGCGCATCTTTTCACGGGACCGTACCTGCCAGAAAACCGCGTGCCGTTTTGCCGCTGCCGGTGTTTTGTCCTCGCTGCCATGAGTTCTTCCCGTCTTCCACTTGCCGCCGCGCTGGTCTGCATCGCCGCCATCGGCGTGGGATGGTTGCTCGAACATCGTTCGCACGCGCGGCTCCAGGAGGAATACGCCGACCTGTCCGCGCGCCTCGCGGCAACCGAGGAAGTCCTGGCAAAGTCCCGGCCGGACCCGGATGCCCTCGCGGCCGACAATCGCGCCCGCGAAGCACTCCAGGCGGAGGTCCTTCGCCTTCGGGGCGACGTGGCCAACCTGCGGCGCAACCAGGCGACACCAAAGAAGGCACCGCTTCCCGCCAACGCCCCGCCACCCAACCCACCTCTCACGACGGCAACCGAGGAAGCGCCCGGCACCGGACCGGGTTGGATGGTCAGCCGGGTGCCGCTCAAGGGCGGCGCGCTCTTCCCTGCCTGGACCAGCGCGGATGGAAAGCAGGCCTGGGTCCTCGCCATCCCTTCGGTAGCCCAGCCGGACATCAACTCCGGTAACGTGATGCTCGAGCAAATGATCTTCGAGGGCTCGCCGGAGGCCCTCGCCACCCTGGGCATCGGGAGTGCACCGGCGGGCGGCGCCGCTGGCTTCGCCGCACTCGACCCGGAGGGATCCAAAGCACTCCTCGAACGTCTGCGAAAGACCGACGGCATCGACGTCCTCTCCGCCCCGCGGATCATCACGGGCGGTGGCACCGAGGCCCAGGTCAGTATCGGCAACGATACCGGCGGACAGCTCAACCTCTCGGTCATCCCGAACCTCGCCCCCGACGGCAACGTCGACTTGCGGCTCAAGGTTTCCCGGAGCGAAGCGACCGGCCAACCCTGACGACGCGAAGGGCGAAGCCGTCCCCATGGGCGGGGCTACCAGCGACGCGGATTGTCCATCGCATGCGGCTGGTTCATGGGACGATCGGCGCACACATCTCCGGGCCGAAATAGCTGTTTACAGGCATCGCCGGTGGGAGTAACGCGACTGGGACAATTCTGAGGATCATGAAAACCAAACCACGCTGGAAGACACGGGCCGTCGCCGTCGGGGCCGTGGCACTCGCGCCAACACTTCTGGGCCAGACCCTGTTCCAGGACACCTTCGATACCAACACCTCCGCCAACTGGGCCGTTTACCAGTCGAGCGCGGACACCGCGGTCGCCTTCGCCTACGACTACAGCGCGGATGGGATCCCGGCGGCACCGAACTCCGGAGGCACCACCTTCGGCGTGAAGTTCACCGCGAACATGGTCGCCCCGGCGGCAAACGCCGGCCTCAACATCGTTCCGATCGGGCAGAGCTTCAGCGGCAATTATTCCGTGAAGTTCGACCTGTGGATGAACATCAACGGGCCATTCCCCGGGGGGGGCGCCGGCGCCACGGAATTCGCCTCCATGGGCGTAGGTCTGGCAGGCAACGGGGCCTTGCTGTGGTCCGGTGCCGCTCCGGCCGGAACGGGCTGGTTCGGTGCCTCCGGCGAAGGAGGTGCTGCTCAGGATTACCGGGCGTATGTCGGGGCCACCCTCCAACCGGAAGGGCCCGCTTACTTCGCCACGGGCGCAGCCACGCGCGACGCGGCGAATGCCTATTACACCGTGACGTTCCCCGGCGGCCAGACGGCTCCCGCCAGCCAATCCGCCGCCTTTGCCCAACAGACCGGAGGCCTGGCCGCAGGGACGGTCGGATTCGGTTGGCGGGCGGTGGAAATCACCCGCATCGACAACATCGTGACCTGGTCCATCGATGGGCTTCCGATCGCCTCGCTCACCGGCTCCAGCAACGGCGTGTCCCTCGAAGGCAACATCTCGGTCGGATACTTCGATCCATTCTCCTCCGTCTCGGACAACTCCGCGTTGTCCTTCGGACTGGTGGACAATGTCCGCGTCGAAGTGGTTCCGGAACCCGGAACGATCGCGCTGGGAGTCCTGGGTCTGGCCGGGCTGATTGCCTGGGGCCGGCGGCGCGCCTGAACGGCGCTTCCACGCGTTCATCCAACACCCTCCGTCGACCCCTTGGTTTCGCGGAGGGTTTTTCGTTTTCTGGGGTTTACCCTCCCGCCAACCGGGCGACCGCCCGCGCGGCCGCAGCGAATCCAAACGCGCCCGTCACGAACGTCGCCGATCCAAAGCCCCCGTCGCAGTTCAGCCGCATCGACTCGCCCGCTTCCGCCGCCTCGCGTACGGCACACACGGAACCATCCTTCGCGGGAAACACCGGCGTTTCCGCCGAGCAGACGCATTCCACCCCGAACTTCCGATCGTTCCGCGGGAACCCGTGTTCCTTGCGCAGACGCTTCCGCACCTCGCTCAACAACCGATCGTGCGTCACCCGCGCCAGATCCTCGACCCGCACGGCGGTCGGATCGCGCCGCCCACCGGCGCCGCCGCACACGACCAATGGGAGCCGATGCTCGGTGCAAAGGGCGATCAACCGGACCTTGTTCACGACACTGTCGATCGCATCCACCACCACATCCGGTCGATCCGCAGCGTGCTCCGGCGCCAACCCGAGCAATCGGTGGGCGGTGTCGGCCGTGAAGAATTCCAGACGCACGTCCACCCGCGTCCCGGCGTGGATCCCGCGGACCCGTTCCGCCATCACCTCGCACTTGGATCTGCCCAGGGTGGAATCCATTGCCGGCAACTGCCGGTTCACATTGGAGACACAGACCTCGTCGAGATCCACCAGCGTCAGTCGCCCAACGCCAGTCCGCGCCAACGCCTCAACGACCCACGAACCCACGCCGCCAATCCCAACAACCATCGCGTGGGATGTCCGCAAACGCACGAGGGCATCGCGCCCATAAAGGCGTCCGATGCCCCCAAAACGGAAGTCGAAGTCGTCGCTCACTCCTTGACCGACGCCATCTCCTCTTCGTGCTTCTTGCGCGCCGCCTCGATGTCGTAGCGGTCGTTGTCCGGATGCTCCGGGCTCAGCGGCGAGATGTCGCGCAGCTTCTGGATGATCCGGGGCAGGTGCTGCAGGACGTAGTCCACGTCCTCGGCGGTGTTGTAGATGCCCAGGCTGAACCGCACGGAACCCCGCGCACGCATCGGGACGATGCCCATGGCCGACAGGACGTGGGAGGGATCGAGGGAACCGGTCGTGCAGGCCGAACCGGAGCTGGCGCAGATGCCGACCTGGTCCAGAAGCATGAGCACGGCCTCGGCCTCGACGAAGTCGAACGCGATGTTCGCCGTGTTGGGCAACCGCGGTTCCTTGGCGCCGTTGCGGACCGTGTTCGGAATGTTGGACAGGATCCAACCTTCCAACCGATCGCGCAGGGCACGCACGCGCGTGTTCTCGTCCTCAAGGGTGGCCAGCGCCAGTTCCGCGGCACGACCGAAGCCGACGATGTTCGCCACGCTTTCCGTACCGCCACGGCGTCCGCGTTCCTGATGGCCGCCGATGACATACGGCGTGTAGCGGGTGCGCTTCTTGACGTAGAGCATCCCGACGCCCTTGGGCGCATGCAGCTTGTGGGCGCTCAACGACAGGAAATCCACGCCCAGACGCTTCACATCGATCGGGAGCTTGCCCGGGACCTGGACTGCGTCCGTGTGGCAAAGCACGCCCTTGCTGCGGCAGATCGCGGCCACTTCCTCGATCGGGAAGATCACGCCGGTTTCGTTGTTGGCGTACATCGCCGAGACGATGGCGGTGTCCGGCCGGATGGACTGCTCCAGCACATGGAGGTCCAGCGATCCGTCCGACTCCACCGGCAGGTAGGTCACCTCGAAGCCCATCTTCTCGAGGTGTGCCCCGAAGCTGATGTTGGCGGAGTGCTCCACCTTGGTGGTGATCACGTGCCTCTTGCCGGAGGTCACGAGCGCCGAGTGGATCGCCGAGTTGTTGGATTCCGTTCCGCAGCTCGTGAAGACGACTTCCTTCGGATCCGCGCCTACCAGCGTGGCCACTTTTTCGCGGGCCGCCTCGACGTGACCGTGGACCTGCGCGCCAAATCCGTAGGCACTCGAGGGATTCCCCCAGAATTCCCGGAGGAATGGGATCATCGCATCAACCACCTCGGGCGCCACCCGGGTGGTGGCGTTGTTGTCGAAATAATAGACCTTCTGCTGCTCCATAATGGTGGATCCGTCAAAGCAGACGAAATCGCTCCGCTACGCTAACGGCCATACCAAGCATCGCAAGGTGGGATTTTTGTCCGGACAAGCGCCAGGAGGACGCCTTCTCACCACATCCGCCATTCGCCGCGTCGGCCTTCAAGAACCGTTGCCAACCGGGACACGACCGTCGACGCATGCGCGGACGAGAGGGACAACCGGAACAACCCCGCTTCCGGCCCGCCCGGGTATTGGATGAACGGAGGTTCGATACCGGCGGCCCGCAGCCCTTTCGAAAGCCGCCGCTGCGCCGCAGCGTCCTTGGGCACGATCCCGAACACCGGCCCCACATGACCGGACGCATCCGCGCCGAAAGCACCCTCCATCGCCTGCAACATCCGTTCGCGATGCTGTCCGATCCGCTCGCGCCACTGGCTGCCCTCGACGGACAGCAATTGGAGCACGATCGGGACCGCCGCGGCATAGGCCGGCGGAATCGGGGTTCCGCCGCGGGCGGCCCCACTGTCCTTCCAGACGGCCCCCGGCAACCACCGGGGCCCTGCGATCGCCCCGCCATACAGGCCGAAGGCCTTGCTCAGCGTGAACGCCACCACCACCCGCGGGTCGCGGAGTCCCTCCAATTCCATGGCACCGCGCCCGCGAACGCCCAGCGTTCCGACCCCGTGGGCATCGTCGAACAGACACACGCCTTCCGCGGGGAGCGCGTTCAGCCAAGGGGCCAGCGGGCGCATCCGCCCCGTCAACGGCCCCACCCCTTCCTGCAACAGCAAGGGACGCTGCCAACCTTTCGAGCGGCAGGTTTCCATCAGTTCGTCCGGTCCCGAAACTTCCGCCAACGCCAACCCACTGGCCATCGCCGCATCCCGAAGGCACGGATGCGTCCCGCGCACCAGGACGGCCCCGTCGCAGCGGGAGGCCAACGCCTGAGCGGCGACCATCGGGGCGCTGTATCCCGACGCTGTCAGGACCGCAGCGGGGGTTCCCATCCACGAGGCCAGCGCCTTCTCGGCCTCGACGTAGACGGGCAGGTTTCCCGTTGTGAGCCGCGAAGCCGCCACATCCACCGCCCCGTCGCGGATGGCGGCCGCCAGGAACCTTCGAACCTCCGGGTGCCAGGACAGCCGGAAATAGTCGCTTCCCCGAAGTACGCGCGCCGCTCACCCCGCACGAGAACGTGCAGGGGACCTGCAGGAACGGCAGCGGTCGCGAGTCCGGACTTCACGGGCGGATTGCACCCCAGAAGTGTCCAGCCGTCGACTCCCGGGAAAATTCCTCATGAATTATTCCGCAAGACTTCATGGCAGGATCGCAGGAACAACGGCAGCGTCCCAACATCCACCACACGCGTTTGAGAAATGACCCTGTCCGTATCATGAAAACCGACCCCCGCGGGCCGTCGTCCCTGAAGGCGGCCTTCACCCTGATCGAGCTGCTGGTTGTGATCGCCATCATCGCGATCCTGGCCGGCATGCTCCTGCCGGCGCTCAGCAAGGCCAAGTCGAAGGCCATCGCCGTCCGGTGCAACAACAACCTGAAGCAGCTGGGCATCGCCTCCCTGATGTATGCCCACGACAACAAGGACAGGTTTCCGGACTGCTCGGGCGCGGCATGGCCCTGGGACATCCCGGCCCGGGCGGCCAATGCCATCGTCAAGAACGGCGGGCAGCGCGGCATCCTGTATTGTCCGGCCTTCGCGAAACAGAACAACGACGAGCTCTGGCGCTTCACGACCGATTCCACCAACGAACTCACCCGTTCCGAGAACGGGTATCGCGTCGCTGGTTACGCATTTGCGTTCAATGGCTCAGGCCGCATCCAACGGACCAACATCACCGAATCCCTGAACCCGGCTCCATGGACGATCGGCGGCGTGCAGTTCGAGCCCGGTCCTTCGGACCGTGTCATCATCGCGGATGCCACCATTTCGATCGGCAGCAACAGTGCGGACCGGACGAGGAACCGCTACACCAAGATCGACGGCGGCTGGCGTGGCCATCAGTCGGCGCACCTGAACGGGACGCTTCCCGCAGGCGGCAACCTGCTCTATCTCGACGGACACACCGCCTGGGTGAAGTTCCAGCAGATGCGGGTGCGGACGACCGGTGACCCGTCGTTCTGGTGGTGATCGGCCGCCCCAAGGGGCGCGCAGCAAGCGGTTGGATCCAGGGCCCGGTGACTTCACCGGGCCCTTTGGCTTTCCAGTTTCTGCCTACTCCACCGGGGCACCTTCGACCGGACGCTTGGTCTTGGGCGGTCCCTTCGGTGCGACCACGCCACCGGCACCCACCGCGGCCTTGACCTTGATGGCCGCAACCTCGGTGTCGTCGAGCTTGCCGTTGCCGTCGCGATCGTACTTCGACAACTGGGATTTCAGGTCGCCTTCAAACGCCTTTCGCAGCGCCTCGGCTTCGGCCCCCTCGATCTTCCCGTTCTTGTCCTTGTCGAACTGGGTCATGACCTTGCGAACGTTCATGCGAGGCCGGGCGGCATCCTTCTCCGCTTCCTTGCCATGGACCACGCCGCTGGACGCCGCCAACGTCATTCCCGCCACCACCCATACCTTCAAGTGCTTCATATGTGTGACTCCTGCTGATCGCATTGCCATCTGAAACCTTCGGACGCCGGAAACCCCGCCCCGGTTACGTCCTTGTCATTCGCCAACGCGGGGGGCCAACCCCCGACGTCGCGTCAACTCCAGAACCACCGCAAAAACCTCGTCTGCCGTCAACCGGGTCGTATCCACCACGATCGCATCCGCCGCGGCGGCCATCGGGCTCGTTCCCCGGTTCCGATCCAGGCGGTTCCGCTCCAGCACGTCCACGTAAGCCTGTTCGAAGGGCACACCCTGCCCCCGGTTCAACCGCCGTGCCGCCTCCACGCCGTCCACTTCCAGCCAGATCTTCAGCGGAGCTTCCGGAAACACCACCGTCCCGCAATCACGCCCATCCGCAACCAACCCAGGATCCCGGTACAACCCCCGCTGGAAGTCCAGCAACGCCGCCCGGACCTCGGGCACGCGGCTGTAGGAGGGTGTCTTCGCCGAAACCTCCGGGGAAGTCAGCACCTCCACCGGCAATGGCCGCGCTCCCAAACCGGGCCGGATGAGGAAGTAGCTGTGGGTCGCCTGATTGTACGACAGCCCCCCCTCCTGCAACCGCGCCACCAAGCGCTCCGGCGCCTGCTCCGGGGTGATGTCCTCCGCCATCGCCAGCAGCGTGGCCGCCCGATAGACATGACCCGTCGAAATGCCATGCCAGCCCAGCGTCCGGCTCAGCCGGAGCATGGCTGTTGATTTCCCCGTCGCCGCCCCTCCATCCAATGTGATGATCCGCTTCATGAAATCCTGCGATACAACGCCAAGGCCGGGTCGCCACGGCTGCCACCCTGCTCTCCCATCAGGCGCCGGAACCCGGCCGCATCCAGCACCAGCACCGTAACCTCCGCCGACACCGCCCGCACCATCGCGGTCCGCGGTGTCCCTCGGAGGAGTCCGATTTCACCCAAATACTGCCCGGCACACAACCTCGCCAGTTCACGAACCGTCCGTTCGCTCCCTGTTCCACTACCACTTCACCGGCGGTGATCACGAGGATCCCCGATTCATCCCTTCAAATCCCCCCTTCGCATCACCAATCCCCGCTTCGAACCCATCCCCGTCGAACCCCGCCACAACTCGGCTAGCGTCGCTCCAGATCGACCGACCGCCACGAAGACGACCGGCCGAGAGAGAACAAGCGTCACCTAAAAACTCCGATCGTATGAAGACACTCCAGATCCTCTGCACCGCGGCCACCCTCGCTGCCGTCCTCTCCACCACGGTCCTCGCCGAGGACACCACCAACACCGGCGACAACGGCACCCCCCGCGGCCCCCGCGGCCAGGGCATGCGCCGTCAGGGTCCGCCTGCCGAACTCGTCGCCAAGTACGACGTCAACCAGGACGGCAAGCTCGACGAATCCGAGCGCGCCGCACTCCACGCCGACATCGAGGCCGGCAAGGTTGCCCGCCCGGAAGGTCACGGCCCGGGCCACGGCCCCCGCCGCCAGGGTCCGCCTCCCGAAATCGTCGCCAAGTACGACGCCAACCAGGACGGCAAGCTCGACGAATCCGAGCGCGCTGCACTCCACGCCGACATCGAGGCCGGCAAGGTTGCCCGCCCGGAAGGTCGTGGACCGGGCGCCGGCCCCCGCCGCCAGGGTCCGCCTCCCGAAATCGTCGCCAAGTACGACGCCAACCAGGACGGCAAGCTCGACGAATCCGAGCGCGCTGCACTCCACGCCGACATCGAGGCCGGCAAGGTCGCCCGCCCGGAAGGTCGTGGACCGGGCGCCGGTGGACGCAAGGGCCGGGGTCGCGAATGATCCGGAATGAGCCCTCCCGCTGCTTCAGCAAGGCCCGGTGTTCCCGCAAGGACACCGGGCCCTTTTTCATCCGAAGTACCGGTGGATCGTCGTGACGATGGCCGCGGTCTGAAAGAGCAGCATCGGCAGGATCAGGATGAAGGCCAGCTTCCGCGGGGCCGTCCTCTCCCATCGGACCATCAGCCCCTTCCAGCCCAGGAACATCAGGGGAATCAACAGGACGTACACGCCCAACAGGTGTCGTCCATGGAAGCTGCGGGACTCCACGACACTTCTGGAGCCAAGCGCGAGCAGGATCAAGGCGGCTGCCAGGCCCACCAACACCATCACCAGCCTTCCGAACCGCCCCCAGTTGCGCCGCTCCGAAATCCGCCAGAGCGACAACGCCAATCCACACGCCAGCAGCGTTGTGAGACACTGCCGTATCCAGGACGGCATCAAGGTCTCCGGCGCCCCCCCCATCTGCCAGAAAAGCACGGAGGTCAGGTGATCCGCATCGCCGGGCCCCCAGGACGCGAGGAACGATTCGATCAGGCTCCACACATAGACACCGGTGGATGGGATGATTGCCGACGGCGCGGGGAGTCCAATGGGCGGCAGGAGTCGCTCCCGCCCCATCAGGATTTCCCATGCCGGGACGGCCTCCGTCAGCATCCCGAGCCTCGGGGCACTTCGGAAGGTGTTCCACAAAAGCCCGAGCAGGATCGCCAACGCCAGCATCTGGAGCCACAGGGGGCGCTGACCATGGCCCTCGCGACTCAACCATCTGAAGGCAACGGCCACTCGCTCCACAGCCCACAGCCCACCGCACGCCACGACCACCACCAGCCAATAGGGGGGCACCCAGGACCCTCCCCAGCGCGACCACTGCGACCAGACCCATGCGTCCACGGTCGCATCATATCCGTCCGTCGAAACCAGCCTCGCAAACAACAGTCCGATCGCCAGCCCTCCCCATCCCACGGCCCCCATTGCCGGAGCGGGTGGACCGGATGTTTCCGTGGCGGAATCCTTGAATCGGAAGAGGGCCTGCCCCAGCAGCCCCATGGCCACCGCGATCGCCGTCACAACACCGACCACGGACGTGTGCACCAGCATTCCCAGGGCCCATCCAACCACCAGCATCACCCGCGAGGTCTGGTCCGCACGATTGACCATCGAGGCCAGAGCCGCGCCCAGGACGACGACGCACGCGAGGAGGATGGGATCCACGCCGGCACCGGTGGCGAAGTGTCCCAGGGACGGAACCATCACAAAGCACCATCCCAGCCAATGCTCGCCAGCCTGGGCGCCCGACCCACGCGCCAACAAGACACCGGCAACCACCACCGAAAGGCTCACCAACAACAGGTGGCCCAACCGCATCCGGAAAACCTGGCCCGCCGGTGGAACTCCCGAAACCCACCATTGCAGGAACCTCGAAGCCCGCGCCGCAGTCGCAGACTCCGTCAATGACCGCGAACCCATGGTACCCGCGGATTCGGCCTGGAAGTCATCCGGCCGCCCAACATCCGCCGTGGTCAACTGCTGGTGGGGACGCGCCACCAACCGGTCGTAGTGAACCCTGCGGACAAACCCGGAATTCTCCGCCGCGCGCGCCTCATCCACCGACAACCCAAGCCAGGACTGGGTCGTTGCCCATTCGTCGGTTCCCTGGAAGGCAGGACGCAGGATCACCTGAACCAACCCCATGCCTCCAAAGACCAACCCCAGGCTCAGTCCCGTCCGCCAGGGCCCCACCGGCAGACCGGCCTCCACGCGCCCGACCATGCCGGCCACACCCGCCACCACCATTCCCAACGCCAGTGATACCCAACCCCACACCCATCCAGCCCCAGCTCGGTCCCATGCAGCGGCAACCACACGCGCACGAGGCATCGGCTTCCCTTCCGTCCACGTGGTGTACCGACCATGCGGGTACGCCCATTGAACTTTCCCGACCGTTGTCGGAACCCGGAAGGCCCACTCGCCGGGATGCGGGGGAGCAAACCCCTCGGGCATCTCTTCCGACAGATGACACCGCACAGCGAGCGTCACCAGATCATGCGTCCACAACGTCACCGACCAACCCCGAAGCACGTTCGTGGATCCCGCCAGCACCACCTCGCCCTTCGCCGACTGCCCATCGCGGGCACGCTCGAAGACCACCCGGTCCTCCGTTCGAAACCAGCGCATCGGACGCGCCGTCCAGACTTCCCCTGTTTCCAGGTCCCGGACTTCCCCCCGCACCAATCGCGTCACCCGCTTCTCCTCCGAGTGCAGGTCGTCCGGCTTCCTCACATCGAACAACAACTCAATGCTGCGAAGCCCTTCACGCGGCATTCCATCGGTTTCCGCAAACGTCACGGTGTGCACGAACCCATCGGCCACCTCGGCTTTCCGTTCCATCGGAAGCGACCTCAACGCGCATCCCAGGGCGAGGAAGCGTTTGTCCTCCGGGACCAACGTTCCATCCGGTGTGTCTGGAACTCCGGCCCCCCAGTCGCCAGCAACCAGAAGAGCGGACCTCCCACGACGATCAACGCCAGAAGGCAAAAACCAAGCCATCCACGCCTTCCCGGCGGATGATCCGTCGATCTGTCCCGCCGGGACTCACGACGACGTCCCCTTCGGGACGAACCACGGTCGCCCTCGCCACCACGGTCCAAACCCTCAAGTTCCCGCCGTGAGGAGCGGGAATGGATGGGTGAAGCGCTGGATTCGGTTCGGAACTTCCTCATGGCCTTCCCGAAACCCTATCCAATCCGGACGCGGGGAAAAAGGCCGGCGTTCGAGGGACGCCAAACAAGGCTCTCGTCAACCTCCCAGCACCCTCAGCAGGTGCCGGATCTCGTCATCCACCTCAACGGGATCCGCCACCGTCTGTGCCACTTCCTCGCGGATCAGGTCCCGGTAGCGCTGGCGCAACCGGAAGGCCGCCAGCTTGACGGCTCCTTCCGACATCCCCAACCGGGACCCGATCACCTCGTAGGATTCCAGTTCACCGCCGCCTTCAGGGTGCAACGCATCAAACAATGGACGACGCGATCCCGTGTCTGCTTCCGTCCGCAAACGTTCCCGGACCCGCTCCAGCACCGAACGCGCCCACGCGCGATCGTAGCCAAGTTCGTCCGCCCCCTGCGCCAGGCCTTCCTGTTCCAACTGGCATTCGGCTGCGGTTGGATCCAGGGGCACATGCTGGACCCGTCCACCCCGCTTCCACGCAGTCACCCGGTCCCGCTCGTCCGCCATGAAATGTCGGAGTGATGCCAGAAGGAACGATCGGAAACGTCCCCGCTCTCGATCGGCCAACTCCAGCGTCCGACGCTCCAGCACCCGGGCAAAGAAGGCCTGCGTCGTATCCTGCGCGTCAGCCGGACTCTGTCCCTGGCGCCGCACGTGCGCGTAGAGCGGAAACCAGTAGGACCGGCAAAGGGTTTCCAATGCACCCGCCGCCTGGGACTCCCGTGGGTTGCGCGCCTGCAACACAACGCTCCATTGCGTCGTCAGGAACTCCCGCCGGACCTTGGGTGTGCCCTCGTCCATGGCTGCGATCAGTCTTCGGACTCAGATCCATCCCGATCATGGCAGATCTGGTCGATCACCACCGCAGCCGCCAGGATCAGGACATCATCCTCGCCGTCCTCGATCTCCACCGCGTAGGTGTCACGCAGCGTGAACCACTTCTTCGAAACCTCCGCCACCTTCCGCCCACCCCGTCGAAAGGTGTACTCGTGGTCCAGGATCGATCCGGTCGCCTCATAGTCGTCCGGGCCCGGCACATCCACCGTGAAACCCACGCGGAACAGGTTGAAGAGGTCCCTCTTCACCACGGCCACGCGATCCCCGTCCCGGTGGATCTCGTAGGACTTCCGAAGCGCCAAAAGCTTCTCTCGGATGAAGGCGACCTCATTCCCGGAGGCATCCTGAAAGGACAGCTTTTCCCGCAGGAGGGTGAACGCCCGCCCGTCCACCTGGTAACGCACGCGCCCGGACTCGTCCCGGATGACAAAGTCGTCTCCGAGACACAGCAGCTTCTCACGGATCAGGTATTTCATGGTCGTGGATTGTCGGGAAATCAGGGTTGCGCCCGCACCATGCGCACGGTGCCGGCACTGGAATCATACACCACACGTTGACCCGCAGGGGCCACCGGAACCGCAGCCAGGAAGCCAGCCTTCACCAGTTCCTGCAGGTCCTTCGGCCATCGATCCTCCGAGGCCTGGAACTGCTGCAACGCCTGTTGGACCTGCGCCAGGGAAACTACCTTCTCGGAGTGCTTCTTTGCCTGCCCCTGCGCGGCGAGGTAGTCGAGCGGGGCTGTCGCCGGTGAACTCCCGTTCTTGCCGGAAGAAGCCGCGTTGTCACATCCCGAAAACATCCACACCAGCACCACCAGCAGGCCGCCGTTCAACGCTCCCCGAGGCGTTCGATTTCCGGATGAATCCATACATCTGACTTACCCTTCCCCTGTGCGGCCGGCGAGCCCCAAACAGGGAGGAACCCCCATCGGCACGGGAACAGTGTCAGGTTGTGCCCCGAGGCGACCGCGACCGCCAACTCTGCATCAGGGACCTGGACCAACGATGCATCGGAGCCTCGAGGCCCCAATGAACCCCTGCCCCCAGCCCATGCAGCAACAGTCCAATCGCCAGCGCCGCCCACACCAACAGGCCTGGCGATGACTTCTCCGGAATCACCATCCAGACCATGGATGGCAAAAGCAGGGCGTGGGTCATATAGGTCGAATAGGAAGCGTTCCCAAGGAAGACGAGAAGTCGGGGAAACTTCATCCGCCAACGCCGTTCCACCAGCGCCCCGCCCAACACCAGGAAGAAGGTCGGCAGGATGAACATGACCAATGCAAAATATCGCGTCTCCGGCTTCAGTTCATTGAAATAGACGAGCAGCAGTCCAGTGCTCATCACCCCCAACAACAGCACCCCCGCATCCATCCAGGCCTCGGTGCGCGCCTTCAGGACGACCCAGGCAGCCGCTATCCCAAGCGCAAACTCCAGACTCGCCGGATGGAAGAAATACGTCAGCCCCTTGCCAGCCAGGCTCCCAAGCAACCAGCCCGCCTCGAAATGGCTCACGCACAGCACCACGAAAGAACCCCCAACCCAAACCCAGAATCCCCAGACCGCCCACCGGACAGGCAGCAGCATCAAGCCGGCAAACACCGCATAAAACTTCACCTCATGAACCAAGGTCCACGCCTGGTACATCACCGGAGCGAAGGGTTGCGGCACCAGGAACAGGGATTTGACGACGTAGGGTACATTCAGTTTCCAGTCGTTCACCAGATGCGACTCGAACTGGGCAACCCCGATCGTCAGGAATGTCAGGATCCAATACAGCGGGTAGATCCGCAGGATCCGACGCATCATGAACTCCACCGCCCCTCCACGCACCCCGATCTGATTCCTGGAGGTGTAGTACATGATGAACCCGCTGAGGCAGAAGAAGAGGTCCACCCCCACGTAACCTCCATCCAGAAGCGGCCCCAAGGGCTTCACGGAAAAGCGTTCATTGAACGCGCCGTTGACATGACACAACACCACGATCATGGCCGCGAACCCACGGAGCACCTGCAAGGACTCCAGCGTTCCCGCCTTCGCCTCTCCACCCCCTTGCGCTCCGGTTTGGACTGTCACGCATCCGATCATGTTCGCCGCTCCCCACCCCCAGCAAGCTCTCCGTCCCGGGCCTGCACTCCGGCCCCACCCCCGAAAGCACGCTCGCCAACAACGGCAGGCCGCCTTCAAGTGTCGACCCTGCTTCCCCTCCGCCCTCTGTTGGGTGCCGCCCTCCCGCTGCTCGCAAAGGCCTGCCTCCGGTCAGGGACGCAGGACCCGAAGTCCGGCCGATGATGCGAGATCAGCCTGACGGGTGTCGAAGGTGAGGAATTGCGGCATTCCGAGAACCACGGCGGACGCGACGTGGAGGATGTCCTGACCCCGGAATCTTCCCACCCGGCCTCTTGCGCATCCTTCGCGCCGCGGCGTAGCCTCAAGAAGGTCCCACTATGCGCATTCTGCTCCAACCTCTCGCCCTGGCCACCGGCCTGGGCTGGCTCGCCTCGATGGCCGTTGCTGCGGAGATGGCAACATCGGACAAGGTCCTGCCACCCGCGCCGCCCCTTCCCGCGCTGAAGGCGATCCGCCTTGAACCGGCCTCCATTACCCTCGAAGACGCCCGCGACGCCCGCCGTGTGCTGGTGATTGGCGAACGCACCGACGGCGGCCGGATCGACCTGACCGGCGATGCCCGCTGGACCACCGCTTCTGAGACGCTCCGCGTTGCCACCAACGGCCTCATCAGTGGACTCAAGACCGGCGACGGCACGGTCACCGTCGAAGCCGGCGGACAGAAAGCCACGCTGCCGGTAAAGGTCAGCGGCATCCAGACCCGGCCGGTCGGATTCGTCCGCGACATCGAACCCATCCTTTCCAAGGCCGGTTGCAGCGCCGGGCCGTGCCACGGTTCCGCCAAGGGCAAGAACGGCTTCAAGCTCTCCCTTCGCGGCTACGATCCCGAGTACGACTACCAGGCCTTGATCAACGACCTTGGCGGACGTCGCCTGAACCGCGTCCGGGTCGATGAATCGCTGATGCTCCAGAAACCCCTCGGCGACGTGCCGCACGAGGGTCGCCAGGTCATCCGGCCGGGCTCGCAGTCCCACATGCTGCTGCGCCAGTGGATCGCCGAAGGCGCGAAGTTCGAGTCGCTCTCCGCCCGCGCCACCAACATCACGATCCTCCCCGCGACCGTGGAGATCGACCTGCCGGGCCGCCGCCAGCAGTTCATCGTGCTGGCCCAGTACAACGACGGCACGACCCGGGACGTCACCGACGACGCCGTCCTGTCCTCGAACAACGACGAGATCGCCGTCATCAAGGACAACACCCTCACCGCGCTCCGCCGCGGCGAGATGGCCGTGCTCGTCCGGTACGAGGGGCTCTATTCCGCCCGTGAGGTCGCCGTCATGGGCGATCGCACCGGCTTCGCCTTCACCCCGATGCCCGAATACAACGCCATCGACGGGCACGTGAACGCCAAGCTGAAGCGGATGCAGATCCTGCCTTCGGACACCTGCACCGATGCCGAGTTCCTGCGGCGCGTGTCGCTGGACCTCACCGGGCAGCCGCCGACCGCGGATCGCGTGCGCAAGTTCCTGGCTGATCCGGCCGAATCCCGGAAGAAGCGCGAGGCCGTCGTCGACGAATTCCTGGGTTCGAAGGCCTTCTCCGAGTTCTGGGCGAACAAGTTCGCCGACCTGCTCCAGTGCAACTCCGAGAACCTCGGCAAGAAGGGTGTCTGGGTCTTCCGCAGCTGGATCGAAGGCCAACTCGCGAAGAACCGACCCTACGACCAGTTCGTCCGCGACCTCGTCCTTGCCCAGGGCAGCACGTTCGAGAACCCCGCCGGCAATTACCTCCGCGCCCTGCGCGACTCCGGCAAGATGACCGAGGACATCTCGCAGACGTTCCTCGGCGTGCGCTTCAACTGCAACAAGTGCCACGACCACCCCTTCGAACGTTGGACCCAGAACCAGTACTACGAGTTCGGCGCGTTCTTCGCCCAGGTCTCCTTCAAGCGCGGCACCCTCGGACGCGACGTCCTCATCCGCGGCAACGAGACCTACGCCTCCGAGCAGGTCTCCGAGGAGATCGTCTACCGCAACTACGACGGCGGCGAAGTCCGGCATCCCAAGAACGATGCCGTGATGAAGCCCATGGTCCCCTACGGCCACACCCGCCCGCCAACCCCGGACGAAGACCCCCGCAAGGCCTTCGCCGACTGGCTCACCTCGCCCGACAATCCCTACTTCGCCCGTTCCACCGTCAACCGCTTCTGGAGCTACTTCTTCGGCCGCGGAATCATCGATCCCGTCGACGACATCCGCGCCGGCAACCCGCCCAGCAACCCGGAACTGCTCGCCATGCTCGAGCGCGATTTCGTCGCCGGCGGCCATGACCTGCGCAAGCTCATGCGCAGCTTCTGCACGTCCCGCGCCTACCAGCTTTCCATCACGCCCAACCGCTGGAACCAGGACGACCTCGTCAACTTCTCCCACGCCCTCCCGCGCCGACTCTCGGCCGAGCAGCTCCTCGACGCCGTCGCCGTCGCGACCGGTCACCGGCCGCAGTTCAAGGACATGCCCGCCGGCGTCCGCGCCGTCACCGCGCCCGACGGCATGGTGGGCGGCGGCGACTTCCTCGCGCTGTTCGGACGACCGAAGCGCCAGAGCGCCTGCGAATGCGAACGCGCCGGCAACGTCACGCTGGCCCACGCCCTGAACCTCGTGAACGGCCCGATGCTCGGCGAATGCGTCACTGCCTCCGGCAACGACCTCGCCCGCCTCATCCAGTCGGAAGCCGACGACCGGAAGGTCATCGAACAGGTCTATCTCGCCTGCCTGTGCCGCCCGCCCACCGACAAGGAACTGGCTGCCGTCCAGCTTGGCTCCGGAGCCGAGCGCCTGGCCGGCGCCCAGGACCTTGCCTGGGCCCTCCTCAACAGCCCCGCCTTCCTCTTCAACCGCTGAACCCCACCCCTCGCCATGATCTCCATCCCCGGCCAATACGGCGCCACGTGTGACGGCTTCTCCCGTCGCGAATTCCTCCGTGTCGGTGGCGCGGGCCTTGCCGGCCTGAGCCTTGCGAACATCCTCAAGCTGCAGGCCCAGCAGTCGGCCACTGCCGGACCCGCCGCGTCCCAACCCCGCAACGGTTGGGGCCGCGCGAAGTCCGTCATCATCCTCTACCTGCAAGGGGGCCCCAGCCACATCGACATCTGGGATCCGAAGCCCGACGCCCCTTCGAACATCCGCGGCGACTTCAAGCCCATCCGGACCAAGGTCCCCGGCATCCAGCTCAGCGAGGTCATGCCGAAGCTCGCCCAGCAGATGGACAAGGCGACGCTCATCCGCTCGATGAGCTACACGCCCGTCGGACTCTTCAACCACACCGCCGCGATCTACCAGATCATGACCGGCTACACGCCCGACCGCGTGTCGCCCTCCGGCCAGCTGGAGCCGCCCGCGCCGAACGACTTCCCGCACCTCGGTTCGCAGATCGCCCGACTGCGTCCGCCCGAGGTTCCGATGCTGCCGTTCGTGATGCTCCCGCGTCCGTTGCAGGAATCGAACGTCATCGGCAAGGGCGGCACGGCCGGGTTCCTTGGGGCGGCCTTCGATCCCTATTACTTTTACCAGGACCCCGCCAAGGAACTGAACCTGGCGGACCTCACCCTGCGCCCGGAGGTCTCCCGCGAACGCCTGGAACGTCGGTCCCGAATCCTGAAGTCGGTCAACGACGCCATGCCCGACATGGAGAAGGCGGTCGAGAAGTACGCCCTCGACTCGTACTACCAGAAGGCCTTCGACCTCGTTTCCAGCGGCCGCGCCCGCGACGCCTTCGATCTGACCAAGGAGGCCGATTCCCTCCGCGACCGCTACGGTCGCCACACGTTTGGCCAGGGCTGTCTCCTCGCCCGGCGCCTCGTCGAGGCCGGCACGCGCGTCGTCCAGATGAACTGGCCCGCCGTCGCCAACGGCGATCCCACCGTGGACGCCTGGGACACCCACGCCGCCAACTTCGGACCCCTGCGGAACATCCATTGCCCGAAACTCGACTCCGGCCTCAGCGCGCTCCTCGAGGACATGGACCAACGCGGCCTTCTCAAGGAAACCCTCGTCGTCGCCCTCGGTGAATTCGGTCGGAGCCCGCGCCTCGGCGTCTCCACCAGCGGCAACACCAACTCGCCCGACGGCCGCGATCACTGGCCTTATTGCTACACGGCGTTCATCGCCGGAGCGGGCGTCTCCCGCGGCGCGCTGTACGGCCGCTCCGATGCCACCGGTTCCTCACCGGCCGACTCGCCCGTCCATCCCACGCAGATCGTCGCCACGATCTATCACGCGCTGGGCATCGATCCGCACACGATCGTCATGAACCACCTCAACCAACCCCGCGAACTCGTCCAGGCCGAGGCCGTCACCGGGTTGTTCTCGTGAAGTTCGAAGTTCGAAGATTCAAGACCCGCCTCCTGACGTCGTCGGCTACCCATCCGGTCGTAGCGGACGAGGTCACGAGGCAGGCCCATGGGAGTTCCAAGCCTGAAAATTCAAGTCTCAAGCCCAGCCACAGAGCAATGATGGCTTCGAACCTTTCACCATTGCGGTCCCACATCCTGGTTTTGCCCACATGCCGAACGGGGTGGCGACGTCCTCGTCGCCGTTCCTGGAGCTTTCCAAAGGCGATGAGGACATCGCCGCCCCGTAACCATTCCCACCGGGGGCAGTGTCACGAAGCGCCCACCCCTTCCCCGCTTCAATCTTGAAACTGAAACCCCCCACCGCCTCCTCACGTCGTCGGCTACCCACCAGGTCGTAGCTGACGAGGTCACGAGGCAGTTCCCTTCCCCGCTTCAATCTTGAAACTTCAAACTTCGATCTCCCCCCGCCCCTTCCCCGCTTCGAACTTGAAACTTCAAACTTCAATCTTCCTCACCTTCGCGGGAGGCCTTCTCCACGCGGCCATCCAACCGGTTCCGCGGCTGGACTCGGCTTCCCTGACCTTTCTCCAGCGGGGCACGACCAACACGGTGACCCTCTCCGGTGACGGTCTCGCGGCCGTCACCGATCACCTCGCCTCGCACCGCGCCATCCGGCTTGCGGACCTTCCTTCCTCCACGCCCGCCGTGGTCCTCGAAGGCTCGCTCGGCGGCATCACGGTCCGGCCCACCGATCCTGCCAAAACCCGCGCGCTCCAGGTCATCATCGCTCCCGACGCCCCGCTCGGTGCCCATGAACTCCGCGTGGCCGGCCCCGGCGGCGTCTCGAACCCGCTCACCGTCCAGGTGACCGACCTCCACGAGATCCTCGAACCCGCCGGCGCCTCCGACCCCGCCTGCCCGCCGCAGATCACGCCTCCAGTCGCCATCTCGGGACGCATCGGTGGTTCCGCGGAGGTCGACGCCTACCGCATCGCGCTGAAGGCCGGGCAGGAAATCCTCTTCGACGTCCAGGCCAACCGCACGGGTTCGCCGCTGGATGCGACGCTGATCCTCCTCGATTCCAAAGGTGCCGAACTCGCCCGCTCCGAGGACGCCCACGGGCTCGACCCCTTCCTCGTCTTCAAGGCACCCGCCGACGGCGAGTACACCGCTCGCCTCAACGACCTGCGTCATCTCGGCGGCGACCGGTACACCTACCACTTCGTGGTCGGCACGCGACCTTACCTCGAATCCCTGTTTCCCTTCGGCGGCCGACGCGGTTCGACGGTGGAGGTCCAATTGCTCGGCAACCAACTCGAAGGCGCCAACCGCCTGACGCTCGCGCTCGCGCCGGACGCACCGCTTGGCCGACAGGAGATTCGCGCCCGCACGGCCGCCGGTTACTCGAACCCCATGGGCTTCGAAGTCAGCGACCTTCCCGAGCAACTCGAAGCCGAACCGAACAACACCGCCGACAAGGCCAACGCCCTCTCCGCACCGATCGCCCTCAACGGCCGCATCGGAACACCGGGCGACGTCGACACATTCCGGTTCAAGAGTCCGACCGACCAGCGCTGGATGATCGACGTTCAGGCCCGCCGCTTCGGTTCCCCGATCGACGCCCTGCTCACGCTCCAGGACGCGCAGGGAAAGGTCCTGCAAAGGAACGACGATGCCAACGGACCCGACGCCCGGGTCGAGTTCGATGCGAAGAAGGACGTCGAGTACCTGATCTCCCTGCGCGACCTGACGGATCGCGGCGGCGAACGTTTCGGATACCGGATGGTGATCCAGAAGCCGGACACCACGCCGGACTTCAGCGTGAGGACCGGCGTGGGCCGTGTCCGCGTCCATCGTGACGGATGGCTCGCGGTCCGATGCGAGGTCGCCCGACGCAACGGCTTTGATGGCATCGTGCGCGTCTCCGGCCAGAACCTGCCTCCCGGTGTGTCGGTGGTGCCATGCACCATCGGCGCCGGCAGCGATGTCGGATGGCTCTTGATCGGAGCGACAGCGGATGCCTCGGCGACGTCGTTGCCGTTGCGCCTGCAGGCCACGGCGGAGATCGGTGGCAATCCCGTCGCGCGTCCCGTCCAGCTTTCCGAAGCCGGATGGCTCACCGTGCTTCCACCCGCCCCCTTCTCGGTCGACCTCGGGCAGGCCTCCGCCTTCGTCGAACAGAATACCACCGTCACCCTCGACGTGGCCGTGGCGCGTGCACCCGGATTCACGAACGAGGTGAAGGTCGTGGCCGACGGTCCCGGCGGCGTGAGCATCCCGGTCCTGACGCTTCCGCCCGGGCAATCCCGCGGCCAACTCCAGCTCAACGCCGCTTTCAATGCCGCCACCGGCACACGCCCCGTTGCGATCCGCGCGGAGGCTTCCGTCGATGGCCAGAACCTCGTGCAGGCGGCCCCGCGATTTGCGGACCTCACCGTGCATGGCATTCCGCTCTTCGCCGCCGCCATGCTTCCGGGTTCACCCTTCTTCCGAACCGACGCCGTGAAACTCTCCGCCGTCGCGTTGCCCACCAATTCCGCCTCGGCTGCCAACCGCACCGAGTTCGTGGTGAAGGTCGAGCGTCGCGGCTTCGACGGGGAGGTCAGCCTCGCGCTCGAAGGCGTCCCGGTCGGAGTCATCGCCACCGTGCAACCCGTCGCCGCCAAGGCCAAGGAAGCCACCGTACAACTCCTCGTCACCGACCAGGCGGAGTCCGGCAAGGAACACAAGATCGCCGTCACCGCCGCCTACACCCACAACGATCGCACCTGGCGCCAGAAGACCACCCCGGTCTCCCTCACCATCGCCGCTCCCGCCGTCGAGACCGCCTCGACCAACGCACCCGCCACTCCCAAGCCCACACCCTGACCCATGCCTGCGCATCCGATTCCATCCGGGGCGGCGATGTCCTCATCGCCCACTCACCTCCCGTACGGGGCGGCGATGTCCTCATCGCCCCAGAACAGCCTGCCTAAGGGCGACGAGGACGTCGCCACCCCGTTCCACACGGGAACAGCCAGTACACGCCCCCTCCGCACACTCGCCCTGGCGCTCTTCCTCCCGGTCTCAACCCTCGCCGCAG
Organism: Limisphaerales bacterium; assembly: GCA_965283655.1. Taxonomy (GTDB): domain Bacteria; phylum Verrucomicrobiota; class Verrucomicrobiia; order Limisphaerales; family UBA9464; genus UBA6176. The sequence continues at coordinate 170,971 of CBDIPJ010000005.1, read as the reverse complement.
ACGCCCCGGTCTCGTGGTTCAAGGACATCACCCCCATCTTCAAGCGTTCCTGCAACGGGTGCCACAATCCCAACAAGACCAAGGGCAATGTGGATACCTCGACCTACGCCCTCTTCGCCAAGCCCGGCAAGAACGGTCCCAACTACATCCCTGGCGACCCCGCAAAATCGATCGTCATCACCGAGGTGTCCGGCAAGGAACCCAGCATGCCGAAGGAAGGCGACCCGCTCTCGCCCGCCGAGGTCGCCCTCCTGGAACGCTGGATCCGCGAAGGCGCCAAGGACGACACCCCGGCCGACGCCTACAGCACCCGGATCACCGCACCGCCGACGTATCCGTCACTGCCCGTGATCACCGCCCTCGCAATCTCGCCGGACGGCAAATGGATTGCCGCGTCCGGTTACCACGAGGTCCTCGTGTTCGGCACCGCCGACTTCCAGCCCAAGGGCCGATGGGTCGGTGAGTCCACGCGCATCGAGTCGATCGCCTTCTCGCCCGATTCAAAACACCTCGCCGTCGCCGCGGGCAACCCCGCCAGCCTGGGCGAAGTGCAGGTCTGGGAGGTCGAAACCGGCAAACAGGCCGCCGCCTGGAAGGTTGCCGCGGATTCCGTCTACGGCATCTCATGGTCTCCCACAGGCGACCGCCTCGCACTGGGCGGCGCCGACAAGGCCGTGCGCGTCCTCGCCTGGCCCTCCGGCAAGGAGGTCGTGCGCTTCGACAACCACTCCGACTGGTCGCTCCAGACTTCGTGGCTTCCTTCCGGCACGCGCCTCCTCAGCGGCAGCCGCGACCGCGCCATCAAGCTCATCGACGCCGCGAGCGGACAGTTCATCGACGACATCAACAAGCTCATCGAACCCGTCACGTGCCTGGCGCGGCATCCCAAGGAGGAAACGGTCCTCTACGGTGGCGGCGAAGGCGGCCTGCGGATCTACCGCGCCAAGGAGAACCAGGAACGCACCGCCGCGAACAACGACGTCAATCTGGTGCGCGACTTCGAACGCCAACCCGGCCCCGTGCAGGCCGTCGCGTTCAATCCCGAAGGAACCCTCGCCGCCGCCGGCGCACCCAATGGCGAGGTGCGCCTCTACAATCCCGCCGACGGCAAGCGCACCGCAACGCTCACGGGCCACGACGGTGCCGTGTTCAGCCTCGCCTTCAGCCCCGATGGAAAGCGGCTCTACACCGGCGCCTTCGACGGATTGATCCGCGAGTTCGATCCCGCCACCGGCCACCTCACCGGGATCCTCCAACCTGTTCGGCTGGCCAAGTGAATTGGGCTCACTCTCCCGCTACCCGATGCACCGACCGCACCAACCCACGGACCCGGGTTGGATCCGTGATCCGCCCGGCGTTCAGGTAGTCAGGCCCCTCGCGATAGGTCTCGGGGAGCGCGTCGAGGTTCAGTTCCAGGGGATCCTGCTCGAAGACCGCCGCATGCAGGACATGCGACGCCATGACGCCACGCGCCTGCACGGCGACCGGTGCCCCGGGCGCCAGACCCCGCACCACCGCCAACGCCCGTCGTACATCCCACACGCGCATTCCATCCACCGTCTGCCCCAGCAACTGGAACCGACGCCGGATCTGCACCAGCTTCCGCGCATCCCCCTCCCATCGATCCGGACCCACCCCACGCGGACAGAACCACACCACCGCCGACCCCGGTGCCAGCAGGGGCAATCGGGCTCCTGACGCCGCCATCTCCGAGAACGTGTGACGACTGAGCGCCTGACCGAACTCGAAGCGACCCGCAGCCAGCCAATCCCTCCAGCCGGACTCCTCCAGGACGCGCAGCTCGACGCGCGTCGGCACCTCCCTTTCGTGCCCAAGAACGAAAACCCGCAGCGGCACCAGGGTCTGGCTCGTGAACTCGTATTCCCGCAGGAACCGACCGCTCGATCCCCCGGAAGCCACCAGGCGCACCTCGGGATCCGGGGGCGTGTTCGGCCACCCCATGAAGACATCCCTGCCAACAACTGCTGCAACGTCTCCAGCGAATCCACGTTCGGCGGCAACCGCTCCCCGAAGAACTCCTGCGCGGTCTTGTTCCGTTGATCCGCCGGGATCGCATCCAACACCCGCAGCTGTTCCGGGGCGAACGGCTTCTCCGCCGCACGCACCACCGGCGGATCCTGATCGCGGAGATGCTGGTTGAACCAGCGCAGCACCGGCACCTGCAGGTTCTGGCTGTCCTTGTGCGGTCCGGGCCCGATCACCAACCCGATCCGGTCGTACGCCCCGTACATCTCGTAGATCCGACGCGTGGCGGTGAAGAGCCGCGTGACGCCATCCAGGGGGAAGATGTTGTCGGCATCCGTGTTCAGGATCAGCAACGGCCGCGGCGCGAACAGGGCGGCGTTCAGGCGGAAATCCCAGCGGTGCGTGTTCACGAAGAACATGCAGTCGCAATGGCCTTCAACGGCACCGTCGCAGATGTGGTTCCGCAGATCGGTCATTCCCGCCACCGGCGCCGCCACCTTGACCCGCTCATCCACCGCCGCCGTGGTCCACGTGTAACTGCCGCCGCCACTGCGGCCGGTCATCCCGAACCGACTCCTGTCCACCTCCGGCCGCGTCTCCAGGTAATCCAGCGCCCGCATCGAGTTCCACGCCTCCACGCCGGCCGGCGTGTAGCCGCGCGCATTCCACCACCACTGCCCCAGCCGATAGGTGCCGTGGTGATCCCCCTGGATCTCGCCCAATTGCAGCGTGTCGATCACGAGGCACACGTACCCGTGCTGCGCGAGCCACGCCCCGTGATGCTGGTAGGCGGTCTTGTTGCCGAGGCTCACCCCGTTGGTCTTCACCTCCGCATGCCCGCAGACGTAGAGGATGGCGGGCACCGCACCGGTCACTCCCTTCGGAAGGTAGAGGTTCCCCGTGACGTACAATCCCGGCATCGACTGGAACTGGAGCTTCTCCACCCGGAAACCGTCGCCGTCCAGGCGCCCCGTGATCACGGGCTTCAGATCCGTCCGTGCCGGCAACGGCCACAATCCGAGCATGTCCAGCAACTGCCGGCGGCGTTCCTCCCGCTGTCCCGTCCAATCGCCCAGCGTCCGGACGTCGGCCATGCAGTTCGTCTCGATCCGGCGAACCTCCGCCTCGAAGTAAGCCGCCAACCGCGCATCGGCGATCGCCCAGTTGGACGGGAACTGCTGCGCCGAAAGCCCCGACACCACCGCCCACCCCAACACCCACCAACATCCGCGCCTCAGGATCCGGGAAATCACCTCGGAAAGCTCACAACCCATCGAATCATTGCGAGCCCAAATCTTCGGTCGATCTCCCGGCGGCCCATCGCCACACCACCGCTCTGGAACGGGGTGGTGACGTCCCCGTCGCCGTCTCAGGTCCAGCGCGTGATGCGCTGGCCGTTGCCATCCGTGAACGTGCCCCAGGCGATCATGATGTGGTCCACGAGCGTCCAGATGCCGAGTCCACCCATGGTCACCAACTGCAACAGGCCGGTCCCGATCTTGCCCGCATAGAACCGGTGGACGCCGAACACACCCAGGAACAGGCACAACAGGAACGCCGGAAGGAGCCGCTTCCCACTCTGCGATTCACCCACCTCCCAACTCCGGATGGGCAGGCCCTGGTCGTCCTTGCACATCCCGCAAAGAATCAGGATCAGGTCGAGCAACGCCCAGAAGCCGAACCCACCCAGCGTGATCAACTGCAGGATCCCGAGGATCGGCCGGCGCGTGTAGAATCGATGCACCCCGAAGATCCCGAAGTAGAAGGCGAGGATCGCCACCCGCGGTATCCGGAACGCGCTCTCGGAACCAGCGGAAGGAAGGGTTGTGACCGTCTGATCTGTATTCATGAGGCAAGCACAACCCAAGCCGCCCGTCGTGGCGACCATGGAACTTCATGACGCTTTTCCATCCGTGCCCTGTGAGACAGAAACCCCACCCCGGCCTCCGCAGTCCGCGCAAATGTTCCCAGATCCCGGTTTCCAGTCTCCGGAATCAGGGATCTGGCAACTAGCGACTGGCGACTGGGAACTCCCTTTGTGCCCCCGGGCTTCAGACTTGAATCTTCAAACCTCAAACTTCCAACTCCCCACACACCATGGCCCTGTCGTTTCCCCGCCTCTGGCCGGCTTTCCTGATCCGGCCGGTTGCCGTCCTGCTTGCCGGCGTCGCTCTCGGTTCCAACCTGCACGGCGGCATTCCCGGCACCTTCGCGGCTCCTCACGCCATCCCGGACGTCCCATACCTCCAGGAAGTGGGTGAACAGGTGCCCCACCCGGATCCCCTGACCAGCGTCGCCGTCCATGCCGGCCGGACGTACGTCGGAACCCAACGCGGCCTCCTCACGCTCGACGGTTCACGACTTTCCCCGGACCTTGGATGCACACAGGCCGTCCGACGGATCGCGTCCACTCCGGACTCCCTCTGGGTCGTGACTTCTCCCGGACTCCTCCGCCAATCCGCCGCCGGTTGGACCCGCATCTCCACCGAGCCCGTTTCGGATCTGACCCTCTTCCGTGGCGAACCCATCGCCGCCATCGGGAACCAACTCTGGCGCGTTCGCGGCGACTCCCTCGAACTCCTCTCCACCAACCGCGCCCGCTTCCACATCAGCCGGGTCACCCCACATCAGGAGACCCTCTTCGTCCAAGGCCCTGGCCGCCTCGCGCCCTTCGCCGCCGGCAAATTCGGCGGCGTCGACGCTTACACCTGGCCGTCCGACCAGGCCTGGGATTGGGGAACCCTGCCTTCCACCACCACACGCGACATCGTCAGTCACGGGTCCGCCCTGTGCATCGCCACCGACCGCGGTCTGGGACTCCTCCGCGGGATGTCACTCACCCACCTGCGCGGCGAACAGGGCCTCCCCTTCGAGGACACCCTCTGCCTCGCCAACGGGTTTACCAACGACCTCTGGATCGGCACCTCCCGCGGGGCCATCCGTTCCGTTGGCGGCCGGTTCGATTACTTCGCGGGCCGTCGCTGGATCCCCGCCGAACGCGTCAACGCCATCGCCGTCCACGAACGCTCCGTCTACCTCGCCACCGACGCCGGACTGGGAATCATCCGGTACGAGCCCTATACCCTCGCCAAGAAGGCCGCCTATTACGACCGCCACCTCGACGAATGGGGCCAACGACGGTTGGGCTTCGTCCACAAACTCGAATGGGACGCTGCCTCGAAACAGTTCGTCCGCGAAGTCAGCGACAACGACGGCGGATATTCCGGCAATTACCTCGCCGCCCAGGCGTACCGCTATGCCGTCACCAAGGATCCCGAAGCCCGACGCGAAGCCACCAACACCTTTCACGCCATCCGATGGCTCGAAGCCATGTCCGGCATCCCCGGCTTCCCTGCACGCTCCGTCTGGGTGAAAGGCGAACGCGGGCACCAGGCCGGGCACGGCTCCGGCAACTACGCCGCCGAATGGCACGACACCGCCGACGGCCGCTTCGAATGGAAGGGCGACACCTCCTCCGACGAACTCTGCTCCCACTTCTACGCGCTGACCCTCTTCCTCGACCTCGTAGCCGAGGGACCCGAGATCCAGCAGGCCAAAACCCACATCGCCCGCGTCGCCGATCACCTCATCCGCAACCGTTGGCAATTGATCGACGTCGACGGAAAGCCGACCCGCTGGGGGCGCTGGGACCCGGACTATTTCCTGACCGACGAAGGCAAGTATGACCGCGGCCTGCAGGCCGTCGAATTGCTCTCCTTCATCAAGACCGCCGAAGCCGTCACCGGTGAACCCCGCTTCACGGCCGCCTATCGCGAACTCGTCGCGCTCGGTTACCCCGAGTACACGCTCCGCGCCCGGAACACCTTTCCTCCGGAGAGCATCCTTCACTTCCTCGATGAACTCGCCTTCTGGAGTTACTGGAACCTCCTCCGCTTCGAGAAGGATCCTGACCTCCACGCCCAATATCGCCGCGGATACGAACGCAGCTACGAGGCCGTCCGCGCCGAACAGAACCCGTGGTTCAACTACCTCTACGGTGCCCTCACCGGACAGGACGCCGACGCGATCGCCTCGGTCGAACACCTGCGCGGATGGCCCCTCGATCTTCGGGCTTGGTCGTACCAGAACTCGCATCGGACCGACCTCCGCACCCCACCCGGTTACACCACCCTCAAGGGAGGCACGCGGACCTTCCCTCCGCGCGAGACGGAACCGCTCCGGTGGGACCGCTGGGTCATGCAACCCGACGGCGGGGCCGGTGGGAACGACGTCGTCGAACCCGCCGCCTGGCTCCTCGCCTACTGGATGGGCCGCCACCACGGCTTCATCGCGGCGCCCACCGTCACCGACCCTGCCCTCCTGACGGTCGAACACACCCACAACCGCGAACTCGGCGCCCGTCCTTACGACGGCCCACCCCGCCCCGCCGTGCCGTAGTCCCCGGACAGAGCCAATGGGGTCACATCCTTACATTTTACATTTGGATCGCCCCCCTTCCGCAGCGCTGTCAGCGCAGCCGGGTGCATCTCGACACGGCCACCCATGGAACGGTGTGGCGACGTCCTCGTCGTCCTTCCGAAGCCTTTCCAGGGCGATGTGGACATCGCCGCCCCGAAGCCATTCCCAAAGGGGAGTTATCAAGGTGTCCCCGCGCAGCCTCCGGGTTCGCCACTTGACGCTTCCGTGACCTGCATCGGATGGTGGAATCGTCGCTCGAGGCCATGAACCACCATCATCCTGAACCCCGTGTTTCGCCCGCCCGCTTCAACCTGTTGCACGCCCTCCGCAGGCTGATGCTCGGGATCGCCTTCCTCCTCTCCGGACTCCTCCACGCCCAGCCTGCCTCCCCACTCCGCATTGCCATCGTCCCCGCGGCCGGCACCCCTCCTGAACTCGCGGACCTCCTCACCGTCGAGCTCTCCCAGAAGCCATCCCTCCAACTGGTCGAACGCACCGAGGTGGCCCGCATCCTTCGCGAGCAATCCCGCTCAGCCCTCTCCCGGGATCCCCTCCGCATCGGCCAACTCCTCAAGGCCGACGGCCTGCTCCTCCTGGATACGTCCGGCCCACAGACCAACCGCTCCCTCCATTCACGCCTGCTGGCCGTCCGCAGTGGCGTCCTCCTCGGTGCCTCCCGTTCGCCGGCTTCCATCCCCGATCCCGCCGGATGGGTCTCCTCGATCCTCCATCGGTACGATCCCCTCTTCGCCAAGCTCGGCGTCGGCCCGGACGACGCCATCCCGATCTCGATGGTCAACCTCCGCGCCGCCGTCTCGTCTGCGGCTTCCCGCGATCTCGAACGTCAACTCACCCTCCTCGCCATCGAACGACTCAGCCTGGATCGCCGACTCTTCGTTCTGGAACGCCGCCGACTGGACCTCCTCGCCGACGAGAAGGACCTTCAACCCACCGACGAACCGTTCTGGAACGGCCGTTACCTTCTCGAAGGCACCATCGATCGGGACGGCTCCTCGGCCGATACGCTCCGCCTGGATCTCCGCCTGACCGGCCCCGGCGGAAGTCCCACCTCCGACATCTCCCTCCAGGGACCCCGCGATCAGCTTCCCGCCCTCATGGATCGGCTCGCCGCCCGCGTCCTCGAAGTCCTCCTCCGTCCCGCCGAGCCGGTCGTCTGGAAGCCTGACGCCGAAGCCACCCGATTCCTCGACGAGGCACGCTGGGCCTTCAAGTGGTCCCTCTGGCCCGAGGCACGCTCAGCTTCCGACACCGCCTGGGCCCTCGGTCGCCACGATCTCGACACCGCCTTGGTCCGCGTCCGCGCCCTCCTTCCCGAACTGGTTCAGAACCGAACCCTGTACGCCGAGAAATCCGTCAGCGCAGAACTCGAGGATTCGGATGCCGCGCTGCGACGCGTCCTCGCACTCGATCCGGGGGCTCTCCCGCGTGTCCTGACCAATGGCCGGCAACTCCGGATCGAGTACTGGCCCCTCACTCCGCCACCGACCCCCATCCAGATCCAGCAGGCAACACGTGCCCTCGGCCTGTTCAACGAGTTCTCCGCAACGCTGCCCGGATCCGAACCCAAGCCTGCCTCCGATTGGACCCTCGCCGGCATTGAGGCCCTTGCCCTTACCGGCCCTATCCTCCAAGGCGCGCTTCTCAATCCCAAGCTCCTCGAATCCCAACAGGAGGATCTCGCCTCCCTCCGCACCGAGGCCCGGCGCGCCGAGGCACGCCTCCTCGCTTCCACCTCGATCCGGGCCGAGTACTGGGGCAAGGACGGCCGCTTTCGAGGGATGGAGTCCCCGCACCAACTCGCCCACAAAACCAATGTTTTCAAAACGCTGGTAACCTGGGGACCCTTCTGGCGCGAAACCCCGGAGGACTGCGTGGACCTCTGGCGCCTGTTGATGTCCAGCCCCCTGTTCACTTACATCCACAGCCCTTTCTGGATACGGGTACACAACCAGCCTGTGGTTCTTGGATGGACCCCGACCGATCGACTGCGTGCCCATGGCGTCTGGACTGCCTTCGTTTCCGAACTCGCCGCCTCCACCAACTTCCTCCACCGCCTGGAGGCCAAGTCCATTGCCGTGGCAACAACCCATGATTTCCAGAACCGGAAGATTCGTTCCGATGAACTGATCACAATGTTCCAGTCCTATCGGGACGATTTCGTAAACCATCCGCTCAATCTGCTCGCGAACTCATGGGATTGGAACGCGTTCCGGACAATTCGCAACCCGATGGGCCAGCGCGACGAGATCGTGTTCACCCCGGAGCTTAACGAATTCCTCGGTCAGGTGGCACAGGCGCGCGGCCAGCAGAGTGCGGCCGCCCCCAGCCGATTGGCCAGAAGCCCAATCGGGACAACAAATGAACTGTTTGCGACACGGAAGGCATTCCTGAAGACGATGCCTCCCGGATCCTACTCGACGTTCACGGAGCTTTTCGGCACCGACCTGCAACCCATCACCGCCACGGAAGCAGAGGAACTCAAACCGCTCCTCGAATCATTTTCCGCGAAGGTCCGGGAGCAGCCGCAACTCCTCACCGATGCGGACCCAGCCTGGGGAAATGCGCAACGGGCCAGCATGAGACTGCGGATGCTCCAGAGCCGTCTCAACATGGTCACCCGACGGGAATCGGCGGCCCAACCAACACCCACATCCCCCGACCGCACCGAACCGCCGCCACCTGCCTCCATTCCCACCCCTTCCCCCTTGGCTGCCGGCCAGGGCCGCGACCGCATCAACCGTGCGCCACGAGACCTGTCCCGCCCCGGTGCCGTGCCCCAATCCGCCACGCCCGTCCCTCCACCGACGGAGTTCCCCCTCGTCAACGCCACACAGTTCGTTCCCCTGACCGACATCCTCTATTCCAAGCGGCCAAAGCCCTTCGACGTCATGTCGGTCGCCATCGCTGACATCCACGCCACCGAGGATTCCGTCTGGGTGGATGCCCGATCCCGGCTCATGGAGTTGACCGCCAACGGACGCAGGATCTCGAACAAGTCCCTCGAGTACGCCGGCTGGGTCCGGTGGGACCGGAAATCCGGCCGATGGTCCCTCGTTGCGGAGATGCCGGTTCCGCACAGGACCGGAATCATCGTGCATCCCAGCTCCCGCTGGCTTGGCAGTACCCTTTACCTCTCGCTTTGGGACTCCCTACGACGCTGGTCGGCTACCGGCACGGAACTCCCCGCGATCCCCGTCCCATGGCAGGCCCCGCCCGTCCTGTTCGCTCTCCACGACCGCCTCTACGGCATGAGTCAGGATGCCGTCTACGAGATCCCCACGGATGGCGGCGATGTCCGGATCCTCGCCAGCACCCGTCGCCGCCCCGCCACGACCCCTCTCGATTCCATCGAGAAATTCGACAAGCCATTCCTGATGGAAGGTCCCGGGGACTCCATCCTCGCGCTCGCAGGCGAACGGCTGCACCAGTGGAATGGAACGTCGTGGTCGTCGGCCTTCCCTCACCCGGTGGTCTCCGCCAACGCCCATGGAAAGATGGCGGCGGTCCGTGGCCTCCTTGAGAGACCAATGGCCGCCGTCTGGATGCTGCCATTGGATCGCCTGAAACCGACCCTCGCCTTCGCCTGGAACGGGAACAACTACGGTCCCGGCCTCACCCCAGGTGGACTGAACATCTCCTCACCGACCTTCGAGCCCGGCAAGGGTCCTGCCTGGACCCTTCCGCACCATCTCGCCGGATCCCAGGCCACCTACCTTCCCCTGGGCAAGGATATGCTCGTTTGCATCGACGAACTCCCGGAGATCACAGCGCCGCCACCCCAATCCGCGACACATCACGCGCTGGTCTCACTCCTTGAATCCGGTACCTCCACCCCCAGGACGTTCCGCCTCCTTTTCGACGCCGAGAAAGGGCCGCTTCCCTACCCCGGACCACAGCTCAACGCGTCCAGTCTCGAACAGCGGCCCAGGTTGCGCCTCCGCGTGATGGGCGACGACCTCCTGGTCTTCCACCCATGGCACCCTGGCTTCTGGCTTATCCCCCTGTCCGAGTTTCAATCCGGTTCCACCCAGAAGCCCTCCCGTGCGAAACGACCCTGAAACCGCCCGCAAGAAGTGGCTGCCCAACGCAATGGAACGCAATGGGGTCGCGTCTATAAATTTTACATTTCAACAGCGCGTCCGGAGCTGGCCCCACGATTCCACAATGCAAACACACGTCCCCACGGGCCATGATCCTCATCGCCCAACGTACGGCAGTGCGTTGCCCTTGCCACGCTCCACCTCCCGGACCTCCGCTCCCCGCGACTCGCGCACAATGACGGCAAACGGATCGCCGTTGTAGCAGACCTCGGAGAAGAACGCGAAGACGCTGGAATCCTGATTCACGAACATGGGGGCGAGCCGCCCGCGGTCGTCGTGTAACTGAACCCGCCCAGGATCTCGCTTCGCCCGCCCCCCTGTGCATGCAGCACCGTCCCACCGCGCTCGGTCTTGTAGCCCAACACCCACAGCGTTCCCGCGTCGTTGGAGAGGTGCGTTCCCTCGTTCTCGATGTTGAGCTGCCTCGCCCAGAAGTTCTGACTCCTCAGGGAGAGTCCATGGGTCACGAAGTCCTCGGCGAAGACATCACCCCCGGCCGCCCGTGCGGTGAACTCCAGCCGGCAATCCGACACGCTCCGGACAACCAGTGTCCGCTTCGTGTCCACTTCGATTCCCCCGTGAATGTTCGAGAAGTGCTCCAGGTGGAACGGACTGGCGTCGCCATCCACCAGACGGAAGTCCGGCCGCAGCCCCTTGCCGTAGTTGATCGTTCCACCCAACCCCACGACCCGCCGGACCCGTCCGGAGATGACCACCGTGCTGCGAAGGTTGTAGCTGCCGGGCAGGAAGACGGTCGTCGCTCCCGAATCCATCGCCTTCTGGACCGCGGCGGACGAATCCCGCTGGCCCGTCGGATCCGCCCCGAAGTCGTCCACGGTCGCCCACTGCTCCAGTGGGTCGAGGACAGGGTCGGGCGTCTCCCGCACTGGCAAACGCAACGAACCACCCTTCGAGGAAAACGGACTCGTGGCCGGATGCGAGGCGTACTCGGGGATGACCGGACCGAGGCTTCCTTCCTTGCCCGGGCCTTCGATCCGGAACGCCGCGGCGAAGTCCGGTGTGGACACATCGCCCAGGGCCCTGCGATAGCCAGACGTCGCCACGTCCCGCAGCAGCATCCGACCGCCATTGTAGTTGATGATGGCAGGGGCATTCGAGGCCTTGCCGCGCCCCGTGAGACGGGCGTCGATCAGCGTGAGGGTTCCGTAACTCCTCACGGCCGGCACGGAATTCTCGCTGGTAAGCCCGCGCACGCTGATCGTCTGGCCGGCGTTATCCAGGCCGAACTCACGCTGCCCGCGCAGCACGAGATGCTCGAAGGTCTGGCTGTTCACCGAGTGCGCCGCGGCCACGCCGCGACGGAACCCGATCACCTCGCAGTTCCGCACCAGCAGCGGACCGTTCATGTCCCGGTGTTCCAGATCCAGTCCCACGGCCCCACTGCCCTCGCCGGCAATAAACCGGCAATCGCGGACGGCTCCGGAATTGTTGGAATAGAACTGCAGGGCCACCGCTCCCGGATTGGCATTGCCGACGTCGAAGGTGAGGTGCTCGACGTAATTGTGGAACCAGTCCGCCGAACCAAAACCGCCGCACCACATGATCGCCTGCGGCTTGGCCGCATTGGTGAAGACGCCATCACCCAGTCGGATCGTCACCTGTTCTTTGTGCTGCCCGCGCAGGAAGGTGAAACCCCAGTTGCTCCTTCCCTTCCACTCCTTGGGCCAGGTCAGCGTGCGCCGGACGAGGTAGATCCCCTTGGGAAAGTACAACGCCCGGTTCCGGCCCACGTTCTCATTCAACGCCCGCTGGAGCGCCTCGGTGTCATCCGTGACGCCATCGCCCACCGCACCGTAGGGCGCCTGGGTCACGTCCACGACGAACGGACTCGCCGGATAGCAGGTCCTGGCGCCCGCAGCCTTCGCCGATGGAGTTGGGGGCGGTGGCGACGGCGGCAACCCGGACATCACCACCGGCAGGATCCGCCCATCCGCCCCATGTTCGATCCGGTCGATGCAGATCTGACGAGGGCCCTGGTACGGGCCATTCCCGGTCTGGTTCTCCCATCGGTGGTACACGATCCGCCAATCATCCGTCCCCGGGAAGTGCAGGAAGGAATGATGCCCCGGCCCCTTGCGGGTCGCGTCACTGGTCAGGATGGGCCCCTCATAGGTCCACGGACCGATCGGTGTTGGCGCCGTGGCGTAATGCACCGAGTACGAGGCGTGCTGCCATCCGCCATGGCTGTACGAGAGGTAATACCGCCCGTCGCGGACATGCATGAATGCGCCCTCGGTGAACTTCGGCGGCGTCTCGACCGGAACCTCACGCGCAAACGAGATCAAATCCGACGCGAGTTCGAACACGCGCAGCTTAGCCCCCGCGCTACCGCCCACATACAGGTACGTCACGCCAGTCTTCGGATCCTCGAACACCATCGGATCAATCGCCTCAAACCCGCTCCCGCCCGTCAGCAGGGGACGTCCGGAATCCTTGTACGGTCCCCCGGTTGATCCGCGACCGCCACACCCAACCGCGACGGCGTCGGGTTCTGCGGCCCCACCGAGTAGTAGAAGTACCAACGCGAACCCCTTCGCAGCACGCAAGGCGCCCACGGGCCATGCCATGGCTGCTTGTCCTCCGCGACCCACGGAATCTCCGAGAGATCGAGCAACGGCCCGTGCCGCTTCCAGTCGGTGAGATTCGTCGACGAGAACCCAAAGAACTTCGGTCCCCGCGGCGTGTCACTCCACGTCGGAAAGATCCACACCGCACCATCCACCAGCATCGCGTGCGGATCTGCCCCGGGCAGCACCGGCGGACTGGCAGCACCGTGCGAACCCAGCGTCAGGGCAAGCAACACGGCGGAAAGCAATCGGACGAGCATCCGCCGACGCTCCCGGGGATGCCCGACAACTGTCAAACAGCGAGACGCGCACCCGCCGCCACCGTGCGCATCTTGACACTGCCCCCTTTCGGAAAGCATTCGGGGCGGCGATGTCCTCATCGCCTTGGGAATGGCTTTGGAACGGCGACGAGGACGTCGCCACCCCGTTGCATGCGGGGGCAGTGTGAAGATGCGCCCGTAGGCATGCCCTCCCCGGAATCGTCCTTGCCGCGCCATGCCAGCAAGACCAGTTTTCAACCTCAGATGCAACCCGTCCACAGCCTGCTCGCCCTGCTGATCGTCTGGCTTGCGATGGACGCCACCGTCGCAGGTACCAATCGCCCCACCTTCGAGGTCAGGCAGCGACTTCGGTCCGAAGGATTCGTGGAGGTGACCGTCGATTTACTGAAAAGCCTTTCCGTGCCGCACAATTCGGTGGGAGCGATCACGAATGAACTGAAGAGCCCACCCGTCCTCGATGTGCTGACGCAGGGCCTGTCGGTCGAGCCTTCCCGCCTGGCCGCATTCGAGGCCCTGGGCTTCGAGGACGCGCAGTGGCCCAACAACGCCATCAGTGCGGAGATTTGGTGGAGGCTGCCCGAAGCAACCTCGTCTGAGGTCAACGTGATCCAGGGGCGCCTCAAGCGCTACGTTGACTGCCGCTGGGAAGGCCACACCGCGAAAGCCGAGATCTTCCGACAGGTGCAGGTGGAAGTGGAGGCGTGGATGAAGGCCAACAACATCCAGGGACTGGGCCGTGCCCACCGATTTTGGGGCGAGCAAAAGCGCATCCTCAAGGAAAGGCATGGCATCGACTGGAGGAGTCCCAGCGATCTCTCCCCTTTCAGCTACATGGACTAGCGCCGTCGGCACGCTGAGGGGCACGGCGATGGGGCACCGCGAAGCCTCACAACTCACCCGCCCCAAGCATCCGTTCGACCGCCTCGCGCCCGGTCATTCCCGCAACCACGCCGAGTGCCGCCGCCTGCGGGGTCAACTCCACGATCCGCGCCTCCAGCAGGTCCTCCGGTTCGCACAACGGCCGCTGCGGTGTGCCCCGCGCAATCGCCACCGCCTGCCCGAACCGCTCCGCCGTCTTCACATCGTAGATCCCGCACCCCACCAACCCGCGCACCGTCAGGATCGAACAGAACTGTCCGCCCACCCACTTCTGGCTCGAACCCAGCGCCACTCCATTCCCGAACTGCATCGTCTGGACCGTGCTTTGCGGCAACATCGTCATCCCCGCCCAATACCCCTGCGCCCCCGCCCAAGGCAAGGCCGGCGGAGACGGCGGCAGATCCGCGACCACCACCGCCAGGCGCTACCGTCCACCATCTCGATTTCAGCCGTACCGAAGTTCACAAGTGGGCTGATTTGCGGCCGGTGAAGCCAGTGACCGGACTGAATCTGGTCCGGTTGGTGAGCCCGCAAGGTCTCCCTCACCCGAAACTTGAAAGGATATCCACTGTGGAAATCCTAATCCTGTGAGCTCTGAAACCGTGGTCTTCAAGGTAGGCAACAGCCTCGCCGTCCGCCTGGTGGGCGACTGTCGCCTGCCCCGTGGTACCCGCGTCCACCAACGTTGGGAGGGCAAGACCATCGTCATCGAGCCCGTGGTCGATGCCTGGTCGGATGCCTTCCTTGCCAGTGCGGGCACCTGGGATGAACCCATCGAACGTCCAGGGAGAAACGAATGCGGATCTCAAACGTGTGCCTGGAGTGAAGATCGTTGATTGGCGAGCGGGCCGGTGAGGGGGATGTCACCTGGGTAACGGTCCACAGGATTGGACTGGATCCACAATGGGTCCGAAGCCGGACCTTCATCCTCCGGCAGTGGACCGCCGAAACGGAGCAACGGGCAGAAATCAGGCGGATCCGTCCGCGATCGGACCAGAATTCAGCGGACAGGCTCCTTGGCACGGACACTGCATTCGAATGGTCCGGTGCAGCAACCGGTGTGGCGCGGACCATCACGGTGACGGTGGATCAACCGCTCACCATCCAGGCGAATTTCCGCTAGGCCGACTTTCACCGGCCTTCGTCCGGGCAGTGGGGTCGCGTCTGTACATTATACATTTGCCGCTCATCCGGTGATCCCGAGGGCAAAATGTATAATTTATAGACGCGACCCCATTGCCTTCGTTTGGAGGGCTCAGCGGGCCAGGGTCACGCGGTGGCCCGACACCCAGGGATGCAGGGATTCGCGCGGGCGATCGGTGGTCTCGCCCCGGGCCCATGGGTCGGGACCGATCCATTCCGAACTCCTGCCCTCGATCACCAGTTCGCCCCGATCCAGGTCCAGGGTCACGATCGCCCAGAGTGGATCGCGATAGGGCGCGACGTGACTGGCCCAGCGATAGGTCTTGTGGACTTCCGGCGGATACACCTCCCGTCGTGCTGCCGCATTGTTGAGCCACCAGTAGGCCGCGCTGTTGATCTCGAAGTACCGGATGCCGTTGACCACCCGGGCATAGTCGAGGTGGAGATGACCGCTGAAGACCGCGAGGACGGATCCGGGCCGCTGCTTCTCGGCTCGCTCGACGACTGCACGCACCTCGGCCGCGTTTTCCACCGCATCGTCGTTCTCGGCATCAAAGGGCTGGTGGATGAAAATCAGGCAGGGCTTGGTGGACCCGGCGAGTTGCTTCTCCAGCCAGGCCAGCTGCAGGGCTCCCACAAATCGCCGGTACCCGGCCCGCTTGCCACCCGGTTCGTTGGCGTCCAGTACGATCCCGAGGGCCGGCCCTGCCGGGAACGTGTAGTGCATCCCGGGCATGCCGACGAAGGCGACGGTCTGTTCCCGGGTATAGCCGTCGTCCATGTCGTGGTTCCCCAGGACGTGGTACCGGGGTCCCGGGAACGCATTCCACGCCTCGAGGAACGGCGCGTTGGAGGGCTTGGGCCAGACGAAGTCACCGAGCTGAAGGATGAAATCAACCTTCGCCTCGGTCATGGCCTTGACGAAGGCCTGCACCCGCTCCAGTCCATCCGGCAACACGTCAGGATGAATGTCCGCGATGAGTCCAAAGCGGACCCGACCGCCCGACCCGCCGACCGCGGCACTCGCCAGGACAAGTCCGAGAGCGCCGTCGAAGCCAGAGCCACCCGATGCACAAACCCACGTCGCGACAACCGTGGCGCAACCAGAGCAAGGTCTTCAGCCGGTTTCATGATCCGTCATTAGGGTTTGCCAGCCTGCGGCCTCTGTCGAGTGCCGGTTCCGTGGCAAGGGACTGACAGGATGAACAGGACTACGATGCTCGCAGAGTCTTTCGAGCCACTTGAGCATTACCGATCGCTGCAGTATGCACCAGTCCATGGCAGGTACCATTACCACGGTAACCACAAAGATGCAGGTAACCATCCCCGAGGAGGTTCGTCGCCTCTTCCCGTTCAGGCAGGGTCTCGTCTCTCGTGGTCGGTCGAAGGAGAGACGCTCGTGGCGCGGCGCGTCCGGGGCGTCCATGAATTGCGTGGCTGCCTCAAGTCGGAGGTGGCGTTCCCGGGAATCGAGACTGAGAAGGCCGCTGTGGCGGCGAACCGGCCCAGTCACTACGCGACCAAGCAGCGCCGAGCATGAAGCGCTACATACTGCCCATGGAAGCAGTCACGCTGGACGCCCTGGAGCGGTTCAAATCCCAACCGGTTGATTTCCCGGACGCATTGGTGGCTGCCATCGCAGCCCACCAAGATGTCCCTGTCGCCTCGTTTGACCGGGACTTCGACCGATTCAAGGACGTAAAGCGGTTCCAGCCTTCAGCCTGAGCCGTATCCATTCAGTAAAGATCTCGCGCAGAGGGGCAGAGACGCTGAGAACGGCAGTGAAATGGGAGTTCGGGAACCCCTGAAAGGGCTCACCGATTGGTGACTTGATGACGGTGAGTGAAAGGCCCTTTCTCTCCGCGTCTCTGCGCCTCTGCGCGAGTCATTCTCCGTCATCCAACTGCATGGTTACGGCTGAGAATCCCCGCGCCCCCCGCCAGAACGCTGCGTTGATGCGGCGGAGGATTTCGTCTTCAAGTTTGGAGTCACCGAGGTCGCGATCGACGTGGTTGAAGAGTCCGTCCGTGCCGACTTCCAGGACAACCCACTCCCCAGTTGGCCGGCGCAACAGGTCCACGCAGCCGAAGGACTCGATGAGATCGGTTGCGACAAGTGCGCGTCGCGCGGCTTCCAGCGCGGTTGGAGGCGGGTCCCCCAAGGCCACGTATCGGGCGCCCTGCGCATGGGCCACCCATTCCGAGGAACGCGTCCCGTCTGGAAATCGCCGCACCACCAACCCGAACATCTCACTTCCGGCCGTAACACCCCAACACAAGATTTTCATAAAAGATCGGTGTTCAACCCGCCAGTGAGTCAGGGAATTCTCTCGGAAAGTATCCACCACGTCATGAGCGCCCTGAAAGATCCTCCGTCCTCGTCCTGACCATGCTCGATTCACCGACCACCCAACCCGAGCGTATCGCCGCCTGCGCCAATCCCGCCGATCATGAAGCCTGGTCCTGGCTCCAGGAAACCTATCGCAAGCCGATCGGCGATCTCTGCCTTCGCAGTGGACTGACTCCCGTCGAAGCCGACGAGGTCATCAACGACGTTCTCCTGCGTCTATCCCGGCGTTTGGTGGCCAAGCCCTTCAAATCGGAAACCACCCGCTTCCGGGCTTGGCTCACCCAGATCACCCACCTCCGCATCTTCGAGGTCCGACGCCAGCGCAAGCATACCCAACTCACGCCCGAGGCTCTGACACTCATGACGGAATGGCTGCCCGGAACCTTCGCCCCCCAGACCGACGTGGAGGCCCGCCAGCAACTGGAGCAACATCTGTGGGCCGTTTGTCTCGATCGGGTCCGTACCGCTGTCCCTCCCCGCTCGTGGCAGATTTTCGAGATGTACTGCTTCCACAGTCAGCCATCCACGGAGGTCGCCCAAGCCTTCAACACGACCGAATTCAATGTTCGGATGATCCGAATGCGCATGGTCCGTCGCATCCGCCGCCAATGGGCCATCCTCGCCGAAGAGGGACTCCAACTGCCCGACGCTCCGGATAAGGAGGCACCTTGACCCCGTCCACTTTCATTCCCCACGGCTACTCTCCGCTCCGCCCCTTGTCTGAACGGACCGGTTCCGTCGTCTTCCTCGCGATCAACCCGGCCGGCAACCCCTGTTGCCTCAAGATCCAGAGCACCTCCCGACCCGGCGCCCTCGAGGACCTCGCGCATCTCCGGCGACTGTTGGCGCCGGTGATCGCCTCCGATGGCTTCATCCCACTGCGCCAATGGGGCATCGACCTCGCCTCGAACTGCCTTTGGGAGGAGATGGAACTCGCGGACGACTCGGTCACCGGGCAGCCCTACGATCCCATCAACGCGTCCGTCTACACTCCGCTCACCCTGGCAACACACGTCGCCGAGACCGGCGCCATCCCCACCCTCCAGGTCCTTCAGCAGGGAACCCGTCTCGCCGCCGCCGTCAGCCAACTCCACGCCGCAGGCCTGTTCCACCGCGACATCAAACCCGCCAACATCCTGCTCTTCCACGGCTCCTGGGTCCTCGCGGACTATGGATCCGTTGGCGAAGCCGGCACCTCGATCGAGTTCCCGGGCACCGAAGGCTACGTGCCCCCCGATGGCCTTGGATCCCCGGCGCTCGACGTCTTTGCCCTGGGCCGATCCCTCTACGAGGCGTGGAGCGGTCTCGATCGGTACCACTTTCCTTCACTACCCCCCGGCCACACCCAGGCCAAGGATTGGTCCAGACACGGCTGGCAACTGAACAAAGTCCTCTTGCAGGCGGGAAACCCACGACCGTCCGAGCGTTGCCCCTCTGCCGAGGACCTTCGCGTCGCCCTCGAGAAAGCCTGCATCGGAAGCCTTCAAATCAGCCGCCGAAAACTGCTCATCGGCGCTGCCATGACCGCGCCGGCCATCGCAGGCTTCTACATATGGCGCAACCTGCCCTCCCACCGAGCCGTATGGAAGAGGCTCCCACCTACCCGATTCGGCTTCGAGGCATGGAAAGGCAACGAGATGACCTGTGACTGGAAGCGTCGCATGTTCTACTCCGCCGCTGCCGATGCCCGGGGGATCCTTTTCCATGCATACAATCTGTCCACCTGGTCGAACACCGAACGCCAGCTGCCTGTCAGCGGTGTGCAAGGCGTAGAAGTGCTGTTATCTCGGGATGGCCACCATCTTGACTGTCTGGCCAACGTGGACGGCGAGGTCTTCCGAATTGACGTGCACGAAGGACAGAAGCACCGACTCGGAATCGCCTCCCCAAAAAACGAACCTGGCTTTATCGGTCGGGTTTACTTCAACCCCCTCACTGGCCGCGTGGGACGAATGTTCGGCTACGGAAACTTTCGAACGCACTCGCGCCGTTATGAACTCGATGAACCCAATCGGCAATGGCTGGAACTACCGCAGGGACCACCCACTCCCTGGCCCCGAGGCTGGCCGATAGTGTTTCCATCGCCGGACCGCCTCGCCTGGTATGTATTCGGCGGACTTGGCAACCCATCCGGCCGTCAGTCGGACACCAGCCTGGGTCCGGACGGATACAACGGAGAATTCCATGAACTGCAGGACCTCTGGCGTCTCAACCTTACGGACAATCGGTGGACACAGCTGCTTCCTTACCGGAGATGGACTCCCAGGAACCTCGTCGCGGCCATTACCCATCCACCCACGAAGGGAGTTGCCTTCCTCACCGGTAGCGCCAAGGACGATCCCAATGAGGCTTCCATCCACCTCTGGCAGGGCGACCCATCCGTCAACCCCGTCCGCTTGCCAAACAGCGGCGACCGGACACACGTGTATCGCTTCTGGTCCATCCTCCGCGAACCCGAAAGCAGCCACCTCTGGGTCTTCGCCAACGAAGGCGTATTCGCAGTCGCTTTGGAGGAGATGTGAGGCAGCCACGCGACCGCCCCTTTCCACCGATCACAGAACCTGATTGATCCGGAAGAAACGGCCCACGGTGTCCACCGGGAACTCCTGGATCAGTTCCTCGTCGTCGGCGAAAAAAGAAGGTCCGGTCGGGGTCCAATTCACCATGTCAGCGGTGGATTCGATCTGGTACTTGCGGCCAAGGACGACCTTGAGGGTGACCTTGACCTGGCTCACCTCGACGCTCAGGGAAGAGCTGAAGGGCGGTGAGGCAATCCGGACAATGGGGGCGGAAGTGTAGCCGGTGCCTGGGTTGGTCACCGAAACGGCGGTAACGACTCCATTGACCACGGTGGCGACCGCTTTGGCTCCGCTTCCACCACCCCCGATCAGCACCACGGCAGGGGGTTCCTGATATCCAAACCCACCATCCGTCACATTGGACCCCACAACGAAGCCATTGACGATCTGGGCGATCGCGATCGCCTTGCGTGGCGGAAACGGCGGCGGGGCAATGGTGAGCGTGGGAACCGAGGAGTATCCGCTGCCCGGATTCTGAATCGTGATGGATGTCACCGCACCATTGACCACGGTAGCCCGTGCCGTGGCACCAGAACCTCCACCGCCGGAAATCGAAACCATCGGAACATTTGTATAGCCAGAACCTCCGTCGGTGACCGTGGCACCCACCACGAAGCCATTGACAATCTGGGCAATGGCTTTGGCCGTGCGTGGGCTACCGTGGGCGGTCAGCGACTCAAAATCGTACAGCGATCTCACTTCCCCTTCAGAAAGGGTGCGATTGAAGATTCGGATATCATCCAAAGAGCCATCGAAGTATGAAAACTTGCCATTCCATTGATCTGAAACACCGATGGACAGGCCGGAATCTCCACCTGTGTTAAGCGTTACCAGGGTAACCCGACTGCTATCCAGCACTCCATCCCTGTAAATCTTGAGCAAGGTACCATCAAAGGAGAAGCAAACGAAAACCCAAGAATTGGTTGTAAGCGGAGTTCCTTTAACCCCAGGAAACTGTTCTGAAAAAAAGGAACCACCAACTGGACCTTGAACGAGTGCGACGGGCTTCAAGCTGTTGTCATCGATACCCCACCACCAAACCTGTCCTGGAGGATTGGATTGACCATTCTCAAATCGGTTAACAATCACCTGAGACCCTCCACCACGAGAAGTATTGATCCAAGCAGTTGCGGTTATGTTAGTTACATTGAATATGGGTTTGAATGGAACATAAATTTCAGACATGAAGAATTTGAACGCTGCACCATCAACTCCGAATCGGTCCCGGGACGGCACCACAGGAAGAACGCCAGAAGACAGCCCATGATTGCTGTTTCCACTAGAATCTAAGTAATTTCCATCAAACTTGTAATGTGCAATCAAGCCATTCGTCATGAATGCCGGCTGTTGAGAAAGCGCTACACCGAAGATCCCCTGAGTGACCCAGAAAGCGAGATTCCACCGGTTCGCAAATGAGAGAGGCCACACACTTCTAACGGAGACGATTGCTGGTACACGGATCCTTGCTACGGACAGGATTCCAACAACAGCGATGGCAAGGACTCTCAGGAAATTCAAACTCATGCCTGTGACCGAATGGATTAGGCGCATCCAACTTTTTGCCCTCAATCCACCCGATTCTCACAGGAAGAAATCCATTTATATTTCCGTCCCCGGTGTTACGCCGAAAGACCTCACCCTCGGTCGCCCCGGAGGGATCGCAAATCCTTCGGAACAGGGTTCAGGATCTAACACCACCCCTCCCGACCGGCGGTTCCGTTTACTGGCTAATCTTCTGACAGGATGGGTGCAGGCTCCGAGTGAACGGCATCCTTACATCCTGTCCAAAACCGACAGTCTATTGTTCCGAACGGGAGATAACGGGTCGCATCTTTACACTATACATTTCAGCCAACCGAAATCGGCCGGATCTGGAAATGTACACTTTATAGACGCGACCCCATTGCTTCATGGGGGAGGAAGCGGATCGACCCTCAACACAGCGCATCCAAGACTTCTCTGGAGGGTGCCGAGAATCGCGTCACCCATGTCGCGTTCGACGTGGTTGAAGGACCCGTCGGTGCCGACTTCCAGAATAAGAGCCAAACGACAAGGCACTGACAGGATGAACAGGATCTAAAGGATGCCCTTCAGCCACCACCGCCACCGCCACCCATCGCCGTCTCCCACCCTATCCTGTCCATCCTGTCATCCTGTCCTCTTCTCCCCCCGCAGACAGGATGCCCTTCAGCCCACCACCGCCACCGTCATCCATCGCCGTCTCCCACCCCATCCTGTCCATCCTGTCATCCTGTCCAAAACGGAAATCAGCAGGAGACGATGCCAGCCTGTCTCGGGGTGCTCCTGACCCGTGTCGAACCAGACCGTCCGGCGAATCGTGTCCACGCAGCCGAAGGACTCGAGGATCAAGGCGTGCCGGGTTCCAACACTTCAATCTCGGCCGTTCCGGGTGCGACCGGAGTCTCCGTCGTCTTGCCTCCGGGCCAGCGGATCCAGACGGCTCGGGCGTCGCCACCCAGCAGCGTCGTGGTGGCGTCGACGGATCCATAGCCCGAGCTGGCGTGGATCTCACGGGCCGGGCCCAGGCCTTGGGCACCGCGCAGCCGGACGGTCGCCCCGATCGCGAGCGGGTTCCGAATCCCACCCTTGAGCCGCACCCGCAGGCCCGTGGGCGGTGCGACGCCCCGGAACACACGCGTGGGCGCACCATTCTGGGTCGTCACCCAGTCCACCCTTCCGTCGCGGTCGATGTCGGCCACCGCGCCACCACGTCCTTCGCCGAGAACCACGACACCGGACTCGTTGCCGTCCAGACAACGGAACCCACCGCGCCCATCTCCCAGAAGGACACACCCGCGACCCGCATCGGTGCGGGGCCATTCGATGCGCATGGCGAAGAAATTCTGGGAGAGAAGGACATCCTCGAATCCGTCGGCATTGACGTCGGTAACGGAGACACCAAGGACCGGCGACCACTGGACTTCGCGGGGCAGCGGGACGGCTTCCCAGGATTCGCCGCGATTGAGGAACAGCATCGAACGGAGCTCAGTCGCGGCCTCGACGGCCGGTTTCGCAGGAAGGGCGGCCAGAAAGGCGGGCATCAACGCCTCACCGAAGCCCGCATGGGTGGCGAAGCGTTCGCCAATCGGCGGAATCGCCATGGAGAGCGCCCGTCGCCCGCGACGCGCCACCTCCCCCGGCATGTCCAGCGGATGGTAGGCCTCGATCAGGTCGTAGAATTCCCCACCGCCCAAGGCCCCATGGTAGAGCTTCAACGGACGTTCCGCTGTGGCTTCGTATCCCGTGTTCAACCCCCAGTTTCCGACAACCAGATCCATCCGTCCGTCGCCGTCGAAATCACCGGGAGCAACGCCGGTCCACCAACCCGACATCCGTGACAACGGCATGGGTGATCCGCCAGCGACGCGCACCGACGGATCCCACGATGCCAGTTGTCCCTTCTGGTTGCGGAAAATGCGCATCGGACCCCACTCGCTGGAGATCACCAACTCGGGGTCACCGTCCCCGTCGAGGTCGGTCCAGACAACGCCCTGGACCAGTCCAACCGAGTCCAACCCGGCGACGCGCACGGCCTCTGGAGTCACGATGCCGTTGGTTCCGCGAAAGAGTCGGGAAGGGCCGGGCTTCGGATAGAATCCAGGAATGGCATGGCTACCGACGAAGAGGTCGAGCTGCCCATCGCCATCGAAGTCAGCGGAAGCGACGCGGCTGATGGGAGCGGTGACGGCGGGTACGTGGGGCCACGGTTCGATGACGCCGCGCAAGTTGCCCTCCGTGACGACCATCCGCAGGACCACGAGGGAAGAGGACGCAGCAGGGGCCGTCTCGTGGTTGGAGACCGCCGCGAGCAGCACCGGGCGACCGTCCGGGTCCACCCATGTCGTCATTCCGGTGACATCATCCGGCGCGACCCAATCGCAGGGAACGGCCTCGAACCCGCCTCCGACGCGCGCGCGATAGACTCCGAGCTTGCCGCCGCGGGCGCAGCCCACGACCAGGAACTGCCGTCCGTCCCCGAGGAAATCCACCCACGCGACCATCGGCCCCGCAGCGCTCAACTGCCGATGCAGGAGCGGTTGGCGTGCGAAGTCGTCGAACAACTCTTCGCGGTGGACGTGCGAAAGCGCACCGCTGACATCAGCAAAGAGGGGCGGCGTCCGGGCAGGGCGGACGTCGCGGGCGCCCGCAGGATCCATCACAGATTCATCGACGACGTAGCGATGGTTGGGACGCGCGTTGGTGATGCGGCTGACGGCACCCGACCTCCATCGCACTTCGATCTCTAGGGTCTTCGCCTCGCCGCAGGCGAAGGTCCGCACGGCGTCATCGCCCCCGACGTACCGACCTCCGGAAACAATCTCCTGTTCCTGGTCCACGGGACCACCACGAACGCGGATGCGGGCGTTGACGCCGCGGGTGTTCTTCCCGCTGCCGCGCGCCCGGACGCTGATGCGCGGCGCGGACGAATCGTTGCGGTAGATACCGGGCGAGGCGTTCAGGCAACTCGTCACCAGATCGAGGTCGCCATCGTCGTCGACGTCGGCGAGCACGACGGTCTGGAACAGGTTGGTGCGGGTGAAACCCCATCGCTCATGCACGTCCTCGAACCGGAACCCGCCGAGGTTGCGGAAGGCGGAGACCGGCGAGGGAAACGAGGGATACGAAAGCACGTTGGCCGCATGAGCCGGTCGTCCCGAAGCCTGGATCGCGGCGAGCGTGTCGCGGTCCTGCACGTCGTGGATGGCGCCGCTGGCGATGAGGATGTCCTCGAAGCCGTCGAGGTCGACGTCGAGGAACACGGGTTGCCAGGACCAGTCCGTCGACGCGACGCCCGCGTACTCCGCCAACTCGCTCCAGGAACCGTCCCCGTTGCCGCGATACAGGGTGTTCCGCGGCACCTCCGGTCGGTACTCAAACCGGCCGGGAAGGTTGGGGATGAAGTTCACCCCGGTCATTGAGCGTTGCCGGCGGGCATGACTTCGCGGCGACATCTCCACGGTGAAATAGTCCACATTTCCGTCGCGATCGAGGTCCCCGAAGTCCACGCCCATCGACGAGAAGGCAAACTTCCGGATCATCAGGCGTGGCACCTCGCGGAAGCGCCCGTCGCCCTGATTCAGCCAGAGCCGATCCGGTGTCTGGAAATCGTTGCATGCATACAGGTCGGGATGTCCGTCGCCGTTCACGTCGCGGAACATCGCGCTCAAGCCGAAGTCGGGTGGCGCGGGCCGCGGCTGCCCCTTCTCGTCAACGAACCGGTCCGAGCCCCACGGCACAGGTTGGAATCGAGCCTGACCGTCGTTGAGGTAGAGGACACCCGCTTCACCCACTTCTTCGATCTGCTGGTTCACGACGCGCAGGCGATTTGCGTAGGGACCTTCCACGATCCACTGGCCGTTCACCTGTCGCACCTGCGCCTTGCCAAGGCCGGAACGTAGGATCGGGAACGACCCGTAATTCGCGACGTAGAGATCGAGGGTGCCATTGCCGTCGACATCGGCGATGGCTGTGGTCGTGCTGCCGGTCGCGGAGGCCAATCCGCTCTGGGGCGTGGAATCCACGAAACGTCCCTTGCCGTCATTGAGCAGGCACCTCGGCCCGCCGCCCATCGTCGTCACGATGAGGTCCAGGTCACCGTCGCCGTCCAGGTCTTCGAGGACGGCACCGGTCGAATGCGCCCCGGGAAGCCCGACACCAGCGTCGGCGGCGATCTCGGCAAAGCGCCAGCCACCGAGATTGCGGTACAGGCGGTTGGTCCCGTCGATGGCCGGAAAGTACAGGTCGCAGCGACCGTCGCCGTCGATGTCGCCGAGGGCGACGCCGGACCCGTTCATGAAGTTCTGGTTCCGGACGATGGCTTCAGGCGCGAGGTGGTTGGTGAATCCGATCCCGGCGCTGACGGCATCAATCGCGGTGAACCCCACGCGCCCCGTGGGGGACACCGACAATGCTGTCTCGACGTGCGCCCCCAACGAGGCGAGCCCGCCTGAAAAGCAGGCTGCGCAGGCGCGCAGGAGCCGGGATCGCATCAAGGGGAACACGCCCGCTCTCTAGCACGGCACGCCCTCGCCGAACCACGAAAAATCCGCCCGGGATTCCCTGCACAGAGCCGGGGCGAGAGGACACCGATCATCGCTGCCGGCACGGCCAACATTGTCCAGTCTCCGACAACGGCCACGTAACGATACCACTGCGTGAGCCGAACCCCGATGACGTTGGATGAACGACGGGGACGGCAACCGGTCCGCGGCTGCTTGATTTTACCCAAGGATGTCGTTTCCCGAGCGCCAGCCCGTCCGGTCTGTTTCAACGGATGAGTCGATTTCAGAAACACTTCCTCAGGTGGGCGGGCGCGGCATTGCTGACCACACCCGTTCTTGCCCAACGGGCGATCGTCCACGAAACGGAGGGCGGTCCTGCCTACCTCGCCGGGGAACTGCTCGTGGAGTACCGGGAGGATGCAACGCCCCAGGAACGGGCCAACGCCCTCGCGGCTGCCGGAGTCCGGGTCGAGCGATCCGTCCGTAAATCACGCTCGGGTCAACGCAACCGCGAAGCGCGGGACCTCGACCTCGTCGCAGGCACGGTCAATGTCCGGAGTGCCGCGGATATCCTGCGGCGACAACGCGGCGTGGTGGCGGCAGAACCGAACTGGATCTACCAGCATCAGGAAGTCTCCAATGACCCCCTCTTCTCGACCTTGTGGGGTCTTTCGTCCGCCGGCTTCGGCAGCGGTGCCCAATCCGTCTGGGCGAATGGGGTGATCGGATCCTCCACCGTCGTCGTCGGCATCATCGACGAAGGCATCGATATCAGTCATCCGGACCTCAGCGCGAACATCTGGGTCAACCCGTACGATCCCGTGGACGGCATCGACAACGATGGCAACGGGTACATCGATGACGTGAATGGGTGGGATTTCGCGGGCAATACGCGGGCGGTCTTCAGCCCGGAGCGGACACCCATGGCACGCACGTGGCGGGAACCATCGGAGCCGTCGGAGGCAACGCGACCGGCGTCGTGGGCGTGAACTGGAACGTCCGGATGATCAGCGGCAAGTTCCTCACCCCCACCGGCGGCACCACGGCCGACGCCATCGAGGCAATCGACTACTTCGCCGGATTGAAGCAGCGGCATCCGGACCTGGATCTGGTGGCGCTGAACAACTCCTGGGGTGGTGGCGGCTACTCGGGACTGCTCCATGCGGCCATCATCCGGGCCGCCAACCAGGGAATCCTCTTCATCGCAGCCGCCGGCAACGGCGATATCCTGGGACGGGCCATCAACAACGACACCACCGCGTCGTACCCTGCCAACTACGACACCACGGTGGCGCCGACGGGCATCACGCCTGCGGTGCCGGCCTCGACCTACAACAGCGTGGTGGCGGTGACCTCCATCAATTCCGCCGGCGCGAAGTCCACCTGGGCCAACTTCGGCGCCAACCGGGTTCACATCGCCGCCCCCGGCGAAGGAATCAACTCCACCTATCCGGCGTCCTCCTACGCCACCATCAGCGGCACCTCCATGGCGACCCCGCAT
This sequence comes from Limisphaerales bacterium, assembly GCA_965283655.1. Taxonomy (GTDB): domain Bacteria; phylum Verrucomicrobiota; class Verrucomicrobiia; order Limisphaerales; family UBA9464; genus UBA6176. The sequence continues at coordinate 143,102 of CBDIPJ010000005.1, read as the reverse complement.
GTCACGGGTGCCATCGCCCTGCTGGCGTCGCAGGATCCGACCCTGAGCCCCATCGAACTCCGCAAGCGTTTGCTCGCCTCCGCGACCCCGACCACCTCGGTCGCCACGACCACCCGGACCGGTGGCCGCCTGAATCTTCCCGGGTTGCTCGCGCCGGTCGATGTCACATCCCTGCCCACCACACCCATCGGAGTCCGGGCTGCGATCGTGTCCTCGCAGATCTCGCTGTCGTGGGTTCCGGCCATCGCGGCCTCCACCTACTCCATCCAGCGCTCCACCTCCGCCACCGGCACATTCACGGCCGTTGGCCAGGCCGCCACCGAATCCTTCACGGATGCCACTGCGGTGGCCGGCACCCAATACTTCTATCGGATCTCGGCCGTGAACGCCAACGGGGCCAGCACCGCTTCGGCCACGGTCAATGCCACGATCCCCGCCGTGGCTCCCACCGCTCCTTCGGGCCTGTCGGCCACGGTCGCCGCGGCCACACCGACCACCGTGCGCCTGGGATGGACCGACCGGTCCACCAATGAGATCGGCTTTGCCATCGAGCGTTCCACCAACAATCGGACCTGGACTGCCGTGGGGACCGCGCCGGCCAACGCCACGACCTTCAACGTGACCGGCCTCACACGCGCCACGCGCTATTACTTCCGCATCCGGGCCCTCGGGAACGGCGGACTCAACAGCGCCTATACCGCCAGCGTCCAGATCCGGACGCTCTGAGGCATCAATCCATTCCCGGAACAGCGCTGGTTTTGGCCGTCCTTGGCCGGACCAGCGCTGTTCTTTTGCCGGGATCCTGAATCTTTAAACGGAAAACCTGGGACTCTCCTTCCACTGCCTCGTTACCTCGTCAGCTACAACTCAGGAGGTAGCAGTCGACGTCAGGAGGCTGGGGGGAAGCTTGTAGGCCGCAGCAGTCTTGAATCTTGAAACTGAAACCTTCGGACTCTCCTTCCACTGCCTCGTTACCTCGTCAGCTACGAGTCACAGGGTAGCAGGTTCATTGCTTCCTTCCGCGGTTGCGGAGCATCAGTGCGTTCACGCCGTTCGTCCGCCACGCACTCTGCATCGCGGTGGGAATCTCGATCGCCGGCGGTCCCTGGCTGAAGGCGCCAAGGACGACATCCACGTCGCCATCCCCATCGGCGTCGCCCGCGTCCATCGTCAGCCAGCGACCCCGGGTCGCCGCGTCGATGGTGCGGGGAACAAAATCCATCCGGCCGCGGTTCTCGAAGTGCACGAAGGCTTCGCCCGGTGCGCGCGCGAAATCGGGGAAGAACGAGATGGCGGCAAGATCCAGGTCACCGTCGGCATCGAAGTCGCGCGCGACCACCTTGAATGCGCCGTGCAAGGGATGGAACCACGCTTCGGCGAAGCGGAACTTCCCGTCGTTGGTGAAGATCCGCACGCCGTGGTAGCGCTTGAAGGGCGACGGGTATTCCCCGTTGTCGCCGTTCGCGAGGACGATGTCCGGATGTCCGTCGGCGTTCATGTCGGCGAACTCGAAGTGCACCGAACCAAACGCTGGATGGAATTCGAGAAGGGGTCGGACGGTGAACTCCCCACGACCGTCATTCTCGAAGAGGAACACGCCCTCGTGTCCCTGGGCCATCAACACGACCAAGTCCGGGTCGCCGTCGGCGTCGACATCCCGAACCTCGGCGTGCACGGCTCCGGGCTTGGGCAGGAGTTCATGCGGGGTATAGCCACCGTCGACCCGACGCTCGTACCACGTCAGCCGTCCGAGGATGTTTCCAAAACCGCACACCAACAGGTCGGGTCGTCCATCGCCGTTCAGGTCCTGCGACAGGCTCTGCACCGGACGTTCCAGTCCATCGAGCACGACCGTGGAATCTCCCGCTCCATCGCGACCCACGCGGACGATTTTTCCGGCGGGGACATCCGACGGAAACACGCTGCCGATCAATGTGAGGAGGAGTGCGTCGCCATCGGAGGCACGGTGCACCGCGGCGCCCCCAACCGGCGAGCGACGGAGGAAGACGCCCGCGGAATCAAAGATCGCGAGGCCATTGCCCGACGCGTCCCCGAGCCAGACCTCACGCCGGGAGGCATCGATGTGGACCATCGTGGTGAGCGGGACGGAAGAGGGAACCGTGAGCACCTCGACCGAGAATTGTTCGGAGACTTTGTCGATGGGCTTCCGTGTCGGTGCGGGGAGGGCTTCGACCGGGGCGCGTTCGACATAGAAGGCCGTGATGGCCATCCACTCATCGGCGGAGAGCATCGGCGATGGCGGGAAGACACCGGAAGCTTCGAGACGGGGACCATCGGGGCGCCCTTCGGTGCGCATGCGTGCGACACCCAGCATGGGAGCCATGCGGCGCAGGGTGTGGCTCTGCCACGTGGACCGGGTGAGGAGGTCGGGTTCGGGAAACAGGTGGCAGGCAGTGCAATACTGACGCGCCAAGGCTTCGCCGCGGACGACCGGGTCCGGCGCGGAAGAGGCAACCCGATCCTCGGCGGCGTTCATGGTCATGAATGTCGCGAGGAGACAGGCGATGACCCCGACGTTGTCGGTTCGAAGTTTCAAGCGCTTCCGGGGATGCAGACTCGCCGCACCTGAAAGTTCAAACGTGGAGTTCGGGGGAGTTCGAGGGAGTTCCGAGTTTTCAGTTTCAAGATTCAAGGACCCGCCCTCGCCGCAACGCGGCGCACGGCGAAAGCCCGGGGTGGAGCGGAGCGCAACCCTGGGTCACCCCACCCCATGACACCTCGCCCCAACGGGGCGAACGGTGACCACACACACCCTGTTCCGTGTTCCCTTTCAGGGCACAGAGTTCGTTGTATGGCGTGGTCCCCGGGGTTTCACCCCGGGCTTTCACCTGTTGCCCCTTCGGGGCACGAGCGCGGTACGCCGAAGCCGATCCAGCGGTTGGCCAAGGCTACGGACTCCAAATCAACGTCCTCTTCCTGCCAACTGGCTTCTTTAAATTGGGGACTTCATCCATCGCCTCCTGACGTCGGCGACTACGTCGGGGGGCTACTTCAAACTTGAAACTGAAATCTTCAAACTCCCCCCACCACCTCCGCCCGCGTCTTCTTCCCTCCCGGCCATTCCACTTCCACCGCCACTGGCGGTTCCTCCAATCCCATCACCACCACGCGTCCCTCCTGGCTCCAGTATCCGCTCCCGCTGTGCGTCTCGCGTGCCGGACCCTTCCGTCCGCCCACGTACTCCACACGCACCTTCGCTCCGTACCGTCCCATCCCGTCCTCCAACCGCACCTGCAACCCAACCTTCGCCGACTCGTTCCGGTACACCCGCGTCTCGCCGCCGTTCTCCCCCACCAACAGATCCAGACGGCCGTCCCCGTCGAAATCGCCCAAGGCCGTCCCGCGGCCTTCGCCGTACACCTTCACGCCGCTCACGCTGCCGTCCACCGCCGTGAAGCCACCCTTCCCGTCCCCCTTGAGCCACAGCCCGCGTCCTCCATCGCTCCGCGATTCCTGCGTTCCCACGCCGAAGAAATTCTGCGCCAGGAACACATCCTCGCGTCCGTCGCCATCCGCGTCACCCACGCTCACCCCGTAACCCACCGCCCACTGCGCCTCCGCAGGCAAACGCTTCAGTTCAAAGTGATCCCCACGGTTCAGGAACACGCTCGTCTCCAGCCATTCCACCTCACGCATCTCGGCCTTCTTTCCCGACAACACCTCCTCGACCGTGGCTTCCGCGTAGGCCCGATGCTTCCCGTACTTCTCACGCACCCATGGCATCACGCGCGACATCACCTCCAGGTCACGCACCGGCAGCCACCGGCCGCCTTCGACCTCCGACTCCACCACCTCCACCTGCCCCTGTCCTCCCAGGTCTCCGAAGTACATCCGCTCGCGACCGTGCCGCGTGTTCGTTCCCCAGTTCGACGCCACCAGGTCCATCCGGCCGTCCCCGTCGAAATCTCCTGATGTGACCCCGTTCCAGAATCCACGGTACTTCCCCAATCCCATGTCCGACGACTCCAGCGTGCCCTTCCGGTTCCGGTACACCTTCAACGGTCCCCATTCCGTCGCTACCACCAGGTCCACCCGTCCGTCCCCGTCCACATCCGTCCACACCGCCCCGCTCACCATGCCGGCGTCCTGCAACACGGCGGTGTTCGTGGCGTCCACCAACCACTCTGTTCCCACACGACGCAACAGCCGTGATCCGTCCGCCTCGGGGTAACGTCCGGCCCGTGTGCGCGAACCCACGAACAATTCCGGTGTTCCGTCGCCGTCCACGTCGCCGAGAGCCACCGGACCCACGGCGCTCCACGCGCCGCCGAGGGTCTTCTCGAACCCGGGCGCGCCCGCGATCCACTCCTCCACGCCGCCGCCGAGATTGGATTCGTCCTCAAAGTTCGAGCTGCCGCTCACGATGCGCACGCGGCCGCCGCCATCCACGAGCGCGGCGAGGCCGGTCTGATCCCGGGCCGCGGCGACGGCAGGCAGCGGTTCGAAGGCGCCCTTGCCGGTGTTCCGGAACACGGCCATCGCTCCACCGCGGCCACCGCCCACGACGGCGTCGTCGAGGCCGTCGCCGTCCACGTCCATCCAGCCCACGCCGGGTCCGAGCCCGCTCAAGCGGCGCGGCAACAACGGTTGGCGGCCGAAGTCATCGAAGGGTTCCTCCCGATGCGTGTGGCCCAGCGCGATCTCGCGGAACCACGGCTTCACCTCAGGCCGCAGTTCGGCGGGGGCTTCGAGGGCGGTGGATTCGTCGATCTCATATTCGCGGTTCGCACGGACACCCTTCACCACGCTGCGCCTGCCGCTGCGCCAACGCACCTCCAGTTCCATCCCATCGGTCACCGCACCCGATGCGAACACGCGGACGGCGTCATCGGAGGAGAGGTAACGTCCGCCGCCCATCATCTCCTGCGACTGTTCCCGCACGGCGCCGCCACGCAGCGTGATGCGGGCCCCGAGGCCACGCGTGTTCTTCCCGGTGCCCTTCAACCGGACGGCCACGCGTCCGGCGGAGGCCTGGTTGCGGTACACGCCGGCGGCACCGTTCAACTCGTTCACGACCAGGTCGAGATCGCCGTCGCCGTCGAGATCACCGGCCGCCATCCCATGGCACACGCCGTCCTCGCCGAATCCCCACGCCCGTCCCACCTCCTCGAAGCGCGTGCCGCCCACGTTGCGGAACAGTTGGCGGGGTTGCGGATGCGGATCGTATTGGAGGGCCTTCCGGCCAATGGCTTCGCCGCGATAGGGACCGCCCGCGTCGATGCGGGCGTTCGCATCCAGATCCTGGGTATCGAAGATGTTGCCGGCGGTCGTGAGCAGATCCTCGAACCCATCGAGATCCACGTCGAGGAAGGCGCAGGCCCACGTCCATCCGGAGGCCTGGACGCCATAGGCGTAGGCGACCTCGGCGAAGGTTCCGTCCGGGCGACCGAGGTGGAGGGTGTTGCGGCCGCTCTGGGGACGGTTGAAGGCCCGCTCGAAATCGCCGGGAGCCAGGACCACCGCAGGGCTGCGGCGGATCCGCAGGGAGTGCGTGCGATCCATCATGTCGGCGGTGAAGAGATCATCGAAGCCATCGCGGTTGATGTCAGCGAAGTCGACGCACATGGAAAACGTCGGGGTACAGCGCAACGCGGTGGCGTCGATGGCGCGGAAACAGCCCTTGCCGTCATTCACCCAGAGGCGGTCGACGCTATGAAAGTCGTTGCAGACATAGAGATCAGGGGCGCCATCACGGTTGAAATCCCGGAACTGGACGGCGAGGCCCCAGTCGCGCGGAGGCTGTTTGAGCGGCGCGCCGTTCTCATCGAGAAAGGTTCCTCCATCCCAGGGCACCGGAGTGAACTGGGCGTTGCCATCATTGAGATAGAGGACGTCTGGCTCGCCGTGTTCGAGGACCGTGCCAGCGGGCGTGTATTCCAGGGAATCCCGATCCTCGGGACGGATCATCCGGCGGCCGTTGACGTTCATCACCGAGAAGCCCGTGCTGCGGATGGTCCGGGTGCGGTAATGCGTCACGTAGACATCGAGGTCGCCGTCCCCGTCGACGTCCGCGAGGGCCATCGAGGTAGCACCGAAACGGGAGATCAGCCCGGAGTCCGGGTGGCCGGTAAAGCCTGCCCGTCCATCATTCACATAGAGCCGCGTTCCACCGCCGAGACAGGTCACGAGGAGATCGAGATCCCCATCGCCGTCCATATCCGCCAATGCCGCACCGACGCTATAGATGCCCGTGAGATCGACGCCGCAGGCGGCGGTGACATCCTCGAATTTCCAATCACCCCGGTTCCGATACAAACGGGCCGGTGTCTGGACACCGCAAAGGAAGACATCGCAGCGCCCGTCGCCGTCGACATCCCCGAGGGCGACGCCGGAACCGTTCATGCGAATCTGGTTGGCGGCGGCGAATTCGCGGCTGAGGACGTTTGTGAAATGGATGGCTGACGCTTGGGAATCGATGCGACCGAAACCGGGAGCGCCGGCACCGACGGCGAGTGACCGTCCATCGTCGGCATGGAGTACGGTCAGGACCGTCGCCATCCCGAAGCACACCACGGCGTGCAAGATCGACCGTTGAGGATGGAAAGTGCCACGCATCGGAGTGAGGGCGTTAGATTGGCGCCTGAAGGTTCAAGTTTGAAGCGTGGGTTGGGGAGGAGTTCGAAGTTTCAAGAGGCAAGCCAAACCCTGCCTCGTGACCTCGTCAGCTACGACCAGGGGGGTAGCAGTCGACGTCAGGAGGCTGTGGTTGGACCTTCTGGGATCTGGAATCTGGAGTCTGGGAACTCAACAGGACCTGCCTCGTGACCTCGTCAGCTACACCCAGGGAGGTAGCAGTCGACGTCAGGAGGCTGTGGTTGGACCGCTCCGGGATCTGGAATCTGGAATCTGGAATCTGGGAACTGGGAACTCAACAGGACCTGCCTCGTGACCTCGTCAGCTACGACCAGGGGGGGGTAGCAGTCGACGTCAGGAGGCTGTAGTTGGACCGCTCTGGGATCTGGAATCTGGAGTCTGGGAACTCAACAGGCCCTGCCTCGTGACCTCGTCAGCTACGACCAGGGGGGGTAGCAGTCGACGTCAGGAGGCTGTGGTTGGACCTTTCTGGGATCTGGGATCTGGAGTCTGGGAACTCAACAGGACCTGCCTCGTGACCTCGTCAGCTACACCCACAAAAAAGGGAGGCCGGGCGTGAGCCCGGCCTCCCTGTGATTGGAACCGCTACCGCTTACTGGCGGGTGCGGAAGAATCCGGCGGCGTTGGCCGGGTTCACCGTGTACGGGCTCGTGGCGCCGCTGACGTCGGAGTAGGTGCCGTTGAACGTCGGGGACGTCTGGAGCGTGCCCTGGAACACGATGCGGCCCTGGGCATCAAACGCGATGGTCGGGTTGACCTGCGGGACGAGCAGGCCGCTGGGGGCGACGAGCTGGAGGGCGTTGACGGGAGCGCGCGGGGTGCCGCTCTGGCCGAGGCCGTTCTCGGTGGTGGCTTCGATGATGATGCTCGAAGCGCTCAGACCCTTGAACACGACGTACGTGCCGTAGGACGGAGTGAGCGGCGTCGGATTGGCGAGCATGACGTGGTTCGTCGGGTTGGCGTTGGCCAGGATGACCTGGTAGCCGCTGAGTTCGGTGCCGTTGGCATCGGTCACGCGGAAGGCGCCACCACGGTCAGCGACGCCGCCGACGGAGTAGATGACGACGTCATACTTGCCACTGGTCAACTGCGACGGGATGCCGTTGACGTTGATGCGGGTGGTCGTGGCGTTGCCCGTATCGAGGAAGCCGGTCAACAGCGAGCGATCGGAGCCGATGAAGGCGTTGTTTTCCTCGCCAACACCCGTGGAGGCCCAGGTGTTCGGAGAACCGGTCCACTCGATGGTGGCGGTGCTGTTCACACGGTTTCCACCGGCTTCGGCAACCAGGGGCAGGGCACCCGTGGCGTCGGAGTTGTTGACCGAGGTGTTGTTCCAGTTGCCCTGGGCGACGGCGTTCACGCCGGCGACCTCACGAGGTCCAACGATACCATTGCGGTCGCCACCGAAGTTCACGCCGATGGCGTAGGTCTGGGTGCCGCGCGCCTTGTCCGGCTGGAAGTCGCCGTAGTTGCGGAAGCGGGCCGTCCAGAGCTTGCGGTCGGCTTCGGGGATGTTGCCGTTCTCAGGGCCGTACACGATACCGACGTACATGCTCGCCGGGAGGGGAGCCTGATCGCCGGTGGTGCTGAAGTCCGTGGTGCCGTACTGGCGCCAGGTGATGCCATCAGCGCTGCGGAAGACATGAACCACACTGCCGAGGCGGAGGATGCGGAGCCAGGTGCCATTCGGGTAGGAAGGCGTCCCACCGGCGCCAGCGGCATCGGTGTTGCCACCGGAAGCGAGGCGGCGGTTGCTCTCGAACGCATTGTTCGAGTTATTGCCGTTGAACATCCGGTTGTCCGGAGCGTGCACCGCCTGATAGCGGCTGTCGGTCGCGAGGGATTCACGCACCATCAGACCGGCGCGGGCCCACTGGGAGGAGGAATCCTGTTCCTCGATCCGGACGACCTTGTCGAAGTCACCGCTGACCTGCTCGTACACGTAGGTCACGTCGTCGGTGGCGTTCCAGAAGGCGTTGCCGCCGGCCTGGACGTTGACGCCATTGTCGCCGACAGCGAGGGCACCGGCGGGCATGCCGTCGTTCTGGTTGCCGATGGCGGCCCAGCTGAGGCGTTGCACGGTGAACTGCGCGGTGGCGGAGGCGATGGCATTGCCCTTGACGTCACGGACATTGCGGACGGTGAGGGTATAGGTGTTGCCCGGGGTGAGGCCGGCGGTGGTGAGGGTCACGCCGCGCTCCAGGGACTTGTAGGTGGAGCTGTTCTCAACGTAGGTCGCAGCGCTGACCGTTCCGGAGCTCAGTGTGAAGTTGCCGGGGATCACGGAAGCGATGTTGAGGGCTTCGTCGAAGATGACCGAGACCTGAACGGCACCGGCTTCGTTACGAAGTGCACCACTGGAGACGATCGCCGGAGGGAAGGTGTCCGCGACGACCGTCAAGGTGGCCGGGCTGGAGGTCACTTCAGCACCGGGAGCGGTGATGACGCAGGTGAACACGGCGCCATTGTCGGCGAGCGTGGTCAACGGAGTCCGGTAGGTGGCGGAGGTGGCACCGGAGATCGGGTTGCCATTCTTGCGCCATTGATAGAGGGGAGCCACAACGCCGGTGGCGCTGGCAGCGACGGTCAACGTGGCCGAGCGGCCTTCGACGGCGCTGGTGTTGGACGGCTGGGTGTTGATCGTCAGGCGGGCGCGGGGCACCAGCGTGGAGATCAGGGTGCCGGTGAACGCGGAAGCGGTACCGTTCTCAGGAACCGCTTCGGACGTGAGATGGAAGGTGGCCGCGAAGTTGTCGCCGCCGCCGCCCTCACGATGCACGCCCTCGATGTAGTAACGCCGACCTGCAACCAGAGGGATGCCAGCGCCGAAGGGAACGGTGGCGCCGCCGTCCGGCGACCAGGTGAGCGAGCTCTTCTGGGTGTCCGAACCGGTCCACTCGCGGCTCGGGCCCCAGCTGGTCTGCTGGGCGATGAGGCGCTTGTTGGAGGGCTTGTCGTCGGTGCTCAGGAACAGGTCGCTGTCATCATCAGAGGCAACAACGAAGGCATAATCACCGGAAACCGAGGGGGTGAAGAAGCCGCTGACCTTCTGGGAGTAATTGTCGGCGCTATCCAAGGGAGCCTGGAAGTCGCTGAGCAAGGAGGTCGAGGAGGGCGCTCCGGCAGAGCCGTTGTTGACCGCGGCGCGCGTGGCACCCGGGAAGTACTCGCGCTTGAGGAATCCGTTCATGGCGACGGCGGATTCGACGGTGAGGACCGCCTCCGAGGAGGTGACGGTCAGGACGTTCAAGCCCGCGAGGGACGGGGTGGTGACCACAACGCTGTAGCGGGTGCCGTCATCGGCGACTGCCGCAGCGAAGCTATAGCTCGGGCCGGTTGCACCCGGGATGTTCGCGCCGTTGCGACGCCACTGGAAGTTCGGGCTCAGTTCGCCGTCCGTGTTCAGGACCACCGTGAAGCTCGCGGTCGCCGTCTCGGAGACGGTGATGCTGGCGGGCTGCGTGGCGATCGTGAGCGTCGTCGGATTGGCGATCGCCGTGGAGATCACGCTGCCGGTGAGGGTGGTGGCGTCACCGTTGCTGAGCGCCGTGCCAAAGGGAACCGCGGTGATGGCGAGGTTATCGCCGCCGCCGCCTTCGCGCATGATGGTCTCGATGAAGTAGCGCTGGCCGGCGACCAGGTTGATGCCGGAGGCGAACGGAACCGTGGTCCCACCGTTGGAGGACCAGGTGTCCGAGATCTTCTGGGTGGCCTGAGGCGTGCCGTTCTGGCCGCCGCCTTCGGCGCTCGCCCATTCGAGGGCGTTGCCCCAGCTGGTCTGCTGGGCCACGAGCCGCTTGTTGGCCGGCGTGGCATCGGTGCTGACATAGAGGTCGGCATCATCATCCGCCGAGACGGCGAACGTATAGGCACCAGTGGTGGTCGGTGTGAACCAGCCGCTGAGGCGCTGGGCGTAGTTATCGGCCACATCGCGCGGAGCCTCACCGGAGTTGATGAGGGTGGTGCTCGTGAGCGTTGCGGTGCCGTTGGCCACGGTGGCACGGGTGCCGCCGGGGTAATACTGGCGCTTGAGGGAGCCCGTGAAGGTGACGTCCGCGGCGTGCAGGGAGACGCCGGCCGCCAAGGCGACCGCCGCTGCCAGCCGACCGGAGCCCGTCAGCGAGCGACCGAATAGGGTGGGTTTCGACATAGGTGACTGTGCTTTCCCGACCGGGGCTTTCGACGACGGTAAAGCCAAGCCCAGACGCGGACACACGTCCGCTGGACAAGTACATACCCTCGCTGAAAACCACGTGGGGAACCCCTTCTTCTGACCAGAACAGGGCAAGAATGTCAAACTTTGGGTGACGTTCGGGCAACGCCGAGGGGCAGAATCATGAATTCCGTCGCTCGGGGACCTACGGACGTGCTTCCACAACCGAACCGTCCCGCCGGACCCATACTCCTGGAATGCCAGCAGCCACCGGAATCGAAGATTGCCCCCCATCCGGCCATGAAACGGCAAGGATGCCGGCTTTGGATCCGGGTCTTGCCATCACCCGGACGGCAGCATCGGACGCACCCTGCCCCGACCCGTAGGTCCAGGCGCGGGCGGGACCGGTCTTGCCGTCGGCCACCCATCGGACGGTTGCGCCAGCGCCAAGCGGGTTCGCTGCACCGGATTCCAATCGGACGCGGAGGCCTGGTTCCGCCCGGAGATTGCGGAACACCCGTGTTTGGCTACCCCGTTGGGTAACGACGAGGTCGGGCCGGCCATCCTGATCAATGTCGGCAACGACGGGCGCCCGGCCTTCGCCCTCGATCCGGATTCCCGATGCCTCCGGGCTCAGGGCGTCGAAGGACCCATCGCCACGCCCGCGCAGGAGCAGTCCCAGACCCGCATCATCGCGGGTCTGGCCGTGATTGGGCCCGAAGTCGTTCTGCGACAGGAACAAGTCTTCCACACCATCGCCGTCCCAGTCGGCGACGGCGATCCCGTGGACCGGCGATGCCTGGGCGGGATCGGGAAGGCGGCGGACCTCCCAGGAGCCTGGGCGCTGCAGGAGGAGGCAGGATGCGGTCCATCGGACGGTCAGGCGACGGAGGCGAGAGCCTTCCTGGCCAAGGATTTGGTCCAGGGAGGCATTGGCAAAGGCCTGATGGCTTCGGTGATTTTGGCGAAGTGCCGGAACCGAAGCCGCCAGAACGCCCAGGCCATGCATCGGCCGGAATCCGGAGAGGGGTAACGCGGCCGACGTGGACAGCGAAGGATCGGCGAACCCGGTGAAGACGTCCTCGGTGCCGTCGCCATCGAGATCGGTGTGGCCGGTGATCCAGGGAAGCCCGAAGACCTGCCATGCCGTGTTCTCACCAGCATTGCCCAGAACGAGATCCAACCGGCAATCCCCGTCGAAGTCTCCGACGTTGACCGAGTTCCAGAGACCGGACAGTGCGCCGGCGTCCGCCATCTGGCCTCCGACCAGAAAGCTGGGAGTCCACGGTGCAAGGTGGCCTTCGTCGTTCCGGAGAAAGCGTGGTTCACCCCACTCCGGTGCAACCACGAGGTCGGAGTCCCCATCCTGGTCGAGATCCGCGAAAACGGCGGAGCGGACCATCCCAAGGTTGGTGAGGACCTGCCTCACCTCGAATCCCTGAGGAGTCACGGTGAGCACGCGAGAACCCGGATCACGGGGCCAGGCTCCGGGCATGGCCCGGCCTCCGAGGAAGACCTCCAGCCGACCATCGTTGTCCAGATCTGCCATCGCGAGGGTGCCGACGGCGGCGGCCTCCGCGGCCAGCGCGGGCTGCCCCGGGCCATGCGACGAGGGAAGAACCCCGGACAGCTCCATCCGCATAAACCGACTCGGAGATCAGGAGCCCTCCGTTCCACGGAACTGCCATGGGCTGGGCACGCGGCGAGGCAATCTGGTGGGTTTGTTCAAATCGGGGCCCCGGAAGGACCTTGAAGACCTCCATCCGTCCCTGGTTGCCACCCGGCAGAACCAACTCCTCGCGACCATCGCCATCCACATCGGCCCAGGCAACCGCGGGTCCTTCGGTTCCCAACCGGCGTGGCAGAAGGGGTTGCCGCTGGAACTCATCGAAGATTTCGGTCCGGTGGACATGGCCCAACCGCGCGGAGATGTCCTCGAACCAGGGCGTCACGGCCGCTCGAACCACCACCGGCGCCGATGTCGCACCCAGGGAATGGATCTCACACAACTGATTCGTCGTCGGGACCGGGACCTCCTGAAATCGCCCATCGGGCCATCGGACCTCCAACTTCCAGGGTCCCTCGCCAACGACCGCGAAAGTCCGTTCCGCAGCATCCCCGCTGAGATATCTGCCGCCGGCAGTGATTTCCTGAGACTGGCGGGGAAGACCGGAACCTTCGGGTGAGGTGAGTGTGATACGGGCACCAATTCCGGAACGGTTCCCAGCCACACCAACCAGGCGGACCTGGAGACGCGGACGGGTGCCTTCGTTCCGGAAGATCCAAGCCGGGCCGTTCAGACGGTTGATCACAACATCCGGGTCCCCATCCGAGTCCAGATCGACAAGGCAGAGTCCCTGCCCGACGCCGCGGGCATCGAATCCCCATTCCGCCGCGGATTCGCGGAATCGGCCCCGTTCGTTGCGGAAGGCGGCCTGCGGCGATTCAATCCGGGGTTGCCGGCGGCGGAATTCGAGCAGATCGGACTCGCTCAAACGGCGTGTCTGGCGCAACCGGCGCATCTCGGCGGCAAGGTCTGGATCCCGCGTCGATCGCCAGCACCCGGTGGTAACGAGCAGGTCTTCCCAGCCGTCCAGATCGACGTCGAGGAATGCGGGTGTCCACGACCACCCGCTGGCCTGGACGCCGGCGAACGCAGCCATCTCGGCGAAGGTCCCATCGCCACGCCCGACCTGAAGCGTGTTGACCTCGTACTGCGGGGTGGTCTGCGGATCCAACGCCTCCGTGGACGTAACCTCGGCTTCGGCCGACTGCACCAACCGCTGCACCGGGTCCCGCGACAGACGGTCGACCACGAACAGGTCGTCCACGCCATCGCGATTCACGTCAGCAAAGTCGATCCCCGTGGAAGACCAGCTGGTGTGGCGCAGGGTTCCGGCACGGGCGGCACGAAAACGCACGACTCCGGGACGCGATTCGTTGAGCCAGAGTCGATCGGGACTCTGGAGCTCGTTGCCGACATACAGTTCGGGCCGGCCGTCGCCCTGAAGATCGCGGAACTGGGCGGACAGTCCCCAATCGCGGGGCGGGCTGCGCAGGGGTTTGCCGTCGGCATCCAGCCACGCGCCGTCCGTCCATGGGACTTCGCGGAAGGATGTGCCCTGCTGGTTGAGGTAGAGCGCGTCCGGTTCACCGAGTTCTTCCAGCGCACCGCGGGCGTTGACGGCGAAACGATTCGTCAGGTCTGGAGCGGTGGTCGGGCGGCCATCCACGGTGGCCACTTCGGCGCGTCCGTCGACCGTGCGGAACGTGGCGCGGAGAGCGGAAAGGTCCGGTGAGGCGACCACCCGATGGTTGACGAGGTAGAGATCAAGCCAGCCATCCCCATCGACATCGGCGATGGCGAGGGAGCGACCGCCGCGCCCGGCATTGAGTGGCGGCAGGGCTTGAAAGCGGGCGGGACCGCGGCTCAGGAAGACGTGGGTTCCCTGGCCGTGAGAATTGACCACGAGGTCCGGAAACCCGTCGCTGTTCAGGTCGGCAGCCGCACAACCGGTGGCATCAAGGGTGGCGAGGGGAGATGGGTTGCCGAAGACCTGCGCGGTGACGTTGGTAAAGCGGAACGCGCCCAGGTTCCGCCAGAAGCTGGATCCGCCGCCGAGACCGGCAAAGAAGAGGTCGGTGTGCCCATCCCCGTCGAAGTCTCCGGCGGTGACTCCGGATCCGCCCAGCAGCAGGTGTTGGGTGAGTTGCCTGGATTCCTCCAGCGCGTTGGTGAACGTCAGGCCGGTCGTTGGCGGTGCAAGGAGGGTGAAGCCCGATTTGCCCGAGGGCGCGACCGTCAGCGGTTTCCAACGGACGGGAGGCTCGCCGGGTGGATGGGTTTGCGACCGGGTTTCAAACGGGATGCCGGCCAGCGCAAGGCATCCAACCAGGACCCGGGCAAAGCCGGAAAACCTCGCAGCGCCGGAGGCGTTCACCCACGGCGGTACGGGAAGCGGAGCGTTTGTTCGCGCGGCACGGGACACGAGGGATACCATCGTTCACAGGGTCCGTAAGGAAACCAAGAAAGTGGGAACGCGTCAGGGCCTGCCTCCTGACGTCGTCAGCTACGATCGGGGAGGTAGCAGTCGACGTCAGGAGGCTGTGGTTGGACCGTTCTGGAATCTGGCATCTGGGAACTCCTCAGGCCCTGCCTCCTGACGTCGTCAGCTACGATCGGGAGGGGAAGCGCCGGGGTCCTGAAGATTCCGATTGGAAGCAGGCGGCGGCTGCTCGCAAGGTTTGGTGTTCCTCGATTGCCGTGAAACCGTCTCGCACAACGCCTGCCTGCATCCGTTCCTGGTGCGCGGCATCTCTTGTCTTCTTCGCCGCTGCAATCACCCACGCGGCCGAAGGTACTGGCATGGTGGTGGGCGAGCGGACGCGCGATGTGGGACGGATCGTTCCGCTCGCACGCCTGCAATGGGTGGTCACACTCACGAATGGAACGACGCAACCGGTGGAGATCCAGAATGTGCGCACGAGTTGCAGTTGTCTGATCCCTCCGTGGCGGACGCAGGTGGTGCCGGCTGGAAGCCAGCTCGCAATGCCGCTGGAGCTGATTGCCAGCAGCGTGTCGGGTCCCTTCGTGGAGCAGTTGGAATTCGATGCCACGCATCCAGAGGAAGCCAAAGTCCGACTGGAGATCCGCGGCGAGGTCTACCAACCGGTGGAAGCGGTGCCGGCCTTCGCCATGCTTCCTGTCACCCCGGACGCATGGAAGGACGCGGTGGCGGTGGCCCGGATCGTGAACCACGAGTCGACGCCGATCGAGGTGTCCGGCCTGAAGAGTCTTCATCCGTCGTTTGTCGGACGGCTCGTGACCGTCCGCGCGGGATTCGAGTACGCGGTGGAGATGCGGGTGACAAAGGCGTTGCCGAACGGAAACCACTACGGCCGCTTTGAACTGACCACCAGTTCCACCAACGTTCCCCGACTCGAAGTCACCGCGTTCGTCCCAGGTCTACCCGCCGTGGCCTTGGGACCGCGCGTCCTGCGACTGCCCACGAACCCGGGACCAAACACAACCTCCGCCCCCGTCCACATCCGCTCGACCACACCCCACGTACTCGAGGTCCGCCACGATTCACCCCCGCCGAACGGAACACGCGTGATTCTGGAAACCGTGGAGAAAGGGCGACTCTACCGACTTTCGCTGGTGACTGAAGCAGGCCTTCGCGGCACGGAAGGGAGCGACCTCGCGGTGGTGCTCGAGAGCAATCATCCCTCGCACCGGACGTTGCGGGTTCCCATTTCCTTTGCGGATCCCGTGACCAACGCCTCGCCCGTCAACGCAGGACCGTAAGCTTTCCGTCCGCGTCGATCCGCACGTCCGCAGCCGTGCCCGGCACTTCGACACGGATCCATACCTTCCCGGGAAACCGGACATGCAGTGCGGCCACGGGTGAAGCCCGCGGAACGATCACCGTTGCCGAATCCTGTGACCAGTAACCGGACCCCGCGTGCGATTCAAAGGCAGGACCCTTGCCCTCCGTCATCTCGGGACGGATGCGTGCGCCGAAGGCGGCGGGATTGTTCGGAGGCCCCGCGAGCCGAACGCGCAGGCCAGGCTTCCCGCCGAGGTTGCGGAGGATCCGTGTCTCGGCGGCGTTCTGGGTGACGACCAGATCCATGCGACCGTCGCCGTCGTAATCCGCTACCGCCGCGCCGCGCTGGTCGCCTTCGATGCGGATTCCTGAATCCGCGGACGTGATCGGACGGAACCCGCCCTGCCCGTCGCCGAGGAGCAACAGGCCAAGCCCCGCGTTGAAGCTCACGTCCTCGGCCGCAACCTGTGAGAAGTTCTGGGCGAGGAAGAGATCCACGCGGCCGTCGCCGTCGAAGTCTGCGACGCCGATCCCGAATGCAGGAGCGCGCTGGGCCTCGGGAGGAAGCGTTCGGGCTTCCATCCGGTTCGTGCGATTGAGGAAGACCATTGATTCGAGGGTTCGGACCTCGACACGGCGCGACAGGGGCGCGCGATCTCCCAGCACGCGTTCGAGAGGTGCTTCGCTGTACTCGGCGTGGTTGGTGAAGAATTGGGGAACCTGCGGCATGGAGGCGGCCAGTTGGCGCAGCTGAAGCCGGGGCTGAAGTCGTCCACCCACCCACTCGGTCTGGATCACATCGGTGACGCCGGGCTGGGACATCTGGCCCCAGGCGAAGACCAGCGGCTGCGCCGCGGAGGCCTGATGGGGTGTGTTCGAACCCCAGTTCGCGGCCACGAGATCCATGCGTCCATCGCCGTCGACATCGGCCGCGTGCACGCTCCGCCACCATCCGGTCCAACGGTCGAGCCCGAGCGCTTGCGTGGCTTCCACCAATGCCGTGGGACCGACACGGAAGACGCGGATCGGTCCCCACTCACAGGCCAGCAAAAGCTCGGCGAATCCGTCGTCGTCCAGGTCCGTCCACACGGCGCCGTTGACGATGCCGAGTCGATCGAGGGCCGCGCCGCGAGGGTCCGGGGCCCACGCATCACCGGTCCATCGCAGGAGCTTCGAAGGAGCTCCATTCGGATAGGCTCCCGGGACGACACCGCCACCGGCAAACAGGAGTGGAGTTCCTCCGACAGGAATGCCAACGGCCAGCGCCGTGACGTTGGTGAAGGCAGGAAGGGAAACCATGGACTGGCGCGGAGCCACATCACGGAAAGTCCATTCCACAATACGGGCCGCGCCCGGGACTTCGTATCCCTGCTGCCCGATCCAGACGCGCGCCGGACCGCCCGCTGTGGGCCACGCTGCGAAACCTGTGATGTCGTCTGCGGCCGTGGAGGCGGCTGAGGTCGCCAAGGCGTTGAGCCCGCCTTTGCCATCGTTCACGTAGGCGGCAATGGATCCACCGCGACCGGACCCAACCAGCAGGTCGTCGTCCCCATCGCCTTCGAAATCCACCCACGCCACGCCAGGCCCAAGCTGGCTGAACTTGTGCGGGAGGAGCGGCTGGACGTCCTCGTCGGCATGCACCGTCTCGAGATGGCGATGCGCGGGTTGGAGCGCGGCGACCTGGAACAGGGGTTGGGGAGGCGGCGTTGCCGCAGGTGCAGGCAAGGGAGCGGGAAGGTCCGTTGCTGCTTCATCCACTTCGTAGTGTCGCCGGGAACGGATTCCCGTGAACTGCGTCTCACGCCCATTGCGCCAGCGGATGCGCAACTGCATCTCGCCATCGGTCGGTGCTGCAAACGTGAGGTTGGGATCGGATCCGGAAAGATACCGTCCTCCACCGTCACGTCGGCGGACTGCGGTGGAACGGCGGAATGCAGCAGGGTCACGCGTGCGCCGACCGCCTGGGTGTTGGGCGCGCGTCCGATCAACCGCACGGAGACGCGTCCGTTGGTGCCCTCGTTCCGGAAGAGCTTCGCGGGGCCGTTCAGCGTATTCGCGACGAGATCCGCGTCGCCATCGCCATCGAGGTCCGCCGTGGCGAGGCCGTGGTGGACGGCGGGATGGTTGAGTCCCCACTGCTGTGTGACCTCTTCGAAACGGCCGTCGCGGCCGTTGCGGAAAGCCCCGACCGGAAGGTGGAGGAGCGGGTAGATGCGGTAATGCTCCATCAACTCGCGGGTGAAGGCGCGCTGACGTTCCTGATCATTGGGTTGTCCCTTCCATGTGTGCTGCAGGCCCTGGATACGGGCCTCGGCGTCGTAATCCTGCACATCCCGGAAATGGCCGGCGCTGATCAGCAGGTCCTCGTAACCGTCGAGGTCCACGTCGAGGAAGATGGGGGACCACGACCAATCCGACGCTGGCACTCCGGCCTGGAAGGCCGCATCGGCGTAGGTGCCATCGCCACGGGCCAGCAGGAGCACATTGCGCATGACCTGATGACGCATCAGGTCCACTCCCATCGGAACCGGCGTCATCGCCTGGGCGAATCCCTGACGTTTCCGCAAGTGCGGGTAGCGGCTGAGCATGTCGACCACGAACAGGTCCATGTCGCCATCGCGATCCACGTCGGCCACGTCGACACCCATCGAGCTGGCCGGCGTCTTGCGCATGGCCATCGTGGGAAGGGCACGGAAGCGTCCCCTGCCGTCGTTGATCCAACAGCGATCGGGCGTCCAGTAATCGTTGCAGACGTAGAGATCGGGAGCGCCATCGCCGTTGAGGTCCCGGAACGTCGCCGTCAGTCCCCAATCATTGGGAGGCGCCTTCAGCGGGTTCCCGTTTTCGTCGAGAAAGGATCCGTCGGTCCAGGACACGGCACGGAATCGGCCTGCACCCTCGTTGAGGTAGAGTTGGTCGGGTTGTCCTGCTTCCACCAGCTTGCCGTCGACGAGCAGGAACCGGTCGGGGCGGCTCCCGGGCAACACGGGCTTGCCGCCGATCATCTGGATGTTGACCCGGCCACGGTCGCGCACGTCTTCGGTGCTGTAGTTGGCGACGTAGAGGTCCGGGGTACCGTTGCCGTCCACGTCCGCGATGGCGATCGTGGAGGCCCCCAGGTTGGATGCTGTGCCGCTTCCGGAGGTCGCCTCGGCAAAGCGGCCGCGGCCGTCGTTGATGAAGGACAAGACCCCACCTCCGTTCACTGCCAGAAGAAGATCGAGGTCACGGTCGCCGTCGACATCGGCCAGAACGGCGCCCCGACAACCGGGGATGGGCGTGCGGATTCCGGAGGTTTGGGTGATGTCCTCAAACGTGAAACCTCCGAGGTTTCGGAAGAGGGCGTTGGTCCCTGAAATATCGCAGAAGAAGAGGTCCGGCCGGCCATCACCGTCGACGTCACCGGCCGCGACACCCGCGCCGTTGTAGAGGGTCCGGTTGGCGGCGCCCGCAAGTTCATCCAAACGGTTCGTGAACTGGAGGCGTGTGGTGCCGGGAGCCATCAGGGTGAAACCAGGGCGACCCGACCCTGGAAGGTCCAGCGACCGCCATCGGAGACCGGCTTCGGTGTGCCACTCCGCCGATGCTCCCGCTCCGGAAGGCACCTGGGCGAGGGCTGCGGAAGCAACGGCGAGGAGAAGGAAGGGAAAGACAGGTTGGAACCGTCGCGTCGGACTGTGTGCGAGAGGATCAACCATGGAGGGAAGGTAGGCTTCGCGCCGCAGGTGGATCCAGCGGCAAAGCAGCCACAGGCGCCACGCGGATTCCTCCGACACTGCCTCCAGAACAAATCTGTCCGGAAAACGCAGTTGGATCCGCAGATGGCGCAGATAACGCAGATTATCAGGAGCTTGGATCGGACACACCACGCACCTGCAAGGTGAGGTTTTGACCGGGGGCGGACATGTCCATTTCTGCTTATCCATCTGCGCAATCGGCGTCATCTGCGGACAGTTAACTGCTGATTCCAGGATTAGAGGTCGCGAGACAAAAAGAGGCCGGGCCAAACGGCCCGGCCTCTGTGATCAACAACCGCGCGGCGCAAGGGCCGCGCATGGCTTACCGCACGACCGTGCGGTAGAACTTGACGCCCGAGGTCGCAGCCTCGGTGACGGTGCCGTTGCCGGTCGCGTCCGTCCACGGACCATTCGGAGCCGGAGCGGTCTGGAGGATGCCGCGATCCCAGCTGATGGTGACGTTGGCGCCGTTGATGGAGACCGACAGCGTGCCGGGCTCAACAGCGGGAGGCGTGAGCGTGACCGTGGTCAGCGCACGGGAAGCCGCACCGGCGGCGTGGATCTTGGTCACTTCCTCGGCGGAGAGACCGCGGGTCCAGAGACCCACGTCGTCGACCTGGCCAACGAAGAAGTTCGGGTTGGTTGCGTCAGGCCCGAGGGTTCCGGCTTCGTCGACGTTCAGCTGGGCGCCGAACGAGATGTACGGGATTTCCGGGGCGTTGAGCGAACCGATGTAGTCGGTCGTAGCAACCTGGACACCGTCCACATAGAGACGGAGCTGGGCGCCATCGGCGCTGAACGCCACGTGATGCCAGCCGCCGAAGAACGTGGCCGGGGTGCTGGCGCGGAGGAGGTTCGGGCCCACGCCCATCACCGCCTGGAGACGGACTTCACCGGTGTTCGCATCGGCCGTGATGCCGAACTCGAACTGACCGGCAGCGCCTGCACCGACGCCGAGGGCGCCGCGGGCGTTGCGGAAGATCGGCATGCTGACGCCGGTGCCTTCGGGGATGTTGACCCACGCGGAACCAGCGATCTCGCGCCGGGCGGCCGTGAACGAATCCACGAAGAGGTAGGTGGCGCCGTCGAATCCGAAGGCGTTGCCGATCTTGCCAGCACCCCAGGTGGCGGTGCCGTTGACCGCGGCGGGACGGCCGCCGGCGGCGGAGTTCGCCGCGGTGTTACCGCTGGTCTCGTCGAACTTCCAGTAACCCACCAACTTGTCGCTGATGTTGTACTTGGAGACACGGACGGAGGCATTGCCGGACACCACGCTGCCGCCGGCATTGAACACGGCGACGCTGTACACGCCCTCGTCGGCGTCGCTGAAGGCGTTGATCGTCAAGCGGGCCGTACGGGCACCGATGATGTTGCCGCCGTCAGGCAGGTTGCGGCCGTTCTTGCGCCACTGATAGGTCAGGCCAGTGCCCGTCGCGGTGACGCTGATCTGGGCGACGCCGGAAGCAGGAGCCACGGTGGGCTGCGGCTGGGCGGTAATGACCGGAGGCTGAGGAGCAGCCGAGGTGTTGAGGAGCAGCTGGATCGCGTTGACCGGTGCGCCACGATCAAAGCCCGGCGTCACCGTCAGCCAGTTGAGGTTGATGCTGCCGTTGCCATCGGCCTCGACGTTGTCGAAGCGGACGAAGCTCGCGAGGCTGCGGGCAGCCGGATTCTTCGAGCTGCCGCGGTAGAAGCCGGGGGCGGCGTTGTACTCATCCGAGTTCATCACGCGGACGTAGTAGGTCTCGGTGTTGGCGCCCGTGATGGTGTAGTCGGCGTCCTGGAACTGGAGGGGGATGCCGACCGTGTAGACGATCACGGAGTGACGGCCCGGGGGCACGTTTCCGAAGGTGATGCCGGGGGAGGTCGAGTTCGGCTGCTGATGGACGAGGCCGTTCAGGATGCGCGCCGTCGGCGTGCTGTCGCCCGTGCCGGCGCCCCACGTTCCAGAGGTCTGGAAGTCGAAGGTGACCGTGCTCGGGGTGCCATCGCTGTTCAGGAGCTCGATGGCGGGATCCACACCGAAGTCAGGCAACGTGCCATTGCCAGCATTCTGGGCGTCGTTCCAGTAAGCCTGCGGGAAGATGCCGGTGACGGAGGAGGGCCCGTTGGTGGTCGGGGCGCCATTGGCACCACCGCCGCGGAAGTTGACGCCGATGCTCTTGGTGGCGGACGGCGTGAAGATCACGGCCTGGACCGGGGAGCTGACTTCGCAACCACGGATCTGGACAGTGTACACGTCCGAGGCGTTGGCCGGGGTGACGGGGCCGGTGGTGTACGTCGGGGCCGTCGCACCCGGGATGGGTTGGGCGTTCCGGTACCACTGGAGAGGCCAAGGACCATTGACGACGGACACGAAGGTTGCCGGGGCGCCATTGAGGACCAGCGTGTTCTCAGGCTGGGTCAGGAAGCGGGCCTTGGTGCAATCCACACCCTGGCTGACGGCGAGCAGTTCGACTTCGGCCATCTGGAAGCAGCAACCATTGACCGTCTGCGTCTCGAGGACCGTGTAGCGGTAATGCTTGTAGGCCTTCTTGTTGGGGAAGAAGAACTCCTGGGTCTGGAAGCGCGCAGTCCAGGCCGGGATGTTGTCCAGGCGGACGACCTGTTCCCAGTTGCCCAGAGCCCAGCCCGTCACGGTCTCGTCGTTGGAGCCTTCGAGAACCACGATCTTCGGGTCGCGCTCGGGAGCGTCGTTGGCCGACTGCATGGTCATGCCGGTGACGGTGGTGGCGCCGATGCTGGGCGTCACGATGAAGCCGGAGGGCTTGCCACCGGTGCGGGTGTCGAAGTTCAGGTACTTCGTCGGCTTGTTGTCGATGATGTTGGCAGGGCCTTCGGAGCCGGGGCCGTTGGAGGAGGAGGCGATGATCGCATCACCGGGCTGGGTCACGTCCTGCGGGGCGCCGGTGCCGAGCAGCTCGACTTCGGCGGCCTGGAAGCAGCAACCGTTGACGGTCTGCGTCTCCAGCACCGTGAAGCGGTAGTGGCGGTAGGGGCGGTAGTTGTCGAACAGAAGCGTCTGGGTCTGGAACCGGGCGGTGAAGGCCGGGATGTTGTCGAAGCGGACGACCTGCTCCCAGTTGCCTTGAGTCCAACCCGTGACGGTCTCGTCGTTCGAACCTTCGATCGTGACGATCTTGGCGTCACGCTCAGGGGCGTCGTTCGCGGACTGGATGGTCACGCCGCTGATCAGCGTCCGACCGAGGCTCGGGCTGACAATGAAGCCGGAGGGCTTGCCGCCCGTGCGGGTGTCGAAGTTCAGGTACTTCGTCGGCTTGTTGTCGATGATGTTGGCAGGGCCTTCGGAGCCCGGGCCGTTGGAGGAGGAGGCGATGATCGGGTCACCGGGCTGGGTGACGTCCTGCGGCAGGAGGGAACCGAGCAGGCCGACTTCGGCGATCTGGAAGCAGCAGCCATTGACGGTCTGGGTCTCCAAGACGGTGAAGCGGTAGTGCTTGTAGGCCTTGAAGTTCTCGAAGCTCAGCTCCTGCGTCTGGAAGCGGGCGCTGAAGGCAGGAACGTTGTCGATGCGGGTGATCTGTTCCCAGTTGCCGGCAGCCCATCCGGTGACGGTATCGTCATTGGAACCTTCGATCGTGATGATCTTGGGATCGCGCTCGGGGGCGTCATTCGCCGATTGGAGGCTGATGCCCGTCACACGGGTCACACCCACCGATGGGGTGACGATGAAGCCGGAGGGCTTGCCTCCGGTGCGGGTGTCGAAGTTCAGATACTTCGTTGGCTTGCCATCGATCGCGTTGGCCGGGCCTTCCGAACCTGGACCGTTCGAGGAGGATGCGATAACGGCATCGCCGGGTTGGAGGATGTTTTGCTGGGCGTAGGCCGTGCCGCCCCAGGCGAGCACAGCCGCCGCAACGCAGCCGGAGAGGCTACGCTGGAGGCGCGTGGGTGTTGATGGACGCATGTTAGGCATAGGAGTCTGTGGCTTCGCTGAAACCGCTCCCCAAAAATCCCGCACATCCATGCAAAAGACATGGAGGCATACGATTTCTGCGTGATTCCGAGGAGGTGACTTGGTCTGGCTACGCCCGCGTTTGTCTTGGGTCAACCTTAATTTGACCAAACGTGGCCAGGCAGACCAGGGATCGCCACACCGCATGGAATCCTTACCCAGGACTGGGCAAAGAAAAAAGGCCCCGGATCGCTCCGGGGCCCCTTCTTACAGCGCAAGAGACTACTTTTGAGGGTGCGGATTCTTCCACTCGCGACCGTCTCGCGCCAACAGGTCCTCGGCGGCAAAGGGTCCCCAGGTGCCCGCACCATAAAATTCACGGTTGGTCAGGGACTTCCCGATCCAGGCATGACGGATGGCGTCCACGATCCCCCACGCGGTCTCCACCTCGTCACGGCGGATGAAGAGCGTCGCATCGCCGGACATGGCTTCGAGCAGCAGCCGTTCGTAGGCCTCCGGGGTGTAGGCACCGAACTCGGTGTCGTAGGAAAAGTTCATCCGGACCGGACGCAATTCGGTGGCCCCGCCGGGGACCTTGCCATTGAACCGCAGGGTCATGCCCTCATTGGGCTGGAGACGGAGCGTGAGCGAGTTGGCATCCAGGCGGGCGCCGGCGGAGGCATTGAAGAGGATGCTGGGTGCGGGCTTGAACTGGATGCGGACCTCGGAGGCGGAAAGCGGGAGGTTCTTGCCCGTGCGCAGGTAGAAGGGCACGCCCGACCAGCGCCAGTTGTCGATGAGAAGCCGCATGGCGACGAACGTCTCCACGTTTGAGTTTGGCTTCACCTTGGGCTCCGAACGGTAGGCCGGTCGCAACTCGCCTTCGACTTCACCGGCGAAGTACTGGCCACGAACGACGTTCTCCGCCACCTGCGCCGGAGTCATCGGGCGGATGGACTTCAGGAGCTTCACCTTCTCGTCGCGGACATTTTCCGCCTCGAGCGAGACGGGAGGTTCCATGGCGATGAGCGCAAGCACCTGGAGCACGTGGTTCTGGAGCATGTCGCGCATGGCTCCCGCCTCCTCGTAATAGCCGCCTCGGGTTCCGACACCGAGCTTCTCGGCGACGGTGATCTGGACGTGGTCAATGGCCTCGCGGTTCCAGAGACGCTCGAAGATGGCGTTGCTGAAGCGGAAGGTCAGGATGTTCTGGACGGTCTCCTTGCCCAGGTAGTGATCGATGCGGAAAATCTGCTTTTCATGGGCGAAACGGGTCAGTTCGCCGTTCAACTGCTGGGCGCTGGCCAGGTCGTGGCCGAAGGGCTTCTCGATCACCAAACGGTCCGGGGTCACGCCTCCCTCGGCCTTGTGGAGCAGCCCCACGGCGCTCAGGTGGGCCGTCACTTCGGCAAACTGGCTCGGGCTGGTGGCGAGATAGAACAGGAGGTTCTTCCGGAGCTTTTCATCAGGAAAGCCGCCCACGAGCGTCTTCAGCTTCTCGTACCCGGAGGCATCCGAAATGTCCGCCTGGCAGTAATGGATGTTTGCGGCGAACTCGGCCCAGATCTCCTCGTTGACCGGCTTGGTCCGCGAAAACCTGGTCAGGGCTTCCCGCAGTTCCTGACGCCATGATTCGTCCGTCTTTTCGCGCCGCGCGAAACCCACGATCCGAAACGGGCGCGGCATCAACCGCTCCAGAGCCAGATGGTAAAGCGCCGGGATCAGTTTCCGGGAGGTCAGGTCGCCCGAGGCACCGAAAATGACCACGGTACACGGCTCCACCGGCCGTCGGGCCTGGTCGAGTCGCGAGGCGAGAAGTTCGTCTAGCTGCTGCACGTCGTTCATAAACGCAGCCGTAGCATGGTGGCACCCTGCCCCGGGGGCAACCGGCATTCGCCCGAGGATTCCTCATCTCGGCGAACGCGGTGATTCATGGAGGAACGGTGGTCCAGGCGGTCCAAGGCCTGCCTGTTCACGAAAAGCCCGGGCACCTCGACCTTGGAAAGTCGCTGTACCCGGGCCATCCATTTGGGGTCGCCGGAGACCTTGGAAAGTCCCCGACCAGTCTGTTGGGGAGAATCTCCGGGTGGAAAATGGGTCCACCCGCGCGATCTCGTGCGGCCGTCGGTGGAGTTTCCGACGCCGTGTCTGGTTCTGTCCTTGGCCGGGCTTGGGGAAGGCCGGCCGTGCGTTCCGGTCTGCCTTCCGGGGACTGCCAATCCCCGGAAGGGACCGAGAGTGTCCGCATCAACGCAGGGTCCGGACCCCGATCGTCGATGTGTAGGCCGAGTTGCCGAAACCGTTGAAGGCACGGACCCGGAAATAATAGAGGGTGCTGGATTTCAGCCCGGTCGCATTGAAGGTCCGGACGTTCGCGCCCAACGTCCCCACCTGGGTCCACGTGGAGCCGTTGGTGGATCGCTCCACGAGGAAGCCCGTCTCGTTGGTCGCATTGTCGATCCAGCTCAGGTTGATCTGGGTCCGGGATGCTGCGATGCCTCCCAGACTGCTGGGGGCGAGCGGCGTGGCTCCAGGCACAACCACCGATGCCACATTGGAGGCGGCTGCATTTCCGGCGGTGTTGGAAGCAACGACGCGATAGGCGTAGGTGCTGCCGGCGGATACCGAGGGATCCACATACCGGGTGGTATTCGCAGGAAGAACGATCCACAGGAGGAACGACCCGCCGTTGACCGATCGTTCCAGCCGGTACGAACTCTCGTTGGTCGCATTGTCCACCCACGCGACGGTGACACTCGTGGGGGTTGCTGTGGCAGTCAGCCCGCTCGCCGCCAACGGGGGCGGAGCCGGCAGAGCCACGCTCGCCGCACCACTCGGTGCGGATGCGCCGACCGCATTCACCGAACAGACACGGTAGGTGCAGGTCGATCCACCCGGTGCCGAGGAGTCGGTGACCGTCGCCACGCCAGCGCCCACTGTTGCGAGCACCGTGTAGGCACCGCCGTTGACCGATCGCTCGACAATGAACCCGGTCTCGTCCGTGGAGTTGTCCGACCAATTCAGCCGCACCGCCCCGGAAACCAGGGATGCGGACAAACCGGACGGCGCAAGAGGCACGGCCGGGGTCGGGGGTACGCTGACGAACGCCTCGTTTGAGTAAGGCGAAGCTCCGGAACCGTTGGCCGCGCCGACCCGGTAGACGTAGGACGTCCCGGCGGACGAGGTCTCATCGGTGAAGGTCGTCACATTGCGGTCCAGGGTGGCGATCGCGCTCCAGTTCACACCATCCGCAGACCTTTCAAGCAACTGGCAGGTCTCCGTGTTGGAGGTATCCACCCAACTCAGCGAAACCGACAGATGGGTCGGCGCGACAGCCACCAGGCCTGTCGGAGCCGAGGGAATCTCTGGTGCGACGGAAGCCCGGAAGGCCGCCGCAATACCGGCATTGAGATTGATGGCCCTCGCATTGTCCGCCGCATTGGCGGGGTCCACGGCTTCATCCACGCCGAGCGGTTGGCCGGCGTAGGAGAGTTTGGGATTGGAGAAGTAGTTCACCCGGACGGCCGAACCACAGGCATAGGACATGATGGTCCGGAACATGGGCGAGTTCGTGGAGCATTGGCGCCATCCATAGGCAAACGGGAAGGCAGCGGGCCCCACCGAGTTCGCGCGATCGTGTTGGCAACCCAGCTGATGGCCCCACTCGTGAACCATGCTCAGCGATGCCAGACATCCGGAATTCACCACCGAGAACGCGTTCGCAGCAAACCCCGGAGATGGCACCGACATCAGATAGGACAAGCCACAGCTCGAGGTATCCTCGCTGACCAGTGTGACGAGGTCGGCCCCGTATTGGTTGCGCAGCGCATGGACTTCATCGAGGACACCATCGGTTGAGCGTTGCATTGCTGTGAGCGTCACCGACATCGACCCACTTTCGGTGTAGGCGACCTCTCCCATGTGGACGAGGGAGAACTGCGCCTGGATCTGGCTGTTCTGCATCGCTGTGTTGGCGTCGGCCACCGACTGCAGGATTTTGGCTTCCATGCCGGCCTGGCCATACCGCGTCCGCGAAGCCGGGGTATACAACACCATGACTTCGATGACGTGAACCCCTTCGGTCGGCGGGGTTGTGGCTGGCATCGCGTTGCGACCCGTGGGAATGGGTGCAGGCAAGGATGCTCCATGGCCCATGGTGGAACCCTTGGCCTCGCTGTGCTGGAACAGGTGGTAACCGCTGCCGCCCGTAGGAGCGATTTCGTACAGCTCGTTGCCCGTGCTCATGGCCCGGTCAATCACACCCGATACAACACCACGCCTGACGGCGAAGGTGGCACGACTCAGCGGTTCTCCGGTGATGTGGCCGGACCACACACGGTCCCCATTGGGGAGTTGGGTCAGGTGATCCCGGTCCAGGCGAACGGTCTCGCCGGGGAACAGGGTCACGTCGAATGAACCGCGGTCGAGGACCTTTGGATTCAATTCGATGGAACGAAACCTACCAGGAAGCGCTTCGCGTGGAGCGGAACGCTTGGTGGGTTTCACAGTTGGTTTTGTGAGGTCGCCTGACTCTTGCCTGGTGGACGCCGAAGCAGTTGCTGCAGCGCAGCCCACCAGCAGGAGCAGAAGACCCCTTCGGAAGGTATGGGCAAGGCCCATGCCAAACATGCTCTTCATTGCAATGTTCGATCGGGGTTTCTGCCCTCCCTTTTGTGCGGCGGTACCTCCCGCCACACCCCTATTGGGCGCTCAAAGAACGCCAGAGGAATACCCTCTGATGGCTATTCTGCCAAACCGAGAAAGTTCATCCCACCAACTATTCTTTGCCCTCGGGCTGCCACAAACGCCCGCCACTTCCCTGCGGAGTGGGTAACTCTCCCATTCAGACCACCTCCACATCAGCGGTTTCCAGACGCACCGCCGCCGCCTCCGAAATGAAGTCCAGGCGCAGAACCACGCTCAGCGGAGCCTCCAACCTCTCGACCAATCCTTCCATTCCCCGCAGAGGTCCGCTGGAGATCCTCACCCGTGTCCCCACCCGGATCCCACTGACCGGCCCGATCTCCAACCCGGCGTCAATCACCGAGAGGATCTCACGGAGCTGGCGGTCGAATTCCCCCATGTCCGGCGGCACCAACACCCGGGCCGTATGCCGGTTCTGCTGGATCCGAGCTCCGTCGCGGGCCTCCGCCCGCACGAAGATGTATCCCGGGAAGAGCACCTTCTCGAAGCGGACCACCTTGCCCCGGTAGCGTTTCACCGAGCCGTAAGTGGGCAATTCCACGTGGAAACCCTCCCTCCGCGCCCATTCCGCCAACTTCTTCTCGGCACGGGACAACGTGTGGACCACCAGCCAGGAAGGTGGCGCCACGGATCGGTCCTGCATGTTGGCCGCCGCATTCAACGTCAGGCCGGCGTCCCTAGCTCCCACCCACCCACCCCGCAAGACGCAATTTTCCCGTTTCCCTCCACCACACCGTCCACCAACCTCCCCGAATGGCCGCCTCCGTCGAATCCGTCCCCCTCGCGACGTCCGATCCGATCAACGCGCAGATCCTCGCGGTCAGCGAGGATCGAATCATTGGTTATCAACGGGATCCGTTCCTGAGCATCGCCCGCGAGGCCGACCTCCCGGCCGCCACCGTTCTGGAACGGCTTCGGGCCATGCTGTGCGCGGGTGTGATCC
Organism: Limisphaerales bacterium; assembly: GCA_965283655.1. GTDB lineage: Bacteria > Verrucomicrobiota > Verrucomicrobiia > Limisphaerales > UBA9464 > UBA6176. The sequence goes on along the minus strand of CBDIPJ010000005.1, from coordinate 113,704 downwards.
GCCGCATCCGCCAAACCCTGCTCGCCACCAGTCTGGCCGACGGTGCCCTGTGCGCCTGGCAACTCCCCGAAGGTCGGCTCGATGCCGCCTTCGATCATCTTTTCCAGCACGACCCCTTCAGCGGGCACGTCGTGATCCGGTCCACGGATGCAGCCAATCCCGGCGCCAATTACCGCCTCTGGACCACCCTCAAGGTGCCCCAGGGATTCTCCCTCGCCCGGCACGCAGCGTATCTCGCCGACAAGATTGGCGCGGAACACTATCGACTGATGCCCGCGCGGAAACTCTTCGCCCTCGGTGTAGGCCATGTCCGCCGCCGCGGCATGGAACCAGGCAGCCGTGCCGAGGTCCCAGCGGACGCCATCGATGTCCAGGTTGTCCAGCTGACGGACCTCGAATGGCGTGTCCTCACGGAGCTGAAGCGGGAGTTCACTCCCGACGAGCTCGTTCCGGATCCATGGGTAGGGCGGGCCGAGGCAGCAGGCGTCTCGATCGGAACCTTTCACGAAGTGGCCGAAGGCCTCGTCCGAAAGCAGGTGATCGGGCGCTTCAGTACTTTCCTGGAGCACGTGAAACCGTTGGCCACCGGCGAGCGGGTGACCCGTTTCAACGCCCTCTTCCACTGGGCGGTTCCTCCCGGACGCGAGGTCGAAGCGGGCCGCGAAGTCGGCCGACACCACATCATGACCCACGCATACTGGCGTGAGGGCGGGCCCGAGTTCCGCAATGTCAACGTGATGGGTGTCGCCCACGGCACCGACAAGCCAACGGTCCTCGCCCACAAGGCCGCCATCGATGCCCACCTGGCCGAACTCGGGATCCCCATCGCTTACACGAACGTCTTCTGGGGTGGACGCAGCGAGATCAAGCCCAGCGAAATCTCCCCCCTGGCCTACGCCCAGTGGTGTCGGTCGGCGAGGATTGATCCCCAGACCATGCGCGAATCCTGAATCTCACTCACCCCATGGTCCGCCGTTTCCAATGTCTGCTCTTCGCCGCCGTCTTCGCTGCGCGGATCGACACCCTTGCCCTGAGTCACGAATCCTTCTGCTCCGCGCTTGCCCCGTTCCGAACCGATTCCTAGTTTGGTCTGGCAATGCGCCCGCTCCCGTTCCTCCTTGGTCTGTCCCTCTTCGCTGCCCCGCTCGGCCTTCGAGCCGCGGAAATCGATGCCGAAGATTTCCGCCGCCTTGCCGACCGCGTGAATTCCCACGACGAGGCCTTCGACGCCTATCGCAACACCATCCAGGAACTCCGCACCGAGGTCGGACGCCTCCGCGCCGAGAACGACCGGCTCCGCACGCAGGTCAACACTCCCCGGAACTACGCCACGCAGGAGCAGATCACCAAGCTCGCGGACCAGATCCGCGAGGTCGAAAAGAACCGTACCGCCGACAAGCAGCAGATCCTGGACGCCTTTGAAAAGCTCAAGGCCCTGCCTCCCCAGGTCGTTGCCACCCCGCCGTCAGGCTCCAGTCGCAGCAAACCCGTGGACACCGGTTCCCGCCCGCAGGCGGACAAGCCACCGACGAAGGAACCAGCCGCCACCGAGAAGCCCGCGCCAGTCGCCCCGGAGCTTCCGGGCGAGTTCTACGAACACACGTTGGCCGAAGGTGAAACCCTCAGTGCGGTCATCGACGCCTACAACAAGGAGCACGGCCTCAAGGTCCGCCTCGCCCAGGTGCTCAAGGCCAACCCTTCCATCAAGGACCCCAAGAAACTCCGGCAGGGCCAGAAGCTCCGCATCCCGGTCGTGAAATGAAGTTCCTCCGGCGGATCCACCTCTACCTCGGCGTCCTCTACGCCCCGCTGCTGCTCTTCTTCCTCGGAACGGGCTGGTATCAGGTCCTGAATCCCGACCGGCTCAAATCCCCTTCCGAAGCGGAAACGTGGGTCCAGAAGTTCCGGGTCATCCACACCGACCAGATCTACCCGCGCGACAACACGCTCGGAAAGTTCGCCTCCCCAACCCTCTTCCAGTGGTTGGTCTACGGCATGTCCGCCGCGCTGATCCTGGCCACGATCGTCGGGCTCGTCCTCGCCTTCCGTTCCGTCAAACCCCGATGGCCGGTCTGGCTTGCGCTCGGACTGGGCGTCCTTCTGCCCATCCTCACCCTCTGGCTCGGGAGCGCCCGCTGAGCGCGCGGCTCACGCCTCGTCCCGCGCCACCGCTTCGTCCACCGGCTTTCGGACCACCCGCGTCCCGGCGATCAGGTCGTGCAACGCCCGGCGCTCCGGATGCAGAGGAGCCACGAGATACCCGATGCCCATGGCCGCAATCGACAGCAACTCCGCCAGAAATCGGACCACCGCCCGCGGGAAGGTCAGGGGAACGCCGTCCACCCGCACCACCCGCAATCCGAAAAGCAGTTGCCCGGGGTGGCTCCCAGCCCGGCGTGGAAACCGACGAAATAAGCCAGCCGCAGGGGCAGGAAGGTGCTCAGGAACAGGCTGTAGAACCGCAACAGCACCTGGATGTCCGGGGCCGCCTTCGCCGACTCCTTCAGGGCCGCCTCCTGCAGCTCCCGGTAGTACTCCGCCCACGGCAGCGTGATCAGGCTGAACAGGGCCGCCACGATGAACACGTCGAGGATGTAGGCCGCCGCACGGATCGGAAACTCGGCATCGTGAAACCGGGGTTCCGGTTTGGAGACCACCGGAATCACCGGCGGCGCCGACGGAAGGTCCCATCGCAATTCCGGCCAGGCCGACGCCGCCTGCCAGCGCTGCTCCTCACCGCTCCAGACCAAGGTGCCCGGGCCGACCCGGCCGTCCTCGATCCACGCCCGCAGCTCGTCCAGGGTCGCCGCCATGTACTCCCGGCCATCCGCGCCAATGATCTTGTAGTCGACGCCCTTCAAAGTGTGGCGGTGCTTACGCTTCCCACGCGGCGCCCGCAACAGGTTTTATGGGGAGTTCCCAGTTCCCGGTCTCCCGTTCCCAGATCCGCGGTGCAGCGAACGACGCCAGAAGGCAGTGGAAGAAGTGCCCAGATTGGAGCTTCAAGATCCAGGCCGCCGGGTGAGGGCACCCGGCCTTCCACCTCCTCGACTGTAGGCCGCGTGCCCCCACGCGGCGATCCGTGAACCCGACGATGGCCACTCACCACAAACGTCAGGAAAATCCCGTCAAATACCTAGCATTGGCTATTACACCCAAATAAGCTGGGGGCTTCTTGACAAGGAGCTGATCGCACATGACGGACCCGGAGATCCGTGAACGAATGATGGAACGTCTGCTGGCCGCGCAAACCCCCTGGGGTCGCTTCCAGCTCACGCTGTACGTGACGTGGAAGCGTCTCGCCTGGAAAGGCGTGATCAGCGGTACCCTGTTCCTCAAGCGCTTCTTCGACATCGTCCTCAGCATCTGCGCCCTCGTCCTTCTCGCGCCCGTATTCGCCACCATCGCCCTCATCGTCAAATCCGACGGCGGCCCCGTCTTCTTCCGCCAGACGCGGATCGGACTCCTCGGACGCGAGTTCAAGATGCTCAAGTTCCGCTCGATGGTCGTGGACGCCGAAGCCCGCCTGAAGGAACTCCTCGCCAGGAACGAGAAAGCCTCCGGCGTGACCTTCAAGATGAAGGACGACCCCCGTATCACCAAGGTCGGCCGCTTCATCCGGAAATCCTCCCTCGATGAGCTCCCACAGTTCTGGAACGTCCTGAAGGGTGAGATGTCCCTCGTCGGCCCCCGTCCCCCGGTTCCCCGCGAGGTCGCCCTCTACAGTCAGGCCGACCGGCGTCGATTCCTCGTGAAACCCGGCATCACCTGCCTCTGGCAGGTCGGCGAACGCGAGGGGCGCCTCTTCGAGATCGGCGACCGCAACCAGATCGACTTCCCCGAACAGGTCGCCCTCGATGTCCGCTACATCGAGAGCCAGAGCGTCTGGCGCGACCTCTGGATTCTGGCCAAAACCGTCCCAGCCATCCTCTTCGGCAAGGGCATGTGAGCCTACCGGACGCACATGAAAGCCATCCTCATCTGCCCTGCCGACCGCTCCTCCGCGGCGTTTCTGTCCCGTACCTGCCCCCTGGCGCTGGTTCCCATCTTCGGCCGCTCCCTTCTGGACCTCTGGCTCTCGGACCTCGCCAATCGAGGCGCCCGCAAGGTCGTGATCCTGGCCGCAGACCGACCCGAGAAAATCCGTGCCCACGTCGGTCGTGGTGAACAGTGGGGGCTCCAGGTCGAGGTCCAGCCCGATACCCGCGAACTCACGCCCGACGCAGCCCGCGCCAAGCATCGGTCGCCCGCCGAGACCGACTGGCTCCCTGCCCCATACGACGCCACGCTCCTCGATCACGTCCCCGGCTCGTCGATCCAGCTGTGGAACACGCCTGCGGACTGGTTCGCGGAACTCCAGAATCTCATGCCGGCCGCAGCCGCGGACCGGGTCGGCATGCGCGAACTCGCCCCGGGAGTGTTCGTCCACGTCCGTTCCCGCATCGATCCCGCCGCACGCCTGACCGCTCCGTGTTGGGTCGGTGCCAATTCCTGGGTTGCCGCCCTCGCCAAGGTCGGGCCCGACGCCATCGTCGAGGAGGGTTCCTATGTGGATGACGGCGCCAGCATCCACCAAAGTCTGGTGGGAACCGGAACGTACGTCGGTTCGTTGACGGAGCTGAACCAATCGCTGGCCTGGGGACGCGGCCTGTACAAGTGGACCAACGGCAGCTTCACCGAGGTCACCGACCAGTTCCTCCTCGCCGACATTGATTCCCGGGCGCGAACGGCGCGCTCCAGTTCGTTGGTCTGTCGATTTCTCGCGCTGCTCGCCCTGGCGGCGACCTGGCCGGTAGTGCTGTGGGCCCTGCTCCGTCGCGCCTCGGGCCAACCCCTCTTCGAACTCCATATCGCTGTCCGGGCTCCTCAGAATTCCGAGGCCATTTCCGGCACCCTCCGATACCACACCCTCAACGGAGTGGGTCCCTGCCTCCGCCGATGGCCCCAGCTCTGGAAAATCGCCAAGGGCAGCTTCTGCTGGGTCGGCAACCGTCCCCTGACGCCGGATCAGGCCGCACAGCTCGGCAACGAATTCGAGCGTCTCTGGCTCGCCGTTCCCACCGGATGGATCTCCCTCGCCGATGCCGAAGGCTGCATCGACCGCTTCGACGACGAGGCGCGCGCCCACTCCAGTTTTTACGCCGTCCAATCCAGCACGACCCAAAACCTGCGCTTGCTGACGCGCGGGTTTGGGCGTCTCTTTAACTCACATTAGTAATCCCCATGACGCTCGTATCCCAAGGCAACACACTCCGCGTGGAAGGGCTCACCGAGCTGAACGCTTCCAATGCCGCCTCGTTCCGTGATCAGGTCCGCGCCGCCCTCCAGGGAGGCCACACCCAGGTGGATCTCGACCTGAACCAGACCCGGTTCGTCGACAGCTCCGGACTGGGTGCCCTCATCGCCATCCACAAGACACTGTGCGGACGTCAGGGCATCGTCCGCCTCATCAATCCCACCTCGCAGGTCCTCCAGATCCTCGAACTGACCCGCATGCACCGCATCTTCGAGATCGCCAAGTCCTGACCCACGAGCCCGTCCAATGCGCACCCAATCCTCCGGCGAGGTCCTGTCCGTCACCGATTTCACCAACCTCGGTGCCACCAACGCAGGCCTGTTCCGTGACTTCGTCCGCGCCACGCTCAAGCCCGAGCACCGTTTCATTGAAGTCGACCTCAAGCAGGCCAACTTCATCGACAGCGAGGGGCTCGGTGCCCTGATCTCCGCCCACAAGTCGGTGGCCTCCCGCGGTGGCTGCGTCCGGCTGATCGGGGCCAACACCATGGTCATCGAACTCTTCCGCCTCACCCGCCTCGACCAACTGTTCGAATTCCTGCCCGGAACCTGACGCCGGACCCCAGGCGGAAATACGTCCGTCCTTCCATACCCGACTTTCCCGAACTTCGCCCCACCTTCCCGTGTCCACGGTCACCACCACTCCCGGCCGATCCCTCAACCTGGCCGTGCCCTGTGATCTGGCCGCCGTGCGCGAGGCCGCCCGCCAGCTTCGAGCGTTCCTTGAGCAACAGGGCCTCAATGGCACGGACCTCGACGCCTGGGAGCTGATCACCGCCGAGGCCGGCAACAATGCGGTCGAACATACCCCGCCCGAGGCGCTCAACATTCCCGTTGAACTCGGGATGCGGGTCACGCCCTCCGACGCCGAACTCGTCGTGGTCGACCACACCCCCGGCTTCGAGCTTCCGGACAATCCCCAGCTTCCCGACGATCCCCTCTCCGAAAGCGGCCGCGGACTGTTCCTGATGCGTGCGCTTTCCGATTCCGTCCGGTACCTGCGCGGACGGGACGAAAACGTCCTCGTCATCAAGAAACGCCGTTCCTCGCAGGCGACACCCAGCTCGGATCCGCAGCAGTCGGTGGAGATGGCGGTTCTGGAGACCACCATCCATACCATGACGGAGGAGCTCGCCGCCTCCTACGAGAGCCTCTCCGCCATCTTCCGGTTCACCGCCGAACTCAACCGCGGCTCCATCAACGCCGTGTTCACCGAGCGTTGGCTGCACGAACTCCGCCAGATCGTCGCCGCCGACTGGTTCGTGCTGCGTTTGGCGGATCCGTCCGTTACCCATCTCGCGGTCAGCCACTGCTCGCGCAACGACGCCGGCCTCACTCCCCTGCTGCTGAAGGGGGCCACTCAGACCAGTTCCTCGATCGAGTCCCGCGCAGCGGTCTCACGTCAGGACATGTGGTTCGATGCCGCCAACCCTTTCCCGCCCGACGATCCCCTCGCGCTCTTCGGATTCCCCGCTTCCGGCCTCGCCCATCCGCTCTACGTCAACACCGAGCTGGTCGGAGTCCTCACCGTCGGCCGCTTCACGCGGCAACACCCGTTCACGGCCGGCCAGGTCAACATCATCCATACCTTCGCGGACTTCCTTGGCATCCAGCTCCGGAACGCCCGCATCCAGGAGGATCACCTCCGCACCCGACTCGTCACCCGCGAACTCGAGATCGCCGCCACCATCCAGCGTTCCCTGCTGCCCGTCCGACTTCCGGAGCCCGATGGCTTCCGCCTCGCTGGCTTCTGCGAGAGCGCCTCGAAGGTGGGCGGCGACTATTTCGACGCAGTCCTGGTGCCCGACCGCGGACTGCTGCTCGTCATCGCCGACGTCATGGGCAAGGGCGTTCCGGCGGCCATGTTCGCCGCCATCTTCCGATCGCACGTCCACGCCCGACCCGACCTCGCGGTGAATCCGGGCGAGTTCCTTACGTGGCTGAACCGCGCCCTTTACCCCGACCTCGACCGCGTCGAGATGTTCGTCACCGCGCAGGTCGTGTTCCTCGACCAGAAACGTCGCGAACTCCGCATCGCCTCCGCCGGGCATTGTCCGCTCCTCGTCCGCCATGCCGACGGCACCATCAAGGAAGGCGACGCCGATGGTCCTCCCCTCGGCATCGACGGGGATCTGGTCTTCACCGACCACACCGAACCCGTCCACGAGGGCATGTGCTTCCTGATGTACACCGACGGACTCATCGAGGCGCGCAACCCAGCCGGGGATTTGCTCGGACTCGAACGCCTCAAGTCCTGGTTCGGTAGCCCCCGCCTCAAGGGCGCCCCCGTCGCCGCCATCGAGGCCGGTCTCGTCAAGCTCGCCCGCGAATTCCAGGGGTCCGCTCCCGCCGCCGACGACCTCACCTTTGTCCTTGTTGCTGATGACCCCGCCTCCGCCGGCGGAGCCCACATCGGTCCCGGCAACCTCCACGTCGCTTACTGAACCTTCCCTCCCATGAGCGCTCCCAAGATCCTGATCGTCGATGACGAGCCGCACATGCTCCGGGTCACCGAGTTCTCCCTCCGCCGCGGCGGTTACCAGCTGATCATCGGCCGCAACGGACTCGAGGCCATCGAACTGGCCGACCGCGAACAACCCGCCCTGATCGTCATGGACGTCCTGATGCCCGAGCTCGACGGCCTCGGCGCCCTCCGTCTCCTGAAGCAATCACCGAAGACCGCCAACATCCCGGTGATCATGCTGACCGCCCGCGGCCACGTCATGACCCGGCAGGACGCCGAGGACTCCGGGGCTTCGCTGTTCCTCACCAAGCCGTTCTCACCGAACCAACTCCTCACCGAGGCCAAACGCCTCATCGACGCCCAGACCACGCCTCCTCCCGCCGCGTAGCAGCCGACGTCAGGAGGCTGTGGAAGAAGTCCCCAGTCTCCAGAGGCCAGTTCCCAGTCCGACAAACCCCGCCTCCTCACGTCGTCAGCTACCCCCCCAGACGTAGCAGTCGACGTCAGGAGGCTGTGGAAGGAGTTCCCAGTCTCCAGAGGCCAGTTCCCCGTCCGACAAACCCCGCCTCCTCACGTCGTCAGCTACCCCCTCAGACGTAGCAGTCGACGTCAGGAGGCTGTGGAAGGAGTCCCCAGTCTCCAGAAGCCAGTTCCCAGTCCAGCAAACCCTGCCTCCTCACGTCGTCAGCTACACCCGAGACGTAGCAGTCGACGTCAGGAGGCTGTGGAAGAAGTCCCCAGTCTCCAGAAGCCAGTTCGCAGTCCGACAAGCCCTGCCTCCTCACGTCGTCGGCTACCCCCCGGGAGGCAACACCTCACGGCTTCTTCTCCGGAGTAACCACGCGCACTTCCGCCCCCACCGTGATGGAATCCGGCGGGTTCAACACCAGGCGGTCCGTTGTCTGCACACCGGCGGTGATCTCCACCACGGCACCCATGTCCCGACCGAGCGTGACCTTGCGGAGCTCAATCCGGTTGTCCGTCGTCAACCGCGCCACCATCGACCCTTCCGTACGGAACAGCAGCGCGTTCGCCGGCACGGCCAACGGGACATCATGGGCGAATCCCGTGAAACGGACCTGAGCGAATCCCCCGGGGAGCACCCGATGTTCCGGATTCGGAAGTTCAAGCTCGGTCAGCAGCGTACGTGAGGCCACGTCCATTGCACCCGCGGTGCGGACCACCTTGGCCGGCAGTGCCTGGGTTCCCTTCCCATCCAGGAGAACCTCCGCGGTCAGTCCCGGAACCATGGCGCTGGCCGCCGCCTGCGGAACCCGCACGAACACGCGCAACACATCCACCTGCGCGAGACGATAGAGTTCGACGCTGCTGCCCGCCGTCACCAATTGCCCGACATCCAATCGACGCGCCGTAACCACCCCGGCGAAAGGCGCGGTGATCCGCGCGAACTTCAGCAGTTCCTCCAACCGATGAACCCCGGCCTGCGCCGACTCCACCATCGCCGCCTTCAGGCGGGTGTCCGCCAGCTTCTCGTCCGTTTCCTGCTGGGACACCAAGGCCTCGCGCCGCATCTCGCGCCACCGCGCCGCCGTGGATTCAGCCAGCGCCGCGGCCGCCTCCGTCTGGCGCAACTGCGCACGTTGGGTAGCCAGCTCCTCGTTCAATTCCGGCGTCTCCAATTCCGCCAGCAAGGCCCCCGCCTCCACCGTGGCACCCAGTTCCACGTGCCACCGCTTCACGTATCCGGAAGCCCGCGCGAGAATCGACGCGTCCGTCCACGGCCGGATCTCCGCCGGCAGGAGCATCGCAGCCCCCGTCTTTGCCGGAGCGGGCGAAACCACCGTGACCGTCGGCAGGGACAACTCCCGCGTCGCCGCGCGCACCTCACGATCCTTGCGCGCCCGGGGAAACCATCCCATGGCGAACGCGACGCCGAGCAACCCAGCGGACACGACAACCAGCAGCAACACGTTCGTCCGGCCAGCGGTGGTGTGTCGGCTGACGTCCGTCTTGGGCCCGAGGCCCTGCATTGGGATTTGTCTCATGGAGAAAGGGGATCCGCACTGGATTCAGCCATCAGGTCGGTGGTCTTTGCCTTCGGATCACGTCCGCGGTGGACGAGGGTGAACACGACCGGCACGAAGAGGAGCGTGGCCACGGTGGCCATGACCAGCCCGCCGATCACCGCACGACCGAGCGGCGCGTTCTGTTCGCCGCCTTCGCCCAGTCCGAGGCTCATCGGGACCATGCCCAGCGCCATCGCCAGCGCCGTCATGAGCACCGCCCGCAGTCGGGTGCTGCCCGCCTTGAGCGCGGCGTTGAGCGCGTCCTCGCCGGTGTTCATGGCCTCGCGCGCGAAGCTCACGATCAGCACCGAATTCGCCGTGGCCACGCCGACGCACATGATCGCGCCCATCAACGCGGGAACGCTCAGCGACGTCCCCGTCACCCACAGGCCCCACGCGACCCCGGCCACCGCGCCGGGCAAGGCCATGATGATGATGAAGGGATCGAGCCAGCTCTGGAAGTTCACCACCAGCAGCAGGTAGACCAGAACGATCGCGCCAGCCAATCCCCACAACAGGCCGCGGTAACTCGCCCGCATCGTCTCCGCCTGGCCGCGCATCACAATGTAGCTCCCGCGCGGGAGTTCCTTCTTTGCCGCCTCCACCAGCGGCTCGATCTCGCGCAGCACCGAACCCAGATCCCGCCCTTCCACACCGCCAAACACATCGATCACCGGCGTGACGTTGTAGTGGGTCACCACCGGCGGCGAATTCGTCCGCGTCACCGTCGCCACGTTCGCCAGCACCTGCCCGTCGCCCGCCCCCGCCACGCTGGCGCTCACCGGCACCGACATCAACGCGTCCAACGAATCCATGACGTGCTCGGGCGCGCGGATGTTGACGAGGTACTGGATCCCGATGCGCGGGTTCAGCCAGTACGAGGGTGCGACCTGCCCGCTTCCATTCAGGCTCAACAGGACCGAGTTCGCCACGTCCCGCTCGGTCAGTCCGATCTCCGCCGCCTTCGCGCGATTCACGTCCACATGGAACCGCGGTTGGTCCGCCGGTTGTTGCACCCGCACGTCCACCGCGCCGGGCACCTGACGGATCTTCGCGGCGAGCGCCGCCGCGACGGCCCGGTTGCCCGCCTGGTCGCGACCCACGATCTGCACGTCGAACGGCGCCGGCAGACCGAAGTTGATCGTCTGGCTCACGATGTCAGCCGGCAGGAAGTAGAACAGCGTCCCCGGAAACTCCCGTTGCAGGCGCACCCGCAAACGCCGCACGTGATCCGCCGTCGGACGATGCTCCTTCTTCAGCGACACCAGCACGTCCGCATCGCCCGTCCCGATCAACCCACTGTTCGAGTAACTCAGCGAGATGCCCGAGTTCGGGATCCCGATGTTGTCCAACACCCCTTCGATTTCGTCGACGCCGACTTCATCGCGGATGACATCCTCCACCTGATCCACGAGCCGCACCGTCTCCTCGATCCGCGTGCCGGTGCGCGCCCGCAGGTGGAGCCGGATCTGGCCGCCGTCCACGGCCGGGAAGAAATCCTCACCCAACCGGAAGTACAACAATCCCGACGCCCCGCACACCGCGAGGAACAACACCGCGAAGGCCACACGCCGATGCAGGAGTGTCTCGAGCAGGTCGCGGTAACCGTTCCGGAAACGCCCGAAACCCCGCTCGAAGCTCCGATGGATCGCTGCGAATGGGCGCATCCACAACGGCCCTGCCGCCACCTCCCGACGCCGCGTCACCGTCCCACCCGTTTCCCATTCGGTGGATTCTTCTCCGGCCGCCCCGTGCCCGTGCCCTTGCGCCACGTTCCGGTAGAACCACATCACCAGCGTCGGGATCAACGTCCGGCTCAGCACATAACTCGCCAGCATCGCGAACACCACCGCCTCGGCCAACGGCACGAACAGGTGTCGCGCCACACCCGTCAGGAAGAACATCGGAACGAAAACGATGCAGATGCAGAGCGTGCTCACGAAGGCCGGCAACGCGATCTCCTGCGCGCCGTCCAGGATTGCCGTCTCCAGCGATTTCCCGAACGACATCTGCCGATGGATGTTCTCGATCTCCACCGTGGCGTCATCCACGAGGATGCCCACCGCAAGCGCCAGTCCACCCAGCGTCATGAGGTTGATCGTCTCGCCCAGCGCGCTCAGCACCGCCAGCGACGCCAGCACACTCAGTGGAATCGACACCGCGATGATCAACGTGCTGCGCCACGAACCCAGGAACAGCAGGATCATCAAGGCCGTCAGGCTCGCCGCGATCACGCCTTCGTGGATGACCCCATCCACTGCCGCTCGCACAAAGAGCGATTGATCCCCGAATTCCTTCACCTCCAGTTCGGGCGTCAGCCCCGCGCGGATCCGCGGCATCGCCTCCTTCACGCTCGCCACCACGTCCAGCGTCGACGCCACCCCGCTCTTCAGGATCGTCAGCAGCGCCCCGCGCTGGCCGTCCTGCCGCACCACGTTCTGCTGCGGTTGATACCCGTCCCGGACATTCGCCACGTCGCGCACCCGGATCGTCGCCCCATTCACGACCCGGATCGGAAGATCGCCCAGTTCCTCGATCACCCGCGGCTGGCTGTTCACCGACACGTCATACTCGGTCGGCCCGATCTTCGTCGTCCCGGACGGCAGGATCAGGCTCTGGGCGGCGAACGCATTCACCACATCTTCCGCCTTCAGGTTCTTCGCCTTCAGCGCCGGCAGGTCGAGATCCACCGAAACCACGCGCGTCTTCCCGCCATACGGCCAGGGCACCTGCGCGCCGAACACCGTCGAGAGCCCCACCCGGATCTGGTTTTGTCCGAGGTCATAGAGTTCCTGTTCGGAAAGGGTCTTCGAACTCAGGCCGTATTGGAGGATCGGGACGGTCGACGCGTTGTAGCGGATCACCAGCGGCGGGGTCTGCCCCGGCGGCATCTGCCTCAGGATCGTCTGCGCGATCGCCGTGATCTGCGCCACCCCGGCGTCGATCGAGGCCCCTTCGCGCAGGAACACCTTGATGATCCCCACGCCGTTGTAGGCGTTCGATTCCACATGCTCGATGTCGTTCACCGTCGCCGACAGCGACCGCTCATGACCGAACAGGATCCGCTGCTCGATCTCCTGCGCGCTCAACCCCTGGTACTGCCAGATCACCGAGATCACCGGGATGTTGATCGACGGGAAGATGTCCGTCGGCGTCCGCAACAGGATCAGCGGCGTCAACAGGATCAGGACCAGCGCCGCCACCACGAAGGTGTAGGGCCGGCGCAGGGCGAGACGGACGATCCACATGGCAAGCTTTCAGACAACCGCGCGAGGGAACAGGACCCGAAGGCTTCCAGCACCCACCCGGGTGCCACCGCGACGCGCAGGATCCATCCACAGCATCAACCCTGTGCGGAACCCTGCGCCCCGGAGCCTGCATGCAAGATGCCCTGCCCACTGATGGGCAACAAGTTTCAAAGCCTCGACGGTTCAACGACAGACGTATCTCGAGACTGCCCCCGCATGGAACGGAGTGGCGACGTCCTCGTCGCCGTTCCAAAGCCATTCCCAAGGCGATGAGGACATCGCCGCCCCAAGTTCAGTCTCAAAGGGCGCAGTGTGGGGATGCGCCCATCAACGCCTCACCAGCTGGTGAAGCACGGATTCCACCGCCTGTGCGAGGAATTCAGTACCAGGAAACCGAGAGACAGACGCCGCCGCCAAGGGGAAGCCGGAAGGAATGGAGACCGAAAAGCACTCCCTCAGATCTCCAAGGCAGGTCCCCGACCTGCGCACCAACGGAACGCAAACCGATCTTGCCGCAAGAGCCACAGAAGAACGCAAAGATCGGGAGCACCACCACCCCACCTGCGTGGCACCACAGCCGCTTCCCCTTTTGCGCCTTCTTTCGATTTTTGCGGCTGTTCCCCTTCACGCCTTCGCGGCTTCGCTTTCGTTGTCTGCCAGCAAAAGACCAGAAGGGAAAAGCCGCGAAGCCTCAAAGCCGCAAAGGGGAGATGGACTGCCGAATGGAAAGGAAATGAGACCGAAAAGCACTCCCCCAGATCTCCAAGGCAGGTCCCCGACCTGCGCACCAACGGAACGCAAACCGATCTTGCCGCAAGAGCCACAGAAGAACGCAAAGATCGGGAGCACCCCCACCCCACCCGCGTGGCACCCCACCCGCTTCCCCTTTTGCGCCTTCTTTCGATTTTTGCGGCAGTTCCCCTTCACGCCTTCGCGGCTTCGCTTTCGTTGTCTGTCCGTGAAGGGAACGGAGGAAAAAAGCCGCGAAGCCTCAAAGCCGCAAAGGGGAGCAGGACTGCCGGAAGGAATGGAGATCGAAAAGCACTCCCCCAGATCCCCAAGGCAGGTCCCCGACCTGCGCCCCAACGGAACGCAAACCGATCTTGCCGCAAGAGCCACAAAAGAACGCAAAGATCGGGAGCACCCCCACCCCACCCGCGTGGCACCCCACCCGCTTCCCCTTTTGCGCCTTCTTTCGATTTTTGCGGCTGTTCCCCTTCACGCCTTCGCGGCTTCGCTTTCGTTGTCTGTCCGTGAAGGGAACGGAGGAAAAAAGCCGCGAAGCCTCAAAGCCGCAAAGGGAGGTGGACTGCCGGAAGGAATGGAGACCGAAAAGCACTCCCCGCAGATCTCCAAGGCAGGTCCCCGACCTGCGCCCCAACGGAACGCAAACCGATCTTGCCGCAAGAGCCACAAAAGAACGCAAAGATCGGGAGCACCCCCACCCCACCCGCGTGGCACCCCACCCGCTTCCCTTTTTGCGCCTTCTTTCGATTTTTGCGGCTGTTCCCCTTCACGCCTTCGCGGCTTCGTGGCTTTGCTTTCGTTGTCTGTCCGTGAAGGGGACGGAGGGAAAAGCCGCGAAGCCTCAAAGCCGCAAAGGGGAGCAGGACTGCCGGAAGGAATGGAGATCGAAAAGCACTCCCCCAGATCCCCAAGGCAGGTCCCCGACCTGCGCCCCAACGGAACGCAAACCGATCTTGCCGCAAGAGCCACAAAAGAACGCAAAGATCGGGAGCACCCCCACCCCACCCACGTGGCACCCCACCCGCTTCCCCTTTTGCGCCTTCTTTCGATTTTTGCGGCTGTTCCCCTTCACGCCTTCGCGGCCTGCCCCCCACAGCTCGAACTTTCAGTTGGCATTCGTACGCAGGCGTATCAATTTGAGGTCGCCATTTGCGCGACACCATGTCTGACGCCATCCCCCATATCCCAGCCCTCCGCCTCGGTCGCACCTACGAATCCCTCGAGAAGATCGAGGTCAAGGATCACCGCACCGGCGAAGTCAAAGCCCTCGTCTCCACCGTCAATGGCGGCATCGTCCGGCGTGACCTCGCAAAGATCGGAGCCTCCCGCGCCGCGCTGGCCCGATTCACCGTGGCCGAACTGATGGAACTGTCGGCCAAGGCCGGCGAATTCTTCCTCAATGGCACGTTGCCCCTCGGCGACCGCGGCCACACGCAATCGGCCCAGCAATACATCGAGACCCTCAGCGTCACCAGCGGTCTGCCGCACGTGATGGTCCGGCGCAACATGGCCAAGCTCCACTACGCGCTGACGCACCTGCAGGAGATCCTCAACGGCCTTTCGCGCGGCCTGGATTTCTCCGTCATCGACCGCGGTTTCGGCGAACAGTTCGGCACCAAGCTCGCCTTCTGTCCGGCGTCGATCGCCCTGGGTCTGGTCATGCCGAGCAATTCGCCGGCCGTGAACTCCCTTTGGCTGCCAGCCGTCGCACTCAAGACGCCCGTCGTCATCAAGCCCGGCCGGGAGGAACCCTGGACCCCGTACCGCCTCATCCAGGCCTTCATCGCGGCCGGTGTCCCGTCGGAAGCCTTCGGGTTCTACGCCACCGACCACGACGGCGCCGCCACCATCCTGAACACCTGCGGCCGTGCGCTGATCTTCGGCGACAAGTCCACCACCGCGCAGTACGCCTCCAACCCGGCCATCCAGATCCACGGCCCCGGTTGGTCCAAGTTCATCATCGGCGAGGATTGCATCGACCAGTGGCCCGATTTCATCGACGTCATCGCCGCCGCCATCTCCGACAACGGCGGCCGGTCCTGCATCAACGCTTCGGCCATCGTCGTTCCCCGCAAGGCCGCGGAAATCGCTGATGCCCTCGCCCAGAAGCTGGGTCCGATCCAGCCCACGCGTCCCGACGACGAAGCCGCGCGGCTTTCCGGGTTCGCCAATCCCAAGATGGCGGAGTTCATCGACGCGCAGATCGACGAGGGCCTCAAGACAGCCGGGGCCGAGGACGTCACTGCGCGTTACCGTGGCGGCCCGCGCAAGGTGGTGTTCGAAGGCGGCACGTACATGCGTCCGACCATCGTCCTGTGCGACGACTTCTCGCATCCGCTGGCCAACCGCGAGTTCCTGTGTCCGTACGCCAGCGTCGTGACCTGCCCGCAGTCGGAGATGCTGCACAAGATCGGGTACACCCTCGCGTGCTCAGCGATCACGAAGGATCCCGCCTTCATCCGTGAGATCGAGGCCTTCGGTGAAATCGACCGCCTCAACATCGGTCCGGTCTCGACGATGAAGATCTCGTGGGACCAACCGCACGAGGGCAACATGTTCGAATTCCTCTGGAAACGCCGTTCCATCGAACGCGCCTGGTAAGGGAGAGTTGGAAGTTTGAAGTTTCAAGTTTAAAGCCGGGTCCGGGAAGTTCCCAGTTGCCCTGAAGGCCGGGTGCCCTCACCCGGCGGGCCAGAGTCTGAAGTTTGAAGATTCAGGTTTGGAGCCAACCAACCACAGCCTCCTGACGTCGTCTGCTACTCCATGGGGGTAGTCGACGAGGTCACGAGGCGCTGTTCAAACGCGGGACCAAGGCTCAGGAGTCGGCAAAGAACGTGGCGGCCATCCATCGACTGCTACCGGAAGTGGTCCCGCTCACAGACGCGTTCATCCGGACCATTCGAAATGGAATTCTTCTTCGAATGCGATGGCTGGCCGCTCTGGCCTCTTTACGGAATTACATGACTGCCTGGCTCTGTCCCGCCACGGACACCATTGGCCCTCCTCACGCGGCGTCTGTTCGAGTCCGAGCCAGAGTATCGGTCCAAACCCAGACCATGCGCCCTAGCGTGGCCCCCATCAACGCCAACGGCGTTGCGTCCCGAAGGGTTGGCCGAGGAACGAGGCCTACCCTGGGTCCACATCCCAACCCCCACCCAACCACAACGTGGTTGTGGCTGGCCTGCCCAGACAGTTCCCCCATCGACCTGAACTCCCCCATCCTCCTTTCGTGCCCTTTGTGCGCTTCGTCGTTCAACCCTCCGACTCCCCTCAACCACGAAGGACACCAACGACACGAAACCGAACCACGCAACCCGGTGCCAAGCCGCGGCACCAGGCCCGGAGGGGCGACAGATCTCCTTCCCGTGCGACCGCCAACATTCGGTCGCTTCTCCAGAAGCCAACGCCCCGGAACACGAAGCGGACAAGCCGCAAAGCCTCGAAGCCGCCAAGAGACCCGTCCTTGCCGATCTGGAATCCCTCTGCTTCCACCGGTTCGAAATCCGCCCGGTCTCATTTCACCAGCGACGCCATCGCCACAAGACAGGCCCACGGCCCCAGCCTTCTTCGCGTCTTCGCGTGAGACCCTTTCCCCTCAATCACAGGAGGATGGCCGCAAGAATCGCAAGAAGACGCAAAAGGGCGCTGTTCCCATCCGACGAAACAGCCCTCCTCGAACACTCGCCATGGCATGCTGGTGCCCCTAACTCCAAAACCTGCCGCCAAAATGCCAAGCGGCGATACGACTCAGCCGCGCCGAATTGAACCCAAAACAGCCGCCACCCTTGGACGCCACCTCAAAAACCAGCCTCAAATGTCAATTCTACGGGACTGACCCCATTGCCCTCGCACCCACTCCTTCCAGTCCTTTGATCCGCACCGGATTCAGGGGAAGGCACCGCCCGCCTTCCTCCAACCGCCCCTCATCCTGGATCAGCACCGACTTGAATCGTCCCTGAAAGACATGGCCCCGCCTTCGATGCGCCCAGTTGAACCTTCCCACGGCTCGTCACGTGATACCAACCATCGACAACATGGATGCGAAGCGGTCGTGCCATCCGGCAAGGCTGCGTCTCAACGGCCAATTGTCAATAGTACGGGACTGACCCCATTGCTTTCTCCGTCCATGTCTTTGAATTACGGAGACTGCCTCGCGCTGAGACGCAGGGACGCGGAGAAAAGGGCCTTTCAGTCGCTGTGACGAGTCACCCAGCGGGGCCCAAACTTCCCTTTTCCTGTCCTCCTCAGCGTCTCTGCGCCTCTGCGCGAGATGTCTGCTGCATGGATTCGACTCAGACGCTGTGGCGGATCAGGGCGCTTCGGATTTGGACTCAGGGGTGGCCACAACCGCGATGCGGTTGGTTCACGCGTTGGGATCAAACCCAGGGTAGGCCTCGTTCCTCGGCCAACCCTTCTATGTTGGGGTCTCAACGCCGTTGGCGTTGGCAAGGCACAGGGCAAACCACGACTCGCCCTCGGCGATCCCCGCGTCCCGGCGTGAAACAACGTCCTGACCCCTTCGCGGCTTCGCGGCTTCGCGTGAGGTTTCAGCGCATCGGAGCCTGCCGTGTCTGTCGCCCCGCTGGGGCTGGTGATCCTTCTGGACGCGGGACCCACGGCTCACGCCGTGGGCTATCATCTGTCGGTGCTCCGCACCTGCGAGGCCGGCAGATACCACAAGGACATGCACCTGTAATCCCTAGTCCGGACAAAGGCCGCTTCCAGGCTCGGTGGCGTTGGCGTTGGCAAGGCATGAACCCAACGGCGTGAAACGTCTGCCTGCTCCCTCGGCGTTCTCGGCGTCTCTGCGTGAAACAACTCCGTGTCTCCTGCGCGGCTTTGCGTCTTGGCGTGAGGTTTCAGTGCATTGGAGCCTGCCGCGTCTGTCGCCCCGCTGGGGCTGGTAATCCGTGGGAGCGCGGGACCCACGGCTGACGCTGTGGGCTATCGTCTGTCGGCGCTCCGCACCTGTGAGGCCGGCAGATCCCACTCTCCCCCGGAACTCCCCACGTTGACGCTTCGGTCGCCCGCCCATAACGTGCGGGTCATGATTGCCGGAAAAATCGGAGCGGGAACCACCATGGCACCCACGGTGCGCACGGGTGACGAGCGCCTGATCAAGCTCACCAGCGCCGCGGGAACCAAGGTCAGCACCCTGTTGACCCGTCAGGGTCGTCCGCAGGGGGTGCTGCGTGTCGCGGTGGTCGGCGGCGGCTGTTCCGGTCTCCAGTACAAGATGGACCTCCAGGACGCACCGCAGAACCGAGACATCCTCGTCGAGAGCGCCGGTGTCCGCGTGGTCGTGGATCCGAAGAGCGCGCTGTACGTCACCGGTTCCGAACTCGATTACGTCGACGCCCTCCAGGAGGGCGGGTTCAAGGTCAAGAACCCCAACGCCGCCACCAGTTGCTCCTGCGGCGAAAGCTTCAGCGCGTGAGCCAATCCCCCTCCGACGCCTTCGCGCTGCTGGGCGAGGCCAGACGCCCGTGGATTGACGCCGAGGCCCTCAAGGACCGTTTCCAGGCGATGTCGGGTCCGCTCCATCCGGATCGTTTCCATGGCGCACCGGAAGCCGAGCGGAACGCCGCGGGCCAGCGGTACTCGGACCTGAATTCCGCGTATCAGCTGCTCAAGGAACCACGCGAACGCCTCCTCCACCTCCTCGAACTCGAGCTCGGCGGAAAGCCCAAGGACATCCAACGCATCCCGCCCGGCACGATGGACCTCTTCGTCGAGGTCGGTCAGACCTGTCGGGACTGCGACGAATTCCTGAAGAAGAAGGCCACGGCCACCTCCCCCATCCTCAAGCTCCAACTCCTGCAATCCGGGATGGAATGGATGGACCGACTGGTGGATCTCCAGAACCGGGTACGGGCCATGGGCGAGACCCTGGCCGCCGAGCTGAACGGACTGAATGCGGTCTGGGATGCGGCGCCGGCGGTCGGTTCGCCGGGGCGCGCTGCCGCGCTCCCGTTGGAACGTCTTGAGCAGATCTATCGCGCCATGAGCTACGTCGCCCGCTGGACCAGCCAGATCCAGGAGCGCGTCGTCCAACTCACGATCTGATCCTCAAGGACCGCGTCTCCGTACAGTAGGTGTCTCGCGCAGAGGAGCATAGACGCTGAGGGGGACTGGTTGGTGACGATGGCATCCACCAGGCGGGCGTCACGCGTCATGCCCGCGGTCGTTTCCCGTTTCAGGGTCTCCAGTTCCGCCTTCAAGGCCTGGATCCTCCGCCGCGTGTCGTCCACCTCCGGTGGCACGGCGTGCTGACTGACGACCACACGAGGAGAGACACGATGCAACCGTTTCGGTGTTGATCCCGCCCACGGAAGCCCCCATCCCTGCGCCATTCCCTCTGCGTCACGGATCTGTCCTGCATGAAAGCCATCGCCTCACGCCTGTACCTCCAGGTGCTCGTCGCCATTGTCGTCGGCGTTGCCGTCGGACATTTCCATCCGGAGTTTGGCGCGTCCCTAAAGCCGTTCGGCGACGCCTTCATCAAGCTCATCAAGATGCTGATCGGTCCCATCATCTTCACCACGGTGGTGTCAGGGATTGGCGGCATGGGCGACCTGAAGGCGGTCGGACGCGTGGGGCTGAAGGCCCTGATCTATTTTGAGGGAGTCACCACCCTGGCGCTGATCATCGGACTCGCGGTGGCAAACGCCCTCACGCCCGGTGCCGGAATGCATGCCTCGGCCGCCAGCCTCGATGCCGGTGCAGTGGCCCAGTACACTCAGGCAGCGCAGAAACTCACCACCACCCAGCAACTGCTCCACATCATCCCCGAGACCTTCGTCGGGGCATTCGTCAGCGGGGAAGTCCTGCAGGTGCTGGTGGTCGCCCTGCTGTTTGGCGTGGCCTTGACCAGCCTGGGGACCACCGGCCATCCGATCATCCAACTGTGCCACGACATCTCGAAGGTCTTCTTCCGCATCGTGCAGATCGTTTCGCGTGTGGCCCCGTTGGCGGCGTTTGGGGCAATGGCATTCACCATCGGCAAGTACGGGTTGGGTTCGCTCAAGTCGCTGGCCGAGCTGATGGCCTGCGTGTACCTCACCTGCTTCCTGTTCGTCGTGGTCGTCCTCGGGGGGATTGCACGCGCCTGCGGTTTTTCCCTCTGGAAGATCCTCCGGCATATCCGTGAGGAACTGCTCATCGTCATCGGCACCTCTTCTTCGGAATCGGCGCTTCCCGGGTTGATGGCGAAGATGGAACGGGCCGGGTGCCGGCCGAGCGTGGTCGGCGTGGTGGTGCCTTCGGGCTATTCCTTCAACCTGGACGGCACCTGCATCTATCTGACCATGGCCGCGCTCTTCATTGCCCAGGCGACGGACACGCCACTGTCGCTTCCCCAACAACTCAGCCTGCTGGCGGTGCTGCTGCTCACCTCCAAGGGCGCGGCGGGCGTGACGGGCAGCGGGTTCATCACCCTCGCGGCCACGCTGTCTGCCACCGGCACAATCCCGGTGGCGGGCATGGCCCTGATCCTCGGTGTCGACCGCTTCATGTCCGAGGCGCGTGCCATCACCAACTTCATCGGCAACACCGTTGCCACGCTGGTCATCGCCAAATGGGACGGTGCCTATACGCCGGGTGGAACGTGTGACCTCCGTTCCGGCGGTCCCAAGCCAACACGAAATGAGCTCTGAGATGAACCAAGGTCTCTGAAGAACGAGAAATGGTCAGGCCTGATGGGAATCAACCTTGTGCAGCGGCAGCGGAAAGACCTGCGCGTAACGCTCAAAATCCCCATCCACAGTGAAAACAGGGACCTCTTCTCGGATCGCCACCGCACAGAGGACAAAATCCGTGCCCAACCCCTGAATGCCCTTGCTGCGGCACAGATTGGAGAGCCGGGCGGCCTCCACGTAGTCCTCGCTCTGGAGGTTCGTCGCCATGGTCCACGGCTATGCCACACAAGGATTGTGTCAACGCGCGGTCGTCGTCGACAACGACGGGCGCGAGCCTGGCGTTGACGTCCCACCTCCAATCCGGACTCTTGCCCATCATGCACTCCATTCCATCCCTCCGGGCGGTTGCCCTTGGCTGCTTGGTCGCCACCAACCTCGCCACGATCGATGCGAACGCCGCCAACTGGCCTCAATTCCGCGGCCCGGGCTCCCAGGGACATTCGAAGGAGACCCAGGTGCCCCTCGCTTGGTCCGCCACCTCGAACGTGGTGTGGAAGGCAACGATTCCGGGCGAAGGCTGGTCCTCTCCCGCGATCTGGAAGGACCACGTGTTCGTCACCACCGCGACCGACGGCGGCCAGTCGTGCCGCGTCATCGCACTCAACGCCAAGACCGGTGCCATCCGTTGGAACCACGAAGTGTTCCAACAGGTCCCCCGCCGCAAGGAGGGTCGGAACTCCTACGCCACACCCACGCCGGCCACCGATGGCAAACTCGTCTACACCTGCTTCGGCGACGGCAGCTTCGCGGCCCTGACCTTTGATGGAAAGGTCGCCTGGACCAACCGCTCCTATCCCTTCTACAGCCAGCATGGCCTCGGCACCTCCCCGCTGCTGGAGGACGGTCTTCTTGTGATGCCGTGGGACGCCTCCAGCGAGGGACCCGACAAGCTCGTCGGCTGGCAGAAGCCCTGGGACAAATCCTTCGTCCTCGCCCTCGACGCCAGGAGCGGACGCGAGGTGTGGAAGACGTCGCGCGGGTTCTCCCGCATCGCGCATGGCGCTCCGGTGCTGTGGACGCACAAGGGCAGGAAACAGGTCGTGACCGAGGCCGGCGACGTGGTCCAGGGATTCGACCTCAAGACCGGTCAGCGGTTGTGGACTTCCAAGGTCCTCGGCGAAGGCAAGGTCCCCTCGCCCGTGATCGCCGACGACCTCGTGTTTGCCTCCGGTGGGTGGGGCGGACGCGAATCCATCAAGGCCTTCCGCATGGGTGCGACGGGCGACCTCGACGAATCGAACCTGGTCTGGGAACAGAAGAAGGGCGTCCCGAAGCTCTCCTCCCTCATCCACATCAAGCCGCACCTGTTCGCCATGACCGATGGCGGGATCGCCACCTGTTATAACGCTGCCACGGGCGAGATCGTCTGGCAGGAACGCGTCGGTGGAAATTTCTCAGCCTCCCCCGTGGCGGCCAACGGTCGGCTGTATTTCGTCGGGGACGACGGCCAGACCACGGTTCTGGAGGCAGGCCCTCAGTTCCGGGTGCTCGCGAAGAATCCGCTCGGTGAGAAAGTCCAGGCCTCGCCGGCAATCGCCCATGGGCGGTTTTACATCCGCACGGCAGGGAGCCTTTTCTGCCTGGGAAAGTGACCCAACCACCCAGGAATCTGTGCAATCCGTGAAATCCGTGGATTGAACCGGACGAAATCGGTCCGGAAAAGGAATTGACGGAATCCGTTGGCGCCATAGGTTGGCCGACACAATCCAGACCGGATTCGTCCGGTTTGAATCGTCACACGCCAGCCACATGCAAATCACACGCGCCGCAGAGTACGGAGTCCTGGGCCTCACCGCCCTCGCACGCCGCCCATTGGGCGAGGTTGTGATGATCGAAACGCTGTGCGTCGAGGAGGACATTCCCAACAGTTTTCTCGGAAAGATCCTCCAGAGCCTTTCGAAGGCCGGCATCGTGAAGTCCGCACGCGGCTCCGGCGGCGGCTTCAGCCTCGCCCGGAATCCCTCCGAGATCAGCGCCCTGGAGATCATCGAAGCCATTGAAGGCCCGATTTCCTTGCAGCGCTGCCTGGATGAGGACCTTGGTTGCGAGCACAGCGGTGGATGTGCCCTTTGCTCCCTGTTTGCCGAGGCTCAGGAACGCGTGAGGGAGGTTTTCGGCCGCACGACCTTGGCAGACCTGACAGGCCGCCACATTCCCAACGGCCTAGTGCGACAGGCCCGTTCCCGGTCTTCCGAGGCAAACCCAGTCGCGGTGAACCCCTCGCCGCTGCCGGTTGCCGGCCGGATCCCGCTCGAGGCGGAAACCACCCGTTGAAGCCCGATTTCAACCCAGCTTTTCAATTCACGAACGTTAACGAGAACCATTTTCAGACGAAGGACCAACCATGAGCGACACCTACACGCTGTATAATCCGACGGTGATGGACCACTTCATGAACCCCCGCAACATGGGCGACCTGAAGGACGCCGATGGCGTAGGCGAAGTCGGCGCGGCCGCCTGCGGCGACATCATGAAGATCAGCCTCAAGATCAAGGACGGGAAGATCGAGGACGCGCGCTTCAAGACGTTTGGCTGCGGTTCGGCGATCGCCAGTTCGAGCATGGCCACCGAGCTCATCAAGGGCCGGACGATCGAGGAGGCGATGAGCTTCTCGAATCAGGAAGTGGTCAGCGCCCTCGGTGGATTGCCGCCGGTGAAGATCCATTGCTCCGTGCTCGCCGAGGAAGCCCTGAAGGCCGCCCTGGAAGATTACGTGAAGCGTCACCCGGAACTCGCCGAGCGCGTTGCCGCCGCCGAACCGGCCCTCGCCTGAACCGGTTCCCCGGTTGAAATCGCCCCGCGGCCCGACGGTACGTGCCGTGCGCCGCGGGGTTTTCCTTCATTTCCCAGCCCTCTTCCGTCATGCGCCAGGTCTACCTTGATCATCAGTCCGCCACGCCGCTGCTTCCGGAGGCCTTCGAGGCCATGCGTCCGTACTTCACCGAATTCTACGGCAACGCCTCGTCCCTCCATCAGCACGGGCTCCGCGTTCGCGACGCCCTCAAGAAGGCGCGGCAGCAGATGGCGGCCCTGATCAACGCGGAATCCGAGGAGGAAATCTTCTTCACCTCGGACGGGACGGAGTCGGCCAACCTGGCCATCAAGGGCGTGGCCTACGCCAACGAGCGCAAGGGCAAGCACCTCGTGATCTCGGCCACGGAGCATCCGTCAGTGGTGAACTCCGTCGAATTCCTCGAGAAGCAGGGCTGGACCTGCACCCGCGTGCCAGTCGATCCCGAGGGTCGCGTGGACCTCAAGGCCCTGGAAGCCGCCCTGACACCGCAAACGGTTCTGGTCGCCCTCCACCACGTCAACCACGACATCGGCACCATCCAACCGGTCGTCGAGGCGGGTCGCATCTGCGCCAAGGCGGGCATTCCCCTTTATGTGGATTGCGAGGCCAGCGCCGGTTGGCTGCCGATCGACGTCCGCCAGTTCGGGGCTGCCCTGGTGAGCTTTTCGCCCCACCGGTTCTACGGCCCCAAGGGCGTCGGCGTCCTCTACCGCAACAAGCGCGCCCGGATCGTTTCGATCCTCCATGGCGGCGTGCAGGAAGGCGGACGCCGCGCCGGAACCGAGAACATCCCGGCGATCGTTGGCGCCGGTGTCGCCGCCGAAGTCGCGCTCTCCACCCTGAACGAACGGCACGCCCACGTCGCCGCCCTTCAGGAACGCCTGTGGAAGGGACTGAGCACCCGCATCCCCTACATCAAGCTCAACGGACCGGTCCCGGGGCCCGACCGTTCCCCGCTCAACATCAACATCTCGACCGAGTTCATCGAAGGCGAAGGTCAACTCCTGTTGTGCGACATGAACGGCATTGCCGTAGCCTCTGGATCTTCCTGCGTTTCCAAGTCGCTCAAGATTTCCCATGTCCTTTCCGCCATCGGACTCGACCACGCCCTCGCGCAGGGAAACCTGATCCTCACCCTGGGCAAGGACAACACAGCCGAGGACATGGATTACACCGTCGAAACGTTTGTCCGGATCGTTGAGAAGCTCCGGGGAATGTCGCCGATGTGGGACGAGTTCGAGCGGGGCGTCATTGACTCGGTGATTACTCCCCGCGGCATCGGCAAATCCTTCAGCGAACACGCAGCCTCCATCTCCGGCAAGGCCGCTCACTGAAGCCCACCACCCCGGATCCGGGTATTTCGACCCTGAGAAAGGCAATTTCAGCCAAGGACGGAAGGTTGCGCGATTCGGCACTTCACCCATTCTGGTCGTTCATGACGTCCCTGAATCTTTTTCTGCCATCGCCGCGGCCGGCCTGCTTGCCGGCACCGTCCACGCCCAGCTCCCTGCCGCTGCGGAACTTCGCAAGCAGGCCCTGGAATCGATCACGCCACTGCCGGACAAGATGCCGGGCAGTGAAAACGACACCAAGGCACTCGTGGCGCTCGGCAAGAAGCTCTATTTCGAGAAGCGCCTCTCGGCCAACAATGCGCAGTCCTGCAACAGCTGCCATCAGGTGGATGGCGGCAAGGCCGGCGTCGACCACGAACCCACCTCGCCCGGTGCCTTCGGCAAACGCGGCGGCCGCAATTCACCCACCACGCTGAACGCCGGCTTCCACCTCGCCCAGTTCTGGGACGGCCGTGCCGAGACCCTCGCCGACCAAGCCAAGGGACCGATCCTGAACCCCATCGAGATGGGCATGCCCGCCGACGTGGACGTGATTGCCAAACTCAACGGCATCCCCACCTACAAGAAGGCCTTCGCCAAGACCTTCCCCGGCGAAACCACCCCCCTGAGCTACAACAATCTCGCCAAGGCCATCGCCGCCTTCGAGCGGACCCTGGTCACGCACGACCGCTTCGACGAGTTCCTGAAGGGCAACGACAAGGCGCTGACCGCCGCAGAGCAGAAGGGCCTGCACGAGTTCATGACGGTGGGCTGCAACACCTGCCACAACGGTCCCGTGCTCGGCGGCAACAGCTACCGTAAGGTCGGTGCCGTCAATCCATACCCGAACACCACCGACAAGGGCCGGATCACGGTCACGAAGGAGGAGGAAGATCTGTACGTGTTCAAGGTCCCCTCGCTCCGCAACATCGCCCTCACCGCTCCCTACTTCCATGACGGTGGCGCCCGGTCGCTGTCCGACGCCGTCCGCCAGATGGCCTGGCTCCAGCTCGGAACCAAACTCACCGACGATCAGGTAACCTCCATCAGCACCTTCCTGCGCGCCCTCAACGGCAAGGGCATCAAAGGCAAGGATTCCATTGCTGCCGTCGAACCCGCCGCTGGTTCCCCAACGCCAGCCATGCCTTGAACCGACGCCGGCTCGTCCGGCATCCCCTTCACGCCGCGGCGCGTTCCGAGACCGCCGCGGCGCCCATTTCAAAAGACAAAATTCCATGAACCCCACCCAGGACGCCGTCCTCAACGCCCTCCGCACCGTCAAGTATCCCGGATACTCCCGTGACATCGTCTCGTTCGGCCTCGTCAAGGAGGTGCAGGTGGACGGACCGGCCATCGGCGTCCTCGTGGAACTGACGTCTCCCAACCCGGAGATCGGCCGCCAGATCGCCGATGCCGTCCGGGTGACCCTGCGCGATTCCTTCCCGGGCCTCGCTGATGCCCACGTGCAGGTCAAGGTACCCACCCCGGCCGCAGCCGCCGGTCAGCCACCCACGCAGTTCCAACGCCAGAAGGACCCGCGCATCCACCGCGTCATCGCGATCGCGTCCGGTAAGGGCGGGGTCGGCAAGTCCACTTGTTCCGTCAACCTCGCCTGCGCCCTCCAGAGCCTCGGCGCACGGGTCGGACTGATGGACGGCGACATCTACGGTCCTTCCATTCCGTTGATGATGGGAGTTCAGGAACGTCCCTCGGTGACCGACGACGACCGTCTCATCCCACCCACCGCCCACGGGGTGAAGCTGATGAGCATGGGATTCCTCCTCGAACCCGACCAGGCGGTCATCTGGCGCGGCCCGATGATCCAGAAGACCATCCAGCAATTCGTTTCACAGGTCGACTGGGGTGACCTCGATTACCTGCTCGTCGACCTTCCCCCCGGCACCGGCGATGCCCAACTTTCCCTTTGTCAGACCGTGGCCCTCGACGGCGGCGTCGTGATCACGACCCCACAGGAAGCCTCCGTCGGGGTGGTCCGGAAGGGCATCACCCTGTTCGAGAAGGTGCAGGTCCCCATCCTCGGCATCATCGAGAACATGAGCTGGTTCATCGCGCCGGATGGCACCCGCCTCCATCCGTTCGGAGAAGGCGGTGGCCGACGCGAAGCCGAACGACGCCAGTTCCCGTTCCTGGGCGAAATCCCCCTCGACACCACCATCCGCGAGGGCGGCGATCGCGGAGTTCCTGTCGTTGTGGCCGAGCCTGGAAACCCGGCATCGAAGGCGTTTCTGGCGGTTGCCGCCGGATTGCGGCAACGCCTGGGCTGACCTTTCCTTTGACGCCCTTGGTCCAATGGGTTAGCACCATGAAGTGATGTCGCCGCTCTGCACCAAAAAGTTCAGGCAAAACGCCCTCTCGGCGGGACTCCTGGCGCTTGCCCTGGCAGGCGTTCCTGCAGAGGCCGGAGAAAAGATGGTGGAGCTTCCGCCCTCCAGGCCCGGCACACGGATGACGCCCACGGTCAAGCCGTTGGATCCTGTCATGGACACGATCCTCAATTCCGGGAGGATCGACTCGGGCTTCAACACGGGCAATTCCACCGCGATTCCAACCACTCCGAATCCGTCCGCCGGTTTTGATCCCCTGCTCCAGAAACGCTGGGGTGCGGCCCTCGACAAGCGACGGAACTGGCTGCTCGAGAACGCCGCCACCGTTGGAGCCAACGACCTTAACGGTTTCAAGGCCAACGAAGATTCCCCCCGCTTCAGCCAGCCAGCGGCAGACGTCTCCAAACACGGCTTCGGTGATCGCTACCTCCGGGCCACCGAGGCGGCCCATTCCAATCAACGCCGCAATTCTGGCAATGGCGGTGACTCCAACGCCGGACAATCCAACGGCGAAATCGACCCGGCAACAGGTCAACCCCGGAACCCCCTCGATGCCATTGGTGGCATTTCTTCCGGATCCGTCGTGGCCGGGGCCAATGGAACTCTCCAGAGCGCCAATCCCGTCAATCGCATCGGCGCTTCCGGCTTCTCCGAACAGGGCCGCTTTTCTGCGCCGGGCCAGACCCAGATCGACCTGAGCCGTCAGGCGGCAGCTTCCGATCGCGCCGCCATTTTTGACCGGCTCCTTTCCGGATCCGCACCAGCCACGGCAACCACTCAGGCGGCTGAAGCCGAGGCTTCCAGCGTTTTCAGCCTGACCCGAACCCCCGGAAGCCGGGCCCAGCAATTCCAGAACCTGCTCGCCGGTCCCGAGCCCCAGAAAACCCCTTCAGCCACGGCGTTCGGGTCCTCCGCATTCGGAAGTCCTGCAGGACTCGCGGCCGCACCGGGTGTGAGTCCCAGCCGCAGCGCTCTGCCCGGGTTGACGGGCCTCGGCGACCGCACCTTGAGTCCATCGGCCATTCCCGGCAGCGCCCCCGCCATCGTCCGGCCGCCTGCGCCCAAGTTTGAACCCCGCCCCGCCTTGCTTCCGATCCCCACACGCGGTCTCTGAACCGCTTCTGCCCCCATGCGTCGCCTTCGTTCCTGGCTGGCCGTCGGTTTGCTGCTGATCCCCCTCACGACCCTGACCCGCGCCGCCGACGCAAAGGTCCGCAAAGTCCTCCCCAACCTCGTCGATCTGGAAGGGCGCGCTTCCCTTCATCCGAGCCTGTACGAGCGCGACGCCTACCAGGCCTACCTTCGAAAGAATCCGGATCTCGTAGGTGGCATGCGGTTCGACGTCCTTTGGAGTGCTCCCGTCGCAAAGGCCCAACCGCTGGAACTGCGACTTGAACTCCGGGGTGCCACTCTCCGCACCAACAACGCGCCGGCCGGCGTCACCCAGACCAATGCCGTGACGCTGACCAACGCCGTCACCCCCGCGCGCTTCGGTGCCCGCTGGACCCGCGTCACCCTCAGCCCGGAGACCCTGCGGCAGGTCGGTGATGTCACTGCCTGGAAGGCAACCCTGCTTCGCGGCGGCTCCGAACTCGCCTCCACACAGTCATTCCTCTGGTAACCCTCGGAGCGGGGCCGTGATGTCCCCGTCGCCGTTCCAGGGCCTTTCCCAGGGCGATGGGGACATCGCCGCCCCGAAACCTTTCCCAAGGGGGAAGTATCAAGATGCACCCCCAAGCAACTTCGGCGGGACTTCCGCGTTGACGGTCCCGGATTGGACTCCCACCTTGGCCGTCTGCGTTGGCATGAAGTCGCTCCTGTTTGTCTGCACCGGCAACACCTGCCGCTCCCCGATGGCCGAGGGCATCGCCCGGCTCGTCCTTGATGGACGGCCCGGATGGAAAATCGCGTCCGCCGGCGTCGGAGCCATCAACGGCCAGGCCGCCAGCACCCATGCCGTCACCGCCATGCGGCAACTCGGGCGCGACATCTCCGGGCACCGCTCCCAGATGCTCACCGCGCAACTCGTGCGCGAGGCCGACTACATCTTCGCCCTCACCCAGAGCCACGCCGAAGGGATCCTCTATTACCATCCGGAGGCTGCCGAAAAGGTGTTCCTGCTCCGCGAGTTCGATGACTCGGTGGAATCCTTCGACAAGGACATCGCCGATCCCATCGGCGGGCCCCTGCCGGGTTACATCGAGACGCGCAACCAGATCGAGGCCGGCGTCCGCACCGCCATCGCCTTCATCGAGCAACATGAAGCGGCGACCGCGGCCCCGCAGATCGTCGATTTCGCCATCGGTTCCGATCACGCCGGCTTCGACCTGAAGGAATCCCTCAAGCCGGTGTTGCAGCGCCTCGGCCTGACGTTCGCCGACGCCGGCACGCACTCGAAGGAATCCACCGATTACCCCGATTACGCCCAGGCGGTGGCCCACCAGGTCGTGGCCGGTACGGCCCGGCTCGGCATCCTCGTCTGTTCGACCGGCGTCGGGATCAGCATCGCCGCCAACAAGGTTCCCGGCATCCGCGCCGCCCTCGTCACGGATCCCGAAGTGGCCGCGTTGTGCCGCGAGCACAACGACGCGAACATCCTTTGCCTCGGGGCCAAGACCAGCACGCCCGATCAGGCAGCTGCCATTCTTGAGGCCTTCGTCCGTGCCGATTTCCAAGGCGGTCGCCACGAGCGCCGCATCAACAAACTCGAAACACCCATGTCCCTCCGTCTCGCCTCCGTCGATCCCGCCATCGCCGACATCATCGCCAGCGAACGTCGGCGCCAGCTCGAGAACATCGAGCTCATTGCCTCCGAAAACTTCACCAGCCCGGCCGTCATGGAAGCCCAGGGCAGCGTGCTCACCAACAAGTACGCCGAGGGCTACCCCAAACGCCGCTGGTACGGCGGCTGCGAATTCGTCGACATCGCCGAACAGCTCGCCATCGACCGCGCCAAGCAACTCTTCGGGGCCGAACACGCCAACGTGCAACCGCACTCCGGCTCCGGCGCCAACATGGCGGTCTACTTCTCGGTCCTGAAGCCCGGCGACAAGCTCCTCACCATGGACCTGTCCCACGGCGGACACCTCACCCATGGCAACAAGGCCAACTTCTCCGGCAAGTTCTTCGAGATCGTCCACTACGGCGTCCGCCAGGGTGACGAACGCATCGACTACGACCAGCTCGCCGCGATGGCCCGCGAGCATCGCCCGAAGATGATCACCGTCGGTGCCTCCGCCTACCCGCGCATCATCGACTTCGCACGCATGGGCGAGATCGCCGCCGAGGTCGGCGCCATGCTCCTCGCCGACATCGCCCACATCGCCGGCCTTGTCGCCGCCGGGGTCCATCCCAGCCCGATTCCCCACGCCGATTTCGTCACCACCACCACCCACAAGACCCTGCGCGGTCCCCGCGGCGGACTCATCCTCTGCAAGGAGAAGTACGCAAAGGGCATCGACTCGCAGGTGTTCCCGGGCATCCAGGGTGGACCGCTCATGCACGTCATCGCGGCCAAGGCCGTCTGCTTCCATGAAGCCCTCCAGCCCGGGTACAAGGCGTATCAGGAACAGATCGTCCGCAACGCCGCCTCCCTCGCCGCCGGAATGATCCGCAACGGCTTCCGCCTCATCTCCGGTGGCACCGAGAACCACCTGATGCTCGTCGACGTCGGCGCCCGGGGCGTCACCGGCAAGCAATCACAGCTCGCCCTCGACGAAGCCGGCATCACCACCAACAAGAACACCATCCCCTTCGAGACCCGCTCTCCCTTCGAAGCCTCCGGAATCCGGCTCGGCACTCCCGCCGTCACCACGCGCGGCATGAAGGAATCCGAGATGGCCGAGATCGCCGACATGATCTCCGAGGTCCTCCTCGACATCGCGAACCCGGCCACCGCCCACAAGGTCCGCGACCGCGTCCGCGCCCTCACCGCACGCTTCCCGCTGCCTTACTGAATCCGTAGGCCGGGTAGCAGACGAGGTCACGAGGCTGGCCTCACCTTGAATCTTCAAACCCGGAACTCCTTCCACAGCCTCCTCACGTCGTCTGCTACCATCGCGGGGTAGCAGACGAGGTCACGAGGCTGAGGCCGTCCCCGGCTTGAAACTTGAATCTTCAAACTTGGAACTCTCCCACCCCATGCCCTCCCCAACCGATCCCATCAACGACGATTCCCTGGCCGAGGCCCATTCCATGCTCTTCCAGCAGCTCGTCTCCGGCCATTCCCAGATGGCCCTCATGCTGATGGGCCGACTGGAGAACCCGCACACCGGCGAGTTCATTGATCCCCAGCCGGAGGGCGCCAAGGTCTTCATCGACCAGCTCGACATGCTCGCCGTGAAGACCCGCGGAAACCTCTCTCCTGAGGAAACCGCCGCGCTCGACAAGGCCCTCGAAACCGTGCACGCCGCCTTCGCCGAGATCCTCAACGATCCGAACTGAGCCCGCGACATGGGCAAGTACCTCCAGGTTTTCCGCATCGGCATCCAGAACACGCTCGTCTACCGCGTGAACTTCCTGTTCCGCGCGGCCATTGCCCTCGTCCCCCTCACGGGCACCCTCTATCTCTGGAAGGCGGTCTACGCCGGCAAGGCCAACGGCACCGACGTCGCCGGGTACGCCCTCTCCCAGATGATCAGCTACTACCTGCTGACCACCCTGGTCGACGCTTTCACGGCCGTGGCCGAGGACGACTGGCAGATCGCTGCCGACATCAAGGACGGTCACATCTCGCAGTTCCTGATCCGCCCCATCAACTATCTCGGTTACCGGTTCACCCTCTACCTCTCCGGACGTTCCATCTACACGGTGGTCGCCCTGGTTCCGGTCGGGATCTTCCTCTTCTTCCTGCGGGAACACCTCGTCTGGCCGGCTTCCCCCCTCGCGGGAACTGTCTTCGTGCTGTCGGTCATCCTCGCCGGGCTCCTGCAGTTCCTGATCGCCTGCACCATGGCGCTGCTCGCGTTCTGGGTGCTCGACGTCTCCACCTTCATCTTCATCCAGTTCGCCTTCGAGTACATCGCCAGCGGGCACCTGTTCCCCATCGACATCCTTCCCCGCTGGGCCGCCCAGATCCTGATGCTCACGCCGTACCCGTACCTGCTCTATTTCCCCGTGGGCGTCTACCTCGGACGCGTCACCGGACCCGACCTCTGGCGTGGGCTCGGCATCCAGACCGCGTGGGTGGTGGGCGGGTTCCTGTTGCTCCGCTGGGTCTGGTCGCGGGGCATCAAGCGCTACTCTGCCGTGGGTGGTTGAACGCGACACGTCCATGACGCCCTCCCCACTGCCTCCCCTGCAACCCGCGTGGCGCCGTTACCCGGCGCTGTTCGCCGCCCTGTGGCGCAACAGCATCACGCGCGAGATGCAGTTCAAGACGAACTTCATCCTCTGGATCATCGTCGAGGCCCTGTGGTTCGCGCTCCAACTGGCCTTCATGTCGGTGGTTTACGGCCACACCGAATCCATCGCCGGATGGAACCGCTGGCAGGTCATCCTGCTCGTCGGTTGCTCCCACTTCATCCAGCAGGTCTTCACCGCCTTCTTCCTCACCAACATCTCGGACATCTCGGAGCACATCCGCACCGGCCGGCTCGACTTCATGCTGTTGCTGCCGGTGAACACCCGTTTCCTGATCTCTTTCCGGAAGGTCGACCTCGGCGCGTTCTTCAATGCCACGTCGGCCATCGGCGTCATGGTCTGGGCGCTGCGCAACCTCGGACACACCCCCGGCCTTCTGGAGATCGCCGGCTTCCTGGGCCTCTGCCTCGCGGGACTCATCGTCCATTACTCCCTCATGTTCCTGCTCTCCTCGGCCGCATTCTGGATCGTCCGCGCCCAGGGCGTCGTGTGGGGCTACTACAACCTCTTCAACATCGCCCGCATCCCCGAAGGCGCCATACCGCAGGGCCTGTTCCGACGCGTGTTCACCCTCGTCCTGCCGATGCTGCTGGTCTCGAACGTTCCCTCCCAGACCCTCCTCGGCACCCTGCGCACCCCCCTGCACGCCGCCCTCCTCGTCGGCCTCAGCCTCGCCTGCTTCGCCGCCTCCGAGTGGGTCTGGCGCCTCTCCCTCCGCCGTTACTCCAGCGCCAGTGCCTGACCGACGGGTTTCAAGTTTGAAGAGGGTAGCAGACGACGTGAGGAGGCTGTGGAAGAAGTTCCCAGACCCCAGCGCAGGGAACTGGTATCTGGAAACCGGCAACTCCCTCTGAAGGCCGGGTGCCCCCACCCGGCGGATCCTATGCACCGCCGGGTGAGGTCACCCGGCCTCCCACCCAGGCCTTCAAACTTGAAACTGAACCTAGAAACGGCAGTTCATTGAATCGCAGATGCCGCCGATTCCGCAGATGGAGGGGCAAAATGCCAGCACCCAAGGCTCGTGCAGACGTCACCTTGCGGGTGAAGGGCACGCCCGATCCAAGCTGCTGACTCTCTGCGTCATCTGCGTCATCTGCGGTTCCAACTGCTGCTTTCAGGCTGAAATCTTCAAACTCTCCCCCCACCCACCATTTGCCACCCGCGGCCTTCTTGCCCAAGTTTGCGGCAATGCGCTGCCTCCTGTCGCCGCTGTTGTCACTCTTCCTGATCGCAGGATCCCCGACCGCCCTCGCCGACGCGAAACTGCCTCCCAATTTCACCCGCGAGATCCTCGCCGGCCCGGAAGTCCCGGAACCCATGGATCTCGCCTTTGCCCCCGACGGCGCGGCCTGGATCACCTCCCGCACCGGTGAGGTCTGGCGCCTCGACACGGCTTCCCGCGAGAAGCACACACTCGGCAAACTGGACACCGACGCCTCCGGCGATCGCGGCCTCCATGGCATCGCCTTCCACCCGGACTTCCCACGCACGCCCCACCTCTTCCTCTTCCACCACGCCAAGGAACATCCCAAGGGCGAGTATCTCAGCCGCGTCGTCCGCGTGGACATCACGGGCTCCGGGACGAACTCCCGACTCGACCTCGCCACCACCAAGGTCCTCCTCGAATGGACCGGCGACGAAGGCGGCCAGCATGTCGGCGGAGGCCTCCTCGCCCATCCCACCGAACGCGCCCTCTACATCTCCACCGGCGACAACAACAAGATCTGGGAGCTCAAGCAGTACTACAACGATCCCAACAACCGCGCCCAGTCCCCCGGTGACCTCCGCGGCAAGGTCCTCCGCATCGGCTTCGACGGCTCCATCCCGCGCGGCAATCCCTTCGTCAAAAAGACAGGCGCGCGACCCGAGGTCTACACCGTCGGCCACCGCCAACCCTGGGCCTTCAGCCTCGATCCCGTCACCGGTTGGGTCCTGCTCTCGGAGAATGGGGGCGACGAGAAGGACGACCACGAACGGGTCCTCCGCCTCAAGCCCGGCGCCAACAACGGTTGGCCCCGTGTCTTCGCCGACGGCATGGACACCCTCACCCGCACCAACCGCGTCGCTGGCTTCGAAACCCCGTGGTTCACCTACGTCCGCGGCCAGGGCGGTTCCTGCACCGGCGGCCTCATCTACCGCGCTCCGAAATCCGGCTCCGCCTACCCCACGAACTTCCACGGCGGCCTCTTCTATTCCGACTACAACCGCAAGTCGGTCCGCTTCGCCCCCATCGATCCCGCCACCCAACGCCCCGCCGCCTCCCAGGCCTTCGCCCAGAACCTCCCCGGCGGCCCCGTGACCCTCCGCCTCGGACCCGACGGCGCCCTCTACCTGATCGAATACGGCGGCTGGTTCGCGGCCACCACCAACGACGCCATCACCCGCATCACGTTCAAGCCCTGACCCCTTACTCCGCCCTGGCCTCGCTGAACCGTGCCCGGCCGGCCGGGTCCACCTCGGACACAAACCGCCAGCCCCCCGCCTCGACGGTCAGTTTTCCCGAGAGCCAGTCCTGCCGGATCGGTGACAAACCCGTCGTCGATGCGTACGGCGCGCGCTGCGCGGCCCAGTCCCAGGCCACGCCGTCGCGATGCACGCCGGGCAGGTCCGACTCCGCGTTCCATGTCACCGACAGGCGCCCGCCATCCGTGGCCGTGAGCTCGTATTGCCGTTTCGCGCGTTTCGCGAAGGCCGCCTTCGACGGCAGGGGTGCCCCCGCAGGAAGCACCTCCATCGCGAACCCGGCCAGTTCATCACCCACCGTCGAAATCTCGAACACCGCTTCCTTCGCGTAGGCAGCCGCGGCCCGCCCCGGCGGAGCCACCGTCCGCACCGCGCCCAACTGCAACGGCCAGACGAACAGGCTCACCGACCGGACATCGATACGCCACGGAACCGTGGCGATGCTCCACTTCGCATCCGCCGGAAGCTGGAGATGGAACGACGCCCCAGGCCCCGCCGGACGCAGCCAGACCACCCGGTTGCGGAATTGCGCCACCTGGTCGCCCGCGCGCTTGGACTGTTGCTCCCACGGCGGGGCCACCGTCCACGCCGCATGCACCGCCCCCCGCACGGGATCATCGATCACCAGGCTGAACACGGAAGGATTCCACGTCTGCTGCGGACGCTCCGAAACCAGCGTGCCCATCTGGAATCCGGCCCCGACGAACTGGGTTTCCCGGTACGCCGGCTCCAGCGGTGCCTCGGACGTCCACAAGCGATACGGCGGCTTCGACGAGGTCGTCTCCACCGGCACGGGAAACTCCTTCCGTGCCAGATGCACCACGGCCCGGGGCGGACGGTACCCGCTTGTGGCGTGGTGCACGTCGTCGCGATCGGGCGACGGATCCGACTGGGACGAGGCGCCGAAATAGAGTTCAAGGGCGTGGATGGCATTGCCGCCGAACGGCACCGTCGAGCCGCCGTAATCACGCAACTGCGGCCCACCAAACGTTCCGTTCCGGTACTTCCACGCCGCCATCGCATACAACGAATCGAGGCAGGCCTTCGCCAATCCCCGCACCTCGGGATCGCGGGCGAAATCGTACAGGTTGTGCCAGCTCGACAACGCGTGGCCGTGGTAGTTCGACGAATCCCACTCGCGCATCCCCACCCGGTACAACGACACCACATACTCCCGGATCCGCGACAACGCCGCCTGCCGCGCGGTCTCGTTTCCTGCTTCCTCCGCCGCGAGGTAGATCGCCACCTCACGCATGGCGCGGAGATTGTCCGTGTCCCGCGCATCCACCCATCCGCCCCGAACGTCAGGCCCCCAGCCTTCCCGGGTCCGGGTCCCATCCCCGTGCCGTGGATGCGACCGTCCCAGCGGATCCGCGGAAGTCCACGTCGCAAACGCGGCCCGCATGCGCTCGCGGTACGGGGGATCCAGATCCGGCCCGAAGAGGAAGTACTTCCGGACCTGCCCCTTCAGCGTGAAGCACCAGTAGAGGTCGATGCCGTCGGTGTGGGCGTGGTCGGTGCGGGCCTGGTTGTCGGTCTCCTGCAGGTAGCGGAGCCCGCGCTCCCGATCCCCCGCCAGCACGTGTGCCATCGCCCGCGGGTACAGGTCCTTCTCGCTCTCGCCGTAGGTGGTCCCGCCGAGGCGTTGCGATGCCAACAAGCGCACTGCACGGGCCGCCCGCTCGCGAAATTTGGATTCCCACGCTTCCGGCCATGGGTTCGCCAACGCGGCCGGTGGCGGCGTTCCCCCGATTCTCGCGTCCACTGCGACCGGATCCTGGGCCCGCGCATTGCCGAACGTCGTCAGGCACGCTGCCACACACACCGGCACGACACCCCATCCGCAGAACGATGATTTCGATCCAGGCTTCACGAAGTTCCTCACGATGCTCGCTCACCGCCGCCGCGGACAGACGGAAAACTTTTGCTTGGCCTTCCTGCACGCACCCGCCTTTCTAGGCCCCGCACATGTCCACTGAGGCCACAACGTCCGCCGGTCGCCTGATCGAGCCGACCCATCCGCACTTCGCCGGGTTCATCTTCAAGATCCAGGCGAACATGGATCCCCGGCACCGCGACCGCATCGCCTTCATCCGCATCGTCAGCGGGAAGTTCGATCGCGACATGGTCGTCACCCACGTGCAATCGGGCCGCAAGGTCCGCCTCTCCTCCTCCCACAAGCTCTTCGGCAACGAACGCGAGACCGTCGATGAAGCCTGGCCTGGCGACATCATCGGCCTCGTCGGCCACGATGGATTCGGCATCGGCGACACGCTCACCACGGATCCCAGCGTCCGCTTTGATGAGATCCCGCGGTTCACGCCCGAGGTCTTCGAATACTTCCACAATCCGAACACGGCGAAGTTCAAGCAGTTCCGCCAGGGCCTGGACCAACTCCTCCTCGAAGGCGTCGCGCAGGCCTTCCACCTCAAGGACACCGCCAGCCGCGTGCCC
The DNA here is from genome assembly GCA_965283655.1 of Limisphaerales bacterium. Classification (GTDB taxonomy): domain Bacteria; phylum Verrucomicrobiota; class Verrucomicrobiia; order Limisphaerales; family UBA9464; genus UBA6176. Next base: position 75,478 of record CBDIPJ010000005.1, on the reverse strand, counting down.
CTGCTGGCCGCCGTCGGTCCGCTGCAGTTCGAGGTCCTCCAGTACCGCCTCGAAACCGAGTACGGCGCCGAAACCCGGCGTGAATCCGCCCCATTCACCGCGGTCCGGTGGCTGCCCACCACCCTCACCACCGAAGCCCTCGAGGTGCTGCCGCTCCCGACCGGCGCACGCATCGCCTTCGACCTCGACCAGAACCCGGTGGCGCTGTTCCCGACGGAATGGTCCCTGAACTATTTCGCGCAGAACCAGCCTTCGCTGACCCTCAGCCCGTTCCCGCCAAAGAAGCGTCACGAAGGAAGGTAAGCCCTCCGTTGCACATCGTACCCGCCACTGGTAACGTGGCACTCGCATGTCGGAGATCGCCAGTTACGTCATTCACGGTGCCGCTCAGGTCACCCCCGCCACCCTCGACAAGGTCCTCCGCAACCTTCCGTTGTGGAAGGTCGAGTTCGCCCAGATCAACGCACCCCATTTCCCGCACCTCGTCGACCAGCTCGAATTCCTCGCGGACATCGTCGAGGACGTCGCCGAAGGCGCCTACAAGGACCTCCCTTACGCCGCCCTCGCGGCCGCGGTCTTCGCCCTGATGTACGCCCACAAGAAGACCGACATCATCCCCGATACCGTCGGACCCCTGGGCCATTCGGACGACTCTTCCGTCGCCCGCGCCGTCCTGATCCTCCACGAAAAGGCCTTCGCCGCGTACGCCGACAAGCTGGGTCTCGAGTTCGATCGCATCACCAGCAAGCCCTGATCGGGAGTTTCAAGTTTGAGGTTTCAAGTTTGAAGCCCTCGGGAATGGAGGCCGGGTGACCTCACCCGGCGCCTCACGTCGTCTGCTACGTCTTGAAGGTAGCTGACGAGGTCACGAGGCAGGGGCCGACGGAAGAACCCAGTCTCCAGTTCCCAGCTTCCAGTTCTGGCGACTGACAACTTCCCTCCCCAGCCTCCTCACGTCGTCTGCTACGTCCCGGGGGTAGCTGACGAGGTCACGAGGCAGGGTTTCTGGCAACTGGCCTCTGGCCTCTGGCAACTCTGCCCCCGCGATGTGCCGCCTTTTCCATGACCCCGGTGCAACGGGGACAAGACGCGCCACCCCCGCCCGCGCCACGCTGGGCACATGGTTTCCACGGCACCGTTGACCGACGCTTCGAGCCCCCACGCGCTCTCCGGCCTTGGTCAAACGACGCGGACCCCAGGGCTGCTCGGTTCCTTTTTCCGCGGGTTCCGCCGTTCCCTCTGGCTGCTCGCCGGACTCCTCAGCCTCCTCACTCCCGCCCGGGCCGACGTCCCCGAGCCCGGTCCCATCCCGGACGCCCTGCGCTCCCGTCTTCCCCTCGCCCCCTTCTACCAGCAGGTCGTCGTCCTCCGCGGATTCCCCATCGTCGGCTCCACCAACGTCTCCCGCCCGGCCCTGCGCGAGGCCGCGTGGATCGTCGAGCACATGCTGGAAGGACGGGAAGACCTCCTCCACGCCATGGCCTCCAACCGCGTTCGTCTTGCGGTCATGGCCTGGAACGAGTTCACGACCGACGTCCCCGAACACGCCCAACTCCAGCCCAAGGTCTACTGGGATCGACGCGCCCGGGGTCTCGGCGCCACCCCCGAAGCCCCCGCCGTCAGTTGCGGTGAAGAAAACCTGCTCGGGTACGCCGGCGATCCCTACGCGACCGAGAACATCCTCATCCACGAGTTCGCCCATGCCATCCACGAAACCGGCTTGAGCTCCACCGATCCCACCTTCGACACCCGGCTCCAGACGGCGTTCCACAGCGCCACCAACGGTGGCCTCTGGAAGGGCACCTACGCCGCCGTCAACCGGCACGAATACTGGGCCGAGGCCGTCCAATGCTGGTTCGACAACAACCGCGAGAACGACGCCCTCCACAACCACGTCAACACCCGCGCCGAACTCCGCACCTACGATCCCACCGTGGCGTCCCTCTGCCAGGAGGTCTTCGGCGACCGCCCGTGGAAATACGTGAAGCCCGGCCAACGTGCCGCCGCCGACCGCGCCCACCTCGAAGGCCACAACGCCGCCACCGCACCCACGTTCCGTTGGCGCCCCGCACCCGTTGGTGACAAACCCCGCGTCTCCATCCAGACCGCCCTCGGCGACATCGTCGTCGAACTCGATGCCGTCAAGGCACCCGTCACCACCACGAACTTCCTCCGCTACGTCCACGAGGGCTTCTACAGCGACGGCAACTTCTTCCGCACCGTGCGCGCCGACAACCAGCCCACCAACCAGGTGCGCATCGCCGTCGTCCAGGCCCAGGCCAACGCCGCCCGCGAATCCGAAGCCTTCGCTCCCATCCGACTCGAACGGACCCGCGACACCGGCCTCCGCCACCTCGACGGCACCCTCTCCATGGCCCGCGAGGGACCGGATTCCGCCACCCACCATTTCTTCCTCTGCATCGGCGACCAACCCGAACTCGACTTCGGCGGGCACCGCAATCCCGACGGCCAGGGCTTCGCTGCCTTTGGCCGGGTCGTCGAAGGCATGGAACTCGTCCGCAAGATCCACGCCTCTCCCGCCGACCAGCAAACCCTCACACCTCCGATCCGCATCCAACGCGCCATCCGGGTCCACTGACCATGCACAAGATCCACGTCCTCGATTCCCACACCGGCGGTGAACCCACCCGCGTCGTCCTCGACGGTGGACCCGACCTCGGCACCGGCCCGCTCGCCGAACGCGTCGAACGCTTCCGCGATCACTTCGACCACTTCCGGTCCGCCATCGTCAACGAACCCCGTGGCTCGGATGTCATCGTCGGGGCCATCCTCGTCCCGCCGCACGACCGCACCTGTCAGGCGGGCGTGATCTTCTTCAACAACGTCGGTTACCTCGGCATGTGCGGCCACGGCACCATCGGTCTCGTCGCCACCCTCGCCCACCTCGGCCGTCTCGCGCCCGGCGACCTCCGCCTCGACACCCCCGTCGGGCCGGTCACCGCCACCCTTCACCCCGACGGCACCGCCTCCGTCGCCAACGTCTCAAGCCACCGCAAGGCAAAGGGCGTCACCGTGGATGTCCCCGGCGTCGGTTCCATCACGGGTGATGTCGCCTGGGGCGGGAACTGGTTCTTCCTCGTCGACAAGCACGGCCAATCCATCGAACTCCGGAACGTCGAGGCCCTCACCGAACTTTCCTGGCGCATCCGCCAGGCCGTGAATGCCCAGGGTTACCCGGAGATCGACCACGTCGAACTGTTCGGTCCTCCCGGATCGCCGGACGCCCACTCCCGCAATTTCGTCCTTTGCCCCGGCAAGGCCTACGACCGTTCGCCGTGTGGCACCGGCACCAGCGCCAAGCTCGCCTGCCTCGCCGCCGACGGAAAGCTCCTCGAAGGCCAGCAGTGGCTCCAGGAAAGCATCCTCGGCAGCCGATTCACCGGACACTTCCGCTGGATCGACCGCGCCGCCGGAACCATCGCACCCACCGTCACCGGCACGGCCCACGTCAACGCGGACATCACCTTGCTGATCGACGATTCGGACCCCTTCCGCTGGGGCATCCGCTGAGCCATAGTCCGCGCTCATGACGCTGCCATTGCACGAGGTCCACGCCGCCCTGGGGGCCCGGTTCACCGAGGTGAACGGGTGTGAAACCGTCGCCCATTACGGCAATCCCGCCGCCGAACACGCCGCCCTCCGTTCCACCGCCGGCGTCCTCGACCTCGGCAGCCGCGGCCGGTTCTGCCTCACCGGTTCCGACCGCGTCCGACTCCTCCACGGCCAGGTCACCAACGACATCACCGCACTGGCTCCCTTGCGCGGTTGCTACGCGGCCTTCGTCACCAACAAGGGCCGGATGCAGGCCGACGCCTTCGTCTACGCGCTGCCCAACGAACTCCTCGTCGACGTCGAGCCCGGGCTCACCCCGATGCTCCTCCAGCGTCTCGACCACTACATCGTCGCCGACGACGTCCAATGCGTCGATGTCACCCCCTACTACGGTCTGCTGTCCGTCCAGGGCCCCCGTGCCGCCTCTGTCCTCCTACGCCTCAACCTGGGCATAACCCTTCCGGAGCAGGACCTCGCCGTTGCCCACCTGACCGATCCCACCCTCGGCGAGATCTACGTCACGCGGAACGCCCGCACCGGTTCCGCCGGATTCGACCTCTTCATCCCCCTCGAAGTCCAGGCCATGGTCCTCGACAAGCTCGTCGCCGCCGCGCGCGATGAATCCGGAGGTCTCGCTGGATGGGAAGCCCTCGAACTCGCGCGCCTCGAGGCCGGCATCCCGCGCTTCGGCCTCGATATCGACGAAACCAACCTCGCTCCCGAGGCCGGCATCGAATCCCGCGGCATCAGCTATTCCAAGGGCTGTTACATCGGGCAGGAAACCATCGCCCGCATCCGCACCTACGGGCAGGTCGCCAAGGCCCTGCGCGGACTCCGCCTTCCGGACGACCTCGCCGTCCTTCCCGTCCGTGGCGACAAGCTCCTCCGCGATGGCCGCGAGATCGGGTACATCACCAGCGCCGCCCGTTCCGAGGCCGTTCGCGGGGTGATCGCCCTCGGCTATGTCCGCCGCGAGTGCAACACCCCCGGAACCGCTCTCCTCCTCCGCACCACCGCCGGTGAATTCCCGGCCACGATCGTTCCGCTGCCGTTCCAGAGTCCCCAGTGACCCGACGCCGGTTCGGAACGGGGGTGGCGACGTCCTCGTCGCCCTCTCCCCAAGCCCCTCCCAACGGCGATGAAGACATCGCCTCCCCGTTCCAGTTCCCAAGCCGGGGTGGCGACGTCCTCGTCGCCCTCTCCCAGAGCCCCTCCCAACGGCGATGAGGACATCGCCTCCCCGTTCCAGCTCCCAAGCCGGGGTGGCGACGTCCTCGTCGCCCTCTCCCAGAGCGCCTCCCCATGGCGATGAGGACATCGCCTCCCCGTTCCAGTTCCCAAGCCGGGGTGGCGACGTCCTCGTCGCCCTCTCCCAGAGCGCCTCCCCGGGGCGATGAGGACATCGCCGCCCCGAAATCATCCTGAAAACGGCGGTTGGATCCGCAGATGGCGCAGATAACGCAGATAATCAGAAGCTTGGATCATGCGTGCCATGCACCTGCAAGGTGAGGGTTCCACCAGCGTCGGATGCTCGCCTTTCTGCCTCTCTATCTGCGCAATCGGCGCCATCTGCGGACAAATGAACTGCCGATTGTGGGATCATTCCAACAGGGGCCGTGGTCTTTCCCAGCGTCCCTGCCCCTCCGCGCGAGATCTCGACAGCATGGAGACGGCTCAGCGCCGATGCTGGGCGCGGTACTGGCTCGGGGGGAGGCCGATCTCCTTCTTGAACACCACGCTCAGGTATTCCACGTGCTCGAAGCCCGCCTTCTCCGCGATCTGCGCCAGGGAAAGGTCGGTCTCGGTCAGCAACATCTTCACCCGGTTCAACTGCACCCGGATGATCTCGTCGTGCGGGGTACGCCCCAGCAATCGGCGAAAGCGGTTCTCAAGGCGTCGCCGCGACTGCGGGACCGCCTTCAGGACATCCTGCACGTTGATGCCCCGGCACGCGTGTTCCCGGATGTACCGCACGGTTCGGGCGATCACCGCGTCGTTGATGGCCAGCACGTCCGTGCTCTGCCGGGTGGCGATGCCCACCGGTGGAATCAGGTGCGTCTCACCGCCCACCTTGCGGCCGTCCATCATCGCATTCAGCAGGGCCGCCGCGTCGTAACCCGTCCGATGGGCGTTGGGAACGACGGACGACAGGGGCGGGTGCGACAGCTCGCAAAGGAGTTCGTCGTTGTCGACGCCGATGACCGCCACTTCGTCCGGAACGGCAACCCCGCTCATGCGGCAGGCGTCGAGGATCTGCTGCCCTCGGAAATCGTAGCAGGCCATGATGCCGACCGGACGGGGAAGCAACCCCAGCCAACGTTGGAGATCAGCCACCTGCCCCGTGTGATCGCGCGGCAGCTTGAGGCCCGGCTGGTAGTGGAAGCATTCCACGCCCGCAGCACGCGCCGCGTGCTCGAAGTGCTCACCCCGCCACTTGGACCAGTTGAAGCGCGGGTCCCCGCAGTACGCGAGCTTCTTGAACCCCCGCTCCAACAAGTGTTCGACGGCCAACTGAGCAATCGCCGCATCGTCCGTCTCGAACCAGGGAATCGAGGGTAGTTGTCGCGCCGCGGAAAGGTCGACAATCGGGCTCTTGAGCTTCCGCAGGATCTTCCCCATCGCCGCGTTCTCGACCCGGGCCAGAATTCCGTCTCCCTCCCACTCGGCCAACCACCTGGGCGGCCGGTCGCCCCGACCGTGCTCGGCGAGGTAGATCGACCAGGTAGGATGCTCGCGGATGTAGGCGATCACCCCCCGCAGCAGTCCGCGCGCGTAGGCATTCGAGGTCTCGATGAGGAGGGCGACCTTGCGCATGGCTTGAGGGGCGTCGGATTGGAGATCAGTTGGGCAATGTGTGGACGCCGGCTCCCGGAGACCGCGCGACCAGGGATTTCCTGATCGCGCGGCAGGCCCATCGTGCGGGCCCGGACCTCAGAGCGTGAAGCTGGGCAGCTTCACGATCTTGCCGCCCTGGAGCGCGGACTCATGCGAGCAGAGGCCGACGCAGGTCCAGTTGGCGGACTCGCGGGCGTTGGGGAACGGTTCGCGATTGGTGGCCAACGCCGTGGCGAACTCATGCGCCAGGTGCGGGTGGGATCCACCGTGCCCGGCGCCCTGGGTGAAGCTGAGATGGGTCTTCTTGCCGATGTCGTACACGCCCTTGGTCGTGAACGGACGGATCGAACGGGGCAGCAGCTTCGCGTAGTCCGGGGCCTTCACGAGCTTCGGGATCTTCGGCTCGGGCAGCTTGGCGCGATGCAGGACCATCGGCTCATGCTCGATCAACGGCCATTCCACGGACGCCTTCGAGCCGTAGACGTCGATGCTCTCGCGGTACTGGCGGGCGGTGTCGAACAACGACCGGTAGATACGCGCGCTGAGGTCCGAATCCTTGAACTTGATGTGCGTGGTCTCCACCGCGAACGGGGAATTGTACTTCTCGACCAGTTCCGGACGGATCGTTCCGGAACCGAAGCAGGAGACGTACTCCGCCGTGAGCTTGAGCAGGCCGGCGACCGGACCGACGCAATGGGTCGCGTACCACATCGGCGGAAGCCCGGGCCAATAATTGGGCCAGCCGTCCATGTCCTGCTGATGGGACGCCTGGAGGAACTGGACCTTGCCCAGGGCTCCCTTCTCGTAGAGCTCCTTGATGTACAGGAACTCGCGCGCATACACGACCGTCTCCATCATCATGTACCGCAGGCCCGTCTTCTTGACGAGATCGACGATCTTCTTGCAGTCCTCCACCGACGTCGCCATGGGCACCGTACAGGCCACATGCTTGCCGGCTTTCAAGGCCGCAATGGACATCCAGCCGTGATCCGGGATCGGCGAGTTGATGTGCACCGCATCGACGTTCGGGTCCTTGAGGAGCGCGTTGAAGTCCGTGTACCGGACATCCACGCCGAAGGCGTCGCCGATGGTCTTCAGCTTGTCCTCGTTGCGCTGGCAGATGGCGTAGCACCGGGTGTTCGGGTGCCGCTGCCAGATGGGGATGAATTCGGCGCCGAAGCCGAGGCCGACAACGGCGATGTTCAATTTGCGTTCGCTCATGGCACAGAAATGTCTTCCGGGAAGTGTGGGCAAAACCTGCCACAGACACAGGACGCTGGCCATGAGGACTTGCGGCCCCCCTCATGAGCAAATTTGCGGTGCGTAGGGGAGTGCCAAGTTTTCAGTTTCAAGTTTCAAGGCCAGTCCGACCGTAGCAGACGACGTCAGGAGGCTGCGGTGAAGGTCTGAAGGCCGCGTGCCCCCACGCGGCGCATCATGGGAACTCGCGACTGGGTTCTTCCCTCTGGCCCTGCCTCGTGACCTCGTCAGCTACCCTCTGGCAGTAGCAGACGACGTCAGGAGGCTGGTGTGAAGGTCTGAAGGCCGCGTGCCCCCACGCTGCGCATCTGGAAACTGGGAACTGGAGACTGGGATCTAAACGAAAAAAGCGGGCACCTTGCGGTGCCCGCCTAACCCAAACAACCAAACTTAACCTCCTTTACCGGCCTCGAAGTGAGTCCGGCTGGGGATCGTCCTGCGATCGTTGCAACCGCGGTGTCGATCCCTTGTGAGAACCAACTCTCGAATTGACGGCGAAAACGGCAGTTTCCGCAATTTTTTTTGCCCCTTCCCTTGGCTAAACTCGTAGGCGCCATCCCCTACCGGGATCAGGCGACCCCTTACGAAACCATCACCGCCGCAGCGCATCGACCGCACAGCGTGGGGTGCTCGGCGCACTGTCCAACGTCTTCCTCCCAGTGCCAGCAGCGCTCGCACTTCACCCCCCGGGCGCGTTCCACGCGCACCTCGAAGGCCACGCCGGACTCCACGACAAGCTGCGAAACATTGAGGATTTCCTTCAATTCGGACGCATGCGCACCCGCCACGGCCGCCGGCGCCGGTTCCAGAACCACGGTGAGCCGCGCCTCCAGCGCCTTGCCCAAGGTCTTCGCCTGACGCGCCTTCTCGATCACCGGCAGGACCTGCTCCCGCAGCGAGAACAACACCCGCCACGCTTCCTTCTCTCCCTCCGTTCGGGGATCCCCTGTCGGGGACCAGTTTGAAAGGTGGACCGAATCCGTGGGTTTCCCGGGGATGGATTCCCACGCCTCATCGGACGTAAAGGCAAGGACCGGCGCCAGCATCTGGCACAGTCCGGTGACGATCCGATGGAGCACCGTCTGGGTGGAACGACGACGCAGCGAACCTGCCGCGTCCGTGTACATCCGGTCCTTGATGATGTCGTGGTACACCGAGCTGAGCTCCACGGTGACGAACTGCGCGACCCGCTGGTATACCGTATGGAACTCGTAGGCCTCGTAGGCTGCGGCGACGTCCGCCTCCAGCCGTGCGAACTCGCCCAGGGCCCAGCGGTCGAGCGACGTCAACTGCTCCACCGGCACGGAATGCCTCGCGGGATCGAAGTCGTAGAGGTTGCTCAACTGGTAGCGCAGCGTGTTCCGGATCAACCGGTACGTTTCGCCCACCTTCTTCAACCGCTCCTCGGACACCACGATGTCGCTGCGGTAATCCTGCGACGCCACCCACAGCCGGATCACATCCGCGCCGTAGTCCTGCACGAACCGGTCCGCCGTCTGCGGCTTCTGGTAGCCCCCCTGACCCTGTTTGGATTTCGAGATCTTCTCCCGGTCCTCATCGACCATGAACCCATGCGTCAGCACCGTCCGGTACGGCGGCGCGCCATTGCCGGCCAACGACAGCAGCAGCGAGGACTGGAACCACCCGCGGTGCTGGTCCGAACCCTCCAGGTAAACATCCGCCTGCCAACCCAACGCATCCCCCGGATGCTGCAGCTCCGGCCGCTGCATCAGCACCGCGCGCGACGAAGACCCGGAGTCGATCCACACGTCCAGGGTGTCCTGGAACGGCTCACCGCCTCCGGTCCCGTCCAGCCCGCCGGACGGCAGGCCGCCCACAGTTCCTCCGTGCTCCGGCTGAACCACACGTTCGACCCGTGCTCCGCGATCAGGTCCGCCGCCTTCCGCACGATGTCCGCCGACAGGATCGGCTCCCCGTCCGCTGCGTAAAACGCCGGAATCGGCACGCCCCACGTCCGTTGACGCGAGATGCACCAGTCGGGACGCGAGGTCACGGCGCCCTGAATCCGGTTGATGCCCCAGTCGGGCACCCACTTCACCCCCTGGATGGCCTCCAAGGCAGCCTTTCGGAAGCTCTGCGTCGTCCCCGGGACCACATGATCGATCCGGATGAACCACTGGTCGACCGCACGGAAAATGATCGGCGTCTTCGATCGCCAGCAATGCGGGTAGCTGTGGTGGTAATCCTCGCGGAAGGCCAGGGCGTTCAACTCCGTCAGCAGCGCGATCACCGCGTCGTTCGCGTCCGAGCGGTTGTTCTTCTCCAGCACCGACTTCCCGACGAGCGACTCCGGCAACTGCTGCTCCCGCGGCAGGTCGGACGTCGGCGCCAGCTTCCCTTCGTCGTTCACCGGGCAGTAGATCGGCAACCCGATCTGCAATCCGAGCTGGTAATCCTCCATGCCGTGACCCGGGGCGATGTGGACGAACCCGGTACCGGTCGAGGCCTCGACAAACCCGGCCGGATGCAGCCGGCCCGTGCGCGGACAGAAGGGGTGATCGTACGAAAGCGACGCCAACTCGTCGGCCGACGCCGTACGGATGATCTGGTAGTTCTCCCAGCCGCACTTCATCGCGATCGTCCCGACCAGGAGGTTGGCGATCAGGTACGTTTCACCATTGGCGTGGACGTAGACGTATTGAAGGTCGGCGTTGAAGGCCACGGCGAGGTTCGCCGGCAACGTCCACGGGGTCGTCGTCCAGATGAGGACGAAGGTGTTCGGTTCGCCCGTGAGCTTGAACTTCACGTACACGCTCTGGCTGACGTGATCGGCATACTCCACCTCGGCGTCCGCCAGCGCGGTACGGTACGGGATGCTCCAGAAGACGGGCTTCTTGCCGCGGTACACGAACCCCTTCTCGACAAGATCGGCAAACAACCGGACCTCGTTGGCCTCGTAGGAAGGCGCCAGGGTCAGGTACGGATTGAACCAATCCCCCAACACCCCCAGCCGCTGGAACTGCCCGCGCTGCAGGTCCACATACCGGCGCGCATAGGCATCACACGCGCTGCGGATCGTGGCGGCGTCGGCATCCCCCTTGCCCTGCGTGCGCAATTCCTGGGTCACCTTTGCCTCGATCGGAAGGCCGTGGCAGTCCCAGCCCGGGACATACGGCGCGTCGAACCCGCCCAGGGTGCGCGACTTGACGATGATGTCCTTCAGGATCTTGTTCAGCGCGGTTCCCACGTGGACATCGCCGTTGGCGAACGGCGGACCGTCATGGAGCACAAAACGCGGGGCTCCGGCACGGGCGGCACGGATCTGCTCGTACAGCCCGGCTGCACGCCACTTCTCCAACCGCTTCGGCTCGCTCTGTACCAGGCCTGCCTGCATCGGGAAGTCCGTCCGCGGCAGGTTGAGTGTGTTCTTGTAATCCATCGAAAAAGACCCTTCCGGAAGGCGCGGACCCTAAGGCACGCCCCACCGCCGGCCAAGAGCGTTATCGGCCTCCCCATCCCAGGGCCGGGGCGGCGACGTCCACGTCGCCCCTGTCAGCACCCTTCCAACGCCACCGCGCAGAACTTGTAGCTCGGTTGCCGCGAATGCGGGTCGAAGCTCGACCGCGTCAACTGGTTCACCGCGTCGTAATGCATCGGGATGAAGAGCTGGCCTGGTTGCACCGTGGGCGTGATGAACACATCCGCCACCAACTCGCCGCGCCTCGACCGCACCCGCGCCTTCCCGGACCCATCCAACCCAAGCCTCACGGCATCCGCCGGGTTCACTTCGACATAACACGTCGCCGGGTACATCTGCCGCAGCACCGCGGACTTCGCCGTGCGCGTGTTCGTATGCCACTGGGCGCTCGTTCCGCGTCCCGTCAGAAGCACGAACGGATAGTCCCCATCGGTCGGTTCCTCCACCGCCCGCGGCGAATCAAACAGGAACCGAGCCCGCCCATCCGGCGTCGGGAAGCGTCCATCCGCGAACAACCGACGCTCGCGGACCTTCGCCAGCACCGCGCCATCCAGTGCCTCCACGGACGCAACCCCATGGGCGGCCAGCAGTTCATCCCGAAGCGCCGCCGAAAAGGGCCATTGCATCCCCCCTGCCGAATCCAGGAACCGGTAACCGGCGATCCCCGAGATGTCGCACGGCCGCCCGACACTCAGTCGCTTCAGCACCTCGAACGCCGCCTCCGGTGTCCGCCACTCGCGGAACAGGTGCGCGCATCCCCACGCCGCCGCCACCAGGTGGAAGATCTGGAAATCCGAAAGCGCCAGTCCCGGCGCCCGCCGGATCCGTTTCACCAACCCGAACCGCCGCTCGCTGTTGATGAACGTCCCCTCCTTCTCCGCCCAACCTGCTGCCGGAAGGTACAGATGCGCCCGTTGGGCCGTCTCCGTGGTCGTGTACAGGTCCTGCACCACCAGGAAATCCAGCTTCTCCAGAAGCGCGTTGAACCGCCCCTGATGGATCCACGAATGCGACGAATTGGTCGCAATCACCCACAGGCCGCGGATCGCTCCCGACTCGATCCCGTCCACGATCTGGTCGTAGGCCCACGAGTTCTCCGAGGGCACCGTGCCCGCCGGCAGCCCCAGGATTCCCTCCACCTCCGCACGATGGGCCGCATTCTTGAAATCGCGTCCGCCCAGCAGGCTCGTGGCGTTCGCGAACAATCGCGACCCCATCGCATTGCACTGGCCCGTGATGGAATTCGCACCCGTCCCCGGCTTCCCGATCTGCCCGGTCATCAGTGCCAGGTTGATCAACGCCTGCGCCGTCCGCGTCGATTCGTGTCCCTGGTTCACCCCCATCGTCCACCAGTAGGACACCCGCCCGCGCGTGCAGATCCGTTCCACCACGCCATCGAACGTCTCCCGCGAAATCCCGGCCGCCTCGCACGCACGCTCCGGCGTGAACTCCGCCACGAACGTCGCGAACGCCTCGAACCCCTCCGTGTGCGCTTCCACGAACGCGTGGTCCACCGCTCCCCGCGCAATCACCGCCGCCGCCAACCCGTACAGCAGCGTCAGGTCCGACTTCGGCGCCAACGCCACATGCAGCGTCGATCCCATCGCCGTCTCCGTCCGACGCGGATCCAGCACGATGATCTCGGGCTTCCGTTGGTTCCGCAGCACCCGTTGCCACAGGATGGGATGGGCCACCGCCGGATTCGCGCCCACGAACACCAGGCAGTCCGATTCCTCGAAATCCGCGTACGTGTACGGCGGGGCATCGAATCCGAAGCTCTGCTTGTAGGCGACGTGCGCCGTGGCCATGCACTGGCGCGTGTTCGAATCGCAGTGGAGCCCGCCCATGCCGAACTTGAAGAGCGATCCCACCAACGCCATCTCCTCCGTAGAGATCTGGCCCGTGCTCAGGAACGCGATCGAATGCGCCCCGTGCTTCGCCTGCACGGCCTTCATCCGCGTCGTGAACTCATGCACCGCCCGCACCCAGGAAACCTCCTCCATCTTCCCCGTCGTCGGATTCCGCACCAACGGCGACGTCCCACGATCCGGCGATTCCAGCGGAGTCAACGCCTCCCATCCCTTCGGACACGCCATTCCCAGATTCACCGGGTAATGCGCGTCCGCGCTGAGATTCACCGCCTCGCCCTCGCGCAGGTGCGCCGTCAGGCCGCAACCCGTCGCGCAGAAACCGCAGGTGATCGTCGTGGTCGCATCCGGACGCGACCTCACAGGTACCTGACCGAGCCCGAACCCACCCGGCGTGCGCGCCAGGTCTGCCGTCAACGGTCCGTCCCATTCCCGTAAGCTGAAGAGTGCCCCCATGACTGTTGCCGTTCTCGATGACCAAGTTCAGTGCGACGCCTTGTCCGTCCGCTCCGCTCGCCCCCGCATCCCCCGGAAGAACGCCCGCCGCTCGAAAACCATGACCACGAGGAGCACCAAGCCTGCCAGCAGCCCCACGGTGCCCCATCGATCCGTGGTAATTCCGGCCACTGCGCCACCCAGCACCGTCGACACGAACCGCGGTCCGGTCTGCCACCAAGCCCAGGCCGGTCGCCGGGTGTCCACGTACACCATCACCTGCGCAAAAGTCGCCGCACCCACCGCTGCCAAAACACCAACCGAGCCAACAGTCCGCACCCATGGGGACACCCCGGTCATCCATCCCGACGCCAACCCCCACACGGTCGCCGTCGCCACACCCAACACGCCCGCCACCGCTCCCAGCACCATTGCCTCGCGGCTCAACCAACTTGTCCGCCACCCCATCCACACCCGCCACGCCTTCATCGGTTGCCCCAGATGGAACACCGACGCCACCAACCCCGCCTGGAACAACAACCAACCCGCGACGCACACCCATCGGTTCGGCACTTCCCCCAACACTTGCCCCGCCACCATCCCTCCCCCGCCTGCGTCAACACCAGCATCCACACCAGCGGCCAATGCGTCTCAGCAACCCGCCCCGCAGGCGGCCCCAGCGCCACCATTCCCTCCAACGGACGCGTCGTCCGGTACACCGTCGTCGGCTGCGTGATCGCCGGATCCGCCATCCCCGGCAACGCGCAACCTCCGGACGAAACCCCGGCCGTCGCCGATCGCGCCTTCACGTCTTCAACCCGGACCTTCGTCACCCGAATCGCCTCGTTCGGACATGCCTGCACACAGGCGGGCGCTTCGCCCTCCGCCAGTCGTCCGTGGCAAAGGTCACACTTCCGCACGATCCCGCGCTTCGCCGAATACTTCGGCACGTCGTACGGACACTTCAGGATGCAGTAGCTGCACCCGATGCACTGGTCGTCCAGATGCCGTACGATCCCGGTCAACGGGTCCTTGTCGTACGCCAGCACCGGACAGCCCTCGAGACACCCGGGCTCCGCGCAATGATGACACGCGCTCGTCACCGGAAGGGCCACCGCCTCCGCCGTGCGATGCGCCAGACGCGACGGATCAAACTTCTTTCCCAGCAACAGCGTCACCTCGCGCCACGACTCGTCATCGTCGAGCCCGTTCATCGAGTGGCACGCCGAAACACACGCCTTGCACGAGGAACAGCGGTCGAGGTCCACCTCGAAGGCGTATTGCTCTCCCGGGAGCGGTGCCGACAGCGGCATCAACTGCCGGTAATGCGGTTCAAGCAACGGCGCCGACGTATCCGCATGGCGCTGCGCGAACTGCTCCACCGCCGTCAACTGGCGTTGCTCCGCCAGAAAGACGTCCACCAGCGTCTCGACGCTTTCGGGAACCTGGTTCGTGGAGCGGACGCTCACAGGAATGGGATTTGGGGCTACGCGGAGAACAGCTCCTGCAGACGGCCCACGTCATGGCGGGCGGTGAACTGCTGGAAGGTCTCACCCGCAGTACGCAGGCGTTGGTAGGTGACGAGCATCCGTTCCAGCAACGGCTTCAGTTCCTCCAGGATCACCCCCTGGAACAACGACCGCCCCACCGCCTGCCGCTCCCCGAATCCACCGCCCACGAACACGTGGTATCCCTCCACCGATTCACCCGCACGCTTCACCTTGGCCCCCAGCAACCCGATGTCGCCCATGTAATGCTGCGCGCACGAGTTCGGGCAGCCCGTCAGGTGGATGTTGACCGGTTGATCCAGCGTCACCCGCCGATCCAACCATTGCATCAGCGCCATCGCATCGCCCTTGGTATTCGACGCGGCAAACTTGCAATGGCTGTTTCCGGTGCACGCGATGAATCCGCCCCGCAATGCGCTCGCCTGCCAGTTCAACCCGGCCTTCACCAACGCCTTCTTCAGCGTTTCCACAAAAGCCTCGGGCACGTTCGGGATCACGAGGTTCTGCCACACCGTCAACCGGACCTCGCCGCTCCCATAGTTCTCCGCCAACTCCGCCAGCCGCCGCAGCTGCTTCGACGTCAACTGCCCCACTGGAATCTCCACGCCGACCCAGTGGAGTCCCCGCTGCCGCTGCGCGTGCACGCCCAGGTGCGCGTGCATCCCGCCATCCGCCATCGGAGCCGGCGCAGGCACGTCCGACCCCGCCGGAATCCGCAGCAGCTCGAAGCCGAGCAGCTTCTCCGTCTCCGCGAGGTAACGCTCCAACGTCCACGTCTCCAGCAGATGCTTCAGCCGCGCCTTCTTGCGATCGGTGCGGTTACCATTGGCCAGGTACACCCGCAACAGCGCCGCCGTGACACGGATCACGTCCGTCGCCGGCACCAGCACGCCCAGATCCCGGGCGAAGGCCTTGTGTCCCGTCGCACCACCCAACACACACCGGAAGTAGATGCCCGCCGACAACTGCTCGGTCACCAGGTCCCCGACCCGGACCGCACCCGCCTCTGCGGCCGAAAGCTCCGCCGGCGTCCAGACGCGCACCGCCTTCCAGCCGATGTCATTCGTGTCCTCCACGGTCGGAATCCGTCCGCCTCCGTGGAACGCGATGTTGAACTTGCGCGGCAGGTCGTAGAACTCGCGGTGGTTCAGGATCACCAATCCCAGCTGCTGGACGATCGGCAACGTCTCCACCCGTTCGTCCACATCCACCCCGCTCGTGGGATCGCAGGTGAGGTTCCGGATGTTGTCCGCACCCGCGCCGCGCGTGTGCAGTCCGATGGCCTGGATGCGACGCAGGAACTCGGGCGCATCCTTCGGGGTGATGTGACGGACCTGGAGGTTCGCGCGCGTGGTCACCTGCAGGTAGCCCGTGGTCAACTGATCCGTGATCGACGCAATCTCGCGCAACTGAGCCGAGGTCAACTGCCCCCGGGATACGCAGGCGCGCCATGTACCCATCCTTCATCGGACTCATGAAGAACAGGCCCTGCCATTTGAAGCGGAACGTATTCTCCTTGTCCGGCGCCTGGTTCGCCGCGGCGTGCTGCAACAGCAGCGAGTAGGCGTCCAGCGGATGCAGCTCCCGCTTGATGCGCTCCTCGTTGGTCAGCTCCGAGAGATCCGGGCCGGCCGGTGCCGCAACCGGCGCAGGCACCACGTCGCCAAAGCTCAGGCCGCGATTCCGCAACCCGGCAAACAAACCCTCCAGATACGCCACCTGCTCTATGTTCAGTGGCTGTCCGGCAACCTCATGGAATGGCAGTGGCATGGCGTGGTTTCCTTCGCTCAGTAAACATCCCGTTGATAGCGTCCCGCAGCCTTCAGGCCTTCGAGGTATTCCGTGGCCTGCTCCCCGGTGCGACTCCCGTGGTTCTGCACGATTTCCAGAAGGGCTACTTCGACGTCCTTCGCCATCCGCTTGGCGTCGCCGCAGACGTAGAAATGCCCGCCTGCCTCCAGCCAGCGCCACAGCTCGGCACCCGATTCACGCATGCGGTCCTGCACGTAGACCTTCTCCGACTGATCCCGGCTGAACGCCAGATCCAGACGGGTCAGGAACCCGTCGCGATGCATCGGCTCCAACTCGTCCGCGTACAGGAAATCCGTCGACCGCCGCTGGTCTCCGAAGAAAAGCCAGTTCCGTCCCGTGGCCCCCGTCGCCCGACGTTCCTCCAGGAAAGCGCGGAAGGGCGCGATGCCCGTGCCCGGACCCACCATGATCATCGGAAGCGTGGGATCCGTCGGCGGACGGAAGTTCCGGCTCACATGCACGAAGATCGGCACCGGAGTCTCGCCCGGTACCACCCGATCCGCCAGCCAGCACGAGGCCACGCCTTTCCGGAGGCGACCGTGCGATTCATGGCGCACCGCACCCACCGTGAGGTGCACTTCCCCGGGATGCGCCTTGGGCGACGATGAAATCGAATACAGCCGCGCCTGGAGCGGCCGCAGGTGTTCCGCCAGTTCGGCAACCGTCAACCGCACACCCGGCGCCGCCCGCAACACATCGACCAGATCCCGCCCCGGCAGCCAGGCATCGAACTCCGCCTTGCGCGACGGTTCCAGCAATCCGGCCAGCATCGACCCAGCCCCCTTCTCCGCCACGAGCTTCACGAAACCCGCCGTGGGCTGCGTCACCACCCACTGCTTCATCAGCGCCTCATGCAACGCCATCCCGCCCACGGCCTCGACCCGCTCATCTCCGGTCAATCCCAGCGTCGCCAGCAACTCCTCGACCAGCGCCGGACAGTTCTGCGGCATCACGCCCAGCGCATCGCCCGCCGCGTACGAAATCCCGGAATCCCCCAGCAGGATCTCGACGTGCCGGGTATCCTTCGCCGACCCCGATCCATTGAGCGCACGCGCCACGCGCATCCGCGCCAGGTAGGGATTCTTGCGCGTCCATCCCACCTCATCGGTCACCGCGGGTCGCACCACTTCCACTGCCGGTTTCACGGCGGCCACCGGCCCTTCCCCCAGCGTCGGCCACAGGCCCTCGATCCACGCCGCCGCCGGAGCCTCGTAGTCCACGTCGCACTCGGCCCGCGCCACCAGGCGTCGACCTCCCAGCGCCGCCAACCGCTCATCCACGCCGCGCGCCGCCCCACAGAAGTCAGCGTAGTTCCGATCACCCAGTCCCAACACGGCGTACGACAAACCCGCGAGCGAAGGCGCCGTGTCGCTGGCAAGCAACGCAAAGAACGACGTCGCATTGTCGGGCGGTTCACCATCGCCCCACGTGGACGTCACCACCACGAAGAGCCCAGCCGCCGGGAGTTCCGCCAACGCCACCGCGTTCAGCTCGCGCAGCGTCACCCGAAACCCACGGGCCTCCGCCAACTTGGAGAAACGCTTCGCCAATCCCGCCGCCGACCCGGACTGCGACCCAAACCCCACGAGCATCGGCCGCGCCGGAGCCGGAGCCCCCGGGGCCGCGGCACCCGCGGTGGCCCCGGCCCCCAGCCGGTCATGAAAGACCCCGGCGAGGAACCCATTCAACCAGGCCCTCTGCTCCCGCGTGAACGGTGCTGTCTCCGGTACAATGTTCATGCCTCTCCCAGCCAAAGGATCAGTACGATCCGTCCGATCGGACGGATCCCCAAGCTTGCTCAGAAGTTCACGATCGCCTGGATGTACACATAGTCCGCGTCCTGCGAGCCCACGCGGCGCAGCGAGTCCTGGATGTAGTCCCCCGCGAAGGCGTGGCAGTAGGCCGCCTCCATCACGAGGTACTTGTTCACCTGCCACGTCGCCACGAGATCAATCTCCGAACCCAGGAAGCTGCCCGCATCCGGGTTGATGCCGTACCCCGTGCCACGGGCGCCTGCGCCCTGCGTCGTCACGCCGCCGCGCGGAAGTCCGGCCACGTTGTAGAAGTTGTCGTTCACCGTCGCCAACCAGCGCAGGTGACCTTCCAGCTGCAGCTTGATCCGCGGTGTGGCCATGATCGAACTCCGCAACCGGACGTTGTGGATGTTCTGCAACGACGCGAAGTCCGCGTACCCGTAGAACAGGTGACCGGTCGGATACAGGTGGACGAACGTGTGGTGCTCGCCATCCGTGGGATCGTTGTCACCGCTCGCGAAGCTGTACTCAATGCCCAACCGGGGGGCGAACTCCGACTCCTTCCACGTGTAGCCACCCGACAACACGCTGGCGAACGCACTGTGATCGCGCCGCGGTCCATTGCCACCCGCCTCACGGAAGTCTGCAAAGTTGCCGAACTGGTAATACGCCTGAGCACCCCAGTCGACGTTCGCCCAGTCGTTGGTGGAATTCTTGAGGTACATCCCCGCCGTGTAGACGTCCTGCGCCTCGGGCGGACGGAACGGTGCCGGCACCAGGCCACGCGAACCGTCATTGCCGCCACGACCCACATTCCGTGCCAGCAGGTAGAACTCGCTCCAGGTCTTGGGAATCTTCTTGGTCGTCAGCTGCAAGCCCGAGAACAACTCGTCGTTGTTCGGCTTGTTGAAGCGGTTGTCCTCCGGCATCACCACCATCGAGCTCCAACCTTCCAGCGTGAACATCGGGTTCTGCCACCGGACCTTCGCCGCGTCCCATTGCCGCTGAACGTTGTTCCACGGAAGCGCACCCACGATCCGCTGCTCGCCGAGCACCAGTTCCTGCCGACCCACCTTCAGCGACAGCGGAAACTCCTTGTGGTTGCCGAGCGTCACGTACGCCTGGTTCAGGTCGAGCGGACCATCCGATTCCGGGCTGCTGCCGCCACCTGCCGGTCCCACCGGATACGCCGGAATGGTCACACCGTTGATCGTCTGGGGGCGCGTTACCGCGTTGCCCGTGCTCGACCGGTCATCGCCGGAAGCCGAACTGTTCCGGCCCTGCACGAAAACCTCGACCCACTTCCCGGTGTAGCCCGCGCGGATCAACGTCTTCTGCAACAGGTACGAGTTGTCGTTGTCCGTATCCGTCCGGAAATCCGCCAGCGGCCCGGGACCCGTGAATCCGCCGTTCTCCTTGATTTCATACCGGGTCCAGGACAGGACGCCGAAGTTCCACGAGGACATGTACGGGTTGTCCTGCCGCAGCAGGTCGTTGACGTACCCGGCCTGCGTCGGTGCCACCGGACTGGTGACGCCCCACTCGAGGCCGGCTGCCTGGGTGAATCCTCCAGCCATCAGCAGACTGGCGGATCCGAGGGTGATGCAATGGTTCTTCATGCGGTTGTAGTCAGTTGGATCAGGTTTCCGAAAATTCGTCTTCAGGACTTCAGCACCGGCTCCGCCTTCAGCGCTGCGCGGTCTGCAGTCGGACCGGGTTGGGATGGTTCCGCGGCCGCCGGGGTGGACGCGTGGGCCGCCGTGCCCGGACCGTGCCCCTGCCCCGGGGTCTGGCCTTTCAACGTGTAGGCACGAACGTTCAGGAACTCGATCAACTGCTCCCGCAGCCGGTAATACTCCGGGCTCTCCAGCAGTTCCTGTCGCCGGCGCGGACGCGCGAACGGCACTTCCATGATCTCGCCCACTTCCGCCTCCGGCCCGTTCGTCATCATCACGATCCGGTCCGACAGGAACAGCGCCTCGTCGACGTCGTGGGTCACCATCAGGGCTGTGAGCTGATTGCGGTTCCACAGGTCGAGAAGCACCTGCTGCAATTCAAAGCGCGTCAGCGAATCCAGCATCCCGAAGGGTTCGTCGAGCAGGAGCATCTTGGGCGAAAGCGCGAATGCCCGCGCAATCCCCACACGCTGGCGCATGCCCTGGCTGAGTTCCGCCGGGCGCTTGTGCATCGCATCCGCCAAACCCACCACCGTGAGGTAGTATTCCGCGATCTGCCGTCTCTCTTCCCGCGATGCCGTGTAGAACACCTGGTCCACTCCCAGCATCACGTTCTCCATCGCCGTCATCCACGGCAACAGGGTCGGCGACTGGAACACCACGCCGCGGTCCGGCCCGGGCCCGGTCAGTTCCTTACCCGCCAATACGATCCCGCCCCCCGACGCCTCGCTCAGTCCCGCCAGGATCGACAGCACCGTGCTCTTGCCACACCCCGAGTGCCCGATGAGGGAGACGAACTCGCCGCGACGGATCCTCAGGTTGAAGTCCTTCACCACCCGCAGCGGACCCTTGGGCGTGGGGAAGACCTTGCTCAGGTTCGCGATCTCAACGTGGTCGGGCATGGCAGGGGTTCAGGAAGGGATTTCAACGGTTTCACGCCGTTCCTCGGAACGCCGTCGCGGCAGGCGCCGGCCACCGATCAGCGGACGGGGAACGTTCAGGTCTTCCGGCTCGATGTCGGGCAGGACCAGCTTGCGGGAGACAGACACCGCCGGACGCCCACCTTCCCCGAGAAGCCACGAGACCACACGGCTCCGGATCTCCTTGAACCGCGGATCATGGTTCAACGCCCTGCGATCCCGCGGCCGCGCCAGATCCACCGCGATCGACGGCCCCAGCGTCGCCCCGGGCCCGGCACTCAGCGGCACGATCCGGTCCGCCATCATGATGCCTTCATCGGGATCGTTCGTGATCAGCACCACGGTCTTCCCCGACTCACGGCAGATCCGCGAAATCTCGTCCTGCAAGGTCGCACGCGTCAGCGCGTCCAAGGCCCCCAGAGGCTCGTCCAACAGCAGGA
Organism: Limisphaerales bacterium; assembly: GCA_965283655.1. Lineage (GTDB taxonomy): Bacteria > Verrucomicrobiota > Verrucomicrobiia > Limisphaerales > UBA9464 > UBA6176. The sequence goes on along the minus strand of CBDIPJ010000005.1, from coordinate 53,958 downwards.
TCTGCGGATCCATCGCCAGCGCCCGCGCCACCGACACCCGCTGGCGCATGCCACCGGAGAGTTCGCTCGGACGGCGGTCCCGCGCATGGCTGAGGTTCACCATCGCGATGTGGTGATCGACGTGTTGCGAGCGCTTTGCCGCGGACCAGTTCGGGAAGAGTTGATCCACCGCGAGCGCGATGTTCTCCGCCACCGTCAGCCACGGGAGCAGGCTGTAGTTCTGGAACACCACGCCGCGATCGGGGCCCGGTCCCGTGATCTCCAGATCATTCAGCGTGACGGTGCCGGCGTCCGGCCGGAGCAGTCCCGAAATCATGTTCAGCAACGTCGTCTTCCCCGCCCCGGAGTATCCGACGATCGCCACGAACTCGCCCTTCTCCACCGTGAGATGGACATCCCGCAGCACCTCCGTGCGCGCATCGGGTGCGCCGAAGGATTTCGAAACTCCACTCAGGACAAGGAAGGGCATGGATGGATGGGGCAAAGGTTGGAGGGAATCAGACCGCACTCTTGAATCGGCGCTCCAGCAGGCTCATCCCCCGGTCCAGCACGTAGCCCACCAACCCGATCGTCAGGATGCAGAGCACGATGCTCGTGTAGAGACCGTTGTTGTACTCGTTCCAGAGGAAGTTCCCGATGCCGATCCGCCCAGTGAGCATCTCCACCGCCACGATCACCAACCAGGCGATGCCCAGGCTCAGACGGTACCCCGTGAACATGTAGGGCAACGTCGCCGGGATCATGATCCGGAACAGGGTCTTCGTCCGCGAAAGCTTCAGTACGCGCGCCACGTTCAGGTAGTCCTGCGGAATCGCACGCACCCCCACCGCCGTGTTCAACACCGTCGGCCACATCGCGCAGACCGCGATCGTGAAAAGCGCCGCCAGTTCGTTGGCGCTCTTGCCGCTGTTCGCGAAGATCACCACCCCGAGCGGCATCCACGCCAACGGCGACACCGGCCGCAGCACCTGGATGATCGGGTCGAACATCTTCGAGAAATTCTTCGAAAGCCCGAGCACGAATCCCAACGGCGTTCCCAGGATCAACGCGATCGCGTACCCCTTGGCCACGATCACCAGCGAGTACCACGTGAACCGCAGCACGCCCTGGTCGAGTTCCTCACGCTTCGCAAACGGTTCGACGATGTACTTCTTCGTCTTTTCCCACGTCTGCAACGGACCCGGCAGGTCCTGGATCAATCCCGACTTCACCTCTTCCACCGTGCCGTCCGGCTGGGTCTTCGGCATCACGCGTCCTGAGACCAATTGCCAGGCCAACAGCGTCAGCACGAGCCCCACCAACGGCATCAACAGGGCGTCCCATTGGATCTTCTTCAGGAATTTCATCGTCGGATTTGTCCTGTGGACCCGGACCGGCAAAAACCGGTCCGGGTCGTCTCAGGTAGTCAGGAACTTCAGGAGGAAATCAGCGGTGCAATGTCGGGACGAAGGCGTCGCCCGGCTCAGCCCTTGAGGTTCTTGATGTCGAAGCTCGCCGCGTAGGCTTCAGGATTCGCGGGATCGAAGGCCTTCCCGTCGAAGAGGGTCTCGGGCTTGTCATCACGCCCGCCATGGCTGAACCCGATCTCCTTCATCGCCGCCTCATACAGGTCGGTGCGGGCCACCTTCGCCGCGATGCCGGCGTAATCGGGCGCGCCGGAAACCATGCCCCACCGACGGAACTGCGAGAGCCACCAGGTGACGTACTTCGGCTGCGGGAAATTGCAGTTCCGCTTGCTGAAGTGCATGTAGTACTCGTCCTTGAACTTGCGCCCATCGCCCATGTCGTAATCGCCCAGCAGGCGCCCCAGGATCGTCTCCTTCGGGCAGTTCACGTAACTGGGCTTGCTGACGATGTCGCACTGCTCCGGCCGGTTGCCCAGGTCATCCAACCACACCGACGCTTCATGCAGCGCCTTCAACACGGCCTTCACCGTCTTCGGATTCTTGTCCGCGTACTCCGCGAGGAACGCACAGACCTTCTCGGGATGGTCCTTCCACATCTGCTGCGTCGTGATGGAGGTGAAGCCGATCTTGTCGGACACCGCCCGGGCGTTCCATGGCTCGCCCACGCAGAACCCGTCCATCTTGCCGACCTTCATGTTCGCCACCATCTGCGGCGGCGGGATCGTGATCAGGTTGACGTCCTTGTCCGGATGGATGCCACCGGCTCCGAGGTAATACCGCATCCACATCGCGTGCGTGCCCGGCGGGAACGTCATCGCGAAGGTCAATGGTTCACCCAGCGACTTCGCCTTCTCGACGAACGGCTTCAGCGCCTTCGGATCGTCCTTCACCTTGCCCAGGAAATCGGACTTCAACGTGATCGCCTGACCGTTGCGGTTCAGCATCCACGGAAAGACCATCGGCTTCTTCGCCGATCCCAACAGTCCCATCGTCGACGCGATCGGCATCCCGATCAGCATGTGGGTCGCCTGGTTGTCGCCCGTCTGGAGCTTGTCGCGGATCACCGCCCAGCTCGCCTCCTTCGAGATCGACGACTGGATGCCGTGCTTCTTGAAGATGCCCTTTTCATGCGCCACCACGATCGGCGAGCAGTCCGTCAACGCGATGATGCCGAAGCGGACGCTGGGCGACTCCGGGGAGTCGTCCGCGTAGGCGGAACCCACCCAACCGGCCGGAAGTCCCGCGAGGAGCGAGCCCACGGCAGTGGTCTTGAGGAATCGACGGCGGTTCAGTTCAGGCCGGAAGCGTCTGTGGTTCATGGTCAGAATCAGTCGTATTTGCTGGGTTGAAAGAAGAGGTGGCACGTCGCCGCGCCGCCTCGAAAACGTCCATGCGGAAAATGGAGGAAAGGACCTCGGGCGAGGGCGGAGTCGGCATCATCGCGCCAAACAGCTCCTGCATCACCCACGCCGCCTTCTCGGGCCCCGGCTCATTCGTGTCGAACCGGTGGAAGCAGTTGAACTCCGGCAATTGCCGGGTCTCCGTACGGCTGATCGGGAACGCTCCACTCCACGCCGGGCGGATCAGGTCCTTGGAAAGATTGAGGTACTCACGCCGCGCCAGCAGCTCCACCACGGTGTCCCGTCGTGTCGCGTCGTCGCAGAACCGGCAGGCTTCCAGCAGCGCCGCTGCCAATCGCTCGTGCACCTCCGGCTCCGCCGCCGCCCACGCCCCACGCACCGCCAAGACCTTCTCCGGATGCCGCGGGGCCAGCGAACAGCTCGTCGTCGCACACCACCCATCCCCCGCCAGGATCGCCGCCGAATTCCACGGCTCGCCCACACAATACCCGTCCAGATGCCCACCCCGGAGGTTCGCCCACATCTGCGCCGGCGGAACGATCACAATCCGGAAATCACGATCCGCCACCAAACCGGTCGGTGCCAGCCACCGCTCCAGCAGCCGCGCATGGGTCGAGTGCCGTGAAACCGCTCCGAGCAGCAACGGCTCGCCCCGATGCTTCCGCTGGCGTTCCCCCAGCGTCGCCGCATCCCGCACGCCCTCGTCCCAGAGCCGGCGCGACAGCGTGATCGCATTCCCATGCAGGTTCAGCACCAGCCCCGTGCAACACGGCGCCTTCACGCCATCCAGTCCCAGCGTCAGGGCGAACGGCAATCCACAGGGCGCGTGCGCTCCGTCGAGCTCTCCGTAGGCCAGCTTCGCACGCACGGACGCCCAGCCCAGCTCGCGACTCAGTTGCACCCGCAATCCCTGCCGCGCGAAGATTCCCAACTCCTGCGCCACCACCAGCGGCGCACAGTCGTTCAACGGCACAAAACCAAGCCGCACCAGTGGTCCGGTCTCCAACCGGGTCCCAGCGGTGCGTCCCTGTCGCGCTTTGTGCATCCGTTGCATCCGAACGCTGATAAAGCGTTCCGGATGCCGTCGTGCCATTTCGGCCCGATGAATGCTTCGCTAAAAACTCGTTCGCCCGATGAGGCGAACTCATGGATGAAAAGTCCCATCGACAGTCAGCAGCTTCAGGCATTCGCAATCCTTGCGCGCAACGGCAGTTTCACGCAGACCGCGCGCGAACTCTTCCTCACCCAGTCCGCCATCAGCCATTCCATCAAGGCGCTCGAAAGCGATGTCGGCTGTCGTCTTTTGGACAGGGTGGGCAGGAAGGTCACCCTCACACAGGCCGGTGAACACCTCCTCAAACACGCCGAACGCGTCCTCACCGATCTCCGCGCCGCACGCGAGGGTCTCGAGGAACTCGGCCGGTGGGGCCACGGCCGCCTCCGCATCGGCGCCCCCGTCACCGTCTGCCAGTACCTCCTCCCGTCCGTCCTCCGCGAATTCAAGGAAAGCTTCCCCCACTGCCACCTCAGCATCGAACCCGGGGACTCCCGCGACCTCCTCGAAGCCGTCGACCAACGCCGCGTCGACATCGCCGTGACCCTCGAACCCCAGGGCGAGGATCAATTCCATTTCATCCCGCTCTACACCGATGACATGGAGTTCGTCGTCTCACCACTCCATCCCTGGGCCACCGCCGCCAAGGTCACACGCACCGACATCGCCCGTCAGAACTTCATCGTCTACCGCCGCGGCAGCCGCACCTGGCGCATGATCGAATCCTACTTCCGCGAGGAGGAAATCGTGCTCAACGCCGTCATCGAACTCGGCGCAATGGACGCCATCAAGGAACTGGTCAAGGTCGGCCTCGGCATCTCCATCATGGCCCCGTGGGTCGCCCGCAAGGAACTCACCGAACAGTCCCTCGTGGCTCTCCCCGTGGGTCGCCGCCAGCTCCGCCGGAACTGGGGCATCGTCCACTGGATGGGACGCCGTCTCACCCTCGCCGAGGAAACCTTCATCGGCCTCTGCCGCTCCGCCACCGGCAGCTGATCCTTGAATCGGTAGTTCATGGATCCGCAGATGGCGCCGATTGCGCAGATGGACAGATGGAAAAGCGGCGATCAGACTCAGGCCAAAGCCTTACCTCTCGTATGCCGAGCCAATTGGATCCAAGTTCCAAATGATCTGCGCCATCTGCGGACACAACCGGCTTCTTCAGTGTGGTTGGCCGCTCAGCGCACCTTCCCCGCAATGCAGAACAGATGGGCATCTCCACGCAGGAAAAGCCGGTCAGCCGCCGGCACCGGCGTCGCGATGATCCGTTCGCCCATCGGATTCTCGGACAGCAACTCGAACTTCTCTCCCACGCGCGCCGCGAAGACGACCCCGTCCTCGCGTGCCGCGTACAGGATGCCGTTCGCGACCACCGGCGACGCATAATACGGCGCGGTCGCCTTCGGCAAACTTCCGGTCCACACCGTCGTTCCCGTCGCTGGATCCAGGCACACCACCTCGCCCTTGTGACGCAGCAGGTATCCGCGTCCCCCGAGATCACCGGAGCCGCCACGAACACACCCACATCGGTGCGCTTCCAGGCACGGTGGCTTTCCGAAACGTCCCCCGCCCCACCCAACTTGATCCCGAACATCCGCGCCTGCCCGGCCCGGTCATCGCGTCCCACCGGCACCAACGCCATCGAACCGTGCACCACCGGGGTCGCGATGGCCGGCCAATATCCCGTGCCATCCGGATTGAACCCGCCCGCGCTCCACAGCACGTGTCCATCCGACACCGCATGCGCCGTCAGGTGATCCGCGCCCCAGACCAACACCGCCGGTTGGCCGCCATGATCGATCACCACCGGGGTGGCGTAGCCGTTGTTGTTCTCGGCGGGGACGGTGTAGTTCCGCTTCTCCCGCCACCGGATCTCGCCGGTCTTCCGGTCGAAGGCCGCCACCCACGATTCTCCATCATGAAGCCGGCTGAGGATCACCACGTCCCCCACCACCACCGGCGACGTGCCGGAATCCCAGTACAGCTTCTCCACCCCGAACTTCTCCTTGAGGTTCACCCTCCAGCGCACCTTCCCGTCCGTCTCCACCGCGGCGAAATTCCCGCTCTTGAAGTGCACGTACACCGCCGTCCCATCCGTCGCCGGTGATGCGTTGCAGCTCGACGCCAGCGACCGGTGCTTGGGATCCGACAACGACCCGACCTTCGTTTCCCAGAGCTTCTTGCCGTCGAGATCGAAGGCCAGCACCGCATCCTGTCCTTCCGACGGCGACGTCAGGAACAGGCGTCCGCCGGAAACGATCGGGGTCGACGTTCCCTTCCCCGGCAACGCCACCTTCCACGCCACCGATTCCGTGGTCCAACGCTCCGGGAACCGTCCCTCGGCGACGCTTCCCTGTGCATTGGCCCCACGCCATGCGGGCCAGTCACCTCCCGCCGCCGACACGACCATTCCCGCCATCACCCACCCGCAGGCCGTCGCCACTCCACCACGCATCCCGATTCCTCGAATCATGCCGTCACAATGCCTGCGTCCCGATCAGAGTTCAAAGTCCCGTTTCACTGAGAACTGGCTCCTGGAAAGTGGGAACTCCCCTTGTAGGCCGCGTGCCCCACGCGGCTTCTGGACAGCGTTCCCAATTCCCAGACCCCGCCTCGTGACCTCGTCAGCTACCTTCCACGGCGTAGCAGACGACGTCAGGAGGCTGTGGAAGAGTTCGAAGTTTGAAGATTCAAGTTTGAAGCCCATCACCACTGCCTCATGACCTCGTCAGCTACCTTCCGCGACGTAGCAGACGACGTCAGGAGGCTGTGGAAGAGTTCGAAGTTTGAAGATTCAAGTTTGAAGCCCATCACCACTGCCTCATGACCTCGTCAGCTACCTTCCGCGACGTAGCAGACGACGTCAGGAGGCTGTGGAAGAGTTCGAAGTTTGAAGATTCAAGTTTGAAGCCCATCACCACTGCCTCGTGACCTCGTCAGCTACCTTCCGCGACGTAGCAGACGACGTCAGGAGGCTGTGGAAGAGTTCGAAGTTTGAAGATTCAAGTTTGAAGCCCATCACCACTGCCTCGTGACCTCGTCAGCTACCTTCCACGACGTAGCAGACGACGTCAGGAGGCTGTGGAAGAGTTCGAAGTTTGAAGATTCAAGTTTGAAGCCCATCACCACTGCCTCGTGACCTCGTCAGCCACCCTCCGCGACGTAGCAGACGACGTCAGGAGGCTGTGGAAGAGTTCGAAGTTTGAAGATTCAAGTTTGAAGCCCATCACCACTGCCTCGTGACCTCGTCAGCCACCCTCCGCGACGTAGCAGACGACGTCAGGAGGCTGTGGAAGAGTTCGAAGTTTGAAGATTCAAGTTTGAAGCCCACCACCACTGCCTCGTGACCTCGTCAGCCACCCTCCGCGACGTAGCAGACGACGTCAGGAGGCTGTGGAAGAGTTCGAAGTTTCAGGCTTCTGGAATCTGGCGTCTGGAAACTGGGAACTTCATCCATCGCCTCCTGACGTCGGCGACTACGTCGGGGGACTACTTCAAACTTGAAACTGAAATCTTCAAACTCCCCCCCACCACCTCCGCCCGCGTCTTCTTCCCTCCCGGCCATTCCACTTCCACCGCCACTGGCGGTTCCTCCAATCCCATCACCACCACGCGTCCCTCCTGGCTCCAGTATCCGCTCCCGCTGTGCGTCTCGCGTGCCGGACCCTTCCGTCCGCCCACGTACTCCACCCGCACCTTCGCTCCGTACCGTCCCATCCCGTCCTCCAACCGCACCTGCAACCCAACCTTCGCCGTCTCGTTCCGGTACACACGCGTCTCGCCGCCGTTCTCCCCCACCAACAGATCCACCCGACCGTCCCCGTCGAAATCGCCCAACGCCGTCCCGCGGCCTTCGCCGTACACCTTCACACCACTCACGCTTCCGTCCACTGCCGTGAATCCACCCTTCCCGTCCCCCTTCATCCACAGCCCGCGACCTCCGTCGCTGCGCGATTCCTGCGTTCCCACACCGAAGAAATTCTGCGCGAGGAACACGTCCTCGCGTCCGTCCCCATCCGCGTCGCCCACGCTCACACCGTAACCCACCGCCCACTGCGCCTCCGCGGGCAACCGCTTCCGTTCAAAGCGATCGCCCCGGTTCAGGAACACGCTCGTCTCCAGCCATTCCACCTCGCGCATCTCCGCCTTCTTCCCCACCAACACCTCCTCGACCGTGGCTTCGGCATAGGCCCGATGCTTCCCGTACTTCTCGCGCACCCACGGCATCACGCGCGACATCACCTCCAGATCGCGCACGGGCAGCCACCGCCCGCCTTCGACCTCGGACTCCACCACCTCCACCTGCCCCTGTCCTCCCAGATCTCCGAAGTACATCCGCTCGCGACCGTGCCGCGTGTTCGTTCCCCAGTTCGACGCCACCAGGTCCATCCGGCCGTCCCCGTCGAAATCTCCGGATGTGACCCCATTCCAGAATCCGAGGTACTTCCCCAATCCCATGTCCGACGCCTCCAGCGTGCCCCTCCGGTTCCGGTACACCTTCAACGGTCCCCATTCCGTGGCCACCACCAGGTCCACCCGACCGTCCCCGTCCACATCCGTCCACACCGCGCCGCTCACCATGCCCGCGTCCTGCAACACGGCGGTGTTCGTGGCGTCCACCTGCCACTCGCTTCCCACGCGGCGCAACAGCCGTGACCCGTCCACCTCGGGGTAACGTCCGGCGCGTGTGCGCGAACCCACGAACAACTCCGGGGTTCCGTCGCCATCGATGTCGCCCAGGGCCACCGGACCCACGGCGCTCCATGCGCCGCCCAGGGTCTTCTCGAACCCGGGCGCGCCTGCGATCCATTCCTCCACGCCGCCGCCAAGATTGGATTCGTCCTCGAAATTGGAACTGCCGCTCACGACACGCACGCGGCCGGCGCCATCCACGAGCGCGGCCAGGCCGGTCTGATCCCGGGCCGTGGCGACAGCGGGCAGCGGTTCGAAGGCGCCCTTGCCGGTGTTCCGGAACACGGCCATCGCTCCACCGCGGCCACCGCCCACGACGGCGTCATCGAGGCCATCGCCGTCCACGTCCATCCAACCCACGCCGGGCCCGAGCCCGCTCAAGCGGCGGGGCAACAGCGGCTGGCGGCCGAAGTCATCGAAGGGGTCCTCCCGATGCGTGTGGCCCAGCGCGATCTCGCGGAACCACGGCTTCGCCTCGGCCTTCGAGTCTGCGGGGGCTTCGAGCGCGGTGGATTCGTCGATCTCGTATTCGCGGTTCGCGCGCACGCCTTTCACCACGCTGCGCTTGCCGCTGCGCCAACGCACCTCCAGCTCCATCCCATCGGTCACCGCACCCGATGCGAACACCCGCACGGTGTCATCGGACGACAGGTAACGTCCGCCGCCCATCATTTCCTGCGACTGTTCCCGCACGGCGCCGCCACGCAGCGTGACACGGGCGCCGATGCCGCGCGTGTTCTTTCCCGTGCCCTTCAACCGGACGGCCACGCGTCCCGCGGAGGCCTGGTTGCGGTAGACGCCGGCAACACCGTTCAACTCGTTCACGACCAGATCGAGATCGCCGTCGCCGTCGAGATCGCCGGCCGCCATGCCGTGGCACACGCCGTCCTCGCCGAATCCCCACGCGCGTCCCACCTCCTCGAATCGCGCGCCGTCCACGTTGCGGAACAGTTGGCGGGGAGAAAGGAGGCGAGGAGTCGATCGCCGCATCGCCAATTGGTCCATCGGCGACATTCGACGGCTCCGTCGCATGGCCTCCAGGGCCATGCCGTGGTCGGTGTCCATGTCGTCACGGCCGTGCCCGGCCGTCACCAGCACGTCCTCGAAACCGTCGAGATCCACGTCGAGGAAGAGGGGCGTCCACGACCATTCCGTGGCGGCCAGGCCGAAGGCGTAGGCCACCTCGGCAAAGGTCCCGTCGCCGCGTGCCATCTGCAGCGTGTTCCGTCCGACCTGCGTCCGATAGAGGGGGAATCCGGGCGGCGTGGCTTCCATGCCCTTGTCCATGCGCGTCAGCCGCAACACATGGCTGCGGCTGAGCATGTCGAGGATGAGGAGGTCGTCGTGACCATCGCGGTTGATGTCCGCCACATCGATGCCCATCGAGAACCTGGACGTGCTGCGGAACGCGGCCGTGGGAGCCAGACGGAAGTGACCGTCGCCGGTGTTGATCCAGATCCGGTCGGGACTGTCGAAGTCGTTGCAGACATAGAGGTCAGGCAGGCCATCACCGGTGAAGTCCCGGAAGGTCACCGACAAACCCCAGTCGAATCGCTTGTCCGTCAACGGGCGCCCGTCCTCGTCCAGGAACATCCCGGATTCCGGCGGAATGGCGGTGAAGTTGCCGGTGCCATCGTTCCGGAAGAAGACGTCCTGCTCGCCATGCTCGGCGATCCCACCCGCCTGTGTGTAGGTGAACCGCCCTTCGAGGTCCGGGGAAGTCGTGGGCCGACCGTTCACTGCCGCCACGGTCAATCGCCCCTCGACCGGAACGATCCGGAACTGTGTGGCCGGCTGATCCCGCAGCGTGACGGTCCGATAGTTCGCCACGTAGAGGTCCAGGTCGCCGTCACCCTCGGCGTCCGCGAGCGCGAGGGACATTCCGCCGCGCTCCGGATTCAACAGCGCGCTTCGTGTGAACCGTCCCTTCGCATCGTTCAGGAACACCACGGTTCCACCGCCGACGGAATTGAGCACCAGGTCCGGATCCGCATCGCCGTCCACGTCGGCGAGGAGTGCGCCGGTGGCATCCAATCCGGCCCCCGGCGAACCACTGGCCACGGTGGCGTCCGTGAACTTCCAGTCCCCCAGGTTGCGATAGAGGGCGCTGCGCCCCTCGAGACCTGCGAGGAACACATCGCAGCGTCCGTCGCCATCCACATCGCCCAGGGCCACGCCGGAACCGTTCAGGTAGATCTGGTTCGTGGTCTGTCGGTCGAGGGAAAGGAGGTTGGTGAACGTGACGCCGGTGGATGCAGCGGCCACGCGGGCGAAGCCCGGCGAAGCAGCCGCGACGGCCTTCAATTCCCGGGAGCGTCCCCACGGCTGGGATTCCCACTCGGCTCCGCGCAAGGACAAGCCCCCCGATGCCAACGCCAGGACGACTGCAAAACGCACAAGGACCCGTTGAACGCTCATGATCGGGAACGCCGTTCCAACAGTCGCTTCAGATCCTGGATGCGGAACGGCTTCGCAAGGAAGTCATCCATCCCCGCTTCCAGACACCGTTCGCGATCGCCGTCGTAGGCGCCCGCGGTAAGAGCAGCGATGAAGACCCGCTTGCCCGCGCCTTCCATGGCGCGGATCTGGCGTGTGGCCTCCATCCGTCCAGCTCCGGCATCTGGCAATCCATCAGCACGAGTTCGTATTCCCGCGCCCGGAACATTTCCACCGCCTCCCGGCCATTGTTCGCCAGGTCCACCCGACAACCCATGCTGACGAGCGCATCGCGCGCATAGGCCTGATTCACCGGATGGTCTTCCACCAGCAGCACACGGCCCAATCTCGGGGTTGGCGAAACTTCTGTTCCCGCCGCCACGGCTCGGGCCGCAGAGGGCGATCGCACCGCCTCGGCGGAAGTCCCCACGACGCGGGTGACTGGAAGCGGCACGGGCGCCACCTCGCGTCCTACCCATTCCGCCAACGGCATCGGTGGAGAAACCAACGGTTCCTTCCAGATGAAGTCGCATCCCCAATCGTGCGCGCCTGGACCGGGACGGTGCATCGAGGCAGGCACCAACACCACGATCCGGATCACCGCCTTGCGGCTCGCGGCCCGCAGGTTCCTCACCGCGAAGCGGGGATCGCCGTGAACCAATGCCTGACTCAGGCACACGGTGACTCCGCCTTCCACACCCACGCCCGGTTGCCGCAACCAGGATTCCACACTGGCAACATCCGCAAAGCGGATGGCCCGTTCCCTCGCCGCGCCCATCCATGAGCCCACGACCTCACTGGCCATGTCACCCAATCCGACCATTGCGATCTCCGGGCTTACCCACGGCAACCGTGCCTTGCCTTCGTCTGCGGAAACCTCATCCGCTGCCGGCAACGGCAACCGGAACCAAAACCTCGAACCTTTCCCGGGTTCACTTTCGCAGCCGATCTGCCCGCCCATCCGTTCGACGATCCCCTTGCAGATCGCCAAGCCGAGCCCCGTTCCCTCGTATCGCCGCGTATGGGAACCATCCGCCTGCGAGAAACGCTGGAACAAACGCGGCAGGTCGGCTTCGGCAATGCCAATGCCACTGTCCTCCACCCGGAACAACACCTGCCCCGGATGCTCCGACGCGGGCGTCACCGTCACCCATACATGCCCCTCATGCGTGAACTTCAGCGCGTTTCCAACAAGGTTCACCAGCACCTGATGGATGCGTTGGCCATCTCCACGAACCTTGCGCGACAATCTCGGATCCAGCAGGCACAGGAACTCCAGCCCCCGCTTCGCCGCCGTGTTCGACATCAACTCCATGCACTCGGCCACTGGCGTGGACAACTGGAAGTCCGCCACCTCCAGATCCAACCGGCCGCTCTCCAGCCGCGAATAATCCAGCACCTCGTTGATCACCCGGAGCAACGATTCCGCCGATTGCCGCGACCGCTGCACATAATCGCCCTGCAACGAACTGAGGGGCGTGTCCTTCAGCAGTTCCGTATAACCCAGCAAGCCATGCAGCGGTGTCCGCAGCTCGTGGCTGATCATGGCAATGAACTCTGTCTTCGCCTGGTTCGCCGCAGCAGCAGCGTCCCGTTCCTGGCTCATCAACCGCATCCGTTCCTCCCGGGCCGCCTGCTCCTGCCTCCGACGAAAGCGGAAATCCAGCCACCACCACATGCCCACCCCGGCTGCCCCCAGGGACAACATCGATGCCGCCCAGCGGAACCCCGGCAATTCCCACCACGACCAATCAATCTCGAAATGCAGCTCTACCGGCAGCGACCAGTCCGGTTCGAGGGCCATCCGAGACCTCAATGCCACCACGTGCTCCCCTGGCTTCAGATCCACGATCTGGATCTGCCGATCCTCCGGCCCGGACAACCACTCCCCGAGCCAATCCGGTATTCAAATTCCGTCTGTTCCGGATCGCCCAACTGGGCCGCCGTGTAGCGGATCCGCACATCCCTCGTGCCGGCCTGCAACCGCAACAACCCAGCCGTGCTTCCCCAGATCACCTGCTCCTCTCCGGTCACCAACCCGATCGAATCAAAGATGGGCACACCGTTCGTCCGGTGCCCGCGCATCCGCTTCGGGTCCGCCTCCGCCAGTCCATCCAGCGTCGCAAACCAAACCCGTCCTGCCGCATCCCGCATCACATTGGGATAGGAAAATTCCCGCCCATTCGGCACCGGCACCCCATCCGGCTTGCCAAACCGCCAGCGCTCCAATCGACGCAGACGTCCCTGTTCCAGCGCTTCCACCGACGCCATCGTGATCCGCCCGATCGCGTCCGGTCCCCCGATCCACAACCCGCCCGCCCCGTCATCCATCATCGAAAACACCCCGTCCACCGGCACGCCATCGTCCGGCGTCATCCAACGGACCGACCCATCGCGCCAACGACCGAGCGGTCCATAGCTGCATCCCAGCCAAAGCGTGCCTTGGGTATCGACGTAAAGCCGGGTCACCGGAGCACCCAACGGAACCATTGGCATCGGGACCGACTCGAACTTTCCACCCACCGGCTTTCGGAAGAGTCCGACTTCATCCAACAACAGCCACATCACCCCATCGGGCGTCTGCTCGACGCCCATGCATCGATAGCGCTTCTCGGGCAATCCGTCGTCGGGCCCAAGCACCCGCAATACCCCCCCCTCGATCAACGCTGTCGAACTGCTTCCACCCACCCACAGGCGCTTCCCCGAATCCAGGAACAAGGCGTCCACGTTGTCAGACCCAAAACGCTCAGCCGGGACATGCTCGACCACCTTGCCATCCGCCCACCGGAACAATCCGTCACCCACGGTTCCAATCCACGCTCCCCCCGCCCCATCACCGATCACCGACTGCACCCACTTGCGCACCGACTTGTCGTCGAGCACGAGCGGCGGACCAAACTTGCCATCCTTGAACAACTGCGCGCCTCCGCCATGGGTCCCCACCAGCATGCTGCCATCCGGCAGCGCCGCCATCGAGTTGACCACCACCTGGTCCAGTCCGGCCGCCGCCGAATACACATGGAAGGACCGGCGCTGAACCTGGACCACTCCTCCCCCGTTCGATCCCACCCACAAATGCCCTTCCCGGTCCGGAACGAGCTGCGTGATGGAAATGTTGGGCAGGCCATCCCGTGAGGTCGCGGCCCATCGCGGCCCATCCCGCCCCAACACCACCAATCCCTGCGTGTAGCAACCCATCCAGACCAATCCATCCGCGTCCTCGTGGATCTGGACATGGTCCCCACGGAAACCCGCCGGGCGCTCACGGGATTCCACCCACTTCCCATCGCGCCACAGGGAGACCTTCCGTTCATCTGCAAGCCAAATGCCGGACTGGAATGCCCGCCCTGCCCCTCGAATCCTGGGTCCGGCGGTCGGTTCGATCACCCGCTTCCAGACCCCGTCGATCCGGGTCAACAATCCCGCTTCGCTCCACGCATGCGCCACTCCATTGCCATCCACCAGCAACCGCCAGGGCGCTGCTCTCAACTCCGGTTCAAGGACATCCTCCACCCACCGCTCGGCCTCCAGATGCATCAAGGTGGTGTCCAACACCGCCAGCATCTGCCCGGAACCATCCTGCACCAGCGAGTGTACCAACCCTTTCGCAACCCCAAGCCCAGCTCCATAGACCTTCGACCCCGTCCGACCCATCCGAAGGATGCCGTTGTCCGTCCCAACCCAGAGCGAATCCGGAGCCTGCGGACAGAGCGAATGGATGCCTCCACCCAAACCTGGGTCCACCCACTGCGGCACAAACAAGGTGAAGCGGCGTCCATCAAACCGCACCAGATCCGCGTACGACCCAACCCACAGGAATCCGTCGGGCGACTGGGCAATGCTCATCACCGCCGGGTAGTGCGCCTCCCGCTCGGATTCCCACGACCGGATCACATAGGCCTCGGTCAGGGAGGGAATGGGACCATCCGGCCCTTGCGCCCCCACCCGGACCGTCCCAAGGCAAAAGCCCGCCAGCAGAAGCAGGAGCAGGAATCGGGGGATCCGGTTCATGGTTCGCGGTATCTCCGCACGCAGGGATAACCTGTCAAGCAGCGCATCCCCGACGCGCCAGGACGCACGCACCTTCACTCGGCCCACGCCTGGAACAGGGTGGGGACGTCCCCGTCCCCATTCCATGGCCTTTCTCGGGGCGACTGGACATCGCCTCCCCGGTCCGCGGGAGATGTCAGCGGCAGTCACCGTCCTATCTCCTTCAATCGAGGTCGATGATGTCGATCTCCAGGCCGGTCTCCTCCATCCGCAAAACCGCCACTGACCGGCGTTCCTCACCCTTCCTGCGGCCGGCATATCCCGGGTTCAGGAACAACCGCCCATCAATCACCTCGTGCGCCAACTGATGGGTATGGCCATAAACCACCACGTCCGGCGAATGGTGCAGGTACGCCTGCTGCAAGCGCTCCGAGGGATGCCGCGGCTCCACGATGTGGTGAACGAGATACTTCAAGCCGCCCAACTCCACGACCTCGAGTTCCTTGAACTCGGTCCGTGCATCGTCCGTGTTGCCGAGGACCGCCGTCACCGGCGCGATGTCCTCCAACTCCAGCACGATGGAAGGAAAACCCATGTCTCCCGCGTGCAGGATGTGGTCCACGCCCGCGAAGATCTCCCGGATCCTGGGATCCAGGTGCCCGTGTGTGTCGCTGATGACTCCGATTCGCATACCCCAACCTCTTGCAACACCCCAGACATGGCCCACCCGACAGGATTGGACCTGATTCACGCCGAGGTACCCCCGAACTCCGCCTCATCCCGAACCCGGAAACAAGGGGGAACTCCATCGGTAGCCCAGGTGCACTCAACCCGCGGGGCAGTCCAACTTCATGTTACGATCCGGGGCGGTGATTGGGAATCACACCGGAGAAAGCATTGGTCCCGACTGCGAAAGTTCCCGTACACAACGGGAGGAAAGGAGATCCTCCGAATGAATGCCAAGAACGACCGCCTGTGGGAACGGATCGCATCGCAACCCATCGGCCCCCAATCCGCAGTGCTCGGGTTCCCCCGACGCCTCGCCCGGGACAACGGCTGGTCCGAGGACTACGCCAACCGGGTCCTCCTCGAATACCGCCGCTTCCTCTTCCTCGCCACCCGTGCCGGTCACCCGGTGACCCCCAGCGACGCCGTCGACCAGGCCTGGCACCTCCACCTGATCTACTCCGACGACTATTGGAACACCTGGTGCGGTGAGGTCCTCGGGATGCCCTTCCACCACGGTCCCACCCGCGGCGGTTCCACCGAGCAGGCCAAGTACGCCGACTGGTACGAACGGACCCTCGCTTCGTACGAAGCCTGCTTCGGCGAGCCTCCGCCGCGGGACATCTGGCCGACGGTCGAAGACCGGTTCACGAATGCTTCCGCCTTCCGCCGGGTGAACACCCGCGAGGTGTGGATCCTGCCAAAGCCCTCGTTGCGGTCCCTCTTCCGCGCATCAGCGGCCGCCACGACCATCCTCGGCTTCACCGGCTGTGGAGCGCTCGCCGTCACCGATTGGAACGTGTTCGACTGGACCGGCACCCCCTTCCTCGTGCTCTACCTGATCCTGATGGGTGCCACGCTGACCCTGCTCCTCACGACGCGTTGGCTCCGGGGCACCGCCACGAACCCGACCGGAGCAGACGCCAACACCCGGATCGAGAACGAGGACCCGTACGTTGTGGCCGGTCTTGTCGATGGCGCCCGCGGGATCCTCCAGACGGGTCTCGCAGCCCTCGCGACACGCGGGCTGATCGAATCCCACCCCGCCACACCTGCGTGGATCGGCCGAAGCAAGAACGCCCAGCCTGGAAACCTGACCGGCATCGAAGCCGCGATCTGGGAAGCCATTCCCACCGATCGCGAGATCGAATTCCGCTCGCTCCGGAAGGAGCTCAAGCCGCACTTCGCCAGCATCCGACAGGACGTCCAGGCCCGCGGCTGGGAACCTTCCACCGCAACCCTGCACAAGGCCCGATGGCTGCGCGTACTCCTCGTCCTCACCCTGGTCGGGTTCGGCATCGCCAAGGTCGCCATCGGCATGTCCCGCGATCGGCCGGTCGAGTTCCTGGCGGCCCTCACGCTCGCCACGCTATTCTTCGGACTGATCATCGCCCTCGCCATCCCGCGGCGGACCCGCGCCGGCCAATCCATGGTCAACCGCTTCCGCGCCGAGGAAGCCCGGATCCGGCAAACCTTGCGGCAACCCGGTCTCAGCCCCGACTGGAGCCTGCCCATGATGGTCGCGATCTTCGGAGGTGGAGCCCTCGCCGGCACCGCCCTCGCCTCCTGGCAACGCCCCCTGGAACGTCCCGTTCCGCGACCAGGGACCTCCAGCACCGATTCCGGCGGCGGATGCTCCGGGGCGTGGTCGGACACCGACAGCTCGACCGGCGGCGGTGGAAGCGGTGGAAGCGGCGACGGTGGGGGCGATGGCGGCAGCGGCTGCGGAGGGTGTGGCGGTGGATGCGGCGGTGGCGGGGACTGAGGCCAGCAGCAGCTTCCAACCTTGAAGCCCTCCCAACCGTAGCCGACGAGGTAACGAGGCTGTGTCGAAGGGGAGAAGCTCCCAGTCGCCAGTTCCCAGATTCCATCAGTTGCCTCTGGACACTGCCCCTGTGGGAATGATTCGGGGCGGCGATGTCCTCATCGCCTTGGGAAAAGCCCTGGAACGGCGACGAGGACGTCGCCACCCCGTTCCAGATGGGGGCAATGTGGAACTGGAGACTGGGTCGGGCTTGAATCTTGAAACTTCAAACTTCGACCTCCACCCCAGCCTCTTCACGTCGACTGCCGCCCTCCCCCCAACGCCAACGGCGTTGTGTCCCACAGCCTAGGGTTGGCCGAGGCACGAGGCCTACCCTGGGTGTTGATCCCAACGCATCACCCAACCGCAACGCGGTTGTGGCCTCGCCCCCCGTTCCTTCGCGCCCTCGCGGCTTCGCGCGATTCCTTCCCGCCCTCAGCAGTATTTCGCGCGAAGCCGCGAAGTCATGACGGGGCCCTTCAGTCCGGTTGTTTTCCATGAACCCGCGGACCACGCTTCGGGAATACCGCGGAGAAAACCCCGATTTCACTCCCCAAAGGACTTCGTCCCCCGATGGCCTCAAGGAGATGCCGCCGGGCGCGATCCAGGCAGACCTGACCCAGCATCGGGCCCACGGTTCCTACAGTCCGCCCATGTGGTATGCCGACGAACTCGCCAAGGGTAAAGCCATGGAGAAGACCCTGCGGAAAGCCTGAGCACCAACGATCCTCTAAGGATTCCACCGCTCGCTGGTCATGAAAGGATCATGAATGCCATCCGCCGCGCGCTCTGCGTCCTGCTCCTGCTCATCACCGCCCATCCCTGCTTCGCGCTGATCGATGTCGGCTACCTCACTCGTGAGAAGGCCTCCGAGTTCGGGATCCAAGTGCGGCAACGCCCCAACGGAGACGCCGGCGTCCTCGTCTGGGTAGAGTTCCGGAAGCAGGGTTTCCTCGAAGCCTTCACCTATGCGGAATTCCGGATGACCGACGCCAAGGGTCAACAGATCGCCTCCACCCGGATCCAGCCCCACCCCGTTGTCGCCGGCCAACCCAACGATCTTCTCTCCATTGCCTTCTCCGCCCAACCCGACCAACTGCAGCACTGCAGCATCCTCCTGGTCGCCTATGGGAGCCGCCTCGGCGACGTCGGCTACATCATCCGCCCCCGCGATTTCCTGGATCCGATCGCGCCCCCCAAGTGAAGTCCACCTGCCATCCTGTACCATCCCATCGGGTGCCTCTGGACACTGCCCGTGTGGGAATGATCCGGAGCGGCGATGTCCTCATCGCCTTTTGCAAGGCTTCGGCACGGCGACGAGGACGTCGCCACCCCGTTCCAGATAGGGGCAATGTCGAGTTGCGCCCTCCCAACCGCCCAGGGGTGACTGGCTTGTCCCCCCAGCCATCCTGTCATCCTGTCCGTCCCCCACCCCACAGAATCCTGTCCATCCTGTCATCCTGTCGTTTTCTCCTCCCTTCAAAATCCTGTCCGTCCCCCACCCCAAGATTTCCGTTGGCCGCCCCTCCCCATATCTGGATCCTGTTCCCCAATCCATGTCGCCCCTCACCCCGCAACAGGTCCTCGCCCTCGCGCCCGATGATGCGTCGGCCAAGGCGGCGCAGGGTCTGGTGAAGCCGGCGAAGTGGGTCACGCTGGGCGCCTTTGAAGGCGGCCTCTGGGGCGAATGCCAGGGCAGCGGCGCCAAGCCCTATCAGGTCCTCGTCGACGCCAACGGACTCGGCGCGAAGTGCTCCTGTCCCAGCCGCAAGTTCCCCTGCAAGCACGGCCTCGCCCTCATGCTGATGTTCGCCGGCGGGACCGGCCAGTTCGCCTCCGATCCTCCCGCCTGGATGACCGAATGGCTGGCGGGCCGACGCGACCGCGCCGAAAAGCAGGCCGCCAAACGCGAGGCCGCCGCCGAAGCCCCCGCACCCGATCCCGCCCAGACCGGCCGACGCCAGGAGGCCCGTTGGGACCGCATGCGCGAGGGTGCCACCTTCCTCGGGCTCTGGATGCGCGATCTCGTCCGGCAGGGATTCTCCGACCTGCCCGCGCGCCCACCCACCTTCTGGCGCGAGGTTGCCGCCCGCATGGTCGATGCCCAGGCAACCGGCCTCGCACGCCGCGTCGAGGAAATGCAGGGCACCGTCGGGTCCGGACGCGACTGGCCCTCGCGTCTCCTCGGTGCCATGGGACGCACGCAACTCCTCCTCGATGCCCTCGAACGTCGCGAGGCCCTTCCCGAACCCAGCCAGGCCGACCTCCGCGTCGCCCTCGGCTGGGCCCTCGATCGCGAGAGCATCGTCGATCCCACGTCCGACGACTGGATCGTCGCCGGCGTCATGTTCGATCAGGACGGACCCCTGCACGAACGCCGCGTCTGGCTGGAAGGGCTCTCCACCGGTCGCACCGCGCTCCTGCTCGACTTCGCCCACGGTGGCCGGAAGTTCGAACACGCCTTCACCCCGGCAACGCAGGTTCGCGCGACGCTCGCCTGGTTCCCATCCGCAGCCCCGCTCCGCGCCGTCGTCCAGCAACCGCCCGAATCCGCGAGTCCCGCGCCGGCTGGCCGTTTCACGGGCACGATGCAATCCCAGCTCGAAACCGTCTCGGAACGCCTCGCCGCCAATCCCTGGATCTCGCGTCACCCGTTCCGCATCGGCCCAGGCCTCCTCGCGCGCGACGAACGCGGCTGGCACGTTTCCGATTCCACCGGCACGCGTGTTCCCTTGCAGATCCGCGACGAAGCCGCGTGGCTGTGGCTCGCCGGCAGTCGCGCGCTTCCAGTCGAAGTCTTCGGCGAATGGAACGGCGTGAACCTCCGCCCGCTCACGGTTTTCTTTGACCACAGCTGGGTGAACCTCGCGGACCTCTGAACCATGGACGCCCGAGCAACCATCCCGTCCCCGCTCGAACCACTCGCGGCCGCCGCGTTGCTCGGCACCTCGCGCCGCACGCCGGCCTGGCCCCGGATCCCGGGCGCCCTCGGCGAACTCCTCACCCAACTCGACCCCACCGATCCCGAGACCCGCCTCTTCCGGACGGCAGGTGTCCTCGATCTCGCCCTCGAAGCCGGACAGGAACCCACGCCTGCCGGACCCACCTTCCCCGAAGCCCCGCCCGAGGAACTTCCCGTCGTCTTCTCCCCGGCGCTTCAGGTCGCCCTCGGCCAGATCCTCGCCGGCAACCAGACCGAGATCCTCATCGAATACCTCGACCTCCTCACCGCCCGCCGCCACCGCGTTCCGGACACCTACCTCCCCTTCCTCCTCGGCGCCTCGACCCAGCAACCCGCCCTTCGCCGCGCCATCGGCCGGCTCCCGGGCCGACGCCACCGTTGGCTCGCCAGCCTCAATCCCGACTGGCAACGCGTCCTCGCCGAGTCCGCCGACTCCAGCGGCCAACCCCTGCCGGAATCCCTCCTCGAAACCGGAACCCTCGCCGAACGCATCGCCGTCCTGCGCCAGGTCCGCCGCACGAATCCCGACCGCGCCCGCGAACTCCTCGCCCCGCTCCTCCCGAAGGAAGCCGCCCGCGAACGCCAGGAACTCCTTTCCACCGTCACCGACGCACCACAGCCCACCGACGAGCCCTTCCTCGAATCCATCCTCGCCGACAAGGCCCGCGGCGTCCGCAAGCTCGCGGCCGCCGCCCTTTCCCGCCTTCCGCAATCCGCCTTCGCCCTCCGGATGCAGGCGCGCCTCGCACCCCTTGTCGTGGTGCGCAAAAGGCTCCTCCGCAGCCCGACCCTCGAGTTCACGCCACCCGCCGAATTCGATGCCGCCTGGTCCCGCGATGCCATCGAGGAAAAACCTCCCGCTGGCGAAGGCCCGCGCGCCGCATGGCTCCGGCAACTCGTCGAACTCACCCCGCTCGCCTGGTGGCAGACCCACACCGGCCTCGCTCCCGACGCGCTGCTCCAGGCCATCGCCCCCTCCGAGTGGAACGTCCCGCTCGTCCTCGGCCTCGCCAGTGCCGCGACGCACCAGCGAAACCCCGCGTGGGCCACCGCCCTCGTCGAACTCGCGTCCCGACCGGAACTCACCTTCGACCGCGCCGAACTCGCCTCCATCGCCGGACCCGCCTGCGTGGAATCGTGGATCCTCCGCGTCGCCCAGAACGATATCGCCGAAGCCCTCGAACGCGCCGCCCGCCTCGACTCCTGGTCCGTCCCGCTCGCCGGCACGCTCCTCCGCGGACTCCGCACCGCCTGCAAGGCGCAGGAACCCGACTACCGGATCCTCGCCGTGCTGCCCACCGTGGCCCTCCGGCTCCCGGTGTCCCTGCTCGCCACCGCCGCCGCCGACTGGGGCGAACTCCCCGAGCAACCGTATTACCGCGGTCCACTCGACTCCTTTCTCACCCGTCTCCAACTCCGCAAGGCCATCCACGAGGAATCATGAGCAACGTCCTGCGACAGCACGCCGAACAGCAGTTCGCCGAGGAACTCGACCAACTCGCCCGCGCCGACACCCGCGAACGTCCGACCCACTGGCGCCTCTCGCCGTGGGCCGTTGCCACCTATCTCCTCGGCGGCACGCTCGACAGCGGATTCCAGATTTCCCCGAAGTACATCGGCAGCCGGCGCATCATCGAGATCGCCGTCTCCACCCTCGCCACCGATCGCGCCCTGCTCCTCTACGGCCTCCCCGGCACCGCCAAGTCCTGGGTCTCCGAACACCTCGCCGCCGCCATCAGTGGCGACAGCACGCTCCTCGTCCAGGGCACCGCCGGCACCAGCGAGGAACAGATCCGCTACGGCTGGAACTACGCCAGCCTCCTCGCCAACGGTCCCTCCCGCGCCGCCCTCGTCCCCAGCCCCATGATGCGCGCCATGGAACGCGGCCTCATCGCCCGGGTCGAGGAACTCACCCGCATCCCCAGCGACGTCCAGGACAGCCTCATCACCGTCCTCTCCGAGAAGACCCTCCCCATCCCCGAACTCGGCTCCGAGGTCCAGGCCACCCGCGGCTTCAGCGTCATCGCCACCGCCAACAACCGCGACAAGGGCGTCAACGAACTCTCCAGCGCCCTCAAGCGCCGCTTCAACACCGTCATCCTCCCGCTCCCTGCCACCGCCGACGAGGAAACCTCCATCGTCGTCAAACGCGTCGGCGAGATGGGCCGCGCCCTCCAGCTCCCCGCCGAACCGCCCGCCCTCGCCGAGGTCCGCCGCGTCGTCCAGATCTTCCGCGAACTCCGCGACGGCCGCACCGAGGACGGCAAGACCCGCATCAAGTCTCCCTCAGGCACCCTCAGCACCGCCGAGGCGATCTCCGTCCTCAACAACGGCATGGCCCTCGCCGGCCACTTCGGCGACGGCACCGTCCGCGCCGGCGATGTCATGTCCGGCCTCGTCGGCGCCGTGATCAAGGACCCCGTCCAGGACGCCGTCGTCTGGAAGGAATACCTCGAGACCGTCGTCAAGGAACGCGACGGCTGGAAGGATCTCTACCGCGCCGCACGGGAGGTCGAGTAGTGCCTGCCATTCCAACAGCCTTCCACCTGTTCGGCATCCGGCACCACGGCCCCGGCTGCGCCCGCCAGCTCGTCGCCGAACTCGAACGCCTCAACCCGGACTGCCTCCTCATCGAGGGTCCGCCCGAGGCCGACGCCCTCCTGCCCCTCGCCGCGGACCCCGCCATGCAGCCGCCCGTGGCGCTCCTCGTGTACGCCGTCGACGATCCCCGTCGCGCCGCCTTCTTCCCCCTCGCCGCCTTCTCCCGGAATGGCAGGCCATCCGCTTCGCCCTCCAGCGCGGGATCCCCACCCGCTTCATGGACCTCCCCAGAAGCATCAACTCCTCCCGCCCCCCACCACCCCTGTCGATCCGACCGATCCGACCGATCCCGCCGATCCCGCCGATCCCGCCGCCGAAGAAGACCTCGCCCTCCAACGCGACCCGCTCACCTGGCTCGCCCGCGCCGCCGGACTCGACGACGGCGAGGAATGGTGGGAACGCCTGGTCGAACAACGTCAGGACGGCACCAGCCTCTTCCCCGCCATCGCGGAAGCCATGACCGCGCTCCGGTCCGAGGCACCGCCCCTCCGCCATCCGGACCACGCCCTGCGCGAGGCCCGACGCGAGGCCTGGATGCGCGAGACGCTTCGCGCCGCACACAAGGAGGGCTTCCAACGGATCGCGGTCGTGTGCGGCGCCTGGCACGTTCCCGCCCTCGCCGATTGGCCACCCGCCGCGCGCGACCGCGAACTCCTGACCCGGCTCCCGCGCACCGCCGTCGAGGTCACCTGGACTCCGTGGACCTACGGCCGGCTCGCCTCCGAGAGCGGTTACGGCGCCGGCGTCACCTCGCCCGGATACTACCACTTCCTCTGGGAGCACAGCCGCTCGACCACGCACGGCAGCCTCGCTTCCCACTGGATGGTCCACGTCTCCCGGCTGCTCCGCGAACAGGGCCTGGACTCTTCCTCCGCCCACGCCATCGAGGCCGTCCGCCTCGCCGAGACGCTCGCCTCCTTCCGCGGCCGGATCGTTCCCGGGCTCGCCGAACTCAACGAAGCCGTCCAGACGATCCTCTGCCACGGCGACGACGCCCCACTCGCCCTCATCCGCCGCACGCTCATCGTCGGCGAACGCCTCGGGGAGATTCCCGACTCCGCCCCCGCCGTCCCGCTCGCCCGCAGCCTGGCCGACGAGCAACGCCGGCTCCGTCTCAAACCCGAGGCCCTCGAACGTCTCCTCGACCTCGACCTCCGCAAGCCCGGCGACCTCGAACGAAGCCACCTCCTCCACCGCCTCAACCTCCTCGGGATTCCCTGGGGCGAACGCTCCGAAGCCCACTCCGGCAAGGGCACCTTCCACGAGATCTGGACGCTTCGCTGGCAACCCGAGTTCGCCGTCCGCGTCGTCGAGGCCTCCATCTGGGGCAACACCGTCGAGAACGCCGCCACCGGCCTCGCCCTCGATCGCGCCACCCGCTCCACCGAACTCGCCGCCGTCGCCGCCCTCGCCGGCGATGTCCTCCTCGCCAACCTTCCCGACGCCGTCGCCGGGGTCGTCTCGCGCCTGGAGGATCTCGCCGCCCTCACCGGAGCTGTCGGCCAGCTCATGGACGCCGTCCCCGCCCTCGCCAGCATCGCCCGCTACGGCAGCGTGCGCCGCATCGAAGCCCCCCGCATCCGACACGTCCTCGATGGCATGATCGCCCGCATCGTCATCGGTCTGCCCGGTGCCTGTGCCTCCCTCGACGACGATGCCGCCCAGGCCATGCACACGCGCCTCCGCGGCGTGGACCAGGCCGTACCGCTCCTCGAGGACGCCAACCAGACCGCCGCCTGGCACCAGGCCCTCCAACGCCTGGCCGACCTCGACGGCCTCCACGGCCTCATCGCCGGCGCCGCCACCCGACGTCTCCTCGACGACGCCGTCGAACCCCACGAATCCACCCTCCGTCGACTCGCCTACGCCCTCTCCTCCGGCAGCGAACCCGCCCACGCCGCCGCCTGGCTCGAAGGCTTCCTCCACGGCAGCGGACTCGTCCTCCTCCACGACGACCGCCTCTGGAGCGCACTCGATTCCTGGCTCGCCCAGCTGCCACCCGACGCCTTCCAACGCACCCTTCCGCTCCTGCGCCGCACCTTCGGCCGGTTCGAATCCACCGAACGCCGCCAGCTCCGAGAACGCTCCCGCCAACCGTCCACCACACCGACCACCGTCACCACCCACACGCCCTCGGACGCCACCGATTCCCCACCGCCCTTCCACCTCGAACGCGCCGAGCGACTTGCCCCCTTCCTCCGCCGGATCCTCATCCCATGAACTTCAGAACGGCATTTCAGTTATCCGCAGATGACGCCGATTCCGCAGATGAAAAGGCGGGAACCGGAAACCGGACGCCGCCGGCAACCTCACCTTGCAGGCATGTGGGTATCACCTTTCAAACCCCTGATGATCTGCGCCATCTGCGCCATCTGCGGATTCAACCGCCGTTTCCAGGATGAACACCCCAATGGAACAGGAACGCCTCCGCCGCTGGCGCCTCGCCCTCGGTGGCGACGAATCCCCCGAGCCCGCCGGGTTGGTCCTTTCACCGGAAGACGCCGCCATGGACGCCGCACTCGCCGCGCTTTACGGCTCCGGCGAAGGTCCTTCGAAGCGCCCCCGCGGCGCCGGACTCGGTGCCTCGTCCCCCAACGTCGCCCGCTGGCTCGGTGACATCCGCAAGTACTTCCCCTCCTCGGTCGTCCAGGTCATGCAGCAGGACGCCCTCGAGAAGTTCAACCTGCGCGAACTCCTCCTCGAACCCGAGATGCTCGAGGCCGTCCAGCCCGACGTGAAGCTCGTCGCCTCGCTGATCTCCCTCTCCAGCGTCATCCCCGCCGAAACCAAGGAAACCGCACGCCTCGTTGTCCGCCGCGTCGTCGACGAACTCCTCAAGCGACTCGAGGAACCCCTGCGTTCCGCCGTCTCCGGCGCCCTCAACCGCGCCGTGCGCAACCGACGCCCGCGCCTCGCCGAGATCGACTGGAACCGCACCGTCCGCGCCAACCTCCGCCACTACCAACCCTCCCACCGCACCCTCGTCCCCGAGACGCTCATCGGATTCGGACGCAAGTCTCGCCGCAGCCAGCGCGACATCATCCTCTGCATCGACCAGAGCGGATCCATGGCCGCCTCCGTCGTCTATTCCTCCATCTTCGGCGCCGTGATGGCGTCGCTCCCCGCCGTCACCACCCGCCTCGTCGTCTTCGACACCGCCGTCGTCGACCTCACCGAGAAGCTCGCCGATCCTGTCGACGTCCTCTTCGGAACCCAGCTCGGCGGCGGCACCGACATCCACGGCGCCGTCACCTACTGCCAGTCGCTGGTCCGCGAACCCCGCAACACCGTCCTCGTCCTCATCTCCGACCTCTACGAAGGAGGCGTCGAGGCCAAGCTCCTCCGGCGCGCCGCCGAACTCGTCGAGGCCGGCGTCCAGTTCATCACGCTCCTCGCGCTCAGCGACGAAGGCCGCCCCTCCTACGACGAAGCCCTCGCCGCCAAACTGGCCACCCTCGGCGTCCCCAGCTTCGCCTGCACCCCCGACCGCTTCCCCGCCCTCATGGCCGCCGCCATCCGACGCGAGGACATCAACGCCTGGGCCGCCCGCGAAGGACTCATCACCACCCGACCGTAGCAGACGAGGTCACGAGGCTCGTCGAAGGGGAAGTTCCCAGCCGCCAGTTCCCAGATTCCAGATCTGGAAACTCCGAACCTCTCCACCACAGCCTCCTCACATCGACTACTCCCCTCCCAGCCGTAGCAGACGAGGTAACGAGGCTGTGTCGAAGGGGAAGTTCCCAGTCGCCAGTTCCCAGGTTCCAGATCTGGAAACTCCGAAACCCTCCACCACAGCCTCCTCACGTCGACCGCTCCCCTCCAAGCCGTAGCAGACGAGGTAACGAGGCTGTGTCGAAGGGGAAGTTCCCAGCCGCCAGTTCCAGGTTCCAGATCTGGAAACTCCGAAACCCTCCACCACAGCCTCCTCACGTCGACCGCTCCCCTCCAAGCCGTAGCAGACGAGGTAACGAGGCTGTGTCGAAGGGGAAGTTCCCAGCCGCCAGTTCCAGGTTCCAGATCTGGAAACTCCGAAACCCTCCACCACAGCCTCCTCTCGTCGACTGCTCCCCTCCAAGCCGTAGCAGACGAGGTAACGAGGCTGTTGACCCGCAAGCCAGCCTCGATGCGATGTGAGCCCCAACGGGGCGGCCGAAGCCAGCCCGGGGCATCGCCCCGGGAATGCCGACATCCATCGAACAGGAGCCCTGAAAGGGCGTTTCAGGAGTGGGGTGGTTGGGTTCCTCAAGTCGGCTGCTCCCCGCCCCTCAACGCCAACGGCGTTGTGTCCCCCAGCCCAAGGTTGGCCGAGGAACGAGGCCTACCCTGGGTCCACATCCCCCACGCAACCCAACCGCAACGCGGTTGTGGCTGGCCTAGCACTCCTCACGCCGGTCGGGATGCCCGCGTCTTCCACCGCGTTCCAAGGCGCGGCCCATTCGAGCGGGTCATACGGTCAGCAACCAACATTCCCATTCGCGTCCTCGCGCGCCAAGGTCGCCGTAGCCCATGTCGTCGGCGTAGAGGAGGACGATGTTCGGAAGCTGCGCGGCACGAGCCCGGCCGGGCTCCAGACCCGGCAACAGGGCAAACACGAGGCTGGCAATCCACAGGACGGGTTTCATGGAGCGATGTGGGCGTTGATCTGCGAATAGATGAACTGCCGATTCAAGACTCAGGAGAAGTTGGAAACTCGGCCGCCTCAGCCTCCGGGTGCATGTTGATACTGCCCCCGCATGGAACGGGGTGGCGACGTCCTCGTCACCGTTCCAAAGCCATTCCCAAGGCGATGAGGACATCGCCGCCCCGAATCCTTTCCAAAAGGGGGCAGTGTCATGATGCGCCCTCAGCCTCCGCGAGCCGGCCGCAACCGCTTCTTCACGTACGCCAGGGCTGGGGCCAGCACGTGATCAGTCAGCGGCGCCACCACGGCGCCGACGCCGACTCCCAGGATGCCGGCAATTCCCGCGCTCACGATCCAGGCCACGCCCGACTTCATCACCGGCACGGCCTTGGCGACGACATCGGCCGCCTGTTCACCGCCGCTTCCGGACCGTGGACGCCGAGTTCGTGGAGGCCATGAAGCAGGATGCCACCGCCAACCCAGAGCATGGCCACCATGCCGACGAAGCTGAGCACCCGCAGAAACACAGGCATGCCCAGCACGATGCCCCGCCCGAGGGCCCGCAGCGGACCCTGGGAGGTGCGCGCCAGCGCCACGCCGGCATCATCGGCCTTCACGATGATCGCGACCGCCCCATACACCGCGATCGACATGCCCACACCGACGACGGCCAGCACCAGGGCCTGCATCCAGAGGGTAGACGTCGCCACGGAGGCGAGCGTGATGGCCATGATCTCCGCCGAGAGGATGAAATCCGTGCGGATGGCGCTCGCCACGCGCTCCCCCTCCAGTTCCTCCGCGGTCCGGGCCGCCGATGAATCCGCCATGGAAGCGGTGTGCCCGGGTCGGACCAGTTCCACGACCTTGTGGTAACCCTCCAGGCAAAGGAACGCGCCACCCACCATGAGCAGTGGCGTGATGGCCCACGGCGCGGCAAAGCCGAGGCCCAGGGCGCCTGGAAGCAGCAGGAACAGTTTGTTCTTCAACGAACCGACCGCGATCTTCGCGATGATCGGCAACTCCCGCTCGGCCGCGAGCCCCACGACATAGCGCGGCGTGACGGCGGCATCGTCGATGACAATGCCCGCCGCCTTGCCGCCAGCACGCGCCGCCTGCCCCGCCGCATCATCCAGCGACGACGCAGCCACCTTGGTCAGCGAGGCCAGGTCATCCAGCAGGGCAATCCAACCCGACGTCATTCGGACAACCAAGCCACTGAACAACCGTTCGTCAACACTGGTCCTCCAACCGTAGCAGACGAGGTCACGAGGCGGGTCCAAGAGGAAGTTCCCAGTCACCAGTTCCCAGCAACTTGCGCAACGCGGCGCACGGCGACAGCCCTGGGTGGAGCGGAGCGGAACCCTGGGTCACCCCACCCCAACGGGGCGACAGAGCCGACCAACGAGAAAGGCCAATGGATCGCACTCATCGATCAGAATCCTCACGCAGCAATGAGAGCGGACTCAGACCTTTCCAGAATCTTGCAGGCCATGGGGCGCGTCACGGAAGGAAAACACTCCAGAAACTCATCGAGGGTGTAGTTGGCTTCCAGATACTGAAAGAGAGTCTTCACCGGCACGCGGGTTCCCCTGAAGACCGGCGTGCCGCCCAAAACTTCCGGGTCCACCGTGATCAGGTCGTTCGCATTCACTCGGCCAAACTATCCTCCAGTTCTGACTCCGTAAAGGCACGCGTGCAGCCCTCAGCGCCTTCGCGGGAGCCAATCCGCCATCGCACCCGAATCAGCCCACCCGCCCCTCTGCCGCCCCGTCCGGAGCTGACTGGCCTCCCTGCGCGGGCCCACGGCTGACGCCGCAGGCCACCCTCTGTCGGTGCGCCTCACCTCGGGAAACAACGACCCGAGTGGCGCGTCACGACCCAGACCCTTCACACCGGTTCATTGAAGATCTTCACATTCGGCATTCGATCCACATCGGCGCTCCGGAGCACGGCCACCTTCACCGTGGTGAACACGCAGCCCGACTCTCTGAGCAGTTTCACGCCCGCATCTGTTGCCACCAAGGCTGGAGGGTGGTTTCGACAGCTCTCCGCTGAGTAGAACAGGGCTCTTCCGGACACGTCTTCCTCTGCAACGGCAAAGAATGTGCCGACATACTTCATTTCAGGGCAGTAGGCGCCGACACGCCCACACTTTCCGCAACGACTCGCATACGGAACTTCTGCGCCCCGAATCCCGCAGTACAGAACCTGTGCCGGTGCCAGGAGTTCCTGCCACACATCCCCCTTGCGATCGCTCGCTCTCCTGAAGCGAGGGATCAACTCAGGCTCGTTGCTGCACACCACTTCGGTTAGACGCCTGGAGTAGAGCGAGATCGTGCCAACCGGTGTGCTGAAGGAACTGGCCAGGAGTACGTCAGCGCGCACGCCCTGGGTGACCAACAATTCCGCGGAGGATCGGACCCCGCCCCAATCCTTGCAGACAGGACAAAATGGCTGGGAAACAAGATCGGCAATGGGTGTTTCGATGCTCCTATACGCCCTGGAACTCAGCAGGTAGTGGTACTCCAATGGCTTGATCTTCATGGCTCTGCTGCTTGTTAGACCCATATCGTTCTTTCTACACCTCGGAATGGCCTGACCTCAACGCCAACGGCGTTGAGTCCTTTAGTTCGCCGCTCCACGAACCACCCAACCGCAAGGCGGTTGTTGCCCCAGCCCTCCTCCGCGCCTCCACGCGGGCCAAATCCCTTTCTCACCCAAAAGGCACCGGCCTGGATTCTGCCGCCCCATCCGGGGCTGGTTCGGCTCCCCGCGTGGTCCCACGGCTCACGCCGTGGGCTATCTTCTGCCGGTGCTCCGCACCTCGGAACACAGCGGTCATCCTGGAAACTGGGAACGCGCAACTCGCTTCAAACTTGAATCTTGAAACTTGAAACTCCGCTCGCTCACCCCAACACCCACCCCGGCCTATACTCCCGTCGGATGAACCGCGCCGCCTCGGGCGCATTGGTCGCCTTCAACGCCACGGGATCCCATTCGATCATCCGGCCCACGCGATACGCGACGTTGCCCAGGTGATTCGCCTCGGTGAGCCAACCGGCGTACTCGAAGTTGCAGGTCGTCGGCGCGCCCGTCTTGCAGGCGTGGATCCACTCGGCGTGGTGGCCAAGCGACTTCGGGATGAACGGCTCCGGCCGTTGGAACTCCTTGAAGTCCGCCTCCGGCAACAGCACGTGCTTGTCATAGCTCGCCAGCAGCATCCGTCCCTTCGTCCCGACGAACAGCACGCCGCTCTCCCACTTCGGGATGCCACCACGGGTCCAGATCTCCGGCTTGTCCTCGCCCTGATGCCACGTCAACCGCACCGGCGGCAGCGCCCCGCGTGCGCCGTACTCATACACCGCGTGCATCGACGCGGGCGCGATCTCCGCGTGCGGCGGCGGCCCGCCCGGCGTGATCGTCCGCGGCGCCTTCAACTGCAGCGCCCAGAACGGCAGGTCATTCCAGTGCGACCCCAGGTCACTCATCGTCCCGTTGCCGAAGTCCCACCAGCGATACCATTTCGGCCCCGGGAAGTAGACGTCATGGAACGGACGGTACGGCGCCGGCCCCAGCCACAGGTCCCAATCCAGCCCCTTCGGGATCGTCGACGTCTCCGTCGGACGCTCCTGCACCGTGACGATGTCGTGGTTCCGGGCCGCCGCTTCGGCGGATTGCCGTCCCCATGCCCGACCCACCCAGACGTGGACCTCGCTCACGGGCCCGATGGCGTCGCGCTGGATCAACTCCACGACCCGGCGGTAGTTGTCGCCGGCATGGATCTGCGTGCCCATCTGCGTGGCGACCTTCGCCTTGGCCGCCGCCTCGCGGATCAACCGCGCCTCCCAGATGTTATAAGTCAGCGGCTTCTCGCAATACACGTGCTTGCCCATCCGGAGCGCGGGCAGCGTCGCGAACGCATGCGTGTGCTCGCACGTGCTCACGATCACCGCGTCGAACTTCTTCTCGGCATCGTAGAGCTTGCGGAAGTCGGTGTAGCGCCGCGCGCCCGGATGCTTCGCGGCCGCCGCATCGAGCGGACCCGCGGCCACGTCGCATACCGCCACGATGTTTTCCGTGCGCGCCACGTCGCCCAGGTTGCCCGCCCCGCGACCACCCACGCCGATCGCGACGACATCCAGGCGGTTGTTGAGGTTCTGACCCCGGACGATTGCGGGAAAAGCCAGTGCACCGGAACCAGCGACCAGCATCTGGGAGAACCGCCGCCGTGACACGACCGCGGCGACCAACGGGGAAGTCTCGATTCGGGAAGAGTGTTTCATGGAATCACGGGATGTTCGGGCCAATCTCCCGGATCCTGGCGAAGGTTTGAAGTGTGCAGTTTCACAAAACCCGGCCTTCTCGATGGCTTCCAGAGCGTCTTGTGGAACGTAGCGTGAACCCGACCGAAGACGTCGAGATCATGCCGTGGAAGGAACTCGTGGCGGATCCAAAGACGTGGCCGATCCGACTCAGGGCGCTGTGAGGGACAAGAGTCGCCACGGGGACGACGCGTGAGTTTGGCAGGTTCCGGTTTGAAAGGTTACGCCGTTGGCGTTGCCGCCGGTGGTCGGTTGGCGCGTCAGCACCTTCCTGGGGTTTCGCTGCGCGACCCCGCATTGCATCCGCAACGATGCAGCCCCTGCATTCGTGGCAGGATGGGCGTTGTGCCACCCTGAATTGGGCGTGGCATTTTCTCTAAAGCCTTCATCGGCAGAGGTGTGAGCCAGCCTGCACCTGCTTGGCATCCCGGCTGCATTGGGAGTGCATCGAATATGAAGAACATCGTCACCCTCCTCGCCACGGCAGCGGTTGCCGCCCTCAGCCTCAACGCCCTCGCCCAGACCGCATCGCCGGTCCAGTCGGCCGCCCGGCCCTTCGGCCTCGACATCGTCGACAAGGTCCAGCTCGCCGGTTCCGACACCGCCTCGGCCACCTTCCAGTCCTCGGTTCTTCCCGGCCTCTCCAAGTACCTGAACGCCACCCTCACCGAAGGACGCGGCGTCAACGACAAGGCCCACCTCCTCGATCCCAGCAAGCTCAAGCTCGCGACCGATTCCAACGTGCGCGCTTACTTCATCGGCGAAGGAGCCGGCTTCGAGAACTCGCTCGGGTTCAACACGACGGGCGGCGGGGTCAAGACCGGCAATCCGGAACTGATCTTCCCCAACGCCTCCACGGGCGGCCGTCGCACGACCTCCACGCCGCTCCAGGCGGGTGACTTCGTCGACCTGGGCAAGATCCTCGGTGGCCAGAAGCTGGACTTCTTCCTGATCGCCAACGGGGCGACCCGCACGCCGGGCGAGGTGTACTCGACGGACATCTCGGTGAATCGGGACGGGATCAACCATGTGGTGTCGTTCGCGACGATCCATGATTCGTACCTGGTGATCGGGTTCGAGGACCTGTTCGGTGGAGGCGACCGTGACTTCAACGACCTGTTGTTCGCGATCGACATCGGCGCGTTGAACGTGGCGGCACTGACGGGCACGCCGGAGCCGGCGACGTACATGACGATGGGATTGTTCCTCGTCGGTGGCGTGTGGGTGGCCCGCCGGCGGAAGGCGCAGAAGGCGGTCAACGCCTGAGCCCAAAAGACATCTTCGACGATCGGCCCTGTTTGGCTGATCAGACAGCGTCGCCTGTTTCCGGCCGGGGGGTCTGGGATGGGCGACCTTTGTTTTGAGTTCCCAGATCCCAGTTTCCAGAACCCAGAACCTGATTGAAGGCCGCGTGTCCTCACGCGGCGAAGGAAGGCAGCGCCGGGTGGGGGCACCCGGCCTTCAGGGGGAGGCGAAGGCGGGATTCGGGTAACACCGTATTGGCCGTCCGACGCGAGAACCTACTTTCCGAGGGATCCCCGCGAGCCACTGCACGATGGGGCATCCTTCAATTCCTGCCACTCATGCCCAAGACACTCTTCACCGCCGTAGCTGCCTCCGACGGCGGTCGTTCCGGAAGCCTCCACTCGCCCGACGGTTTGCTGAACATCGCTCTCGGAAATCCATTGGAGCACGGTTTGGAGAAGCGCGGGCCAAGCCCCGAACATCTGTTTGCCGGAGCCTATGCCGCGTGCTTCCACGGAGCCGTGGTCAATGCCGTGCGAAGGATGGGGACACCGAGTCCGGATCCCAGTGTCCGGGTGCAGGTGAGTTTGCAGGAGGAGGACACCGGCGGTTATCGGCTGGCGGTGGTGCTGCACGCGCACCTGCCGGGCGTCCCGCGCACGCAGGCCCAACACATCCTGGAGGAGGCGCACAAGACATGCCCCTACTCCAAGGCCATGCGCGGCGATGTTACCGTCACGCTGACCGTGGACTCCCTCAAGCCCTGATCCGGAGGCGGACCATTCGAGGGCGCATCTTGACACTGCCCCCTTTTGGAAAGGATTCGGGGCGGCGATGTCCTCATCGCCATTGGGAATGGCTTTGGAACGGCGAGGAGGACGTCGCCACCCCGTTGCATGCGGGGGCAGTGTCAAGATGCGTCCACAATTCGACTACCTGGGATCTTCCCCACCCCAGCCTCCTCACGTCGCCTGCTACCCCTCCGTAGCAGACGAGGTCGCGAGGCTGGTCCAAGAGGAAGTCCCCAGAGGCAATTGCAGAAGTAATCGCGAGCAGCCCGCTGATCAGTTGAGTTTTTGCTGTTTTGCTGGGGTTCTGCACGCCTCAGCAATTTCGTTGATCACTAGTTCCCCCTCAAAATCCCCAGTAAATCCGAGTTCTGCAATTGCCTCCCCAGTCTCCAGTTTCCAGATTCCCGAACTCTGGGAACTGGTGTCTGGGAACTGGGAACTTTTCCGCCCCGCTTCAATCTTGAATCTTCAAACTTGAAACTCCCTCCCCTCCACCCACTCCAACACCGTGCGGAATGGCACCGCGCTGAAGCGGCCGAACTCCGGCCGACGGGTGAGCTTGGCTCGCGTCGTCGCCGGACTCGTCAGGCCGCACAGGAATCGGGTGACCTGACGCCGTGTGGACAGGGATCGAATCCCCTCGGCCATCAATGCCCGCACCTCCACCGCGTTCGCCTCCGTGAACGGGGCTAGCGCCGTCGCCGGCAGGCTCACCGGCTCCGACGGCACGCCGGTCCGGCAGAAGTGGCAATGCCCGCAGTTCTCCTCCGCCAACGTCTCCCCGAAGTACGCCAGCAACCGACGCGTGATACACCCCGATTGCCCCGCGAAGTCCAGGATCTGCGCCAGCCGTTGGGAGTCGCGTTCCTCGCGCTTCGCGAACAAGTCCGCCAACCGCGCCGCCACCGCGGCCGGATCGCGTCGGACCGGATCCCCGCACAGCCGGAATCCATGCCGCAGACCAGCCGGCCTCTGCGTGATCGCGCCCGTCTCCTCCAACCACGTCAGAGCCTTCACCACCCGCTCCCGCGGTTCGTTGATCTGCCGGGCGGCAGCGTCGATCTCCAGCGTCAGGTACTTCGGTCCGCGCCGGCCGGCGCCAAACAGGGCCGAAAGGAACCGTCGCCGATCCTCCGTGTGCCCAGACAGGATCACGGACTCGTCCTTCAGGAACTGGATGGCCGTGCTCTCGTAGAACATCCGCGTCGGCCGCAACAATCCCTCCAGCTCCAGGTAGGTGATCACCGTGTCGACCACCAGCGGTCGGATGTCCGTCTCCTGGCTCAGGTCGTACCGGCTCACGTCGAACTCCTCGCCGGAACCCAGCATCCGGCGCACGAGTTCCTCCACCGCTTCCAGCGACGGCGTGTCGCCGAGGGTGAAGTTCTCCAAGGGCACCGCGTCATCGGCGCAGGCCAGCAACTCGCACAGCGCTGGTTGCCCGTCGCGACCCGCGCGCCCGATCTCCTGCTGGTAGTTCTCGAGCGTCTTCGGAAGGTTGAAGTGGATCACGCTCCGGATGTCCGCCTTGTCGATGCCCATCCCGAACGCAATCGTCGCCACGATCACCCCGCACTCGCCCCGCATGAAGGCCTCCTGCGTCGCGTCCCGTTCCTCCGAGCTCATTCCGGCGTGATACGCACGCGCCCCCAACCCGGCCGCGGACAAATGCGCTGCCACCGCCTCCGCCGTCTTCTGGAACGTCACGTACACCACCGCCGGCCGGACCTTCGGATTCGAAAGCCGCTTCTCGAGCAGGGCCAACCGCTCCTCCGACGCGCACGGAGTCACCCGCAGGTGCAGGTTCTTCCTGCGAAAGGAGGTTTGAACATGGCGCTGCGGCGCGATCCGGAATGCCCGACAGATGTCCTGCGCGACCTCCGGAGTCGCCGTCGCCGTCAACGCCAGCACCGGCCGCAATCCCAGGTCCTCCGCCACGCCCGCCAGCCGAAGGTATTCCGGTCGGAAATTGTGTCCCCACTCGGAGATGCAGTGCGCCTCGTCGATCGCCAGCAGCGAGATCTTCACCCGACGCAACCGCTCCAGGAACGTCTCCGCAGACAGGCGTTCCGGCGCGACGTAGAGCAGCTTCAACCGTCCTTCGCGCAGGTCCGCATACACCTGCTGCGTCTCCGCCGCCGACAGGCTCGAGTCCAGTCGCGCCGCCGCGATGCCCTTCGCCCGCAACGCATCCACCTGATCCTTCATCAGCGCGATCAACGGCGAGATCACCAGCGCCGTCCCATCGCGCACGAGCGCCGGCAGTTGGTAGCACAACGACTTCCCGGCACCCGTCGGGAACAGTGCGAGCGCCGACTCCCCCTCCACCAACGCCCGGATCACCGCCTCCTGACCGGGACGGAATTCCGCATGACCAAAGTTCGATTGCAGGGTCTCCAGCAAATCCATGCCGATGCAGGTAGTTCCCAACATCAGGCGAGGCAAGCCGGCAGTGCAGGAGGCCCCATCCATCACTGCGCTCTCGTCGGCTCGACCGTGACCACGGCCATCCGGCTCCGATGCACCGCCAGCGTCGCATGGACCACCCCGGCCCCTGGCGTCGGCCGCATCTCGAACGTCATCCGCCTCGCGTTCAATCCTCCCCCGCGCGGCCGATGCCAGCACGAGACCCCCTCCGCATCCGTGACACCCGCCAACGTGACGTTCCATCCCTCCGGAACAGCCGACGCCACCACCTCAAGCAGCACATGGTTGGGCGGTTCCTGCACGCACTGGACCGACCGTAGTTCCAACTCGATGCCATTCACGTTCGTTCGCCAACCGATGGGATTCTCGCCCGGACCTGCCACCACGAGAGCTGGCAGCGGAACCAGTTCCTCCGTGCGGAAAGATCCATTCCGCGAGAACTCAAGCAGCACGTCCCACGGCTCACCCGGCCCAGGACCGGGGTTGACCAATAGACCCGGACGCTGGCTCAACCAATTGCTGGACTCCATCTTCAACACCTTCCCCGCTGCGTTCGTCGCCCGCCGCGCAGCGATCAGGAACCAACCCCGATCCGCAGGATCCTCCGAGATCATCCGGGCACGCACAGCACTCCGGGCGGGGAGGCCGTTCGTCTCCAACTGCGGCACTCCATGCTGCCAACCCTGACTCCATCCATACTCGAAGGCATACATCCCGACGCGCCACGTGGCGTTGGGCACCGCGTTGGTGAACGGCATGGGTGTGGCCACCCTCGGAGTGGACTTCTGCGTGGCTGACACCGGGACAACCTTCTCCCCATCGCCTACGGCACCCCATGCCACGCACCCCAGGCAACCGAGCACTCCGAACACCCACCGCCCGACACGACGGATCCCGGCCATAGGTCTTGCTTCCCGCATCGCCTTCCGACCAAGCCGGCTGTAGGCGAATTCAAACGGGAACCAGGCCTTTCAGCTGTATTGAGTGAGTCCCAACCGCTCCCCCACCGCCCCACGACTCCGAAGCAATCCTGTCCTGTTCCCCATCGGAACGGCTTCGGAACGGCGACGTGGACGTCGCCACCCCGTTCCATCCTGCGGTCCTTCGGGTAACATCCCATTCGCCGCGGTTGGCAGTCGGATGGATCGCGGGTAGTGATGGCAGCACCATGAACGCGTTGTTGTCCGGTCGGTCGGTCTCTTCCATCTGTTGCCGACTGCGCTGTCTGGGCGTGTTCCTCGGCATGCTGGGGCTGATCGGTCTGACCGGGTGCGCCACCCAAGGTTCCTCCATGAAGAAGACTCCCCTGCCACTCGCCCAAAACGTCGACATCCCACGGTTCATGGGCGACTGGTACGTCATCGCCAACATCCCGACCTTCATCGAGAAGGGGGCGCACGATGCGGTGGAGGGTTACGCGCTGCGACCGGACGGACGGATCGCGACGACGTTCACCTTCCGCAAAGGCAGTTTCACCGGACCGGTAAAGACCTACCATCCGATCGGCACCATCCATGATCCGGTGACGCGGGCGGAATGGCGCATGCAGTTCGTGTGGCCGTTCCAGGCGGCCTACCTGATCACGCACATCGACGACGGATACACCGAGACGATCATCGGCGTGCCGAGCCGCAAGTACGCGTGGATCATGGCGCGCACGCCGCAGATTCCCGAGGCCCGGTACAATGACCTGGTCCGGCGGATGGTGGACATGGGATACGACGTGAGCCGGCTGCAGAAGGTACCGCAATCGGCGCGGTGAACGACATCACGTATAACGCCACCAGGCCCAGGCCTTCCGGATCCAGCGCAACACTCCACGGTTGAACCGCTGGTCGCGGCAATAGCGCAAGGCGCGCTCCAAGGCAGGATCGGTTCCCCGACGGCGGACGAAGTCGTGGTTTTCCTCGACCAGCTTCATCGTGTCGTCGTCCTCGATGATCAACCGCGCCACGACCTTGAGGTCGAGGGGCAGCGGGAAGGTTGGACAACGGTCCAGTGCTCCCACCGCGCGGAGGCTGACCATCGTCCGGATGCACTTCTCGCAGTGGCCGCAGTTATAGGTTCCCTTGCGGTTCGACCAGCAGACCCGGAGATGCTTCATCGCCACGGGGTGATTCGCCACGTACTCCACCTTTTCGACCCGTGTCAGCGCCGAGCCGTGATGGACGAACTCCATCGCTTCCGAACCCCACCACGGATCCGTGAGGGGGTTCGATCCCCAAGGAAAGATCTCCCGGTAGTTGTGGGACGACGCCACGCGAAGCCGGTCAAAGGATCCGCGGAGCAGATGGCCCACTGCTGCCAGCACTGAAAAGTGCGAGAACGACCATTGCACGCCCAGTTTCTCCACCACCGATCGCGCGTTTGTTTCCACCAGGATCAGTTCCCGCCCCATGGACTGGGACGCCTCGCGGACTCCTCCAAGAGCCGTCTCAAGGAGAACGCGGTTATCCGCGGCGATGTCGAACCCAGCGATGAACAGCAGTGCCGCGTCCGGTTCCAGGCCGTCGAGGCATGAGTAGAACGAGTCCACCCCGGCCGAGAAACAGCAGAGGGTGCGTCTCGGGGATTGGCCCTCTCCCTGGGTCCGCCGGGCATGGACCGTCAGTTCGCGAGGCAGGTCCAACCAACAGCCGAAGACCTCCGCCAATCGAGGGATGTGATCCAGCGTCCTGCCGGAGACCGGTTCCTCCAGGGTGAGCGGAAGACCTGCCGAAAGGGCCGGAAAGAATCCGACCGCCATCAGCGCTTCGCCGCAAGGCTTGAGCACCTGGGTTTGCGACTGGAACCACAGCGTCCCCCGCTTCACCTCGCCGTTGATCTCAATTTCATAACCAGCCTCCAACCGGGTACCCTCCCCGTAGGGCGTGGAAACCCAGGCCCCGAACCGGACCCCGTTTCCTGAATGGCGTTCAGCCATGGCGGAGCCCGCATCGACGACATGGGCCATCGGCATGGACACGGTTTTGTCAGGATGAGTGCTTTTCATCGGGTGAAGCGCGCAGGAATTAACGGGTGATCATCAAGCCCGGCAATACCATCCACGCTGGAAGATATGTAATTTTTTTCCTTACACACTGACCGCTTCCAGACGCCGATGAAGACGGTTTGCGGATGTTTCCGGGGGCTGGAAGGTGCCTTCTTGTGGTTTGCATGTGGCATGTGCACTTCCGAGAGTGGCGTACGTGCTTCCCATCCCCCGTTCCCATCCTCTGGTTGGCGCCCTGCTTGTGGCCTCAACCTTGTTGGGGGCCAGCCTGGTCGTGGTGGGATGCCGTTCCGGAGGCCAGGGCGCGCCTCTGGCTTCAGCAGAGGCCACCCAGACCCCGTGTTTGCTGGACGGGATCGAGAACGCCTTCCAACTGGGACCGCGGCTGTGGTCCGGGGGCGAACCCCATGGCGATGCCGCCTTCAAGGCCCTGGCCGCGGCCGGCGTGCGGACGGTGGTCTCCGTGGATGGTGCCAAACCGGACCTGGAGGCGGCACATCGTCAGGGATTGCGCTATGTCCATGTCCCCATCGGATACGACGGTCTGTCGAAGGAAGCCATCGCCTCGCTCGCGTCCCTGACAACCACCGATCGCGGGGGCGTGTTCGTCCACTGCCACCATGGCAAGCATCGGGGACCGACCGCAGCGGCCATCCTCGCACGGGCGTCCGGGGCCTGGAATGCGACCCAGGCCGAGGCCTGGCAGAAGCGAGCAGGAACCTCCGCAGACTATCCCGGACTTTACCAGGCCGTGCGGGAATTCCGGATGCCGGACGCGGCCACGCTGCGTGCAGCGGCACGGAAGCTCCAGCCAGCGGTGCCACCGGCCGGCCTCGTGGAGTCGATGGTGATCATCGATGCCCAGACCGAGGCCCTGGCCGACATGAAGGGGGGGGGATGGACATCGGTTCCTGCGGCACCGGATGCGACGCCCGCGCAGGCGGCGCGATTGCTGCACGAACAGTTCAAGGAAGGAATCCGACTGGGGCTGGGTCCCAAGGATCCGGCGTTCCGCCGGGCGATGGAATCTGCGGAGCGGTCGGCTTCGGCGTTGGTGGCTTCCCTGAACGCGGCGGATCGGCCGGCCTCGGATGCAGCCTGGAAGCAGGTGAAAGAAAGCTGCACCCAGTGTCACAGGGCCTGGCGCAACCAGCGGTAGGGGAAGATCGGAGCCCTAGCCGGCAAGGTGGACAAAAACAGCCTGATCCGGATAGTGACGCGGATTCCGTCAGGACGGCTCACGAGGATTTCTTCACATGATCCCTTCCATCGCCATTGCAGTCTCAGGACTCGGCCGCATCCGACGCGGCTCGGAAACCTGGGCCATGGATCTGACGGATGCGCTGGTTGAGTCCGGGGTGGACGTCCGGCTTTATGGCGCGGGCGCGGCTTCCGGGCGGGTGCCCGTGCGACCGGTTTGGACATTATCACGCACCTCACCTTTCCTGGCGGGGTTCTCACCGCGTCTTCAGTATCTGGTCGAACAGCGCCTCTTTAGCCGCCTCCTGATCCGCCGATTGCGTAAGGAACGCCCTGACATCATCCACACCACCGATCCCCAGGTCTCGTGGTGGGTTCGAGAAGCCTTCCGAGAAACCGAGGTTCCCGTGCTCTACATGGACGGGCTTCTGCTGGGACCCGACTGGAACTGGCGCTTCGATCACGTTCAGGTGCTCGCCCCCGAGTACCTCACGGCGGCACAAAGGGAAGGCCGGGAAACACGCGGTTGGCATGTGGTACCGCACTTCATCGATCCGGATCAGTTCCGCCCGTTGCCGGACCGCCGCGAGGCCCGCGCCCGGTTTGCCCCTGGGGTCGCTGA
The DNA here is from genome assembly GCA_965283655.1 of Limisphaerales bacterium. Taxonomy (GTDB): domain Bacteria; phylum Verrucomicrobiota; class Verrucomicrobiia; order Limisphaerales; family UBA9464; genus UBA6176. The sequence continues at coordinate 12,706 of CBDIPJ010000005.1, read as the reverse complement.
GGACCGGGTCGTAGCCCTGGCTGCCGGAGACTTCGCCCCGGGCAGTTCAAAGCGACTGCACTTCGTGATCGAAGAGGTTGCACAACTTCCAAAAGCCCTCCGACCACATCTCGTGCTCGTCGGGAATTCCACGGAGGCCGAGCGGAAGGCCTTGTCGAGCTTCGCCGAGAAGGCTCTTGGGCAGGGAGTTACGCTTCACGCCTCCCTTCCGCGCACGGAAATGTCCAACCTGTACCGGGCGGCGGACATCTTCCTCCATGGAGCGCTCCGGGAACCCTTCGGGATCGTGCTCGTGGAAGCGATGGCGTCCGGGCTTCCGGTGTTGGCGCACCAGTTTGAAGTAACCCGATGGATCGTGGGGGAAGGCGGAGAGACCGACGACCTGAGCGAGGCTGGGCGGCTTGCTGGAATGCTGTCGAGGCGATTGGCGGAACCCGGATGGTTGGAGCGGACCGGTCTGGCGGCGCGCCAACGGGTGAAGGATAGCTTTTCGAAGCGGGCGGTGATTCCGCGCTATCTGGAGTGCTATCAACGGATCGGAGGCCGCTGAGGGGTTGGGCGGGGCGCCGACATAGGTTGTAGTGAAATTGACCACGCTTTTCGCAGTCCAATCTTTACGGCGGTGTATAGCTTTATGAAGCCCTTGTACCTATTCCTACCGAGGCCCATTCAATGAATCTATTTCACCTGCTGTAAGGGTTGGTAAGGAGACACTTGCGAATGAAACCCTGAATTGTGTCCCCAGACTTATATGCCAGTTGACATTCTCCACTGATAGTCAAATGTGGGCAAGAAATGTGTCGGGTCGTCCCCAACCAGGCGGTTCGCCGCCCCAAAGCTCCTCCGTCCTCAAACGTCATCGGAGAAGTTTGACCCGTACATGGCCCCAACTTGATTCATGATCTCAAGCATCCTTCGGAAGCCTGAGCTGTGGTACCAACCGCGATATTACTTGGAACGGATGCTGCGCCGCCAATCTCTGGAGACGCGCGTTCGCGATCACAAGTTGCCTTGGGGACTGACGTTGCGGATTGACCTGGACGACACCATCGGTCGGCAAGTGGACGCCTTCGGGCTCTTCGAGCTTTCGGTGTGTGAGGCGATCCGGCGTCTGGTGGATCCGGGTGATTCCACGGTGGACATCGGCGCCAACATCGGACACATGACCGGCCTGCTCGCCCACTGCGTGGGTCCTGGTGGCTCGGTGGATGCCTTCGAACCAAACCCAAGGGTCCTTGGTCAACTGCGGTCCCATTGTGACCTCTGGAGGCGCAACCCAACCCTGGGAACCATCCGGATCCACCCTCTGGCACTGTCGCGATCCAAGGGGACGGTGAGCTTCTATGACTCCACGGAAGACGCGCACAACTGCGGGCTGGGAAGTCTCGTGGAGGCACCGGGGCGGGTGCGCACGGCGGAGATTCCGACAGCACGATGGGATGAGGTACTGGATCCGCGTCGGCCGATCAGCCTGGCCAAGATGGACGTCGAGGGAGCGGAGATGTTGGTGCTGGAAGGTGCATCCGAGATCCTGCGAGCGAAGAACGTCCGCGACCTGCTCTTTGAGGACTACGATCCTTACCCATCGAAAACCGCCCATTTCCTGGAGGGCTTTGGATACACGATCCTGGCGTTGGGCACGCGTTTGATGGGGCCTTCCCTGAAGCCGGCCGGGGCCGGGCCGGCCCCACTCCGGCCATGGGATTCTCCGAACTACCTCGCCACGATCGATCCAGAGCGGGCCATGAAGCGTTTGCGCCCGTGGGGATGGCGGGTGCTGTCGCGCGTCGCGAATCCGCCGCGGCCTGAGGAACGCAATGACTGGAAGTCCGTCCGCGGACTTCCCGGCGCGGTTTCCGGGGCCTAGGCTGGGCCCATGCTCCGCACGTGCGTTGTTGGATGGTTGCGAAAATGGTTGGTTTCGGGCGTGTTGCTGGCCCTTTGGGTTGATTGGACGACCGCCGCGGACCGGGTCCCACCCAACGTCATCGTCATCCTCGTGGATGACCTTGGATGGGCGGATCTCGGATGTTACGGCAGCCGGTTCCACCAGACGCCGCATCTCGACCGGATGGCCCGCGAGGGCATGCGTTTCACCGACGCCTACAGCGCCTGCACAGTCTGTTCACCAACGCGTGCCGCGCTGCTGACGGGCAAGTCCCCGGCGCGATTGCACCTGACCGACTGGATCGCGGGGCACCCCGCTCCCAAGGCCAAGCTGCTGCCCCCGGATTGGTCCAAGCGGCTGGATCCCTCGGAGCCAACCGTGGCGTCTCGCCTGAAGACCGCGGGGTATGCGACAGCGAGCATCGGGAAATGGCATCTGGGGGCCGAGACGACGCCCGAATCGTACGGCTTTGACGTGAACATCGCCGGAGATCACCGCGGTCAACCGCCGCGTTACGTGGCGCCTTACGACCTGCCGAAGTTGTCCGATGGACCTGCGGGCGAGTTCCTGACCGACCGCGAGTGCAGCGAGGCACTGGCATTCATCGAGAAACACCGCAGCCAACCCTTCTTCCTCTACCTGCCGCATTACGCCGTCCACACCCCGATCGCCGGAAAGACGAATGTCGTCGCCAAGTACCAGGCGCGAACCCCGGACCACCAACGGAACCCCGTGTACGCCGCGTTGCTGGAATCCGTCGACGACTCCGTGGGACGGATCCGTGCGCAACTGGACACCCTGGGTCTTGCGACCAACACGGTGATCCTCTTCACCTCCGACAACGGCGGGCTGGTCCTCGGTGGCGACCGACGCCCCACGAGCAACTTCCCCCTCCGCTCCGGAAAGGGCGACGTCTACGAAGGTGGCGTCCGCGTTCCGCTGCTGGCCGTGTGGCCGGGCGTGACGAAGCCGGGCACGACCACCTCAACCCCCGTGCAATCCGTGGACGTGTATCCCACGGTGCTCGAGATCGCCGGGGTCGAGGACGCGGCCGGCCATGAACGCGACGGCGTCAGCCTCTTGCCACTGCTGCAGGGCAAGGGCATCGGCTCACGGTCCCTTTATTGGCATTACCCTCATTACCATCCCGGTGGCGCGACGCCCTACGGCGCGGTCCGGTCCGGGGATTGGAAGCTGATCCAGTTCTACGAATCCGGGCACCTCGAACTCTACAACCTCGCGAGCGACCTCGGCGAGGAGCACGACCTCGCGAACGCGATGCCCGAAAAGGCCAACGCGCTGGCAAAGGAACTGGCCGAATGGCGGACACGCGTCGGCGCGCAGATGCCGGTGCCGAACACCCATCACGAACCGTCCACGATCCGGCCCCGCGCCGACGGCTCCTTCCTGCTGGCGGCCCATCACGTGGTGACGCACGGAAAGAACGTCCAGTACGAACCGCCCGCCCACAAGAACACGGTCGGCTACTGGACCATCGTCGAGGACTGGGTTCACTGGGACATCGAAGCTGCCAAGCCCGGCCTCTACGAGGTCGAGATCCTGCAGGGGTGCGGAACCGGCAGCGGCGGGAGCGAAGTCGAACTCTCCATCGGCGAATCCAAGCTCCTGTTCACCGTGATGGAGACGGGCGGGTTCCAGAAGTTCATGTCCCGCCGCCTCGGCACCCTGGAGATCGGTTCGGCCGGCCGGCATTCCTTCCAGATCCGCCCGAAGCGCAAGCCCAGCGTCGCCGTGATGGACGTCCGGCAGGTGATCCTCAGACCAGTCCCCGGACCAGGGAGCCCTTCACGTCCGTGAGACGGTGATCCCGTCCACCGTAGCGATAGGTGAGCTTCTCGTGGTCGAGGCCGAGGAGGTGGAGCAGCGTGGCGTGGAAGTCGTGCACGTGGACGGGGTCCTCGACGGCCTTGTAGCCGTAATCGTCCGTGCTTCCAAAGGAGAGCCCGGGCCGGGCGCCGCCCCCGGCCATCCAGAAGGTGAAGCCCTTGGAGTTGTGGTCGCGTCCGTCCTCCCGACGGCTGTCAGGCGTGCGTCCAAACTCGCCGCCCCACACCACGAGCGTCTCGTCGAGCAACCCGCGCGAGTGCAGGTCCGAAAGCAGCGCGCCGATGGGTTGGTCGATGGCGCGGCAATTGCGGCGCATCGCTGTTTCGAGATTCTGGTGCTGGTCCCATCCACCATGGTTCACCTCGATGAAGCGGACGCCGCGTTCGGCGAACCGCCGGGCGAGGAGACATTGGCGCGCGAAGGAATCCGTGGCGGCCTCGCCCACGCCATAGCGTGCGAGGGTTTCCTTGGATTCGCCCTTGAGATCGAGGAGCTCAGGAACTTCGGATTGCATCCGGAAGGCGAGTTCATAGGACTGGATGACCCCCTCGACCTCGGCGTGGCCGTCGGTAGTGTGGAGAAAATCCCGGTTCATCTCCTGGACGAGATCGATCTGCCGTCGTTGCTGGGGATCGGTGAGCAGGTGGTTCTCGATGTTGCCGAGTGACGCGGAAGGATTGTTCTCGCGCAACGATCCGATGCGCGTGCCCTGATAGACCGCGGGAAGGAAGGCGCTGCCGAAGGTCTGGGCACCGAACTGCAACGGCGGCGAAAGGGTGATGAACCCCGGCAGGTTCTCGTTCTCCGTGCCCAACCCGTACAGGACCCAAGCGCCCATCGACGGACGGATGAACTGTGAAGTCCCGGTGTGCAACTGGACGAAGGCCTGAGGGTGATTCGGGATGTCGGTGTGCATCGAACGCACCAGACAAAGGCGGTCCGCGTGCCGCGCCACGTGGGGGAACAACTCCGAGATCCACAGACCGGACTGGCCGTGCTGGCGGAACGAGAACGGCGATCCGATGAGCTTCGCCCCGCCACCGCGCGATTGCCCGGGCTTGCCCGCGTCGCGTTGCAGGCTCGGCTTGTAGTCGAAGGTATCGAGGTGCGACGGCCCGCCCTGCATGCACAGGAAGATCACGCGCTTGGCGCGCGGCTTGAAATGGGGCGCCCGCGCACCCAATGGAGCGGAAGAAGCCTCGGGTGCAGGGAGCGTTGCCGTCGGGCTTCCGCCAGCCGCTGCCGCCACGCCGGAGAAGGCCATCCAGCCAAAGCCGGCAGCGACGGATTGCAGGAGTTGGCGCCGGGTCATCGGACGCGCCTGGACACCGTTGCAGGAGTAGGGAGCATTCATGGGAATCTGGGTTCAGCGCACAAACCGGAATTCGGCGGAGGCAAACAACGCCTGGGTGAATGACGTCCACGCCACTTCCCCAGGCCGCATGGTGTCGCGGCCCGTGTTCCGTTGTCCGGGACGCCGACGTCGATCCGGCGGCGGCGGGGAAGAAACCGGATTGCGGGCCACATCGCCGATCTCCTCGCGCAGGAATTCGGCGGCGCGCACGAGTTCGCGGGGCGTCGGTGGTCGCCCGAAGGCCAGACGATAGGCGCGGTCAATCCGGTCGCGCGGGCTGAGCCCGCCATCCGCCAGAAGGCGTCGGGCGAAGGCTCGGGAAATGGCGACGATGTCCTCGTTGTTCATGAGGTAGAGCGCCTGGGCGGGAACGTTGGTGGTGTCGCGGTCCGCCACGACGAGGCTGGGTTCGGCGAAGTCGAAGAGTTCCATCGATTCAGGAACGAACCCGCGGATCACCGGAAGGTACACGCTCCGCTTCCGTGCGAAGTCACCGGTGCGCATGGCATCAGCACCGCGACGCAACGGCGCGTCGCCGATGGCGGCCACAGGCGATCCGTGGGGCGCCGCGGTGTCGAGGACGCCCGCGACCGCGAGCATGGCATCGCGGATGGCTTCGGCGTCCAGGCGACGCGGGCTCGACCGCCACAACAGGGTGTTGTCCGGATCCACTTCCAACCCCTTCGCGGAAGTCTCCGACGAAAGCTGGTACGTCCGCGAAAGCACGAGTTCACGAAGCAGTTTCTTCAGCGACCACCCATTCGACACGAACTGGACCGCCAGATGATCGAGTAGTTCGGGATGCGTCGGTTTCTCACCCAACGCACCAAAGTCGTCCGCGGTGCGGACAATGCCGCGACCGAAGAGGTGGAGCCACGCGCGGTTGACCTCCACACGCGCCGTCAGCGGATTCTCGGATCGGGTCAGCCACTCGGCGAGTTGGCGGCGTCCGGATTCGCGCGGCGGGATGGAGGTCGACGGCACGTGGTTGAGCACCTCGACGAAGCCACGGGGTACGAGGTCGCCGCGTTGGCTGATCTCGCCACGCACCAGCAGGGCGCAGTTCATCGGACGCCCATCGCGGACGCCCATGGCGCGCGGGGAGCCTTCGGGAGGCATGGGCGGGAGCGGTGCCTCCGGCTCGGGACGGCCGCGATTCTGGACGGCTCGCCGGACGGCCGCCTGCCGCGCTGCTTTGCCACGGGGCCGATCCGAGTCCACGCGCGCGGGCTCGGGAGGCAACGCCTCGGCCGGCTTGCCCAGCGCGATCAGGCTGGAAGGCTGCCGATTGCCCTGATTGGTCACCGTGCCGTACAGCGTCTGCGTGCTACGGAAAATCCCGGCCATCGCGTAGTAATCCTTCTGGCTGATCGGATCGAACTTGTGGTCATGGCACCGGGCGCAGGCCACGGTGACGCCAAGGACGGCCCGGGTGGTGACGTCGATCTGCTCGTCGATCAGATCCATCAGGAACTGTTCGCGGCGACGTTCGTTCAGTCCCTTCGGACCCACGGCCAGGAACCCGGTGGCCACCACGTTGCGATCGCGTTCCGCGAGATCGCTGGTGGGCATCAGATCGCCCGCCACCTGCCGCCGGACAAACTCATCGTAGGGCATGCCGGCGTTGAGGGCGTCGATGACCCAATCACGATACCGCCACGCTTCGGGGAAGGCGTTGTTGCGTTCCTTGCCGGTGCTTTCGGCATAGCGGGCCACGTCCAGCCAGTGACGACCCCAGCGCTCGCCAAAGAACGGCGAGGCCAGCAGGTCATCCACAATCTTCGCGAAGGCTTCCGGCGTGGGGTTCGCGGCGTACTTCTCCACCACCTCCGGAGCCGGTGGCAACCCCACCAGATCGAAGCTCACGCGCCGGACGAGGGTGCGCGGATCCGCGTCAGCGACGGGTTCCAGTCCCTTCAACTCGAGCGTGGCGAGGACGAAGCGATCGATATCCGAACGTGGCCAGTCGCCATGTGCGACCGCAGGCACCGCCGGAGCCTTGGGTGGCTGGAAGGACCAGAAGGTCTTGCCCGTCGCCAGGTCTGGGGCCCGCAAGGAAACCGGAGCAACTCCTTCACGCGGATCCGGCGCACCACGCCGGATCCATTCCTCGAAATCGGTGACGACCGCCGCCGAAAGCGGCTCCTTCGGCGGCATGCGCCGATCCTTGTCCACCCAACGCAGGGCTTCGAGGATCGGACTGGCCTTCGGATCGCCCGGCGTGAGGATCGCTCCGTGGTCGCCGCCCTGATGGATGGCGTCACGCGAGTCGAGCAGGAGCCCACCCTTCCGCTTTCCCGAAGCCTCGGAGTGGCACGAATAGCACTTGTCGACCAGGACGGGTCGGATGCGCTTCTCGAAGAATTCGTGGCCGGCCGTATCCACGGGAGCAGCATGGCCCAACCGCGATCCGGCAAGGAGCGCGGCAACGGACAACAGGACGGTAAAAAGGCGCGGCTTCATGGTGATCGGGCAGGGCCCGGATTCTTCAACCATCGACGCGCGCCGCTGCTCCAAGGTTACGCGCTTGGGGTGGGCTTTCGGATTTGAAGGCCGGGTGCCCTCACCCGGCGGCGGAGCTGGGATTCCGCCGCGTGAGGGCACGCGGCCTTCAAACGGAGTTGCATGTTCCCTCACGTAGCCAACGAGGTCACGAGGCTGTGGATGGAGTCCCAGTCCCCAACCCCCAGTGGCCAGTTTCATGGGAGCGGGTTCTGTCGCCCCGCTGGGGCTGGGGAGCCACAATCCACGTCCACCCACGGCTCACGCCGTGGGCTACTGTCTTTCGGCCCTCCGGGCCTGAAGCGGCCAGGCACGAGGTGCGGAGCACCGGCAGAGGGTAGCCCACGGCGTCAGCCGTGGGTTGAAGCACGTGTTGAAGAAGCAGCCCCGGAGGGGCGAAAGATTCCGCGAGGCGTCGAAAGGAATGGGTGCGTCTGGGAACGATTCCGATTCCGATTCCGATAGCGCTCCCGAGGGACATGGCTGCTCCGCGTGGGGGCACGCGGCCTTCAAACGGAGATGCCAGTTCCCAGTGCCCTCACGTAGCGGACGAGGTCACGAGGCCGGGGATGGAGTCCCCATTCACGCGCCTCAGCAAGGTTCCCCGATCAGGTCGTAGTCGGTATGCCCGATGATGCGGACCCGGGCGAACTCGCCGATGGGCAGCTTTCCGCGGATGTACACGCGTCCATCGATGTCCGGAGCGTCCGCCTCGCCACGCGCAATCAGGTACTGGCCCTTGAGCTTCGTGGTGCCGGAATCAGCTTCCCGGATCAATCCGTGCTCCCACGACGACACGTTCGCCTTCTGCAGTTCCTTGGCGGATGCTGCGCCCTCGACGAGCACCTTGATTTCGCGTCCGACGAAGGTTTCGGCCACACCCTTTGCCACGGCGTGCTGTTCCGCCATGGCGCGCTCGCGACGGCGCTGGCGCATCTTGGGCGTCAATTGCGACTCCATCTTTCCGGCCACGGTGCCGTCCTCCTTCGAGTACGCGAACACCCCAAGCCGCTCGAAACGGGTGGTGCGGATGAAGTCCAGAAGCGTGTTGAAGTGCGCCTCGGTCTCGCCCGGGAACCCGACGATGAACGTCGTGCGGATCGCGATCCCCGGGATCCCCGCGCGGATGCGACCGATCAGATCGCGGATGTACTGGCCATCCGTCTCGCGCCGCATCCGGAGCAGCATCGCGTCATCGATGTGCTGCAGCGGCATGTCGACGTACCGGGCCACCTTCGGGCATTGAGCGATGGTCTGGATGAGTTCGTCGGTCCAGTGCGCCGGATGGGTGTAAAGCAGGCGGATCCAGAAGTCGCCGGGGATGGCGTTCAGTTCGCGCAGGAGGGTGCAGAGGGTCGTGGCGTCTGCCGGCAGGGCCTTGGTGGCCGCGGTGAACTTCGACGGCGACGCGATCGCCCGGGTGTGGTTGGCCCGCAGGTCGAGCCCGTAATAGGTGGAATCCTGGGAGATCAGGTTGATCTCACGGACACCCTCGGCCACGAGTCGGCGAACTTCGGCGACGACGTCGGACTGACCGCGCGAGCGATGCGACCCGCGCATCCGCGGAATGATGCAGAAGCTGCACGGATGGTTGCAGCCCTCGGCAATCTTGACGTAGGCAAAGTGTTTCGGTGTCAGCCGGAAGCGCGGGGTGTCGTGCTGCGGGATGTAACTGGGGCGGACGTGCACGTCGACCAACGGCGCCGACGGGGCCTCCGCCGCCAACGGGATGATCACCTTGCGCGTGCGGTTGTGCTTGTCCGTGCCGCGCAACGATTCCTCGGATTCGGCCGCAGTCGGGTTGGCCGCGTCCAGTTCGGCGAGTTTCGCCTTCACCGCGCGGCCCTTGCCGCGGGCGGGTTCCGGGGCGGGTTCCGCGATCTTGCGTGCCCGGGCAGCGATCGCCTGATCCACGATCGTCGCCACCTGGGCGACCTGATCAACGCCCATGAACGCATCCACCTCGGGCATCAGTTTCGGCAGCTCCTCCCGGAACCGCTGGGGCATGCATCCGGAAACGATCACCGCCTGTCCGCGGTGATCGGCATCGCGCAGGGCGGTGGATTCCAGGATGGCATCCACGGATTCCTCCTGCGCGGCGTCGATGAACGAGCAGGTGTTGACGATGATGGCATCCGCCGACGCGGGATCATTGGTGATCTCGATTCCCTGTTGGAGCAGGGAACCCAGCATGATCTCGGCATCGACGAGGTTCTTGGCGCATCCGAGGGAGACAATTCCCACGCGGCGCGCGTTGGTGGCTTTCTGCGAAGCGGTCACAGGGGGCGGACGCTACCTGATCGCCGGACGACGCGCCACTGGGGCGGGATGAATTTCAGCGGGGCCCTGGCGGGAGGTGCGTTTCCCGCCCCCAACGGTCCGCCAGAAGCCCGCAAACGATCAACTGGAGCGGGTGGTAGAGCAGCACCGGCAGGAGGATCAGGCCCAGTCCGGGATGGCTGCCGAAGATCGCCTTCGCCAGCGGGATTCCCGCCGCGATGGTCTTCTGCGGGGCGCAAAAGGCCGCGGCAATGCGGTCTCCGCGGTCCAACCGGGCAACCCGGGTCGCCCCGAAGACGAGCGCCATCACCAGCACGAAGATCACCCCAACCCCCGCCGAGGCCGTCCAAAGCACCCCGCTCCCCAGCCCGTTCCAGAACCGCGATTGCACCGAGTTGCAGAACGCGGCGTAGACGAGGAACAGGATCAGCACCGACGAGGCATTGCCCAGCAACCGCTTCCGCACGTCAGCCCATCCGGCAAGTTTCCATCGCAGGAGTTGCCCCATGACGAGCGGCAGGATCAACAGCACCGCGATCTCCCGGACCACCGCGCCGAGATCCGGTTGGGTGCCACCCGACTTCATCAGCCACGCCACCCAGAGCGGCGTGACGAAGACGCCAAGGACGTTCGACAGGGCGGCATTGAAGATCGCACCCACGGTGTTCCCCGCCAGGCTCGTCAGCACGACCGAACTCGAGACCGTCGACGGGAGCACGCACAGGAACAGGAACCCCAGCCGCAGGTCGGGCGTCAGGAACCGGCCCAGCAAGGCGTCCAGCGCGAGGCCCAGCGCCGGAAAACCGATGAAGGTGAATCCCTGGACGAGCGTGTGCAGCGGCCACCGGGCGGTCCCGCTGCGCAGCGCCGACGTCGGCAACAGCAATCCCTGGAACAGGAAGATCAGCGCCACCCCAAGCCGTGTGGTCCATTCGCTGTGGAGGGGGCCACCCGCCGCGCCCACACCTGGCATGGCAAAGGCCAGCACCACCGACAACGGCAACGCCATGACGAACCAGTGACGCGTGAGGAAGGAATGCACTCGTGGGTCAGAAGCGTGCAACAGGTGCGGGAATCTGGGAACTCTTCATCCACAGCCTCGTGACCTCGTCTGCTACGCCCAAGGGTAGCTGCCGACGTCAGGAGGCAGGTCGAGGGGCATCTCTTCTGTAGGCCCGGGTGCCCCCACCCGACGTGGCCAGATTCCAACTTCCCATCGGACTTCAACCTTGAATCTTCCCACCTCAAACTTCCCTCATCTCCCCACATGCTTTGGCCGCAGACCTACGATCCTTTTGGCAACCGCTGGCTTTCCACGGCCGTCGCGGCCCTTCCTGTCGTGGTCCTTCTCGGGCTCGTGGCCATCGGACACATCCGCGCCTGGGCGGCCGCCCTCCTCGGTCTCGGCGTGGCCCTTGCGGTCGCGCTCTTCGCCTTCCACATGCCAGCGCCCGCGGCCTTCGGCTCGGCGGCGTATGGCGCCGCATACGGTCTCTTTCCGATTGGTTGGATCGTCCTCAACGTGATGTTCCTGCACGGCCTCACCGTCCAGTCGGGCCGGTTTGAGATCCTGCGTTCGCGCCTCACCCGATTGGCTCCCGACCGACGCGTCCAGCTGATCCTGGTGGCCTACGCCTTCGGCGGGTTCATCGAAGGCTCCGCCGGCTTCGGCGCACCGGTGGCCATCACCGCGGCGATGTTGATGCAGTTGGGATTCGCGCCCATCCGAGCCTCGGCCATGGCCCTCCTCGCCAACACCGCGCCCGTGGCCTTCGGCAGCGTCGGCATCCCCATCACCACCCTCGCGCAGGTGACCGGACTCGACGTCCTCGAACTCTCCCGCATGGCCGGACGCCAGCTCCCGGTCTTTTCCCTGATGATCCCGTTCTGGATCGTGGTGGCGTACGGCGGATGGCGGGCGCTCGCCGGGGTCTGGCCCGCCGCGCTCGCGGCCGGGGGCAGCTTCGCGCTCGTCCAGTTCCTCGTCTCCAACTTCCACGGTCCTTGGCTCGTCGATACCGCCGCGGGCCTCGCCTCCATCACGAGCCTCGTGACGCTCCTGCGCTTCTGGCAACCGCGTGATGCATGGAAGGCGCCGGAGGAAGTGCACGATGCGGCCTCCGCTCCCGCGCCCCAGACCGCCACCGATCCCATCCCCGCCGCAACGCCCAAGCCTGCCGGCAACCCCTGGCTGCCGTGGCTCCTGCTGGCCGGAATCCTCTTCATCTGGGGATTGCCTGCCGTGAAGAAGGCCTTCGACGGCATCTCGGCCCCGGGGTTCGCCGTCGCCGGACTCCACCAACAGGTCGTCCGCGTCCCACCCGTGGTTGAAACCCTCGCGGCGAAGCCCGAGGACGCCGTCTTCAAGCTCAACTGGATCTCGGCCACCGGCACTGGGATCCTGCTGGCCGGGATCCTGGCCGGATTCGCCATGGGGTTCAGCCCGCGCGAGATGCTCCGCGCCTATTTCCAGACGCTGCTCCGCGTGCGCGGCTCGCTGGTCACCATCGCCGCCATGCTCGCCCTCGGGAACGTCACCAAGTACTCCGGAGCCGACGCCACCCTGGGCCTCGCCCTCGCGGGAACCGGTCCGTTGTATCCCTTCTTCGGAACCCTCCTCGGATGGCTGGGCGTCGCCCTCACCGGATCCGATACCGCCTCCAACGTCCTCTTCGGCGGACTCCAGAAGATCACCTCGCAACAACTTGGCCTGAACCCTTACCTCATGTGCGCCGCCAACAGCGTCGGCGGCGTCATGGGAAAGATGATCGACGCCCAGAGCATCGTCGTCGCGGGGGTCGCGACCCGTGTCCATGGCCAGGAAGGCCGCATCC
>CBDIPJ010000004.1:0-339168 GCA_965283655.1 Limisphaerales bacterium | reverse complement strand
CAACCTGAGCATCCGCAAAAGCCCGTTGTGGAAGTATTGTCCCTCTTTGGCGGTCTGGAGGTGTCCCGGGGATCGATCCACCGTCACGGTGGCGGGGCGGAAGTTGCCGAGGGTCCGGAGCATGACCATGAGTGTCTGGGCGGGCGGTTACGGTGGGGAGGCACCGCAGGATCTGGACTCCGGTTGGCGGGTGTACCGGTCGTTGGTGGACATGCAGGATCCGGGACCCTCCGGGACCTGGATCCTGATCGACCAGCGGGAGGACAGCCTGAACATCGGCAACTTCTATACCGACATGCGGGGTTATCCCGATGCACCCGGGGCCTTGCGGTTCGCCTACGATTATCCGGCGAGCTACCACGGAAGGGCGGGCGGGCTTTCCTTCGCGGATGGACATTCCGAAATCCGGCGCTGGGTGGATGCGCGTACGATGCCGACGCTGACTCCAGGTCAGCGCAGTCGGTTCAATGCGGAATTCACTCCCTCGCCGAACAACGCTGACATCCGCTGGCTCCAGGAACGCGCCACACGTCGTACGCGATGAAGCGCGTTGCCCGGAGCGGGGCGGTGTTCAGATGTTTTCGGCGATGGACGGCAATTGGTGGACTGCGGAGACCTCGGGGCTCAGGTCGAAGCCGTCGCGGGAAAGCACACGGTACTCGCGGATCTGGAAGGAGATTTCCTTGTCCTCCGCGAGGCCCAGTCGCACGAATTCATCCTTGGTGATGCGGGTGCGCAGGGTGAGCCCGGAGGGCGTCTCGAGTTCGAGTCGGAGCTGGACGCCGAGGAAATACACGTGCTTGAGGGTGGCACGGTAGCGGTACTCGGAGAGGTCTGGAGAGATCTGGACGGTGTAGGGACGGAAGCCGATGCGGAGGCTGGCGCCTTCGGCGACGCCATGGTTCGGGAAGGTGAGTTCGTGGAGGCGGGCAACGCCGTGTTCGACGCGGAGTTCGAGCACGTTGAGGACTCCGATGAAACGGGCGACGAATTCGTTGGACGGCCGTTCGTAAACCTCCTGCGGCGCGCCGATCTGTTCGAGGTTGCCGCGGCTGAAGATGACGATGCGGTTGGAGACCTCCATGGCCTCCTCCTGATCGTGGGTGACGAAGACGGTCGTGACCGAGAGTTCGTCGTGAAGGTGGACCAACCAGTCGCGCAGTTCCTGTCGGATCTTGGCGTCGACGGCGCCGAACGGTTCGTCAAGGAGGAGGACCGAAGGTTTGGGCGCGAGGGAACGCGCGATGGCGACGCGCTGGCGCTGGCCGCCCGAGAGTTGGTGGAAAGCGTTTTCCGAGCCCGTCGAGCCCGAAGAGCTTCAGCAGTTCGGCGACGCGATCGTTGATCTCGGACTGGGGCCACTTCTTGATCTTCAGTCCGAAGGCGATGTTGTCGGCGACGGACATCGTCTTGAAGAGGGCGTAGCCCTGGAACACGAAGCCGATGTTGCGCTTCTGGACCGAGACGTCGTTGACGCGTTGGCCCCGGATGAGGATGTCGCCTTCGGTTGGTTGCTCGAGTCCGGCGATCATCCGGAGGACGGTGGTCTTCCCGCCGCCCGACGGGCCGAGCAGGGCGACCAGTTCGCCTTCGGCGACCTTGAAGGAGACGTTCTGGACGGCGGCGACGTCGCCGAAGCGCTTCGAGATGTTGCGGAGTTCAATGCTCATCGGGCGAATCGGAAGAGGTCTGGGCGAGGTCGAGTTCGCGTTGCTGGCGGTGTTCGAGCCAGGTCTTGAGGCCGAGCGTCAGGAGGGCGAGAACGGCGAGGAGGGCGGCGATGCTGAAGGCGGCGACGCTGTTGTATTCCTTGTCGAGCTTCTCGATCCGGAGGGGAAGGGTGTCGGTGATGCCGGTGATGTGGCCGCTCACGACGGAGACGGCGCCGAACTCGCCGACGGCGCGGGCGGTGCAGAGGATCACGCCGTAGAGGAGGCCCCATTTGATCGAGGGAAGCGTGACGTGCCAGAACGTCTGCCAACCGGTGGCGCCGAGGGTCAGGGCGGCCTGTTCCTGATCCGAGCCCTGCGCCTGCATGAGCGGGATCAGCTCGCGCGCGACGAACGGGAACGTCACGAAGATCGTGGCCAGGACGATGCCGGGGACCGCGAAGATGATCTGGATGTCGTGGCGGTCGAGCCATGGGCCGAAGTAGCCGCGCAACCCGAACAGGAGCACGTAAACGAGACCCGTGACGACCGGAGAGACCGAGAACGGGAGGTCGATCAGCGTCGTCAAGATGGCCTTTCCACGGAACTCGAACTTGGCGATCAGCCACGCGGCCGCGACGCCGAACACCGTGTTCAAGGGGACGCTGATGAGCGTGGCGAGGGCGGTCAGCTTGGTTGCAGCGATGGTGTCCGGGTCGGTGAGCGAGCCGAACGCCGCCTGCCAGCCCTTGGCAAACGCCTGACCGAAGACGTTCGCGAGCGGCAACACCAGGAACACGCCGGCGAACAACGCCGCGATCCCGATCAGGATCCACCGGATGTACCAGGGATCTTCGGTGCCCCGCCGGGATTTGGCCTGCCCGGACGTCCAACGTTTCTGGGTTGTTCCAGCCATGGTCAGCGTTGGAATCGGCTCGCCCAACGTTCGAGCAGGTTGACCGTGATGAGCAGGAAGAACGAGATCACCAGCATGACCACGGCGATGGCCATGGCTCCCGGATAGTCGAACTCCTCGAGTCGATACCAGATGAGCATCGGCGTGATTTCGGCGCGCTTCGGCGCGATGAAGATCACCGACCCGTACTCGCCGATGGCACGTGCAAAGGCCAGGGAGAAGCCCGTGAGGATGGCGGGCAGCAACGTGGGAAAGATGACGCGTGTGAAGGTTGTGAGCCGGCTCGCACCCAGCGACGCGGCGGCTTCCTCCACTTCCAGTTCGATGTCCTCCAGCACGGGCTGGAGCGAACGCACGACGAACGGGATTCCGATGAAGATGAGGGCCACGACGATTCCAGACTGTGTGTACGCAATCTGGATCCCGACCAGATCCAGCCATCGTCCGAGCCAGCCGGTCGTCGCGAACAGGTTGGCGAGCGTCAATCCCGCCACCGCCGTTGGAAGGGCAAACGGGAAGTCGATCAGTCCATCCAGCATCCTCCGGCCCGGGAAGCGATACCGCACGATGACCCACGCCAGCAGCGTGCCCATCACGGCGTTGATCACCGCCGCGACAAAGGCACAGCCGAATGTCACCCGATAGGATGCGATGGCGCGGTCGGAGGTGGCGATCTTCAGGAATTGCGCCCAGCTCAGTTCCGACGTGCGGAGAAACAGCGCCGCCAGCGGGATGAGCACGATGAGGCTGAGGTACGTCAGGGTATAGCCCAACGACAGCCCGAAACCGGGCAGGATCTGAAAGCTCTTGGATCGCGCAGACGACATGCGGAGGGGGATCAGCGGCTGGAGATCTGATCAAAGATGCCGCCGTCAGCAAAGTGCTCTGACTGGGCCTTGGCCCAGGAGCCGGCGATTTCTGCGAGGGTGAAGAGCCGCATCGGTGGGAACTGCTGTTCGTAGCGCGCTGCCACCGCGGAATTGGACGGCCGGTAGAAGTGCTTTGCGGCGAGGTTCTGCCCGGCGTCGGAATAGAGATGCGTGAGGTAGGCCTGGGCCACTTCAGCCGTCTTCTTCCGGGTCACGACACGGTCCACCCACGCCACGGGAGGCTCTGCCAGGATGCTTTCCGATGGCCGCACGAGTGCAAACCGGTTGGTCCCGTGCTCGCGAAGCAGGAGCATGGCCTCGTTCTCCCACGTGATCAGCACGTCCCCGATCTTGCGTTCGCTGAAGGTCTGGGCGGATGCCCGAGCTCCGGTGTCGAGGACGGGCGCGTTTCGGTAGAGCTTCCGGACGAAATCCTTCGCGGTGGCTTGCGAACCGCCTGCTTGGCGAAGCGCGTGTCCCCAAGCGGCGAGATAGTTCCATCGCGCACCGCCGCCGGTTTTCGGATTCGGGGTCACCACGGTCACGTTGGTGCGCACGAGGTCGTCCCAGTCGTGGATGCCCTTCGGGTTCCCTTTCCGCACCAGGAACACGATCGTGCTGGTGTAAGGACAGCTGTTCGATGGCAGCCGCGACGACCAGTTGGCCGGCAACAGTCCGCCCTTGGAGGAGATCGCGTCGATGTCGTAGCCGAGGGCAAGGGTGACGATGTCCGCCCGGAGCCCATCGATCACGCTGCGGGCCTGTTTCCCGGAGCCGCCGTGGGATTGCTGGATGCGGACCGTTTCGCCCGTTTTCTGCTGCCAGAGTTGGGCGAACTCGCGGTTGAACTCGGCGTAGAACTCGCGGGTGGGATCGTACGAAACATTCAGCAGTCGAACGATGCCCGGTTCCTGTCGGGTCAGGGTGTGCAGCAGGGCCGCCAGCACGAGTGCGGCGGCGATGCCCGCGACGACACGCTGGAGGCCCGACCAATTCACATCAAGAAGATGGAGATTGAATCACGAGTAAGGCAAGTGGGATTTCAAAAATTAGACTCGAGCAATGCCCGGATGGCGGACGCGCGGTTCTCGACGCCGAGCTTCAGGTAGATGTGTTCGAGGTGCTTCCGGACCGTGGGTTCCTTGACCCCGAGGAGCGTGGCCACGACCGCCGAGGTCTTGCCCTCGACGAGCCATTCGGCGACCTCGCGCTCGCGCGGACTCAGGATGTTCCACATTGGGCTGCGACGGGGCGAATGGGGGGCATGGGCCCGGACGGCGAGGGCCGCTTCACCATCGGGGAGTCGGACGGCGCGGACCTCGATTCCCTCGGGTGCTTCCCACAGCAAGGGGGCGGGGTCGTCCGCTGAGTACTGGGCGGCCACCACGCCTTTCCATGCTTCCAGCTGTTGTTCCCAGCTGTTGGCTCCCCAGCGATCGGCCAGGATCCGTCGGCTGGCTTCCGTCAGGGGTGGGCCTCCATAGCCGACGGCCAGCGGAACCAGTTCGTAGCCGAGTTGGCGGAACGCGTCGCGTTGGGCCGACTCAATGTGGGCACAGGTCTTCCACGCGGACTGGATCCGCGGGATGAGGGCATTGAGGCGGTCGAGGTCCTCGGTGGTGAAGGGATCGGTGGTCCGGAAGATGGCCAGGGAAACAATGCGTCGTGCGTCGATCTCGATGGGGGCGATGAGTTGGTGACGGATGCCGAAGGCGGCGTAGAAGCGGCGGTAAAGATCGGTCTGTTCGAAGTCGGTGCATGTGTCGTCGAGACGGAGGGCCCGATGGGGAGCGCCGTTCAAGTAGGCTTTGAGGACGGGATGCTGGTCGGCGTGGCGGAGGAACTCGGGGAAGAGGGCTTCGGCTCCCGGGCCCTTTGCGTTGTTCACGCCGAACATCCAACCAGCGGCGAGATCCATCTCGTCGCAGGTCACGACTTCGGCGCGCACAAGCCGTGAGGCGGTTTCCACGGCACACAGCGCGACCTGCCGTCGGGTGCGGCAATCGTCGAAGTCGAGGGGCACGTGTGGGGAAGGAAAGGGCATGGGACCGGCCTGTGGTGTGTTGCGAGGGATGCTGGATCCCGGGGGTGGTTCCGTGTCAACCGGAGGCTTCGTCATTCCGCGAATTGGAGGAACCGGGGGGATCGGGGCAGGATGCAGTCGTCCAAGCCCGTCTGACGCGAACAACCCTCCGTAAGCAGTGCGCACCCGCATGGCCGGATTGGTCCGGCTCTCAGGCTCATTTCCCCGGTTTTTTGCTGAACTGCGGGAAGTCCTGATTCGGGACGGACCACCGGATGCGGGCGACGAAGGTGGCCCCTTCCGAACCACGGGCCCGCGAATCCTTCATGAACATGCCTTCGGACACGGTGACCCAGGATTCCGTGGGGCTCATGGCGGCCGCTCCGAAGTTCCCGAGTTCGGCCCCACGCTCGGGAATGACGATTCGTTCGGTTCGGCGCAACAGGTGGCCGGTGCTCGGATCGACCCGGGCGATGAACAGGGGGGCGCGATGCCGGATGATGTGGTCGTTGGTTCCCGCGCGGCGCGTGTAGACGAGGAAGAGTCCGGCACTGTGGCCCAGCCAATGTTGCTGGGTGTTGTAGCTGCCGAGTTCCGTGCCGTCGTCGAAGGTCCAGGGTTTTACCGCCCCGAAGTTGAGGCCGTCCTCGCTGACGGCATGGTAGGCGCGGACGTCGTTGCGAAGAGTGAGATGGAAACGTCCGGCGTGGGCGATGAGGGAGGGTTCGTACAGGCCGCGGGGCGTTTCCAGATGGAGGATGGAACCGTGCCGGAGATATCTGAGGCGTTGGCCTTCGAGACGGCAGTGGGCCACGGTGGTTGAATAGGGGCCGGCGGCATCCCGTGCGATGTACAACGGGACGAGCAGGGTACCATCGGGCAGGACCAGCCACTGGGAGCAGGCGTTGCGGGCGAAATCAAATTCCGGCGCGTCGGGCAGTTCCAGGATGGACCACGGCCTCCAATGTTTGCCTTCCGGATCGAGCACGGAATAGACCGTTTGATGGGCGCGTCGGACGTCCTCCAGTTGACGTCCGGCCGGGCTGTATCGGACCTGGCATCCAATCGCGATCACCTGTCGGGAGGGGGCGTGGTAACCGGGGGTGACATCGGCCACGCTGACCGTGACCCCATCCGGTTGCGGACGCCAATCGAGGGCTGGCGGCAATGTTGGGCCGGACCAAGGACCATCGAGTCCCGTGCGGCGAAGGACATGGAGGCCGGAGTAGTAGTCGGAGACCTTGAGGTGCTTCTGCAGGGTCAGGATTGCGCCCTCAGGCGTCGCTGTTGGCCGCGGATGGAACCAGAGGAATTGCCCATCGTCGTGGCGCAGGACGGTTTCCAGTTCGATGGAGAAATCCAGTGGGAGCAATTCGGCCGCATGGATGCGGACCCACGCGCCCAGACCGAAGGCGAGGCAAGTGCGGACGAATCTTCGGGGATTGGCGAACCACCACATGACGGAATCCTGTGCGGAGGATTGGTTCGGATCGAGGGAGAGCATCTTTTGTCCCCCTTCTTTTCAACGGGGCCCCATCCCCTTGGCGGCTTTGAGGCTTCGCGGCTTTTTCCCTCTGTCTTTCTTCGCGGAAAGGCAGGGGAAGCAAAGCCGCGAAGCCACGAAGCCGCCAAGGACAGGTCAGATGGGATGGCGACGTGGGTGCCATTCGTGAAGGGCGTGGAATCTGTCGCCCCGTCCGGGGCTGGTCTCAAACGGGGACGATAACCCACAGCTGACGCTGTGGGTTATCGTCTGTCGGTGCTCCGCACCTGGGGCAAGTCGGTCGACACGCGAAGCCGCGAGGGGAAGGTCCGAACGGGTTGGTTGGCCCGTGGGGACGATAGTCGGGGAACGGCTGGGGAGGGTGCGGTCATTGGGTTCACACCCCACTTCCCGCTACTCGCCTGCGGTCGTCTCCGTCGCGAGGCCGACCTTGTTGAGGTCGAGTTGCTGGAGGAGGTCGAGGACGGAGATGACGTATTGGTAGTCGACAGCGCGGTCGCCCTTCACGACGAGGGCGATCTCAGGATCGGCGGCCTTCATGGAGGCGAGGACGGGGCGCAACTCGGGGAGGGTGTAGGGCTGGCCGTTGAGGGCGATCTTGCCGGAGGCGTTGATGAGGATCTGGCCGGGCTTCTTTGGCGGGGCGTTGGTGGGCGCCGGTTGCTGGGCCGATGGCAGGTTCATCTCCAGGTTGTTCATCAACTGCGGTGTCGTGATGATGAAGATGACCAGCAGCACGAAGGCGAGGTCGAGCAGCGGCGTGATGTTCAGCTCGTTGAGCGAACTGTGGCTGGAGCGGGAGGTCTTCTTCATCGTGAGACAACAGGGGTTGGATCCGCAGATGGCGCAGATCGCGCAGATCGGCAGGAATCAGAGATCCAGCGCCCGTCGAGTCGCGAGGCGAGGTCTACGGTCGCACTGCCATTCAGGATTGATGTCATTCCATCTGCAGAATCGGCGCCATCTGCGGATGAAAAGTGTGTTGGTTCCGTCTTCATGGTTCAGGGCGTGGCGAGGCCGGAGGCGTCGGCCTCGGTGACGACGTCGAATCGGACGATGAAGCGGTCGGGGAATCCCTTGGGGGGCGGACGGGAAAGGGTCGTGGTGGCGGCGACGGCGCGTCGTACGGAGTCATCCCAGCGGCTGTTGCCGGAACCGGAGCGCCAGGTGGATTCGAGGATGCGTCCGGACGGGTCCACGTTGAGTTCCACCTCGGCGACGAAGGCGTCGTCGGCGATGCCTTCGGGCCGGAGCCATTTGGAGCGGATGCTGAACTCGACGAAGGAGCGGTAGAGCTGGGCGGGGTCGGAGGTGGATTCGACGGCCTTGGCGCCATCGGAGAATGAGAATGAGTTGAGGCCAACGGCGGGTGGCGCGACGGCGGGAGGTGCGGTGACTGAGGGCGGCGGCGTGGCGCGCTGGGTGGTGGCCGGCGGAGGCGTGGTGGGCTGCACCGAGGGTTCGGGCTGCTTCTGCGGTTGCGGTGTGGGCTCCGGTTTTTTCTCCGGCTCCTTGGGCTTCTCGGGCTCGGGCTTCTTTTCCTTGGGCGCCATCGAGACCGCGATGGTCTTCAGTTGCTTGCCGAGGAGACCTTCTCGGGCGGCGAACCACGCGAGTGCCCCGATCACAACGACATGGAAGATCAGCGAGGCGATCAGGCTGACCTTGGCGGCGTGTTTCTTGCGGGGCACGGAGTTTGAAGATTCAAGTTTCAAGTTTGAAGGGGGGAGTCCCCATTAGGCTGAAAAGGGCTCCTGAAAGGCGACGAGGACGTCGCCACCCCGCAGGCGGGCTTCAAACTTGAAACTTCAAACTTGAAACTCATAGCTCGCCTTCCTTCAGGGGTTCGGTGGCGAGGTTGACTTTGAGGACGTTGGCCTGCTGGAGGAGGTCGAGGATGTCGACGATGCGTTCGTATCGGGTCTTGGAGTCGCCGCGGACGATGACGGAGAGGTCAGGGTCCGCGGTGCGGAGTTCGACGAGTTGGGCGTGGAGGTTGGCGAAGTCGGTTTCCTGTTTGTTGAGGAAAATGGAGCCGTTGCCGGTGACGGTGACGTAGTTGGCCTTCGCGGGCGGTTCCTTGTCGCGTCGGGCTGCGGACGGAAGGTTGAGGTCGAGGTCGTTGACGATGGGGGTGGTGGTGATGATGAAGATGACCAGCAGCACGAACGCGAGGTCGAGGAGCGGCGTGATGTTGAGCTCCGTGAGCGAGTGATGGTGGGTCTGGGAGCACTTCTTCATGTGTGTGGGAGGGGATGGGGATCGGTCTGATCGGTCTGATCAGTCCGATCGGACTGATCTTGGTCAGCGGGGCTGGAGGAGGGCGGTGAGGCGGGACAGGAGGGACTCGTTGGCCTGGGTGATGGCGGTGGCGAGGACCTGGTTGGCCTCGGTGATTTCCTCGCCGATGGGGCGGTTGTCGACGTGGGCGTGTTCGACGGCGGTGGCGAACTCGGTGGCGAAGGCGTCGAGTTCCTGGGTGATGGCGCGGATGGAGGTGACCATGAAGTTGTAAGCGAACATGGCCGGGATCGCGACGAAGAGGCCGACGACGGTGGCGATGAGCGCGCCGGCAACGCCGGGGGCCATGGCGGTGAGGGAGGCGGTGTTGGCCTTGGCGATGCCGGAGAATGTTTCCATGACGCCCCAGACCGTGCCGAGAAGGCCGATGAACGGGCCGCCTGCGACGGCGGTGGAGAGGACGATCATGCCCTTCTCCAGCGAGAGGGCCTGCTCGGCTGCGGTCCGTTCGAGCGCGGCCTTCACCGACGTGAACGACGTCGACGAGATGCGCTTCTGGCCGCGGACGTCGACGGGGTTGTTCTCGAGTTGGTAGGACAATTCCTGGACACCGGCGCTGTAGAGTTCGAAGGCGGGGGCGCCGTCAAAGTCGGTTTGCTTTCGGGCGAGTTCGAGCGGGTCGCGGGTCGTGCGGTAGGCCTCAAAGAACTTCTTCGCGACGCGGCGGGCGCGGGTGAGCTGCCAGGCCTTGGTGAGGATGACCGTCCAGCTGAAGAGCGAGACGATGATCAGGCTGCCGATGGTGATCTTGCCTTCGGTGGTGGCCTTCTCGAAGGCGAACTGCAAGGCACCTGAGCCGAGGATGGGATGGAGTGTGAGTGCGATCATGATGCGTTCGTGAGATGGAGTTCAGTTCGGCTTGGCCGAGCTGGGGAGAATGACGGTGACGCGGCCGACGGTGCGGGTGAGGCGTGGGCCGGGTGCGGCTGCGGTGGTGCGACGGGAATCATCGTCGGTGGCCTTGGCGACGGTGCGGGCGGGTTCATCGCTCTGGACGCTGGAAGTGGCGGCGTTGCCGGCTGCGTTGCCCTGGCCGAATCCGACCTGTCCGGAACTTGCGCCGCCGGAGGTGCTGACGTTCTGCGAGAGGAGCGAGGCGTCGACACTGGCGCCCGAGGCGTTGACGGAACCAACGCCGATGATCGTGCCCGAGACCGTACCGCCGGCGGACACGTTGACGCTGCCCTGGGCGAGGGCGGTGACATTGACACCCTGGCTGGCGGTGAGGTCGATGTTCTCGCGGGCGAAGACGAGTCCGGTGATCCCGCCGCTGGCCTGGAGCTTCACGGTGCTTCCGACGACGCCGGAACCGGAGGCATCGATGTTGCCGACGTGAACGACATTGCCGGCGGCGTCCCTGGTTCCGGCGGTGAGCGTGACGGTGCCGAGGTTGGCGCCCTGGCCGTTGAGGGGGATCTGCACCACGCCACCCGAGTTCGCGATGATGTCGCCGCGGGGCGTTTCGACGGTGATGTCGCCGACGGTAGCCACGGAGGCGGGGAAGGCGGGATCGAGGGAACGCGGGAAGGTCGTGGCGAGGATGCCGCTTCCGGGAATGGTGGGCGCGTAGCTCAGGACCTGCCGGGTGACGGGATCGACGTGGATCTTCTCGATGGTGGCCGCGCCGCTGGCGCCGGAGCCGGCGTCGATGTTTCCCTCGAGTGAACGCACGAGGACATTGCCGCCGTCGTAGGCAGCAATGCGGGAGCCGTTCACGTCGATGTTGCCGCGGGCGATCACGGTGACGTCGCTGGGATCGACGGTGAAGATGCCGCGGGCGGTGGAACCGGGGACGTTGAAGGTGCGGGAGCCGACGGAAACGGAGCCATCGGCGACAACGGTGATGTCACCGCCGTTGAGGGAGGAGATGGTGGTCGAGAACATCTCGAGGTTTCCGCCGAGGGCGACGCGGATGTCGGCGCCGTGAGTGAAGAGTTGAGCGAGGGCGGAATTGCCGCGGGGACCCTGGGAGACGATGCCGGCGGTGGCACCGAGATCGAGATTGCGGGCGGTGATGTCGAAGGAGCCGCCGCCGCCGAGGCGATAGCCGGTGTCGGCGTTGAGGGGAACGTCCTGGGAAAGGTTGTAGAGGGCCTGGGCGACGTCGGGAGGCAGCAACTGGATGTTCTGGGTGACGGGTTCGCCGTTGGCCTGGAAGACCGGTTGGCCGGAGGAGTTGAAGACCTGGACCGGCAGGTTGAGGAGGAACTGCAACTGTTCGCCGGTCATGCGGCCCTGGAAGGTCAGCGTCTGGCGGGCGGAGTCGTAGGAAAACAGGTTCTCCAGGCCGGACAGCGAGCCCACCGGCGGCGGGTAGATCAGGCCGAGTTCGAACGCCGAGAAATCTGGCTTGGTGGCGAGGGGAACGGTGGTGAACTCGTTGCGGTTGATGATGTCACCGGCCACGTGGATCGAGGTGACATCGGTGGGACGGAGGTTCTGACCTTCGAACCGCGAGTTCACCATGTTGCCGCCGACCTCGATTCGGGCGGCCTTCGGCACGCCGAAGAGGATGGAGCTGAGGTTGCCGGAGACCTGCACGTTGACCGGGACGGTGTCGTTCAGGTGGACCGGGACGTCGGCGTGGTCGTTGATGCCGAAGGTGCCGAAGCTGCGGTACTGGCGGGCGTCGCTGTCGGAGACGACGAACTGGACGAGGTCGCCGGGCTTGGTGCCGGTGAGCGAACCGCCGTCGGTGGTGACGAGGTCGAGATTCCCGGTGGGCGAAGGGAAGAGGCTGATGTCGTTGCCGACGATGACCCCACCGGCGCCTGCGCGGATCGTGAGGGTTCCGGGATAGATAGGCGTCATGCCCTGGGAGAAGGCATCGCTGTAGCGGGGCAACGCCGAACCGCGAAGCTGGACCGAGTTGCCGGCGATGAGGGAGACCGCGGCGTCGTCCGAGTAATCAAACCGGTGGCGGAACGGCGCCGAGGAAGAACCCAGGTTGTTGAAGATTCCGTTCGGGTTGCGGACCTCCTGCAGGAGGATGTCATTCGCGGCGGTGACATTCCACAGGGTGTCCACGGCGCTCAGGGCGAGGAGTCGGGTGGCAGATCCGGCGTTGCGTCCGGCTTGGATGGTGCCGGTGCCGTTGCGGACGACGAAGTGACCCTGGACGTCGCGTCCGGCGTTGACCGATAGGTTGCCGGAAGCGGCTCCGAAGGCGCCACTGCCAGCGTCGGACTGGAGGCCGCCGGCGAGCGGGAGGAAGCTGATGACATCCTGGCCCGCCTGCAGCGAAACGTTGCCGCCATTGGCCGTAGAGATTCCGCCGAGTTCGGTGTCGACCTCGTATCCGGTGGGACGGAAGAGGAACCCGTTCGCGCGGGTGCCGGTGTTGATGTTGCCGGCAACGGCGCGGGCGGTGATGTCGCCGCCTCCGATCGTACGCACGAATCCCGAGGCGACGGTCACATTGTTGCCGGCGAGGAGGGAGATGTCGCCGTCGGTGGCCTGGATGCCGGCCGAGCCGTTGAGCGCGATGTTGCCGGTTCCAGAGCGTGTTCCAGAGGGCTGCGTGAAGTCGCGTCCGGCAACGAGGGAAACCGACCAACCGTTCCCGGCGTTGATGCGGGAGCCGTTGGCGAGGGTGATGTTGTTGCCGGCTTCAAGCAGCAGGAGGCTGCCCGGGGACGAGACGCCGGTGGATTCGTTGAGGTCCCACAGCGTGCCGGCGCTCAGTTGGATGTTGCGCGTGGCCTGAAGGTGGATCTTCGAAGGGCCGCCCTCGCTCGGAGCGGAGGCGTCCCCTCGAGCGGAAAGGGAAGAAGACGCGGCCAGATGGATCGAGTCCGAGGCGAGGAGTTCGATGATGCCGTTGTGTTCGCGGACCGAGTTGGCCTGAATCGAACCGGACTGGTTCACGACGCGGGCGTGCAGGGCGATCGTGCCGGCGTCCGCGGTGATCTGGCCGGAGTTTTGGATGCTGCCGGAGGGCAGCGTGACGGAGGTCGAGAGACCGCGGCCGTCGGGGCGTTGGCTGAGGAGGACTTCCTTGCCGGAGGCGAGGCCGATCGAACCGGATGGCGCGGCGAGGGTGCCGTGGTTGGCGATGTTCTCGGCGATGAGGAAGAGGGACCCGCCGGGGCTGGTCTGGATGTGGCCGTAATTGATGATGGATGCCTGCGGGGGTGCGCCCTGGAACTGCCAGAAGAGCCCGGCCGAGGATTCGATCGGCGTGGCGTTCGCGGTGGAAACGACAAGCCCGGCGGCGTCCACGTGGGCCTCGGGTCCGAAGTGGAATCCGGACGGGTTGATCAGGACGACGGTGCCATTGGCGGAAAGGCTGCCGAAGATCTGGGACGGATTCTGGTCGGCGATGTGGTTCCACACGACGGACGAGGCCGAAGGTTGGATGAACTGGGTGGACTCGCCGGGGGCGATGTTGAACGAGTTCCAGTGAAGGACCGCGTTGTGGGAAGCCGTGATGGAAAGGTGCGCGCCGGAGACGGACGTGGAGGCGGTGCCGCTGACGACGGTGGGACCCGCGGGATTGGCGAAGGCGAGCGGGGATGGGCAGGCGGCGAGCGTGGCGGTGAACCACCAGGGCCACGGACGCGACGCGGAATGGCGATGGGCGTGGTTCATCAGAATTGTCCTCCGAGGGAAACGTTGGCGCGGGGGCTGAGGGCCTCGCGGTTGATGGAATCGGCGAGCGGTAGGCCGAGGGTGACGCGGAGGTCGACGAGGTTGTTGACGTTGGCGGTGAGCCCAAAGCCGACGCTCCACAGGGTCTGCGATGCCGGCGAACCGGCCGGTGCATCCGCGAGGAATCGCTGTCCGCCGTCGATGAAGGTGAAGCCGCGGATCCAGGACGGCACCGGTTCGGAAAGTGCGCTGAACTGGAACTTGAACTGCGGCGTGAGCAGGTCCAGTCCGGCGATCCATCCGTGATCACCGAAGTCCTCGCCTTCGAAATAGCCGCGGACACTGCTGATGCCACCGATGAAGAGCGACTCGGTTGGGAGCAGCGGGCCGGAGGCGAGCTGGCCGCTGGCGCGGAGGCTGGCCGACCATTCGCGGAAGAGCTTCTGTTCGCGCCGGAAGTTGAGGACGGCCTTGCCGAAGGTGGGATCGGCCTTGGCGGAATAGGCGGTGCGATCGAAGTCGGCCCCATTGCCGAGGACGTTCCCTGTAAGCGTGAGCCCGATGGCCGTGGAACCGCTGGTGTCCGTCTGGGAGTAGTCCGCGGCGAAGGTGAGGGGCAGGTAGGTGACGCCGGTGGTGCGCGTGGGCTGGGGCGAGGCGAGATCGCTGCGGATCGTCTGGGAGCCCTGGGCGTTGGTGACGACCGTGGTGATGACGAAATTGTTCGTGTTGAAGCTTTCGAGCCCGAAGTGCTTTCCCTCGATGCCGGCGGAAAGGTTCAGCCGGTGGCGGTCATCGAAGGCGATCGGCAGGTTGAACTTCGCGCCGCCGGATTCGATGCCGATGACGTTCCTACCGGAATCGCGGGACACGATGGTGAGGAGGGGTGTCTGCGAAACGACCTTGTCGGGGGTGAACTGGATGCCGGTGTCGACCGAGGCGGCGTTCGCGAAGAAGGAGATGTCGGGTCGCGAACTGGCCGGGGGCAGACGGAACTGGCGGGAGCCTTCGTCGAAGCCGAAGCCGGGGTTGGCGCGGATCTGTTCCTCGACCGATTCGGGCTGCCCCAACGGCAGCCGATAGTAGCCGCCGTAGAAGGCGACCTGCGGACGGTTCAGGAGGAAGTCGAGGTCCGGGGTCGGGTTCTTGAACGATTCGGGCGAGAACCCATAGAAGAAGCCGACCTGGTGTTCGCGTTGCCAGAGGTTGCGGAACTGGATGGACGAGTTGATGCGCCACTCGGGAAGCGCGGGACCGGACTGGTTGTGGACGTCGACGCGACCGTGCAACGGGAAGCGATCCTTGACGCGGAGCGTGAGGGCCGAGGTGCCGGGTTCCGGGCCGGGGCCGACGACGGGATAGATCTGGCGGTCGCGGTCCTGGTTGGCGAGGTCGAGTTCGCGCTGGAAGACGCGGGAATTGAGGGGCGCGTTGGTGCGGAGGCTGGGGAGCGCGCGGACGATGTTGTTGGAGCTGTAGTGACGGTTCCCGGCGACCTGGATGTCGGTGAGCGTTCCCTCGACGACCTGAACCTGCACGATCGCGTTGGTGAGTTGCTGCTGGGGCAGGTTGACGGCGACGGTGGCCCAGCCGCGGTCTCGATAGGCCAGTTGAAGGTCACCGAGCGCCTTCTGGATCTGCGGGAGCGTCACCTTCTCGCCGGTGCCCGTGGCGAGGATCTGTTCCACCTGTTCGGCCGGAAGGAGCGTGTTGCCGCGGACATTGTAGCGGCGGACTTCGAAAGCGGGTGCGGGCGGCGTGTTCGTGGCGGCGGCGACCGTGGGACGGGAGATGGCTCCTTCGGTGATGCGGAGCGCGATGGTGCCGTCGGTCAGGACCTGGGACGGAGCGAGGACGACGGCGTTGGAGTAACCGCGGGCGACATAGGCCTCGCGGAGTTGCCGGAGCGCGGACTGGAGTTGACCGGGAGAGACAGAATTGCCGGAGACGTTGCCGAGGACCTGATCGATCTCTTCGGCGGACAGCACGCTGTTGCCCTGCACGACGAAGTGGCGGACCTCGAACGATGGAACGGTCCAGCCGGGAAGGACGGGGCGTGCAACGGTGGCGGATGCGTCCTCGATCACGCGGACGAGGGCGATGCCGTTGGTGAGGGGTTGTCGCGGCAGGACGACGGAGGCGTTGGGCAGGCCGGCGTCGCGGTAGGCCTGTTGCAGTCGGACGAGGGAAGCGCGGATGCGGGAGAGGTTGACGTTGGGTCCGGTGGCGTCCTGGAGGGCGTCGCGGATCTGGGCCGGCGAGAGCCGGGTGCTGCCGGTAACGTCGAAGGACTGGATGGTGAAAGTGGCCGGTGACGCCTGAGACGTCGCCGGAGAGGCCGACGGACCTGCGGTCTCCGCCGCGAGGGCGGAGGCCGCAAGCCCGGAGGCGAGGACGAGACCCGCCAGCGATTCCAGCGTCCGTCGCGACGGGCGGGCGGAGCACGCAGGCCCCGAGGTTCCGCCGGTGCGGCCGTGGTCGCTGGAAGGGTTGGATGCGGGAATCGTCATGTCTGGGTCAGGCGTTGTGAAGGGATGGGGAAGGTCACTCCACCGGGGCAACGGGCGCGCCGTCCGCGGTGCGCTCGACGTTGAGCCTGCTGATGGGGACTGAGAACGCGGAGGTCTTGAGGCGCTCGCTGATGGCGCCGACGAGGGCGTCGCGGAACAGCTTCACGTTGCCGCTGGCGGAGGAGCGGTTGAGCAGGTGCTCGTAGACCCACAGGCTGTACTGGCCGTTGTAGAGCGGGGTGTAGTCGTTGCCGGTGTTGTTGAAGGTCGCGTTCGCAAAGGGCAGGGTGCCGTTGTAGCGGAGGACATTGGCACCGCCGTTGACGGCAAAGGCATCGACAGTGACGAGGTAACTGATGGCCGGCCCGAAGTTGTTCAGGTGATCCCGGATCTGTGGCGCGGTACGCCCGGTCGGGTCATTGACGAAGGCCTGCTGGGCCGTGTCCCAGAAGTACGAGATCGGCGAGCCAGTAAAGAGGGCCTCCTTGAACAAGGTCACCCGCTGGCCGGCCGTTGGGTCGCGATTGATGAAGACGAGGTCCTGGGACTGGTTGGTGTCGCCGGTGAAGAACCACGCCGGCAGCTTTCCGTTCGCGGCCAGTGTCTTGAGTTGGTGCGACGTGATGTTGGTCAGGCTGGCCGGGGCGGTCTTGCTCTTCACGAGCACGATGGGCGTCGCGCCGAAACTGACGTCCTCAAGCTTCGGCGTGAGGAACTCGGTCGATTGCTGGAACACCGACGAGAAGGCGATGTCCGACTGGAGGTTGACCGTGTTGGTATCGCCGGGGGTGGCCGACGCAAGGAAGTTGACGTTGCGGTTCAGGGTCAGGTCCTGGATGCCGGCGACGGCACCGTTGTAGAAGGCGCGCACGGTGACCGTCTGGTCGCCGAATCTTGCCGGAAGCTTTCCGGTCCAGACGACCTTGAGGGAGGTGGGCGCGGTAGGGCTGTCGACTGGGTTCTGGGAAGTGAGGTTGGCACCGAACAGGTCACGGATGGCGAGGTACGCGGTGTCGCGGAAGGCGACGGCACCGGAGATGCGGACTTCGACCTGGGCGAACGCGGGCCCGGCGACGACCGCCGCGGCAAGGAACGAAGCAAACGAACGGATGAGTTTCATGGGATCAAAAGTGTGGGTTGAAGGTTTGTGGTTTCGTGTGGCAGGTGCATCGAAGGGACTCAGCGCACGATCTCGACGGCATAGAAGCGGACGTCGGAGGGGTTGGAGTCCTGCAGGGTGGCGGCGGATCCGGTGCCGGCGACGGTGGACCCGGAGTCCCAGGTCGCGACGGGTGTTGTCAGTCCGGCGATACCGGTGCTGCGCAGGCGGTAATTGGCGCCGGAAACGGTGCCGAAGGTAATCCGCGAGGTGTCGCCGTCGCGGGTGATGGCCGTGATCTGCGGCGCGGGAATCACCGCGCTGCCGGCGGTGAAGGTGAGCGAGCCATCCGGCTTCAACGCGAAGGTTCCCAGCACGCGGCCCGGCTTGTTCAGCGTGCCTGCGGCCGTGGATCCCGGAAGCAGTTCGATGAGGTCCGCGGCCGCGACGTTCTCCGGGTCCGAGTCAAAGTCCTCGGCGGTTACCTGGGCGACCGTTCCCTGGAAGTTCCCGACGTAGTCGGAGGAAGCGCCGATGATCGGACCCAGGGTGAACGGGCTGGTGAGCGGAATGGCTACCGCCGCAGCGGTGTTGTCCGGTCCAGCAGGCGTCAGGTTGCTGTAGGAAGCGGCCGTCCGCCCAAGGGCGTCGATCTGACTGCCGGCGTTGCCCTGGACGGCCTGGCCTTTCCGGAGCCAGACGGCTGCGGGTTGGTCAGGAGCTAGTCGCGGTGCGGTGACCCAGAGCGTCTGGATCGGAAACGCACCGACCAGCGGAGGACGGTTCGCCCCGGCGACGGAGAACGCCAGGTTGTTCAGGCTGGGGAACGTAGCGGTCAGCAGGTCGCTCGACAGGGCATTGATGGTCCGTGTCGTTCCCGGAGCGAGCGTGGAGAACGATGCGGCGGTGCCGATGTTGACGACGAGGTCCGACGCGTTGCCGCTTTGTCGGAGCGTCAGGACCAGGTCGCCCGGAGCATACAGGAAGGGGGCTGCGATGGCCGGGGTGCCGGCAAGCGCAACCAGTATGGCGCCGGCGACGGAGTATCGTCGCAGGCGTGCTGGAGCTGTCTTGTTCATGGGAGCAACGGATGGATGGGAGTTGCGGTTGGACTCGGCGTTGCGCGGGGCTTCGCCGCCCTTCCAGGTCTCCGGCAGGTGGGCCGGTCGATTGGCTGGGACAGTGGTGTGGATCCTCCCGGAGACGGGTGGGCAAAGGGTCGATGAGGGATGGAGCGCCATGGGATGTGAGGGGCTTAGAACGAGAGCTGGATGCGCGCGGCAAACAGGTTCTCGTCCTGGGCGGTCACGGTGGACGGTGCGATGACGGAGCCTGGATTCGCGATGCTGACCGGCGCCCCGCCTCCGTTGAAGGAGGTGTGGGTGAAGCTGGCGAGCACGCGGAGGTTCCGGTTCAGCCACCAGTTCAGACCGACGCTCCAGCTGGTGGCATCCGTGGCGGAGAAGTCCGGGTTGGAGAAGGCGGGGAACGCGTTGTCGTCGACGTCGAACTTCGAGTAGCGCGCGACAACCTGCCAGGCGCCCCAGCCGGGGCTTCCGAACGTGAAGGGGCGGATGGGTTCCACCGCTCCGAATCCGGCCTTCTCTCCCGTGAGGAACCATTGGCCGGTTACCTGCCATGCGGAGTGGGTCAGGCGGGCGGAACGGAAGGTGGTGCTGTTGTAGACGTCCTGGGCCGAGAGCGCGTACTCGCCCATCAGGCCGAAGGGGCCTGCGTAATAATATCCCTGCGGCGAGAGTCGCCAGTGTGTGCCATCCGCCACGACCGGACCCACGAGGGGGTCGTAGGCAAAGAACTGCTGGGTCCCCGGTGAGGTATAGTACCCGGGCAGTGGCTCGCCGATGGTGGCGGGTAGTCCGAAGGCATTCGAACTGACCTGTGCCCACGAACCGCCGACGCCAAATCCCAGGCCCTTCGCCAGCTTCAGGTCGGTGCCCTTGAAGGGTTCGAGGAAGATGCGGCCGGCGTACTCCTTGCCGTCGGTGTAGTCGAAGCTTCCGGGATTCCGTCCGTCGCCGGCGTTGTTGAACACGCCACCGGCGAGCTGGAGCGCGCCATCGAAGAATTTCGCGGAGAGCTGGACGCCCACGTTCCGGAACGGCACGAGACCGCTGACCAGGGAACGTTCGCTGAAGTCGCCCCAGGCGATCGACTGGAGCAGGCCGAGCCCCACGGGCCCCTTGAACTTGCCCGCCTTGATCTCGAAGTGTTCGCCGAGATGGTAGGCAACAGCCGCGTCCTGGAGGCTGGATCCTTGATCGTTGATGCCGCCCCACTGCGGGATGATCTCGAACGAGATGTCGCGGTAGACGGTGCCTCGGATGTAGAGACGGGCGCGGCGGATGCCGAACGTGTCGTTGCCCTCGCGAAGGTCGTTGTCCGAGAAATAGGTGTGGCTGTCCGTCTGGATCAGGCCCTTCAGCGTGAAGGTGAAGTTCGTGTCCGCGGAGCTGAAGCGGATGCCGGTGGACCCGACGCTCACGATGGGCGTCTTGGCTGCCTTGGCGCGTGCGGCCTCCGATTCGGCGGCGGTCTTCTCTTCGAGGCCCTTGATCTTGCGGTCGAGTTCGACCGTCGTGGGCGCGTCATTCGGCGTGACCGCAATCTCGGGAAGGACCTTCCCGCCGGTCTCGATGGCACCCAGCTTCTGTTCCAGCTCGGCGATCCGCTGCTGGAGCTTCCGATTGACCTCATCGGTGACCGCGTTGGTGCGGGCCGCCTCGCGCTGTTCCAGCTGTTCAATGCGCAGCAGGAGTTGGCGGATGAGCTCCGGATCGATGGCGGCAGGCGCGGTCGCAGCCACCGAAGGGTTGGCGGCGTTCGGGGTGGAGGGCGCCTGCGCCAACACCGGTCCCGTGGCAATCAGGGCGGCGAGGATAGCGGCGGTGGCGGTATGGGTGGATGACTGTTGGGGCTTCATGGCTCGGGTCTGCAGACGGCACCGGACTGAGTCGGGGTTCCGAGGGACAGAGGCGTCAGATGTTCTGCGCGATGGCCTGGAGGTAGCGGAACTCGACGAGGATCGTCTTCAAGGCCGCGACCAAGGCGTCGACCTGCCGGTGCAGGGGCGCGAGTTGCGGCGTTTCCAGGGTGATCTCGAAAGGCGGGTGGGACAGTCCGGGGATCGACTGGAGCATTCCGGGATAGCCATCGTGAATGACGCCGGACTCGGCGTTGAACCCATCAATGCGGGCTCCGTGATTCCGGGGGAGGAAACGTCCTGCTTCCAGCAGGGCCGGACGGATGAGGTGGTCGGAGAGCACGTTGCCCTTCACGAACCCGTACAACCCATGGCTGGTGTCGTCCGAGTGCAGGGTGATGATCCCATGGAAGGACTGCATCCAGATCTCCGATTCCAGGAAGCGCACCTCGGGCTGGTCCGATTGCTTCCAGAACTCGCGGTTCAGATCCCGCCCACTCCGGGCGTGGCGTGTGTTGTCCTCGAACCCGGTGGGATTGCACACGGGGTAGATGAAGAGCGCGTAGCCCTCGGCGATGCCGGGTTCGCGTTCGAGGGTCTGAAGCAATTTCGGCAAGGCCAACGCGCCTTCCGGTTCGTCCCCATGAATCGTGGCGAAGATGCCGATCCGCAGCACATCTCCGCCGCCCTTGGGGCCGACGTAGAGATACCTCGGAAGGGAGTAGGCGCGGCCGTCGCGCTCGAAATGACCGGGCGAGGCGCCGAGGAACCGGTTTGAAGTCGTGGCCAGGCGATCCAGCGGATCCAGCAGGCGACGGACGGAGCGGCGCTCCTGGAACGGAAGGAGCACGTTGGCATCGAGCGGCAGGGCGGGGAGTGCGGACATGGGAAGCGAGGGTGAGGCGGACGGTTCAGCGGTTGGGGAGGCGGTACTTTTCGGTGCGCTCGATCTGCACGACGCGCCCCTCATGGATGACGACCTGGATGACGCCGAACCGGAGGGAAGCCACGTGCTGGCGGAGGACATCGACCCAATCGGCGGTGTCGTTCTGGGACAGAGCCCCTGGGGTTTGCGAACCCTTGGGAGCCACGGGTGCGGGATCGGGGGCTGGGGAGCTGTCCTGTGCCAGTGTTGCGCTCATCTTGATTACACAAGTAGAGATGGTTTATTTAAACGTCAATTGAGTAAGTGGGGATTAGTGGGTGAAGCCAGGGGCTTAGGGGTGGGTTGGTCCCATTTAAACGCCTTTAATGCATGATATTGAGAAGTATTGTGCGTGAAATTGAAAACCTGAGAATTAACTCAAGATTCATTCTGAATACACTATCGAAACAGTCGTGTATTGGGTTCAAATTTCACTCCGGAGTGACCACGCTACCGGTGGAATTCCGCGTCACCCGCATCCGGTGGAGCGGAATCGAGTAGGGCGAGGAGGGTGGCGTGGAGGTCGTCCTGCCATGACTCCTGAACACAGGCGCATTGACTTGGGATGCTCGTGTGAAGCAATGAGCAACCTGACCATGGAACAACAATCTTCCCGGCTTGCTGGCCTGTTGACCTGCGCGATCTGGCTCGCTGGGGACTCTCGGCCGTTGCCGACGAGTATCCCGCGCTGACCGTGACCACGGGCGGCCTCGGCAACACACTCCTGCGCGGGGAGGACACCGGTGGGATGATCGCGCACAGGTCTACCTGCAGCTCTACACCAGCGACCTGGCTGTCACTGCCGATGGGATGGTCTATTGCACCACGACCTGGGAGGAAGGGCACAGGGCGGCTGGCATCTACCGGAACGGCGACGCTTTGACCGATGTGCCGACATTCGGCACCACCGCCGGCGCGTGTGTCTCCGTGAACGATCGTTGGGTGGTCTATGGGCAGAACGGCAAGCTGGCGGTAAGCAGCCGAAGATCGGGTCAGACCTGGGAAGTTTCCTCCAGTCATCACCAGGAAATCGCTGGCGCAGCGCAGGTCACCGGTGTGGCGCTGGCCGGGGATCAGGTGTTCTGTGTCGATGCGCTTGGCGCCGTGAGGTCCTGGGATCTGAACAAGCGTATCGTCGATCCGACGGTGCGCTTCCGGGTACCGGGCGCGAGCCAGCTGCGCTGCGACAAGCGTGGCAATCTGTGGTTCCTTGTTCCGAGCGTCTGGGCTGGCCATCGCCCACTGGAAGTTTCGGTCCGTGGCGAGGCAGCCAGCGGGCACCCGGTCGAACATGCGCTCCGCAACGACGGGGAGCAGGTCTTCTGGCAGGGAGTGGGCGGATCCGCCGCGCTGACCGTCGATCTGGGGAAAGCCCAACCGATCCATCAACTGCGTTTCTACGGCGCGGGCTTCAATACGGCGACCGCTGGTGCGGTGCTGTCGGGAGCCGTCGATCCCGCGGGTCCATGGACCGAATTGCATCGCATCGAGCGCGAGTGCGCGTGGTGGCCGCAGACGGTGTTGACCCTGGACGGCCGATCCTGGCGTTGCCTGCGGTTGGCCAATGACAAGCCGATGGGGCTTCGGGGCCTCACCGTTCATCAGGCGCTGCCGGTGACACCCGGCGCGGTGCGTGGCTTCAGCCCCGAAGGACGGCCTCTGGCGGAATTGCCTGGCACGACCCAGGCCATCGCCATCGCCTACGACGCGGGTGGCGATCGGCTGCTGGTATCGATCGACGACGCCACGCAGCAGATCCATGCGTTCACCGGCTTGGACCGCCAACCCCGCCGCGATCCAACCTGGATGAAGGGTGGCGTGTTCGGAGAGCCTGGCGGATTGCCTGGTGCCAACGGCGTGCCAGGTGACCGACGTTTTGACACCGCCCGCGGCATAGGTGTCGACGGCTCTGGGAACCTGATGGTGTTCAGTGTCGGGGGAGCGGGTACCAGTCAGAGCCGACTGGAAAGCTACAGTCCGGACGGAATGCTCCGTTGGCGCATGTCAGGCCTCGCCTTCCTTGATGCTGTTGAGACCGATCCCGGTGCCACCTCTACGGCGTGGAGTACCAATTGGCGTTACGTCCGCGAGGGGGAGGGCCGCGAAGGCGATGGCTGGCGCGCCGCCGGTTCGACCCTGGATCGTTGGCGGTTCCCTGAGGATGGGCGGCTGAACGGCTTGTCCCATGTCCTGGGTGTGCGTCGGATTGCCGGCCAGCCGTTCCTCTTCGTCACCACCCAGTACAGCGATCAGGTCGCCCTTTACCGCTTCGATCGGGCGCATGGCGAGATTGCCATCCCCTGCGGCTATATCAGCGGCAAGCCAACCGGCACCACCTGGCCACCGCATCAACCGGCGGGCAGCACCTTGCGCCTATGGGTGGACCGGGATGGCGACGGTCGCTTCCAGAAGGGCGAATGGCAGAACGGCGAGACGCTGGTGATGCACTACTTCACCGTGGATACCAACGGTGGACTCTGGTGGATCGATGAGAGGGCCAAGGGCATCCGCCATCTTGCGCCAGAAAGCCAGTTGGATGCCCATGGCGCGCCAGTCTATCTGCTCGCCAACGCCCGTTTGCTGCCCGTGCCTGCCGCCTTTGCTGGCGAGGGGGGAGTCATGCGCGGACTGGAGGTCGACCCTAACGGCTCGTCCCTCTTTGTCTTCGGCTTCACCAAAGAGTTGCCGAGTACCATCGGCCACAATCATCCGGGTGGCAGACTGGTTGTCCGCCTCGACTTGAGTGGCACCGAACCCAGGGAAACCCACCGACGTGAACTCCCGCATGATGTCGAGTGGACTCCCGGTGCGCCCCACGACCAAACGTATGCCTCCTCGATCGCCGGCGATTTCCTCTTCGTCGGTTACGAGCAGCGTATGGACGTGCTGGTACTCCATCATCGCGACCTGACCCCGGTCGGCCGGATTCATATCGGGCCCCAGAGCCAGACGCCGATCTTCGACGGACCGTCTGAGCTGATCGCTGCCCGCGACGGGAGCAGCTACGACCTGTTCACCGCCCAGTATACCGGCAACGCCACCACCCACGTGCGATGGACGCCGGGTCGACCCGGTCTGCCCAGTCCAACTCTCCTCGTGGCAAGGCGTGCCGAGAAGGGCGTCGAACTGACCTGGGGCGAAGTCGCTGGTGCCACCGGATACGTTGTCGAGCGACGGATCCTGGAAGCTTCGGATGGGAGCCCTGGCTGCCCGCAGCGACCACCCGAACCGCCGCTTGGCTCGACCCCAAGCCTGCCACGGCGGGTGGCTATCGAGTTCGAGCGAGTGGCACGGGCGAGGCACTCAGCGACTGGTCTGCAACGTTCTGGCTTCGTTGAGGAGCAGGCTATGCGGTCAGAAGGCGCCGGTCCTGCAGGGCGCGGATGAGGACCTTGGCCCTAACCATGCGATTGAAGGCGGGGACAAGTTCACGCGGAGACGCGAAGACGCGGAGAAAGGACACTTGGATGGCAAGCTGGGCAGTCATCGCTGGGTGAATGGTTGGCGACCCCGGAGTATTCGGGATCGGCCTCTCTCTGCGCTCTCCGCGGCTCCGCGTGAGACTACTACTGCATGGATACGGCTTCGAGGGGCGATGGGGTCAGTCCCGTAGAATTGACAGTTCAAGCACGTCAACCCGCCGCCGTGTGATTGTCGCGCCGGGAGCCCAAAGGTGCGGAGCACCGACAGACGAGGCAGGCCTGCTCGGAATTTGCGTCCTCTTGCGATTTTTGCGGCTCAAAGGAAGCCGGTGTTTTGCCGCAAGAAACGCAAGAAGACGCAAAAAGGATCACGCTGATTTCCCCGGATGGGATGCCGTCCCTTGTCGCCTCGCGACGCTCGACAGTCCGTCCAGCAGAATCGGTTCCCTCGCGCCGTCGCGGCTTCGCGCGAAGAACCGACCCTAGACGGAAAGGGTGTTTTGCAGCGATGAACTGGTGGTCTACATCGCGTCTACGGTCTTCAATGCTTGCGCCGGGTGAGGGCACCCGGCCTACAGCTCCGTGGCTCCTACTCAACGAACCGGTCCTCGGTTCATTGGTAGCCGCTGAGGCCAGCGAATTCAGCGGGTCACCCAGCCCCGCACTGCAAAGCCGACGGCTGTCCCTGCGGCGAGGACGATCCAGAACATTCCGGGCGGACGCCCCTCCAGGCCGTGCTGGATGTTCATGCCCAGCAACGTC
The DNA here is from genome assembly GCA_965283655.1 of Limisphaerales bacterium. Classification (GTDB taxonomy): domain Bacteria; phylum Verrucomicrobiota; class Verrucomicrobiia; order Limisphaerales; family UBA9464; genus UBA6176. The sequence goes on along the minus strand of CBDIPJ010000004.1, from coordinate 313,657 downwards.
GCCATCGCGGTCAACGGCAGCGCAAAGGCTGCGAGGATGTTGAGCTTGTGCTGTGCCATGGCTTGTCGGGCCGCCTGTTCCTGGTTCAGTTCCGAGTTGCGGGCGATCCGGTAGTCCATCCGCATGCGCGCTTCCGACAGCAGGAGATCGAAGCCCCTCGAGATCTCGTAGGCCTCGTCGCGCAGCGAGATCAGCACCCGATCCTCCTTCACCAGATCCCGCGCCGACTGCAGCGCATCGGCCAGATGGGCCATTGATCGCTGGAGCGGTCCCAATTCACCGAGCACGCCGAAGATCTCGTCGGCTCCCTGAGCCGCCTCCGTACGCTCGTCGAGGGCGTCGAGACGCTCCCGGTAATCAGCCAGCAGGCGGCGGGTCCGCATTTCGCCACCCTCGAATCCATTGACGAGCAGTTGTCCCTCCGGCTTGCGGAGCAACAGCACCGCTTCGCGCTCGGCTGAACCAGGAGCCGGCGGCGCATGGAGGATCACCAGCAGGTGTCCGCCCCCGGAAATGGCACGCTGCCGGCCATAGGTCGTCTCGCCGAGCCTCGACTCAATCTCCGGCGGCAGCGTCCAATTATACGACTTCCTCTTCATGGGCGCATGATGCGCCGAGGCTGACCGGTGCTGGACACTTGAATCTCCCTGTTGCGGATCCATTCCGGCCACGTCCCATGCCACAACTCTGCCCGCGCGGATTCGTCACCCGATTGTCGCCTGTGCCGTGATCCTGTTGCTGCGCCGGGAATTCCTCGCGCCTTCGAGGCTTCGTGCGCCCATTCAGGGCGCGGATTATTTGGAACGCGGCCCCGGGGTTCCACCCCGGGCTGTCACCGTTTGCCCCGTTGGGGCAACCGCGTCGTGGCGGGAACCCAGGCGGGTTCGCTGGGGTGATTTGGCGAAGGGTCGTCGGTGGTAGGGCGTCCCCGAAGTTTCGGTCGGTTAGCCCGGGATCACGGATCAGGCTTAGCCGAATCCATGCAGTAACGATCTCGCGCAGAGGCGCAGAGACGCTGAGAACAACAGGAAAATGGGAGTTCGGAAACCCCTGAAAGGGCTCACCGGTTGGAGACTCGATGACGGTGAGTCAAAGGCCCTTTCTCTCCGCGTCTCCGCGTCTCTGCGCGAGTCATTCTCCGTCACCCAAATGCATGGCCTACGGCTTAGGCCTGGTCGTGCCAGTGCAGTCCTTTGGGCAGGGTGAAGCCGGCGTACTCGATGTGCAGGATGCGTCGGTGGCGGTCAGTGGTGGAACGGGCGGAGGCGTGGAGGAGCAGGGGGCGCATCAGCAGGACGTCGCCGGCCGAGGCGCAACACAGGAACTCGGGCTGCCGTTCCCGCCATTGCTGGATCTGCGCGGGATCGAGTCGGCCGGATCGATGGGAGCCGGGCAGGACCCGGAGCGCGCCGTTCGAGGCATCGGTCGGATCGAGGTGGAGGCGTACGGTCAGCATCTGCTCCAGCAAGGCGACCGGAGGCTGGACGTGGGTGATTCCGTCCTTGGTGCTCCACGGTCCGAATCCGGGGACTTCCGCGGGCTCGCGCAAGGCGATGGTCAGGTCCTGATGCCAGGGGACGAGCCAGTTCGTGTCGGGCGACTTGTCGAAGTAGATCGCACGGGTCGGGACGGGCGGCGCGGGAAGGTGTGGGCGGACGAGGTCGAGGAGTGTGGGAGAGGAAGCCAAGGCGGCCACGGTGGGATTCGACAGCAGGCCGCGTCGGCCCGGGCCGGTCGCTGGCCCGAGTGCCGCGAGGAGACGGGACTGCTCCGTGGCATCGAGAACGCCCGCGATCTGCGAGAAACCGACGATGGTCACTCCAATCATCGCGGGTCCGTGACCTGTCCGAGGAAGAGGCAGGCGCCGGAGGTCCGGTGCTGGATGGCGAACACGAAGGGGCGGTCGATGCGGACCACCACGGGCTTGGGCTTCTGCAGGATTGCGGTCGCGCGGGCCATGATGACTGCGGTGGCGGCTGCGGCTTCCGTCCCCTTTTCGTCGAGTTGGAGGAAGGTCTTGTGGACGACCTCCGAGATCAGGAGGCGATCCTTGGACGGGTTCGCCATCCGGCTGAAGTCTGCCGAACCCGGAGGGAGATCGAATGCGGATTTGAGCCCCAGGGCCTGAAGCTGGGAGCCGAGGGCGATGCCAACCGGTTCCAGCTTGAGCTTGGGCAGGAAGAGGTCGACCTCGGTGCCCGGCAGGTGCTGGCAGGTCGTGAAGGTTTCGGTCGTGAGTTGCCCCACCACCCCGGCGAGACCATCGGGGGCCTTTGGAACGAAGGCCACGAATTGAAGGTCACAGCCGCGGTACGGGATGCTGACGGCGTGGAAAGAAACGAAATCGCGATAACCGTACTGCGCGACGTCGTGAAGCGTCGGGACGGGAACCGGAGCGCCGCCGTCCACATGGAAGGGGCGGGCCTTCGTCTCGCGCTTTGCAAATTCCTTCTCCCAGGCCGCCTTCAGATGCAGCGCGTTGGCGAGCACCAAACGGGTGTCGGCGTTCAACAGGCCCGGTGGGATCAGATCGCGGATGCGGTCCTTGGTTTGCTGCTCGACCCAGCCGTTGATGCGCCGGGTTGCCGCGTCGGATTGGGCGAAATCGATGGGTTCCAGCGGCGCGCCGTACCAGGTGGCGACGGTGCTCAGGAAAGGCTTCTCGAAGGTGAAGCCTTTGCTGCCAAAGAGGCGGTTGGCGATGTTGAAGGCGAAGGTGCCGTCGGAGGCATCCGCCTCGGCGGCCAGCGCTTCGGAGATCTGGCGGAATCCTGCGTGGAGGTTGGTCTCGTTGCTGTCGAAGTGCAGGACCTTCGCCATCTCGTTCCGCGTCGTGCCGGCGGATCCGGCGTAGGTCATCGCGAGCGCGGTCTGGATCGACCAGGGCGAGATCAGGAGGTTCTTCCCGGGCTGGGTCGCGAGCTGGCGGTGCAGGTCCAGCCCCAGCTGGTTGACGGCGTGCACGGCCGGATTGGGCGGGGCGATGGGCTCGGCGTGGCCGTTGGACGCCAATCCACAGGCGGCTGCCAGGGAGGCAAAGGTGCGCAGGACGATCGCGTTCATGTCGGGTTAACGTGGGAGGGACGGAAACCTTAGACGGATTCCTCCGCCGTCGACGGGGGAACCGTGTGGTAGATCCGTTCGAGGGTTGGGATGTAGCGGGCGCCGGCGCCGGGCTTGAAGCTTTCGAGTTCGCGGATGCCGCTGGAGGACACGTGTTGGAGTTCGGCGGCGATCCACACGATCTGCGTGTCCGGACGCAGGTCGTTGAGGAACCGGGCGAAACGCAGTTCGGCTTCCAGGTCCGTGCCGTCGCGCACGCCGCGCACCACGGTGACGGGATGGTCCAGTTCGCCGATGTAGTCGGAGAGCAGGCCGCCGAATCCGGTGACCTGATGGAACCGGAGCTGCGACTGGAGCCGGGCGAGCCGTTCGGCCATGGCTTCGCCGGCACCGGGTTTCTGGCGGTTGATGCCGACGGCAAGGATGATCTTGTCGAAGGCCTTCTCGGCCTGCCGGAGGATCGAAAGATGGCCGAGGTGGAATGGGTTGAAGGAACCCGGGTAGAGCGCGATGCGCGGCGTCAACGAACCCAGCAGGTCGAGGCATTGGGTGGCGCCGGCGCTGTGGTCGGGAAAGGTCCGGGCCCAGCGTTTGAGGAACTCCGCGCGTTTCTCGCGGTAGGTCGCGAAGGGGAGCCACTGGTATTCCCGAAAGATGGCCTGCTCGTAGCGCACCCGTTCCGACAGCGGACAGGTGTTGTCCAACGGGTAGGTGTCGAGGGCGAAGAAGCGTCGGGTGAGTTCGGATTCCGGCGGGGTCTTCCACGCGGTGGCCCGGATGGTCTCGGCGATCTGGCGGGCGGACTGGCCCTCCGGTTGTGCGGCGTGGGAGAGCCAGAGCTGCGCGCTTTCCTCTTCGTTGCTTCCGGAGGTGGGATCGTAGATCGCGTCGTGATAGAGCGCGGTCAGCAGCAGGGCGCTGCGGGCGGCGGAGGGCGACTCGGCCTTGATGGCGTCGACCAGCCAACGGAGGTGTCCGATCCCATGCCAGTAACGGTGACGCTCGGACCAGCGTCGGGCGAGTTCGGCGACGGCGGATGCCGGATCGCGCAGGCTCTCGCGTGGCAGCCAGGAGTGGATCCAGGCTTCAAGGGAATCGGTGGCAGTGGACATGGCTCGGCGGAATGGGCTCCGGCGACGGCGTCCTGTTGTCGATGCGGCAGGGTGACCGGCGGCTGAGCCCGAAAGCCGACGGAAGCGGATTGGCGGAACGATGGCGAGCCTTTGATTGGGCGGAGAGGTCGAGGACCACCGGAAACGATGCCCCGTTGGATCCAGGACCTTGGTTCACGCCTGGACGCGGAGATGCCGTGTCCAGGTGCGGATCACCGACAGAGGATAGCCCACGGCGTGAGCCGTGGGTTGAAGCGCAAAAGGATTCCAGCCCCGGAGAGGCGCAAGATTCCGGAAGGATATGGTTCTGTCGCCCCGCTGGGGCTGGGGCCCACAAACAACATCAACCCACGGCTCACGCCGTGGGCTACTTTCTTTCGGCCCTCCGGGCCTGGGGGGCAGAGCTTCCGTTTGGCTTGGCCGGTGAACCTGATTTGAGGGGCTGCCTTCGTGGCGGGCAGGCCGATCACTCGACGGTGCGCAGGAATGGGGTGAGGGCGCGGTGCCAGTCTTCTGGGTGATGTCGAAGCGCGGGTTCGTGACCCAGTTGGGGAAGCGACACGAAGTGCTTGGGCCCGGCGCCGCCCTCATCGCCATGGCAAGCGCTCTGGAACGGCGACGAGGATGTCACCACCCCGTTCCAATTGGGGTAGTGTCGAGATGCTACCGGTTGCCGTCGCGATCCCGGAGGTACCCCTTGCGCCGTTCCCTGGAGGGCGCTTCATTGGCGCCTTGATGACGGAGCCATTGCCCATCCACCACTGCCCGCGGGATGGAGAGATCCTCTCCAGCAACGAAGTGAACGGATACCGCTACTGGCGTTGTGAGCGATGTCGTGGCTTCTGGATTCCAGGGGCTGCCCTGCATCGGGTGATGTCCGAAAAGGGAATGTCCGAAGTGTGGATGGCGCGTCGGGGCGAACGATCCCAACTGAAGTGCCCGGAGTGTCGGGACGGGTGCGAGGATGTGCTGGTTGATGGACGTCGCCTGGATGTGTGCCCCAGCTGCCGGGGTGTGTGGTTGGATGCTGGCGAGGTTCAGGATCTGCGGAGGCATTTCATCGAAGGATCGGCGGTGGTGGGTGCGGACAAGGATGTGCGTGCTTCGGGAATGACGGAGGTATCCTTTGGTGTCGTGGAGGTCATCGGCGAGGTGGTGGTGATGATCCTGCCCGGTTGAGGGGGGCGGGGCGTCGGGGTTCTGTCGCCCCTGCCGGAGGCTGGGTATTCATGGCTGGACGGAACCCAGCGCTCACGCGTTGGGCTACCATCTGATGTCCCGTCGGGACTGGGGCCACGGATTGGGGGCAGGGTTGCGAGGGTCGGTTTCGGGCCGTTCGTGTCCGGTGTGACTCGGTGATGGCCACAACCGCGATGCGGTTGGTTCGCGCGGTGGGAACAAACCCAGGGTAGGCCTCGTTCCTCGGCCAACCCTGGGCTCGGGGCTCAACGCCGTTGGCGTTGGCAGACAAACCCAGCGATCATGCGTTGGGCTGCCGTTTGACGTCCCGCCGGGACTGGGGCCACGGATTGGGGGCAGGGTTGCGTGGGGACACGCGGCCTACAATGGGGGAGGCCAGAACCGCGATTGAAGGCCGGGTGACCCCACCCGGCGGTGCTGAGTGATGCGCCGCGTGAGGGCACGCGGCCTTCAATGGGGAATTGCCAGAGCCCAGTTGCCAGTTGCCAGAGCCGCGGTTGAAGGCCGGGTGCCCCACCCGGCGGTGTTGAGAGATGCGGTGATACAGATCGCGGCTTGTGTCGCAAAGGTTGAGCGCGCAGGGTGAGGAGGTTCCCGTTGTCCGTGGTTCCAACCCCAGAGTCTGGATTCCTCAAATGAAGCTGACGATGGCCCTTCCCCGGTGGTTTGCCGTGTGTGCCGCACTGGCTCCGTTCCTCCTGCTCGGTGCCGACCGGCCCAACATCCTGTTCATCATGACCGATGACCACGCGTTCCATGCGTTGTCGTGTTATGGCTCCAAGGTGAACGAGACGCCCGGGTTGGATCGGATCGCCCGCGAGGGGGCACGTTTCGCGAATGCCCTCGTCGTCAATTCCATCTGCACACCGAGCCGCGCCACGCTGCTGACGGGCAAGTATTCCCACGCCAACGGCAGCCCGGTGTTCAACCGGTTCAATGGGGCGCAGGATCATGTGGCGCGTCGCCTTCGCGATGGTGGTTACCACACGGGGATGATCGGCAAGTGGCATCTGGGTTCGGATCCGACCGGGTTCGACCGCTGGATCGTGCTGCCCGGGCAGGGGGCCTACAACAACCCGGCGTTCCTGACGCCGTCGGGGCGGTTGACGGTCTCGGGTTATGCGACGGATGTGATCACCGACCTCGGGATCCAGTTCCTGGAGACGCGTCCGAAGGACAAGCCGTTTTTCCTGATGCTCCACCACAAGGCGCCGCATCGGGATTGGAGCCCGGATCCGAAGAATCGGGCCCGCTTCAAGGACAAGGTCATCCCGGAGCCGCCGACGTTGTTCGATGACTACGCGACGCGGCCGTCGGCCCTGCCGGAGAACCGCCAGACCATCGCGCGCAACCTGACGCGCCAGGATTTGAAGTTGGAACCGCCGGCGGACCTGCAGACGCCCGCCGAGCGGAGCAAGTGGCTTGGCGTGGCGCCCACCGAGGTGGCGGTGACCCAGCCGGACGGATCGGTGAAGACGCTGACCGGGAAGGAACTCACGCGATGGAAGTATCAACGGTACATGCAGGACTACCTCGCCTGCGTGCAGGGGGTGGACGACAACATGACGCGCCTCCTGGATCATCTCGACCGTACCGGCCTCTCGAAGAACACGGTGATCCTGTACACCTCGGACAACGGATTCTTCCTGGGTGACCAGGGCATGTACGACAAGCGCTTCATGTACGAGGCGTCCCTTCGCATTCCGTTGCTGGCCCGTTGGCCGGGCGTGACGCGTCCGGGCAGCGTGCCGGAAGGGATCGCGTTGAATGCGGATTTCGCGCCGACGTTCCTCGAGATCGCCGGGTTGCCGGTCCCACCCGAGATCCACGGTCGCAGCCTGGTGCCGTGGCTGAAGGGATCCGCGCCGGCGGATTGGCGCACCTCGATGTATTACCGCTATTACCACGATCCGGGTCACCACAATACCCGCCAGCATTACGGCGTTCGGACGCGGACCCACAAGCTCGTCCACTACTGGAAGAAGGATGCGTGGGAGTTGTTCGACCTGGTGAAGGATCCGCAGGAGCAGCGGAACGTGGTCGATGATCCGGCGCAGGCGGCAACCGTCCAGCAGTTGAAGGTGGAGTTGGCGAAGCTCCGGAAGGATCTGGGCGACGATGATCGGTTTGCCACTGAATTGCCGAAGGACGATGTCGACGGGGGATTCGCGGATCATGGGCAATTGGGGCCGCGCACGGTGCCGCAGGCGATCGAAGCGGCCGTTGAGCGGAAGCCCTGAGATCCAGGTTTTCAGATTCAAGTTTGAAGGCCTGTGGAGTGCGCCGGGTGGGGGCACCCGTCCTTCAGCTGGGATTCCCATTTGCCAGGGCACGCGGCCTTTCATCGGAGAACCCAGTCGCAGGATTCGAGGTCAGGAAACTGGGACTTCTTCCACAGCCTCCTGACGTCGGCTGCTACGATTTGGGGTAGCTGACGAGGTAACGAGGCAGGGTGAAGGGTTTCAACCTTGGACCTTCAACTTGGAATCTTACCGCTTCCACAGTCTCCTGACGTCGGCTGCTACGTTGTGGAAGGTGGCTGGTACGATTGTGAGTGGAGGACGACGTGAGGAGGCGGATTCGAACCACGGCTGCGACCTTGGGGATTTTCCCGTTGCTGTCGGATTTCTGGGTCGGTGCTACGGTCGGCCTGCTTGAGGACGATCATTCATTGGTTTCGACGCGACCTGCGCGTTTCAGACAACACGTCACTGCACGAGGCGTTCACCCGTTCGCAGACGGTGATCCCGTTCTTCTGCTGGGATGACGCGATCCTCCAGGCTCCGGACGTGGGCGCGGCCCGCGTGGCCTTCCTGATGCGATCGCTCGAATCCCTGTCGCGGAATCTGGAAGCCCTGGGACACCGCCTGATCGTCCGACACGGCGTGCCGCATGAGCAATTGGCCCTGTTGGCCAGGGAGGCGAAGGCCGAGGCGGTCTTCACGAACCGTGATTACGAACCGTACGCACGCGAGCGCGATGCCCGGGTCCAACAGGCTTTGGGTGCGGTTGGCGTCCAGTTCCAGTCCTTCAAGGATTCCGTGGTGTGGGAGGAACGCGAAGTCCTCACGGGAACCGGCGGGGTGTACACGGTGTTCACGCCATATTCGAAGGCGTGGCGGTTGCGGGCGCGTCCCGAGCCACGTCCCCGTCTCGCCGCTGCCAAGTCACCGGTGCCTGAGACGATCGTGTCGCTGCCGTTGCCTGCGGCCAGTGCGGATCTCGGGCATCCGTTGGGGCACGATTTGTTCCCCGCGGGCGAGAAGGCGGCCCAGGTCGCCCTCGACGCCTTCGTGGAACGGAAGGTCTTCGGATACGCCACCGGACGGGATCATCCAGCCGATGACACGGGAACGTCGCGTCTGTCACCCCACCTGCGGTTTGGGACGATCAATGTCCGGACGCTGCTGAAGCGGTTGGGTGAGGCGAGATTGCGAGCGACCTCCGATGACGAACGCAAGGGTTGCGACATCTGGGAGAGCGAACTGATCTGGCGCGAGTTCTACGCCCAGATCCTTGCCAATCATCCCCATGTCGCGAAGGGCGCCTTCCGGCCCGAGTACGACCGTCTGGAATGGTCGGGGCGGGAGGAGTGGTTCCAGGCGTGGTGTGCCGGAATGACGGGATATCCGATCGTGGACGCCGCGATGCGCTGCCTGAATGCCACGGGATGGATGCACAACCGGCTGCGGATGGTGGTGTCGATGTTCCTCACGAAGGATCTGCTGATCTCGTGGCAACGCGGGGAGCGGTACTTCATGCAGCGGTTGGTCGATGGCGACCTCGCGGCAAACAACGGCGGTTGGCAGTGGAGCGCCGGAACGGGGACCGACGCCGCGCCGTATTTCCGGATCTTCAATCCAACCTCGCAGGCAGAGAAGTTCGACGCGGACGGTCGTTTCGTGCGCCGATGGATCCCGGAGTTGTCGGGCGTTCCGGACGACGGGGTGCATGAACCGTGGAAGAACCCGCTGTGGTTGTCCCGAGGCCGGTATCCGCGGCCCATTGTGGATCACGCCGTGCAGCGGGAACGCTGCCTGGCCATGTACAAGGCGGTGCGGGGGTGAGTCGCAAGTTTTCAGTTTCAGGTTTCAAAAATCTGGCAACTCCCTCTGTAGGCCGGGTGCCCTCACCCGGCGCTTCATGGGTATCGCCGGGTGAGGGCACCCGGCCTACAGGACTGGAGACTGGGAGTTGGGGACTCCCCATGTAGGTTGCCCTCACCCGGCGCAGCCTCCTCCGCCCCGCCGCGTGGGGGCACGCAGCCTAAACGGGGAGGTCTGGAATCTGGGATCTTTGTCTGGGTCGTTGACTTCGGGCTTTGGTTGGACAGGATCCTGTCCATATGAAGGCGATCACGTACACGGCAGCCCGGGAGGGGTTGGCGGCAGCGATGGATCAGGTCTGCCAGGATCGTGCCCCCATGATCATCACGCGGAACCGCGACCAGGCGGTGGTGCTCATGTCGCTGGATGATTACGAGGAGTTGGAAGAGACGGCGCACCTGCTTCGGAGTCCGGCCAACGCACGTCGATTGCTCGAAGCCATCCAGTCGCTGGAGGGAGGAATGGGAACGGAGCATAAGCTCCCTGCGGATTCATGAGACTGATCTTCGCTGAGCAGGCGTGGGAGGATTACCTCTTCTGGCAACGCACCGACCCCAAGCTCGTGCGAAGGATCCACGAGCTGATCAAGGACACCACCCGCCACCCATTCGAGGGCATCGGGAAGCCTGAACCATTGCGGCACGCCCTTGCCGGTTACTGGTCCAGACGGATCACGGACGAGCACCGGATGGTGTACAAGGCCGTGGGTGACGATCTCCTCATCGCACAGCTTCGCTATCACTACGCATGAATCAGACGCGGCAATGGCCGATGCCACCACAGCGCGCCGAGGCAGGAAGGTGGACCGTGGCGGAGGGCGTACATCTTGATGCCCGTCGGGCGGTGTACCTCGCTGAGGGCCGGCTCCTCTTGGTGTCGGATCTTCACCTGGGGTACGCGTGGGCGCAGCGTCAACGGGGGCAGCTGCTACCGATCGGCGAGGATGACACCCTGACGCGGTTGAACGCCCTGTGTGCCGACTGGTCCCCCGAGGTCGTGCTGGTGCTGGGTGATTTCGTTCATTCCGTGGCCAGTCCCGAGGGGATACGCGAGGCCGTCACCGGGTTGATCCGCGGTCTGCCCGCCTCGGTCCGGTTGGAGGTGGTCTTGGGGAACCACGACGTGCGGTTGAAATCCCACTTGATGGAATGGGGCGTGCCGCTGCCCTGCGTCGAGGAACGTCGGGAAGGCCCGTATCGCTTCATCCACGGGCATGTGCCACCCGCGGAGGGCCCGGGTGTGAGTTGGACCTTCAGCGGACACGAGCATCCCGCGTTGGAACTCGGGGATGGAGGAACGACATCGGCCAAGGTCCCAACCTTCCTTGTGGGCGATGGCCGCGTGGTCTTGCCGGCATTCTCCCACTGGGCGGGCGGATGTGTCCTCGGTCGGCAACCCCTGCTCGGGGAGTGGGCACGTGCTGCCCGATTCGAGAAGGCCGTCGCGTGTCTTGGACCGCGACTCCTTCCCATCCCCTGGCAACGGTTGCCGACCAGTCAAGCGACTACCCGATAGTGGCGCGCAGAACTGAGCCGGACTATCGGGAGACGACTGTGGTGCCCGACTACTGGACGGGATGGGGATAGGCGACGATGTAGTTGGCGCCCTGTCCAGATCCTCCAATACCATGCCCACTGAGGTCGGCGCCGTAATAGATCGACTGCGGCTGATTCGGATTCAGCTGGGCGGCGTAGTTGAGGATCACAGGGCTCATCACTTCTGTGTGGAACAGATAGTAGGACTTTGCGGTAGCGCCGGAATTGTGGATCCAGATGCAGCCTTCAACAAAAAGCACCCGGGTATTGTTTTGCTGAACGTCGATCAGATTGTGTTCCCTTTCAATGACGGAGGCCAGGCCCGGGATGGTGTCCTGGGTGATGGAGCCCGTGCCCGGATTCAGTTCTTTGTAGGGAGTCCATCGCGGTCCAGACATCGCCGTGTCTGAATCCTTGAGATAGAAGCGATGGGACCAGGAAGCCCGGGTGCCATTGAGTGCGGGTTCGCCCGCAAGCCCGTTGATGAAATCTCCACCGACGATCTTCACCCCGACCTTTACCTCCCATTTGCCAGGGGGAAGGGTGACGGAAAGACCGGTGTTGTCGTCATGGTCGGAATTTTCCAGCTGCCCATAGAAGCCTTGGCCGTCAATGCCAAAGATCGTGAAGGCGCCAATCGTTCCGACCACAGGCAGGGTGGTGGATGCGACCGGGGTGTTGTTCATGGCGACCCAGTGGGTCCCATCGAAGTTGTAGATTCCCTTGGTCACCGCGGAGTTCCCGCTCCCAGCATCGGCCTGATTATACACGATGAGGCCGGCCGCCGGCCCGACGATGGTGGAGACATCGACGGTGCTTTGCAGGGAAACGCGTGGCGGCAGGAAGCCCTTTGTCGGTGCGGCGATTTCCAACTGGGCGGAGGAGTGGGGCGTCGTGGTACCGATGCCGACCTGCCCGAGGAGGATCGGAGACGCCGCAAGAATGGCGAGAAGTGATGGGAGCGTTCTTTTCATGATGAGTAATGGGTAAAGGAATGGATCTGGAGTGAGTGGGTGGATGCCTACGGACGGGAATCAGTTTCGTGGGAGAGATCGGATGTGGATGGGGCGTTGGCACGACCCGCTTGAGAGCGGCGACGGTTCCACGCTGCCAGAGCCAATGCGGATGACAGGGTCAAGGTGGCCGCCAGGATCGTGCGGGTTTCAGGGACCGCCGACGCTTCCAACGCAGTGATCTGCCAGGAGGTCAGTCGGCCTGTGCCCCCGAACTCCATGTCGGCGATGAAGAGCGTCCATTGGCCATTGGGGTCCATGGTTTCGATCGAGGACAGGAACCTCGACCTTGGGGACGAATCCAGGACGGTGAGTGGATCCACATCGCGGCCGTCCGGTTGGTAGGTCCCGGTGATTTGCGTGGAGGGTGTGGATCCAGTCAGCAGCTGGTACAGGTGGACATCGGTGGGTGCCGAGTCCCGCAGGGTCAGGCTGAATCCGTCGTCCCCGTATCCGGAGAGTTGGGTTGAGTCACGTCCGACCCGGTTCAGCAGAATGGTCGTGGCAGTGACGGCGCCGCCCGGCGTGGAGTGGAGGAGGTAGGCGTAGTAGTCGCCGTTGTAGGCTCCTACCCCGGTGCCTTCCACCGTGAGGGAGATCAGCAGCGAGAAGGGTGTTGTCGTCGGAAGGCCTGATCCTGTGAGGGTCCGTGCGATTCCAGATCCGTCGTTGTCCGGGATGTCGTAGGTGAGTCCTGTTTCGCCGAGTTGGAAGAGCGTGGTGCCCTGGGCGCTGGATCGGAGAAAACCGAGCGCGGTCGCGAGGGCAAGCCCGGCCAGTGTCCGTTGATTGAAGAAGGGGTTCATGAGGAAGGTTTGGTCGAAGGGTTAGCGGACCATGACCAATCGATAGAATCGGGACGGCCCCGTGGCATCCGTATCCGTCACGGAGAGGCGGCCCAGGCTGTCAGCGACAGCGGTCATGGTCGGGGACTGTGGCCATGGGTCGGTGAGTTCCGACTTTGCGTAGATCTGGTAGGTTCGTCCTGGAACACACGCAAAGCGTGGGACCTTGCCGCCGCCGGGGTTGTCCCCGACCTCGGTCAGGTTTCCGGCCTGATTGTTCGCCGGAGCCGGGACGATCAGGAATGCGGTCCCTGAGTCCGAACCGAGTCCGTTGGAGATGGTATAAGTGAACGAATCCTGGGTGAGGTCATTCAGACCACCCGGAGGCGTATAGAACACCCATCCGGCGGAAAGGGTGACGAGGCCTCCCAGGCTGCTGGAAGCCGAGACTCCCGTGACGGACAGCGTTGCTCCGCCGTTGAAGTCGTTCGCCAGGAGAATGCCGGTGTGGATCTTGATCCGTTGCTCTGGCTGACGGTCAATCGTGTCGTTGGCAACGTTCGGTGCCGTGCCGCTCGCGATGACGAATTGTCTGCTGGAGAGGCTTCCGGTGAATGTGGAGAGAGCGAGCGATCTTGCGGGTCCATTGACGACGGATCCGAGAAGGCCGTTCCACGTCGTGCCATCATAGGAAGCGAACAAGGCCTTTGTGGGAAGGGCCGTCGGTTCGAGGACGGCGTCCCACGCGAGACTCAGGCTGTGTTGATCCGTCGCGGACGTGTTCGACGAGTCCAGGTGCCATCGGAGGGGGAGTCCCGTCAATCCATCCTGTGTGGCCGCCCGTCCCAGCAGGCGGAGGCTGATGTCAGCGATGCCCGTCCCGTGCCGGGTGACTGCGACGGTTCCTTCCGTCGTTGAGGCATTGACTACGGTGGCTACGTGAAAAGTAGCCGTCTGGTTCTGGGGAACGCTACGGATGCGATAGATCGCGGATTCATCCAGGAGTGTGACGGTGTCCAGAAAGCCGTCGACCGGTGCGGAATGAAGGCTGAAGCCAGAAGGGACGGACAAGATGGCTGAGGCACCGGAAAGTCCGATGCCTCCCGTCGCGGCGAGCACATCGGAGGCGGAGCCGACATGCAGGACTCCTCCCACACAGACGAGGTCTGGGTCGGCGACGAGCTTGCTGCCTGCAGATGCAAGGCAAGCCAGGGCGGTCATGAGGCGAGCGCATCGCTTCGGTTTCATAATCCTAACCGTAGGTTTGTTGGGGAGTTGTCCGTGAACGACAATGATGGGCCTTTGTTGGCATTCAGAGGGCAGGAAATGGTCAGCTGGAGGCTTGGCGGCGTGGGACGGTTTCGCGAAGGTGTTTGGGAGTGAGACGAAATCCGATGACTTCCTTGATGGGCGGCGTGGCGCTGACCGCGTTGGTGCTGTCCGCGATGCCGGCCTTGATGCAGGCGGCGGACGAGACCGCGCCGGCCGTCGCGAAGAGCAAGTTTCCCTGTCCGCCGGAGGACGTGGCTCGCTACACCGCCATGAAGGTCCGTGAGCCAATCGTCATCGACGGGCGGTTGGACGAAGCGGTGTGGAAGAACGCGCCCCGGTCGCCGCGGTTCGTCGACATCCTTTCCGGAGGTCCCACCATCCACGACACGCACGCCATGGTGGTGTGGGATGACATGAACCTGTACGTCGCGTACCGGATCGAGGAGCCCTTCGTGCACGCCAAGTTCACGAAGCACAACGATCCGATCTACTACGACAACGACGTCGAGTTCTTCATCGCGGGCCGGGACGCGTACTACGAGTTCGAGATCAACGCCTACAACACGGTGTACGAGGTGTTCTTCATCTGGGAGGAGGCCTACGTGAAGTCAGGGTTCGCGCAGGCACCGGAGTTCGCGCGGAAGAACCTGGTTCCGTTTAACGGCGTCGGTTTCACGACCCATCCGCGAGGTGGCCGTCTGGGGCATTTCAACTGGACCTTCCCGGGCATGAGGACGGCGGTCCAGATCGACGGCACGGTGAACAAGGACGAGGACCGCGACCGCGGTTGGACGGTGGAACTGGCGTTCCCTTGGAAGGGACTCGAATGGCTGGCGAAGGCCGATGATCGGTCGTTGCCGCCCCGAGAGGGGGATGTGTGGCGAATGGATTTCTCGCGCTTCAACACCTACAAGGAAGCCGCGCCTGCGAAGGACTCCAGTGGTTGGGTCTGGACGCGCCACGGGATCTGGGATTCGCACATCCCGGAGTGCTTCGTGCACGTGAATTTCAGCACCAATACGGTCCCGGTCGCCAAGTGACGACTGGGCGGGCTACGTTTCACAGCGACCCTCCACTTCATTCACCATGTCCTTCGCCATCGTCTGGGGAACAAAGGTCCGGGAAGTGAACCTCGGTAGTGTCGGGTTGAATTGCGCGTGGTGTGGCGAGGTGACCGTCGGTGACTGCGTCCGGGTGGATGAGGCGTCTCACTTCGTCGGTACGGCTCCCACCTGAAGCGTCATCTGCGGGCCACGGTGGCACCGATGGCGACCTTGCAGAACGCGACCGAGGCGATGGCCAAGCGTGGCCGGCCCCTCCGCCGGTTCCTGGAGTGGGCTGCGGCAAAGGACTGACCGGTCCTGGCAGACGCCTGTGGAACAAGCAGGACTGGGGGAATGGCGGGTTGGGACTGAGGCGAATGTAAGAATCTCGGGGCTGACCGATTGCCTTACCCGTCTTTGATGCGATGGGTTCGCTCGTTGTTCCGTGAGAACAACCACGAAGCCGATACCCATCATTCCCGATTTACCCCCGCTCTTTGACGATTTTTGCATCCGGGATGAAGACTTCGGCGAACTACACAGTGGGGCTGATTCCTCCCCTGAGTTTCGATGCATCATGAAAATCATTCACTACGTGCCGCCGGTCGTCGTGTTGGTCATTGCTGCGGCATGGCTTGCCCACCTGCGTGGCGCAAATAGTTCCCTGGAGCAGGAGAATCGATCACTTCAGGGAAGGATCGCGGAATCGCGCAGTGCCCCTGCTTCCCAGAAAGAACGCCCCAGAGCCGAGGCGATCAGCCCCAAGGCGAAAAGAGAGGAGAAACCATCGAAGCCGCAGACCACGCCTTCGGCCGATTGGGTGAGCACCTCCACGGATTGGAAAAGGCTCGTTCTCTTCATCAATGATGAGGCGAATTACAGGTACACTGCGGCATGGAAGAGGCTGGAAAAGCTGGCCTCCGAGATGAGTGCCGATGAACTCGTGAAAGCCTATACGGAGATGGCCGCGCTTGGCATTCACGCACCGCTTCGCGATGACCTCGAATGGGTGATGCTGAAGGAACTTGAAAGCTCGAATCCTGAGTTTGCGTTCAGCGAATACATCGCAAAGTACCAGGCGGAGGGGAAAGCCCCGGGACGTATCGGAACGTTCAACAAGTGGCTTGCGCATGATCCCGTCGCGGCGACGACCTGGTATGAGAGCCAACTCGCGTCAGGTGTGTTCTATACGAAGCTGGGTGGAAAATCTCCCATCCTGCTCCCTTTTGAATCCGCTTTCATCATGTCGTTGCTCGGATCCGATCCGTCGGCCGCTGAGCAGCGGATGAGGAATATTCCGCCCGAGTTGCGCGGTGGTTTGGGTAGCTACATGTGGGACGTTCCCAAGGGAAATGCCCAGGCATTCGTGGATCTGCTTCGCGAAACGATGCCGATGGAGGAGTACATGGCCATACTGAGGAAAAACAGTGTGACGGAGAAGAACTTCAGCCTGTCCAGCGACACACCTCCCCAAAGTGTCCAGAAGAACCTCGACAGCCTCGGCATCAGCCCTGAGGAGCGTTCCTCGCTGATGGCTCACGAGTTCAGGGATTTCGCGGAGTATCGCGCCATGCGGGACAGGGGTAACACACCGTCCCGTGAGAAGTTCGACGACCATCGCCGATGGATTCAGGCGATCGACCCTTCTTCCGCGGATCGAGCCACGGGATTTGCGCTTCAAACGTACCTTGAAAAGACAGGGACCACGGGAGCCCAGGAGTTCGTCGAGAGAATCGCCATGGAATACCACGCTTCGGGGGCAAGCGACGAACTGTTGATTCCACTGATCCAGGGCAGCGTGAACGGCAGTGTCCCATATCCGAGAGAGAGGGCGCGGGTGTTGGCCATGATGATCTCGGACGCCGCGCTCCGGGAAGAACTGCTGAAAAGGCTCAATTGAATCATGAAGGCGTCACTCGTCGCTTCCGCCCTCATTCTTCTGGGTGCTGTGCTTCTGGGCTGGCGGGAGTATCAGCAGCTTTCCAGGAAGAAGGAGGCCAATGCCAAACTCCTGGCGGAGGCCGCGGCCATTGCCACCGATGGAGGCCGAACGGCAGGCGGCGGCCCAATTCCCAACGACCGCCTGGATCGGCGCGACGGAGATCGCCTCACGAAGGCGGAGGTCACTGCCCTCGCGCTGGATTACTTTTCCCTGTTTCGCGATTTTGGTGGAAACCCGAACGGCGAAGCCGATGAAGAATTCAAGAGGCTGAAGGCGGAAATGAAGATCCGTCTGGAAGGATTGGATCCGGCAGCGATCCAACAGTTCATGGCCGAATGCTTCCGCAATCCCGACCTCAACTTGCCCATCACTCGGGATATCCATTTCTACGTCAGGACGGTCTTCATCTCGAAATACCCGTTGGAGATGGCAAAGATGATGGGCGATTCCCCCGAGCTCTTTGGTCTCGATGAAAAGGGAATGCCGGAGGGATATGTTCAGGATCCATTTCAACACCTGGTTTACTTCTGTAGCTATGAGAAGAAGGACCTCCAGCTCGTCTTCCAGTGCCTCGCTCAAGCGCCGCCAGCCTTTCAATCCAAGTATATCGGTGGAGCATTGGACTACTATGCGGACAGCCCCTCGAAACGAGCCGAATTGCTTGCGGCGATGAGGGATTTCGCCTCAACCCCGGAACAGGTTGAGCTGGTGAACAGCAAGTTGGGCGATCTCGTCTTCCGGCGTAGCGACGCAAAGCCGACATTCAGTGAAGTGTCGGAATGGCTTGGCTCCGCGAATCTGTCGAGTGACGAGCTGGTTGCCGCCACCAAGGACATGCAGGGCAAGGTGCGGGTCGGCGAAACAGGGCAATGGCTCGACTGGCTTGCAAAGAGCGGGATGCCGGATGACCTGTCGAAGGAGCGGGCCTTCCAACTCGCCACGGAGTGGGCGGAGAAGGATTACCTCGCCGCCGGCAAATGGCTCAACAGCGCACCCGACAGCCCCGCGAAGGCCGCGGTCACCAGTGCGTACGCCGCCAAGGTCCATCCCTACAATCCAGGGGCTGCCATGCAATGGCTCCAGACCCTCCCTCAGGGCCCCGACCGGACCAAGGCACTGCAAATGATTTATGAAGGGATGCGGAAGAACGAGAGTTTGGATCGGAAGGTAGCCGAGGCCTTTGCCCGCCAGCATGGGATCAGGGAGTGAGCCCTTGGGAGGTGGGTAATGGGTAAACCCACTAGAAGCCGACGGGATGACGAGGGTGTTTGAAGGCCAGCACCGTCTTGAGCAAAGCGAAGGTTAGTCCGATGAACAGGAGGACAAAACCGACCGCTCTCAACGGAGTGTCGAAGTGGATGAACGAGGGCAGGATCCACACCAGTCCCAGAACCGTCGTCGGAACGCCTGCCGCCACGGCCATCACCCATGTGGTGCGCGCTCTCATGATGAGGTCAAGGGCACACAGGAGGGCGAGCAGCTCGAGCGAGGTCAGCAGCGCCGTGAGCCAGGGCAGCCTCTCGTACAAGTCATTCCACAGACGCCACGCCGCCACCTCCGGATGCTCGGGCCTGAAGACCTCGATGCTCAGCCAGCCAAGGCCAAGCTGGGCGGCAACCGAACCGACGGCGGCCGCGAGTCCTGCGAGGACGTAGGTGCGGAGGAGGTGTCGGGTTTTCAGCATTGCCGGCAATCAGGAGGTTGTTGGATTGGCTCCCGCCAGCTGTGCCAGTTGCTTCGCTTGGGCTTCGCGGATGGCTTGGACGCGGCGCATCAGGCGTTCGGCCTCCGAGAGGCGGTTCGTGTCCTGCAGCAATTGGGCGAGGTTGTTGAGGCGGATGGCGACCTTGGGGTGCGCGTCTCCGAAGCTGGCCTCGTCGATGGCGAGGGCGCGGCGCATTAGGGGTTCGGCCTCTGAGAGACGTTTCGTCGCCTTCAGCAATTGAGCGAGGTTGCTGAGACAAATGGCAACGTTGGGATGCGCGTCACCGAAGCTGGCTTCGGCAATGACGAGGGCCTGCCTTTGTAGCAATTCGGCCTCTGCAAGCCGGCTTGTCGCCTTCAATAGAAGGGCAAGGTTGGTGAGGCAACTGGCGACGTTTGGATGAGCGGCCCCGAATAGGGTTTCGGTAAGGGCAAGGGCGCGGCGCATCATGGGTTCGGCTTCAGCCAAGCGGCTTGTTTCGTAAAGCAACGTCGCATGGCCATTCAACGTCGCAGCGAGCAGGTCGTCCTCTTTGAGTTGTCCTGCCTCATCGAGTGCCGTGGTGCTTTGAGGTTCCCCCTCATTCCAACGCGCGAGCTCCCTCAGGATCCTCGCCAGATGCAGACGCGCCTCCACGCGCTCTCTGGACAACGGTGCGACTTCAATGTGGTCGCGGAGGAAGTCGATCTTCACCTGTGACCAGCTGGCGTAGTCCAGTCCGCGGCCCAGTTCACACAGGCGCGTGGCGAAGGTCTCGAGCTGGCCCTCGCGGCGGGCCTGCCAGCAGTCGATCATCCGGGCGATCTCATCCAACGGGGTGTCAGTGAGCTCATCGGCATGTTGGCCCAGCCATTGCCCGGTGCTGTCGAGAGGGAGTTGGCGTAGTTCGTCCTTCAGGACCTGTGCTCCGCCGCTGTCGCCCGCGCCGTAGAAGGACGGCAGGAGCTTGAGCTTCTCCGTGGCCATCTCGTGGGGTTCACCAACGGTGGAGAGGTAGCTGAGGGATTCGGCCGCGTCGGGATTGAACTCGCCGGACTTGAGCCGATGCCAGTAGTCCTCCCGCTTCCGACGGCGTTCCTCCTCCTGCTGGTAGTAGGCGGCAAAGAAGTCGCTGAGGAACGGAATGCGTCGGGCGGAGGCCCGGCTCAGGTTCATGGCGAGCCATAGGTCGAAAAAGCCTTCGCGGATGGTGTAGACGGTGGAGCGCTTGTCGTCGGGGTTGGGATCGGACCGGAGATAGAGGTCCTTGGTGAGGCGCGCGAGCAGGGAGGACGTCTGGGGTTGGCTCATTCGCATCCGCTTCGCGATGTTCGCGGGCGTCTTCCGCGGGGCCGGTTGTCCCCGTGTATCACGCATGGTGGCGATGGTCTCCAGGACGGCACGTTCCTGCGGGGAAAGATCGCGCATCCGGTCCTGGTAGAAGGGGGTGATGCGGTCCTGAAGCTGGAGGAACTGATCCCGCACCGCCGTGATGGATTCGGTGGAGAGCAGTTCGTAGAGCATCACGGTGAGGCGGGGGCTACCCCCGGTCATCGTGTGGATGGCCAGCAGGCGCGGGCGGAGTTCGTCGAATCGATCCAGCAGGTCCTGGCGGTGGTCCCATTCGAGGTTTCGCCGGATGAGCGTGACGGTGTCCTCCGCGCTGAGGAGATCGAGGAGTTGGGTGTCAAAGAAATCGTAGAAGGGCGCGTCCGGCTTGGTGTGCGCCCCAAAATGGACGGGTGCAGTGGCAATCAAGAGGCAGCCGTTGTCGGCCATCAGGAAGCCACGCAGGGCTTGGACGGCCTTGGGCTTCTTCATCTGTTCCTCCAGGATCTGGTTGAGGTTTTCCACCATCAGTACGAAGGCCCGTCGCGTCTCGTGCCAGCGGGCTCGCAGGGCCTTCACGAGGGTTTCGGAGACGGTGTCGTCGTCCTCCTCCGTGGCCAGCCGTTCATGGAGTTCGGCCCATGGGGCGCCTTCGTTGGCAAGGATCCCGCAGAGCGTGAGCAGGAAGTCGGCGAAGGAACCCACCCGATTCGCCTCCTCGGGAAAGCGGACGACCTGGTAGGCGGCGGTCAGCTTTGGATCGCGACGGATCTCATCCTCGATCAGGGACAGGAAATGCGTCTTGCCGCAGCCGCGCGGGGCGATGAAGAGCTGGTGGTGCTTGGGCTTCCTGCCGGCGTTCTTCCGCAGGGTATCCACGGTGTCGCGTAGCAGGGCGTCCCGTCCCACGGTGATGTGGCGGAGATGCTCCGGGCTCGTGAGCCAGGATCGGTAGATCCCCAACTGGGAGCGGGGACCGGGGGCAGGGCGTGGGTCATTCATGCTGGAGTCGGCAGTTCATCTATCCGCAGATGGCGCCGATAGCGCAGATGAACAGGCGGAAATGCCTGGATCCGAGCCCGGTTCGAGTCCCTGCTTATCTGCGCAATCTGCGGATGAAACCGCTGTTTTGAGGTTCATGGGTTTCAGGCGTAGTACTTCTTCCACCATTTCTTGAGGAGGCCGCTCGCGAAGTCGAAGACACCGGGTTGGATCTCGGCCACGTAGAAATCGTTTTCGAGATCGCGCATGAGGTGGTTGAAGAGCCGATTCCGCTCCTCGGGAACGAGGGTTTCACCCCGTTCGAGGAGGATGCGCTCGAAATCGGTGAACAGCTTCGCTCGACGCAGGCCGTCCTTGCTCAGGCTGAGCTTCGCGAGGATCGAGTACGCCGCCTCACGCTTGGGCGATTGGTAGTAGCGGTCGATACGCGAGTGGAAGTGCTGGAGCTTGTCCCGGGCTCCGCTGCTGATAACCAGGTCGGCAAAGGCAGATTGCACGTCGCGTGCGGTGAGTTTCTTTCCGTGCCTTTTCCATATCCGGACCAAGTCCTGGGTGGCCATCTGGAGAAAGACGGGCACCGGACGGCCGAGTTCAGCGGCGACCCGGGCGGGAACCTGGGCTGCGAACGGCACCTCACGCCCCCCGAGCATCTCGCGGACGAACTGCTTCACCTCGGCTGGGGTCAGGACAGGCAGGGGTTCGTCGTGGAAGTCGTTGATCGTGTCGAGACAGCCCAGGGCGTCGAGTGTGCTGTGCAGGTTCACGGAGCCGCAGATGAGCCAGCGGATGCGATCCTGCGGCGGGCGCGGATCGAGACGGTGTCCCCGGAACCAGGCCAGGAACGGCCGGACCAGTTCGGGGTGATCCTTCTGCATGTTGAGGATCATGTCCGGGAACTCGTCCACCAGCAGGAGGAGGCAGTTCGGGTGGCGGCGCACTTCGCGGAAGAACTCGTCGCCGTAGGCCTTCCAGTGGGCCCGCCAATCCGGGTCATTCTCGCGGAGCTTCACCTTGAAGCCGCTCGCACTCACCTCATCCACCTTGTTCAAGGCCTTCCCGATCCAACCTATCGTGCCCTTGAAGAGGTCGCGGAACAGCTTGGGGTGGCGTTCGTGGAACAGATCCAAGGCGAGCAAGAGGAAGTCAGCCGGGTGGTTGATGTCCTGGACGAAGACCGGGATCGGTTCGAAGCCATCTCGGGGACAAGCAGCGAGGGCATCGAGGACGCTGGTCTTGCCCATGCGGCGTGGAGCCGAAAGCACCAGATGCTGGGTCGCGACGATCTCCCAGAGCCGGTCGATGAAGGCCTCCCGAAACCACAGGTCCTCGGGTTCCAGCGGGGCTCCGGTGTAGAAGTCTGGAAGCTCCTTCATTTTGTGAAACGGGTTTGTTTTGCAACAGTTTCGTTGGCTGAAGATGGATTACAGTAAAACTGTTTCAAAACAGATTTGTTTTATTCTTTTTCAGCACCAAACCCTTCGGCTGCCTGGCGTATCCATTCGGCGGATGCGTGGGACCCATTGAGGAGTCGAGGGGAAGGTGGGGAGAATCCTGTCCGCTTGCGGGTGACACCGAGTGAAGTGGTTCTGTCGCCCCGCTGGGGCTGGGTTTCATTTCGGGACGGAACCCGGGCTCACGCCCGGGTCTACTGTCTGTCGCGCCTCCGGCGCTGGAGCGGGATCCCGGGTATGTGCAGCGGGGCGGGGCATGCCTGTTGCGGGGACGTCAGAGCGCGAGATGCGTTTGGCTGGCCAAACCCCAAAGGACACCTCCGCGCCTCCGGCTCCGCTTCAGGCGACGACTGCATGGACAAGTTTGAGGCGGGGGCTACGTCAGGCGTCGATCCGCAGGTCGAAGTAGAGCGGGGTGCCGCGGGTGCGTTTGGCGAAGGCAGGGTCGGTTCGGATGGCCGGGGTGTCTTCGAGGTGGGTGTCGGTCTGGAGGACGCGGCCGGAGCATTTCTTCACCAGGGCGTCCTTGATGGCGGGCAGCGGGTGGTTCCATCCGTCCTGTTCGAGGGCCCACGATCGGACGGCGGTGATCAACGCGGTGAACTCGCGGGCATGGTTTCCCTGGCCCATCCAGGCGAGGTTGGGGTGCGGGTCGGTGACCTTGCCGTTCAATGTCGCGTTGTGGCTGCCGTGGTGTCCGACCTTGTAGACGACGGTGCGGCCGAGGAGTTCCTTCGCGGTGATGGTCTGGTCGCCATCCTTCCAGGTGCCGTCCTTCCAGGAGATCCAGTTGCCGCGTTGGGCGTCGGCGGCGAAGAGCAGGACCTTGCCACCCTTTCCCAGCTCGAACGCGAGCACGAGGCTCGTGTTGTTGGTGGCGTTGTTCCGTTCGATGGCGATCTGCAGCGCCGATTGGAGCCATTCGCCATCGATGCGGCGGGAGGCATCGTTGGCCGCGATCTCGGACAGGTTCTTCGGAAGTGCAGGGAGCGTTCCCGGTGCCTCCGGGACGCCGTAGCGATCCCGGAAGAAGTTCCCCAGATCCGGGTCGGTGGCGGCGGAATCGAGTGGGACGCCCAGCGCCGGATGAAAGGGGGAACGGGCAACGATCGAGTCTCCCGCATCGGTGGACAGGGCGTGGGATGCGCCGAATGCGTGGAACTCCTCGATGCCCACGGGATCGACGTCGAGGATCTTCTGTTCCTCGCTGGGCGGACCGAGGACGAACGCGCGGGCGTTGCGGGCACCGGGAAGGGCCATGGGCGCGCCGTGGGGCTTGAGGTAGCGCGGCCCGTCGGAGGCGAGGCCGCGCAGGAGCTTCATCGAGTTCTTGTTCGCCGATCCGCTGACGTCGCCATCGGCGGCCAGGATGCGGCCGGCAGCGGCGGGATCGAAGGTCTCGGACTCACCGCCCAGTTCGAAGGCGAGGAACTGATCCATCCATCGGACCTCGGCGGGGTTGCCGTCGGCGGCGAAGCGGTTGCGCGCCCCGAGCAGCCGGAGGAGCTGATCCTTGAACTTCTTGCGGAGCGCGTTGGCGACCGGGTTGTCGGGATCCTCGGTCCAGGCGAACCAAGTCTGGCGGATCTTCAGTTTCGAGAAGTGGGTCTTGGTGAAGCCGTTGACGTGATCCTGGTGTTCGTGGGTCACGACGGCGACGTCGATGGTGCCGCCGGTGGCCTTGAAGATGTCGGCGGCCACGTCCTTGGCGCCGAGCGCGGGTGTGCGGACGATCTTTCCGGGGGAGCCCGGTTTGTAGCCGCAGTCGATCAGCACGTAGACGGGCTTCCCGGCGGTCTTGCCGTCGAAGGCGATGAGGAAGCAGTCGCCATGGCCGATGCGATACATGCGGATGACGGCGCCGTCCTTGGGCGGGAGGAGTCGGCCATCGGCGGTGGAAACGGCGGGCTTGGGCGCTGGGGTGATCTTCTTGGCAGGCATGGCATCAGTGGTCGCCGTGGCGGTGGATGAGGGCGAAGGGTTCGCGTCGGTCGAGTTGGCGCTGGGGCGCTTCAAAGGCATTGGCCGGTTCCAGACCGCCGTCGCACAGGAAACTCCGGACGGCTTCGAGGCGTGCGTTGTCCGTGATGTCGCCGGGGGTGCGGATCACGCGGACCTTGGTCGGGCAACGGGACTCGGCATCGATGATGAGCGTGCAACCGGCGCGGTGGATGAAGTCGCACTTTGGCGGCATCGGTGAACCCGGGGTCAGGCTGTCGAGGCGCTTCTGGACTTCGGGGTCGAAGAACCCGCGGCGGCGCTGGGTTATCTCGACGACGAGGTCGGTGACCGTGCTGCCGCGGGCGGTGCGCCGTTGCGCGGTGCGGACGGAGTGAACCTCGATGGCGAGCGTGCCCGGGTAGGTCTCCGACTGGAAGAGGGTCGCGGGGGCCTTCCAGGAATCCACGACCAGGCCGAGTGCCGGGGCGAGCTGCTTTCCGGGGCCTTCGACGAGCCAGTTCCACAGGATGCGTGCGTTGGACTCGGCGCCCTTCCAGGTCTGGTAGCGGTCGCCTTCGAGGTTCCAGGGCTCGAAGTTCCGGATCTTTGGCGGTCGCGGGTTGAGTGGATCGTGGTCGGGTGTCTTCCTCGCGACCTCAGTCGCGTCGAAGAGCGAACGCAACACGGCGGCTGCGTCGCATTCGCTGGGGACCTCGGTGGATTCCCGCAACACCTGAGCGAGCGTCGGCCACAGCAGGGACTCCTCCGAGTAGACGCGCAGGCCCTCGGGATGGATGCCCCATTGGCGGAAGCTCTCGAGCATGGCGAGCCGGAAGCGGGAACTGTCCGCGGGGAACAGCGCCACGTCGGCGGTCAGCATCGCGCGCAGGTACTCTCCGAAGGTGATCCCCACGGGCGGGCAGTAGTCGATGGCGCGGATGCACATCTGGAGGATGGCCTGGGCGCAACGTTCGGCTTCCGTTGCCAGGCGGTTCGTGAGGTCGGGATGGATCGCGCCGGCACGGAGCACGCCGGTGCCATCGGAGGCGATGCGGTAGAGGTCGGCGGTCTTGTGACGGTACGCCTTGAGGAAGGCGCCGAAGACGGCGGCAACGAGGATCGCGCCGCGGTCGTGGGGTTCGTGGGTGATGTCGAGCGCACGGACGCTGGGCTTCCTTGGTTGCCAGACGCCAGTGGTTGCATCGACTTCGCCGAGGGCATCGCGCAGGGCGCCACCGCGGCCGCTGGCCCGTCCGAACTGCTGGGCGAGTTGGCCGAGCAGGCTCTCGCCGGTCAGGTCGCCACGGGTCCGGCGGATCTGGTCCCGCAGGACGCCCGGATAGGCGAAGTGCTGGAACAGCGCGACGATGTCCGAGAAGGCCTCGTGGAAGGCGAGGACGTCGTGGTTCACGGGTTCGTTGAACCGCGGGTGGACTCCGTCGAGGAGCGCGTGCGTGGTCTCGTGGGCGACGATGTCGTGCGACAGCGCAGTGAAGACGAGGGTTCCGGGCGTGTTGTGGGCGTCGCGGGTGGTGGTCGGGAAATACCCGAAGAGCAGGGCCTTCTTGTCGGGACTGTAGAAGGCGTTCCGGTCGCGGAGGGCGTGGGGATAGATGCGGAGGCGTCGGACGAATTGGCGGACCCGGCGGTTCGGTCGGTGCGAGGACCAGAGGGCGACGCGGCCGAGAGCCTGCTCGAAGTGCGCGATGGTCGCCATCGCCACGGCATAGACCATCTGCTGGTGGAACTGTGGGTTCGATTCCGACGGCGGCAGGCCGTCCTGGGCGAGGATGCGCGGGTCGTTCAGGTCGACCGGCGGGTAGAACAGGTTGCTGGCGGGGTCGACGTCGACGACCTCGATGTACTCACCGACCGGGCCGGGTTGGAGGTCGGGTTCCCAAGGGATCGACACGGCGATCTCGGCGATTCCTGCGTTGTCGATCTCCGTCGCCAGACTCGGGTCGAAGGCGAAGACCCTCAACGTGCGCGAGGATGGTTCGGGGGTGAGGTCCGGTCGTGGCATGGCGTGGAGTCTCAAGGTGGGAGATACAAGTTTCAAGCCGGGGAGGGGAGGTCGAAGATTTCAGCCTCGAAACGGCAGTTGTATCCGCAGATTACGCAGATCACCCAGATAAGGAGGGGCTTGGACCGGGATCGTCCTGCACCCGCAGTCTGAGTCCTGTGCCGGGCTCGAATCCGAGCGTTTCGGGCTGCTCATCTGCGCAATCGGCGCCATCTGCGGATAGATGAACTGCCCCTTTCAGGTTCAGGTTTGAAGGGGATGGGGCAAAGCCTCCGGACCTCGACTTCTACGCTTGGAGGGGTAGCTGCAGACGTCAGGACGCCGGGGCCGGGCGGCTCAGGGGATCAGCAAACGTCGACCCGAGGAGTTCGGGTAGCCGGGAACGAAGATGGCTTCGCGGAGGCGGGCGCTGGTCACCTGTTGGACGCTGCCGTCGCCGAGGAGGATGTTGCCGGGACCGGGGGCAACGTGATCGTGTCGGGAATTGTCAAACTGGAGGGTGGCGTTGGTCCGGAGCGTGACGAGAGTGGACCGCAGTCGTTGTCCGTTGAGTTCGAGATTCGAGTCGCCGCTGAGGATCGTGAGGGGATCCTGCTCGCTGGCATCCAGACCGAGGAAGTAGCTGAAGGCCGAATTGGTGCGGGCATCGGCCCAGGCGTCCGGCTGGACGGCGTCACGGTCCGATGGACAGCGTGCGATCTTTGGGGTGCTCACTTCGTTGGAGAAGGACAGGAAGTGGGGCCAGGCAAGGGAAGGGTCATTGAGGAATTCCTTGGAGCCGCCCTTGTTCGTACTGACCTGCCAGGGCAAGGCGCGGTTGTGGTCGGTGGAAAAGATCCGGAGACCGAGACCGAGGTTCTTCAGGTGACTGACGCAACGGATGCGGTTGGCTTTGGCCTGGGCACGCGCAATGGCTGGAAAAGTGAGGAGGGCCAGGACGACGATCACCACCAGGACGATGACCAGTTCCAGGCGTGTGAAGGCACCGGGGAGTCGCGGTCGGCGTGGGGATCGGGGAGTCATGGGGTGAACGGCTCAGGGAATCAGCCAGCGGTGGATGGAATTGGTGGGGTCGCCGGGGAGGAGGAGCGCTTGGCGGAGGCGCGCGCTGGTCACCTGTTGGACGCTGCCGTCGCCGAGCAGGATGTTGCCGGTGTCAGGGGTGGCGTGCCATGGATCATTCTGCCCTGTGTTCACGCGGCTGTTGTCGAACCGGATCTGGGCGTTGGTCCGGAGCGTGACGAGCTCGGAGCGGAGCGGTCGGCCGTTGAGTTCGAGGTTTGAGTCTCCGCCAAGGATCGTCTCGGGAAACTCCTCGCTGGCATCGAGGCCGAGGAAGTAGCTGAAGGCGGAATTGTTGGTGGCGTCGCGCCAAGTGGCTGGCTGGGTGCCGGTCAGGTCGTTCGGGCAACGGGCGATCCGGGGGGTGGACAGTTCGTTCGACAAAGCGCGGAAGTGGGGCCAGGCGAGGGAGGGATCCTGAAGGAATTCCTTGGAGCCGCCGTCGTTGGTGCTGACCTGCCAGGGCCAGGCACCGTTGTTGTCGGTGGAGAAGATGCGCAGGGCGAGACCGACGTACTTGAGGTTGTGGACGCATTTGATGCCGTTGCCTCTGGCTCGGGCCCGCGCCTGGATGGCTGGAATGGCAAGGAGGGCCAGGACGACAATCACCACCAGGACGATGGCCAGCTCCGGAAGTGTGAAGGCCCGGGCCAGGCCGGATCGGGTACGCCCGCGGTGGCGTGGACGAATGGCGCGTTGGGAACCGGGAAGCATGCTCATGTTTGGAGCAGTTGCGGTGCCATTGGGAGAGGCTTGGTACGGCCCTGGCGCCGGTGTCGACGTTCCAGATTCCCTCGTCCTTACCGCACCTCGCGGAGTGCGGTGCGGCAGTACCAGAGGATGGCGTCGGTGGGGCGGGGGACGAGATGCTCGAGTTCCGCGTCGGTGACCCAGCGGATGGCGTGATGCTCGGCTTCGGCCAGGCGGACGGTGCCGCCTGCCGGGCGTGCGAAGTAGATCATCCCGATGTGCTCGTGGGAGTCGTGGATGCGGTGGATGTCGAGGAATCGCGGGGCGATCAGGGCGCGGGTGCCAGGTTCGGTGGTCGGAGGGCGTTCGCCGATGAGTTCGACGTCGAGACCGCTCTCCTCGCGGACTTCGCGGTGGGCGGCCTGCTCGGGGTCTTCGTCGAGTTCGATGTGGCCGCCGACGGGAAGCCATTTGCCGAGCTTGCGGTGGAGGACGAGGAGGACGCGCGCCTCGTGGACGACGAACACCGCGACGGTGAAGTCGATCTTCTCGTGGATGTGGGGCATGCAGGATCCGGTTGGGTGGAACGGGGAAGCAGGGTGGATCAGGCGGCGAGGATCCGGGAACGCTTCGGATCGTAGGGCGTGCGGAGATGTGGCGTGGCCGGGATGCGCCGGCCGTCGACGAGGAGCTCGTAGTTTCCTTCGAGGATCCATTCCGGCGTGACGTGGGCGCCGACGTTCTTGACGTACCCGAGGGCCACACCGCCGCCGAGGGTGTGACCGTAGCTGCCGCTGGTGGTGTAGCCGACGCCGACGCCGTTGCGGAAGATGACTTCGCCGCCCCACACGGGAGGGGCGGGATCCTTGAGGACGAACTGGGTGAGGAGCTTGCGCAGGGGGCGATCCTCGAGGGCGGTGAGGGCATCCTTGCCAAGGAAGTCCTTGGACCAGTCGATGACGAACCCGAGGCCCGCCTCGAATGGGCTTTCGTCGGGGGACAGCTCGGCTCCGAAGGCGCGGTAGGCCTTCTCGATGCGCAGGGAATTGATGGCGTAATGTCCGGCGTCGGCGACGCCGAGGCGCGCGCCGGCGGTCTTCAGGAGTTCGTAGACGTGGACGGCCTGTTCCGTGGGCACGTGGAGTTCCCATCCGAGTTCGCCCACGTAGGTCAGGCGGACAGCGCGGACGGTGGCCATGCCGATGCTGATCCTTCGGGAGGTGCCGAAGGGGAAGTTGGGGTTGCCCAGATCGGCGTCGGTCACGCAGGCCAGCAGTTGACGCGAGAGGGGACCCATGACGCCGATGACGGACCACGACGCGGTGATGTCGGCGGCTTCCGCACGATGCCCGGCGAGGTGTTGCCGGAGCCAGGCGAGATCACGGGTGGCCTGGGCGGAGCCGGTGATGAGGTGGAACTCCTCCTCGGCGACGCGCACGACGGTCAGGTCGCTTTCGTATCCGCCGCGCTCGTTGAGGAGCGGGGTGTAGACGACGCGGCCGGGTTCGACATCGACGTTGTTGGCGCAGAGGAACTGGAGCCGCGCGGCGGCATCGGTCCCACGGACGAGAAGCTTGCCGAACCCGGTCTGGTCGAAGAGCGCGACGCGTTCGCGACAGGCGGTGTGTTCGAAGGCGTGGTTCGGGAACCAGTTCTGGCGTCCGAAACTGTATTCCACCTCGGGTGTGTTGGCGCAGTTGGGTGCGGATCGGGCGAACCAGTTGGGGCGTTCCCATCCGCCCTTGGTCCCGAAGCTGGCCCCGTGGGAGGCGAGGCGGTCGTGGAGCGGGCTGAGACGGACGCCGCGGGCGGTGATAGGTTCGCGGTTGGGCCACGCCATTTCGTAGTGGAGACCGAGGGATTCGGTGACGCGCTCGCGGAGGAAGCCGCGGTTGTTGGCCCAGGGCCCGAAGCGGCGGATGTCGACGCTGGAGAGGTCGTAGGGCATGGCGCCGCCCAGGATCCATTCGGCGAGGGCCTTGCCGGCACCCCCGGCGCAGGCGATGCCGGCGGAGTTGAAGCCGGCGGCGACGAAGAGCCCGCGCAGTTCGGCGGTTTCGCCGAGGAGGAAGTTGTTGTCGGGGGTGAAGCTTTCGGGGCCGTTCACGAACTTCGAGAAGCCAGCCTCCTTCAGGCCGGGAATCCGAAGCAGTCCCTCGGCGAGGGGTTGCGCGAACTTGGGCCAGTCCTCCTCGAGCAGGGCAAAGGAGAAGTCGTCGGGGACGCGCGGAACGTCCCAGATCTTGGTGGTGCGTTGGAAGGCCCCGAGAAGGACGCCACCGCCGCCCGTGGGCAGGTCCTCACCCCGGAAGTAAGTGGAACCGTCCATGTCCCGGGTGCAGGGGCTATTGCCGTCGGCACCGGGAAGCGCGTTGCTGACGACGTAATGGTGTTCGACCGGGTGGAGCGGAATGTTGACGCCTGCGGAGAGAGCGAGTTGGCGGGTCCACATCCCGCCGGTGAGGACGACAAAATCGGCAAGGATGTCCCCCTGATTGGTGTGGGCACCGAGGACGCGGCCGTTCTTGTGGATCAGGCCGGTAACGCGGACACCTTCGCGGATGGTGGCCCCGGAGGCTGCGGCGCCCTTGGCGAGGGCGATGGGTACCTCGCCGGGCAGCACGCGTCCGTCGTGCGGTATCCAGAAGGCGCCGGCGAGGTCATCGACGCGGATGCAGGGAAACTTCTGCTGGGCTTCGGCCGGGGTGATCTCGTGGCATTCGACGCCGAGGTACGAGGCGACGCCGGTGGTGCGGCGGAACTGGACGACGCGATCCTGATTTCGGGCGAGGAGCAGGCTGCCCACCTGGCGCCATCCGACGTCGTGCCCGGTGAGTTGATGGAGGCGCGCATAGAGGTCGGCGGAGTCCTGGTTGATCCGCATCATGCTGCTGGAGACCCGGAGTCGCCCGACCATGCCGGCGGCGTGCCAGCTGGTGCCGCCGGCGAGGCGGTTCTGTTCGACGAGGACAACGTCGCGCCAGCCGAGTTGCGTGAGGTGCCAGGCCACGGAGGTTCCGGCGACACCGCCGCCGATGATGAGGACACGGGTGCGGGAGGGGAGAAGATCGCTCACGGGAAAGAGAGTTCCGGTTCGGGTTTGAAGATTCAAGTGTGCCCAATCCGTGAGTGTGGATCGGTGATGGTGGATCGGGCTCCGTTTGCATCAACGCGTCCCATGTGCGACGCGCCGTGGCAAATCTGAGTCCATCCTTCTTCCTCAAGCCGGCCTTTCGTCATGGTGCATGACGCCGTTTGAAAAATCTCAAAGAACGTTGAATCGGAATGTTGACATCCTTTGGAGGCAAAGCATTCTTTCGCCCCGTTCGGGGCCTCGGTAGCTCAATGGCAGAGCAGCTGACTCTTAATCAGTTGGTTCTAGGTTCAAGTCCTAGCCGGGGCACCAACTTCTGGTGCACACAGGCAGTCACGGTGGGAGAGGCAGACCTCACCCCGTCGTTCAAGTGATCCTCCAGTCTCAGGCTCACAACCTTTTCGATGATCTGGAACACGTTCCACCCCCTTCTTCCTTTCCTTCATTCCATGCACTCCACCTCTCCTGACCTCCACGCAGCCCAGTGTCCTGGCTTGGTTTCCATCAACCAGAGGCCGCATCGGGTCTGGGTGGGGCTTGGGCTCGCGCTCGCGCTGTCCGGGGGGATGGCAGGCAAGGCGGCGGCACAGACACTGATCTACGACAACACGGCCAACGTCCGCACCAATCTCGTCTACAAGTTCTCCCGTGAGTACGGGGATGAGGTTTTTCTGCAGACTGGCTATCGGACGGTCAGCGAATTCGCCTTTCAATACTTCGGGGATTTCAATCCGACCAATCGGCTCGATGCCACGGCGGTGGTGCGCTTTTACGAGAATGACGGCGTGGATGGAATTCCTGGGCCAAAGACGGCGCTGATGCCGAAAACGGTATTGTGGGAAAGTGCCCCGATTGCGCTCACTCCGGGTTTTAATGTTGTCACCCTCGGCGTTCCCTTTGTCGACGTTCCCGACAGCTTCACTTGGACGGTGAAGTTCTCCGGGGTGACGGGAGCCAACAAGGATGCCGCGGGATTGGTGCTTGCAGATCCGCCGACGGTGGGCCAGCCATTGCCTGACGGACGGTTCGGCAGTTTCTGGGATGCGTGGATCCGGGACGATGCGAACCGGGAAGACGGTTGGTCCCTGATCAACTTTGGATTTGGTCCGAATGATCCCAAGGCAAATTTCTATGCGCAGATCCGGGCGGTACCTGAGCCTCAGACTTGGGGCTTGCTGGCGGCGGGCGGTGTATTGCTGGCATTGGGATGCCACCGTCGGCGTTGAGTGTGCCTGACCGGGCTCCGGATCATGAATGCCCCGGAGATCCTGGAAGTGGTGGAGGCCCCTGTGGTGCGGCCTGTGTTGCGGGTCCTGATCGTCGAGGACTCGGGGGTTGATGCCCGTGTCCTGGTCAATCTCCTGCGAGGTGGTGGATGGCAGGTGGAACATCGGCGTGTCGAAACCGGTCCGGCGCTGAGCGAAGCATTGGCCACCGCAAACTGGGACGTGATCCTGTCCGACCACAACCTGCCTGAGCTCTCCGCCCCGCGCGCCCTTGCGATCCTTCAGCAGTCTGGAAGGGACATCCCGTTCCTGATCGTGTCTGGTGGGATTGAAGAGGGGGTCGCCATCGAAGCCATGAAGGCCGGTGCGCACGATTTCCTGATCAAGGGTGCCTTGGCGCGTTTGGTTCCGGTCGTTCAGCGTGAGTTGCGGGAGGTCGGTGTCCGGACAGCAAGGCGCAACGCGGAACTGTCGCTGAGGGAGTCTGAACTCCGCTATCGATCGGTCTGGGAGAACTCAACGGATGCCGTGCTGCTGATGGACCTGGAGGGCGTCATCCGTTTCGCCAATCCGGCAGTAGCGATGGTCTTTGGGCGGGATCCCTCCGCGGTGGTGGGGAAGTCACTGGATGTCCTTCAGCCTCCCAATGATCCCGCTGGGACGTGGTGGATTGTGGCGCGCCGCGACGGCGTTCGTGTGCTCGAGTCGTTTACGACCCGGTCGGACGGAAGTTGGACGCCGGTGGAAATCGCCTTCAACGAAATGGCGACCGGTGGTCAGCAGTGGGTGGTGGCGTTTGCGCGCGATATCTCAGTCCGGTTGGCGCAGCAGGCGGAGTTGGCCAGGAATCGTGAGCAGTTTGCGGTGGCCCGTGAGATTCAGCAGCGGTTGTTTCCCCAGCGTTCCCCGACCATTTCGGGCATGGAGATTGCCGGAGCTTCGCAACCGGCCGAGTCCGCGGGTGGAGACTATTTCGACTACCTGACGTTACCTGGCGGAGCGATCGGATTGGTCGTTGCCGATGTTTCTGGTCATGGCGTTGGATCCGCACTGCTGATGGCAGAGGCGCGAGCCTACCTCCGATTGCTTTCCAAGGATGTGGGCGATCCCGGTCTGCTGTTGACCGCAGCCAATCGAGCGCTGGCGGATGATCTGGGCGGGGATCGATTCATCACGATGGTCTTGGTCCGGATTGATCCGGTATCCCTGCGGCTGAGCTACGCCTCAGCGGGGCATCCGGAGGGCCTTGTGTTCGGGACCGAGGGAGGGGTGAGGGCTTCCCTTCGGAGGACGGGACCGCCCTTGGGGCGTCGGGTGGAGGTTCTTTATGTCAACGGCCCGGATCTGACGCTGGAGGCCGGCGACACCCTGTTGCTGGTGACGGATGGGATCGACGAGGCGCTGGACGCCGCCCAGACGGACTGTTTTGGGCTCGAGCGGGCGCGGGAGGAGATCCAGAGGCAGTCCGCGTTGCCGGCCGCGGAAGCGGTGGAGCGGCTCTGCGGGGCTGTGCGGCGTTACACGGAGCCACACGCGCCGGCGGATGACCTGACAGTCCTGATGGCTCGAATCCTTCCGAAGACGACGGCTTGAACGGGGGATTCGGGAAGGGGATCTGGGCGTCGAATCCCCGTCTTTGAGCGGGTTGCTGATGACGCCATTGCCTCGGTGGGAGTGGTCTGAACCCGGTCCGGATGGCGGTGATTGACGGTTAAATCAACTTTGGTGAAGAAAACCATTGATGGTTCGCCGTATGTCCGTATTTTCCGCGTCGCCTTCACGGCAGACCGGTCGGGACGTAGCGTAGCTTGGTAGCGCGTCTGAATGGGGTTCAGAAGGTCGTGAGTTCAAATCTCACCGTCCCGACCATCTTCTCTACTTTGCCTTCGGGTTCTCTTCGAAGGTCTTTCCTCAAGTGGCCCCTGCAGCGGATACCTTGCTTGCTGCCGCCAACAACGCGCTGAAGCGTCCAGAGGTTTTCTCCAAGCTGTCCCAGGTCCCTTGCTCGACGATCTTGCCGTGTTCAAGAACGACGATGATGTCGGCGTTCCGGATGGTGCTGAGCCGGTGTGCGATGACCACCGAGGTCCGGCCGGAGCGTGCTTCGTCGAGAGCGGCCTCGACTTCGCGTTCGCTGACGTTGTCGAGGGCCGAGGTGGCCTCGTCGAGGATGAGGAGTTGCGGGTCGCGGACCATGGCGCGGGCAATGGCGAGCCGTTGCTTCTGGCCGCCGGAGAGCATGGTTCCCCGCTCGCCGACGACGGAGTCGAGGCCAGCGGGAAGCTGCGAGATGACATCGCCGAGGTGGGCCACCCGAATGGCATGGTCGACCTCAGCGGGGGGGGCATAGGGGGCATCCGACGGTGATGTTGTGGCGGATGCTTTCGTTGAAGAGGAAGGCTTCCTGTTCGACCATGCCCAGACGGCGGTGCCAGGAGTCGGCGGTGAAGTCCCAATAGTCGGCGCCGTCGATCAGGATGCGGCCGGTGGAGGGTTCACGGAGGCGGAGGAGGAGGCTGGCGAGAGTTGTTTTCCCTGAGCCAGAGCTTCCGACAAGGGCGACGGTCTTCCCGGCGGGGATGGTCAGGTTGATGTCGGAGAGGGCCACCTTGCCATTGGGGAAGGTGAAACCAAGGCCCTCGATGCGGACCTCCTTCTGGACGCGTTCGAAAGCCGTGCTTCCGAATGGTCGGGACGGGAACATGGGAACGACCAGCCAACGGAGCAGTTCACGGACACCGGCGCCGTAGTAAACGAGTTGGCCTGTGATTCCGTAGAGTTGGTTCAGGAGGGGGAGGAGTCGGATAAGGACGACCCCAATACCCATCAGATTGCTCGGGTGGAGCCGGCCGGGCTGGATCAGCCACATGTTGGTCAGGGCGAGGAGCAGGACTGCGCCGCTGACGGCGAGGAGTTCGGTCGCCGGGGACATGAGGCTGCTGTAGAAGGTGCCCTTGATTTCGGCTTCACCCAGGTCTCGGTTGAGCTGGGAGAATCGTTGGTAGGACTGGGCCTCTGCGCGGGTGG
Source organism: Limisphaerales bacterium (assembly GCA_965283655.1). Lineage (GTDB taxonomy): Bacteria > Verrucomicrobiota > Verrucomicrobiia > Limisphaerales > UBA9464 > UBA6176. The sequence goes on along the minus strand of CBDIPJ010000004.1, from coordinate 278,057 downwards.
CCCGGATGACGCGCATCCCTGAGAGTACGCCGCCGATGAATCCAAACAGCTCGCGTTGGGTGTTGGATCGTTGGTCGCCGTGATGTTTGAGCTTCCGGAAGAAGAGGAGGCTGACACCGGCAACGATCACCATCAGGCAGAGGATTCCGAGCGAGAACTCCCACGACACGTAGACAAGGGCACAAAGGTAGAAAAGGGCGAGCAATGCCCTTTGGATGAAAGAGGAGCAGGAAGTCGACGGCTCCCTGGGTTCTGATCGTTTCGGTTGTGTAGGCGCTGAGCATCTCGCCCGCCGGCCGTTGTTCGAAGATGTGGAGGCTTGCGCACTGCAAACGCTTGTAGAGTGCATCCCGGAGGTTGGTGGAGACGTCTCTCCCGAACCGGGCCTGCAGCCGCTGGTAGATGATGAAAAGGGTGTTCTTGGCCGCGATGGCGCCGATGACAAGCATGGCGAAAAGCCAGACAAAGAAGCTGCTTCCCCGGCCGGGGAACATCTTTGGGATCTGCCCCAGATATTGGCCGGTGAGGTAATCCTCAGGCTTGTTCTGGAACAGTGCGATGAGGGGAACCAGCAACCCGATGCCAACCATCTCGAAGAGGGCGGCGAGTGTGGCGCAAAAGATCACCGCGACCACAAGCCACGGCTTCGCCCCAATGTATGGCCGTAATCTGAAGAGATTGGCCACGATCTCGGACATCTGCCTGTACCAGTTTGACATCGATGAAGAGGGGTGCGGCACTCGGAGGACAGCCGGGGGCCGCGATAGTGGTGGGAGAGCGAGCCAAGGGGCAAGGTTGCATGCCCGACATCAACGACTCCAGCGGCTCCATTCGAGTCCCGGCCGGTCTACCCGGAACTGGACGACACGCATGGATTTCGCCTCGGTGACGTAGGCGGTGCGGCCATCGGGGCCGCCAAAGCAGATGTTGGAAGGATTCGGACCCAGAACATCGATCTCGCGCAGGACATCGCCCTTCGGCGAAAGCTTCACCACGGTGCCCTTCCCGTGACGGGTGACGTAGAGATTGCCATCGACGTCGGACCGCATCCCATCAAAGCCGAAGTCATCGAACTTCCGCAGCAGCCGTTTGTTGGAAAGGGAGCCGTCGCTCGCCCGGTCGAAGACCCAGATGTTCCGCTGGACGCTTTCGTTGACGTAGACGTGGCGTCCGTCCGGGCTGACCTCGATGCCGTTGGTCGTCCCCATGTCGCTGGCTTCGAGGTGGGATTTTCCATCCTGGGTGATCCGCCAAACCTGACCGGTGCCGGTCTTCCAGTTCGGGTCGCTGGCGTACAGCGTGCCGTTCTTGGCGATGGCGAGATCGTTTGGCTGGTTCATTGCCGGGTTGTGGACGAGGACGGAAACCGCACGCGTGGTCGGATCGACACGGAGCACGTTGTGGCCGGTGTAGTCGGCAACGAACATGATCCCCTGCGGATTGAACCGGATGCCGTTCCCGGCGCTCTTTTCGGGAAGTGCGACGAAGAGCTCCGAGCGGCCGTCAGGCGTCACGCGCCCGATGTTCCGGGCTTCGCGGAAGCTGACGCAATACAGGTTTCCGGAGCGGTCGCAGGCAGGGCCTTCGATGCCGCCGGTGAATTCACCCGTGGTGAGGAATGAAGACTTGAAGAGCGGATCCTCTGCAGCCGTAAGGGTCATTGCGGCCACGGCAGCCAGGATCGGGGTCAGGAGGGAAGGGGCAGGGGCTCGAAGCATGGTGGGTGACTATCGGAAACCATGGGCCCGCCAAGCCTAAACGTAGGGATGTTGAGGCTGAAGGCCGGGTGCACTCACCCGACGTGACGTTCCAAGGTTCCAGATGCCGGTCGGCCTATGCCTGCGCCGCGTGAGGGCACGCGGCCTTCAGGGGGAGTGGCCCTCGCCCGTTGTGGGCGAGGGCGCTGGCAACCCAGCTTACTCGTAGATGTTGCCGTTGCCGGCGGGGCGGGCCATGCGGCCCCACTTTTCCCAGCCCGGGATCGGGTGTTCCTTCATGAGTTCCTCGACCATGTAGAAGTCGGCGCGGCCCTTGGTCTTCTCGCGCACCTTGGCGACCTGGGCCGGGGTGATGAGGGGCAGGTTGTTGCCGAACGACTGCCGGACGTAGCTGAGCACGGCGGCGACTTCCTCGTCGTTCAGAAGCCCGGCGAATCCGAGCATCGGAGGCACCCCGTTGTTGGGGTTGAGGCGTTGGCCGTTGATTTCAAGGGGACCCCAGAGGCCCTTGAGGACGACCTTGATGAGGCGGTCATCGTCCGCGAGCCACGGATTGCCGGGGACGTTGAACGGCGGGTAGATGCCCGGGGTGCCGGTGCCGGAGGACTGATGGCAGGTGGCGCAGTGGGCATCGCGATGGAAGACTTCCTTGCCGAGGGCGTAAACCTTTTGCTCGGCAGCGGACAGTTGGCGTGTGGGACCGAACTCGCGTTGGTCGTCGGCCGGCGGTGCCTCGCCGAGCTTCAGCTTGCCGGCGAGGTAGTCGGCGGCGCGCGGGTTGGTGGCGAGGATCTGGGGATCCGAACCCGTCAGGGCGGCCACATCATCCTTGAGGGTCGTGGCGAGGATCTGGCCCGTGACCGGGCTCATCCACTTGTCAAAGGGATGGCGGAGTGCGTCGAGGACGATCCGGGCACCGTCGGCGTTGTCGAGCCACGAGGCGGCGACGATGGCTTCGAGGCGGACACGACCGTTGGGGTCGTTGGCGGCCTGGCGGAGCATGGCGACGGCGCTGGGGATCTGGTGGGTGGTGTAGCGGAGGACGTGGGCAGCGGCCGCACGTGCCTTGTGGGACTTGGCGTTCAGTGCGGCCACGATGAGTCCAGTGTCGGGCTTGTTCTGGGCCCACGTCGCCCACATCGCTTCGCAAAGGTGGTGTTCGTAGTTCGGATCGGTCTTGTCGAGCTTCGCCACCCACGCGCGCACGGCGGGAAGGACCTTGGAAGCCGGGTGCCCGCGCAGTTCGCGGCGGGTGCGGTACCGGGTGCGGTACTCCGGGGACTTCAGGTTCTCGAGGAGTTCGGGGATGGGGGCACCGGCGATCTTCGCGGGCTTCACCAGCGGACGGCCCGGGTAGGTCACCCGGTAGATGCGGCCGCGCTCGTGGTCCCGGTTCGGGTCACGGGCGTTGTGCTGCATGTGCCCGATGAGGGCGTTGTGCCAGTCGATGAAGTAAAGGGAACCATCCGGCGCAAACTCGAGGTCAACGGGGCGGAAGTTCGGATCGGACGAGCTGATGAGGTCGCCAGCGAGGCTGCCGGTGAAGCCGGACCCATCTTCCCGGACGGAGCTGAAATTGATGCCCAGGAACCCGATCGAATTGCAGGTCATGAAGTGACCCTGGACTTCCTCGGGGAAGTGGCGGGACGACACGAACTCGGATCCTGAGGTGGGACGGGAACGCTTGGGTACGTACTCGCCGGCGCGGCGGATCTCGACGCCGTAGGGCATCTTGGCGGAGATGGGCAGGGCCCAGTAGTTCTCGCCGCTGGAGGCGTCGGAAAGGACGCCCTGTTCCCAGTCGTCGAAGGCCATGCCCCAGGGGTTGTTGACGTCGGACTGGATGTGGCGTTCGAGGCGGAAGCTTTTTGGATCGAACCGCCACGCGCCGCCGTCGTTGCAGCGCTCGGGACCGTACGGGGTCTCGACCTGACTGTGGAGGAAGCGGCCCTCGAGGAGATAGAACGCACCGGAAGCATCCGCGCTGTAGGCGGAGATGGCGTGGTGGGTGTCGTGGGTGTCGAAGCCGTGCATGAGGATCTCCATGCGGTCGGCCTTGTCGTCCTTGTTGTCGTCGACGAGCAGGCAGAGGTTGGGCTCCTGGGAGAGGTAGACGCCCTCGGGGGCCAGTTCGAATCCGATGGGGAGATGGAGGCCGTCGGCGAAGACGGTCTGCTTGTCGGCCTTCCCGTCGCCATTGGTGTCCTCGAAGATCAGGATCTTGTCGTTGGGGCGGGATTCACCCGGCGTGTAGTGCGGGTAGGTGGGCGTGATGGCGACCCAAAGGCGGCCGCGGGCATCAAACGACATCTGGACCGGCTTCCGAAGTTCGGGGAATTCCTTTTCCGAAGCGAAGAGCTCGACCTTGTAACCGGGCATCACGGTCATCTTCTCAATGGCCTTCACGCCATCGAGGTAGTCGGTGGGACGCTTGAAGTTGGTGGGGACGGGGGAGAGTGGCTGGGTCTTGGAGTCGTCGACGGCGAGTTGCTTGGTGCGGCCGGCGGCAGTGTCGTGGATCAGGGTGTCACGCAGGGCCATCATCTGCCGGGTCTTCTGGACTTCCTCCGGATAATTCTGCGGACCGAACGGGTTGTAGCGTTGGCCGTGGGTGTGGACGCCGTTGACCAGGTTGTAGTCGTTGTTCCAGAAGTAATCTCGTTCCTTGACGGCGGCGTTGACCAGTTCGGCGCTGGTCTTGGATTGGCGCTTCTGCTTTCCGAAGGCGCCGTCGGCGAGCAGGACGCCAAGTTCGGAATAGCCCGCCTCGGTGGGGGCGAATCCGTTGATCGTCAGTGGCGGCAGGCTCTTCCGCGTGTAGCGCTTCCTGGTAGCGTCAAAGAAGTCGACGAACGTCAGGCTGTGCTTCGCGGCGACCTTGCGGATCGCTTCGGTGTAAAGCGCGAGGTTGGCGTTTTCCTTGGTGCCGTCGGGAAGGTCGCGCTTGGCGGAAAGGTTTTCGAAGGCGATGGGCGACACGAGGACGACGCGCGGTGCGGCGGTCCCGTTGTACGCCTTGGAGAGCGTGTGCTGGACCCAGGCGTCGAGTTCGGCCTCGAAGTTGGCGACGCGCGACGGGCCGTCGAAGGATTCATTGTAGCCGAAGAACGCGACGATCGTGTCCGCCTTGAGGTGCGTGAGCCACTGGTCGGGCGTGGAGAAGAATCCCTTGCCGTAGTGCGTGTTCAGTTCCGGGTGGAACTTGTCCGCACCGGGGAAGGCCCACTGCGAGGTGCGTGCCGGATGGGGACGGAATCCGGGGGTGTCACCCGGGCGGCCCATGTTGCGGACGATGAGATTCTTGGTTGGGTAGCGGAGGTGGAGTTCGGTCTCCATCCGGCTGTAGTAGACATCGCGTTCGGCGAGGCCGTTTCCAATGAAGACAATGCGCTCGCCGTCGGCTGGGGCGGCCACGGCCTGGGGACGGGCCTGGGTGGCGACGGCCGGTTCCGCGGTGGGAGCGTGGGGACGGTTGTTGGGCTCCTGGGCGCTGGCCGCGCAGGCAACGGCCAAGGCCGCGATCAGGGAGGGGAGGAATTTCATTATTTTTGACAGGTGCTCGTCCGGGGAGTGTGAACCGGATCCTTGGTCCTCGGCAATGGCAGGTTCGGGGCAGGGCGATGGGATGGGGCGCATCTTGATGCTCCCCCGTTGAGAGTGGTTTCGGGGCGGCGATGTCCTCATCGCCCTGGGAAAGACTTTGGAACGGCGACGAGGACGTCGCCTCCTCGTTCCGTGCGGGGGCAGTGTCAAGAGGCGCATCGGCAGGCCTTCAGGGCCCAGGGGTGGCCGGGATCCCTGGCGGAACCGAACGCACGCCGGAAGCCGGTTCCAGGGAAGCTTTCCGGCGTGGACCGGTTGATCAGCTTGGCCAGGGCGGGCGTGGAGGCGGATCCCGAACTTGAGAGGCAGTTGTTCCAGGAACCGGGGCCGCTGTCGGTTCCACCTGCCCGGCGACAGGAGCTCCGCACAGGACCTTTCGTTCCCGGCTCACTGCTGCGCTGTACGGAACCGTCACTTGATTCCTGGGTCGGACCATTCCAAAGTTTGAGCGTCTTCCCCATGCGCACCCATGTTCCTCCGGCCCGGCGTGGCTTTACGCTGATCGAGTTGCTGGTGGTGATCGCGATCATCGCGATCCTTGCCGGAATGCTTTTGCCGGCCTTGTCCAAGGCGAAGTCCAAGGCCCACCAGACGGTTTGCCTGAGCAACCTGAAGCAGGTGGGACTGGCGATGTTGCAGTACCTGCCGGACAACAATGAGACGTTCCCTGGCGTGGCCTCCCGCGGGGCATTCCAGCCGATGCGGGAGGACTGGATCTTCTGGAACGTGAACAGGTCGGTTTCGGATCGGGCCTTTTTTCTGAACCCGCAGAACAGCGCCATCGCGAAGTACATCGGGCGGTTCACGACGAACCTCTTCCGCTGCCCGGCGGATCAGGATGTGATCGATCGCCAGAAGGCGTGGGCCAAGGCACCGACCGCGGACAATCCCTACCTTTACTCCTACTCGCTGGTGTCCCTCGTCACGAGCCGCAACCTTGGGATCGGATCCATCTACGCCCCCGGCCAGACCCCCCTGCATTTCCGATCAGCGGAAGTCCGGAATCCCTCCCAGAAGTTCATGATCGTGGAGGAGAACGGAGACCCACGGGCCTTCTCGGGAATCAGCGTCATCGATGATGGGCGATGGGTGCCGGACGGTTCCAGCGGTGGCAACATCCTTTCTGGACGCCACTTTTTCTCGCGCGGGGCGCGTCCGGTGGTGAACGCGTATCTGGACCGGGGCAAAGGCACGGTGGTGTGCGTCGACGGCCACGTGGAGGGGTTCACGCCCCGGCAGGGAACGCGCCCGGAGTACTTCAATCCGACCTTCTGATCGGGTGGGGCCCCTGGCTTCGCGTGAGGCGGAGGCCATTCCACTGCGGGGGACCGTCAGCCTCCGGCACGAGCGACCTTGGCGAGCCGCTCCCCGGCAGCCAGGAGGGTTTCCTCGCGCTTGGCGAAGTGGAACCGGATGAACCGGTGCTCCGGTTCGCGGAAGAAGCTGGAGCCAGGAACGCCCGCGATTCCGATCTCCCGGATCAGCCACTCGGCTGCAGCGGTATCGCTTTGGAAACCCAGCGGCGAAATGTCCACCATGACGTAGTACGCGCCCTGGGGTTGGGTGAACTGGAAGCCGGTCTTCTGGAGGCATCCGATGAAGAGATCGCGCTTGCGGGTGTAGAGGTCGCGCAAGCCGGCGTAGTAGGAATCCGGCAGCTCGAGTCCGGCGACCGCGGCTTCCTGCAACGGGGCGGCAGCGCCCACGGTCAGGAAGTCATGCACCTTGCGCGCCTGGGCGATGACCTGCGGCGCGGCCTGGACGTAACCGAGTCGCCATCCCGTGATGGAATAGGTCTTTGAGAGGGAATTGCAGGTGATGACGCGGTCTGCCGCGTTGGGCAGGGCTGCAGTGTAGATGTGTTCGCGCGGTTCAAAGACGATGTGTTCGTAGGGCTCGTCGGTGATGACGAACGCATCGTGTTCCGCCGCGAGTTCGAGGATGAAGGTCAGTTCCTCACGCGTGAACACCTTGCCCGTCGGGTTCGATGGATTGCAGACGACGATGGCCTTGGGGCGCTGGTCGAATGCCCGCCGGAGTTCTTCGCGGTCGAAACCAAAGTCCGGCGGACGCAACGGGACATAGATGGGTTCGGCCCCCGAGAGGATCGCGTCCGCAGCGTAGTTTTCGTAGAAGGGAGAGAACACCACAACGCGGTCGCCAGGATTACACGCGGTCATCATGGCGACCATCATGGCCTCGGTGCTGCCGCAGGTGACAACCAGGTGCTGGTCGGGGTCGATCTCCAGGCCGGAGAAGCGCTGGATCTTCCGCGCGAGGGCCTGCCGGAAGTTGGGCGCGCCCCACGTGACCGCGTATTGGTGGCAGGGGCCGCGGGCGGCCTTCTCCAGCGCCTTCAGCAGTTCCTCGGGTGGGTCGAAATCCGGGAATCCCTGCGAAAGGTTGATGGCTCCATGCCGGTTGGCGAGCCGGGTCATTCCGCGGATCACGGATTCGGTGAAGACGTTGAGGCGCGTGGCGGTGCGTGGCATGTGATGGGGTAGAATGGTTCGGAAGGGGCAGGGGGTGTCCAACGAATTGACGGCGCCGCACTGAGGGATGGCTCCGAAAGCGAACCCTCCGTAGGGTGGTCGCATGATCCGGTTTGGATCGCTTGAACTGAAGTCGAACCTGTTCCTGTCGCCACTGGCGGGATACACGAACCTGCCGTTCCGCATCGTCGTGCGGGAGATCGGTGGCGTGGACCTGTGCACGACCGATCTGGTGAACGCGCGTTCCCTGCTCGAGAAGAATGCGAAGGCTCTGAAGTTGGTGGAGACCAACGCGCAGGACCGGCCACTGTCGGTCCAGTTGTTTGGCGCGGTTCCCAGCGAGATGCGCGATGCGGCGCGGATGTGTGAGGACCTGGGCGCGATGTCCGTGGACATCAACATGGGCTGCCCGGTCAAGAAGGTGGTCCGTGTGGGCGGTGGCTCGGCGATGATGACCGACCATGCCCGGACCCAGGATCTCGTGCGCGGGATGATCGAGGCCGTCCGGATCCCGGTGACCGCCAAGATGCGCCTGGGATGGGACGACGATAACCTCACCGCGCCCGATCTGGCGGCCGCGCTGGAGGCGGCGGGAATCGCCGCTGTTTTCGTGCACGGTCGAACCCGCGAGCAGGGGTTTTCAGGGACCGTCAATCTCGCGGGCATCCGCAGCGTGGCGCAGGCAGTGAAGCGGATTCCGGTCATCGGCAATGGGGATGTCACGACGCCCGAAGCCGCCCGGCACATGTTGGATGTGACCGGTTGTAGCGGTATCAGCGCCGGACGGGGTGCTTTCTATGACCCATGGCTTTTCCGGCGTACCCGCCACCTGTTGGCCACGGGAGAATTGCTTCCGGAACCGACGTTTGAGGAGCGCCTCGTGATTGTGCGCCGCCATCTGGACCTGATGATCGAGGTCTTCGGTGAGAAGTTGGGGTGCGTGATGTTCCGTAAGGTGGCACCGTGGTACGCCAAACGATTTGGGCCGGTAGCTGAGTTCAACAAGAAGGTGGTGCAGATGTCGACGCGGGCTGAGTTCGAGTCGATCACCGCGAATTACATCTCCTGGCGACGTCAGTTCTGTGATTCGAACGGTGAATTGACCCCGCGGTATCGGCTGTCGCCGATGGTGGCCAGCTTCCTTCGGGAGGACGAACCGGCCAGCGCCCGCCGGGTCGCAATCCCAGTTCCACAGGGACCGGTGGAGGTCTGGTAGCAGCAGTGGTCCCGACCCGCCACTTACCGTTGGCCGGCAGCACGGATCAGGTCCTGGAAAGCTTCCGGACGGCGAATCACAACGTACAACACCATCATTGCCATCATCGCGAGGACAAGGCCCACCACGATGAACATAACCTGGCGAAAGCGTTGGATGCTGTCGGTCAGATGCGTTGAGTCTGAATGACGTGTGGCCTCCCACAGGGCGAGGCGTTCATCGATCATCTTCTGGGCCTTGGCGGGGTCAATCAGTTGGTAGGTCCACCACTCTGCCGTCGGGTCCGCGAAGCTGGCCTTGAGGCTCTGGACGGTCGTGGCGTCCGCAGGGGCAAAGACCGAGCGCCAGTAGGGCGCGTCTTCCAGGGTCCACAGCCGCGCGGCGCCGTTGTTTCGCGCCACGATCTGCAATCGGAGCCACAAGGCGGCCCGCAATCCGTCCGCATCCTGCCCAGGCAGGATCGCCTCGCTGTGTGCGAGCGCCTGGTCGCTGTCCACCTGAAGCCCGATCGCGGCGAGCAACATCCCGTCCTCTTCGCCGGGAACGACCAGGAATTCGGTTACGAAGCGGTCCAGTTGGTCCCAAGGCAGGTCCGCCCGCTGCCACAACGCCTGAAGCGCGGGCAGGTCTTCAACGGTCGCTCGGCGAGCGCGGATCGGTACGTCCTCCACGGATAGGGAGGCTACGTTGGAAACGGTGAAGGGCAACGTCGGAGTCATCGCCCGTATTGGACCGGGCGGGGGCGGACACGTCACTTAGGGACGGATTGCCTGAAACACGGTCAATGCCATCAATTTTGCTCCGGCCGCATTTGGATGGATCTTGTCGGGAAACATTTCCGGGTGTCCCGTCAGGGCGTCGTTCAGATCAATGACGGGGACCTTGCGGTCCTGACAGGTATCCATCAGGACGGGAATGATCCCTTCTTCCAATGTGCGGTCGTTGATCCCCCACTGGTCACCGTACACAGGAACCGGCAGACAGACCCAGACCTTGGTGCGCGGTTTGTTGCGCAATGTGCGGAAGTGTTCCAGCAGGGCTTCCAGGTCGCGTCGGAAGGCTTCCTGTCCCTTCCAGTTCTGTGGCTTGGTATCGTTCGTCCCCAGCTTGAGGATGACAACATCGGGAGCCCACGCGGTGGCCGCCTTGAATTCATCGGTCGTCCAGTAGGGCAGGTCCCCCGTCTTTGAAAGTGTGGCACCGCTTCGCCCAAAATTGCGGACTTCAAAACTGCTGCCGATCAGGCCCGCAAGCTGCGTGGGATAATTGTTCTTTTCACGGTCTTCGACGCCCGCCCCGTAGGTGATCGAATCGCCGACGCAGGCGACACGGATCTTGCGACCTTCATAATCCTCCACATGGACGTGGGGTGGTTCGAAGCGGGCGCATCCAGCAAGAGCCGCGAGCAGGCCGAGCGAGGACAGAAAGGAGCGACGGGGCAGCGGAGTCATGTGGGCTGATTGTCGACGACCACGGCTTCAGGGCAAGGTTCGGATGCAGGGGCAAAATGAAACGGGCGGCCGTGGGGGCGGCCGCCCGATCATGTCATGGTTCGGGGATTCCCTTGGGCAAACAGCCTAGAAGAGGGTGTTACGAATTGTTCTGTAAACACCTTGTTATAAGAATGATGAAATCGAAGTTGGTTACTTTTCGTTCTCGAGTCCTCAGTTAGGATCCAAAGGGGTAGGCTTTTCGCCATGGCGAAGTCCTTTCCCCAGACCGGTACGGCTGAACTTCTCGACATCCTTTCCCCCTTCGTTCCAGACGACTTCATCAACGCCCGTTGGCCCCATCCGCACCGTCGCGGTCGTCGTCTCAGCTACTCCCAAGCTCAACTCTTCCGCGTCCATCTGCTCGCTGTCCTGAGCCCCGTCCATTCCTTCAATCTCCTGGCCCGGCTTTTGCCCGAGCAACCCGCCTGGCGTCGCTTCGCTCATATCCGCTCCGCCAGCCGTACTCCGGATGTGCGGATGCTTCACGAGTTCCGCACTCGCCTGGGTGTTTCCGGCTTACGGAACATCGTCGTCGAAATCCTCCGCCCAATCATCGAGCGGTATGCCGCTCTCCCACGTTCGATCGCGCTCATCGACTCAACGGATCTGGAGGCTTCGGACGTGGGCTTCAAAAAAGACACGGGCACCTACGGCGCCCAAGGTGCCGCGTTGGGAGCACGTACCATCAAGATGGGAAAGACCCGATGGTACGTCGGCTACAAGAAGCACACCCTTCGTCTTTGGCTCCACGAGCACCAAGACAGCGTTCAGCTCGTTCCGCTGATCTCCTGGGTAACTGGAGCCAATGTCTGTGACGGGAGGATGCTTCTGCCGAGTCTGCGTCAGTGTCAGCGGATTTGGGAATGGTGTCCTTCCATTGTGGTCGGTGACGGCGCCTATCTTAGCCGTGAAACCAAGCGGGAGTGTCGTCTGCGGTGGAACGTCGCGATCCTCACACGCCTACGCAGCGATATGGGGGTGGTCGCGCCGTACGTTACCGAGCACCGCACGGAATGTCCGCAAGGCGAACTCATCGAGTGGCGCGGCTTCGACCCGAAAACCCAGCGGCACTGGTACGGCACGCGGCCGGAGAGCGAGCTGTGCTCGCGGTGCTGGGAAGCCAGCCGTTGCCCGCGGGAGTTCTCGTATGGGGCCGAGGAGCACGAAGGTCTTCTGGGTGTGCTTCCCTCGGGAAGCAACTACGCGAGGCTGTTGCTGGAGCGGACCAGGCCTTGGGTGGAACCGGCGCAGTCCTACGAAAAGAACCAACTGGGGTTGAACGATGCGTTCTACAACAGCCTGCGGATGACGTGGACGATGAGCCTGCTGGCGGATGCTGTCGTCGGCATGCGGGCGAGAGCTCTGACGGAGGCGAAACCCGTGATCGATCTGCTGGCGGGATTACGTGGGGAACAAATGCTTCTTGAGCTGCCGGACGAAAATGAGGGCTTGGGCGAAAAGTGAGGATTTCCGGGGCTTTTCACGGAATCAAAAAACTCATTTCGTAACACCCTCTAGAAGCGCCAAATGAGGTCGAAGGTGTAGCGGTTCTTGAAGATGTCGTTTCGGCCGATGACACCCCACTCGTAGCCGAATCCAAAGTCGAGATCCTGAAGGATCCGCGTACGGAAGCCTCCACCGATGGCACCTTGCGTGCGCCCCGAAACGTCGTTACTGCCGAAATTGATCAGGTCAAAGCCCTCGCTCTGGAAGGGCAAGGCCTCGGCGTTGCCCATTGTGGTGAACGCATTCACGGACACGTAGGGGATGAACCACTTGCTGACGAAGTAGTCGAGCATGCCGGAGTACCGGATGTTAGCGTTCTCCTTGTCGCCATCGAATGGGATTCGGCCGCCGACCGTTCCGGTCAGATGCAGGTTGTCCCAGCCCTTCATGGCGGAGACGAACAGGTTGAGCTCGCCGCTGCCGTTTCCCTGGAAGACGTCCCGGTTACCGGTCGGCACCTCGATGGTGAAGCCCGGGGTAACGATGAACTGTTTGTCCTCGCTCTGGAACAGGGCGTACTTCAGTCCCGCCGCGATGTCTGCCCAACCGTCCGCATTGAGGGCCTTGCCCTTCTTTCCGATGTCCACGTAACCGTCTTTGGTGGCGATCAACGCGAGGCGGTCCGTCAACGCATAGCGCAACTGGACGGCGTACACGCGCACGTCAATCGGTTGCCCGAGGAACCCGGAATCGAGCTGGTGATAGATGAAGAGCGGCCGGACCTCCGACTGGATCATCGGGGTCTCGAAGAAGATCGGATTCGTGACCGGGGCGATGGCATTGTCCTGCCAACTTTCGGCGCGGACAGAGGTCGCGGTGATCGTCGCCAATGCCACGGCGACGGCTACTTGGGACTCGATGGATTTCGTCATAGACGAGTCCAATCATCCTCACTTCGCGCGTGGACGATGCCCGCGGATTGTCTGGCCCTTGCCTCCCGTTGCGGAATCCTCTGACAGGAAAAGGAGAGTGGTTGCCAACCGGTGTGGAGACATTGTGAAGCGGTCTTCAATCGGCCTGATCCGGGAAGTCTCCCGGTTGCATCCCAAGCCGAACAAGCGTGCAATCCTGCACCAATTCCAAGGAGTGGCGGGCCAAGGCCTCCAGGACCTGAACATTGCTGGTTCCGGGGTTGAGCCAGACTTCGGCCGGTGCCAACGCTGCGATCGCGCCGGCCAAGTCCTCAACGACACGGGGTGGAAGATAGACGGAGAGCACGTCCGGATGACAACGAACAGCACCGAGGTCCGTCGCGCATTGGATACCTTCGATCGCGGTCTCCCTGGGGTTCACCGGGATCACTATCCATCCGGCCTTCTGAAAAGCCCTGACCGCCTTATTGCCAAACTTGGAACGATTCGAGGATGCACCAAGCACAACTGCAGTCGGCATGCGGAGAGAGTGCGGGGGCGCGCTTTGGAGTCAATGAAGGCAGCTTTCATTCTCCTCTAAACCTCATGTGATCCTGCACAACGACGGCGGGAAACGCTGCAGGATCATGGATGAGGGACTGCATACAGATGCTGGTGTCGAACCAAGGAGGGAAAGGTGATACCCGATTTGGAGGAGTAACCGAGGGTTGCAGGGGTCAAAGACAGATTCCGACGATTTAGGCGGAAAATCGCGTTGACACTCGAAGGGGTGGTTCCTATCAATTCGCGCCTCATTTGAGAGTTGCGGGCGCCGACGTACGGTATCCAGCAGAAGACTCTGGAAACCGGACATTTTTGTTGTCTCATGACGACAAAAAACCGGACGCTAGCAGTTCCGATTGTAGCCCACGTAGCTCAGTTGGCAGAGCACGTCCTTGGTAAGGACGAGGTCACCGGTTCAAGCCCGGTCGTGGGCTCCATCGGCCTCGCAACGGTCAGTTTAACGAACGTAGAAAAACGTTAACCAGGTAGTCACATGGCCAAGGAAAACTTCCAACGCACAAAGCCGCACATGAACGTCGGCACGATCGGGCACGTCGACCACGGCAAGTCCACTCTGACGGCCGCGTTGGTCGCGGTTCAGAATCGTAAGGGTCTCGCTCCAGCGATCTCCTACGCCGACATTACCAAGGGTGGAACTGTCCGCGACGACACCAAGACGGTGACCATCGCTGTCTCGCACGTCGAATACGAGAGCCCCAAGCGTCACTACGCTCACGTCGACTGCCCTGGTCACGCAGACTACGTTAAGAACATGATTACCGGTGCCGCTCAGATGGACGGCGCCATCCTCGTGGTTTCCGCAGCTGATGGTCCCATGCCCCAGACCCGTGAGCACATCCTGCTCGCCCGTCAGGTCGGTGTGCCGTCCATCGTGGTGTTCCTCAATAAGGTCGACCTCGCTGACGCTGACCTGCTTGAGTTGATTGAGATGGAAATCCGTGACCTTTTGACGAAGTACGGTTTCCCTGGCGATACGACTCCCATCGTCCGTGGTTCGGCAACGGCGGCTCTTTCTGCCAAGCCCGAGGGTGAGAAGGCGATCGCTGATTTGCTCGACGCTTTGGACACTTTCGTTCCTGAGCCCGTCCGTGAGGTCGACAAGCCCTTCCTGATGTGCATCGAGGACGTGTTCAACATTGAAGGTCGCGGCACCGTCGTGACCGGCCGTGTGGAACGTGGCGTGCTGAACAAGATGTCTGAAGTTGAGATCGTTGGTCTCAAGGACACCCGCAAGACGACGGCGACGGACATTGAAATGTTCCGCAAGCTGTTGGATAGCGCTCAGTCCGGTGACAACGTGGGCATCCTGCTCCGCGGCGTGAAGAAGGAAGATGTTGAACGCGGCATGGTGCTCGCCAAGCCTGGCTCCATCGCTCCTCACACCGGTTTCAAGGCTGAGGTGTACGTGCTGACCAAGGACGAGGGTGGTCGCCATACGCCGTTCTTCACCAACTACCGTCCTCAGTTCTATTTCCGTACATCGGACGTCACTGGTACGGTTTCGTTGCCTCAGGGCGTCGAAATGGTGATGCCTGGCGACAACGTTTCCGTCGAGGTCAAGCTTCTCGCTCCGGTCGCCATGGAGAAGGGTCTTCGCTTCGCCATCCGCGAGGGTGGTCGCACCATTGGTGCAGGACGCGTGACCGAAGTTGTTTCCTGAGGTTGGTTGACTGAGTGGGTGGGGACTCGTATGGTCCCCGCCCCTCCGTTAGAAGAGGACTCACAGAAAGACAGGGCGTTAGCTCAATTGGTAGAGTAGCGGTCTCCAAAACCGTTGGTTGGGGGTTCAAGTCCCTCACGCCCTGCCAGTCTGCGGGAGGGGTGGCAGAGTGGTCTATTGCGGCGGTCTTGAAAACCGCTGTGGGCCTCAAACCCACCGGGGGTTCGAATCCCTCCCCCTCCGCCATTTTGCTGTTCAGGAAATCGTGAAATCATTTTACGTTCAGTTGGTCCTTTGGTCGCTGGGCATCCTCGCCATTTTCGGGGTGGCCTGGTACTTGGGATGGCTCAAGTCGCTTTCCGTTTACATCGGGGAAACGAGAGATGAGCTAAAGAAGTGCAATTGGCCCAGTAGAGATGAGTTGTGGAATTCCACAGTCCTCGTGTTCATCGTGCTTGCCGCGTTGGGTTTGTTTACCATTGGTGTTGATTTTGGCATCCTTCAGGTCGTCCGCCGTCTGCTGTGAGCGGGCCTTCCTGACGTCCTCCTTTCGAATCCTATGAAACACCGTTGGTATGCACTTCATTGTCTTGCTGGTCAGGAGCAAAAGGTGCGCGACAGCATTCAACGACGCCTGAAGACCGATGAAATGGAACCTTACATCCGCGAGGTGCTCGTGCCGATGGAGAAGGTTGTAGAGGTTCGGGGTGGCAAGAAGACAGTTACCAACCGCAAACTCCATCCAGGCTACGTCTATATTGAGATGGTCCTGCTCGATGAGGGCATGAGGCCACTTGAGAAGCCTTGGTACTTCATTAAGGACATTCAGGGCGTTATTGGCTTTGTGGGCGGTGACAGACCGATGGAAGTCACTGAAGACGAAATCGCAACGATCAAGGTTCAGGTATCGGACAGCGAGGATACGGAAAAACCGAAGGTGTCCTTCGATCTGGGCGAAACAGTCAAGATCAATGACGGTCCATTCCTTAATTTCAGCGGTGTGATCGAAGAGGTTGAGCCTGAAAAGGGCAAACTGAAGGTCACTGTAGATATTTTCGGTCGGAAGACCCCAGTGGAGTTGGAATACTGGCAGGTCGAAAAATCTTAGTTTTCAAACAATTGCCCGCTGCGATATGATGGCGGGCCACTCTGATTTGGTATGGCCAAGAAAGTAACGGGTATCGTCAAGCTGCAGATCTCCGCAGGGCAGGCAAATCCGGCACCGCCGGTGGGTCCTGCTCTCGGTTCACAGGGCATCAACATCATGGCGTTCTGCAAGGAGTTCAACGCCGCTACAAAGGACAAGGCAGGCCTTGTGATTCCCGTGATCATCACGGTTTATCAAGACAAGTCCTTTACGTTCATCCTCAAGTCGCCCCCTGCTTCCGTGCTCCTGAAGAAGGCCGCCGGCATCGCCTCTGGTTCAAAGGTTCCGCACAAGGACAAGGTTGGGAAAGTGACCCGGAAGCAAATCCTGGAGATCATCAAAACCAAGGGCTCCGATATCCAGGCGAACAGCGAAGAGGCCGCAGTCCGCATGATCTCAGGGACCGCCCGTAGCATGGGTATTGATGTGGTCGGCTGATCCTCTTTTTCGGAAATCAATCGCGGGAGGGCTTCGGCCCGTTTGACCGCTTATTCACATGCCAAGCAAGAGATACAAGAAAGCAGCTGAACTCGTTTCAGCAGACAAAACTTACAACCTGGCGGATGCAGTTACGCTTCTCGCCAAGTTCCCGAAGGCGAAATTCGTCGAGTCCATCGATATTGCGTTTCGCTTGGGTGTTGATCCCAAGCAATCCGATCAGATGGTGCGTGGAACTGTTCCACTTCCTCACGGTTCGGGAAAAGTTGTTCGTGTGCTCGTGTTCGCCAAGCCAGGCGCTGCTGCAGAAGCCGCTCGTGCAGCCGGTGCGGAACACGTTGGCTTCGATGATCTGATCAAGAAATGCAACGAAGGATGGTCCGACTTCGATGTTGCCATCGCCACTCCCGAGGCGATGACCGAGGTCCGCAAACTGGGTAAGGTCCTTGGACCTCGTGGTTTGATGCCCAATCCCAAGACGGGAACCGTGACCGACGACACAGCCAAAGCCGTGAAGGAAGTGAAGGCTGGCCGCGTTGAATTCAAGATCGATAAAGCAGGCAATGTTCACGTTGCTGTCGGCAAATCGAGCTTTACGCCGGTTCAGATCAATGAGAACGCCCGTGCGGTCATTGAAGCGGTTTACAAGGCCCGTCCTGCGAGTGCTAAGGGCACCTTTGTCCGTTCCATGACTCTCTCACTGACGATGAGCCCTCCTATCCGTCTGGAGACCCGCGAGTTCATTAACGCCTAACCCAAAGTACCATGCGCGCTGAAAAAAAATTCATCTCCGCCGAGTACGTCTCCCGCCTCTCTCAGTCCCCTTTCTTCCTCATCGTTGACTACCGCGGACTTTCCGTTGGGCAGTTCGGTGAGCTGCGGAAGCGATTGTCAAAGGCTGGTGCAGAGCTTCACGTCGTCAAGAACACGCTCTTCCGTGTTGCGGCCAAGGAATCTGGCATTGCTGATCTGCAGGGTGCTCTTGCGGGTCAATTGGCTGTGGTTACGGGCAAGAAGGACTTCGCGGCCGCTGCGAAAGTCCTCAAGACCTATCAGTCGGAATTCGAGAAGCCCAAGCTCCAGTTTGGATATATTGGAACACAGGCCTTGAAGGTTGAGGAGATTCGCGCGATCGCCGATCTTCCGCCCCTCGAACAGTTGCAGGGCAAGATCCTCGGGTTGCTTCAGGCTCCCGCCCAGAAGTTGGTCGCTGTCATCAATACGCCGGGTAGTCAGATCGCCCGCGTCCTCAAGGCCAAGTCCGAGAAGGCCTGAGCACTATAACTCTCGGTGGGATCCATTCCGGGTCCCGCCAAACACAACAATAGTAAATCGTCGGTCCGCAGGCGGCGGACTAATCAGGGAGCGCCGTCCCTCCGACGAGACGAAAGAAATAGTATATGGCCGATATCAATGCGTTGGTGGAAGAACTCAGCAAGCTGACGGTTCTGGAAGCTGCTGACCTCGTCAAACAGTTGGAAACCAAGTGGGGTGTCACTGCTGCTGCTCCTGTGGCTGCCGCTGCCGCTGCTCCTGCCGGGGCTGCTGCTCCTGCCGAAGCTGCCAAGGACACGTTCGATGTCATCCTGGCCTCCGTGCCTGCTGACAAGAAGATTGGTGTCATCAAGGCGGTTCGCGAAGTGAAGGCCGGTCTCGGTCTCGCCGAAGCCAAGGCCTTGGTTGAAGGCGCTCCGAAGCCCGTCCTCGAAGGCGCTCCGAAGGCTGAAGCTGAAGCTGCCAAGAAGAAGCTCGAAGACGCTGGCGGCAAGGTGGAGCTCAAGTAGTCTGTTCTCTCAACGAGGGGACGGTCCGACTCGTCGGCCGTCCCCTCCTTATTCAGGACTTGATTTGTCAATCGGATTATCGCTGGTATCTCTACCGACATTGAATCGGTAACCCAGTCCGACGAGTTCTGGCGCACGGAGTTTGAACCCGGGGCGCTAGAACTCGTCGTATTGTCTTTTCACTCGACACGTTCCCGCCGCGAGGCGGGAGCAAACTGAACACGAGGTCGCAATGGCACAGAAAACCACCGAGCGCATCAACTTCGGCAAGATCAAGGAGGTCATCGCCCCGCCGAACCTCATCGAAATCCAGCTGGACTCCTATAAGGAGTTCCTGCAGGCCGAGCTGGCGAACTCCAAGCGTAAGAACTTGGGTTTGCAGGCGGTCTTTACCGAGGTTTTTCCCATCGAAAGCTACGATGGGAAAACGGTGTTGGACTTCCATAGTTACGAGATCCAGGAACCTAAGGTTGATTGGTTGGAGTGCCTCAGGGAAGGCCTCACCTTTGGTGCTCCTCTTTACGTGACTTTCCAACTCAAGGAGGAGACACGCGGTACGAAGGAGGAGAAAGTGTTCATGGGAGAGATTCCCCTGATGACTCCCCAGGGTACCTTTGTGATCAACGGTGCCGAGCGCGTCATTGTCTCCCAGTTGCACCGTTCTCCTGGTATCGCGTTTGAGACGACGCAACACCCGAATGGGAAGCTTCTCCACTCGTTCCGCATCATTCCGGATCGTGGCTCCTGGTACGAAGCGCAGTTTGATACGAGCGACCTCCTGTACGTTTACTTGGATCGCAAGAAGCGTCGTCGTAAGTTCCTGACGACGACGTTCTTCCGGGCGTTGTTTACCTTGCCGGAGGCCAAGTTGAACGCAGCCGAGTCGAAGGATACGCAGAAGATCGGCACGGACAGCGACATCCTGAACCTGTTTTACGACATCGAAGACCTTCCGGTGAAGGACGCCGAGAAGCTGGAAGACATCCAGAATAAGGTCTTGGTGGAAGACGCGATCGATCTCGACAAGGGAATCGTCGTTGCGCGCGCCTTTGAACCGCTTTCCAAGGCGGTCGTGCGTCAGATCGCGGATCTTGGGGTTTCCAAGATTCGGGTTGTCGACACCTCCGTTGACGAGGGCGTGATCATCAAGTGCCTCAAGAAGGACCCTACCAAGAACGCTGAGGAGGCCCTGAAGGATATCTATCGCCGCCTCCGGCCTGGCGATCCTCCCACCGCGGCAAACGCCCGTGCCCTGATCAAGCGTCTGTTCTTTGATCCGAAGCGTTACGATCTGGGTCGTGTAGGACGATACAAGATCAACCAGAAGCTCGGGTTCAAGGATGACGGTGAGGACCGTATCTTGCGTGGCCGGGACTTGCTTGGTGCGACCAAGTATCTTCTCCGACTCAAGAAGGGCGAAGGAAGTCTCGACGACATCGATCACCTTGGTTCTCGACGCATCCGTACGGTTGGCGAGTTGCTGGCAAACCAGTGCCGTGTTGGTCTTGCCCGTACGGAACGTTTGGTCAAGGAGCGGATGACCCTGTTCGACCAGAGCATGGACACGATGACGCCGCAGAAGCTCATCAACCCGAAGGCGCTCTCGGCGGTCGTTCGCGACTTTTTCGGCCGGTCCCAGTTGAGCCAGTTCATGGATCAGATCAACCCGTTGGCGGAACTGACGCACAAGCGTCGTCTGTCGGCCCTCGGGCCCGGAGGTCTGAGCCGTGATCGCGCGGGCTTTGAGGTCCGCGACGTCCATCCGTCGCATTACGGACGTATCTGTCCGATCGAGACACCCGAAGGTCCAAACATCGGTCTGATCGCCTCCTTGGCGACTTACGCCCGAGTCAACGACTTCGGATTCATCGAAACGCCCTACCGCAAGGTTGTCAGTGGTCGAGTCTCCGAGCAGATCGAGTATTTGACCGGCGATCGTGAAGAAGGCTTCACCATTGCCCAGGCAAACGCTCCGATTGACGAGAAGGGTCGATTCCAGACGGATCAGGTTCCTTGCCGAAACAAGGGCGACTTCGTCGATGTCGAGCCGGAGAAGGTCGACTACATGGACGTCTCGCCGAAACAGTTGGTTTCTGTGGCTGCGGGTTTGATTCCGTTCCTTGAACACGATGACGCCAATCGTGCGCTGATGGGTTCGAACATGCAGCGCCAAGGCGTACCCCTGCTTGTGACGGAGGCCCCGTTGGTGGCGACGGGACTCGAGGAACGTGTGGCACGGGATTCTCGTGCGGTCATCGTTGCTGAAGAGGCGGGTAAGGTGGCGTCCGTGAACGGCAGCCAGATCATCATCACCAAGGATGGCCGTCTGCCCGAAGGCAAGAAGAAGATCCGTCACACTCCCGAGGATGGGCTCTGGGTCTATCCTGTACGCAAGTTCATGCGCTCCAATGCGGCTACCTGTATCAACCAGAAGATCCTGGTCGCTAAGGGTGAGTCCGTCAAAAAGGGTCAGGTTCTCGCAGACGGCCCCTGTACGGACGGAGGAGAGCTGGCGCTTGGTCGAAATGTGCTCGTCGCATTCATGCCCTGGAATGGGTATAACTTCGAGGACGCCATCCTCATCTCGGAGAAGATTGTCAAGGATGACATCTTTACGTCGATCCACATCGACGAGTTTGAGGTTGTGGCCCGCGATACGAAACTCGGGCCAGAAGAAATCACCCGGGACATCCCGAATCTTGGCGAGGACGCCCTCAAGAATCTCGGTCTCGACGGTGTGATCCGCATCGGTGCCGAGGTGAAGCCGGGCGACATCCTTGTTGGCAAGATCACCCCGAAGTCTGAAACCGAACTTGCTCCTGAAGAGCGCCTCCTGCGTGCGATCTTTGGTGAGAAGGCGGCAGACGTGAAGGACACATCGCTGAAGGTTCCGTCTGGGACCTATGGCATCGTCATGGACGTCAAGGTTTCGGCGAAGGCCGATGGCGTGAAGCCCATGAAGCGCGAAGTGGCTCCCCCGGCACCCGGTAAGGAGTTGCCCAAGA
This sequence comes from Limisphaerales bacterium, assembly GCA_965283655.1. Taxonomy (GTDB): domain Bacteria; phylum Verrucomicrobiota; class Verrucomicrobiia; order Limisphaerales; family UBA9464; genus UBA6176. The sequence goes on along the minus strand of CBDIPJ010000004.1, from coordinate 256,559 downwards.
AGGCCCAGAAGGAAGTGGATGAGGGCTACAAGGCCAAGCGCGAGGAACTGCTCGAGCAGTTGACAGAGGCGCTCTCCAACATCCTGTTGGGTGAGAAGATTCCGCTCGATGTGGTCAACAGCGAGACCGGAGAGATCATCATTCCGGCGAACAGGAAGATCACCAAGACGCTGCTCAAGAAGCTCGCCGGGGTGTACGACCGGATCGAGATCGACCCGTCGCCGATCCGCAACAAGATCAACGAGATCATCGGACAGTTCAAAAAGAAGTTCGAGGATCTCCAGATGCAGCACGACGAGGAGCTCGAACGCATCGAGGCAGGCGAAGAGGTTGACAGTGGTATCGTTAAACAGGTCAAGGTTTACATCGCCTCCAAGCGTAAGCTTTCGGTTGGCGACAAGATGGCAGGTCGGCACGGTAACAAGGGTGTTGTTGCCCGGATCGTTCCCGAGGAAGACATGCCGTATCTGGCAGATGGTACTCCCGTTGAGATCGTTCTGAACCCGCTGGGCGTGCCCTCGCGAATGAACGTCGGGCAGCTGCTTGAGACCCACCTTGGGTGGGCCTGCCGGTTCCTTGGAATCAAGATCGCGACCCCTGTGTTCGATGGCATCAAGGAGCCGCAGATCCGGGGTTACCTGAAGGAAGCTGGATTGCCAGAACACGGTAAGGTCCATCTCATCGACGGGCGGACTGGTGAGTCCTTCGACCAGGAAATTGTCGTTGGCTACATCTATATGATGAAGCTGGGACACTTGGTTGCGGACAAGATCCATGCGCGCGCTGTCGGGCCCTATTCGCTCGTTACCCAACAGCCGTTGGGTGGCAAGGCGCAGTACGGCGGTCAACGGTTCGGCGAGATGGAAGTTTGGGCCATGGAAGCGTACGGCGCCGCCTACACCCTCCAGGAGTTGCTCACGGTCAAGTCCGACGACGTCCAAGGACGTACACGGATCTATGAGAGCATCGTTAAGGGCGATAATTCGCTCGAGGCGGGAATCCCTGAATCCTTCAACGTGCTGGTGAAGGAAATGCAATCGCTCGGCCTTGACGTTAAGGTCGGTTACTCAAACCCGGCAGACGCGCCGAAGGACCAGGGTAATCTCCTGGCGGCGCTCGTCTGAGTTCCATCCACCCACAGAAACTGTCCTGCTGAATCCCTAAGTTATGTTGCCTTCCAAGGACGCCGCCCGCGAGTTGCTGGGCCTCGACAAGGTCAATCTGGTGGATCACGTCGCGATCCATGTCGCGTCGCCGGAAATTATCCGTTCGTGGTCGAAGGGTGAGGTCAAAAACCCGGAGACCATCAACTACCGGACGTTCAAACCCGAGAAGGGTGGTTTGTTCTGTGAGCGTATTTTCGGTCCTGTCAAGGACTGGGAGTGCTCCTGCGGAAAGTACAAACGCATCAAGCACCGCGGTGTGGTCTGTGATCGTTGCGGCGTCGAAGTGACGTTGGCACGAGTCCGCCGCGAGCGGATGGGCCATATCGAGCTTGCGGTTCCGGTGTCGCACATCTGGTTCTTCAAGTGCATGCCGTCCCGCATTGGTCTGATGCTGGACATGACGGCTCGAAATCTGGAGCGGGTGATCTATTACGAAGATTACCTCGTGATCGAACCTGGCAACACGCCGTTGAAGGAGAACCAGCTTCTTTCCGAGCACGAGTATCGTGAGGCACGTCAGACCTACGGAACCGATGCCTTTTCTGCAAAGATGGGTGCCGAAGCCGTGCGCGACGCGCTGTGCAAGATCAACCTCGAGAAGACGAGTGATGAGCTTGCGATCGCGATGCAGGAGACGAAGTCCAAGCAGAACCGAAAGAAGATCGCCAAGCGCATCAAACTGTTCCAGGGCTTTGCGAAGTCCAAGATGCGTCCGGAGTGGATGATCCTGACGGTGTTGCCGGTCATTCCCCCGGACCTGCGTCCGTTGGTGCCGCTGGAAGGTGGACGGTTTGCAACGTCCGACCTGAACGATCTGTATCGACGGGTGATCAACCGGAACAATCGGTTGAAGAACCTGCTGCAGTTGAAGACGCCCGAGGTCATCATCCGCAACGAGAAGCGCATGCTTCAGGAAGCGGTGGACGCTTTGTTCGACAACGGCCGTCATGGCCGTGCGGTGACCGGTGCTGGCAATCGTGCGTTGAAGTCGTTGTCCGACATGCTCAAGGGCAAGTCAGGCCGCTTCCGTCAGAACCTGCTGGGCAAGCGTGTCGATTACTCTGGCCGATCGGTCATCGTCATCGGTCCGGAGTTGAAGCTGAACCAATGCGGTCTTCCGAAGAAGATGGCGTTGGTGCTGTTCGAACCCTTCATCATCCGCCGTCTCAAGGAGCTTGGATACGTTCACACGGTCCGTTCCGCGAAGAAGATGATCGAGAGGCAGTCGTCGGAGGTCTGGGATATCCTCGAAGAGGTGACCAAGGGGCATCCCGTGCTGCTGAACCGCGCGCCGACTCTTCACCGACTGTCGATTCAGGCTTTTGAGCCTGTGTTGATCGAAGGTGAGGCCATCCGGATTCATCCCCTCGTCTGTACGGCCTACAACGCCGACTTCGACGGGGATCAGATGGCGGTGCACGTTCCGCTTTCCGTGGAAGCCCAGCTTGAAGCGCGCCTCCTCATGATGGCACCGCTGAACATTTTCAGCCCATCGAGCGGCAAGCCGATCATGACGCCGACCCAGGACATCACCCTGGGTTGCTATTACCTGACCGCGGAGCCGCGCAAGCCGCGCCGCGAGAAGGAGCGGTTGATGCTGTTCGGCACCAAGAACGAGGCGATCTTCGCCCACAACGATGGTGCGTTGAAGACCCATGACCGCATCCTCCTGCTGAACCCCGATCAGGGCCGCGAGACCAAGTACGGTGATGCGCACTCCAAGCTGATCGAGACGACGGTGGGCCGCGTGCTCTTCTCCGAGATCTGGCCGACGGACCTCGGTTTCATCAACAAGCCGATTGGCAAGAGCCAGTTGGGTGACGTCATCTTCAATTGTTACAAGTACTGCGGCCACGAGCGCACGGTCGTGACCTTGGATCGGTTGAAGGAGATTGGTTTCCGGGAAGCGACGCGAGCCGGCGTTTCCATCGGTATCGACGACATGATCGTCCCGATCGAGAAGGAGAAGGAGATCGAGAACGCGTTGAAGCAGATCTCCGAAGTCGACAAGCAGCACCGGAAGGGTGTCATCACCAACCAGGAGCGCTACAACAAGGTCATCGATATCTGGACCCACTGCACCGACCAGATCGGCGCCGTGATGCTCAAGACCCTCCAGAACAACCAAGGCAAGAAGGAATTCAACCCGGTGCACCTGATGGTTGATTCTGGCGCCCGCGGTAACAAGGCGCAGGTCCGTCAGTTGGCTGGTCTGCGTGGTCTGATGGCGAAGCCAAGCGGTGAGATCATCGAGAAGCCGATTTTGTCGAGCTTCCGCGAGGGTCTGACGGTGTTGGAATACTTCATTTCCACACACGGCGCCCGAAAGGGTCTGGCCGACACAGCGCTCAAGACGGCCGACTCGGGTTACATGACCCGTAAGCTGGTCGACGCGGCGCAGGACGTCATCGTTCGTCAGATCGACTGCGGTACCACCAATGGCATCTCGGTTGGTTCGATCTACGAAGGCGAAGAAGAGGTGGTGAAGATCAGTGAGCGTATCTTCGGCCGATACTCGGCGGAGGACATCTATGATCCGACCGACCTGAAGCACAAGATCATCGGTGCAGGTGAGGAGTTCGACGAATTCAAGTCGAAGGCCGTTGAGCGTGCCACGCTCGAGCGCGTGAAGATCCGGTCTGCGCTGACCTGCGAAACCAAGCACGGTGTCTGTGCCAAGTGCTATGGCCGTAACCTGGCAACGGGACGGTTGGTGAAGTTGGGCGAGGCGGTCGGCATCATTGCCGCCCAATCGATCGGCGAACCCGGCACGCAGCTGACGATGCGTACCTTCCACGTCGGCGGTGTCGCATCGCAGACGTACAAGCAGCCGCAGATCAAGACCAAGGTCGACGGTACTGTCCGGTACAACGAGCTGCGTTACGTGACGCTTGAGGACGGAAACAACATTGTCCTCAACAAGAACGGCACGCTGTCCATCTACTCGCCGGAAGGCAAGGAGTTGGAAACCCACTCCATCGTCATCGGCTCCGTCATCTCGGTTCCGGATGGTGGGCAGGTGAAGAAGAACGAAGTCTTCGTTGAATGGGATGCCTACAACGTCCCGGTCATCTCTGAAAAGGGTGGCCGCGTGAAGTTCGTGGACATCATCGAAGGTGTCACCATGAAGCAGGAGGTCGATGAGGCCACCGGCACCGAAGACATGGTCATCATCGAACACAAGGAGGACCTGCATCCGACGATCATCCTTGAAGACCAGCGCGGAGAGCCGTTGGCCCAGTATCCGATTCCTGCGGGCGCCCACTTGGTCGTCGCGGAAGAGGACGAGATCAACGCCGGCGCGCTGCTGGCGAAGACCCCGCGCAAGGCTTCCAAGACGAAGGACATCACGGGCGGTCTGCCGCGTGTTGCCGAGTTGTTCGAAGCCCGCCGTCCGAAGGACGCTGCGGAGATCGCGAAGATCGACGGTATCGTGGACTTTGGTCCGAGCGTCCGCGGCAAGCGCTGCGTGTTGGTCAAGGATCCCCAGACCAATCAGGAAGAGGAGCATCTCATCCCGATGGGCAAGCACGTCATCGTCTACAAGGGCGATTTCGTGAAGAAGGGGCAGCAACTGACCGATGGCCCGGTGGTGCCGCACGAGATCCTCGATGTCTGCGGACCTCAAGAGTTGCAGGAGCACCTGGTCAACGAAATCCAGGAGGTCTATCGCCTCCAGGGTGTGACCATCAACGACAAGCACATCGAGATCATCATCCGGCAGATGTTGAAGAAGGTCCGCATCACCGAGCCCGGTGATACGATCTTCCTGTGGGGTGAGCAGATCGACAAGGTGTCCTTCGAGGACGAGAACCAGCGCATCGAGAAGATCGGTGGCAAGCCTGCGGAAGGCGTCCCGGTCCTGCTGGGCATCACGAAGGCCTCGTTGGAGACCGAGTCGTTCCTGAGTGCGGCGTCCTTCCAGGACACCACGCGGGTGCTGACGGAGGCTGCGACGCTGGGCAAGAGCGATGGCCTGCGAGGGTTCAAGGAGAACGTCATCATGGGTCACATCATCCCGGCGGGTACGGGCTATCCCGGCCACCGCGATATGGATGTGCGCACCTTGGTTGAGGTTCCGATCGAGGAAGCCCCTGGATTCGATCTCACCGAAGGCGACGACTCGGGCGCACCGTCCCCGTTGCTCGGTTGATCTGAGTTCTCTCCATCACCGCTGAAGCGGTGAATTCAAGGGCACCCCGGAAGGGGTGCCCTTTTTGCTTTGAAAGACCTCCTTGCGGATGGGCCAGCGGCCCGACGGACAAAGGAGTCAGGAACCCCGGACGAAAGGGGTACTCTCAAGGGGACTTCTGGGCGACACGCTGACGGAGTACTGGTTCGATGGTCATCCAAGCGTTACTGGCGACAAGGTCGTGGCCGGTGGCTGTGGGATGGATGAGGTCTGGAAGGTTGAACTCTGGAACTCCTCCCACCCCCTCCAGTAGGTGAGGGATGAGATGTAACCGCTCGGCTTTGGCCACTTCTGGGAAGACCTGGCCGAACTTTTCGGAGAACTCCCGTCCCATCGATGCTGGCATCTGCATTCCCGCGAGAACGATGGTGGCTGAGGGCCATTTGGCGCGGGTCTTTTGCACGATCCCGACGAGATTCGTCCGTGTAGCGGTGGGTGCCATCCCGCGGAGTCCATCGTTGCCTCCAAGTTCCAGAACCAGCACGTCCACAGGTTGCCTGAGGATCCAATCGATGCGGCGCAGGCCCCCGGCGGTGGTGTCGCCTGACAGGCCTGCGTTGACCACGGTGAAGGGGAGCCCAGCGTCACGTATGCGTGCCTGGACCCGATCTGGCCACGATTCCCCCGCACCGACTCCGTATCCGGCCGCGAGCGAATCACCGAGCACGACGACCCGTTGGGTCGGCTGCGAGGATGGGTCTTTTGTCGCGGTGAGCTCCGCGCCGTTGAGGCATTGGCTGAATGCGATGGCCGACAGCACGATCAGGAACGAGGGTCGCATGGAACCCACCATTCCTGTTCCGGTGGCGTTCGTCAAAGTGAGGCCTGATTTGGTGGAAGTGCGGGCGGTGTTCATGCGTTGAGTCCGGGACTACGATGGCGTGCACGGACTGTTTCCATGCGGTGATTGAAGTCCGGGCGGGCCTGAAAGTTTCCGGCGAGCCGTCATCCCGTCAACCGAGCCGCGTTTGCCGGGATCAAGGTGCGAAGGTCTGCGCCCGGAAGAACTGCACCCAAGGGTCGTTGGGCCGGCTGTCCAGGAAAAGGAGCGTGCCGGAGGGGTCCGTCACTTCCATGGGAGGTGATGCGATCCAGTCGGTGAGGTTTGTCCCGCGGTCTAGTTGGAGGAGTTGGTCGAGTTCGCCGGTCAGCAGGAACAGATTTGCCGATGGCTCCCTGGGCCACTGGGCCAGCTGGGGGACTGTGGGAAGGTTGGAGACAACCGCGCGCAGGATGGCGCCATCCGCACCGACTGCAAGGAGTCGTCCTCCGACGAAGGCGAGGCCCTGCAGGGATTTGGTGGTAATCGTCGCGAGTGGTAACCACCGGATGGCATCGCTGCTGCCAAGGACGGTGCCTTGATTTCCCACCGCGTAATAGGTTCCGTCGACCCAAAGGACATCGTTGAGGTTGTTCGTGACGCCGGAGTTTCGCGGGGTCCAGGTCAAACCGTTTGGTGACGTGAGGAGGGTTCCGTTGAAACCCACGGCGATGAACTGGTTATTGAGCCAGCGGGTGCGCCAGATCCATTGGGTGGTCCCCGAAGGAACGGTGGACCATGCGGATCCATCCGCGCTGGTGAGGAGGGTTCCGTTTTCTCCGGAGGCGACCCAGCGGTTCGGAGACGCTTCGACCGAAGAGAGGAAGGCGGAGACCGGTGAAGCAAGGCGCGACCATGTGGCTGCGTTGGTTGAAGTGAGCAGGATGCCGGCGGAACCCGAAACGACCCAGCGGCTGTTGTTGGCGGCAATTCCCTGAAGGGTGTTGGTCACACCGGACGCCGAGGCGGACCAAGCCAGCCCAAGTGTATTGATCTGATTGGTCAGGACGACGGAGACGGTGTTTCCGGCGGTGTTGGTGAAGAAGTTGGTGGTGATGAGCGGCTCAAAGGCAGCGGTGCTTTTGGAGATGATGCCGGAAGAGCCGACGGCAATGAGTTTGCCGGGTTGGGAAGCGACACCGAGGTAAACGATGCCCGAGGCGTTCGTCGGCAGCAGGGCGGTGGACCACGCAATGCCGCGATCCGACTGGAGGATGGTTGGACCATCTCCAACGGCGACGACGAGGGAGTTCGTCGTCGTTGTTGCAGTGATCACGACCTGTCCGTTCGTAAACTGTGAGTAGATGTTTGTGGCCACCGATATGTTGGTTGCCGCCGAGAAGAGCCAGCTTCGGGGCGGCGAGTCCGGGAGGGACCACTGGAAGGATCCCGTGACGGTGGGGCGGATTCCCGTGAGGACAAGACCCGCACGGCCAGCGAAGATGGCGGCATCGGTATCCCAGAAGCCGGCCAGGTAAGTGGCTTTCGGGGCGGGGGCGGAACGTCGCGTGTCCGTCTCATCGACCCACAGGTTGACGGCGAGGACTCCGGACCGGAGTTCGCTATCGCCGGCGACGAGCAGGGCTCCGGTGGGTTGGCCTGGGAGATCGGTGCGGACCTCGAGCGCGGCTGCGTAGAGATCGCCGGTGGCTCCGCTGTTGACGCTGCGCCAGTTGGTGCCGTTGCCGGAGCTGTCGACAACAACCGTCCCTCCTTCGCCTACGGCGACGAAACCCGTGGGCGTGGCGACCACGCGATTGAGGTTTGCGGTCGTCCGGCTGTTCTGCCGGTTCCAGGTGGTGCCATTGGAGCTGGTTGCGATCAGGCCTCCTTCCCCGACGGTGACGAAGACGCCATTCGAGCGCCATGTGACACCCCGAAGCCAGACGCCGTTGAAGTTGTTGGCTCGGCGGACCCAGTTGGTGCCGTCATCCGAGGTGTAGATGGCGGCGTTGTCGCCGACGGCAACGATGCGTGAACCCGAGGCGGTGATGCCTTCCAGCCAGTCGGCGGTATTGAGGTCAATGGTCTTGAAGGAGGTGAAATCCTCGCTGACGAGGAGAGTGCCGGACTGTCCGCTGGCGATGAGGAGACGGGCGGTGTTGGTGGGCGTGTTGCCGAAGTAGGTGGCGCTGCGGAGCCACCGTGAGGTGCCAGTTTCCTGCCGTGTCCAGTTGACGAGGTCGGTGGAGGAGAACAGTTGGCCGTATTCTGCCACGGCAACGACCGGTTCTCCGGAGCGTACGGCGAGGTCCGCGATGTTTGCTCCAAAGGGCTGGGGGTTGGACCAGCGCCAGAGAAGGTTGGTGGAAGCCGCGGAGAGAGGAAGGACACCGAGCAGGAGGAGGAGGCCGGCGCGGATCAGGATGTTCATGAGGGAGTGGGTAGAGACGCTAGGAAACCTCCCGAGCATGGGCAAACCTGAGTTTGGGAGAAGTGTCGGACCGCTTCTTGCGACGGTTCTCCGGTACGCTTCATGTAGAAGAGAACCCGTGGACTACCTGCGGGCGCGAAGCGGGCTCGGGACATGGCACGCGGAGGCGAAACCTTGTGCATCCTGGAACCGACGAAACCAGATCCAGTTCTCCGCCCATGTGGCGTGCGAGTTGCCTGCTGATCGCCAGTCCCAGTCCGCTCCCACCTGTCTTGGTGGACGACATGGGCATGAACAGGCGAGGGATGAGATCCGACGGAACTCCGGGTCCGTCGTCTTCCACCGCGAACTCCCAGTGGTCGTCGTGGTGTCGCCCACTGATCCGGATGCAGCCGTCTCTTTCCAGTACCTGGGATGCGTTGGTGCCGAGATTCTCCAGGATCAAGAGCGTCAGATTGGCATTCCGGTTATCCAGCAATGGGCCTTGCGTGGTGGTGGTCTCCCACTTGGTGGAGGCCTGATGCGAAGGATGGTTGCGTATGCGACGGACGGCTTCCTCGATGAGTTCGGCGGCGGGGATCTCGAAGCCGGCGAGGCCCTGCTCATCGCGCAGCACGCGCACCACGTCGTCGATCATCGAGCGCATGCGCCGCGCGGAGTCGGCGGCATCCCGAGAATCGCCGCCATTGGCGACCGCACTCTGGAGGGCGGCGAGGGGATTGCGGAGGCCGTGGACGAGATGGGAAGCTACGGCCCCGATGGCAGAGGTCCTGGCGGCGAGTGAAAGCTCCCGGTTCGCTTGCTCGAGTCGGGACGAACGGTCGGCCAGCAGGCGGTTGGCGCGATCCAGTGAACGGAAGGCGCGGAGGAGAATGAAGGCAAGGGTGGCGCCGATGAGAACAAAGGCGATCCAGACCTGACGGAGGAGGCTGGCATCGAGGCGAGCGTATTCCTCCGCGAGGTCCCGGCCGTCGAGGGTCAGGAAGGTGAATCCGATGACCTCTGCCGAACCGGAGGGACGCAGGGGGATCCACACCTCAAGGTGTGGCTGTGGTTTCGGTCGGAAGCCCACCATTGGCTGTGTGGATGATTCGGAGAAGTCCTTTGGAAGAGGAGCTGCGTTGGTATTCCCAAGGAAAGTGGCGAAGAGCCGGCCTTCGGGGCTGTACGCCTGGACGGATTCGACGCCTGGCAGATCGGGAACGATGGAGGCGGCGATGATGGCGGCCAGTGGATCGTCGCCGGCAGCTGGGTTTTCCGGATCATCCAGTTCCTGCTGGATGAGGGCGGCAAGGACGCGGGCATCGCGGACCGCGAGTTGTTGTCGGAGTTGATTCCGGAATGGAATGCGGACCGCGGCCATGGCGATTCCGAGGAGCGCCACTGCGCCAAAGACCGAAGCGGCTCCGGGAGGGAGTCGGCGCAGGAGTCGTAAGGGGATTGAAAGATTACTGGCCATCGGAGGCGCGGCTGGGAATCCATCGAATGGACCCCACGATTCTGAGGCTGGGCCTGTGCATCGTCAAAAGTCCACCTCGACGCCGGCCTGCCAGGTGTTCGCGTGGTAGTCATCCGCTTCCACGTTGGAGGTCTGGCGTTCGTGGACGTATTCGGCGTAGGTGCGGAAACGTGAGGTCCAGCGGTATTCGACGCGCGCCTCGAACTCCTGCTCGACGCGGGTTCTTGGGACGGGATCGAAGACCGAGACGATCTGGAGATCGAAGTCGTAGTTGGACTTCCGGACCAGTCCGCGGAACATCCATTTGCCGGGTTCCACCTGTGCGCTGAGGGAACCGCCGGTGCGTGTGTAATCAGAGAAGCCCTCGCCGTCCTCGACGCGTGCAATCCGGAAGACCCGTGCGGTGGTCTGGAGTTTGAGGGGGGCGTACCAGGTTTGTTTCCAGGAGGCTTCGTAGCGGGTGTCGAACGTGGTGAGCAGCGTTCCCGAGAGGGGTTGTCCGAGAGGGTCGGTCTGCTGGCGGGTATCGAAGGGACGTTCGATGAACTGGAAGGAGAGGTCGAAGCTGGAGTTCGTCTGGTATTGCCAACCGGCGGAGGCCTTTGGCCCGAACTCCCAGTAACTCGAGACGGGTTCCTTGAAGTGTTGGCGGGTGAGGACGTATTCGGCCTGGACGAAAAGGCGGCCGGGAAGGGGATAGCGGATCGAAGGAGTGAGGATCAGGGCATGACCGGAGGCCCGGATGGTTCCGGGTTGGCCGCCGAACTCCGAGGCGTCGAACACCTGCGCTGCGTGGAGGTGCGTGAATATCAGCCCAGACACCAAGTGGTTTCCGAAGTAGCGGTAGGACGCCTGACTCAGCAGGACGAGTTCATGCTTGGCCTCGTCCACGTCCGGGGAGGGGCGCACGGATTGGACGAAGCGTCGCTCGTCCCCGCTGAAGAACAGGGTGAACTGGTGACCGTCGACCGGGAGTCGGGTCAGGAAATACTCGAGGCCGACCGTGACGATGGGCGTGTCGAGGGGGGTGAAGGGGGAGAGGAGCGGGTTGTCCTTGTAGCCGCCGCCGGCCTTGATCGTCAGCAGGGAGTCCCACAGGGAAAGGCCGAGGGAATCCTCGGTATCGCGGATGCCGGGCAGGTCGAAGGCCCCCGCCTGGGTGTGGATGGAAAGGCAAAGGAAGGCTGCAGCGAGCAACCCGGCTCTGGAGGATGCTGGAAACCCAGAGGTGGGCTGAAGGGACCAACGTCGGGAAGGCTGGTTCATGGCGGCCGGACACCAAAAAACCGGCGGCCGAGGTGGCCGCCGGTCTTCTCGGAACCCGTCAGGCGGGTTGGGACAGTTCAGGGACGGTTGCCACGGCCCTTGCCCTTGCCTTCGGTGCCGCCGTCCACAGCGGTGCCGCTTTCCTTGAGCTTGGCGCGGAGGTCACGGACCTGCTCACGGATGTCTGCGCGGAGTTGCTTGGTGTCTTCGAGGAACTTCTCGCGGTTGGACTTCAGCTGCTCCTTGAGCTTGGCCTTGTCTTCGTCGGTGGCGCCCTTGATCTGGGAGATGAGAGCCTTCTGGTCTTCGGCGAACTTCTTGGCCGCGGTCTGGTAGGACTCGACGAGGGCCTTCAGGTCATCGGGGAGGGTCACGTTGCGGGGAATGCCGAGCTTGGGCAGTTCCACCTGGGGCGGGCGGCCGCCGCGTTCGGGACGCTCGGGGCGGACGGGCGGGTCACCGGCGAAGACGCTGGAGAAGGAGGCGACCGCGGCGGCGGCGGCGAGCGCGAACGTGAGTTTGCGGAACGAGTTCATGGAGTCTTGTTGTTGAACGTTGTCTGTTGGATCGATGCGGGACCTCTGTCCTGGTTTCTGCTCGATCCGATGCTGGGATAAATGAGTGCAGGGCGGATGCCAAGGCGGGGAGGTTTGTATCCGTGCTTTAAGTGGCTTGTCCTGATTTGCTTAGAGCCTTCATTTCCTTCCTGTCCTGTGCGGGGAATTCCCCCGACGGGTGTGGAGCCCGGGGGCGGGCCTGCACGTTGGGGGTATTCCCCCAATTCGGGCCGGGTGAACGTCAGTCCTTGCTGCTGGGGTCGCCGCGATTCTCGTCCGGTGCCGGCTTCTGCGGAGCGAGGCGATAGCGGAGGTAATCGCGGGAAACCCCAAGCAGGCGTGACGCGGCGGACACGTTCTCGTCGCTTTGTGCGAGGGCATGGCGGATGAGGTGGAGGATCGCGTCCTCGAGGGAGAACCCGGATTCCGGGAAGCGGAAGGTTGGATTGAACCAGTCTTCGGAGTGCAGCGGGGATGTTCCCGACGTGGCCGTAGAAGATTGGGGCGCGGCGGCGGTGGCACCCAGGAGTGAGTGGAATTCAAGGGCCGGACCGTCCTCGAAGACGAGCGCCCGTTCGATCTCGTGGGACAGTTCGCGGACGTTTCCCGGCCAGCCGTAATGCAACAGGCGGCGTTCGCCCAGAGTCGAAACGGGGCGGGCGGGCAGTCGTTGGCGGCGACAGACCCGCTGGATGAGGTGTTCGGCGAGGCGCAGGATGTCCCCGCCGCGCTCCCGCAGGGGCGGGATCACCACCCGGAAGAGGTCCAGCCGGTGGTACAGGTCTTCGCGGAATTTTCCCTCCGTCACCGCCAGCTTGAGGTCTCGATTGGCGGCGGTGATGACCCGGACGTCGACGGGGATGAGATGATTGCCGCCGACGCGGCGAATACGGCGTTCTTCAATTGCGGTGAGGATCTTTCCCTGAACGCTGGTGGAGAGGGAATTGACCTCGTCCAGGAAGAGGGTTCCGCCGATGGCCGCCTCGAACAGGCCCAGCCTTGTGGAACGCGCATCGGTGAAGGCCCCGCGTTCGTGTCCGAAGAGTTCGGATTCGGCCAGGGAATCCGGGATGGCGGAGCAATTGGCCTCGATGAAGGGGCCTTCGGAGCGGGGACCGCGTTGGTGGAGCCAGCGGGCGAGCGTGGTCTTTCCGGTGCCGGTTTCGCCCAGCAGGAGCACGGGCGGAAGGTTGGTTTCCAACCGCCGGTCTGCGGAAAGGATGCGTTGGAGCTGGGATTCCAGCGGGCTGAGCTGGTCGCCAAAGAAGAATCCAAGTTCGGGGGCATCCCCGCGGCGGTGTTCCTCGGCGCGGGACGACTGCCGGTTCCTGCGGGCCCGGCCGAGTGTCAGGGCGAGGGCGTCGGGATCAAAGGGCTTGGTCAGGTAGTCGATGGCCCCCAGTTGGATGGCTTCGATGGCACCCCGGATGCCGCCCTCGGCCGTCATGACGATGGCGCCTGTGTGGCTGCCAAAGGCCTTTTCGCGGAGCAGATCCGTTCCGAGCCCGTCGGGAAGGTGCACATCCAGCAGGACGAAATCGAAATTGAGCTCGTTGGCCAGACGGCGGGCGGCGCTGACGGAGTCCGCGACGGAAACGTCGGCTCCGAGACGTTCCAGGGTGGCGGCGATGTGGCGACGGAGGAGGGCTTCGTCGTCGAGGACCAGGACGGTGAGGCCGGTGAGCGGCGTGGAGGCCATGTCGGGAGGATCCCCGTGACGTGGCTGGAGTCCAAATGGATTCTCGTTGGACCCGGACTTCGCTGTTGATGGGAAGCGGCATCGGCCCAAAGCTCCCGCCCCCATGTCGAAGCCGGTGTTAGGTCGTGGATTGAGCAGCCTCCTGAACGGGGCAGGCGGGCGTGTGCCCATCGCCGGAGAGCCGGCCAGCGATCCCGCGGGGGTTCAGCTGCTGCTGCGTGGAACGGATGGCAAGGAGTTGGTAATTCCGGCGCCGGTGTCTGTGGAGGATGGGGCGCATCCGTTCCCGCGATGGGCGTTGGCGGGGGCCTTGGTCGCTGACGTGGTTCTGTTCGTGGTGGCGGGATGGCTGGTGATGGATCACGCCGGGTGGTTGCGTTATGTCGTCGCCGGGGGCTTGTTGGTGGTGGGAGCGGGCGTCCTTTCCACCGCGGTTTGGCTCCGGGGCCAACCGGCTATTCGAGAACTCGAATCATTGAACCCGCTGGCCGAGGAGAAACCCCGGTTGCGGGTACAGTTCATGGATGAACTTCCGCGTCGGCGGGACTGAGCGGGGGCAGCGCGTCGGCTGAAAACTTTGCCGTTCGGCGTTCTTGGCGATGGGGGCGGGCCTGCCGTAGGATTTCGACATGAAGCCCCTGTTGATGGCCATGGCGGTGGCGTGCTGTGCCTTGGTGGTCCGCGCCGCGGACTCGTACACGCTGGCAGTGATCCCGAAAGGGACCACGCATGAGTTCTGGAAATCCATCCATGCCGGTGCGGTGAAGGCACAGCGCGAACTGGAAAAGGAAGGGACCAAGGTTCGGCTGTATTGGAAGGGGCCGCTTCGTGAGGACGACCGTGACCAGCAGATCCAGGTCGTCGAGAATTTCACCTCCCGCCGCGTCAGCGGGATCATCCTGGCACCGTTGGACTCGCAGGCACTGGTGAATCCGGTGGCCAGTGCCAAACAGGCCGGTGTCCCGACCATTGTCATCGATTCGGACCTGAAGTCGGACAAACAGGTGAGTTTCGTGGCCACGGACAACTTCAAGGGCGGGCAGATGGGCGGCGACCACCTGGCGAAGCTTCTCGGCGGCAAGGGCAGCGTCCTGTTGCTGCGCTACCAGGTTGGCAGTGCCAGCACCGAAGCCCGCGAAGCCGGCTTCCTCGACGCGATCCAGAAGCATCCCGACATCAAGATCGTCTCGGCGGACCAGTACTCCGGTGCCACGCGGGAATTGGCGTACCAGGCGGCGCAGAACCTCCTGAACCGGTATGGATCCAAGATCCAGGGCGTCTTCTGTCCGTGCGAGGCGGTGACGGTCGGCATGACCAAGGCCCTTCAGGACCGCGGTCTCGCGGGCGGCAAGGTGAAGGTGGTGGGCTTCGACGCGGGCACCCAGTCGGTGCGCGATCTACAAGGCGGCGACGTTCAGGCGTTGGTTGTCCAGAACCCGGTCCGCATGGGATATCTCGGCGTGGTCACGATGGTGCGGCACCTTCAGGGCAAGCCCGTGGAGAAGCGGGTGGACACAGGCGTCTCGGTTGCGACCCGGGAAAACATGAAGCAGCCGGAGATCGACGAGCTCCTGAACCCGCCGTTGAAGCAGTACCTCGACGAGTAGGTTCCTGCCCGGCTTCCTCCTTCGACCGACATGCGACTTCGCCTGAATGGCATCCGGAAGTCCTTTGGTGCCACCCACGCACTGAAGGGCGTTTCGTTGTCGGTCAACGCCGGCGCCGGGCTCGCGGTGATCGGGGAGAACGGGGCGGGCAAGAGCACCCTCATGAAGGTGCTCAGCGGCGCGCACGCCCCGGACGCGGGCACCATGGAACTCGACGGCGAACCCTATGCGCCATCGGATCCGTTGGAAGCGCGGCGCCGTGGTGTCGCGATGATCTATCAGGAGCTCAACCTCGCCCCGCACCTCACCGTCGAAGAGAACATCGTGCTGGGGGTCGAGCCCTCGCGTTGGGGGTTGCTTGATCGAAGGCGGCGGCGGGAGGAGGCGCGGAAGGCGTTGGCGGACCTGCATACGTCCATTTCGCCGTCCGCTCCCGTATCCGCCCTGACCATCGCCCAGCAGCAGTTGGTGGAAATTGCGCGGGCGCTCGTGCACGAGCCCCGAGTCCTGATCCTCGACGAACCCACCAGTTCGCTGACGGGTGTGGACGTCGAGCATTTGTACGCCGTCCTGGATCGGTTGCGGGCGCGGGGGGTAAGCATTCTCTACATCAGCCACTTCCTCGAAGAGTGCCAGCGGGTGTGTTCGGACTACGTGGTCCTGCGGGATGGCGAGTCGGTGGGGGCTGGGGACCTGACCTCGGTCCCGATGCGAGAGATCATCCGGATGATGGTCGGCCGCGAGGTGAACGAGTTGTATCCACGCACGCCCCACACGATCCAGGGCCCGTTGCTGGAATTGCGCAGCCTGGCCGGACGACCGAAGCCGCGGTCGATGACCTGCGTGGTCCGCGAGGGTGAGATCTTTGGCCTGTTCGGGCTGATCGGGGCGGGCCGCACCGAGACCTTGCGGGCGTTGTTCGGCCTGGATGAGGTCGAATCGGGGACCGCCCACATCGGTGGCATGGACGTCACCGGGTGGTCGCCGCGGAAGCAGTTGCGCGGGGGTATCGCGTTGCTGAGCGAGGATCGCAAACGCGAGGGCCTGCTCCTGAACCGCAGCATCGCCGAGAACCTCCTGATCACCCGCCCTGAACCGATCTCGCGCGGCGGGTTCCTGCGGTTGCGTGCGGAGCAGCACATGGCGCTCGATTGGATGGAACGGCTGGATGTCAGGGCGCAGGGGGCGCAACAGCCCGTGGGCGAACTCTCCGGCGGCAACCAGCAGAAGGTGGCGTTCGGTCGCCTGCTGTATCATCAGGCCCGCTTGCTCCTGCTCGACGAGCCGACCCGTGGCATCGACGTCGGATCGAAGGCTTCGATCTACCGCCGTATCGGGCGCGCCGCGGAACAGGGCAAGACGGTGGTGCTGGTCAGTTCGTACATCCCCGAGTTGCTGGGCGTGTGCGACACGATCGCGGTGTGCTGCCGGGGCGAAGTTGTCGCCGTGAAGCCCGCGGCGGAGTGGAACGAACAAGATTTGATTTCGGCAGCGATCGGGCAGTCGGCGGAACACAAAGCGGCGGGGGCGGACGAAAGGGAACTTTGAACATGTCGGGAACCGAAAGCGTGGGATTCAAGGCGCAGTTGCGACGATGGGTACAGGTGGGCGGCCCCTTTCTGGGGTTGGTGCTGGTCTGCCTGTTCTTTGCTTTTGCGCGCGACGAGTTCGGGGAACCGGCCCGGGAAAGCATCTTCAAGCCGGGCAACCTCAAGATCGTGCTCGTCCAGACGGTGGTGGTCGGGATCGGGGCGCTGGGCATGACGCTCGTGATCGTGTCGGGGGGCATCGACCTGAGTGCGGGTTCGTTGGTGGCCTTCTGTTCGGTGTTGGGGGCGCGGTTGATCGTGGCGGGTTCCTCACCGGTGGTTGTGGTGTTCCTGGCGGTGGCGGCCGGTGTGGGAATCGGACTCCTGAACGGAGGGGCGATTGCTGGATTCCGGTTGCTGCCATTCATCGTGACGCTGGGCTCGATGAGCATCGTCCGCGGGGCCGCGAAGTGGATGGGCAAGAACCAGGCGATCAGCATCCCGAATGACTCCGGGATTTCCGCGGTCATGAAGGTTCATTCACCCGAGACGCTTTTCCCGTTGCCGCACGGCGTCTGGATCATGCTGGTGCTGGCGGCGGTGACCGCGGTGGTGTTGCGGCAGTCGGTCTTTGGCCGCCATGTGGTGGCCGTTGGGTCCAACGAATCCACCGCCCGTCTCTGTGGCGTCCGGGTCCGTGCCGTGAAGGTGGCGGTTTACGCGTTGGCGGGATTCTTCTTCGGTGTGGCGGGCGTCATGCAGCTGTCGCGATTGACCCAGGGCGATCCCACGGTCGCCGTGGGGCTGGAACTGGACATCATCGCTGCCGTCGTGATTGGCGGCGCTTCCCTGTCCGGTGGGAGTGGCAGCATCCTGGGAGCCATCGTCGGAGCGTTGTTGATGGCGTTGCTCCGGAATGGCACGTCCCAGCTCGGATGGGCGAACTACGTGCAGGAAATCATCATCGGTTCGGTGATCGTGCTGGCGGTGGGCCTCGACAAGTGGCGGCAGGGCCGGGCGAAGTGACCGGGACCCCCTCCTGATGCTGCCCCTGCGTGGAACGGGGTGGCGGCGTCCTCGTCGCCGTTGCAAAGCCTTTCTCAGGGCGATGAGGACATCGCCGCCCGGCTTGAGGTGAGCACGGCCTCAAGATGCACCTCGGGTTGGCGTCTTCGCTCTTTTTCCCGGGTGCCCGACGACGCATGATGTCCCGACATGGGCAACACATTCGGACACGTGTTTCGGATCACCACCTGGGGCGAATCCCACGGCGGGGGCGTCGGCGTGGTGGTGGACGGCTGTCCGCCGGGGCTGGAACTTTCCGAGGCGGACGTGCAACCGGATCTCGATCGGCGCCGGCCGGGCCAGTCGAGCATCACCACGCCGCGGAAGGAGTCGGATACCGTGCAGATCCTCAGCGGCGTGTTCGAGGGGCGTACGCTGGGCACGCCGATCAGCATGATGGTCCGGAACGAGGATTTTCGGTCGGAGGCGTACAACGAGATGTCCGTGAAGTTCCGGCCGTCCCATGCCGACTACACCTACCACGCGAAGTATGGGCATCGGGCGTGGCCCGGGGGTGGACGGACGAGCGCGCGTGAGACCATTGGCCGCGTTGCGGCGGGGGCCATTGCCAAGAAGCTGTTGCGTCAGCGGTGGGGTGTCGAGGTCCTCGCCTGCGTGACGCAGGTGAAGCACCTCTCGGTGGCCGTTGACCCGGAGACGGTATCGTCGGAAGCCATCGAATCGAACATCGTGCGCTGTCCGGACGCCCAGGTGGCGGCGCAGATGGTGGAGTTGATCGAGGAACACCGTTCCGCGGGGGACAGCGTGGGTGGGATTGTGATGGGTGTCCTGCGCGGGGTTCCGGTGGGTTGGGGAGAACCGGTGTTCGACCGGTTGGAGGCGGATCTGGGGAAGGCGATGATGAGCCTGCCCGCGAGCAAGGGGTTCGATATCGGATCCGGTTTTGCGGGGGTGACCCTGACCGGTCGGGAGCACAACGACGCCTTCCGTGCGGAGGCCGGCAAGGTCCGGACCGTGACGAACCGGAGCGGCGGGGTGCAGGGCGGGATTTCAAACGGGGAAACGATCTACTTCCGGGTGGCGTTCAAGCCGGTGGCGACGGTCATGCACGAGCAGGACACGGTGGACGTGCAGTATGCGAACACGACGCTCAAGGGACGCGGCCGGCATGACCCGTGCGTGTTGCCGCGGGCGGTGCCCATGGTGGAAGCCATGTCCGCACTGGTGCTGCTGGATCATGCGATGCGACACGAGGCCCAATGCGGGCACCGGTGAGGGGAATCGCGCCATGACGATTCGGCACGGCTCCGGAATTCAGCAGGCATCGGTGGCAGTCACGCTGCTGGTGGTGCTGGCCCTTGGGCTTTGTGGTCTGTGTGCCTTCCAGTGGGTTCGCGAGACACGCCTGCGCCACCGGGTGGAAGCGTTGGAGGGTGATAAGGTCAAGATGGTGGAGGAGAAGATCGCGGCCGAATCGCAGGGGCAGCGTTTCCAGCAGGAGATCCAGCGGGTCGAAACGGAACGTGCCGAATTGTTCCGGACGGTGGAGTCGCACAACGCTCAGGTGGCCACGTTGAAGGCGGAGGCATCGGTGGCCAAACAGGAGGTCGATCGCCTCGTGAAGCAGGTGGCGGCGTTGAAGGAGGCGTTGGATCGTGTCAACGCCAACACCGAGCGTGCCAACGAGCAGATTTCCCGGCTCAACACGGACCTTCGGCGATTGGCCGATGAGCGCAACAAGGCCGTGGAACGCTTCAATGAATTGGCTGCCCGGCGCAACGAGGAACTCAAGCGGTACAACGAACTCGTCACCCAGTGGAACGCCCAGCAGGAGGCGATCAAGAAGGCGGGAGGGAAGTAAGGATGGGGGGCGCATCTTGACACTGCCCCCTTTCGGAATGTTTGCGGGGAGGCGATGTCCTCATCGCGTTGGGAAAGGTTTTGGAACGGCGACGAGGACGTCGACACCCCTTTGCATGCGGGGGCAGTGACAAGGTGCGTCCGGGGTGGGCATTTCCCGGATTCGCGGTGGACGGCGCGCGGAGGTTTGGGGATCTTCATGACATGTTCTCCGGAAGAGTGACCAAGCTGGGTGGGGCCTGTTCGCGATGGTTGGGACTGGGCGCGGCGCTTGTTGCTGCGCTCGGGTTGGAGGCAGAGAAGTTCAGCACCGATCTGGACCCGATCTGTCGCGTGCCGCGCTTGTCACTGAAGGAGGCCGATCCGGAGTCGCTCTACGAGTTGCTCGCTTCCGACGATCCGGAGAATGGCCTTTGGGAACCCGTGCTGCACGTGACCGGGGCACACGACCACTCCTGGTACGACCCGCAGGCGAGGGCGCAACAGCGTCGGTTTTATCGCACGCAACGGATGAGCCCTCGGCCACCTGCGTTGCCGATCTGGAATTTCCGGCTGACCGACCACGCAGGGAAATCCCACGAACTCCTGCGGGAGGGTGATCTGCGGGCGGTGGTCCTCGTGTTCACGGACAACGCGAACCTATCGGCGGTGTGGAACGAGTTGCGTCCCGTTCAGGAAAAGTTTGCCGGGAAGCCGGTGGGGTTCTGGTTGATCAATCCGGTGGATGCGCGGCCCACGCTGGGCGCGGCGGTGGCGACGGCCGGGGTTTCAGTCCCGGTGTTGCACGACGCCGCCCAAGGCGTGATGTCCACGTTCGGTATCCGGCGTGCGGGTGAGGCGGTGGTGGTGACCTCGGAATTGATGGAGGAGATCTACCGCGGGGCCGTTGCCAGCCGATTCCAGGCGGGGGATGGGCAGGTGAAGCAGGAGTTCGTCGAGGAGGCCGTTTCGGCCTACCTCGAGAATCGCCCAGTGCGGATGCCCATGACCCGGGCTTCAGGTTCCGAGCTGGCGATGGCGGCCGCGGGTGTGCCGGAGTATGCGACCGAGGTGGCGCCGCTGTTGCAACGGAGCTGCGTGAACTGTCACCGGCCGGGGGACATCGGGTCGTTCGCCATGACGAACCACGCGGTCGTGGCGCGGCAGGCGGCCTCCATCAAGGCCAACCTGCTGGAAGGGCTGATGCCGCCCTGGCATGCGGACGCGCCCAAGGGGGTCTTCACGAATGACTTCTCCCTGCAGCCGGCCGAGGTGGCGCGGTTGCTGCGCTGGGTCGATGCCGGGGCTCCGAAGGGAGGCACCGGAGATCCGCTGG
The DNA here is from genome assembly GCA_965283655.1 of Limisphaerales bacterium. GTDB lineage: Bacteria > Verrucomicrobiota > Verrucomicrobiia > Limisphaerales > UBA9464 > UBA6176. Next base: position 235,689 of record CBDIPJ010000004.1, on the reverse strand, counting down.
CGGAGGTGGTGCCCCCGGCACCGGTGGACTGGCCGATGGGAACGCCGGACAAGATCGTTCGGATCCAGCGGCAGAATATCCCGGCGAAGTCTTCGCAGGCCGAAGTACCCTACAAGTATGCGGTGGTCATGAGCCCGTTCACCACGAACGTCTGGCTCCGTGCGGCCGTGGTCCGGCCTGGCAACCGGCAGGTCGTGCATCACGCACTGATCTTCACGGGCACGAGTTTTGCCGATGTCCTCCAGGTTCAGGCGGGCCTGGGCGGTTTCTTCGCGGGCTACGTTCCAGGCATGGATCAGCGGGAGTACCCGGCAGGGACCGGGAAGCTCCTGAAGAGGGGCAGCTTCATCGTCTTTCAGATGCATTACACGCCGGTGGAGACGGCCCAGACGGACGCGACCGAGATTGGTCTCTACCTCCTGCCGCAGGCGCCCGAGCGCGAGTTGGTGACAGGAGCCGCCTACACGACGGATCTCGCGATTCCACCTGGATCTTCGGATACGCCCGCGCAGGCCGAGATGTCGTTCGCACGGCCCGTGACCATTTACGAATTGAGCCCGCACATGCATTACCGCGGGAAGCGGGTTCGGTTCGAGGCGTTGTTGCCGGATGGTTCCACCGACACGTTGCTGAACGTGCCCGCGTATGACTTCGCGTGGCAGGCGATGTACCGCTTCACCGAACCGCGGACCTATCCCGCCGGGACGCGCATCCGGGTGAGCGGGGCCTTCGACAACTCGCCTTGGAATCCCTTCAACCCGAATCCCGCGGCGACCGTGGGCTTTGGCGAGCAGACCGACGACGAGATGTTCATCGGGTACCTGAACTACTCGGAGCACTGACGCCGTAGAAACGGGCACAGTTGCCGCCCCAGAAGCCCTCCGCTTGCGCGGGCGACCATCCGCGCACAAAATCCCGGACGAGTCCCTCGACGGCTTCGTACGTCGCGGCAAGGCGGCACACGGGCCAATCCGTGCCGAACATCAAACGCTCGGGGCCGAACGCGGCGACAACCGTTTCCAGGAACGGTTGGAAGTCGGACGCCTTCCAGTGCTGGTGGTCGGCTTCGGTCACCATTCCCGAGACCTTGCAAAGGAGGTTGGGGAAACGGGCGAGTTCGTGGATCTGCGAGCGCCACGGTTCGATCGTGCTGGCCTTGATGAACGGTTTCGCGATGTGGTCGAGGACCATCGGAAGTTCCGGGAAACGTTCCACGAAGCGGATCGCCGCCGGCAGTTGGCGGGGATAGATGAGGACGTCGTAGGTAAGGTCGTAGGCCTTCAGCCGCTCGATCCCGCGGAGGAAGTCCGGACGCAGCAGGAACTCGTCATCGGGTTCATCCTGCACGACGTGGCGGACGCCCACGAATTTGGGATGCCGTGCAAGACGTTCGAGGTCGCGATCGACGTCCGGCGAGCGGAGGTCCACCCAGCCGACCACACCCAGGACACGCGGATCGGCATCGGCGAGGCCGAGCAACCAGTCGGATTCGGCCAACGACTGCCGCGCCTGGACGGCGATGGAACCGTCAAATCCCAGGGGCCGCTGGAGGCGGGCCAGATCGGCGGGCAGCCAGTCACGTTCGAGGGGAGAACCCACCGGGATCCAGGGATACTCGGCGGCGCTGTAGCGCCAGAAGTGTTGATGCGCGTCGATCTTCATGGGGAGGAGGGCAAGGTTCTAGCGACGGATGGACGTGCGTTCAACGAGCCAGTTCCAGTCGGTCGGCGGTGTGGCGGCGAAGATGCCGCCCGCGCCGCCCTTCACCGGGGGACGGACGGTGCCGTCCGGTCCGGTGACCTGCCAGCGATGGGTTTCGAGGTGTCCGTCGGCGAAGGCCAGGTTGCCGGCGCCCTCGTGCGCGGATCCCGGGAGGTTGCCCCAGCGCGGAGCCTCCTCGAGCCGGTTCATGAAGAAGCCGTCATTGATGGTGTCGGGGTGCTCGTCGAGGAAGGTGAACGTGGAGGCGGGTTGGACGAGCTCGGATTCCTTGAAGAACTGGATGAACGAGGGGTTGAACCGGTTCGTGAGTTCGCCCGGATCACCCACCAGCGAGTTCAGTGCGTACGATCGGTTGCGCAATCCAACGGTGCTGCGCGCCTGGTCCCCCGGACACCGGAATACGGCGGCCGCCCGCCCGACATGGCGTCCCAGCAGCGCGTCGATCAGGTAGGCGTTGTTCGTGTTCTCCGGGCTGTCTTCCCAGTTGAGGACGTTGTTCGCCCAGTTGCGTCGGAGGGACCGGGTTTCGCCGACGCCGTGGTTGTTCACGAAGCGGTCCTGATGGTCGTCGGCGTACAGTTGCGACCCCAGTTGCAGCGAGCGGAGATTGTTGGAGCACGCCGTGGTGAGGGCGCGGCGCTTGGCGCGCGAAAGTGCCGGCAGGAGGAGTCCCGCCAGGATCGCGATGATGGCGATGACGACCAGCAGTTCGATCAGGGTGAAGGCTCGCGAGCGGTGGGGCATGGTTCGGTGTGGTGAGGGGAGTGTCAGGAAAGGTTGGGGATGCCCGACCGAAGAGCGTTCGTCCCGCGGTTCAGTCGGCCTTGGTGCGCAGTGCTTCGGCGCGTGCCCACTGGTCGGCGGTCAGGATGGCGGGAAGATCCGGTGATTCCACCACGGTGTGGGCGTCCATCACCGACTTCACCAGCCGACTGATGCCGAGGAATCCGAGTTCGCGGTTGCAGAACTTTTCCACCGCCACCTCGTTCGCCGCGTTGAACACGGCTGGCAGCGTTCCGCCTACTTCTCCAGCACGACGGGCCAGACCGAGCGACGGGAACCGGTCCGTGTCGGGTTCCTCGAAGGTCAGGGTGCCGATGCGGGCGAAGTCGGTCGCGACGCGACGGCTGTCGGCGCGTGCGGGGTAGGTGAGCGCGTACTGGATGGGAAGGCACATGTCCGGCGTGGACAACTGCGCGATGATCGAACCATCCACGAATTCCACCATCGAGTGGACGATGCTCTGCGGATGGACGACGACGCGGACACGGTCCATCTCGATGTCGAAGAGCCACCGCGCCTCGATCATTTCGAGGCCCTTGTTGAAGAGGGTGGCGGAATCGATGGTGATCTTCCGGCCCATCACCCAGGAGGGATGCTTGAGCGCCTGTTCCAAGGTCACCGCCGAGAGTGCTTCGATTGGCCAACGCGCCTTGTCGCGAAACGGCCCGCCACTCGCGGTGAGCCAGAGGCTTCGCACCGATTCCGTCGGCTTGCCGTCGAGACATTGGAAGATGGCGGAATGCTCGGAATCCACCGCCAGCACGCGGACCCCATGACGTCGGGCCTCGGACATCACGATGTCGCCCGCCATCACCAGGATTTCCTTGGAGGCCACGGCGATGTCCTTCCCGGCGCGGATGGCGGCGAGGGCCGGAGCCAGGCCAGCCGTGCCGACGATGGCGATGAGCACGACATCCGCATCGGGCAATGTCGCCAGTTCAATCAGGCCCGCGTCGCCTGTCAGGACCCGTGTGGTGGGGAAGGCCGCCTGGAGTTCAGCCACCTTCCCAGCGGATTGGATGGAGATGACCGAGGGTTGGTGGCGTCGGGTCTGCTCGGCCAGTAATGTCGCGTTGCCACCGGCCGCGAGGCCGATCAGGCGCAACTGGTCGGGCAGGTCCTCGACGACCTTGAGGGTGCTGGTGCCGATGGACCCGGTGCTGCCGAGGAGGACGACGTTCTTCATGCGGAGATGACCGGGTGAGAATCAGCGGGCCATCCCACCGAGGGCAAGGGGCGAGTTCCGGGTTCTGTGGGTGAGGAGTTGCCCGTTGTGGGCCGCGTGCCCTCACACGGCGGATCCGGGGCATCGCCGGGTGGGGGGCCCCAGCCGCAGTTCTGGATGTGACCTGCCCATCGCCCCATTCCCCGTTTGCGCGGCAAGGGTGCGCGGGGCACGCTTCCGCAATGTCGTCTATGCCACGTCGTCGATTTCTCAAAGGGGCCGCGGTCTCGTTCGTTGCCGGGCAGGTGATCCATCAGGCCCGCGGCGCGGCCGCCACCGATCTCAGCGAATTGCAGACGTCGGCGCCGCTGATCGTATCCACCTGGCCGTTCGGAAAGCCCGCCAACGAGAAGGCTCTGGAAGTCATCAAGGCCGGAGGCTCTGGCCTGGATGCCGTCGAGCAGGGCATCCAAGTCACCGAATCGGATCCTACCAATCCGTCGGTGGGGCTGGCGGGCATTCCGAATGCGAACGGCATCGTCCAGTTGGACGCCTGCATCATGAGCGGTCCCGGCCACCGGGCGGGTGCGGTGGGTGCGGTCTCGGGTTACAAGCACCCCATTTCAATCGCGCGTCGGGTGATGGAAACCACGCGGCACGTCTTCCTGGTGGGCGAGGGGGCGGAGGCGTTCGCCAAGAAGCATGGATTCGAGCAGGGACCGAAGGTTTCCGCCGGCCAGAAGGCGGCGTGGAAGAATTGGCAGACGGCGCAGAAGGCAGCCGAGGAGAAGGCGGCGAAGGAGGGTAAGCCCCTGAACCACGACACCATCGCCCTGGTCGCGCTCCTTCCCGATGGAAACCTCTTCGGCGGATGCTCGACGAGCGGTTGGGGATACAAGATTCCCGGGCGCGTCGGCGATTCGCCCATCATCGGATCCGGTTTGTACGTGGACAACGAGGTGGGCGCTGCCGGTGCGACCGGCATCGGGGAGAATGTGATGCGCTACTGCGGTTCCTTCCTGGTGGTGGAGTACATGCGGCAGGGATTGCACCCGCAGGAAGCCTGCATCGAGACGATCCGGCGGATCGCCCGGATGGATCCCAAGGGTTTCGACCTGTCCATCAACTTCATCGCGATCGATCGGAAGGGACGGTTTGGCGCGGCGGGGACGGGAACCGGCTTCCAGTATGCGGCGACCTCGTCGGCGTTCAGCAAGGTGCTGCAGAGTCCCGGCCTGACCGCGGCGGACATCGGCCCCATTGGTGGAAACCGGAAGTAAGGAATGGTGGCCGAATCCCGGCACTGCGCCCCAAATGCATCGAACGGGGTGGCGACGTCCTCGTCGCCATTGCAGGGCTTTTGTCGGGGCGATGAGGACATCGCCGCCCCGATCCGTTTTCGAGGGGAGTGGTGTCGGGAAATCTTCAGGCTTCTGAAAGTCCAAATCCGGAGCTTGTCGAACGGAGTTCAGCCGGTAGGGTTTCCGCAATGAAAGGTCTTGCAGCAACGGGAGTGTTTTTGGCTCAGGGCATCCTGCTCGCGGTGGGCGTGGCGATGGCGGCCAACGGCAAGGGCATCGCGGTCCTGATCGTGGCGCTGGTGGTGTTGGGCGGCATGTTCATCAAGATGGGCTGCATCGACAACGCGCCCAAGCACTGAGCCGCCCGCGAAACTCACGGCAGGGTTGCTCCCCTGCCAATCGATCGTCAGCCGCCAGGCATCCTGGCGGCCTTCGTGTTTTCGGGGGCAGCAGTGGCGTGCCCGTCGACTCGTCGAGTCTGAAAGAGTTTGGTTCCGGCAGTTGAGGATTTCCGAACCGGTGGCACGGTTGCGTTGTGCCGTTCACCAAATTCAATCGTACGCTGGAGGCGTCGGTTGGCTATTTCGAATTGGGGATGGCGGAGGAGGCTCTTCGGGAACTGGATACGCTCGAACCTGCCGACCAGACCGAGGAGGAAGTCCTCGAACTGCGTCTTGTCCTCAATCAGCACCTGGGTCGTTGGGCCGGTGCAGCCGAAGCGTGTGCCGGTCTCTGTGCCGTCAAGGGCGCAGACATTGACCGCTTCATCGGATGGGGATGCTGCCTCTACGAATTGGGGCGCATTGCGGAATGCCGTGAAGCACTCCTCAAGGCACCCCCCTTCGCCCGCGACCACGGGCTCTGGAATTTTCACCTCGCCTGCTACGAGGCGATCCTTGGGAACAAGGACGAGGCCCGCAGGCTGATCCTCCGCTCCCTCGAGTTGGACCCCGCCCTGCGATCCATGGCCTTGAGGAACGAGAACCTCGTGCCGCTCCTGCAGAAGCCCTGACCGCGCCTCAATGCGCGGTCGAGTTGGTCGCCTTGACCTCGATGATGTCGTGGGGTGCGGCCTCCTTCTGGCCCGCCGGGCTGACCCGGATGTAACGGGCCCGGTTGCGATGCGCCAACAGGTTCGGTGCTCCGAGGTAGCCGAGGCCGGATTGGATCCCACCGATGAGCTGGGTCAGCACAGTGTCGATCGACCCGGAGACTTCCTTGAGGGCCTCGACGCCTTCGGCGGCCACCTTGCGGGTGGTGTCGGTGGTGTGGCCGTACCGGGCGGCGGATCCCGCCTTCATGGCCGCATGGCTTCCCATGCCGCGGTACTGTTTGTAGAGCTTTCCGTTGATCTCGATGATCTGGCCCGGGGCCTCCGCACAGCCGGCGAACATGCCACCACAGATCACGCCTTCCGCCAGCGTCAGCGCCTTCACGATATCTCCAGACTTGGTGATGCCGCCGTCCGCCAGGAGCGTGACGCCCTTGGCCCGGGCCGCACGCGACGCGATGTACAGGGCGGTCAATTGGGGAATGCCCACACCCGCCACGATGCGGGTCGTGCAGATCGAACCCGGGCCTTGGCCGACCTTGATGACGTTCGCCCCGCAATCGGCCAGGAATTCCACCCCGGCCCCGCTGGTCACGTTGCCCGCGATCAACGGGAGCTTTGGAAACGCGTCCCGAAGCATCCGGACCGCCTCGCCGACACCCTTCGAATGGCCGTGCGCCGTGGAGACGGCGATCACGTCGACACCGCGCTCGAGGAGTCCGCCGACGTGGGTAAGGATGCGGTCCCGATCCAGCCGGCCATCCGGGAGCCGCGGGGTGGAGATGGCCGCGCCGCACAGCAGGCGGAACTGGGAGTCCCGCGCGGGCTTCACCTGCGCACTCCGCTCGTGGGTGATGCGCTCGATGTCGCTCAGGGTGAACAGCCCGTGGAGACGGTCATCGTCGCCAACGACCAGCAACTTGTGGATCCCGGGATGGTCTGTGAAGAAGCGGTCCGCGCGGGCGATGGGATCCGGCTGGAGTTCGGAAACATGCAGGGTCTTGACCTGCGACCGCGGGGTGAGGGCCTCGGCCACGCGACGCTTGGCGTAGCGGGGTTTCACGACGTGGCCGGGAAGCAGGCCCAGGAGTTTGCCGTCGGTGTCCACCACCGGGAAGGTGGCAAAGGCGAAACGCTTCTCCTCGATCAGGGCCAGCACGTCGCCGATGAACTGGTCGGGAGCGACCTTGATGGGTTCCTGGATCAGGCCGTGGACGTGGTTCTTGACCCGGGCGACCTCCCGCAGTTGGTCGCGCTCGGCCATGTTGTAATGGATCAGGCCCAGGCCACCGTTGAGGGCCATGGCGATGGCCATCCGCGATTCGGTGACGGTGTCCATGTCCGCCGACACCAGCGGCACATGCAGCTCCAGGCCCTCGGCGAGACGGGTGTCCAGCTGGGTTTCCCGCGGCAGGACTTCCGAGTGCAGCGTGGCCAGCGTCACGTCGTCATACGTGAGCGCGGTGTGACGGTGGGCCGGGAAGAACTCCTCGGCTGGAAGATAAAAGCTACGATCGATTTCGTTCAGCAGGTCGGCAGCTGCCATGGCCCAGCTTGCTCGACCCGCCCGCGCCGTGGCAATCCTCAGTTCCCATCCGCCGCCATTGCGTCCAGACCCCAGGGCATCTGCCCCCGTTTCAGGAACAGTCCCGAGGCGACAGGTCCTCATCAACTTGGGAGTGCGTCTGGATTGGAGATATCGACGCCCTGATCCCCTTCGGTGGGCAACTTGTTTCCACCGGGATTGAAACAATCTTCGGTGGGGACTGTCCTCATTTGAAGCGGCGACGGTTGGTTGGGCGACCCCGGGTGCGGGTGGGTTCCTTCCTCCTGAGCCGTCGCTACGAGGATTAAGCATGACGATTCCGGGAGTGTGTCTGGGGCAACGACGGCCGCGTGGGGTAGCCGGCGGGTTGACGTTGATGGAGCTGCTGATGGTGATCCGCGGAAGCAACGCTCCGGCCCGACTGCCATGAACAAACCACTCATTCGGGCCCTCTGGATCCTGTTCGCCGCCGGGCAGCTTGCCTTGAAGGCCGCGGGACCCGTGGTGGTCAACGAGATCTTTTACCATCCCCCGGATGACCTCGATCGGTTGCAGTGGGTCGAACTGCACAATCCGGGTTCCAGCGCGGTGGACCTGAAAGGCTGGAAGTTTTCCAAGGGGTTGAACCTCGAGTTCGGCCCAGGAACCACGCTTCCCGCGGGTGGATTTGGCGTGGTCGTGCGGGACCGCACCGCCTTTGCGTCCCGGTACGGGACGAATGTGCCGATCCTGGCCGAGTTTCAAGGCCGGTTGAAGCAGGGCGGGGAACGACTCGAACTCGCGGACGCCGCCGGGAAGGTGGCCGACACCGTCAAGTACGGGGATCGGGAACCGTGGCCTCTGGCTGCGGACGGTTACGGCGCCACGCTGGAGCGCGTCCGGGCTGCGGATGCCGGCGATGAGCCCGGCAATTGGGCGCCCTCCGTCTGGGGCAACGCGAAGGTGGGCGGCGGAACCCCCGGAGCAGTGAACACATCCGCTTCGCCTCTTGCCCTTCCCCGGATTTCTGATGTCCAGTGGTCCCGGTGGGTTCGAGGCACCAGCAACGTCGTGACGTTCGTGATGGCCGGGGGCGACGCGAAATCGGTCTCGGTCAAGTATGTCGAGGTCAGTGCGGAAGGGCTGGGAACAGAACGTCGAGTGACTGCGAACCAGGAGGGGCGCGCCGGACGTTGGACCGCGACGATTCCGACCGTCGCTGATCTGCGGGTGGTGCGGTTCTGGGTCGAGGCAACGCCCACGGCTGGGAAAGTCCATCGCTGGCCTTCGACGAACGAGGTGCGGCCTGCGTTCTCGTATCTTTCCTGGCAGAACCCCGATCGCGGAACCATCGGCCAGCTGCATTTCTGGGACGGAGGTCGGGTCGAGCCGTCCGGTCAACTGGGACAATACCAGCCGGCGCGTCGCAAGGTGGCGGGTTTGCCGAAGCCGCGTGGCAGTGCCACGGCGATCTACGTCCCGGCAGCAGGCACCGGAGGGGATGCGGCCCCCGAGGTGCGGGACTTCCTGCGGATCGGATCGCGCAAGGCGGGATGGAAGCTCCGCTTCCACAAGGACGCACCCCTGGCGGGAATGCGGACCGCCAACGTGCTGTTCGAGGAGCGGCCCCGCTACGTGCTGGCCGAGCATCTCAGCTACGAACTGTTCCGGCGCTCGAAGGTGATGACACCGCATTCGGAGATGGTGCGCTGGATCCAGAACGGGCAGTCGGCGGGTTATCACCTGATGATGGAGCAGCCCAACGGAGCCTTCCTGTCCCGGCGGGAGCGGGATCCCTCCGGCAACCTCTACAAGCTCATCTGGTACGGTCAGGGACTCGTCGGCCAACACGAGAAGAAGAACAACCTGACCTCCGGGCACGGTGACCTCCAACAGGTGGTGCGGGGGCTGTCTGCCACCCAACGCCCCGAGGCTTGGGCCTTCATCCAGCAGAACTTCGCGGTGGATGCCTGCATCGACTACTTCGTGGTCAATCACTGCATCCAGAACTGGGATGGGTACTTCAACAACTACTTCACCTTCCATGCGCCCGGACCCAGCGGGAAATGGGAGCTCATCCCGTGGGACGAGGACAAGACGTGGGGCGAGTACGACGGGGCCTCCGCGAAGTACGATTGGTACACGATGCCGCTGACCTACGGCATGAACGGCGACCAGCCTCCACGAGGCGCTGGAAACTGGGGTGGTGGCGGGTTCGGTCCGGGCATGTGGTGGCGCCAGGGAGGATGGTTCAGCGGACCTTTGCTGGCCCAGCCGGATTTCCGGGAGCGTTTCATGGCCCGACTGAAGACCTTCGTGAACGACGAGTTCACCGAGGAAAAGTTCCGACCGGTGATCGACGATCTCGCGCGGCGCCTCGAACCGGAGGTCCGCCATCGGGCTGAGGTCCGCGGTTCCACCGAGGAAAGCCTCCTGCGGCAGTTCCGGGCGGACATGGACTCCTTCCGGCGCCAGTTGACCGGCCGTCGCGCCTTCCTTGCGAAGGAACTGGGGAAGTAACGGGGGAGTTTGAAGTTTTAAGATTCAAGTTTGAAGCCCATCACCACTGCCTCGTGACCTCGTCAGCTACCTTTGGGAAGTAGCAGACGACGTCAGGAGGCTGTGGAAGGAGTTTGAAGTTTGAAGATTCAGGTTTGAAGTCCATCACCACTGCCTCGTGACCTCGTCAGCTACCTTTGGGAAGTAGCAGACGACGTCAGGAGGCTGTGAAGGAACTTCGACTGGGACGATTCAAGTGAAGCTCTGGTCAGGCCGCCGCGTGGGTGCACGCGGCCTCCAGATGGGCATCTGGGAACTTCCCGTCATGGAGAGGATGAATGGCCGGATCTTTCACAATCAGTGAACCTGTGCTCTTGTAACGCCGCATGAGCGAGTCCACCGACACGCACCAGAAGGCGTTACAGATCAATCTCGACCCCAGCAAATACGGCGTCTTCGCCGAGATCGGGGCCGGACAGGAAGTGGCCCGTTGGTTCTTTCGGGCTGGGGGAGCCAGCGGAACCATTGCCAAATCGATTTCCGCCTATGACATGACGGTCAGCGACGCGATCTACGGATCGACGGATCGTTATGTCAGCCAGAAGCGGTTGGCCGCCATGCTGGACCACGAATACGGACTGCTGGTGGAGCGACTGGCCGAGAAACGGGATCCACCACACGGTTCTTCGCCTTTGCCGACACGGTGGCGGCGCGCAGCTACAGCCGCCGGGAGGAAACCCACGGATGGATGGGCATCCGGTTTCAGACGCATCCGGGCGCGGAGCCGAGCGACATCCTGATGCACGTCATCATGTGGGACCGCGACAACCTCCAGCAGCAGGAGGCACTGGGCATCCTCGGTGTGAATCTGGTCCATGGCGCGCTCTACGATTTCGAAAGTGCCGAAGGGATCATCGCCGACCTGCTCGACAACCTGACGATCGAGCGGATCGAGGTCGACATGATCGAGTTCCGCGGGCCTGCGTTCGTGGGCGTGGACAACCGGATCCTTGCCCTGCAACTGGTGGAGAAGGGCCTGACCAACGCGGCGATGTTCCGCACCGATGGTCGGATCGTCCAGCCGGGTGACCTGCTCTACAAGAAGTGTGTCCTGGTCGAGCGCGGGTCGTTCCGGCCGGTCACGAACGTGACGGTGGACATGATCCGCCATGCGCAGGCGCAGTTCATCCAGGAGCCCAACGTCAATTCGGAGGATGTGGTTGTCCTCATGGAAATGACCCTCAAGAACCTCAGCTCGGAGGGGAAGATCAACCACCAGGACTTCCTCGACCGCGTCGACCTGTTGCGCACGTTGGGACATCCCGTACTGATCTCGAACTACGGCGAGTTCCATCGGTTGGCTTCGTACCTCTTCCGATTCACGAAGTGCCCCATCGGTCTGGTGATGGGCATCCCGACCCTCAAGGAACTGTTCGAGGAGAAGTATTACGCGGATCTCTCCGGCGGCATCCTCGAGAGCTTCGGACGCATGTTCAAAAACGAGCTGAAGCTCTACGTCTACCCCTACCGGGACCCGAGGTCTTCGTCGGTCATCACCGCGGGCAACCTGCGTGTCGCACCGCACCTGCGGCACCTGTACATGTACCTGGTCGAGAATCATTTCATCCAGGGCATGCGGGACATCAGCGAGGCCAGCTTGGACGTGTTCAGCCGCGACGTGCTCAAGGTGCTCCAGAGCGGTGAATCCGGATGGGAGGACAAGGTTCCGCCCCAGGTGGCCCAATTGATCAAGGAGCGCAAGCTTCTTGGATTCAAGGGCTGAAGGCGTCCCACGCGAGCTTGATCGCCAACGCGAACACCACGGTCAGGAAGACCGGACGGATGACCCGGGCTCCGTTCCGGATCGCGAGGTGGGATCCGAAGTGCGCACCGATCAGCTGACCTGCGGCCATCAGCGCGGCGATCAGGAAGTCGACCTTGCCCGCTGCGAGGAAGAACCCCAGCGAGGCGAGGTTGCTGGTCAGGTTCATCGCCTTCGTCACGCCGGTGGCGCCACGCAGGTCAAGGCCGTGCAGGAGCACGCAGGCCACCATCCAGAAGGACCCCGTGCCCGGCCCCAGGAAGCCGTCGTAGAACCCCAGCAGGAGGCCCATGACGATTCCGAACGGCGCGGCGGAGAGTCGCGCCGGTCGTTGGGTCGAGCCAAGGTCCGGCTTGAGCGCGGTGTAGACGGCGATGACACCGAGAGCGATGGGGATCAAACGCCGGAGTTGCGATGGATCAATCAGGGTGACCACCCACGCCCCGCCCACGGCGGCACCGAACGTGGCCACGATTCCCGGAATCCATCGACCGAGGTCAATGAGTCCGGACCGGGCATAGTTCCACGTGGCCAATGCCGTTCCGCAGGACGACTGGAACTTGTTCGTCCCGAGCGCGACCTGCGGCGGTAGCCCGGCCGCCAGCAATGCCGGTACGGTGAGCAGTCCCCCGCCACCGGCAATGGCATCCACAAACCCGGCGATTGCACCCACGGCGAACAGGGCGGGATGTATCCACGAGAAACCGTCCATGAGCCCTACCATCATTCGGGGAAAGCGGACTGGCGAGCGCCGAGGTCACGACCTGGATCAGTCAGGGACGTGGCGCAGGGTGACCTGGCCGGTGTCGTCGAGGGCGAGCCACAGGGTGCCAGGCCGGGGGCGGGGATTGGCGACGCGCCAACGGGCCAGCGGGGTGGCCACCGTCTGTTCCAACGTGCGCTGGAGGGGACGCGCGCCCAGCAGGTGGTCGTATCCGGTGCGGGCAACCAAGCGCACGAGGTCCTCGGACCAGGCGAGGCGGAGTTTGGCGCCAGCGAGGCCTTCACGCGAGGCGAGTTCTGTCAGTTCCTTGCGCGTGATGTTCTCGATGTCGGCTGCCGATAGCGGCGCAAAGGCGATCACCTCGTCGAGTCGATTGAAGAATTCGGGCCGGAAGAAGCGTGCGACCTCGCCGGCGTAGTCGGTGCCCGAACCGACAGCGAACCCCATGCCACTCGAGGCGTCGGCCCCGAGGTTGGAGGTGAGGATGATGATGGCGCTGCGGAACCACGTGACCCTGCCGAAGCGGTCCGTGACGCGTCCCTCGTCGAGAAGCCCGAGGAGGACGTCGAAGACCTCGGGTGCGGCTTTCTCGATCTCGTCGAAGAGGACGACGCAGAAGGGTTGTCGGCGGACCTGCTCGATCCAGGAGGCGGGACGACCGGAGGAGTCGAGGAGGAGTCGCCGGGCTGCGCCCCAGCCGGCGTACTCACTCATGTCGAGGCGGACGAGTCGGTCGCGTTCACCGGAAGCGCCGAAGCAGAAGTGCACGAGTGAGCGGGCGAGGGCGGTCTTGCCGACGCCGGTGGGACCGCAGAAGAGGAGGACGCCGAGGGGACGCTCGGGGTCGTTCAGACCGGTCTTGAGGGTGGCGACGACCTGGGCGGCGGCGCGGGTGGCGGGGCGTTGGCCGATGACCTGGCCGTCGAAGTGGGACGCGACGGTCTCGAGGTCGAGCGGAAGATCGTCGCGAAGGAACAATTCGGGGAGGCCTGTATGACGGACGAAGGCCTCGATGGCGTGGGCTTCGGTGATGTCCTTGTTCTTGTCGGTGGCGACGGCCCGGCGGCGGGCATCGACGAGGCCACGGAGGAAGGCGGCGGCGGGGCCCGGGAAGGCAGTGTAGGGCTGGAACCGGCGGAACATCCGGTGGACGCGGCGGACGACCCCGGGTTGGAGGTGGAGGTTCGCGGACTGGGCCTGGGTTTCGGCGATGCGCTGGAGGACCTTGTCGACCTCGGGTTCGGTGAAGGCGGGGATGCGGACCACCTGAAAGACGTCCAGGAGGCCGGGGAGGAGTCGCCGGCAGGCTTCGAGTTCGGCGGGGCTGATCTCGGCGACCATGCGGAGCTCGCCGCGTTGGAGGTACGCGAGGAGGAACGCGGCGACACTGTTGCCGGGGCCCTGCCCGCCGATGGAGACGAGTTCGAGGAGATTCTCGGCGCAGAAGATCCCGGCGATGCCCGCCAGCGCGGCGATGAATTCCTCGGCGCGTTCTTCCCACTCTCCGAGGTAGCGCATCCCGGCCACGAGACGCGCACCGCTGCCACGCCAGAGTCGGTGCCGATGGAGGTCGCGGCCTTCCTCGGAGGTTTCCGTGGTGCTCGGCTTCTTGAGCCGGGCGAGTTTCCGGGCGGCGTCCAGCAGGACGGTGGACTTGCCGCAACCGGGTTCACCGACGAGGAGGAGGCTCGACCGGTCCGTGTCGAGGAGTTGGACCAGGCGGGCCACGAGTTCATCGCGCTCGTAGGCAGCCGAACTGGCCGCAGCGCGGGAGCGGTCCTGGAGCAGTGGATCCGCAATGGTGAACAGGACCTTCAGCTCGGGCCGGGTTTCGGGTGCCGGGACGCGTTCAGCACCGATGCGATGGCGGAGGACAATCTCGCCGAGACGGCAACCCGAGGGAGGCAGGCGCAGGGCCAGCTGGGAGGGTGCGAGACCGCGGAGGGACTCCTTGACGTAGTGGGCGACGAGGCTGCGCACGTCCCCTCCGGCCTGATACGAAAACTGCAGGCCGAAGTTGGGGATGACGCAGACAGGAAGGCCGGATTCCTGAAGCCCGGTGATGCACGGGACGATCATCGGGATCGTCTCCGGGCAGGGCGTGATGCGATCGCCGGATTGGTACTGGGGGCGGACATCGACACGGACCTCGATCAGGGTCGCTTCGAGAAGATCGGGTTCCGCGAGCCAGGGTTCGTTCTCGATGTTCCATTCGATCACCTCGCGGAGTTGGCTGAGGACCTCTTCCTCGGTGGGAGCGGTGGCGGCGGTGGAATCAAACTCACCGGCGAGCGCGCCCCCATGATTTCCGGCGGCGTCGGTCCAGAGGATGACGGGGTAGCGTCGGGTGATCATGGCAGGAGATCCGTCGCGAGTGCCTGTTCGATGCCTGGCGGCAACGGGAGCGAGGAGAGAAGCAGGGACGTGCTGGCGAAGGCGACCCCTGCACGCGGCCGCTGGGTGCTCCCCGATTGGAGGTCCGTCAGTTGGGTGACCACGGGGTGGTCTGGGTGGGCTGGATCGACGGCCATGGAACCGCGGAAGCGGAGGGGACCCAGTTGGTCGAGGTCGAAGTCCGAACGGCTGGCGAGCATGCGGTGGCGCAGGCGTCGGGCCTCGGTCTCGGACGTTGTCAGGACCACGTCGAAGCGGAGGAACCGGATGGAACCGTCGGGTTGGTCGAGGAGGACGAGGCTGGGGCCCGGGGTGAGGAGGCGGTGCAGGTTGATTCCCTGGAGAAGACAGACGATGGGCTGGTGGGTCGTGTCCGGATGCAGGATCTCGAGAGTGACTCCGGGCACACTGGTGAGCGGTGCTGAGAGCATGCGGGAGAGCGTGGAGGCAAGGTGTGGGGCAGATTCGCCCACGGGTTGGCAAAGCGTGAGTGCGACCTGCGATTCCGGGGAGCCGCTGGCGATGGCATGGAGAAGGGCGAGGTCTCCGAGGACATCCAGGAGCGGGGAGTGTGACCGGTCCTCGTTGCGCGGGGTGGCTTCAGCGAGGTCGGCGAGGTCGGCTTCGAGTGAGGCGGCGGCGCGTTGCCGGGAGAGTCGGGAACGGTCGCCGTGTTGCGAATGGGCGACGACCTTGATGGGTTTGGCGGTCGGTCGGCGGTTGATGGTCGGGGAGGCGTGTGGGCGGGTCGGTACTTCGAAGGTTTCGAGACGTTGCCGGATGTCATCGATCCGCTCGCGGCAGAGGAAGTAGCGGGCGTGGGCGCGCGGCAAGGCTCCGATCTCGATGGGACCCGCGGGGGCCTCGGGCTCCAACTGGGCCTGGATCTGGTCGAGGCTTTCGTGGATGGCGTCGATCAGGGCGGGAGGGCAGGAGGAACCACCGTGCGCTCCCAGTCGTTCTGCAATCGCAGGCCATCCGCTGGAGGCCTTCACGGACTCGACGATGCGGGTGCGAAGATGGAAGCCGGAAGGGGTGGCGTCGAGGACGGCAATCATCGGCACCGTGTCCGTGGTGGACGCGAGGCGGGTGGCGAGCGGTTGTGTGAGTTCGCGCTCGACGACGCGCTTGAGGGCGCGCGCGCCGAGTTGGGGATGGTTGCCCAGTTGCACGAGCCGCTCGGAAGCGGCGATCGTGGTGTGCAGCATGCACTGCCGCCGCCGCAGGCCATCGCGGGAAAGCACCTGATGGATGAGCTTCCGGGCGATGCCATCCAGGTGGCCGGCATCCAGGCTGCGGAAGGGGATGACGCGGTCGATGCGGTTGAAGAACTCCGGACGGAAGAACTGTTCCGCGGCGCGGATGTAGATCGCGTCTTCGCCGGAGGAATCAGCACCTCCGCGGAAACCGAGCCGCGAGCGCGCTTCGCGGGATCCGAGGTTCGAGGTCAGCAGGATGACGGACTGGGTGAAGTCGGCGACGCGGCCGAGCGAGTCGGTGAGCCGGCCTTCGTCGAGGACCGCCAGCAGCAGGTCGGAAACCTCGGGGGCGGCCTTTTCGAATTCGTCGAGGAGCACCACCGAGAACGGTTGGCGGCGGATGGCGCCGGTGAGCAGGCCGTCGGGACTCTGCGGTGTGCCGGTCAGTCGCGCGGTGCTCACCCCGTCGACGAACTCGTTCATGTCGAAACGCAGGAGGCGCTCGTCGCTGCCGAAGAGGAGTCGCGCGAGGGCCTTTGCGGACTCTGTCTTTCCGACACCCGTGGGTCCCAGAAGGAGGAGGGTCCCAGCGGCCGTCGGGGATCGTTCAGGCGCGCCTTGAACGGAACCAGGACATCAGCAAAGGCGTCGAGGGCATGGTCCTGCCCGGTGATGCGGTCGCGGAGTTGGCGCAGCAGGGATGCGCGGTCGAGGGCGATGCGGTCGTCGAGCAGGGCGATCTGGAGGCCGCTGACCCGATGGAATTCATCGAGGACGGTCTCGCGGGAAATGTGTCCACCGGTGTGGCGGCGGGCGAGGCGTTGCAGGAAGGAGGCGGCCTTCCCGGGGAAAGCCGCGTCGCCGGCATGACGGCGATGGAGTTCGTAGCTGGCGGGAATCACCTCGAGGTCGAAGCGGCAGCCTTGGTCCTGTTCGAGTCGCCGGACCACATCAATGAGAACGCGCAGGGTGTCCGCTTCGGGCGGTTCCGAGAGGGGGATGACGTGGAACAGGTCGGCGAAGGCGCGGTCGCGCTCGCGGAGGATGCGCCATGCCTCAGGCGTGATCTCGGCCACGATGCGGACGGAGCGCCGGGTCAGGGCCGGCTTGAGCACCTGGGCCACGGTGAGGTCGGAGGCGTTGCTCTGGCCCGCGCTGAAGAGGCCCAGCAGGTCATCGAAGTAGAGGACCCGATCCTTTCGGGCGGCATGGTCGAGGATCGCGGTGACGCGGTTCTCCCATTCGCCGAGATGGCTCATTCCGCTGATGAGGCGCATCGGGGACACCAGCCAGAGTTCGCGGCCGCCGCCATAGCGTTCGCGCTTCCGATGGGCCATCCGCCAGGCGAGCTCGTGCAGCAGTGTCGTCTTGCCAACCTTGCGTGGACCGACCAGGACGACGGGACGACGGTCGGACGCGACGAGGAGGCGCGCCAGTTCGTCGACTTCGCGGTCGAGTCCGATGGCCCGGTCCAGGTCGTCCGGATACAGGGCATGCAGTGGGCGCCCGATGCGGCGCAGTTCGAGTTCGCCGTCGACCTTCTCCTCGTCGCCGAAGAGTTGGGCGCGGGAATCCTTGTCCTTCTTCCGGGATTCGCCACCCGGTTGGACGGTGATCGGGAGGACCATCAATCGGGCCTTGCCGGTGAGGGCGATTTCGGAGAGGTCGAGGTAGCCTTCGCGTTCGGCCTGTCGGAAGTGGCGTGTCAGCACCTCGGTGGCGCGGGTGGTGAGGTCCTGTCCGGGGGCCAGTTCGAATCGCAGGTCGGGCACGGACGGAGTGAGCCAGAGCTCCCGATCCAGGGCGGGGTAGCCGACGAAGAAGAGGCGCAGTCGGTGGGATCCGGATTCGAGATCGAGACGGAGTTCGAGCGTGACGTCCTTGAGGGGCGGTTGGAAGGTCCACACGGAAAGGGCCTCCTGCCGCGGTTCGCGTCCCAGTTCGTGCAACAGCGTCTGGAGATCGTTGGTCAGTCGAGCGAGGGCGCGGCTGAGCTTGTCGGCGCGCTGGGTGGGCCCCTGCGCAAACAGGGGTTGCACGGTGAACGACGGTGTCCGCGTGTCGCTGCTGGATTTCTCCTCGACGAAGACAGGCACGTTGAAGGTCATGGCGCACCTCCGCCTGTGGCTGCCTCGATGATGCGCGTGAACCGTTCATCGATCAGGTTTCCAAGCGCCGCTTCCCATCCGTGCTCGGAGCAAGGACGTTCGCCGAGTTGTGAATCGCGGATCACTTCCTGGGCCGTGAGGTGGGTGCGCCGGACATCCCCGCCGAGAGTCCGGATCCTGCCGGCCTGTTCGATGCGTTCGGGAATGCGGATCTGATCCAGATCCTTCTGCGTGGTCTGGACCCAGACCACCTGTTCCGAACGTCCCTGCCGGAAGACGTGGAGGCCTTCCTCACCGGCGAATCGCGGGAAGCAGAGGTCACCGTGCACTTCAAAGGCGATGCCCCAGACCGATGTCGGCAACGGGTTGGGCCAGGTGGTCGGCGTTTCGGACAGTTGCCGCTCCAGCACGGGGCTGCCGCGCTTGCCGACGCTTTTGGCGGTGATGAACTGGAGGGCCCGCACCGAACCCAGCTTCGAGGCGAGCCGGTGGAAGGCACCGGCAACCGTTGCGAGGAGTTCGCGCGGTTCGGCAAAGAATCCCAGCATGATGCGGTCCGGGGTGGGGAGGTGGGCCCGGAACAGGTCGTGCGTCACTTCACGTCGATCTGCGGCCAATTGGGTGAGGCGGGCCTGGAGGCCTGGGAGATCGATGGGGCGACGCTCGAAAAGCGGCAGGAGGACATCGGCTTCCAGTGCGCGACTGCGTTCTTCAAGGCTTGTTGCGCCGGCGCAGGCGCTCCGGAGCCGTTCGAGCCGCGCCCGGTTCTCGGGCGGGATTTCCTTCCGGGTTCCTGCGCGGCGCTCCGCCGCTTCGAGCAGGGAGATTTCGTCGTCAACCCGCGATGCCGCCGTGCTGGAACCCATGCGGCCGATGAGTCGCCGGAAGGCGGTGACCTCGGCGGCAAGCTGGGCTTCGGAAGTCGGAACTGCAGGTGAGGGAGTAGATGAGCCTTTGCGGTTCCTCGGAGCGGGCAGTGCGGAACGCACATCGATGATGGGGCGGCCATGCTGCCACCGGATCTCGGCGCGGAGCGGGATGTCCTTGGCATAGCCATTCAAGGCTTCCGCCAGCGGGACCAGAAGCTTCCGGGCGATCGAACGTCGCAGCGGCCGGGCGCCGTATCGGACGTCGTAGCCTTCGGCAGCGAGTTCGCGTGCGACCTCGGGCTCGATGACCAGATCGATCGGACGGTACCGGAGTCCGTCGCGCTTGCGGATTTCGTCCAGATGACGGTGGGCAATCCGCAGGACGACGTCGGGTTCGAGCGGCAGGAAGGGAACGATGGCGTCCATCCGGTTGAAGATCTCGGGCCGGAGGAAACGGCGGACGGCGTCGGCGAAGTGCGCGCCGGCCTCGGACCGGCGGGAGTCGGTGGTGCGGAAGCCGACGGGCCCGGTGTGGAATCCCTGGGCACCGAGATTCGAGGTCATGATGACGACGCTGTTGCAGAAGTCGGCAACGCGGCCGGCGGCGTCGGTCAGTCGGCCGTCGCCAAGGATCTGGAGGAGAAGGTCGAAGAAGGAGGGGTCGGCCTTTTCGAACTCATCGAGCAGGATGACGCTGAACGGTTGCTCGCGGACACGGGCGGTGAGGAGGCCCTCGTTGCCGCCGGCCGCCACCCCACCGATCAGGCGCTGGACGGCGAGGGGATCACTGAACTCGTTGAGGTCGAACCGCACCATGCGCGCCGGATCGCCGAAGAGGAACTCGGCGGTGGCCTTCGCCATCTCGGTCTTGCCGGTGCCGGTGGGGCCGATGAAGAGGAACGAGGCGAGCGGCTTCCTCGGGCGGGCGAGGCGTGCCTTCACCATCGCCAGGAGGTCCAGGACACGATCGACCGCTGTCGGTTGTCCGATCACCCGTTGCGAGAACCATTCGCGCGTCTGCGCCAGATCGAGCGGGGTATCGTCGTCGAGCAGGACGGCTGGGAGCCCGGTTTCACGGGAGAATGCGGTGAGCACCGCGGTCTCCGTCAGGGACTTGTCCGGGAATCGGTCGGCCAGGAGGTTGCGGAGGAATCGGAGCGGACGCCCCGGATTGGCGGAGTAGGTGGCGTACCGGGTATGGACCTGGTGGAGGCGCACGAGGGCTGCCTGGGTTTCGGCGGAGGGCAGGGTGAACTTGCCCGGAGCCGCCGCCAGCGCAGCGTCGAGGATCCGGCGGGTCTGCTCGGGTGTCCGTTCCTTGAGGGGCCAGGTCTGGAATGCCGTCAGCAGGTTCGGCTCTGTCCGGCCGATCGCCGCGAGCTGTTCCGGGGTGACCTCGGCAATCGCAAAGACCTCGCCGCGTGCCAGCCACGGACGAAGGAATCCGCCGACGCTTTGCCCATCGCGGTTCACCTTCCCGACTTCGGTCAGCTCGGAAAGATTGCCCAGATGGAGGATGGCTTTGGTGCGCGCGACTTCGCGGCACAGGTTCTGGCAACGTTCCTGCCACATGCCAAATCCCACCGGTCCGGACATGAGTCGGGCCGCGCTGGTCGTCCAGAAGGCCGTGTGTGCAAACCCGAGGTCGGACCGACGCCGGGCCAGTTCCCTCACGAGGGCGGTCTTGCCGGTGCCCGGTGCACCCACGAGCAGCAGGCTGCGGCGGTTGGGTGCCGAGAGCGCCTCGGCGAGGTTCAGGAGTTCCTCGTCGAGTTCATGTGCCATCTCGGCAGAGGACGCGGACGCGCGGGAGGCTTTTCGGGTGGATTCATCACTGTTGCCAACGCTGGGCGGGAGCTCCTCGGCGAGTTGGATCAGGGCGTTGGGCTTGTCCGATGCCGCGCTGCCTGCGACCACCACCTGACGCGGGGACTTGCGCTGGACCTGAACGGTGAGTTCCTCGACCCGGAGGGCTTGGATCCGGGCCAGACGCTCCAGGCGATGCAGCTTCAGGGGTTGCCCCGAACTGGCGAGCAGCAGTCGGATGTGTTCCTCGACGTGCTGGCGGAGTTGTGAGGCGCGCGCCGCGAAGACATGCGCTCCCAATGCCGGAACGTAGGCCTGATGACGGCCGCCCTCGGACCACCGGACGAAATGGATCGTGATGTGGACCGGGGTTTCCCACTCGGCATTCCGTCTTGGCGGCTTGAATTCGACGAGCAGGGAATCGGATTCGATATCGGCCGCGATCCGCCGTCGATGCAGCGTGACGGCCGGGGCGAGGTTCATGTCCTCCAGCAGGCTCCGGGCTTTCGCCGTGAGGATCGGGCGTCCGGGGCGCGACGGATCCTCCAGCGCGGAGACCTCAGGCAGGCCAAGGGCTTCGGACAGTTCGACATCCTCGGCGAGGACGCAGGAAAGGCACTTCAGGCGGAACAACTCAGCAGGCATGGACGGACCCGTCCGCCGACTATGGGGCAGAATGGATGTCGGGGGGAATGCTGGAGAATGCAGTGCTGCGCCGGTAACCTTCATGCGGATTCCGGCGTAGACAGAAGGGTTGAACGAATCGACCGACTACGACGGAGCCTGGAAGGAAACGCTGGAGCGTTTCCTGCCGCAGTTCCTGGAACTGGCGTTTCCGGCGGTCCATCGCGCGATCGATTGGTCGAAATCCGTGCGCTTCCTGGACACCGAGTTGCAGGAGATCGTCCGGGCGGCGGAAGCCGGGACCCTGCGGGTCGACAAGCTCGTGGAGGTGACGCGTGTCGACGGGGTTGAGGGTTGGTTGCTGATCCACGCGGAGGTGCTGCGGCTGATGAACTGGCTGCTGGCGTTGCCCGCCGAGGAGGAGGTAATTTTCAGGGAGGAACTGGGACGCTTCCAGAAAGGGACAGGTATGCCGTACATCAGCACCTACGATCGATTGGTCCGGGCCGAAGGCCTGGAGGAAGGTTTGTTGTTGGCGACAGGAGGGGCGACAGGAGGGGCGACAGGAGGGGCGACAGGAGGGGCGACAGGAGGGGCGACAGGAGGGGCGACTCACGGTCTTGCGGGAAACGATTGCGGAAGCGTTGCTGGAACGATTCGGGGTGGCGTTCGAGTCGGTTCGCCCGCGACTCGATTCCATCCAGGATGAAGCGGTGCTGCGCCGGTTGGTGAAGCGGGTCTGGACGGTGGGGTCCGTGGCGGAGTTCGAGGCGGAGCTGTAACGGGTTGGGGACGTGCCCGTAGGCTGACCCGGGGCACTGTCCGAAACTCCGGACTGATTCTCGCGACGCTTTCCCGGGCTGGTCCGTGGGACCATGCTGGGTAATTTCCAGTTGGTCCCGTGGCAGGTGCCCCCTTAGCCTGCGCGCAATCTGCGACTGAGCGGAACCCGAAGACAGGATGTACGCCTTCTCCCACGAGTGTCCCAATTGCGGTGCCCCGGTCCCGTTTGCCTCGGCGATCGCGGTGTTCGCTGTCTGCGGACATTGCCGGTCGTCGGTGGTGCGCCGGGATGCGCAGGTGGAGTTGATGGGGGGTCAGGCGCAACTGCCGCCGGACATCTCACCCATCCAGATCGGTACACAAGGTTCCTACGAAGGGCGGCCATTCACCATCATCGGCCGGGTACGGATGGGATACCGCGAAGGTTCTTGGAACGAATGGTGCGCGGATTTCGGCAACGGTCTCTGGGGATGGGTGGCGGAGGCGCAGGGCTTCTACATGGTCAGCTTCGAGGTGGAGCCTCCCGAAGATCTTCCAGGAATGGCGGAGATCCGGGAGCGGGAATCCCGCCCCGGTGGACCGCCGCCGCTGGTTGATTACCGGCTTCATCAGGGGCGCGAAGCCTTGAAGGTGGGCCGGTCCCTGGAGATTGCCGGGACACGGTATGCGGTCCGCGACACGAAGCAGACCGAGATCCTGTGCTCGGAAGGTTCGCTGCCCTTCGCCGCAGTTCCGGGCAGGGCGGCGATCAGCGGCGACCTGGGCGGACCCGGCCGCGCGTTCGCGAACATCGAGTATTCGAATGAGGGCATCCGGCTGTTCACCGGGCACTATTGCACGTTCGAGGAACTGGCGTTCCGCGACCTCCGCCTGCTCCCGGGATGGACGACAAAGGAGGTCGAGACCACGCGAAGGCAGGCCGACGCCCTCAACTGTCCCACCTGCGGTGCTGCAATGAACCTCCGTGCAGCCGGCCTGTCGATGGTGGCGCATTGTGCGGGTTGCGGCAGCCTGGTCGACACGAGTCATCCGGCGGTGCAACTGGTGGCGACGGCGTCCAGCCGGCAACAGGGATTCAAGCCCGTGATCCCGATCGGGACGCGCGGTACCCTGAAGGGCGTTGAGTACGAATGCATCGGGTACCTGCGTCGACGGGACAACTACGGCTACGGATGGGACGAGCTCCTGTTGTTCAATCCGTTCGCCGGTTTCCGTTGGTTGGTGATGTACCAGGGGCACTGGAGTTTCGTTGAGATGCTGCTGGAGGAACCACCCCAG
Organism: Limisphaerales bacterium; assembly: GCA_965283655.1. Classification (GTDB taxonomy): domain Bacteria; phylum Verrucomicrobiota; class Verrucomicrobiia; order Limisphaerales; family UBA9464; genus UBA6176. The sequence goes on along the minus strand of CBDIPJ010000004.1, from coordinate 212,036 downwards.
TTCTTCGGGATGCCGGTGATCGATCGGCAGGAATACCGTCCCTTTTCGGTGGGACGCGCCGAAGTGGTCTACGTCCTCGGCGAATTCTACTGGCAGGTCCGGCACGGGGAACGCACGGAGGTCGCCGACTACATCGCTCCGCCCCGTGTGCTTTCGAGCGAGAAGTATCCGGAACTCGCCGAGGTGACCTGGTCGGCCGGCGAGTACATGACGGGGAAGGAGGTCCACGCGGCCTTCCGGTTGCCTGGATCGGTCCCGGAGCCAATAGGGCTCTACCTGAATCAGCCCAACCCCCACCTGGAAAAGGGCCGGACACTGAAGTGGTTGCTGCCCGTGCTCGCCGGGGTGTTCGTCCTGATTTCGTTGGTGGCCGCGGCGACGCGGTCGAACGAGGCTGCCTTCCAGTCCAGCTTTGCGATGTCCCAGGTCGGCACCAACGGGGCCATTGTCAGCGAAGTCTTCGAGTTGAAGGGGTCGCACGCCCAGGCGGTGGAGTTCTCACTCCAAGCCGGGGTCAACAACACCTGGCTCGAAACCGAGATAGATCTGGTCAACGTCGACACGGGCCAGGTCGAACGGGAGATCGTCGTCGGTGTGGACTTCTACTCGGGAAACGACGACGGCCCATGGCAGGAAGGGTCCCAGGATCGCAGCGTGATCGTCCCCGCCGTCCCCCCCGGCAAGTACCGCCTGCTGATCGAACCCAGCATGGATCCGCCCAACCCGGAGCTCTCGTTCTCCGTCGGGGTCCGCCGGGACGTCATGGTGTGGTCCAATGTATGGCTGGGTTTCATCGGGTTGATGGCGTACCCAATTTACCGGTGGATGCGTTTGTCTGGGTTCGAGACCCGTCGGTGGGCAATGAGTGATTTCTCGCCCTCCAACGCAGCGGAGGACGAGGAGGACGAATGAACGGATCAAGGACGGAAAGGTGAGGCGATGCGACTGAAGACACCGGTCTACACGATTTACGGGCTCCTGTTGTGCGGCTACCTGGCGGTGGCCAGCCGCTACGGGTTCAGCCTGCTCAACACCATGACGCCGCGCTTCCTGCGGTCGTCCGGAGCCATGCTCCAGCACAAGTGAACGGTACTCCCATGAACCTGGACTTTGGAAAGATCCTCGGCCTCGGCGTCAGCAGCATGATCTATTCAGTGGTTGGCCTGCTGACGTTCCTCGCGTGCTTTTACATCCTCGACAAGCTCACTCCGGGTGACCTGTGGCAGGAACTCGTCGAGAAGAAGAACACCGCCGTGGCCATCTTCTTAGGGGCGGTGGCCCTGGGGATGTGCATCATCATCGCGGCCTGTCTGCACGGGTAACCCGACCGGATGAACGACCGTGCCACCCGGCTGCTCCTGCTCGCGAGTGTCTTCGTCATCGCGACCTGCGGGCTGATCTACGAGTTGATCGCGGGCACGCTGGCGAGTTACCTCCTGGGGGACTCGGTGCTGCAGTTCTCCACGGTCATCGGGGTCTACCTGTTCGCCATGGGGGTGGGATCCTGGCTGTCGGGATTCGTGGAGCGCGGCGAGGCGCGGTTGTTCGTGCAGGTGCAGTTCCTGATCGGATTGATCGGTGGATTCTCGGCCGCGGCCCTGTTCGTGTTGTTCACTCAGGTCAACGCCTTCCGGCCCGTCCTTTACGGTCTGATCTTCCTCATCGGGACGTTGGTGGGCCTCGAGATTCCGCTGCTCCTGCGTATCCTGAAGGATCGGCTTGAGTTCAAGGACCTCGTCGCGAGCGTCTTCACGTTCGACTACATCGGCGCGTTGCTGGCGTCCCTGCTGTTTCCGTTGGTCCTCGTGCCGCACCTCGGCCTGGTGCGCTCCTCGTTCCTGTTCGGCATGCTCAATGTCGCGGTGGGGTTGCTGAGCGCGCGGGTATTGCGTCTCAGCGGTCCGTGGGCGCGTACGACCTCCGCTCTGGGGTGCGGAGTGTTCGTTGTCCTCTTCGGTGGATTCCTCGCCGCCGATCGCTTCACCTCCTGGTCCGAGCGCAACACCTACACCGATCCCATCATCCACGCGGTGTCGTCGCCCTACCAACGGATCGTCCTGACCCAGGGCGCCGGCGACCTGCGGTTGCACCTCAACGGCAACCTCCAGTTCAGCTCGCGCGATGAGTACCGTTACCACGAGTCACTGGTGCATCCCGGTTTGGCGCGCTTGCCGAAGGCGAAGCGGGTGCTGGTCCTCGGCGGTGGCGACGGGCTCGCCGTACGGGAAGTACTGAAGCATCCCGGCGTCGAACAGGTGCTGCTGGTCGACCTTGACCCCGCCATGACGCGGTTGTTCACGCAGTTGCCCCTGCTCACGCAGCTCAACCTCGATTCCCTCGCCTCCGCCAAGGTACGGGTCGTGAATGCCGATGCCTTCACTTGGCTCGCCGAGGCGAAGGAGACCTTCGACTTCGTCGTGGTTGATTTCCCGGACCCCTCCAACTTCAGCCTCGGGAAGCTCTACTCCACCGCCTTCTACCGTCGGTTGCGCACCGTGATCGCGCCGGGTGGTGCGGTGGTGGTGCAGTGCACCTCGCCGATGGTCGCACGCCGCGCGTTCTGGTGCATCGATGCCACCCTGCGCGAAACCGGATTCCAGACGCGGCCGTATCACGTGTACGTCCCCAGCTTCGGCGAATGGGGGTTCATCCTGGCCTCCATCGAGTCGTTGCCCACCGACCTCTCGTTGCCGGAGGGCCTCCGGTTCCTCAGCGCGTCGACCGTACGCGGCCTTTTCGAATTTCCTCCCGACATGGACCGCGTTGAGGTCGACGTGAACCGCCTCAACAACCAGGCGCTCGTCCGGTACTTCGAGGAAGACTGGGGGAAGGTCCGGTGAAACGACGCACCTTCATGAAGGGCAGCATGGCTGCGGCTGCCGCGGGCGTTGCGGGCAGTTGGACCGGATGTGGTCCGGCGCCCCTGTCCATCGAGGGGATGATCGTGGGTCCCAATCGGGAACTGGGCCATCGCCTGCGCGATGGAGGTCTGCCCGCCCCGGAACGCTTCGAGCGCGTGGATGTGGTGGTGGTCGGGGGTGGCGTGGCGGGACTCGCGGCAGCGCGGACATTGTCGCGTGCAGGCAGGTTGAAGTTGGTGCAGCTCGAGCTGGAATCCGAGGTCGGCGGCAATTCCGGTTGGGGCCAAACGGCGACCACCGCCTACCCGTGGGGAGCCCATTACGTGCCCTTGCCCGGCAGGGAAGCCGTGGAGGTGCTGCGCCTGTTCGAGGAGCTGGGCGTCATCACGGGACACGATTCCGCCGGTCGGCCGATCTATCGCGAGGAATTCCTCTGCCATGACCCCGAGGAACGCCTCTTCCTGCATGGTCGGTGGCAGGAAGGATTGATCCCGCACCTGGGCGTTTCCCCGGCGGATCGCGCCGAGATCGCCCGTTTCCTGGCTCGGATGCAGACGCTGCGGGAAGGAACGGGCGCCGATGGTCAGCCGTTGTTCGCCATCCCTGTGGATCGCAGTTCCGCAGACCCGACCTGGCGGGCTCTGGACTTGGAGCCGTTCTCGGCGTGGCTGGATCGGGAGGGGTTTCGGGCGCGCCCGCTGCGGTGGTACGTGGATTATTGTTGTCGCGATGATTTCGGGCTCGCCGCGGCTGGAGTCAGTGCCTGGGCGGGCCTGCACTACTTCGCGGCACGGGGCGGTGACGCCGCCAATGCCGATGCCAGTGCCGTGGTCACGTGGCCGGAGGGAAACGGATGGCTCGTCCAACGGTTGCGGGAAGGGATCACGGGCGAACTCCAGCGCGGCTGTGCGGTCCACTCTGTCATGGCACGTGACGGTCGGGTTCAGGTTGCCGGCTTCAACGTGGCGTCCGGACGGGCGGTTGGGTGGGATGCCGCGCAGGTTGTCCTGGCGGTGCCGATGTTCGTCGCGACGCGTTTGCTGGGACTGGTCGGTGCGGGGCGCGGGGTAGGGGCCGTCTACCCGCCATGGTTGGTGGCCAACCTCACCGTGGACCACCTTCCCGATGGCCGGGGCATGGGTCCCGCCTGGGATAACGTCCTCTTCGAGGGCCGCGGTCTGGGGTATGTCGTCGCCACCCACCAGCACCTCCGCGCGGTCCCCGGCGAATCGGTCCTCACCTACTACCTCCCGTTGGACCATCTGCCGCCCGTCGAGGCCCGGCGGCAGGCCGCCACCTGGTCGTGGGAAGAGGCTCGCGATCTCGTCCTCCGCGACCTCGAACGCGCCCATCCGGACATCACCTCCCGGACGCGTCGGCTGGACCTCAAGATCTGGGGCCACGGCATGATCTGTCCCGTCCCCGGATTCCTCTGGCACGGCGAGCGCCATCGTTGGGCGGAGCCGTCTGGAAACATCCATTTCGCCCATTCCGATCTGTCGGGAATGAGCCTTTTCGAAGAGGCCTACACCCGCGGTGTCGCCGCCGCCCATGCCGTGATGGCAAGGAGGACCGCATGAAGACCCTCGGACGCCACAGCCTCATCGAACTCAGCGGATGCGATCCCGAGCGTCTCAAGCGCGTGCGCGAGGTCCGCTCCGCCATGCTCGAAGCCGCCCGACGCGCCAACGGCACCATCGTGAAAGCCGTCTTTCATGCATTCAGTCCCTGGGGCGTCAGTGGGGTGGTCGTCATCGCCGAATCCCACCTGACCATCCACACATGGCCGGAACACGGGTACGCGGCCGTGGATGTCTTCTCGTGCAGTCCGAAGTTGCGTCAGGCCGAAGTCCGACGCTGGTTGGTCAAGGCCTTCGCCGCCCGCCATACCCGCACCCTCCGCGTAGCCCGCGGCCCTCGGGCCTTGGCGAAGCCAGCTCCGAAATCCAAACCATCGCGCACGCGCTGATGGGCGAGATGCCTCACGCGAAGCCGCGAAGGGGACCGGAGCTTTTTCACGCCGAGCCGCCAACTGCCAGTTCACCGCTGCAAAACACCCTTTCCGTAGAGGGGCGGTTCTTCGCGTGAGACCCACTTTCCGGCCACACCAACGCCAACGGCGTTATGTCCCATAGAAGGGTTGGTCCGAGGCACGAGGACAACCGTTGCTGGGTTCCCTACCAAACCTGGATCCCAACCGCATCGCGGTTGTGGCCCTGTCGATCACCCGGCCACACAAGGACATCCGCTGTTTCATATAATCCACAAAGCCTTCAATGAAAACAGCTTCGGCCATTCTTTCCCTCCCCACTCTGCGAACTCTGTGTCTCGGCGTGAACCTGTTCTCCTCCCCCATCCCGTGTTTCGGTTGATCCCTCGAGGAGCCGCGAAGGGCAGGGGAGTTTTCTTCACGCCGAGCCGCCGAGAACGCCGAGGTTGGAACAGGCAATCCTGACCCCGTACTGAGTCCCCGTTACCAGGAACGTAGTGGTGGAGGACTGGGGTATGTGTAATGAGAAATGCTACAAAAAGATCAGAACCTAGGGAGATGTTGTAGGGGGCTTCTTGGTGGTTTGATATACCTACGATCAGGGATTACCGCCTGGATGGCGGTTTCAGGGCTAGGGAACAAGGGACGCGCCCACCCGGATCAGGCCGCCGGCAAGGAAACTTGCCAGCGATGGAAGTTGGCTCGCGTCCCTTTTCACGGAGCGCCCCCGAGGGCTCTCCGTCAGGGCCGACGTTCTTGTGAATGTCGGAAGGGGATGCAGGCCTCCTTCCACCACTCCGCAGGAATGTTTATGACGTACGGGATATTGGGGAACCTGGAGGGACGTCTCTCCTCCACAGTGAAACGCCTCGGCCTCGCTTCCATCGCGACCGCCGCCATCGCACTCGCCGGATCCGCTTCGGCAGCGACGGTGAGTTACTCGGCATCAGTTCCGCTGACCACGACTGACTGGACAGTAACGATTTCGCTACCTCGTTTCGACGCGACGCTGGGGACGCTGCAATCGGTGGAGTTTCAGCTGTCAGGCGTCAATCGCACGGCAACACGTTTTGAGAACCGCGACGCGACGCCTTGGACAACGACCACGGGCTCTGATGTGGCAATCTCGGTATCGGAACCGCTCCTGGGCACGTTGGTCGCCGCGACGCCCGTAGTACGCTTCGTCAACGAGGTTGAAGCGTTCGATGGGAGCCTGGATTATGGAGGTACATCCGGTGCAACAAATCCCGCCCTGGATGCGAGCGCCGCAGCGAGTGCGGTTCTGGATGCCGGGACGGACGATGTTTCTCCATTTGTGGGTGCGGGAGCATTTTCTGTGGATGTGCTCGCTGACCGCCACCGCCTTCTATGAAGGGTCGGGTGATTACCGGTTCATCGTTAACACCGTTGCCAGTGCTGAATTGACCGTCATCTACACCTACGAGCCCCCCGATGAGGATGAACTGGGCTCAATCGGGGATCGTGTCTGGAAGGATTTCGACGCGGATGGCGTGCAGGATTCTGGAGAGCCCGGGTTGGTCGATTGGACGGTGACGTTGATTCAGAACGGAACCGTCCTGACGAGCCAGCAGACGGGCGCGGATGGGTTGTACCTGTTCGAAAACCTGCCTGCGGGCAACTACACCGTGCAGGTGACGCGCAAGGCGGGGTACACCCAGACGTTCGATCTGGACGGGTTGCTGACGCCAAACGTGGCGACGGCAAGCCTCGCCCTCGGTGAGCACCGGCGCGACGTGGACTTCGGCTACACCTGCTTCACGGCCTGTCCGCCCTCCGGGTGTGGATGCACGCCGGGCTTCTGGAGCAATCGCGGATTGGGCTTGGTCCGGCCCACGGATCTGGCGGTCCTGACGGCATTGAAGCTGGTGAATGGTACCGGGGCTGATGCGGACTTCCTCGACACCACCACGTTCAACTTCGGCGGAACCGGATCGGCGAACTGGAGCACCGCCCGCAGCCGGTTCTCCACCTTCATCGGTTCCCAGAGTGCACGGAGCATGGCGGCCCAATTGTCCCGTCATCTGGCGGCATTCCAGTTGAACCTTCGGTACGGGTTCATTTCGTCGAGCCGGACCTTCCAATTCAACGGTCAGACCCGCACGGCGGCCCAGATGGTCCAGTTGGCCAACGAGGCCCTTCTATTGGATCAGCATACGCCTTCGGGTGACCCGAACCGTTGGTACCAGGAATGCCTGAAGAACATCCTGGCAAACGCCAACGAATGCGCCTGCCGGTGAACGGCTGACGGCAGTCATTCCTCGATCATGGGCGCCGTGGAGCCTCTCCACGGCGCCCTTCTTGTTTCTGTAGGCCGGGTGCCCTCACCCGGAGGAGGACCGAAGCAGGTATTGCCGCAAAGAACACAAAAGGACGCAAAAGGCCTGTGCAGCGGCAACGACTGAGACAACGCCAAGCCGGGTCCCGCTTTTTAAGTTCTTTTCGATCTTTGCGGCTACCTCTCTCTGCGGCTTGGCGGCCCCTCCTTTCCTGGTCCCTTCACGGACAGGCAGCGGAAGCAAAGCCGTGAACCCGCGAAGAAGGAAGGAGAGCGTGATGGCGTGGCCTCCACCACCAATCCAGACCTCTGTAGGGTTCAAGACGACGCAACGTTCCATGATCCCGCCCTTTCGTGTTTGGTATCTTCTTTGGTTAATTTGAAGCGCGTCAGGGAAAATCTTCGCACTGCTCTAGACCGGTTGAGCGAAGAGGGCATCAGGGTAAAGGGAATGCCTCAAACTGAATCGCAACTCGGCAAGGCAAGTTGCCTGAGTGGGAGTTGGGCTCGTTTCACTTCAGGGTTGGACGGAGGGAAAACCGTTCAGGCGAAATCTGGTTTTCGGGGGAAAGCCGGGGAGTGAGAAGGGAACACCTTCAGGGAATCAGGGAATTCTATGAAATCAGGGAATATGGGGAATTTGGGGAGAAGCTTCTCCTCAGCAATGAAGCAGGCCGTCCTTCTTTCGGCCGCTTCAGTCGCGATGCTCGGTAGCGTCGCCACGGCGGATATCGTGACGTACACGGCAGCGGTGCCTCGCACTCGGACTGATTGGAGCACCACTTTGAATTTGCCGAGGTTTGATACGGCGCTGGGAACTTCCTCTCGGTTCAGGTCTCGTTGCTGGTACGAACCAGACCGAAACTCGGTTCGAGAATCGCGATACCATCGCGTGGATCACCACAACCGGCTCAGACGTTGCGATCACAATTAACGATCCCTCTCCGCGCCTTTGGTGGCTATCACGCCGGCAGTTCGATTCGTCAATGAAGCCGCAGCCTTTGATGGACTGATTGATTTGGGGGACGTCGGGCATCAATCCAGAACAGACCGCCAGTTCATCCTCGTCCCGTTTGCTCATCGCTGGTGTCGATGACGTCTCTCCTTACGTTGGGTACAGCGACTTCTCGGTGACAGCTATTGCCGACGCGCAGGCCTTCTACGAGGGCTCCGGCAATTTCGGTTCATTGTCAATACTTTTGCCTCGGCTCGGTTCAGGTCACCTACGAATATCAACCCCCTCAGGAAGACCCCTTGGGTGAGCTCGGTGATCGCGTCTGGCATGACCTGAACTCGGACGGTGTCCAGGACCCTGGTGAGCCGGGTCTCGTGGGTTGGAACGTGACGCTGATTGATGCCGACTCCAACAGTGTGATCGGCTCCATGCCGACCGGGGATGATGGCAAGTACCTGTTCCCGGCACTGCCCGCGGGCAACTACCGCGTGACGGTGACCCCGCAGCCGAACTGGAACCAGACCTTCGATCTGGATGGTATCGCGACCGCCCATACTGCCGTTTACTCGCTGGCTCCCGGTGAGAAGTTCTACGGAGTCGACTACGGCTACGTGTTCGTTCCCCTCGGCTCGCTCGGGGATCGGGTTTGGCACGACCTGAACTCGGACGGCGTGCAGGACGCCAATGAGCAGGGTCTGGTCGGTTGGACGGTGACCCTGTTCAATGCCACCAGCGGCGCGCAGCTCGGCCAGCAGGTGACGGGCAACAATGGCATCTACCTCTTCTCGGATCTCGACGCCGGCAACTACCGCGTGACCGTCACGCCGCAGCCGAACTGGGCGCAGACCTTCGACCTCGATGGTATCGTCACGGCCCACACCGCCACGGCGTCCCTGACCCGCGGCCAGAATCGTACCGATGTGGACTTCGGTTATGTGTTCTGCCCGCCGGCAGTGCTTGGCTCCATCGGTGATCGCGTCTGGAAGGATCTGGACGCCGATGGCGTCCAAGATTCCAACGAGCAGGGTCTCGTGGGTTGGACGGTGACGTTGATCCGCAACGGTACGGTGTTGAGCAGCCAGACGACGGGTTCGAATGGCATCTACCTCTTCAATAATCTCGCCGCTGGAACCTATACGGTGCAGGTGACCCGCCGCAGTGGATACACCCAGACGTTCGACCTCGACGGTCTCCTCTCTCCCAATGTGGCTACGGCCACGCTGGGTGCCGGTGAGAACCGTCGCGATGTCGACTTCGGCTACACCTGCTTCACCGCCTGCCCGCCCACCGGCTGCGGCTGCACCCCTGGCTTCTGGTCCAACCGCGGCCTCGGCCTCGTCCGTCCGACCGACCTCGCCGTCCTGACCTCCCTGAAGCTGGTCGATGGCAGCGGCAACGACGTGAACTTCATGAGCACCAGCACCTACAACTTCGGTGGCAGCACCGCCAGCTGGTCCGCCGCCCGCACCCGGTTCTCGTCCTTCATCGGATCGCAGAACGCGACGAGCATGGCCGCTCAGCTCTCCCGTCACCTGGCTGCCTTCCAGCTGAACATCCGCTACGGATTCATCTCCTCCAGCCGCACCTACTGCTTCAATGGTCAGTGGTACACCGCCACCCAGATGGTGACGATCGCCAACAACGAACTCTGCCGCGATCAGTTCACCCCCTCGGGTGATCCCAACCGCCGCGTCCAGGAAATCCTCAAGGATATCCTCGCCAGGGCCAACGAGTGCGCCTGCCGGTAATCGGCTGACCGCACAAGTTTCGGCAACATCAGGCACCGTGGATCACTCCACGGTGCCTTTTTGTTTTCAGTTACCAGTCACCAGTTGCCAGTTCCCAGTTGTTTCAGCCCGCACCTGTCACATTCGATGGCAGAAAAGTCTCACGCGAAGACGCGAAGACGCGAAGGGGAAGGAAGCATTCGTGTTCGAGCGGGCAGACGCTTTCCCGCCCGCGTTTCCGTGGGCCTCGGCGAGTAAACACCTCTTTAAACCGGCGCCGACAAAAGGCTGGCAGGATCGAAGGCTCCGGCCTCTGAAGTCAGCCTAGAAACGGCAGTTCATTGAACCGCAGATGTCGCCGATTCCGCAGATGGAGGGGCAGAAATGCCAGCACCCAAGGCCCATGCAGATGTCACCTTGCGGGTGAAGGGCACGCCCGATCCAAGCTGCTGACTATCTGCGTCATGTGCGCCATCTGCGGTTCCAACTGCCGCTTTCAGGGTCAGTGGTCGTTCCTTTGGGACGCCTTTCCCGGACAGACATCCTGCGCCCGCCCTCGCCACAACTCGGCGCCCGGCGATAGCCCAAGCGGTGGAGCGGAGCGGAACCCTGGGTAACCCCACGCCATGTCCCTGGGGTTCCACCCCGGGCTTTCGCCGGTTGCCCCTTCGGGGCAGTCAAATGGGTACGTCGGAGGCGTTGGAGCCGATAGCCCTGGGTCGTGCGAAGCATGCACCCGGGGAATGACGTTTCGATTTGGAAACCGCCCCCCCGCAGGGGGTGCAAAGAGTCGGGAGGCTGCAACCCCCGACTCTTTGGCTGCCTTGTGCATCGTTCCCGGACAGACGTTCCGAGGCGGTTTTGTGGGGGAAGGGATTGCATCGTGCAACTGCATCGGCGTGCAGGGTTCATGCACGGCTTCACTGCACGATGATGGGGACATGTCTGAAGCCCGCGTGGGTGTGCGGTGTCCGTTGGATGGGTTTGGTTTTTGTCTTTTAAACCTCTGTTGGATAGTAGGTTGTGCTTATCATTCAGAGCCCTTTCCACAGAGTGTGTGCTCGTTGGCCCACCCGTTTCGAGCCGTGGCATCGGGGCTGCGATGGGGTGTGTTGCCATGAATCACAACACGAAGAACGCCTCGAAGATCAAGACCCTGGGTGCCGCGCTGATCGCGGTATGCGCCCTCCAGACCACGGCGGTGGTTGCGGAAACGATCACCCACCGGGTGGAAGTGCCGATGCGGTCGAGCAACTGGAATACGGTTCTGAACGTGCCGCAGTTTGATGGAGCACTGGGAACGTTGACCTCGGTGGAGGTTGTCCTCGCCGGATCCTGCGAGGTGAGCACCCGCATCGAAAACCGATGCGAAGGAGAGTGCACGACGCTGACGGGTGCCAATGTGACCTTCCGGGCGGCGAACAGCCGTGGATTGACGCTGGCCGAGGTGGTGGCGACGAAGACCTTCGTGAATCGCCTGAGCCGCTTTGATGGTCGATTGGACTATCTGGGGACATCGGGCGCGTCGAACGGATTCCAGCCGGCTGCGACGCAGGGAAGCGGATTGCTGGAAGCTTCGAACGTGGATCTGAGCGAATTCATCGGGACCGGAACGGTGGGCGTCCGAGCGACGGCCACGGCTCGAGGCGGATGCGAGGGAGCTGGATACTTTCGGTTCGTGGTTCAGACTCGGGCTTCGCTGGCGGTTGATGTGGTGTACACCTTCGAGCCGCTGGTGATCGCTGCGGATGAGGCGTTGGGGACGATCGGGAGCCGGGTGTGGAAGGACAAGGACGAGGATGGCATCCAGGAGGTGAACGAGAACGGATTGAAGGGTTGGTTGGTGGAACTGATCTCGGCCGGGACGGTGATTGCGTCGGTGGAGACCGGAAATGACGGGGAGTACGGGTTCACGGATGTGCCTGCCGGTGTGTACACGGTGAAGGTGACGGCGAAGAAGGATTACGTGGCGACCTACGACGTGGACGGGTTGGCGACGCCGGGCCAAGCGGTGATCGAGGTGTTGCCCGGCGGAGTTGTGGATAATGCGAAGTTCGGCTTCGTGAAGAACTCGGGCACGGACAACAACGACGGTGGTAATGGTGGCGATGAGCCTGATCACGACGACGCAGTTGCTGGCGGTGGAAAGGGCAAGAAGTAAGGCCGGGCCGGAAATTCAGTGAGCATGGTGGGCGCACCTGAGTGGGTGCGCCCTTTGTGCTTTATTGGGGATGGATTGGGAGCGAGTCGCGCGAAGACCCGGCCCCGGTCAAACGAGGAGTCTAGCTGCATGGGACTTGGGAGCTTCGAGGTGGCCGCGAGGAAGGACGGGACCGTGAACCGCCGCCTCATTTTTCCGTCTTCTTGAGTTTCTTGCCGCAGACCTGGTCCCGTTTCTGGCGTCGGCGGCTGGAAGATTCGTGGGCTTGGTGTGATTCGTGGTTCCGAGATCCGAGGTTTCTGAACCACGAAGGACACGAATTGGCTCACGCGAAGAACCGACCCTCCACGGAAAGGGTGTTTTGCAGCAATGAACTGGCGGTCTGCAGCCCGTCTACAGTCTGCAACGCATGCGCCGGGTGAGGGCAACCGGCCTACAACTCAGTAGCTCCTGAGTTCATGGGTAGACGCCAAGGGGGCGAAGAGGGCGGCGGCGGCGTTGTCCATGGTTCCCGGAAAAGGCAGCCGGGGGTGTGTTTGTGTGGGTGGCGGATGCAGCGTGCAACTGCATGGGACAACGGTGGAAGTGCATGGGCCCATTGCACGACAGAGGTGTCACCGAGGATGGTTTTCGGGTGGATGGCTTCCTTGGGTTGGGTTTCCAATGAGTCTTGTATCCTTCTTTAGCAGAGTTGCTTGCATGTGATTTAATGACGGGACCGGGCCCGATTCCGGATGCCTGAAGTCCCGTGGCAAGGCCGTGGCATCGGGGCTGCGATGGGGTGTGTTGCCATGAATCACAACACGAAGAACGCCCCGAAGATCAAGACCCTGGGTGCCGCGCTGATCGCGGTGTGCGCCCTCCAGACCACGGCGGTGGTTGCGGAAACGATCACCCACCGGGTGGAAGTGCCGATGCGGTCGAGCAACTGGAATACGGTTCTGAACGTGCCGCAGTTTGATGGAGCACTGGGAACGTTGACCTCGGTGGAGGTTGTCCTCGCCGGGGCCTGCGAGGTGAGCACCCGCATCGAAAACCGATGCGAAGGAGAGTGCACGACGCTGACCGGAGCCAACGTGACCTTCCGGGCGGCGAACAGTCGTGGATTGACGCTGGCCGAGGTGGTGGCGACGAAGACCTTCGTGAATCGCCTGAGCCGCTTTGATGGTCGATTGGACTTTCTGGGGACATCGGGCGCCTCGAACGGATTCCAGCCGGCAGCAACGGCGGGAAGCGGATTGCTGGAAGCTTCGAGCGTGGATCTGAGCGAATTCATCGGGACGGGAACGGTGGGGGTTCGGGCGACGGCCACGGCCCGTGGCGGGTGCGAGGGTGCTGGCTTCTTCCGGTTCGTGGTGCAGACCCGGGCCTCCCTCGCGGTCGAAGTGGTGTACACGTACGAGCCGGTGGTGATCGCTGCGGACGAGGCGCTGGGATCGATTGGGAATCGGGTGTGGAAGGACAAGGACGGGGACGGTCGCCAGGAGGTGAACGAGAACGGATTGAAGGGATGGTTGGTCGAGTTGAAGTCGGGATCGACGGTGATTGCGTCGGTGGAGACGGGCAAGGACGGCGAGTACGGGTTCACGGACGTGCCGGCCGGTGTGTACACGGTGAAGGTGACGGCGAAGAAGGGGTACCGTGGGACGTCGGATCTGGACGGGAATGCGACGCCGGGAGAAGCGGTGATCGAGGTGTTGGCCGGGCAGGCGATCGAGAACGCGGACTTCGGGTTCGTGAAGAACTCGGGCACGGACAACAACGACGATGACGATGATGATGATGAAGACTGCGACGACGACAAGAAGGGTAAGGGTCGGAAGTAATTTCGGCGGAGGGTTTTGTGAGCATGGCGGGCGCACCTGAGTGGGTGCGCCCTTTGCTTTGGGGGCGATCACCCAGCAGTGGGTCGAGATCCTTTTCGAGACATTTCCCTTGGATCATCAAGAGCCATTCATCGAAACCCGGAATTGTTTACTGCGTTGTCACCAAAATTGGGCTTGAGAAAGCGTGCTGAAGTTGGGTAAAAAAACCACATGAATTTTGTCAGTCGTGGCGTTGCGTTACTTGCGCTGTTCGGGGCAGCGTCCTGCGCCCTTGCTCAAGGAACGATCACTTTTCAGTACATCGTCCCGAACAATGGTGTTTGGCCGCCTACGACCTTCACTCCTGCTGGTGGCTGGAACACGGTATCTTCTGGTAATATTGGTATCACGACACCAGGTCTCCAGATCCCTGGCATCGAACAGGCATATGATATCGCAGGTGTCCCGTTGTCGCTGCGAGGTGGCCTCACACAAGTGTTGTATGCAGTTGATGGCTTTACGAGGCTTGCTTACGCGATCGACAACGGCTCGACCAATCAGGCGATTAATTCTCTGACCCACACCGGAACCCTCACCGTCAAGGCGCCGGTGACAAGTCCTCCTGGTTCTTCCGGGGCGAATATTTTGACTGTAGTGAGTTCGGCAACTGAACCGCTTTCGGTTGCCGCATCCTCCGGTGACGATCCGTTCAACGGCGATTTTCTTGGTGCCGATTTCGCTGAAGGCACGATCACTGCTCAGGGGTCAACAACCACGGGCACCTATACTTCTGGGGCCACGTTCAACGCCTTCAATTCAGCCGGTCTCGTTTATCTCCCTATCGGTTTGTTGGTAATGCAAACCACAGGAAGTGGTAATTACGCAATCGACGGTAATACCTTCGGTGCTGCCCGGGTGACCGTCACTTACACCTACCTTCCTGAATCTCAGTTGGCGTGGGTTGGCCTGCCGCTGGTTCTGGGCGGATGGTTGGTTCGCCGGAAGCTGACTGCTGTGACTGTGAAGCTCTGATATCAATCGACTTCTGGAAGGCGCATCCTCATGGATGCGCCTTTTTTTTGCCGCCCGGCGAAAGCGGAGCTGGTTGGCGTTCTTGGATGCCAAGAGGCTTCACGCCGGCTGTGGTCCTGATGGCCATCTTTGCGGACTCTGGTCAGGTTGTTCCTGACTCTGGATCGTGTGGTTCTTCTGTGCGGGAGCGGACGCATGATGCAGTTGCAATGTTGTTGGAGTAATGCGCGGCCCGTTTGCATGGCGCGGGTTGGAAGGTGTGGTGAAACAGAGACGTCCGTAGGTTTGCGTTGGTAAGGGGATAATGTTTTTCAAAGTGTCTGTATTTAAGACTTTTGCGCGCCTCTTTGGATAGTCTGCGTGGCCTTGGTATGCTCGGAGCCGTGGGTTTCTTCCGTGGCATCGGGGCTGCGATGGGGTGTGTTGCCATGAATCACAACACGAAGAACGCCTCGAAGATCAAGACCCTGGGTGCCGCGCTGATCGCGGTGTGCGCCCTCCAGACCACGGCGGTGGTTGCGGAAACGATCACCCACCGGGTGGAAGTGCCGATGCGGTCGAGCAACTGGAATACGGTTCTGAACGTGCCGCAGTTTGATGGAGCACTGGGAACGTTGACCTCGGTGGAGGTTGTCCTCGCCGGGGCCTGCGAGGTGAGCACCCGCATCGAAAACCGATGCGAAGGAGAGTGCACGACGCTGACCGGAGCCAACGTGACCTTCCGGGCGGCGAACAGCCGTGGATTGACGCTGGCCGAGGTGGTGGCGACGAAGACCTTCGTGAATCGCCTGAGCCGCTTTGATGGTCGATTGGACTTTCTGGGGACATCGGGCGCTTCGAACGGGTTCCAGCCGGCAGCAACGGCGGGAAGCGGATTGCTGGAAGCTTCGAGCGTGGATCTGAGCGAATTCATCGGGACGGGAACGCTGGGGGTTCGGGCGACGGCGACGGCCCGTGGCGGGTGCGAGGGTGCTGGCTTCTTCCGGTTCGTGGTGCAGACCCGGGCCTCCCTCGCGGTCGAAGTGGTGTACACGTACGAGCCGGTGGTGATCGCTGCGGACGAGGCGCTGGGATCGATTGGGAATCGGGTGTGGAAGGACAAGGACGGGGACGGTCGCCAGGAGGTGAACGAGAACGGATTGAAGGGCTGGTTGGTCGAGTTGAAGTCGGGATCGACGGTGATTGCGTCGGTGGAGACGGGCAAGGACGGCGAGTACGGGTTCACGGACGTGCCGGCCGGTGTGTACACGGTGAAGGTGACGGCGAAGAAGGGGTACCGTGGGACGTCGGATCTGGACGGGAATGCGACGCCGGGAGAAGCGGTGATCGAGGTGTTGGCCGGGCAGGCGATCGAGAACGCGGACTTCGGGTTCGTGAAGAACTCGGGCACGGACAACAACGATGATGATGATGACGATGATGATGACCAGGACGACGACTGCGACGACGACGACAAGAAGGGCAAGGGTCGGAAGTAAGGTCGGTCGAAGGACTTTGTGAGCATGGCGGGCGCACCTGAGTGGGTGCGCCCTTTTGCTTCTTATGGGCTGGATTGGGAACGACGCACGCGAAGTACCGGCCCCGGTCAGATGAGATGTCCTACGGCGATGAGCTTGGGAGATCCGGGGAGGATGCGAGGAATGCCGGGACCATGAACGACCGCCTCATTTTGCGCCTTCTTGAGTTTCTTGCGGCAGACCTGACCCGCCTTCTGGCGTTCTTCGCGGCTCCGCGTGAGGACACCCGGCCCCCGCGCGGCGGATCCTTCAACCCCGCCGGGTGGGGTCACCCGGCCTTCAGCCATGCATCTGGCATCTGGGAACTGGAAACTCTCCCTGCAGGCCGCCCCCAGCGCCGTGGTTCCTACTCACGAACCAGCCGGGTGGGGTCACCCGGCCTCCAGCTCCGTGGATCCTCCTCCCCGAGGCATTTCCCGTCCTGAGCGAAGCGGGCGTGAGCATTTCGTCAGCCAGAACCGCTCGTGTGAAGGGGCAGGCGGAGGCGGGCGCAGCAGCCGGGGGCGTCGGGTCGGTTCTCGAGGGCGAGGGAACCGCCGTGGGCCTCGGCGATCTGGCGGCAGAGGGTGAGGCCGATGCCGGAGCCGGACGGTTTGGTGGTGAAGAAGGGGACGAAGAGGTTGGTGGGATTGGCGATGCCGGGGCCGCGATCCAGCAGGAGGATCTCGGCGTCGGTGTCGGTCTGCTTCCAGGAGAGCTGGATGGCGGGAGCGTCCGGGGAAGGGGGCGGGGACGATTCGAGGACGGCGTCGGCGGCGTTGCGCTGGAGGTTGATGAGGAGCTGTTCGAGTTGGTCGGGGTCGGCGTGGACGGTGAGGGCAGGGCCGGATTCGAGGAGGACGGGGACGCGGGTTTCGACGGCGGCGATCCGTTCGAGGAGCGGGGTGAGGAGGACGGGTTGGAGACGTGGCGCGGGAAGGCGGGCGAGGCGTGCGTACCCATCCATGAAGCGGGCGAGGGTGTCGGCACGTGCGGCGATGATGCCGAGGGCCCGGATGGAATCCTCCTGCCAATCATCGGGAGGCGGGTTTCGGGCGAGGAGGTTTCCGAGACTGGAGGCGAGGCTCTTGATGGGTGCGAGGGAGTTGTTGAGCTCGTGGCCGATGACGCGCACGAGGCGTTGCCAGGCCAGTCGTTCCTCTTCTCGGAGGGCGCGGCTGAGGTCGGTAAGGACAACGAGGGAATGGGGACGTCCGCCCTGACGGAAAGCCGAGCGGCGGACGCCGAATCGGCCCATCGCGCCGGGAAAGGTCATGGTGAGGGTGCGGGCGTCGTCGCCGTCGAGGCATGGGACGAGGCCGAGATCTGCGGCGGAGCGGTCGAGGAGCTGTTCGGCTGGGCGGCGGAGGAGGGTTTCGCCGGCGCGGTTGGCGAGGCGGAGACGTTGGCGGTCGTCGAAGGCGAAGACGGCGACGTCGAGTTCGGCCATGACGGTGCGGAGGAGCGCGCTGGCGTCCATGGCGCCCAGCCGTTGTTCGTGGAGGGTTTCGCCGAGGGCGTTGACTTCGATCAGGACCTCGCCGAGGGCGTCATCGCGTTGGGCATCGCGGCCGCGGATGGAGAAATCCCCTTCCCGGATTCCGTTGAGGATGTTGGCGAGGGTGTTGAGCGGCAGGAGGACGCGTCGGAGGAAGGTGGCCCCGATGAGGGTGGCGGAGGCGAGGAGCACGATGGAGACGGTCCACCGGGTCGTGGGTTGGTGGGGGCCGGTCCAGAGCAGGTAGAGCGCGGTGGCGGTGCCGGGAAGGGCGGTCAGGAAAGCAAGAAGCCCCAGGCGCTGTTCGAACCTGAGGCGTTTTCGCATGGAAATGGATGGATGGCGACCCGACCCGATCAGGCAGGTGAAGTCGTCGGTTCGGGCTGGGCGGGTCCGAACCCGAGGAGGCACTTCAACCAATGGAGGGCGGCGCGGAGGCCCACCGGGCGGACTTCACGCAGGCTGAGCGCGGCGGCGAGGGCGTCCTCGTGGGTGTTGTAGCGCGGCGGGAAGTCGAGGATGTCCTCGGAGGACTCGCCTTCGGTGATGAGCAGTTCCGGATGGAGGATACCGCGACCGACGGCATGCGAACCCTGCGGCAGGGTGATTGTCCGCGGCGGAAGGACCATCCAGCGGCGGTAGGTGAAGGTCAGGTTGCCGGCTTCATTGCGTCGGACGGTTCCGTAGGTGCGCCGGGGGACGCCGGTAATCTTGCGGGCGAGGAAGGCGATGTTGGGCTTGGAACCGACCCGGGTGCGGGTGCGGGCGAAGGTGAGGAGATCCCAGGCGAAGACATGGCCGAAGATGGCGAGTCGGAGGGCCCATCCGGCGAGGGGCACGCAGCAGAGGATGATGAGTGTGGCCCACAGGGCGCCGAGTTTCGGGCTGAGGAAGGAGGTGCCGGCGACGGTGGAGAGGAGGAACAGCCGGAAGGCCTTCAGGGCGGCGTCGACGCTGGCGAACGGGCTGATGAGGATCAGGATGTTGATGGTGTGGGAGACGATGAAGACGATCCCGTAGACGAGGAGGGCGAAGGGAACCATGAGGGCGCCCCAGAACCGGGACAGATCCACGGCGGCGAATCCGGCGGATTCGAGGCTTGCCTGGGTCTCCGGGGTGAAGGTTCGGAACATGTCGAGGGCCATGGGGACGATGGCGCCGGTGGCGACCAGACCGGAGAGCTTGTTCTCGAACACCTCGACGATGTCGAAGGGCTTCTTGAGCGCGGTGGGAACGGCGGGACCGAGGGTATCCTTGAGGAAGCAGAGTCCGACGACCAGCAGGGCGGGCCCCCAGAACCAGGGTTGCGCGTACCAGGAGAGGTTTGCCCGCTGGGGTGCCGGGGTCTGGAAGTAACGGTAGGCCCCGACCGTTCCCACGCCCATCAACGGCGAGATGGCAATGCCGGTGACCTGCGAGAGGGTTTCCGCCGCGGCGATGCCGGGCGGTTTGACATCCGCGGCTTCAACCGATGATGGATTGTAGAGGCCGAGGACGAGGAGGGAGAGGATCAACCAGGAAAGGACCCGCTTCATGCCGCGCAGATTGGTGGGTACGCGCACGGCTGGAAAGGGGGAATTCGGTGGGGGAATTCCAAGGGGGAGTTGCCAGAGGCCAGATTCCAGTTCCCAGATTCCTGCAAACTGGGTTCTGCATCCACAGCCTCCTGACGTCGTCTGCTACGCTTGTGGCTGACGAGGTCACGAGGCGGGGTCAAGGGAAGTCCCCAGTTGCCAGTTCCCAGTCCGCTGCGATCTGGCAACTGGGAACTGGGAACTTCCCTGGCGCCTCCGGGATGACCGGAGGCGCCGGGGTGGGCCTGTTTCCGGGTCAGGAATCAGGGTTTGCGGAGGCGGTAGAGGCGGACATTGTCCGCGGCGGTGGTGGTCGCCGTGCTCAGGCCGTCGACGACGGACACCGAGAGGCTGGCGGCCGTCCAGGTGCCGCCGGGAGCAGTGGCGGATTCCAGGATGTAGCCGGTGGCGCTGGCGGGCCACTGGAGGGTGACGTTGTTGCCGGTACGGGCGACCGTGATCGTCGGGGGCTCGGCCGGAGCGAGATGCGAGGAGGTGACCTGGAGGGAGGCCACGTAGGCGATGCCGGGACCGGCGCTGTAGGCAACGATGAACGACTGGGCGGCCGGGGAGTAGGTGACGCCGAAGTAATTCACGCTGTTGCTGACGCCGCCCGGAGCATCCGCGAGGAGCCATGGGGCGGGCAGTTGGCCGGGGAGCGGCTTTCCATCCGGGCCCAGGACCCAGAAGGCCATGGCGTTGGGGAGGCCGATGTCGCTGGCGGTGGCGTTCATCGCGAGCAGGAACGTGCCGGAGACGGGATCGACTTCGAGCTGCGGATGCTGGTGGCGGAAGGGCGTGCCTGGAGCACCGGCGAGATAGGGCACTTCGTCCTGCGCCTGGGTGAAGACGAAGGACGGCGCGGTTCCCAGGTTGTAGTACGAAATGTCGCCGGCGGAGGTGTTGTTGCCGGCGTCGTAGGCGGTGATGAGTTGTCCGTTGAACGGGTTCTCAATGGAGGCCGGATGTCCTTCGGGACCCGCGGGGAGGCCGTTGCCGAGGGGTTGCTCCGTGCGCACGACCAATGTGCCGCCAGGCCCGGGCACAGGGTCGATCAGCGAACCCACGATGCGGTTCGAGAGCGTGCCCGTGGAGCCGTTGGAGTTGTCGGTGTTCGAGACGTAAAAGAACTTGTCGCGTCCCGGGAGGTACACGGCGTCCGGATCATCTTCATCCCCCAGGGTCTGGAGTGGGTCGACGCGGGTGGCCGGCGGCGTGAGGAGGGTGCCGCTGCCGCTGTAGAGTGCGGCGATGGTGGATTCGCCTTCGCCGGCGACGGCGCGTTCGGCGAGCAGGAGGATGTTGCCGTTGACGCTGCTCGCGCTGACGGCGACGTCGTCGTAGTTCTCCGTGGTTTCTCCGTCGTGGGCGAAGACCTTCGCGATCCGCGTGGCATTGGCCGACGGGTTCACGATGGAGACCATGGGAACGTGCTTGCCCGCGGCGTTGTAGGTGCGGGCGCTGGAGATCGCGACGTACTGGCGGGTGACCGGGTTGTAGACGAGATCCGCCTTGGTGAGGGACCCGACATTGGAGGCGAGGACGACGAACTTGTCGCCGATGGGGGCCAGCGTTCGCGCGTTGTGGAATTGACCGACGAGGGCCGCAGTGGCGGCTTGGCCGGTGAGCGGATCGGTGTAGCCACCGACGTTGCCGGTGTCGATCGAGACCACGAGGAACTCCGGTTCGTGGGTGGAGGCGGCGACAACGGTTTCGCGCAGGACGGTTTCCTCGGTGTTGAGGGCGACCGGACCGGTGCTGCGCATGCGGGGCCCGTCGGGCAGTGCGAGGGGTTGGCTGAAGTCCACCCAGGTCACGTAGAAGGAGGCGTCGACGAGTTCCGCCTCGCTGTCGGAGACGGTGCGGCGGCTCTGGATGGTGAACTTGCCGTTGGCGAACTGGTACGAGAGGAAGGCGCGTGAGGCGAGGGGTTCCGTGGTGCCCTGTTCGCGGTCCGCGACCTGGAGCATGAGCATGCCATTCGAGCCGGTCTTTCCGGGAATGGTCAGCTCGTACGTGCCCGTGGCGGTGCGGGTCACCGTGAAGTCGCCGGCGGCCTTCCGCTTGGCACCGGTGGAACCGACGATGTGCCCGCCGACGAGGCGCTGGGCATTGAAGGGCACGTAGACGAACTGGAACTCGGACTGGCTGGCGCTGGCGAGGGTTTCGGCCGTCGTCTCGGAATCCTCACGGATGGTAACGCGCCAGGCGGACCCGTCGTCGAGGGGATCGACCCCGACGATGTTCACGTCGCTGCCGCCATCGGAGGAGAGGGCGAAGAGCATGCCGTCCTGGAGGGTGTTCACGCCGGGAAGCCGGACTTCGGCAAGGCCACCGTAGAGACCGCTGTCGGCAGGGAACATGGGCCAGCGGACGATGCCGGCGGAGAGTCCTGCGGCGTGGTTGAGCGGGTTGGTCCACGCGGACTGGCCCTCGGGTCCGGGACCGGCGACATCGCCGCCGAGCCAGCCTTGATCGTAAGGGAACCAGGCGGCACCGAAGTCGAAGTTGCCCTCGGGGCTGGAGCTGTGGGTGCCGGCGCGGCCGGTGTTGATGTCGAGGTCGCCGTTGGCGAAGGCCCCGTCGATCATGCTGTAACCGGGGCCGGAGGAAGCGAAGGAGAGGGCGACGGTTCCGTAGAATCCACCTTCGCCGTCATTCCAGTCGATGGGTCCGTTCTGGCGTGCGGAAACCATGACCACACCCAGGGCGCGGGAGGGACGCCACGCCTGGCTGGCCTCGATGGCGGGAGAGCCATCGCCGAACTCGCGGAATCCCTGGCCGAGGATGGAGAGCGCGCCGGCTGCGTTGCCCGGGGAGAGGCGGAGTGCGATGTCACCGCGATTGAAGCGATTGGCCGACCAGGGAATGGGACCTTGGCCATCGAAGCCGGTGACGTCCACCGAGCCGTTGAACGTCGTGGATCCGCGCGAATTGACATTCACCGCGGTCACGGAGGTGTTGGGGAACGCTCCCGGGGCCGCGCCGCCCTGAGGGACGACTGGGGTCGGCCCGGCAGGGGCAGCGAGGATCGCGGATGCGGTCAACGTGATGGCCGCCTGCATCTGCAGGGCGGCGCGGAGTCTTGATGGAGGATTGTTCATGGAAGGAGGCTGAATTTCAGGTTGAACCTGCGCAGCCTTCGTGGAGGTCGGTGGGCACGTGTGTTACAGATTTTCAACAAGGGGAGGGCGGGGGGGAGGAAGTTTGAAGTTGGAAGATGCAAGATTGAAGGCAGCCGCGCCGAAGTTTTCCAGATGCCAGTCGCCAGATCCCAGAGCATTGAAGGCCGGGTGCCCTCACCCGGCGATGGTGGGGAGCCTGAAGTCAGCGCCGCGTGAGGGCACGCGGCCTACAAAGGGGGAGTTGCCAGACCCCACATTCCAGTTTCCTCGCCCAGCCTCCTGACGTCGGCGGCCACGGTTTGAGGGGTGGCAGACGACGTGAGGAGGCTGGGCGTGTTGACCCCAGTCCTTGAGAAACCCGGAACGGCACCTCGCCTCCTGAGGTTGGCGGCTTCCTTTCATGCTGAGTCGCCACGTAACGAGGCAGACTTGAACCCGAAGCCACCCTGGCGCGAGCCGTCAGCGGTGCCGACACGCAGGCCTTTTTGACTGCCGTTCGTTACTGTCCTCCAGCCGCAGAATCCGGTGCGATTGCCTCCTGTTTATCGGTCTCGGCCGTTGCGATATACCCGCCTCTTCGATCCTTGGAGGCGTGCTCCGTGGAACTGAATCCTCCCAGGACCCGCCCCATGAACTTCTTCCCGACAAGTCCCATCACCCTCATTCTGGAGGCCAAGCCGGGGCTGGGCCTGAGCTCGCCGGAGCGATGGCGTCAGCGGTTGGGTGAGCTTTGTGTGGTCTACCGTCCTTCCATCGTTCGTTGGATGGCTTGCAATGGCATGGCCGACCATCAGGAAGACTGGGCGCATGATTTTCTGGAGCGGTGGCTGGGAGGAAACCCACTGATTGGATACGAGCGGGGGGAATGCCGTTTCCGTGATTTCCTGGGTGCCAGCCTCCGCAACTTCAAGCTGGAGCGATTGCGTTGGCTCCGTCGCGAAAAACGGGGTGGGGACGTGGTTCATCTGGATTGCGAGGAAGTCGATATTCCGGCAGCGACAGGGAAGGAGGCCCACAGTCTGGATGTGCTCGTGGTACGGCAGTTGGCCACGGCAGCGCTGGGCGCGTTGCATGAGGACTTGAGGTCCCTCCCTGCCGGTGTCCGTCGCGAACTGTTGCGGCGGATATGGCTTCAGGAAGAGATCGCCTATCCTGATCTGGCACGAATGCTCGGGACGAGCGTGAACGCCACCCGCTTGAGGGTCGGCCGGTTGCGTCAGGCTTACTTGAAGGCATTCCTTGCCGAGGTCCGCACCCTGTGTCGCCACCGGGCCGATGTGGAGCGGGAGCAGATTGTCCTGCTGGATCTGTTCTGCCAGGAAGTGACCGCTTCGGACTGGGTGGATGAAGCGCTCGCCACCTGGGATTCCTCGGTTGGAAAATGAAGCCCTTCGGCGACCATGTCCTGCTGGGCCGGTTGGGCCGGGGCATTGGGGCTGTTGTCTGGGAGGCCAGGCACCTCGCCTTGGATCGCCCATGCGCATTGAAGATCCTTACCGAGCAGGAGGACCCCAAGCGTCAGGAACGGACCTTGGGCCGATTCCTGTTCGAGGCCGAAGTGTTGGCTCGGCTGGACCACCCCTCCGTGGTGCGTGTTTACGGTGCTGGTGAGTTCGAGGGAGCGAGGTTCATCGAACTGGAGCTCGTGGAGGGGGGGAGCCTCGCGGAATTCCTCTCGGAGGAGCAGCCCGAGCCGGATCAAGCCTCCCGTTGGATCCTGCAGGTTGCCGAAGCTCTCGCCCATGCCCACAGCCGGGGAGTCCTGCACCGCGACCTGAAACCTGGCAACATCCTCCTCACCGCCGAGGGCAACCTCAAGCTGGGCGACTTCGGCCTCGCTCGCGAGATCGACCATTCATCCGCCTGGAGCCGCACGCTCGGGGCCGTGGGAACCCCCGCCTTCATGGCCCCCGAGGTCGCCCGGGAGGGAATGGTGGCTTTCACACCGAGGTCCGACATCTACGGGTTGGGCGCCGTCCTTTACCAGATGCTCACCGGGGTTCCTCCGCACGTGGGGGCCAACGCCCTGGAGGTCCTCGACCATGTCCGCAATCGGATCCCCCGACGTCCACGCGAGGTGAATCCTGCCGTACCGGTCGATCTGGAGATCATCTGCCTGCGGTGCCTGGATCCGGATCCTGCCCGTCGGTTCGCTTCTGCCCAGGAAGTTGTGGAGGACCTGCAACGTCACCTCTCCGGCCAGGCCATCCGGTCCCGGGCGGATGGACCGTTCCGGCAGCTGATTTCCTGGGCCCGGCGGCACCGGGTGGTGGCCACCAGCCTGGCGATCATCACGGTGCTTTTCCTGACGGGGTTCGCCCTGGTTTCCTGGCAGTGGCTCCGGGCGGATCGGTTGGCCCGCAACCTGACGACCAACCTGACCCTCGCCCGCCTGAGTGCCGCCCAGCGCGATCTGGAAACGGGAAACGGCCCCCGCGCCCTGGCCGATTTGGCCGCCGCCGCCCGACGCGATGACCCGGACGTGGAGGCTCGTCGGTTGCTGGAATTCTGGCTTCAGCAAGGCGCCTTTGTCCCGCCGGCGCGGCGGGTCTGGTCCCATGACGTCCCGGTCGTTCGAGCCCTCTACTCCCGGGACGGTCGCCGGATCCTCGTCCAGCGGGCCGATGGCGAGGCCGTGGTCTACCCCGCGGAGTCCACCAACGTCCTGCTGCGCCTGACCGGCGTCGATCTGGGCCAGGCCTCGGTTCCTGGCTTCGATGGAACCGTCCTCCTCGCCAGACAGACCAACGGCACCCTGGTGCAGTGGCCCATCCCGGATTCCAACGCCCCGCCCCACATCGGTTGGCAGATTCCCAATGTCCAGCGGTGGGCCGTCTCCGCCCCCCGAATTGCTGGTCAGCCGTGGATGCCAACGGGGGGATCTGGGGAGGGAGCACGGGCTCTCGGCGCCCACCTCAAAAAATCGCCCAACTGGACAAATCCACCGGCTGGGTGGCCATGGCGGTTTCACCTACCGGAAATCGAATCCTCGGCGGCAGCAGGGACTCAGGATGGGACCTTCTGGAGACCACCCAGCCCCAATTTCCTCCGGACGCGTCTTGGAATGTCCGTAGCCTCCCCGGGCACCTCCCGGAACTCGCAGGTCTCGTCATCAGCCCTGAAGGCAACCGGGTTCTTGGGTTCGGAGGTCAGAAGGCCGAGGTGTGGAGTCTCGATGCCGGAAGGCGGGAAGGGCAGATCGACAAGGGAATGAATTGGGTCAGCGGACGATTCGAGGCGCGCGGGCTCCGAATCCTGCTCGCCGACGAAGACGGCAACGTGGTGGTTGCCGGCGCCAAGAACGGCCGTATCAGCGAACGGGACCAAGGGCTTCGATCCGGTCGCGTGATGCTCGAGGGCGAGGAGCGCGTCTCGGATGTTCGAGGGGCCCTTCTGACCTACCCCGCCATCACCATCGGGGCCGAAGGCGCCCTCCGCTTCCACCCCAAGACCAACCACCACTACATCGCCATTGCCGAGCACGAGGCCCCGGTTTCGTCCATGGCCCTCAATCCGGACCAGACCCTCGTTGTTTCCGCATCCGAGGATGGCACCGTAAAAGTATGGGATTGGCCCAGGAACCGATGGGCTCCGGACTTCCTCCGCCTTGAGCCTCCGCTTCGGTTCGTGGTGCCGTTTGGTCCGTCCAATGGTGTCGTGGGATCCGATGCCGCCGGACCGTTCGTCTGGGAGGCTGCCTCAACCCTGGAGGGACTGCACCGCCTCCCCCTCCATCCCACGGTAAAGCCCATTCCAGGCCCGACGCCCGGAACCCTCCTGGCCATCGATGCCGGAGGGAAAGACCTCCTCTCGGTCGACCTGACCAACCCGGTTTCACGGATCGTCCACACCTTGCCCGAACCCGCGTTGCGCCTGTTCCGGGATCCCTCCGGGCGCCGGTTCGCCGGCGCGGGAACAAACCAACTCTGGGTCACGGAATGGACTCCGAAGGGATGGTCTCCCCTCCGCTCCATGGCGCTCCCCGCGGTCACCCAGTGCCTGCTGTCCCGTTCAGACGACCGGGCCTGGGTTCTCGATGCCGATGGACAAGTCCACGTCCTCGAATGCCGGGATCCGCTGCGGATCCTCCCATCACACCTCGCCCGTTCCATCCGTCAATTGGACCAGACCGGCGACGGCAATCACCTGTTGCTCACCACGCTCGATGGTGAGGTGCAGGCCCGGAACCCAGACTTCCCCACCGGGCCCGTCCGTTCCCTTCGTCTGAACCGCCCGGCGGGATCGGTCGTCGCCTCGTCCTCGGACGGGTTGGTCGCCGCCACGTTCCACCGTGAACTGCGCCTCTGGGACTCCCAAGGCCGCCGCGACACCCTTCGCATCGGCGGTTTCGATCACCCCATCGGTTCGATGGCCTTCGCCCCTGACGGCGACGTCCTTGCGGTCACCACCTTAACCGATCAGTTGCGCCTGTTCTCGACCCGTACCGGGCAACCGCTCACTCCCATGTGGTCCCTCCAGCTGCGTGGCCGGCCCAGTGGCCCATTCTCGCTGGCCTTCACTCAGGACGGCCACCAGTTGCTGGGATGGACGCCTTCAGGACGCTTCTTCTACCTCCCGCTTCCGCATCGGGTGATTCCCATTGCTGGGAAAAGCGATCCACTGCTCGACCTCGCCGACTACCTCGCCGGTCGCCGATCCTCCGAAGACGGCCGCTGGGCCCGCATCCCGGATCCGGAGAGGGACACCCTCCGTCAACGCCTTGCCGAAGCCCGTCGTGAAGGCCGCTGGAACCCGGGATGGGAAAGGTACTGGGAGCGAGGGCTTGCGGTACGTCCCTGACTTCCGGACCGGTTACGCCCCTTTCACCCTCAAGGCGGCAGTGGGTCCGGCCACGGATCTCATGGATTCCACCGATGGAAGGGCTGGGCTGGAGGGCCATATCCTTTGGAGCTTGGGCCGTATTGAAGGTGAGGGGTGTCGCCCTGCACGGAAGGTTGTATGAGCCGGTGTGTTGGTGAGTTGAATCAGGGCTTCCCGCCCTGACCCCCAAAAATCCTGACATGGCGGTGGGCCAATGGCGTTTTAAGAAAAGACCAGAAATTTGGACATGCCATGGACCACATGGCGTTTGAGACCCCAGAGGGAGGCTGAACTCAGGAAGCTCAGCCTCCAATCGCGAGCATTCATCCGGCCCTCCAAGTGGGGTTCAATAGATCTGGGAATGAAGATCATGCACAATCTGAAAAGAGTCTTGTTGTCCGTGTCAGCCTTCACGTTCTTGTCGAGCGCTGTCGCAGCCATTGTGGTCCCGGGTGCCAGTGGCTCGGACGGTCCACTCGACATCACGACAGATACCGTCATCGACCTCTCCAAGGCAGGCACGGGTGCGTGGGACAGCAACGTTCCCGCCAACAGTGGCCTTGGAGTCTATGATCCCGCGAAATGGGCCGTGGTGTTCAAGTACTCCAGCGTCACCATCCGTTCGAATGCCACGGTCACTTTCAGGAACCACCCAAGCCGGGCTCCGGTGGTGTGGTTGGTCAGCGGAAATGTCGTAATCAATGGGAAGCTTTCATTGGATGGCGAGAACCGGGTGCCTGGTCCCAAGCATGCTGAACCAGGGCCCGGTGGATTTAGGGGCGGAACCACTTCGTTCGGGAGCATGCAGTCGGGATCTGGGTTTGGTCCAGGTGGCGGGGGGGCTTTCCGTCATGCTGGAGAGCCAGCTTTCTCGGGAACGGACTCCACTTTCAGGCGATATGATCAAACCTTGGGCGGTTGGAATCTGATCGGACCCACGGGAAGACCCGGGACTGATGGCTACGGCAACCCATCGTTGCTGCAACTACTCGGCGGATCTGGTGGAGGGGGTAACAATGGCGATCACGGAAATGGTGGAGGGGCCGGTGGTGGAGCGATAATGATTGCTTGCGCAGCCCAAATTACCGTCGACGGGCAAATTTCATCGAAAGGTGGTGACGCGGACGCGTTTCAATTCTCCACCGGCGGACCTGGCAGCGGTGGAGGTGTCAGGCTCATCTGTGATTCCATTGCAGGAAGCGGGCTCGTCGCTGCGACAGGCGGGGTAGCAGGTGGGCCAGCGGGCGGCGTAGGACGAATCAGAGTCGAAAGGGTAAACAATAGTGGGTCCATCATCTTTGCTCCTGATCCGAGCACAGTGACAATTACCCCGAGCCACGAAGCATTACTTTGGCCGCGCAGCATAGATCCGCAGGTCAGGATTCTGTCCATAGGTCAGATTTCCGTACCCTTGGATCCTCGGGCTGGCTTTGGTGCCTTTGGTCCTGACGTGGCCCTGGCTCTGACAAATCGCACCTTTGTCTCGGTGGAGACTCATAATGTTGAGACCAACTCGCAAGTAATTGTCCGGCTCACGCCGAGGACGGATGACAATTTTGTGGAGGTCAACGCGGGGCTGGTAGGTTCCGAAGCGGGAGCCCTCAGGTGGCTGGCTCAGCTTCCGGTCAAACCGGGATATTCAGCCGTACAAGTGCGGGTGGTCAGGCCGTGAGTTCGAGTGGGCCTCTGACCAACCCGGGGGACTGACCCATCACCAAGCCATCATGACCCGGTCCGCCATCTGTTTTCTTCTTGGGCTTCTGATCGCCGGAGTGCTCAGAAGCGAAGAGGTGCTGTTTCGGGAGGTGATATCCCGAGAGTGCTCCCTTTTTGTCGGCCAGTCACCGCGAACCCTTCCGCCCTTGGTGGAATGGCTGCCGGTGAACAATGGCGGTTTCGAGCAACCCGGGGCTGGGGCGTCAGGATTGCGTTGGGACAAGAACCAGCCTTGGCGCGGATGGGCGGGTGGTGGGAACGTCGGATTGGGCGGGCCCGCCCTACTTGGGCCCGACAATGATTGGGGAATTCTGAGTGCGCCGGAAGGGCGCCAGGTGGTGGCTCTGCAGAAGGACAGCAACATCACCAACCGGACCTTGCTGCCGAACCCGGGCCTTTACACGATCTCCTGGCAGCATGCGTCCCGGGCTGGGCAGGTGAATCCCTACCTGCTGGCCACCAATGGGATCATGACGTCTCCCACTTTCAGCACCTCTAGAACGGAGTGGGAGCTCGCGACGTTCACAGTGTGGATACCGGCGCCGGCGGAGTATTCCATTGCCTTTATCGCCCTGAACTCGGGTGGCGGTGACGATACCGTCGCCGTGGATGATGTTCGGATCTCCCGCTACATCTCCGAGCGAGAGCGGTCCAACCCAGACTTCGTCGAGGTCGTCTCACGAGAGGTTTCCATTTTCGTGGGCCAGATTCCCGACCACGAGGTGGTGTCCCGGGAGGCGAGTGTGCTTGTTGATGTGCCGGGGGCCCCGGAACCTGTGAGGGAGTTCGGCGTCGAGGTTTCTCCCACTGGAAGCACCGTTACCTTGGACTGGTCCTCCTATAATCCCTGGGAGGTTAGGGATGTTGTGCATTTCCGGGTCTATTTCTCCGACAGTTACTTCAGCGCACTCGCAGGCGTGCCATTCGTGGTGGTGCCTGGCGAGACATTGAAGCACACCTTCCGAGGGCTCCGTGAGTGGACGGATCATTACTTCGCCATCGTCCCAGTGGATGGCCTTGGGCAGGCCCATCCTGACTTCAATTACGGTGCAGCCTATGTGCTCATGCCGGAGGTGATCTCCCGGGAGGCCACGGTCTTCGTGGGAGAAGGTCCGAACCGTGAGGTCGTTTCACGCGAGGCCAGCGTGGTGGTTGACAACCCCGGTCCGCCCGATCCCATCGGAGAGTTCGGCGTTCAAGTTTCGCCCACGGGAAGCACCGTGACCCTCGATTGGTCCAGCTACGATCAATGGCGCCAAAGGGATGTCGTCCGCTATCGAATCCACTACTCAGACAGGATCTTTGAGCAACTGGAGGGGGTGCCCTTCGTCGATGTCCCTGGCGAAACCTTCCGCTGGACGTTCACGGGACTCACGGAATGGACTGACCACTTCTTCGTCATCGTTCCTACAGATGGTCTGGGGCAGTTCTCGCCAGACTACCGGTACGGTGGAGCCTACGTGCTCATGCCGGAAGTCGTCTCGAGGGAATTGACCGTGTTCGTGGGTGAGGGACCTAACCGCGAGGTGATCTCGCGTGAGGTCAGCCTCGTGGTTCCCGATCCAACGATTCCGGCTCCGGTGAGCGGGATTTCCAGCGGGGTCATCGCCTCGGCCTCGCGCACCCAGTATGCCGCCGTGGAGTTGGACTGGTCGGCGTATGCCGAGGAAGACCAGAAAGACCTGGCACGCTACAGGGTCTATTTGAGTCGGGATCTCTTCACTGACGTGACGGGAATGAACTGGATCCCGTTCCCGGAGGCTCCCCGGGTCTGGGATGGGAGGCGTCATCTGGTGATTTCCAATCTGCAACCGGCCACGATCTACTACGCCGCCGTGGTCGGTGAGGATTCCCAAGGCCAGTTCAACTCCTTGGTGCGTCCCCTTTCGGTCAAGTCGTCGATCGGTTCGATCGGACGGATCGTCAACCTTGAGCAGTCCCCGGCTTTGGACAAGACGGTGCTCAAGTGGGCTGTGAGTACCGCAGGCGAGGATTGGGACGCCTTTGGCGCGTCCATCGAGGTCTCATGGGGGGATGACCCAATCCCGGTTGTCCTCGGCAAGGGGATGCGGGAATGGGAGACGCCACGCGATGTCCCTCCAGCAGGCACGGTGGTCAGAGTGAGCTTGAAGGACGTGTTTGGGAACAGATCGGAACCGGCCGAGGTCCTGATCAAGGCGATGAACACGCTTCCTATCTTGGCCGGGGCGACGAATGCCATCCTGGATGAGATGGTTGGCTATCTGCAGGATCTTCGGCCGATCGATCCGGATGTGCCGGCGCAGCCGCTGACGGTATCCTTGGTCTCCGGTCCGACCGGCTTGGTGGTGACGAACGGGGTGCTGGCTTGGATGCCGACGGAAGCGCAGGGGCCGTCTACGAATACGGTCGTGGTAACGGTTACGGATGGTGGCGGGACGGTGACCAACAGCTTCAGCGTGGTGGTGCGGGAGGTGAATGTGGCGCCTCGATGGTCCATGGTTCCGGATGGTGTTGGAGAGGTTGGAAAAGAATACGTCCAGCGGCTGGAAGCCTCGGATGAGGATTTGCCGGTCCAACCGCTGACCTTCCGATTGCTGGAGCCGATTCAGGGAGCCGTCGTGGAATCTGGCATGTTCCGGTGGACACCCACGTCCACCCAAGCCGGAAGCACCAATCGAATCCGAGTAGTCGCGTCGGATGGGGTGGCTTCTGTCGAGAATGAGTTTCGGATTCGAGTGATCGGTGTTTCAACACCGCCGACGTTCGTCGGAGGCCCCGAGTTGGCCGGGGACCGTCTTCGCCTGCGGGTAAGAATGGAAGGGGTGCTGAAGCTGGAAGTGACCGATGACCTGATCCGTTGGCGTACCGCCTCGACCCTTGAAGGAACAGAAGGGTCCGTGGTCACCGTGGAGATTCCCGTGGAATTTGGATCCAAATTCTTCCGGTTGCTCAGGGACCCATGAGCATTGCATCCGCGCGCACAAAGACTTTGCGAATGGATGTTCGAGACGATCCCGTTTTCACAAACCCAATCCTTTCACGCATGTTCCTATCGACAGGGAGTCGCTCCCTTGGCTTCACAAGAACGGACCTGTTGAGCGTGGTCTGCGGCATTGGGCTTTTGGGGCTTCTGATGCTGGCCACCGGCAGTACCACTCGAACGGCAACAGAGGCGGTTGGCTGCCAAAACAATCACCGAAGGATTGCGCAGGCGTGGCTGGCCCATGCTGATGACAATCTTGGTTTTGTGATTGGACATAATGCAGGTAGCGGTGTGAATGCCAGATTTCCCTGGGGCAATCGTCTCGGTTGGGAAGTGGATTCTCAAGTGACCAATGCCTCCTCTGTTATAAGCCATTTCATAAAGCCTTATATCGGGGAAGATCCATCGATATTCCGATGCCCAACCGACCGGTTTGTGAGTCCGCAACAGCGTGCCGCGGGTTGGAGATACCGTATTCGTTCTTACTCCATAAACGCTCATGTTGGGGTCAAACAAACAGACTGGGGAGGATCGTTCCCCACCTACCGCCGATTGCAGGACATGAGTGCTCCTTCCGAGACATTTGTTTTTTTGGAGGAACACCCTGGCAGCATCAACGATAGCGCCTTTGCGAGCGATCCTGTAGGAGCAAGGAATCCACCGCAGGCTAGAATCCTCGACGTGCCGGCATCATTCCACAGTCGAGGTGCCCATTTTGGCTTTGCGGACGGCCATGTGGAACTGCACCGATGGGTCGGCTCGAACGTTGTGCAACGGGTCGTAGGCGGACGTTGGACGACCTTGAATGTTCAGGCTCCGAATGATCCGGACTCCCTTTGGATGGGCATGCGGGCCGCTCAATTGCGTTGAACTCCCAATGAGAGCCATGAATTCATGTTGTTCCAATGCTGCCGTTGCCTGGGTTTTCCTCATCGGGGTGCTCTTTTCAATCAGGGGATCCGGACATGAAATCAATGGGGTCTCGGTTGCATCGCCTTCGGTTCCCTTGGCCTGGACGGCGAGTGGCAATTCCGCAGCCGCCGTGTTCAGCGCGGATGGTCGGCATGCTTTCTTCCTGGGTACCGCGGGCAACCTGACGACCAATGTCCCGACAGGATTCGTGGACGTTTTCCGGCGCGAACTGGTCTCCGGTACGACCGTCTTGGCAAGTTCCAGAAACGAGAACGGAGGCCGCGGCAACGGTTCAGTGAGTGCTTTCAGCGTGTCTGCGAACGGTCGGTGGGTGGCGTTCTCCAGTCGTGCCTCGGATCTGGTGCTGGGCGACACCAATCAGGTGGAGGACGTGTTTCTGCGCGACATGGACGCGGGCAACACCCTGCGGATCAGTCAATCCTCCGATGGCGGGCCCGCCAACGAAGAGTCCGGAGTGCCGATGCTGTCGACGGACGGACGGTTCCTCCTCTTCGAGAGCGCTGCATCCAATCTCGTGGTCGGGACTGACACCAATCGGCAGACGGATGTCTTCCTCTGGGATCGTGAAACCGGAGTGACCGCACGGATCAGCAATGCAACGAATGGGGTGGCGGCCAACGGACCTTCATCGGCCATCCTCTTGAGCGAGGATGGCAGCCGGGTGCTGTTTCGCAGCGTTGCCACGGATCTGGTGGCGACCGGTGACTCCATTCCTTCCGACCTGTTCGTTTGGAGTCGGTCTTCGGGGGCAATCACCCGGATCGAACTCCCCGGCCCCCTGCCGGGCGCATGGCAGTTGCCTTTGGCCGCGTTCAACCCCGTGTTGAGTTCCAATGGTCGCTTCCTGGCATTCAGGACGGGCGTCGCCCTGAGCAGCGTGGCGGAGTATGAGGGAGTCTGGTGGTTCGACTTGGAACAGGGGACGCGAACCCGGGTGTCAGGAGGGCTCTTCGTTCGTTGGCCGATTGGACACTCTGATTCCTCAGGCCCTGTGATGTCCAAGGATGGACAGCGCGTCGCCTTCGAGGCCCAGACCGATTCCACCACTTTGTCCCGAATCCGGATATGGAGCCCTTCTGAGGGCCTGAAGGAGATGGATGAGCTCGTGAACCCGCAGCCGCCAGGGTTGATGGAACCATCGAGTTCGGTCTCTCCGGTTCTGAGTCCGGACGGCCGTTGGCTGGCGTTCGAGTCCGATTCTCCGGTTACCGCTGCTGGCATCTCGACCGGTAGGGCCTTCCGTCTCTATCTGCGCAATCTCGAAACGGGGGAGACGCGCACGCCGGGTGTCGGAGCCGACCTTGAATTCTCCCTGCCGTCGCCGGCCTTTCATCCGGATGGAGTTCGGTTGATGTTCCAGACCGGGTTGGACTTCCCAGATGCCGGCGATCACAACGGCATGGAAGACGTCTTTCTCTCTCCCTTTTCGTTCGACCCAATCGAACTCGTCAGCCTTCGCAATCCAGATCTGGCGCTGCTTTCGGGAAACCGAGCCAGCAGGTTGGAGCCTCGTGCGCTCAGCCACGATGGACGATTCGTTACCTATATCAGCGATGCGGACAATCTGGTGGCCAACGACGCGAACGGCCGGTGGGATGTTTTCGTCTTTGATGTTCCGAACGGCACCAACCTTCTGGTCAGCGTTGGCCTGGATGGCCGGTCGTCATTGGCCGATTCGCTCCAACCGCGGATCTCTGACGATGGACGTTGGGTGGTCTTTGTCAGCAGCTCCACCAACTTGATCGCTGGTGACTTGAATGCGATCGGCTCGGTCTATGTTCGAGACCTTCGTACTGGAACCACGGTGCTTGCCAGCGCCCGTGACCAAAGCGACGTGAAGGGAAACAGGCCTGCCTCCAACCCGCAGATCTCCGGGAACGGGGAATGGGTCACCTTCGAAAGTTCGGCGAACAACCTGACAACCGGCCTGAGCACCTTTACGACGCGACTCTACCTGCGTCATCTCCCTTCCCGGCGGACCGTGGCTGTGAGCGGTGCGCTCCCTCCATCCAGCATGGACGAGAACTTCGGATCCTTTGCTGCGGTCATGGACACTCGCGGTAGCCGGGTCGCATTCCTGAGCTTCCAGGACGCCTATCTCTATTCTGTGCCCGAAGGCTCGATTCGGAGGCTCAGCACGGGGCTGCGGGCGGCGACTTTGAGCGTCAGTCGAGATGGATCACGACTGGCAATGCTGGGCAGCGCCATCGGCGCACGTCGGGCCGTCTACTGGGGCGATCTGGACGCTGGCACCAACCGATTGGTTGCGGCCGCGGTCGACCTGGCGCAGAACCGATTTGAGAGCGTATCGATATCCGGCGATGGGCGCCGTGTGGTCTTTGAATCGAACTTTGTCGCGCCAAACAGCTCAGACACGAACGCCACGACGGATGTGTTCGCCTATGACATTGCATCCGGCGTGCTGTCGCTGGTCAGCACCGCCGCTGAGACCCATCGGGCCGGCAACGCCGCCTCCGGGTCCCCAATCCTCAGCGACGATGGGGAAGTGGTCGCATTCCGCAGTGCCGCCACCGACTTGGACGCCGGCGACTCCAATCGAGCCAACGACATCTTTGTCCGCAATCTTTCGACGGGAATCACGCGACTGGTATCGCGCCGTCCAGGTGATGGTGCTCCTGGCAATGCGAGTGCGTCGCGTCCCACCCTGAGCGGGTCGGGTCGCACGGTGGTTTTTCAATCGTCGGCCAACGACCAGATGCCGGGCGACTTCAACCAAACCACCGATCTGTTCGTCCTCACACTGGGTTTGGGCGGAAACACCCTGCCCACCCTGACCGGAGCGACGAACGCGACCCTCCCGGAGATGGTGGGCTACACACAGGCGATGGTGCCTGTGGATCCGGATATTCCAGCGCAACCATTGACGGTGACGTTGTTGAGTGGACCGGCGGGTCTGGTGGTGACCAACGGGGTGTTGGCGTGGACGCCAACGGAGGATCAAGGCCCATCGACCAACATCGTTCGGGTTTCCGTGAGTGATGGTGGAGCGCCGGTTTTCTACGAGTTCTCGCTGGTGGTCGTCGATTCGACCGTCCTCAAGCTGGTGTTGCGCAAGCCATCGATTGCTTCCGGTGGGTTCCGGTTTGAACTCGATGGCAGAGAGGGAGACAGGGTTGCGATCCAGCGGAGTCCGGATCTGCGGAACTGGGAGACAGTCTCGATCTACAGCATTCCTGCCATCCTTGAGATTCCGACGACCATCGACACCGCTTCCGAATACTTCAGGGCTGTCCTGATCGAGTAAACCTATGGCGAGGCGTCAACGCCTTGATGGGTTGGGTTTGGGCGGAGGGTTGGGGATTGGCCACGATCCGGAGCCGACGGCGTCCTTGACGGGCTGACTTGGCTGGAGGGGAATGCGGGAACGATGAGGCAGGACTACATCCTTCGGACGCTGGAGCGGATGATCCAGGCGATTGCGCAGGTGATCCTGCAACGGGAGTTGGGGCGACCGGAGGCGGCACTGCATCAGGTGTTGCTGACGTTGCACCATCAGCTGGGATTGGACATCAGCCAGTTGACGGGGATGGGGCCTGACGAGATCCACCGGCGGCTGACGCAGGGGGAGACTCCGTTGGTGGCGCGGGACAAGTGTCTCGCCTTCGCCGCGTTGAATCGGCAGGTGGGCCTGATCTATCTCGATCGCGGCGCCACGGAGATGGCGCAGACGGCGTTTCATCTGGCGCTCGTGTTCACGTTGTGGGGTCGGTTGGAGTATGCGGCCGAAGATCGACCGGAATTCACGCCGGCCTTCGAGGAATTGGTGGGGCGGTTGACGGGCTTCGACCTCCCACCCGACACGCAGCGGTTGGTGGAGATGGCGCGGGCGGGCTGACCGCATGTTGCTCCGCAGAAGGCCCGACAGGGCAAGGAGTGGCCATGGTTGGGCAACCGAGGCCATGCAGCATTGGGGGCAAGCGGGGACCTTGTGCGCGACCGGCAACGGTCCAGAATGGAAGCCGCCGCAGACATCACCACAGCATCGGGATTCATTGATCACAAGCAGGCCATCGCCTGCTTCCACTGCGGGACGGCCTGCGTCCCCGGTCGACATCCCAAGGCCGGTCGGGAGTTCTGCTGCGCTGGCTGCCAGACGGTGTTCGAGCTCCTGAGCGACGCGGGGCTGGATCGGTACTACGAGATTGGTGATGGCGTCAGGGCGCGCGTGGATGCGGGAACGGGGACGGAGAACTTCCGGTTCCTGGACAATCCCGAGGTGCGGGCGCGCTTCGTGGACTTCGACGATGGGCAGACGACGCGGGTGACCTTCCGTCTCCCGAACATCCATTGCCTCGCCTGCGTCTGGCTGCTGGAAAACCTGTTCCGGCTGATGCCCGGCGTGGGCAAGTCGACGGTGCACTTCCCGCGCAAGCAGGCGGTGATCACCTTTGATCCGAAGACGGTGCGCCTTTCGGATGTGGCGGCGTTGCTCGATTCGCTGGGATACCCGCCGGAACTGAAGCTGTCGGACCTGGAGAAGCCTGCGATCAGTCCGATCACGCGTCGGATGTGGCTGCAGACGGGTGTGGCCGGATTCGCGTTCGGGAACACGATGCTGTTCAGCATCTCGATCTATCTCGGGCTGGATTCCTTCAGCGGCCCGGCGTTCCTTCAATTGTTCGGGATCCTCAGCCTGATCCTCTCGATCCCGGTGATGACGATCAGCGCCCGGGAGTACTGGGTGGCCTCGTGGCGGGCGTTGAAGCACCGCCAGATCCCGATCGAGGTGCCGATTGCCTTCGGCATCGTGGCGATCTGGGGGCAAAGCGCGTGGGAAGTGCTGAGCGGAACGGGCGAGGGTTACTTTGATTCGCTGGCGGGGCTCCTGTTCTTCCTGAACATCGGCCGGATCTTCCAGCAGAAGACCTTCGATCGCCTCGCGTTCGACCGCGATTACCGGTCTTTCTTCCCGCTTTCGGTGATGCGCCGACAGGGCGATCGCGAGGAGCGCGTGGCACTGGCCCAGGTCGCGGTGGGTGATCGGTTGACGATCCGGCATGGCGAACTGGTTCCGGCGGACGCCCGGTTGGTCTCCGGGGTCGGGGTGATCGACTACAGCTTCGTGACGGGGGAAGCCGAGCCGGTCTCGCGGGCGCTTGGTGAAATCCTGCATGCGGGCGGACGCCAACTCGGGGGCGCGATCGAAGTCGAAACCGTGAAGGCGGTGAACCAGGGCTACCTGACCGACCTCTGGAACCAGGACGCCTTCCGGAAGACCAAGGACGACACCTTTGGGACGTTGACCAACGTCTACAGCCGGCGGTTCACATGGATCATCCTCGGCGTGGCGGTGGCGTCGGCGCTGGGGTGGATGCCTTTTGATCCCTCCCGCGGACTCAAGGCGTTCGTGTCGGTGCTGATCGTGGCGTGTCCATGCGCGCTCGCACTGGCAGCGCCCTTCACGCTGGGCTCGGCACAACGGGTGTTGGCGCGACGCCGGATCTTCCTCCGCAACCCCGAGGTCATTGAAACGCTGGCGAAGATCGATGCGGTGGTCTTCGACAAGACGGGAACGCTGACCTCGACGGGAACGGGTGACGTTCACTGGATGGGTTTGCTGGGCACGGAACTGGACGACACCGAGGCCGCGGTGGTTCGCGCGGTGGCGGTTCAGTCTTCGCATCCGCTGGCGCGCCGGGTGGCGGACGCCTTGGGGTTGCGTTCCCTGGCGCGGGTGGAGGTGACGGGGTTCCGAGAGGTCACCGGGTGTGGCGTCGAGGGCGTGTCGAACGGGGTGAGGGTTCGCTTGGGCTCGGCGGCGTGGTTGCGTCAGGAAGGAGTGGATGTGCCCGAGGCCACCATGCGAGGCAGTCGGGTGGCAGTTGCCCTCGGGGTCCTGTTCCGCGGCGACTTTGCGGTGGGCGCGGAGGTCCGGCCCGAGGCTGATCGGATGCTCCGGGAAATGGGCGGCCGCTATGCGCTGGCCTTGCTGAGCGGCGACAACGGGCGGGAGCGGGAAAGGTTCACGGAGCTGTTTGGTGCCGGAGCGCGACTGCACTTCAACCAAAGCCCGTTGCATAAGCTGGGGTTCATCCGCGACCTGCAGGCGTCGGGACGCCGGGTGTTGATGGCTGGGGACGGCCTGAACGATGCCGGGGCGCTGCGTCAGGCGGATGTCGGGGTGGCGGTCGCGGAGGACGTGGCGTCGTTCTCGCCGGCCAGCGACGTGATCCTTCAGGCCGGTGAGGTCCCGCGTCTGGGAGCGGTGCTTGATTTCTCGGGTCGGGTGGTGCGCGTGGTGCGCATCAGTTTCCTGGTGTCGACCGCCTACAACCTGGTCGGGCTGGCGATTGCGGCGAGCGGTCGGCTGTCGCCGATCGTGTGTGCGGTGCTGATGCCGCTGAGTTCGGTCTCGGTGGTCCTGGTGGCATGCGGGCTGACCGAGTGGGTGGCACGCCGCGCCGGGGTGACCGGGGAGAAGATCAACCCAACTGCGGTTGAGAGCGTGCCAACGGAGGACAAGTCGCGATGAGCGTCATTCTTATACTGATCCCGCTGAGTCTGGTGGTCGCGGCCCTGTTTCTGGGGGCGTTCATCTGGGCCGTGCGGGGAGGCCAATACGAGGACACCTGCACACCGTCGATGCGGGTGTTGGCCGACGATGGGACGGCGGATGTGAAGGCCGGAAAGGCCGTGGATTTTGAAAACAACAACGGGAGAAGCCGATGAAGATAGAAACATTCAGATACGATAACCGGATCGTCCGGGCCTTCGCGATAGCGACGGTGATCTGGGGTTTGGTGGGGATGACAGCCGGCCTGTTGGCGGCCGTTCAGCTCTTCTGGCCCGAGGCCAACCTCGCCTTGCAATACACGACCTTTGGTCGCCTGCGGCCCCTGCACACCAACGCGGTGATCTTTGCGTTCGTGGGCAACGGGATGTTCATGGGCATCTATTATTGCCTCCAGCGGTTGTGCAAGGCGCGCATGTTCAGTGACGCGCTGAGCTGGATCAATTTCTGGGGCTGGAACGCGATCATCGTCTCGGCGGCGATCACCCTTCCGCTGGGCCTGACGACGAGCAAGGAATACGCCGAGCTGGAATGGCCGATCGACATCGCCATCGCGCTCGTGTGGGTCGTGTTCTCGATCAACCTTTTCGGGACGATCGCCAAGCGGCGTGAGAAGCACCTGTACGTGGCGATCTGGTTCTTCATCGCGACGTCGATCACGGTGGCGGTGCTGCACATCACCAACTCGCTGGCGATTCCGGCGGGGCTGTTCAAGAGCTACTCGGTTTACGCCGGGGTCCAGGACGCACTGGTGCAGTGGTGGTACGGTCACAACGCCGTGGCGTTCTTCCTGACAACGCCCTACCTGGGCCTGATGTATTACTTCCTGCCGAAGGCGGCCAACCGGCCGGTGTTCTCCTACCGGCTTTCGATCATCCACTTCTGGGCACTGATCTTCCTCTATATCTGGGCGGGACCGCACCATCTTCTCTATAGCGCTTTGCCGGACTGGGCGCAGTCGCTGGGCATGGTGTTCTCGGTGATGCTGGTGGCTCCGTCGTGGGGCGGCATGCTGAATGGTCTGCTCACGTTGCGCGGCGCCTGGGACAAGGTCCGCGAGGAACCCATGCTCAAGTTCATGGTGGTGGGCGTGACGGCGTACGGCATGTCCACGCTGGAGGGGCCGATGCTCTCCATCAAGAGCGTCAACTCGCTGTCGCATTACACCGACTGGACCATCGCCCATGTGCACACGGGGGCGCTGGGTTGGAACGGATTCCTGACGTTCTCGATGCTCTACTGGCTGTTCCCGAAGATGTACGAGACCAAGCTCTGGTCCATCAAGCTGGCCAACTACCACTTCTGGATCGGCATCCTTGGCATGATGTTCTACGCGGTACCGATGTACTGGGCGGGCATCACCCAGGGCTTGATGTGGAAGCAATTCACGGCGGACGGCTTCCTCCAATACCCGAACTTCCTGGAGACCGTGCTGCAATTGGTGCCGATGTACCGCATGCGCGCCGTTGGCGGCCTGCTGTTCATCCTTGGGACGGTGTTGATGGCCTACAACCTCTACAAGACGGCGAAGAGCGGCAAGTTCGTGCCCGATGTCGAGGCCCAGGCGGCGGCGCTCACCCCGGAGGTCGATGCCGCACATCCGGCCGGGACCGGTCATCGTTGGCTGGAGTCCAAGCCTCTCATCCTGACGGTGGGCGCGACGGTCGCGATCCTGATTGGTGGCCTTGTGGAAATCATCCCGCTCTATCTGGTGAAATCCAACGTCCCGACGATCTCGACGGTGAAACCCTATACACCGCTTGAGGTGATGGGACGCGACCTCTACATCCGCGAGGGTTGCGTGGGTTGCCATTCGCAGAT
Source organism: Limisphaerales bacterium (assembly GCA_965283655.1). Taxonomy (GTDB): domain Bacteria; phylum Verrucomicrobiota; class Verrucomicrobiia; order Limisphaerales; family UBA9464; genus UBA6176. Next base: position 170,728 of record CBDIPJ010000004.1, on the reverse strand, counting down.
GATCCGGCCCTTCCGTTCGGAGACCGAGCGCTACGGGGAGTATTCCAAGGCGGGGGAATTTGTGTACGACCATCCGTTCCTCTGGGGATCGAAGCGTACTGGACCGGACCTTCATCGCGAGGGTGGGAAGTATCCCGATGCGTGGCATTACAACCACATGGAGGATCCGCGGACGACCTCGCCGGGATCCATCATGCCGCGGTATCCTTGGCTGCTGACCCAGAAGCTTGATCTGAATTCGCTGCCGGCCCGGATCGGGGCGCTGCGGAAGGTTGGGGTTCCGTACCCCGCTGGCCTGGAGTCCACGGCCATCAAGGACGCCGAGGCCCAGGCGGCGAAGGTGGTCGCCAACCTGAAGACGGGGGCGGTGGTGGATGCGAAGCCGGATCGTGAGATCATCGCGTTGATCGCCTACCTGCAACGGTTGGGAACCGACATCAAGCAAGCCCCGGTTGCGGGAGCACCCGCGGTGGCGGTTGCCCAACCCTGAACCTGGAACCCTCAAACAAGGAAATCCGATGATCAGGGACGCATTGTTGGAGATCGGAGGCGTCGGCATGTACGGCGTTGTTTCGGTACTCCTGTTCTTCACCGTATTCGGTGTGGCCATGTGGTGGGCATTCCGCCTCCGCCGGCCGTTCCTCCAGAGCATGGGTGCATTGCCGCTCGCCGAGGATAGCACCCCCAGCAACTCAACCGCACAGACCCCGGAGGCCCGCCATGAATGATCCCAAGGAACCGAAGGATCCGCTGCTGCTCGACCACGAGGCAGACGGAATCAAGGAGCTCGACAACAACCTGCCGCGTTGGTGGGTCTGGATGTTCGTCTTCTGCTGCATCCACGCGTTTGGCTACATGTTGTATTATCACGTGTTCAACGCCGGCAAGTTGCAGGCGGCCGAGTATGCCGAGGAGGCTGAGATGGGTGAGAAGCTGAAGCACCAGGCGCAGGCCAAGTTTGAAGCCAGTCTGGGCAGCATGGAGCCCTCCAAGGACAGCGTGGTCCTCGCCCGTGGCCGGGTGACGTACGACACCTATTGCGCGCCGTGCCATCGTCCGGACGGTGGCGGCTTGGTCGGGCCCAACCTTTGCGATGACTACTGGATCCACGGCACGACGTTCGCGGACAACCTCAAGATCATCGTCAACGGTGTTCCGGTGAAGGGCATGCTTTCGTGGAAGGACATGCTCAAGCCGGAGGAAATCTACGCCGTGGCCTCGCACATCCATACGTTGCGCGGCACCAAGCCGCCCAACCCGAAGTTGCCCGAGAACGAGCAGCAGCCGGAGAAGCCGAGCGAGTTTGAATAGGTTCCTGCGGCGTGAGGCTTCGGTTCCTTGCCTCAAGCCGTGATGGGAGTCGCCCGTTCCCAGTAACCTGCGCTCGCGCTGGTTGCTGGGAACTTTTCGTTTGGGCCGATGGAGGGGAGGCAGATGCCAGTCTCCAGATCCCAGATGCCATGACGGGACAAGTTCCTTCCATCGCCTCCTGACGTCGTCGACTACGAATGGCAACGGGAAAGGGGCACGCCGACCATCGCCTCCTGACGTCGTCGACTACGATCTGGATGGGTAGCAGACGACGTCAGGAGGCTGATCTGGAAACCAGCCTCGTGACCTCGTCAGCTACCGATGTGAGGTGGCTGACGACGTGAGGAGGCTGCTCCTCGCAACGATCTGGAAAACTGGAATCTGGCCACTGGGAAGTTGCCTTTGGCCTTCGTGGGGGCCGCAGGGACGCGCGTGGAAGCGGGGACAGGCCAAGAAACGGTTTGGGTTTGGAGTCTGGCGTGTATCGGGATTCGTTGAAGCAGCGAGGATGTTGCCATGAACGGTGCAAGCAACGGGGAATCGGAGGCCCACGGCGGCGACGGCCATTCGGCGGCCCAGGAGATCCAGTGGGAGGACTTCAGGGACCATCTGGCGACGGCGGAAAAGGACGGGAGTCGTCGATGGTTGTACCCCAAGAAGCCGTCGGGACGGATGACGCAGTACCGCACGTGGTTTGCCTGGTTGTTGCTGGTGGTGATGTTCTCGGGGCCGTTCATCCGGATCCAGGGCAACCCGCTGCTGATGATCAACATCCTCCAGCGCAAGTTCTCGATCCTGGGTCAGATCTTCTGGCCGGAGGACACGGTGATCTTCGCGGTGTCCATGCTCGTCTTCTTTACCTGCATCATCATTTTCACGACGGCGTTCGGGCGGTTGTGGTGCGGGTGGGCGTGTCCGCAGACGGTGATGATGGAGATGGTTTTCCGGAAGCTGGAGTACCTCATCGAGGGGGATGGTCCCGTGGCCAAGGCGCGTGATGCGGGCCCATGGACGCGTGGGAAGATTGCCCGGAAGCTGGTGAAGCACGGTGTGTTCTTTGGGCTTTCGTTCATCGTGGGGAACACGCTGCTGAGTTATATCATCGGCAGCGATGAACTGCTGCACATCATCCGGGATGATCCGCGGGCGCACGTCACGGGACTGACGTTCATGTTCCTTTTCTCGCTGCTGTTCTATGGGATCTTCGCCCGTTTCCGCGAACAGGCCTGCACGTTCATCTGCCCTTACGGCCGCTTCCAGTCCGCGTTGCTCGACGAGAACACCATCGTCGTGGCCTATGACAACAAGCGGGGTGAAGGCCGGGCTGCGCTCAAGAAGGGGCAGGACGTCGCTGCCCGGAAGGCCGAGGGTCTGGGTGATTGCATCAACTGCCGCCAATGCGTGGCGGTGTGTCCCACCGGCATCGACATCCGCAACGGCGTCCAGATGGAGTGCGTGAATTGCACGGCGTGCATCGATGCATGCGACTCGATCATGGACAAGATCGGGCGTCCGCGCGGGTTGGTGCGTTACGCCTCGCTGAACGGCATCCAGAACCAGGAACCACTGCGTGTGACGCCGCGCATGATCGGGTACTCGGTGCTGCTCACGGCGCTGGGGTGCCTGTTGGCGTTCCTTGTGTTCACGCGGAGCGACGTGGAGACGCTGTTGCTGCGGGCACCGGGCGGACTTTTCCAGCAACAAGCCGGCGGCCGGTTGAGCAACCTCTATACGGTGAAGGTGGTCAACAAGACCTCCCACGACATCCCGGTGGAGTTCCGTTTGCAGAACGTGGAGGGCAAGATCCAGGTGATGGGCGGCGAAGGCTGGGTCGTACCGAAGGAGAAGCTTGGTGAACGTTCGATCCTCGTGGAGATGGATCCCAGGCAGATTGCGGGGCGACGGACACCGCTTGAAATCGGCGTCTACTCGAAGGGGCGCCTGCTCGAGACCGTAAAATCCGTCTTCGTCGGACCCGGTGCGGCCAACTGAATAACCATAACCCCAATCATCATGTCGACTCGTGTTGTTCCTGTTCCTTCGGTCTCCAGCCGCCCAGTGACGACCGTTGCCAAGCCCCGCTGGGAGCCATGGCCTGTGGGGATCGCTGCCTTCCTAGGCGTGTTCGTTTCCTGCATCGCGGCGTTCATCACCTTTGCCGTCCGACAGCAGATGGATCTGGTCCGCCCCGATTACTATGAGGAAGAGATCCGGTATCAGGTGCAGTTTGATCGTCTGGAGCGGACCCGTGCGCTGGGTGCGGCGGCGCGCATCACCGCGGATGCGGTGCGTGGAACGCTCGAAGTCGGGATCCCGGGCGCCCACGTTGCGGCGCTGACCGCGGGAACCATCCAGTTCTATCGGCCTTCGGATGCCGGACAGGATCGCGTGATCCCGCTCAAGCCGTCGGCCGGGGGCGTGCAGAAGGCGGAATTGGGCGAGTTGGGTCCTGGTTTGTGGCGGGTCCGGGTGCGATGGACCACGGGAGGGAAGGAGTACGCCATGGACGACACCTTCGTGCGGTCGGCGACCCACTGAACGGAATCCACGCCATGGTCTGGACTGCGTTCATCCTCGGGCTCGCTGGAAGCATGCACTGCGCCGGCATGTGCGGCCCGTTGGCTCTTGCGTTGCCGCATCCGGGACGCGGCATGGTGGGGTTCGTGGCGGGGCGGGCTCTTTATCAGTTGGGCCGGATCACGACCTACATGCTGTTGGGCGGGTTGTTCGGGTTGGTCGGCCGTTCGCTCGCGTTGGCCGGGATCCAACGTTGGGTTTCGATCGGTGCCGGCGTGTTGATCCTGTCCGGGCTTGGCGTGTCAGTGTGGGCTGGGGCCGCGGCCCCTTTGAGCCGGTGGGTTTCGCGCGTCAAAGGCTGGCTCGGGTGGTGGTTGAAACGGGGCACGATGGGGTCGCTGGTCGGCCTTGGGATGGTCAACGGATTGCTGCCCTGCGGATTGGTGTACGCCGCGTGCCTGGGGGCGGCAGCCACGGGTTCTGTGACCCTTGGTGTTTCCTACATGGCCCTGTTTGGCCTGGGAACGGTGCCCATGATGCTGGGGTTGAGTCTTGGTGGACGGGTCCTGCCGTTGGGGCTGCGACTGCGCCTGCAACGGCTGATTCCCGTGTCGCTGGGGATTGTTGGGGTCCTGTTGGTGTTGCGCGGCCTTTCGCTCGGCATTCCCTACCTCAGCCCCGATGTGGTCGCGGGTGTCTGTTGCGATCACCCGTGAAGGGGGTCAGGACGCGGCCGGGGGTGTGTAACCCTTCGCCAGGGTGGCGATCCGGTGGCCGTAATGTTCGGCCGTGAGCAGGTCGCCGGCATCCACGCTCGGCGCAGCGCCGGGCACGAAGGGTGTGGCACCGGCTGCACCATGATAGAAGCCCAGGCGGTTGAAACCGTCCGTCCCGCCGGAGTACAGGGAAGGGATGGCGCCCAGGCCGACCCAGAGCATTCCGTGCTGGAAGGCGAGATCGGCGAGGTACTGGAGGGTGGAGAGCTTGTCACCGGAGGGAGAACCGCTGTGCGTGAACCCGCCGGCGAGTTTGTTTCGCCAGCCTTGCTGGAACCAAACCATCCCGGAGGCGTCGGCGAAGGCCTTGAACTGGGCTGCGGGGCCGCCCATGTAGGTCGGGGTTCCAAAGAGGACCGCGTCGGAAGCCGCGATCTTCAGGAGGACGGCTTCGTTCTTCCAGCGGCCTTCGTTGATGTCCGAACCGGACAGTTGGATGAGTTCAACCTCGGTGCCGGCGACGGATGAGGCGCCGCGATGGACCGCTTCGGCCATCAGGCGGGTGTGGCCGGAACCGGAAAAGAAGACGATGGAGATCTTTTTCATGTCAGGTGCAGTGTGAAGTCCCGGATGTGGGTCGGGGAAATGCCGAGTTCATTGCGTGAGGCCACCCGCCGGGTAGGCTTGGTGCATGGAACTGCGTCACCTCCGGTACTTCGTTGCGGTCGCGGAGGAACAGAACATCACCCGGGCTGCCCATCGTTTGAACGTCTCTCAACCGCCGTTGAGTCGGCAGGTTCGGGATCTGGAGTGCGAGTTGGGCGTCGTGCTCCTGGAGCGCGGGGCGAAGTCGGTCCGGTTGACACCGGCGGGGCGGTTGTTTCTGGAAGAGGCCCGCGCGGTCCTGCGGCGGGCGGAGGAAGCGGTGCGAGCGGTCCAGGCGCTCGCCAGTGAACGTTCCGAGGACCTGCATGTCGGTTATGCTCCTCGCCTTCGGTCGAGTTGCTTCCGGAAGTCCTGCGCGCCTTCGACGGGGTTGCCCCCGGCGTGCGTGTCGTTCTGCATGATCTGACTTCGGCCGAGATGATCGCCGGACTGGAGGACGGTAGCCTTGGTGCCGCATTGCTGGTGGGACACTCACGACCGCGGCGGGGAGGTCTGGAGTTTCGGCGGATGCGTACGTATCGGTTCGGCGTGCTCGTTGCACCGGGCCACGCCCTGTGCCGCAAGCGTTCCATCCGATCCGAGGCGCTCACCAACCTTCCCATGGTCGTCTATAGCCGGGCGGAGTATCCCGACTACCACGAGATGCTGCTCGACCTCCTTGGCGAGTCCGCCCGGCGGTTGCGGATCGTGCAGGAGTGCGATGGGGCCTTCAGCTTGATTTCGGCGGTGGAGGTCGGAGGCGGCGTAGCAATTGTCGCCGAGTCCGCGGCGATCGTTGCTGGCAAACGCGCGTCGTTCATCCCGTTCGAACCCGCTCCCCCACCGATGGAAGTGGGCGTGAGCGTCCGCACAGGCGCTACCGGCATGGCGCGGCGGTTCTTTGACACGGCAGCCGGGTTGGCTTCGCCGCGGAGCGCGTGAGATGGGGATGATAATGCGGTTCGCCACCCACCAATTCTTCATTCACCCCCCCTATGATTGATCGCAGCGCCGGCTTCATTGTACTGGCTTCAAGTGTCGTGTGTTCGGCGAGATTCGCGTCCTACGCGGCGATGCATTGCACGGATGCATCGACTGTTGCCGGGTTCGGCATCGGCGGTCTGGTTGTCGGGGTTGTTGTGGGGTTGCGGGTGGCGAGGTTCGTCCGGAAGGGCGCTGGCTGGTGGTGGAAGGTGGTGCTGCTTTTGGGAGCCGGAGCGATGTCTGTGCTGACGGCCATCTGCTGCGTCGAAGCCTTTCGGGTTTGGACGCCTGAGGAACGGTTCAGGGATGTCGTGGGTTCGTCGCCCCCGGGTCGGGTGGTATTGGCGCGGGGTGAGTCCTTTCCCATGTCTGAGGAAAGATGGGGCTTCCTGATGGAATGCTCGGATGGACAAGTTCGCCAGTTCTGGGCTGAGAGCCTGTCGGACCGTTCCGAATTCCGGACGGCCGAGGATAGTCCCAGCTTCTTCAAACGGATGGGAGGTTCACTCGGATTCCATGGTGTGAACGAAGATGTCCTGCTTGGACTTGTCGGCCGCCGGGGTGACTACGTGGTCGCTCTTGCCAGGCCGCCAGCGGGCGAAGTTGTGCAGGTGATCGTCTTTCGACAATTCGGGTTCAAAATCGGGGATTAGTTCCGGGTTGTTGCCGTTCCCAACGTGAACCCGGGGTGCGCTTCGCGACCCTGCTGAAATCCCTCCCGGATAGGAGGGACAGGCCGAAGGGCCTTCATCCAAATCCAACAACGGCGACGAGGACGTCGCCACCCCGGCTCTGGGAGGGGAAACGGGAGGCAATGTCCTCATCGCCGTGGGAGGATTTTTGGGAGACGGCGACGAGGGCGTCGCCACCCCGTTCCATGCGGGGGTAGGTTCAAGATGCGCCCGATGTTGTTCAGCGGCGGGGACGTGGCGCGGGACGAGCCGGTTACGGCTTGGGTTTGGCGGACTTGGTGAGGGTTCGGAGGGCGCGTCGGCAGATGTACGCCGTCTCGTCGGTGGGAGATTCCTTCTGCCACCGGCGGCACAGGTCCTGGACCCAATCTGGCTGTGATTTGGAGGCGTCGTTCAGCCAGTTGGCCGTCGAGTTCTGGACGTACCGTGCTGGATCCGATCGGACCGGTTCCAGAAGGATGAGGCCCTTGGCGGGATCTTCGCGGAGGGCGTGGATGTGGCGGCACCAGACGCCGCGCGGACGGGTGGCTTCCGTGGCGAAGCGGCGGATGTTGGGATCCGGGTCGTGGACGAAGGGGACGAGAAGCGTGATGGCCTCCTCGAGATGGGCATTGATGTCGTTGCGCACGGCCATCCAGGCGCACTCGCGGACACCCATGTTGGTGTCGGCGGCCAGTGGTCGGATCCGATTGAGTTTATCGGTGAGGGACCATGGGGCGTGGGTGGCCACCAGTTCGCAGGCCCAGCTGCGGATGACGTCGGATGGGTGTTGGCGGAGGTCCTTGAAGGCACGTTCGACCGCACGGGTGGAACCGAGCCTGGTGTGGAGGGCGGTCGCAACGGCGGCGTTGCGTTTCGGGGTGGTGGACTTTCCGAGCGACTCGAGTGTTGCGGCGATGGCTGGGACGTGTTGTCCCAGCCCCAACGCCGGCAGGCAGTGTGCGGCAATCGCGCCCTGGTCCACGACCAGCCACTCGGAGAGGTTGACGGCCTCGATACGGCCGGTGTTGAGGAGGCGACGAACCTCTTCGGGAACACCGGCTGTATTGGGCGAACCTTTCCGGCGGAGGATGTGTTCCGGGACGGGACTGTCGTTGTTCACGGGGCGGTACGGCTGGAAACCACCGGACTGAATGCGGACGAGCCCCATGCGTTGTTGGCGCGCACGCGGTAGGAGTACAGGATCGTCTGCCTCAACCCGGTATTGGCGAACGTCCGGACATTGGCCCCGACGTTGGCGATGGGCGACCAGGAAGTTCCGTTGGTGGAACGTTCGATGGTGAAGCCGGTTTCGTTGTCGGAGGTGTCCTGCCAGTTGAGCGTGATCTGGGTCCTGGAGACCGGCACGGCCGTCAGACCGGTGGGCGCTGTGGGAGCGAATCCGGGGACGGTGATCGACGCAGGTGCGGACGGCGGGGACATCCCAAGCGTGTTCGCGGCGATGACCCGGTAGCCATACGTTGAGCCCACCACAACGGCCGGGTCCGTATAACTCCGGCTGTTTGCCGCGAGGATCGTCCAAAGCAGGAAGTTGCCACCGTTGGACGAGCGCTCGATGCGGAAGCTGGTTTCGTTGGGGGAATTGTCAGCCCAAGAAATCGTGACCATTCCGTTGGCGGCCGTGGCAACGAGAGCCGAGGGCGCGCTCGGAATCGGAGGAACGATCGTGAGCGACACCGCGGCGGTCGCGACGGATCGCCCTTCGGCATTGGCCGCGCTCACGCGGTAAGCGTAGGTGCTCTCGGTGACGACCTGGGTGTCTGTCCAGGTCGTGGTGTTCGCGCCAAGGACGATCCAGAGAAACCAGGTTCCGCCATTCGCGGAACGTTCGATGCGGAAGCTGGTTTCGTTGGCGGCGTTGTCCTTCCACGTGAGTCGTGCCGCGGAGCCCTCCTGCACGGCGGCCAGTTCTGATGGCGCGGGGGGAATGGCACCGGGTGTCGTCACGGTCGCGGTGGTTTCCGCCGTTGTCGTCCCCCCGTTGTTGGTTGCGGAGATCCGGTAGTGATAGGTCGTCCGGGCGAGCACCGGGGTGTCGGTGTAAACGGTGGTGTCCGCGGGGAGTTGGACCAGGAACTTCCACAGGATCCCGTCGAGGGAACGTTCCAGAAGGAATCCGTTTTCGTTGGTCGAACGATCGGACCACCGCACGTCCACCTGGGTGCTGGAAGCGGCAACGGCTTTCAGGTTCGTGGGCGCAACCGGAGGCACGGTGCGGAATGCCGCCGCCACGGGAGCGGTCTGGTTGATGGCGCGGGCATTGTCTGCGGCGTTCAGGGGGTCGACGGCGGCGTCGATGCCGAGGGGCAGTCCTTCGTAGGTCAGGGCGGGATTGGAGAAGTAATTGATGCGGATGGCCCCGGCGCAGGCTTCCGCCATGACCGTGCGGAACCGGGGCTTCTCGACATCGCACTGACGCCAGCCATAGGCGTAGGGGAATGCTGCCACGCCCACCGCGCTGGATCGGTCATGCTGACAGCCGAGGAGGTGGCCGAGTTCGTGAGCGAGGCTCAGCGACGAAAGGCACCCGGAAAAAACGGTGGCGAACGCATTGGCGGCGAAGCTGGCTGTTGGCGTCGCCATCACATACGCCATGCCGCAGCTGTTGGTGTCCTCGGAAATGAGGGCGACGAGATCGGCTCCGTGTTGCTCCCGCAAGGCGTGCACTTCATCCAGGACCCCGTCCTGCGGGCGTTGGAGTGATGCCAGCGACGAGGACATGATGCCGTTTTCCACGTAGTCCACCTGCACCATGTGAACGAGGGCGAATCGCGCGTCGATCGCGCTGTTCTCAAAGGCGGCATTGGCGTCGGCCACGGCCTGCAAGATCTTGGATTCGATGCCCGACTTCCCGTACCGCGCCGCCGAGGCGGGCGTGTACACGATGAGCAGGTCGATCACCGGTTGTGTTGCGGGTGCGGTGTCGCTGGCCGGAGCTGCGAGGCGACCGGTGGGGATCGGTGCAGGAAGCGTCTGGCTGAACGAGGCCGGAAGGCGGGTTGGGTCGTGCCGGAACAGGTGGTGTCCTCCAGGGAAAGGGGCGACTTCGTAGAGCTCGTTCCCCGTTTCCAAAGCGCGGTCGACCGTCCCGGAGAGCACACCCTTGCGCACCGCGAAGGTGGCCCGGGAAAGCGGTTCGCCAGCAATCCGGCCTGACCAAACCTCGTCTCCATTGGGCAGGCGTGTGTGGCTGGACCGTTGGAGCTGGAGGCTTTCCCCGTCGAAAAGTGGCAGCTCGAAGGTGTCCCGGCTGAGCAACTCCGTTTGGACCACTACCTGTCGGGATTGGCCGGTCAGGGCTTCCTTGGGTGCGGCGCGTTTGGAGGGTTTGATGACCGGTCGGACAAGGTCTGCGGCGATCAGGTTCAGGTGGCCGCCTCCAAGAAGGCAGCACGTGGCCAGAATCAGGGATCCCCAGCCCTTCAGACATGCGCGGCCAATGCACGCGCCGAGAGAGTGCTTCATCGATTCAAACTGTGTTTTGGGCTTTCGCCCTCCTTTTGCCACCGACCGGGACTGGGGGGGTGACCGATGGCAAGAATTGATTACCAAACGTGGCTAAAGCCGTCCAGTCACAGAACGGTGAACCCCAGGAGGAGGAGTTGCACATGGTGGCCGGGTACCCTCACCCGGCGGGGTTCATGTCACGCCGCGTGAGGGCACGCGGCCTTCAAACGCGGGGCTGGGAACTGGGAGTTGGCCTCTGTCACGCCGCGTGAGGGCACGTGGCCTTCAAACGCGGGGCTGGGAACTGGGAGTTGGCTTCTGTCGCGCCGCGTGAGGGCACGCGGCCTACAGAAGGGGACCGGTTCCGTCAGGCGGCGATGGCCAGGAGCCGTCGGAGTCGCTCCATGTTGGACTGAATGCGGGCGAGATAGGGGTTTTCGCCGCCGGCCCCGGCACCCGGGCCGTGGCCCAGATGGCGGTAAAGACCAAGGAAATCGTTCTGGACCTTCGGAAGCACGTACTTCTCCCAGAAGCCCGGCGTCTTGCGCATCAGGTCGTCCGCGCTCGTGAACCCGATGGCACCCGGGTTTCCTCCAAACCGGCCTGCTTCGACGAATTCGTCGTAGAGGATGGGAAGCTTGTCGACGTAGTCGACGGCGGCCATCTGTCCCAGCAAGTCGGCGGTGCCGAGCGCATAACCGCAGACCCGTTCCGCTTCGGACCGGAAGGGGATGGCGTTGACGTTCGCCCCCATGCCCGTGCAACGGATCATGTTCTTCACGGACTGGACCTGATCGGGTCCGAAGCCCTTCGAAACCAACAGTCGTTCCGCGAACTCGCAGCTGCGGTTGACGTGAGTGGGCGTGTACTTCGCGCCGGTGCCGTTCGTATCGCCGCGCCGCTTCAGATAGCCGGTGTCGTGAAGCAGGATCGCCAGGATGCAAAGCTCGAAAGTCTCGCGGTCCACCGCAGGCAACTCGCCGGCCTCGGCGCGGCCCCGGATCAGGGTGGTCAGGCAAAGAGTCCCCTGGAGGGTATGCTCGAAATCGTGGTACCGGGCATCGATGGCCAGGAATTCGGGGTCCCGTCCCGTAAAGCAGTCGATGGCCCAGCTGAAGATCCGCGGAATGTGACTGCGGTCACTACCGGGAAACATCGCGAGATAGTCGGCCCTGACTTGCGCCGCTACGGCCATGGGATCGTGAGTGTCAGCACGGAGCAGCATGGTAGGGAAGGCTATCACGTTTTCGCGGGCATGCACGAGACTGTGTGCATGCAAGACCCGGGCCGTTCAAGGCTGCGACACGACATCGCTGGATAAACGTGCAACGAACCTCCTCCCAAACTGCAATGCCACAACTTCTTGGGTACGGTTATCCCTTAAATGGGTGATCTTTCCGAGGCCCAGGTCCCGCAGGGCACCTCCAACAGCCAACCTCCCGGCTGCAGGAGGCACGAGGAACCCATGCAAACGTTCGGTCCCGGCCCTCAAAAACCCCGAAATTTGCGAACTGCGGATGTCGTTGAGCCCGGGGTCGGCAGATCTCCCGGGAGGTGAGGGTGAATCAAATCCGAGAATGGAAATCAGCGACTCTGTTGATGGATCCTTGGGGAGTTGTGGACGGCGCATTCCGGCTGCATTGCATGCGCAATGCATGCCTTCGCCCATCGTGGCGACACGGGACGACCTCTCAATGGCACGGTTAAACCCTCGGATTCCCCCAGTTTCCACTCATTTCCGTCAAAGGTGAGGACGGCGATCGCTGACTTGCATGGGGCCAAGACCCAATGGTCGGAGGGTGGGGGTGGGGTTAGAACCAAAGAGTGGTTCAAGCTTCATTGGCGGAAGCGACTCCGGGTGGGTCGTTGGGCCGATGCTCGTGAACCTGTTCGGTTCGGTCATTCCAGTTCATGAAAAACCACCTCTTCATCCTCCCCGCCTTCCTGGCGTGCGTCACCCTCCAATTGTCAGTCCGCGCTGACGGAACCGACATGTGGTTCGGAACCATCCGGCCTCCTCTGGCACCACCCAGCGGGGATTTAACGGACCGGATCCTCATCGGGGACAATTTCCAGGGCTTGGTCTATGCCGACCAGGACCTGCTGGGGCAGGGAACGACGGCGACGATGTTCTACACGGTCCGGCACGATGCGGTGGGTGGATTGGCTCATCTGGACACCATCGGAACGCCTGTTGCGCCGCATGTGGGGCCGTCTGTCGTGGATCAGTTCAGTCTGGGCAGTCTGGATTACAGCGCACTGGCCTTTGCCGCGCCCGATCTGAGTCTGGGATCGACCTCGTTGTACTACCTCCGACGGGATCCGGCCGCGCCCCAGTTTGGAACGATCACGCCGTCGGGCGCCAGCTATCAGGACCGCTTTGGCATAGGTCAGGGCATTGACTCGCTGACCTTCTCTGCGACGGATGTCAGCTTTGGCGCCAACCTGCTGTACTACCTACGGCAGGACGTGGACGGGACCCACTTCGGCACCCTCGACCCGCATCTGCCGGGCACCCTGACGGATCGCTGGCTCCTGCCCTCGGGCGATTACGATGCCATGGTTTTCACGGACACGGATGTGGGGTATGGGGCAAACCAGTTCTACATCATCCGCCATGACGCCTCGGGCCAGCACTCCTTTGGGACGATCAACCCGCTGAATGGTACGGTTGTGGACCGGTTCGACATTGGCAGCCCGACGGACTTGTTTTCGGAACTGGCGTTCACAACGACGGACCTGGGGTACGGCGCGAACCTGTTCTACTACCTCCGCAGCACCAGCGACGTGCCGGAGACCGGGGTCTTCTGGGGAGTCGGCGTGTTCGGAATGCTGCTGGTCACGTGGCAGTGGCGTCGTCGGGTTCGGGCGCAGGGTTTGCCCAAGGCGGCCTGAATTGTACCTACTTCTTCCCTTCCTTCGGCACGAGGTCGCGACGGGGGAAGAGGGGCTCGGGCGCCGACCTGGTGGCCGGGTTGGAGGATGCCCCAGCGGGTCTGGGACCAGTCGGCGGGGGAACCTTCGACGCGGAGCTGTTGGTAGATCCGACGGGCCGTGTCGGGCAGGAACGACGCGAGCATCACGGCGAGGATGCGGCAGGACTCGACGAGGTTGTACAGGACGGCGTCAAGCTGGGCGGCCTGGGCGGGATCCTTGGCCATGCGGAACGGCTGGGTCTGCTCGACGTAGAGGTTCGCGCGATTGACCAGTTCCCAGGTGGCCACGAGGGCGGCCTGGAGTTCGTGGGCACGCAGGTGGGCGGCGGCCTTGGCGACGGCCTGTTCGGCGTCGGCTTGGAGGTCGGTGGCGACCGCGGGGACGATGCCCGTGCGGTACTTGTTGAGCATGTTGACCGCACGGTTGAGGAGGTTGCCCAGCCCGTTGGCGAGTTCGGCGTTGTAGCGCGCCCGGAAGCTGTCGTCGGTCCAGTTGCCATCGGGTCCGATGGCGAGTTCGCGGATGACGTAGTAACGGAACGCGTCGAGGCCCCATTCGTTGATGACGCCGACGGGGTCGACGACGTTGCCGGTGGTCTTGGAGAGCTTCTGGCCGTCCTTCTGCCACCAGCCGTGGGTGAGCACCTGCTTCGGGAGCGGGATGCCGGCGGCGTGGAGCATGATGGGCCAGTAGACGGCGTGGAACTTGACGATGTCCTTGCCGATGACGTGGACGTCGGCGGGCCACAACTCTGGGCCGTCCGTGGGACGCGGTGCGTACCAATCCCCGAGCGGGGCGGCGGCGGCGCGGTCGCCGAGGGACACGGGGACCGAGTAGTAATTGGTGAGGGCGTCGAACCAGACGTAGGTCACCCATTCGGGGGCGAAGGGCAGGGGAATGCCCCAGCTGAGCCGGCTGGCGGGGCGCGAGATGCAGAGGTCTTCGAGCTTCTCGGAGCGCAGGAAGCCGAGGATCTCGTTGCGTCGGATGGTGGGGGAGACGAAGGACGGGTTGGCCTCGATGTGGGCGATGAGCCAGTCCTGGTGCTTCGCCATGCGGAAGTACCAATTCTCCTCAAGCAGGGGTACGACCTGCCCCCACTTCGCGTCCCAGGTACCGTCCGGGTTGCGGTCCTTCTCGGTCAGGAAGGTTTCCTCGCGGACGGAGTACCACCCTTCGTAGCCCTGTTTGTAGATGTCGCCCTGGGCGTGGAGCTTGGAGAGGACGGCCGAGACGACTTCCTTGTGACGGGGCTGGGTGGTGCGGATGAAGTCGTCGTTGGTGAGGCCCAGTTGGCGGGCAAGGGCTTCCCACTGGACGGCGAGACCGTCGCAGTAGGTTTGCGGGTCCTGGCCTTCGGCGGCGGCGGTCTGCTGGACCTTCTGGCCGTGTTCGTCGAGGCCGGTCAGGAAGAAGACTTCCTCGCCGAAGCTGCGGTGGGCGCGTGCGATGACATCGGACAGCACCATCTCGTACGCGTGCCCGAGGTGTGCTGCGCCGTTCGTGTAGAAAATCGCCGTGGTCAGGTAAAACCGTTTGCCCATGAAGCGGTGACGTTACCAACGGGGACGGGGCGGGGCAATGGCGGGGGGAGAATCCAGTTGCCAGGTCCTCGATTGAAGGCCGGGTGCCCTCACCCGGCGCGGATGGAGATGCGCCGCGTGGGGGCACGCGGCCTCCAACCCACCAGCCTCCTCACGCGACTCAGCCTCCTGACGTCGACTGCTACGCCAAGGCGTGGGGAGTCAGGCTTTCAGGGCGTGCGGGCCCGGAAGAGGCGGGCGTTACCGGAGAGGTCGGTGATGCTGAGGGTGGCCTTCCCGGAGGCGTTGAGGGTGACCTCGCTGGCGGTGGTCCAGGTCGTGGCCGGCAGGGTGGGGCTGGACTCGATCACGAACGGCGCACCCGGGGTGCCGGTGACCTCGATCTGGACCGCGGTGCTGGTGAAGGACGCCGCGAGGGTGGGTTGCGCTGGCGCGACCGACGGGGTGTCCGAGAGGTCAGGAAGGCCGTCCTTGTCGGCGTCGTTGGGGTCTTCGATGAGGACATCAAAGTAATCGTACTCGTCCGGGAACGGCGTGGTGGGATCGCCATCGGCGAGGATGATGAGGCCGCCGTAGAAGTTCCGGGCGACGTAGCTGACCGGCAGGGGAACGTCTTCGAGGTCGTCGGTGCCGAAGAGTTCGTAGTCGAGATTGCCCGGTCCCTTCCATGTCACGGGGGCGCGGGAGAGTTCGACGTTGGACAGGCGGGTCATTGGCATGTTGCCAGTGAAGGCGCCGGCGGCGCCCTGTCGCGGAAGATTCACCGCGGCGGTGACGGCGTCCCCATTGCGGGTATAGGTCAGGATTCCACGGTATTGGAAGATCTCGAAGGTGTGGTTGAAGGTCAGGCTCTGGAATCCGAAGTCCGGAAGATTGACGCGGAGTTCGACCGTGCCCGTGGCCTCGTTGGCATTGCGGCGCCACGTGGCATTGACGGTACCTCGGCTGAACTCCATGCCGTCGTCGATTTCGATCGTTCCGGTGGTTGTGGTGGTCGCAATGGCGCGGCTGACTTCGAGGAAGTCGGTGATGCCATTGACGTTGGTGTCTCCGGAGAGGGGGATGTCGACGGTGATCAATCCGACGAGTGCGCCGAGGGCTGCCGAGCCGGGATAATCGAGGATGGCGTTGGACGTATAGGTGCCGGTGCCTTCGGAGGCGAAGAGTTCGCCGTTGACCGTGTCGTCGTCGGCCGTGGTGAAGCTCAGGCTGTAGACCGAGCCCAGCAGGTTCACGCTCGCCGCTGGCACCTTCATGGAGAGGCTGGTGAGGGTGAGCGTTGCTTCGTTGGCGAGCAGGGCGGACGTTCCCGTCAGTGTCAGGAGGGCTAAGGCGGAACGGAGCCGTGACGTGGTTCGGGGAGGGCGTTGCATGAGGGAAAGGGGGACGTGGGGAGGGTGAAGTTTCAAGATTCAAGTTTGGAGGTTGAAGTCCGCCGGGCCTGCGGGGGGAGTTCCCGGTTTCCAGATTCCAGAGACCAGTTGAAATGCGATCCGCCGGGTGGAGGCAGCCGGCCTGCAGAGGAAGCGCTGGGCTGCAAACTTGGCTTCTGACAACTTGAGACTCCTTCCCCAGCCTCCTGACGTCGTCTGCTACGCTTGGGGGGTAGCTGACGAGGTCACGAGGCAGTGGTTGGACCCAGCCTCCTCACGTCGTCTGCTACGATTGGGGGGTAGCTGACGAGGTCACGAGGCAGTGGTTGGACCCAGCCTCCTCACGTCGTCTGCTACGATTGGGGGGAGCTGAAACTGGCTTCTGGGAACTGGCGCCTGGAAACTCTCTTCACTGCCTCCTGACGTCGGCAGCGACGGACGGGGTGGAGAATTCGCTGGCCATCGGGAGGCGTTGTAGAAGGGTGCAGTGATGCAATCACGGATGACGCGTCGGGGGTTTGGCCAACGCGTGGCGATGGGTGGAATCGCCGGAGCGCTGGCTTCGCGGGGGCTTGATGCGCTGGGGCAGGTTCCGGCTCCGGCGGTTGTGCGCGGCGTGCGGGCAGGGATTCCACAAGGGGTGGCGAGCGGTGATGTCACCGCGGATTCGGCTGTCATCTGGAGCCGCACGGATCGCGAGGCCCGCATGGTGGTGGAATGGGATACGTCCGAAGCCTTTCGTGACGTGCGCCGAAGTGTGGGGCCGGTGACAGGAGCGGCGGCGGATTTCACTGCGAAGGTTCGGCTGGAGGGGTTGCCGGCAGGACGTAAGGTTTTTTATCGGGTGCGGTTCGAAGACAAGCAGGGTGTGGCTGGCGATGCGACCGCTGGATCGTTGTGGGTGCCTGGAACCGAGGTTGGGCCTGTGCGGTTTGCGTGGTCGGGCGACACGTGCGGGCAGGGATGGGGGATCGATGAGTCGCGCGGTGGGATGAAGACCTATGAGGCGATCCGGCAGAAGGAGCCTCAGTTCTTCGTGCACAGCGGGGATACCATCTACGGCGACAATCCGCTCAAGGCACAGGTGCCGTTGGCGGATGGAACCGTGTGGAAGAACCTGGTGACGGAGGAGAAGTCCAAGGTCGCGGAGACGTTGGCTGAGTTTCGTGGGAACTACCGGTATTCGTACCTCGACCGGAATGTGCGCGGATTGTTGGCGGAGGTTCCCATGATGGTGCAGTGGGACGATCATGAGGTCTTGAACAATTGGTGGCCTGGCCAGCAACTGCCGCCCGGGGGATGGTACACCGAACGGAATGTGGACCTGCTGGCGGCCCGCTCGAAGCAGGCCTTCTTCGAGTATCACCCGATCGCAGATCATCCGGACCGGCGCATCTACCGGAAGATCGCGCGTGGCCCGTTGTGTGACCTGTTCTTCCTGGATCTTCGGAGCCACCGCGGACCGAACTCGCCAAACCGGCAATCGGTGGCGGGCAAGGACACGGACTTGATGGGGGGAGCGCAGGTGGCCTGGCTGGCGGAGTCGTTGGTGGCAAGCCGGGCGGTGTGGAAGTTCGTCTGCTGCGACATGCCGATCGGGCTGCTGGTGCGGGACACGCAGGGCTTCGACAACGGTGCCAACGGCGATGGGCCCGCGCTGGGCCGGGAACTGGAAATGGCTTGGTTGCTGAAGCGGTTGAAGGAGGCGGGCGTGCGCAATGTGGTATGGCTGACCGCGGATGTTCATTATTGCGCCTCGCACCATTATCACCCGTCGCGGGCAAGCTTCACCGAGTTCGATCCCTTCTGGGAATTCGTCAGTGGTCCGTTGAATTCCGGCACGTTCGGGCCCACGCCCTTCGACATGACGTTCGGTCCCGAACTGAAATTCTCGTGCCGCCAACCGGGGACGCCGACGAGTGGACCGTGGACTGCGGATCAGTACTTCGGAACGGTGGATGTGGATCCGAAAACGCGAGCGTGCCGGGTGACGCACTGGAACAAGAACGGGGACCGGTTGTGGACCGGTGAGATCGAGGCCGTGTGAGGAAGCGCGCATGAAGCTGCTGTTCATCTGCAGTCGGAACCAGTGGCGCAGTCCCACGGCGGCGGCGCTGTTCGAAGGACGCCCCGGGGTTGAAGCACGATCTGCCGGCACGGAACCGGGGGCCCGTATTCGTGTAACGGAAGGACTGCTCGGTTGGGCGGACCGGATCTTCGTGATGGAACGGAAGCATGGGGCCTACCTGCAGGACCGGTTTGGGGAGGCGCTGGCGGGACGCGAGATCGAATGCCTTCACGTGCCCGACGAGTGGGAGGCCGGGGATCCCGAATTGATCGACGCCCTGGTGGCGGCGCTGAGCGGTCGGGTGCCGGAGGAGTGGTTGCCGGGTTGAGGGCGGCCGCCCGTGCCGCGCGCGTCGGTATCGGGATTGGCATCGCCATCGGAATCGAAAACGAAGTGGAGCACGCGGTTCGAGCCCGATCGCGATCTGAGAACTGGCCCACCTCGAAACTGGATCCAAAGGGACTGGGTTCGGGGCGGCGATGTCCTCATCGCCATGGAGAATGCTTTGGAACGGCGACGAGGACGTTGCCACCCCGATCCATATGGGGGCATGGGCAAGATGCGCCCAACTCGACGTCGATCCCGATCCCGATTCGCGCAGGGAACTCGGACAGGGAATCTCCCGCCGGGTGCGGGCACCCGGCCTTCAGCCATCTGGATTGCAGGGTGCGTGCCCCCACGCGGCGGGGGCGGGGCTTCAAACCGGAAACCTACATCTTGGGACTTTGCCCCAAGATTCCCGAAATCAGGCTCGACCGCCGGGTGGGGATTATTACGTTCTCGGTAATTCCCCGTGACGAAATCGACGCACTTCATGCGATCCTTGCTTCGTGCAATCTTGCTGGCTGTTGGATCATGCCTGCAAAACTTGGATGCTGCGGATGTTCCCGGGGTCAAGATTGCGCCCCTGACGGTGAAGCCGGGCGCTGCTGGATTCGATCTGACGCCGGGCACCGCGCTGGGGATCGACTTCACCAATTCGCTGAGGTTCGCCCGGTTGTCCGCCGCGCAAAACCTCATGAATGGGGTGGGCATCTCAGCCGGCGATGTGGACGAGGACGGTCGGGTGGATTTGTTCTTCGTCCATCGCGATGGCCCGAGCGCGCTCTACCGGAACCTCGGGGGCGGCCAGTTCACGAACATCACGGCCTCGGCTGGTGTGGCTCTGACGAACCTGACTGTCACCGGTTCGCTGTTTGGGGACGTCAACGGCGACGGGCACCTGGATTTGGTCCTGTCGAGTTTTGGCGGGCCTCACGGGTTGCTCTTCGGCGATGGCCGGGGCCGGTTCGTGGATGTCACGGAGGGCTCCGGGATCACCTCGAAGACGGGCGGAACGTCGATGGCGTTGTCCGACCTGGACGGGGACGGCGATCTGGACCTGTACTTCTGCAATTTCGGGACCCTGGCTCCGTTGCGGGATGGCGCGCAGATCTCGGAGCGATTGGTGAACGGGGTGCCGACCGTGACGGGGCGATGGGCGAAGCGGGTGAAGATCGTCAACGGGCGGTACATGGAGCTGGGTGAGCCGGACGCGATGTTCTGGAATGACGGGAAGGGTCGGTTCACGCCGGTGGATTGGGCGACGACCTTCCGGGATGAGAACGGACTTCCGGTGAAGGATGTGCCGCCGGATTTCGGATTGGCGGTGCAGATCCGGGACATCAACGGGGACGGGACGCCGGACATCTACCTGTGCAATGATTTCCAGACCCCGGACCGGATGTGGTTGGGGGACGGCAAGGGCAAGTTCCAGGCGGCTCCGCGCTTCGCGCTTCGCAACATGAGTTACGCGAGCATGGGGGTGGACTTCGCCGACGTGGACCGCGACGGGCATCTGGATTACCTGACGCTGGAGATGCTGAACCGGGATCCGGAAAAGCATCTCCGCAGCTTTCCGGTCCTGGATGACCGGACGCGGATTCCGGGGCTAGGACTGGACCGCGAGGACACGCCGCGCAATGGATTCTTCCGGAATCGCGGCGACAACACCTGGGAGGAGATTGCGTGCTTCGCCGGGGTGGCGGCTGCGGACTGGAGTTGGTGTCCGCTGTTCATCGATGTGGATCTGGATGGGTGGGAAGACCTGCTGATTTCGAACGGGCTTCTCCACGACGTGCACGATCAGGACATCCTGAAGAACGTCAAGAATGGCCAACGGCTCAACATGCGTTCGGCGGGATTGCTGTCCGAGTATCCACCGATCGATTCGCCCAAGTGCGCCTTCCGGAACCGTCGCGATCTGACCTTCGAGGATGTGGCCACAAAATGGGGATTCGATTCCCGGCGGCCGGGCTATGGGATGATCACGGCGGATCTCGACGATGACGGCGATCTCGACGTGCTGTTGAACTGCATCGACGGACCGCCACTGATCTACCTGAACCGTGGAGGAGCGGACCGGGTGGCGGTGCGGTTGCGCGGACGTGGCGGAAACGTCCAGGCCATCGGGGCAAAGCTCGTATTGCGCGGCGGGCCCGCGGAACAGCGTCAGGAGATCCTTGCGGGAGGACAGTATCTTTCATCGAGTGATCCGATGCGGGTGTTCGCTGCCGGCAAGGGACCGATGACGCTGGAAGTCACATGGAGGAACGGGCGACGCACGGTGATCGACGGGGTGAAGGCGAACCATCGATACGAGATCGATGAGGCCACGGTGGCTTCGGTGGATGCGCCGGCCTGGACCGATTCGCCGGTGGTGGCGTTGTTTGAAGATGCTTCCGAACGATTGGGCCACGCGCACGTGGAGGAGCCTTTCGACGATTTCGCGGAGCAACCGCTGCTGCCGCGGCGCTTGAGCCAGCTGGGACCGGGTGTCGCAGTGGCGGACGTGGATGGCGATGGAAACGACGATGTCGTGCTGGGAGCCGGCCGACCAGGGGCAGTGACCGTGCGCCTGGGGGACGGCAAGGGTGGATTTCGTGCGGGCGATGGATGGGGTGCGGGGCCGCTTCCGTCGGATGCGCTGGGTGTGTTGGTGCTCCCGATGGCCCGGGGCCCGTCGACGGTGTTGGCCTCCCTCGTGAATTCTGAACCCGCACGGGACACGGGACCCATGGTGCTTGCCCAGCGGAAGGCGGGAGTCGCCGCGGAGGGTTGGATTGAGGTCGGGGTGACGAACGGTGTGGTTGCGGGCGACGGTGGTTTGGCCATGGCGGCTGCGGACGCGGACGGCGATGGGCGGATGGATTTGTTCGTGGGTGGTTCACGCGGTGGCTTGCTGTGGCAGCTCGGAGACGGCGCACCCCAGCGGGTGCGCCCCATGACGATGGGAGGAATCGGGCTTCCCGGGACACATGCGGCCACCTGGGTGGATCTCGACGGGGATGGGTATCCGGAGTTGGTCACAGTTTCGGAGTGGGGTCGTGTGGCTGTGACGGATGGACGCCGAGGGACAACTTCGGCGATCGCGGTGCCCAAGGTCACCGGTTGGTGGCGGAGCGTCAGCGCGGGCGATTTCGATGGAGACGGGCGTCCGGATCTGGTCGTGGGCAATTGGGGGCGGAACTCGGAATGGGAGATCTGGGGCGGCGGCCGGCCGACGCTGCTGTACGGGGATCTCGACGGGAATGGACTGATGGACTGGTTGGAGGTCCGCGAGGATTCGAAGGGGGCGCTGAAGTCGTGGCGCGACCGGGATGCGGTCATTGCCGCCATTCCCGAGTTTGCGGCGCGGGCGACCTCGCATCGGGTGTTTGCTGGTGCCGACCTTCGTGAATGGGTGGGCGACCGAATGCGCAAGTACACCGTGGAGACCTTGGACAGCCTGGTGCTGATGAATCGGGGGGACCGGTTGGAACCGATGGCGCTTCCGGCAATCGTGCAGCGGTCGCCGGTGGCGGGGATCGTGGTGACGGACTTCGACGGGGACGGGAAGGAAGACCTGTTCCTGGCGCAGAACTGCTTCACGGTGCGCTCGGATGAGACGCGGCAGGATGCGGGACGCGGCTTGCTCCTGCGGGGCGATGGTCAGGGCGGATTCCAACCGATGGACGGCACGCGTTCTGGCATCCGCATCTACGGAGAACAGCGGGGCGCGGCAACGGGGGACTTCGACGGTGATGGCCGGCCGGACCTCGTGGTCAGCCAGAATGCCGCGGGAACGGTCCTGCTGCGGAACCGGGGGGGGCAGCCCGGTTTGAGGGTCCGGGTAGCCGGGCCGGCAGGGAATCCTGCGGGATGGGGCGGAAGCGTCCGACTGAAGTTCGGGAATCGCCGGGGCCCGCTCCGCGTGCTCACGGGTGGCGGTGGATACGGATCACAGGATTCAGCGGTGGTGGTGCTGGCGATGCCGGAGCGGCCCACGGGCATCGAGATGCGCTGGCCAGGTGGCCGGGTCACGAGTGCAGACCTGAGTGGGGATGTTCGGGAGGTGACGGTTGGGGCGGATGGCGTGATGACGCGCTGATCAGGGTTTTCCGCGGCGTTCGGGATTGAGGAGTCGGCCAAAGGTCCGGCTGTAGGGGTGCACCTTGTCGGTGGGCTTTCCTTTGGATTCGAGCGGTCGTCCCTCATTGGCCCACGCGAAGATCGAGCCTTCGAGGTTCTGGACGTTGGTGCGGCCCGCTTCGATCAGTCGCTGGGCGAGGCCGGATGAACGCCAACCGACCGCGCAGTAGACCACCACCGGTCCGGCGTGGTCGCCGAGGGCGCGATCGACTTCCGCGGGTTTGGCGTCGGGGTCGATGTGGCGTGCTCCGGGCAGGTGGGAGAAGTCGAACTCCTTGCGGGACCGGACATCGAGGAGGACGACGTTCGTGGCCAGGGTGTTGGTGGTCGATGTGGCGAGGAGTGAGGCCAGGTTGGTGGTGGAAAGCTGCGGAACCGACGGGTAGCGGGCGCGGACGGTGGCCTTCCAGTGCTCGAGTGAATCTTCAGGGGCATCGGCACCGCGGACGACACTCCAGAGGGCGCGCAGAAGGAGGAAGATCATGATGGAACGGGAGAATTTCATCGGAGGCTTTCCGGAGTTTGAAGATTCAAGGTTCAAGATTGAAGCCTGCAAACGGAGGGGAGTTCGCAGATGCCTGTAGGCCTCGTGTCCTCACGCGGCGGAGGTTGGGCTGCGCCGGGTGGGGGCACCCGGCCTTCACCGGGAGATCCAGGTTTTCAGATTCAAGTTTAGAGCCGTCCCCGTGTTTGTCCTGCCAACTTCGGCGTTGCCATGGGCGATGGGTCGGCAAGGATGGGCGCGTTCAATCATGAAACACGTTTTGCCATTCATTGCCGCCGCCGGACTCCTGGCGGGTTGTGCGACCTCGTCGAAGACCAAGACCGTGACCACGACCCCGGATCCGGTGCCTGCGAAGGTGGGGACGGTGGCGGTGGCTTCGCCCGGAGCCCCTGGGTCTCGTCTGGGCAAGGCGGACGCGGAAGGGTTCACCGTGATCTTCGATGGCACGTGGGACGGTTGGGTGGTGAACGAGAATCCGTCGGCCTGGAAGATCGCTGACGGTGCATTGCGCGCCTCGGGTGACCGCAGTCACTGCTTCTACATCGGGGCACTGGCGCCGTTTAAGGATTTCGAGCTGAAGGTCGACGTCCTGACCGAACCGGGTTCGAACGGTGGCATCTACATCCACACGAAGTACCAGGACTCGGGTTGGCCTTGGGGTGGTTACGAAACCCAGGTGAACCAGACGCAGGGTGACTGGCGCAAGTCGGGCAGCATCTATTCCGTGAAGGACGTGCGCGAGGTGCCCGTGAAGGACAACCAGTGGTACACCCATCACGTGATCGTGAAGGGCAACACGGTGAAGATCTATCTGGACGGCAAGCTGGTGAACGAGTTCACCGAAGAGGCGGGACGCGTTGCCGGCAAGGATTTCGAGCGCAAACTGAACCAGGGAACCTTCGCCTTCCAGGCGCATGATCCCAAGTCGGTCGTCTATTACCGCAATGTGCGGGTGAAGAAGTCCTGATCCTCGCCGGATCAGGAGAAGTGCAGGCCGGAAGCTCCGGTCTCTCGAGCAGGGCGGGTGACAGCCAAGGGCTGCCCCGCCCTGTTTCTTTGGAGGGTCAATCGTTATCCGTGGCGACGCCGATATCCGGACCCGCCTTGAGACCGTGAGAACGGAGCTTTTCGCGGAGGGTCACACGGCTGATGCCCAACCATCGGGCGGCCTTCGCCTGATTGCCCTCGGCGCGGGCCATGGCTTGCGAGAAGACCTCGTGTTCCACGCGGCGCATGATCTGGTCGAAGCCGTTCTGGAAGTTGCCTTGTTCGGCACCAGCGAGGACTTCCCCGACCAGACTGGCCAGCGAGTCGTTGGGGAGGCTTGCCCTCAATCCCTTCCGGAGCACTTCCCGGATATCGAGGCCGGAAATGGGATAACCGTTGGTGATGAGCAGGGCCTGCCGGATGACGTTTTCGAGCTCGCGGACGTTTCCCGGCCATGAGTGGTCGTTCAAAACCTTCAGGGCGTCAGGGTCGAGCGTTGGCGGCTTGAACCCCAGGACTTCGGCATGCTTGAGGGCAAAATGGGCCGCCAACAGCGGGATGTCTTCGGTGCGTTCGCGGAGCGGGGGCAGGAACAGGGAGACCTGATTCAGGCGGTAATACAGGTCCTCGCGGAAGGTCCGGGCCGTGATTGCGGCGTCGAGGTCCACGTGCGTGGCCGCGATGATGCGGACATCCACTGGGATGGTGTCGCGTCCGCCCAGGCGCTGGAGGGTTTTTTCCTGGAGGACACGGAGCAGCTTGGCCTGCGTCGAGGCGCCCATCTCGCCGATCTCGTCCAGGAACAAGGTGCCTTGGTGCGCCTGTTCGAAGCGGCCGATGCGACGTTCGATGGCGCCGGTGAAGGCACCTCGTTCGTGGCCGAAAAGTTCGCTTTCGAGGAGGGTTTCGGGAATGGCGGCGCAATTGACGGCCACGAAGGGCGCCTTGGAACGTTCGCTGTGGGCGTAGACCGCACGGGCGATGAGTTCCTTTCCGGTGCCGGTTTCCCCGCGGATGAGGACGGTCACGGGCCTTGCAGCGACGCGACCGATTTCCTTGTACACGGACTGCATGGAACGGCTTCGGCCAACGATGGAAGCCGGCTGGATGGCGGCGGGGATCGGTTCGGCCGAGGCGGGGCGAGGCTTGCTGCTGTTGAGGGCCCGTGCCATGACGGCGAGGAGTTCCTCCATCTCGAATGGCTTGAGCAGATAGTCATACGCCCCTTCCTTCATCGCCTCGATCGCGGTTTCGGTGGTGCCGTGGGCCGTCATGAGCAGGATCGGGGTTCCTGGGATTTCCTCATGGAGCTTCCGGATGACATCCAGTCCTCCCAAACCAGGCAGGCGCAGGTCGGTCAGGATGGCGTCGTAGCGATTGCGGATCGCCAGTCGGCAGCCTTCATCGCCCCGGCGCGCCAGGTCGACGAGGTAGCCCTCCGCGGAAAGCACAGAAGCCAGGGCGGAGGCAAGGGAGGTGTCGTCTTCGATGACGAGCAGGCGATGGGTGGCGTTCATGGACTCAAGGGAAGTACGACGCTGAAGATGGTGCCGTTCCCGGCGGCTGCCCGGTATTCGATCGATCCCCCGTGCTTCTCCACGATCCGGGCCGCGATGGCGAGTCCCAGTCCAGTGCCGTCGGCCTTGGTGGTGAAGAAGGGATCGAAGAGCCTTGAAAGTGCCTCGGCGGGGAGGCCTGTGCCGTTGTCGCTGACTTCGATGATGGCCGCCGGTGAAGGCAGGGTGCTTGGATGGTGGTCCGCGCGTTGGACGCGGAGTCTGATTTCACCCGTTTCTCCGAGAGCTTCGAGGCCGTTTCGGACGAGGTTGATCAACACCTGCTTGAGTTGGGAGCGGTCTGCGTGCAGCCGTAGGTCGGGGCCGGGGTCGAGAAGGATTTCCGCGTTTCGGGACTGGGCGTCCGGTGCGAGGAGGTCCCGGACCTCGGCGAGGACAGACCGTGCCGAGAGTTCGTCCGGGACTGGGTCGGCGGGACGGGCGAATTCGAGGAATCCGCGGACGATACGTTCCAGTCGGTGGATCTCGGAATGGATGATGTCTGCGTCGGCAGCAGCCGGGCTACCCTGTTCCAGACGCCTCTGCTGGGTGAAGAGCCGGGCCTTGATGGCGGTGAGTGGATTCCGGATTTCGTGGGCAACGCCCGCGGCAAGGACGCCGAGGGACGCGAGCTTCTCCTGCCGGGCGATGAGGTTCTTGCTTTCAACAAGCTCGAGGCGCAGGGGACGTATGAGATCGCGGTAGACCAGTGCGCTGAGGGCGGCGGAGAGGATGACGATGGCCACCAAGGTGCCTACGAGGAGTTTGACGAGGCGATTGAGCCGCGATCGGGCAATCGCAGTAGCCTCCTGGAGGGCCTCCTCACGGATGCGGAGGAGTCGACGGGTGTCCTGAGCCATGTCGGCGGCATAATCGCCGAGGAGCGCGATGCGTGGCGCGACATCCGCGTGGGACGCGTGGGCGGTGATCATCGACCGGATCCTCAGGGCTTCCTGCCAGTAGTCGTCGAAGACCTGACTGATATTGTCGAGGATCTGGAGCTCGCCCGGACGGGAAATGCTCCCGCGTTGGTCATGGAGCCATTGGAGGAGCCGCTGGTGTGAGGCCACGAAGTCGTCCCACTTTTTGGGATCCCGAGAAGCCTCGTAGTTCCGGAAGAGGGAGCGGAGTTCATGAAGGTCGGCTGAAAAGGTGTCTCCAACCCGGAAACTGCTGATCTCGTCCTTGGAAAGCCGCGAGCCGAGTTGATCGGCAGCCTTCCATGCGGTCCAGCCCGTCCAGATCAGGATCGCCAGTGCCGAAATGATGGCCGAGGCGAAGATGAGGACGCGACGTTGCATGGGTCAAAGGGTGCTGGGGCGGGGCACCGGGGCCAAGCCGGGATCGGAGGGTGGTGTGGACAGGAACTTTCCGACCATGGACATGAAGTGGCCTCGCCTTCCACGTTGTTTCGTTTTTCGGGTGTGAAAAGTCGCGGGAAATGGGGCGATTCGGGTTTCAGGCGGCTTGGCACGCCACTGGCATACTCAAGGAACACCGGGGCGCTTGCGTCCCGGTACGCAGCGGTCCGTTCCTCTTCGGTGTCCAAGACGCCTGTCGCGTTGTGGATTGGGGATAACGACGAATGGTTGGTTCGTCATGAGGGTTAGCCCCCTGATGGGGGACGGCTGCTGCGGTCCACTTTTCTGGGTTGGAGACTAGGATGCCAGCGTTGCCGACAGAGCGGGGTCTTGGCGGCCTTGAAGGAGAGGGGCGACCGTTGCGGTTGCTCATCGTCGAGTCGGATCGGGTGGTTCGGGATGCGCTCCGGGAGGCCTTCGAGATGGAGGGGTTCCGAGTGGTTTCCGCTGCTGGGATCGGGGATGTGGAATCATCCCTGGATTCCGGGGTCTTCGACTGCCTCCTGGTCGACGTGCAATCCGAGGCCGCGACCGCTTGGGAAGCGGTGACAATCCTACGGGATCGCTCTCAGGCTCGCTTGGGGGTGATGAGCGTCCAGTGTGGACTTGTGGCGCGGGCGAAACGGTTTGGTGCGGACCGGTTCTGGCAGAAACCGCTGGAGCCGGGGGAGGTGGCCGATTGGATCCGCCTGGAGGCCGCTCCTTCCCGGATAGGTTGAAGGGTCGGCTTCACGAATTTTGGCGCCGGTCATCTGGTTGCAGGTTTCGCCGACAGTCCCACCCCGGCGGCCCTGTGGATGACCGGCGCCTTTTCATTCCGGGGCGCCCTCTCCCGACACCGCCTCCGGGCAGCCATGTCCTCATCGACTTCGAATGGATCTGGAACGGGGTGGTGACGTCCCGTTTGGCGTTCCACCGCCGTTTCCTGGGCGATGAGGGCATCGCCGCTGCGAAACCATTCCTGCATGCGGGGATTCGGGTTGCTTGACGCTCTCCGCTGAGGATCGCAGATTCGGCGTCCGCAACTTCCCGGAAAAACCGGGCAATCTGTATTCAGCATCCGCACACGCAAACACGCGCATGAGCACGCCGCACAACCTTTTGGGAACCCTGCAGGAATTCGACCTCGGCAACGGGAAGACCGGTCGGTTTTATTCACTGCCAGCACTGGGTCAGGCACTGGGGGCGCCGGTGAGCCGGCTGCCGGTCTCGATCCGGCTGGTCCTGGAGTCCGTCCTGCGCAACTGCGACGGATTGAAGGTGCAGGAAGCGAACGTACGGGAACTGGCCGCGTGGAAGCCGGTGGAGAGCCGGACGGCGGAGATTCCGTTCGTGGTGGCCCGGATCGTCCTGCAGGACTTCACCGGTGTACCCTTGTTGGTGGATCTCGCTGCGATGCGCTCGGCGGTTGCCCGACTTGGAAAGAACCCGAAGATCATCGAGCCCCTGGTGCCGGTCGATCTCGTGGTGGACCACTCGGTGCAGGTGGATTTCGCCGGCAGTGCGGATTCGCTGGGACGGAACTTGGAGCTCGAGTTCAGCCGGAATCGTGAGCGCTACCAGTTCCTGAAGTGGGGCATGCAGGCGTTCGACACCTTCAAGGTGGTCCCGCCCGGCATCGGCATCGTGCATCAGGTCAACCTGGAGTACCTCGCCAAGGGCGTTCTCGAACAGGGCGGGGTGCATTACCCGGATACCTTGGTGGGAACGGATTCCCACACCACCATGATCAACGGCCTGGGCATCGTGGGCTGGGGCGTGGGTGGCATTGAGGCGGAGGCGGGCATGCTGGGCCAGCCGGTGTACTTCCTGACGCCTGACGTCGTTGGTGTGCATCTCACGGGTTCCCTCCGCGAGGGTGTGACCGCGACCGATCTGGCGCTGACGCTCACGCAGATGCTCCGCAAGGCGAAGGTCGTCGGCAAGTTCGTGGAATACTTCGGGCCTGGTGCCGCGGCGCTGCCCGTGGTGGACCGTGCCACGATCGCCAACATGGCTCCCGAGTACGGCGCCACGATGGGTTTCTTCCCGGTGGACGCCGAGACGGTCAACTACCTCCGGGCCACCGGTCGCAGTGAAGAACACTGCAAGACCTACGAGAACTTCTACAAGGCGCAGGGCCTGTGGGGCATTCCGGCGGAAGGCGAGATCGACTACTCGCAGGTGCTGAAGCTGGACCTCTCGACCGTCCAGCCGTCCGTGGCCGGACCGAAGCGTCCGCAGGACCGGATCGAGCTGGGGAACATGAAGCGGGAGTTCTTCCAGGCCTTCAGC
Organism: Limisphaerales bacterium; assembly: GCA_965283655.1. Taxonomy (GTDB): domain Bacteria; phylum Verrucomicrobiota; class Verrucomicrobiia; order Limisphaerales; family UBA9464; genus UBA6176. The sequence goes on along the minus strand of CBDIPJ010000004.1, from coordinate 141,362 downwards.
CGCGGTGTGACCGACAACGGATTTGGCAAGAAGCGCGGCGAGTTCCTCGGGAAGCGGGCGGAAGTTCCCGCCGGAAGTGCCTCCGCGACCTTGGCCCATGGCTCCGTGCTGATCGCGGCCATCACCAGCTGCACGAACACCTCGAACCCGAGCGTCATGCTCGCCGCCGGATTGCTGGCGAAGAAGGCGGTGGAGAAGGGACTCAAGCCGAACCCGGTCGTGAAGTCCTCGCTCGCCCCGGGATCGAGGGTGGTCAGCGACTACCTTTCGAAGACGGGACTGCAGCCGTACCTCGACCAGCTCGGATTCCAGGTGGTCGGCTACGGCTGCACCACCTGCATCGGCAACTCCGGACCGCTGGCGGCGCCCGTCGAGGATGCCGTCGTGAAGAACGATCTCGTCGCGGCCTCGGTGCTTTCCGGCAACCGCAATTTCGAAGCGCGCGTCCATCAGTCCATCAAGGCGAACTTCCTCATGTCGCCGCCGCTGGTGGTGGCGTTCGCGCTCGCCGGTCGGGTCGACATCGACATGACCTGCGAACCGATCGGAACCGGTGCGGATGGTGCTGCGGTCTATCTGGCGGACCTCTGGCCCACGCTCGCCGAGGTCCGCGACGCGATGCAGTCGGCGCTGAAGCCCGAGGTGTTCCAACGTCTCTACACCGACTTCGCCGCGCAGAATCCGAAGTGGAACGAGATCCCGGCTTCCACCGGATTGGTCTACGGCTGGGACACGGACTCCACGTACATCCAGGAGCCGCCGTTCTTCACCCAGTTCAACCTGGCGGCCGGTTCGATTGGTTCGATCACCGGCGCGCGTGCGCTGGGCATCTTTGGTGATTCCGTCACGACCGACCACATCTCGCCCGCGGGCTCGATCAAGAAGTCGTCGCCGGCGGGTCGGTACCTGCTGGAGAACGGGGTCACGCTGGAGGACTTCAACAGCTACGGCAGCCGTCGTGGCAACGACCGGATCATGACGCGCGGCACGTTCGCCAACGTCCGGATCAAGAACCTCATGCTGGGCGGTGAAGAGGGCGGCAACACGCTGCTGCACCCGGAAGGGACCAAGCTCTCCATCTACGACGCGTCAGTGGAGTACCAGAAGCGCGGGACGCCGTTGATCGTGATCGCCGGCCAGGAGTATGGCACGGGTTCAAGCCGTGACTGGGCCGCGAAGGGGACGAACCTGCTGGGCGTGAAGGTGGTCGTCGCGCAGAGCTTCGAGCGCATCCACCGCTCGAATCTGGTGGGCATGGGCGTCCTTCCGCTGCAGTTCAAGGACGGCACCACGGCGCAGACGCTGAAGCTGGACGGCAGCGAGGTGTATGATGTCGTCGGCCTCGATGCGTCCCTCAAGCCGCAGCAGGACCTGGTCCTGCGCGTGACGCGCAAGGATGGCACCGTCGAGAACGTGTCCGTGCGCTGCCGCATCGATACCCCGATCGAGATCGAGTACTACCAGCACGGCGGCATCCTGCCGTTCGTCCTGCGTCAGTTGGTCGCGAAGGCCTGATCCGCGCGCGGGGCGGGGGCGGAGCGATCCGTTGCCGCCCGCCTGTCCCGTGAAGACGATCGTACTGACCGGAGTGACCCGTGGCCTGGGGCGTGCCCTCCTTGAGGAGTTCGCCCTGCTCGGCCACCGGGTCATCGGATGCTCGCGTACGCGCTCTGGCATCGACGCATTGCGGGCCGATTTTCCTGCACCGCACTACTTCGAGATCGTGGACGTCGCCGAGGATGTGCAGGTCCAGTCCTGGGCCCGCCACATCCTCGCGGAGTTCGATCCGCCCGACCTCATCCTCAACAACGCGGGACTCATGAATCCGATCGGCCCGTTGTGGTCGGTTTCCGCGGACGATTTCCGGAGGGTCGTGGCCACGAACCTGGAGGGCATCGCCAATGTCACCCGCCATTTCCTGCCGTCGATGATCCGCCGTGGAAGCGGGGTGATGGTCAACTTCAGTTCGGGTTGGGACGCACGACCGATGCGGGCGTGGCCCCCTATTGCGCGAGCAAATGGGGCGTCGAAGGCCTCACGCAGGCGGTTTCCCAGGAGGTCCCGCAGGGTATCTGCATCGCCGCGCTGAACCCCGGGATCATCGATACGGACATGCTGCGAAGCTGCTGGGCGGACAACGCGGGTACGTTTGAAGCTCCTTCCCGATGGGCACGCAGGGTCGCGCCGTGGTTGCTGCGGTTGGGCCCTATCGAGAATGGGCAGGCATTGACTGCACCCGGGGTGGCCACGTGAGCACGGCCGCAGGGCAGGGGGCGCGTCTTGGTACCGCTACGGCATCCGACGGGGTGGCGACGTCCTCGTCGCCGTTCCAAAGCCTTTCTCAAGGCGATGAGGACATCGCCGCCCCGAAACCTTTCCTCGAGGGGGCAGTGTCAAGATGCGCCCTAGGACAGAGGGAATCAGCAAATGCCGTTGACGCGATGGCGGGTCGCGCACCTGTCTGGGTCACCGGTTCCGCCGGAAGGTTGGGGCGTGCCGTGGTGGCCGAGTTTCGGCGCTCAGGATTGGGCGTGGTTCCTTACGATCTTCAGCCGACGCCAGACTATGGGGAGGTCCCGGTGGGTTCGCTTCTCGATCGGGACGCCCTTCGGCGCTCGGCACAGGGGGCGGGTGCCTTGATCCACCTGGCGGCGACGCCGGACGATGCCGATTTCGATGCCAGTCTGGTGCCCAACAATGTCGTTGGACTCGAACGGGTGCTGGAGGCCGCCCGTGATGCGGGCATCCGGCGATGGGTGCTGGCGAGCAGCATCCAGGTGAACCTGGGGCAGTCGCGTAATGGCCCCTGGCCTGTGCGGACCTCGGACCCGATCTCGCCGCATCGGTGGTATGCCGCCACCAAGGTCTTTCTGGAATCGGCGGGATATTCGTACGCGCGCGACTTCGGTTTCGAGGTGATTGCCGTGCGCCTGGGATGGTGCCCGCGGGACGCCGGGCAGGTTGCGCAGATTGAGGCCGAGACCATTGCACAGGATACGTTTCTGAGTCCCGGGGACGCCGGCCGATTCTTCCGGGCGGCTGTCACGGCGTCGGTGGTTCCCGGGTTCCACGTGGTGTTCGCCACCAGTCGTCCCGTGAGGCAGTGGGTGTTTGATCCGGAACCCGCGAAGCGGTTGCTCGGATGGGAACCCTTGGACGTGTGGCCGGTTGACGCGCTAGAGTCACGGGCATGAAACGATGGCTGTTTGCGGCCCTCGCCGCGGCGCTGTCGGCCGCTGGCGTCCTTGCCGCCCCGACAAATTCGCTGGATGCGGTGGTGGAACTCTGGCGTGCCGGAAAAGCGGATGCGGCGATGGAGGCCGCCAACGCGGCGATCCAGAAGGAACCGGGCAACGCCCGGTTGCTGGGTCTGCGCGCCCAGATGCGCGTCATGACCGGAAAGCGCGCCGAGGCTGAAACCGATCTCTCCGCCGCGATCGCGGCGGAGCCGGATTCCGCGTGGCTTCGCCAGGAACGGGCGCAACTCAGGTTCCGGTTGGGTCGCATCGAGGATTCCGTGGCAGACTTCGACAAGGCCGTTGAAATGGCCCCGCGCCTCCTGCCGCAGAACTGGCAGCGCGGGATCGCGTTGTATTACGCTGGTCGATTCAAGGACGGCCGGAAGCAGTTCGAGGTGCACCAATCGGTGAACCCGGAAGACGTCGAGAACGCCGCCTGGCACTTCCTCTGTACCGCGCGTGAATCCGGCGTCACCAACGCCCGTACCCTCCTGATCTCCGTCAATCGCGATGGCCGGGTGCCGATGAAGGAAATCCAGCAACTGTTCGCTGGCAAGGCCACGGCGCTGGATGTCCTCAATGCTGCCTCCAAGGCCGATGACGACGGCACCCGTCGCGACCAGCAATTTTACGCCCACCTGTATCTCGGGCTCTTTTTCGAAGCCACCGGCGTCCTCAAGGATCGTGATGACCACATCCGCGAAGCCGCCAAACTCGCCGATCCGGACAATTACATGGGCGCGGTCGCGCTCGTGCATGCCCAACGGCTCAAACTGATTTCCACTCCTATCAAACCATGAGTTCTTCCAAGCCGGCTGGTCACCAGCCCTTCTGGGCCGCCATCCAGGATCGCCGCCGTCCCGCACGTTCCGCTCCCGACGACGATCGTCCTGGCCGTCCTGGCCGCCGTTCGTCCCGTCCAGCCCCGCCTGCCGCCGCTCCGGCCGCCCCGGGACCTGAAGCTTCCGAAGCCCCGCCGCAGGGGTTGTACACGCCGGCGCGACCCGCTCCCGGACGTCCTCCATTCCGTTCTGGTCCGCGACCTGCGGCCGCGGTCGGCGCTCCCGGTGGGGAGGACCGCCCCGCCCGTCCCGCAGGCCCTGGCCGCAAGCCCGCTCCCGCGGATCCCGCGGTGGTCGCCATGGCCCGGGAACGCCGCGAGGCCAAGCGCACGCCCGCCTCGTGGGCGGCCCGGATCGTTGCCCGTTCCGGTGTGGATTGTCCCGCCGACCGCGAGCTGCGCTCCACGTTGCGGAACATCGACTTGCTGAAGCCCGAGGACGCCCGCTGGATCAGCCGCGCGGTCTTCGCCTACTTCCGATGGCTCGGCTGGCTGGATCAGGGACGCTCCCTCGAAAAGCGGCTCGATCAGGCCATGGGATTTGCCGACACCTATTCCCGCAATCCCGCCGCTGCCAAGGACGAGGCGTTGCGCGCCGGTGCCGTGCCCGCCTGGATTTCCGAGGTGATGGACGTGCCCGTTGAATGGCTGCGCGCCCTGCAACGGGAACCCCGCCTGTGGCTGCGCGCCCGTCCGGGAACCGCGCCCCGGGTGTGTCTCACCCTCGGAGCTCAATCCGATGCAAAGCCGGGCGTGATCCCCGATTCCATCCTGTTCGGCGGGACACGCGATCTCTTCCGCACCGGTGCCTTCCATCGCGGCGAATTCGAGATCCAGGACGTGGCATCGCAGGCCGTCGCCCACTGCTGCGCTCCTGGCTCCAGCGGGAAATCCGAGAAGTGGTGGGACGTCTGCGCCGGCGAAGGTGGCAAGACACTGCACTTGTCGGACCTGCTCGCCGGCAATGGTGAGGTGCTCGCCACCGACCGCGCGAAGTGGCGGTTGGACCGGTTGCAGCAACGCAGTTCCCGCGCGAAGTCCAAGGGCATCCGCTGGACCGCCTGGGACGAAACCCGGCCGATCCCCGCAGAACGCGGTTTCGACGGCGTCCTGCTCGATGCGCCCTGCAGCGGTATCGGAACGTGGGGACGCAATCCGCACGCGCGCTGGACGGCGACGATCCAGGACGTGATGGAGTTGGCCGAGGTCCAGAAGCGCCTGTTGGAAAGTGCCTGCCGTGGCGTGAAGGTGGGCGGCCGCCTGGTCTACGCCGTGTGTACGCTGACACGGCCGGAGACCTCCGGCGTGGTCGAGGCCTTCGCCAAGGCCCATCCGGAATTCGAACCCTGCGAGATCCCGAACCCGTTCGATCCTGCTGCCGCGCCGGCCACCCAGCGCATGTTCTGGCCCCAGGAGACCGGCGGCAACGGCATGTTCGTCGCCTGCTGGAAGAGGAAGTGAGGCGGGGGGTGGCTGAAGGCCACGTGCCCCCACGCGGCGGAACGGGGACATCGCCGGGTGAGGGCACCCGGCCTTCAAGGGAGATCCCAGTTGCCAGTTGCCAGATCCATGGCTGAAGGCCGCGTGCCCCCACGCGGCGGAACGGGGACATCGCCGCATGAGGGCACCCGGCCTACAGGGGAGATCCTCGAGATTTCATGGAATCAGCAGTGGAGATGCGGGGTTCGTCAGCGAGGTGGAAAAGCCGTTCGTGTAGGTCAGTGGGTAGGGTCTCGCATTGAGCTGGTGCACCGACCCGTCACTCATCAGGACGTTTCCGGCACCGTCGTGATGGCCCGGGTTGGTGAACTGGAAAGTGTCCGTGGGCGTGGGGGTGATCTGGCCCTGCACAGGCGTTCCGTTCCGGGTCAGGTTGCGATCGCCGCCCATGAGCAACTCCGGTTCCTCCTCGTTCGCCCCCGTGGCGAGGAAATAGGACAGGTGCTCGTTGTGTCCAAACTGGAGGGTGTTGTTGGTCTGCGGCGGGCCGAAGACGAGGGTTTTGCCAGCGAGTTTATCGAAACGCGGGTCCTTGGGGCAGAGCAGGACCTTCGGCGTGGAGAGTTCGTTGGACAGGACCGCCACGTGACGCCAGATCCGTTGCTCATCGGCCAGGTGTTCCATGGATCCCCCCTCGCGCACCGGGACGGCCCATGGGAACCGTCCAACGTTGTCCGTGGCGAAGATCCGCAGGCCCAGGCCCAGCATCTTCAGGTTGTTCACACAGCGGATGCGTCGTCCGTCCACCTTGCGACGGGGGGTGAGCATGGGAAGGACGAGTCCGGCCAGGATGATGACCACGATGACCACCAGCAGAAGCTCCAGCCAGGTGAAGCCGCGACGGCGGTCGGGTGGATGGGCGCGGTGGAGGTTCATGGGAACGTCGGAGCGTGGTTTCAAATGCCTCCTAAGCAAGCCCCATGCCTGCAAACGGGCGCTGAAATGAGGACGTCGGGTGGGTACGTGTTGTTGGGAAGAGTCGTCTTTTCGCAACGGCACGTCGCATATGCGACGCGCGGATGCAAATGGGTGTGTGGGGCCGTGGACCGGGGGCTGGGGGGCGTATCCCGAGACGGCCCCGCATGGATGCGCTCTTCCGAGTCGGCGACGTCACGGTCGCCCCGGTAATGCTACCTCCAAAGGTGTACGGGGGTAGCAGCCGGCAGGCTTGTCTCCGGAGGGCAAAAGAGGTTTATGGAAGGCGTTCAACTGTTACCGGTGCGCTGAAACCTCATGCGAACCCTGTCCGCCTTCACCTCCGGAGGCTGGGTTTCGCGGATGACGGCAGAAGCAGATCCGGCCTTGGCCATGCACACCCGCCTGACCCTGATGGCCCGCCTGATGGCGGCCTCGATTCTCGTTCTGATTGCCACGGTGACCCGCCTTCGGGGCGAAATCACCGAGTCGATCACGAGCCTGACCGTCACCAATTACACCGGTTACGTCATCGCCTCCGATGCGGCGAACGCGTTGCCCGGGTACAACCGGGACACCATCGACGTGCGCTCGGTGGTGAATTACCAGCGGTCGACGGCCGATCGGACCTACATCTTCGACTACACGTACCAGTACCGGTTGCTGGACGCCGACGGCGTGGCGCATCCGCTGTTGGTAGGCGGGGACACGAACACGGTGGTGAACGAGACCATCGAAGTGGATCGGACGGGGCCGATCATCATCCAGCCGAACGTGACCCGGACGATGAAGCTGACGCCGGCGGCGCGGCTCAATCCGTACACCGAGTACCGCGTGGAACTGAGGCTGTTGCGACGCGCCACAGGGACCCTGGCACGACCGACCTTCACTGGTGATGAGCTGGAGACCACGGCGGCCCGGTACCTGCATTTCCCTTCGACAGATCCGGTGGATTCGGACGTGAACGTCATCCCGATCGTGGAGAGCGGCAGTTGGACACGGACGTACCTGCTCACGGGGAGGCTCGAAGAGCAACCTGCAGGCGCAGGTGAACTTCAAGGCGTACCGCTACGACCGGTACAACCTTTCGGGCGTCAACAACGACATCAACTTCTCCTTCCAGATGGAGTTGAGGGACGCGGCCACGGACGCGTTGATCCCATTGGCCGACAGTTTGATCGTGGCCGCCAAGACGTTGGCGACGCACACCAACGACGATCCCCTCCAGCCGACCGTTGCCAACCTGAACCAGTCCCTGGTGCTTTCTCCCACGACCCAGCTGGATCCGATCAACAAGACCTATCGGCTGAAGGTCACGATCGGCCACTATCGGACCCCGCTCGCGTTCGTGCCGGCCGCGGGCAACGATGTGACCTTGGCTCCACAGAGGTTGTTGCACCTCAACGGGAAGCTCCTCTTTGGTGCGATCGAGACGCGCTACACCTCGCTGGGCAACAATCCGATCCAGGGCATCATTTCTGCCGGGACGATGCCGACCTCCCTGGGCGTCGACAGCCAGAGCGGATTCGTGGTGGGAATGCCGAGCCACACCTATGGGGATGGCACGCTGCTGAGCGTCCGCGTTTCGCCGGATGGTTCGGCACGGTTGGCCGCGGGGTCGGTGGTCCTGACCGGGCCATCGCCGGATGAGGAGATCATCGAGAACGTCCGGATGGTTCGAGGCCCGGTGACGCTGGATGTGACGGGGGCGAAGGCGAACCTCGCGGTGTATCATCCGGGTGGATTCAGTTACGCGTTCAACACCGATGGGAAACTGACGTTGGGAGCGTCCCTCTTCACGGCGATTCCCCTGGGCCAGGACCTGATCCCGCTGTCGGACCCGCAGGTTTCCCCGTTCGCGACCGATGTGTGGGTGGTGGAGGAGACGAAGCCGGTCTGGATGAAGACCACGGGCGTCAAGTGGCTCGTGAACCAGGGCCGGTTCGAGTGGGAGGCGACTGGCGATGTCGAATATGTCCGGAAGAAGGAATACGAACGCCTCGCGACCTCAACGGCAACGACGGGCAAGTCCAAGGCGTCCAACGAGCGTTATTACGAGGCGGTGGACAAGGTCCTGGGCTCGAAGATTGTTGTTGAAGCCAACGACAAGGGGGCGGCGCTGTTGACTGTCCAGTTCGGTTTCAAACCTGGAGCCTTTACGCCGCATTTCCCGCTCGGATCCGTTGCGGCCTGGACCGTCGGTGGCGAGCAGACGGTGGAGCGGGACAACGTCAACCCGGCGAAGAGCTTCCTCGCCGGTGCATCGGCCGTGGGCGGATACGCCCGCGATTGCCAGGACATCGACTGCGGAACCACGGCGGGCATCGATGGCCTGTTCGTGAAGCCGGTGAACGATGAACTGCGGTTCACGCCGGACGGCGGGTTGCACGGGTTCGGACCGCTCACCACGGCGAAGCCCATTTCCTGGGGATGGATCGCTGAGCCATCGATCCAGAGATACGCGCACCAGACGGAGTCCTTCGGCGAGGGCACCTACCTGATGTCGGGATTCTTCCTGCGGGGTGAGGTGGCGACGAACACCTCCATCTTCCTGAAGCCGGGCACGATCCTCTTCAGCGGGTTCACCGTATCGAACAAGGTGTTGACCCGGACCGAGCGCCCGAAGAATGCCGGTTACGCCACCGGTTGGGCGGATTACGCCGGCATGAACTTCCGCGTGGTGAGCGACGGCGCCAAGACCGCGGCGAGCGTCCTGGCGGGCAAGCCCACGGGGAACTACCCGCTGACCGGTCGCAGCAAGTACTATGTGCGGTTGGGTGGCGTGAGCGGCATCCACGAGGCGGTCTTCGGGCAGTTCCCGGATTCGTTCGTGCTCTACGGTTACCCGGTCAACTTCGACAACTTCGGCCTGGCCTATCTCGATACGGCGAATGTCGATTCCCGGACGGAGGGCTATGTCACGGTTCCGGGACCTTCCAACTTCAAACAGAACTTCGAGGAGCTGAAGTTCGGATGCCTTGGTGCGCTGGAAGAGGCGAAGGTGCCGGCCGACGAGTCCAACGTCGCGAAGGTCATGGAATACTGGTCGGCGGACTTCTACACCCGCGCGATCAAGTTCGACCGCAAGGCCTCGGACGCGTGTGACCCGGGCAAGGGCGTGCTGACGCTGGGTGTGGATGCCTTCGCGGTGCATGTCGAGGGAACGCTCCATGGCGTGCTCGGATACCATCCGTCCGGCAATCTGGTGACGCTGGCGGATTGCCAGGCCGCGAACGGACCGCTGGATCCCCCCTTCGATTCCCGGCTCAAGATGCCGAGCCAGTTCAAGCTGAAGGGGCCGAAGGCCGAGAAGTACAACGTGACGCCGGTCTCGGACGCGTACCTGAGCAACTGGGATTTCCGGGCGCAGAACCCCCGCGGTGCCGGGTTCATGAATTTCGCGGCGAAGCTCGATGTGCCGTTCTTCGAGGATCTGAAGGTTCACGCGCACACCAGCGCCAACCGCGAGCAGACGAATGCGCCCCTCTACATGATGGGTGGCTGGCCGAACAAGGGCTATCAGGTCGCCGGCAAGGACTTCTTCAACGACAAGACCTTCGACACCGACAACAAGGGCTTCCCGAACGACGTGAACCTCGTCGAGTACGAGGAAGGAAAGGAGTCGTTGGGGGACAAGTACCACGTCCGTGCGGTGCGCAATTGGCTGGATTTCATCGAGCTGGATACGCCGCTGAACTGGTCCTCCTCCGGCCGGGCCTTCACCGGTTACGAGCAGGTCGAGACCGAGTTGCTGGTGATCTCGGCGCACTACGAGGCGAAGTACCTGAGCGCGATCAATGCCGAGCTGGCCTTCGGCATCCAGTACGAGGGCATGCCCCAGATCAACCTCGCGAACCTCGCCTTCGACCAGTTGGGCGGGTTGCAGGATGCCTTCCAGGACGTGGTTCAGGCGGAGGTGATCGACAAGGGATTCGATGCGCTGAACTCGCTGCTCGCGGCTGGCATCCAGGAGGTGATGGACCCGGTGCTCGAAGCCCTGCTCGAGCAACCCATCGATGCGATCTTCGCGGAGCTTTCGAGCAAGTATGACCCCGTCCAGAAGAAGTTCACCGTCCCGCTGGCCGATGTGCAGAACATCGTCCGCAAGTACTGCGGCATCGTGGCGGGCGCGCCGACCAACTTCCGGAATGTCCTGGAGACCGGCCTGATTGGTGATCTCACGAATCCCGATGGATTGGTGAGCCAGATCGACGGGCGCCTCGCCGATGCGGAGGGTGCGCTCCAGCAGATTGAAAACCTTCTGGCGGAAGCCGGAAATGGCGAACGCCAGTTGGTCACGCAGTTGCTGAAGCAGCTCGTCCAGACGCTGGTCTCGCAGGCCACGGACTCGCCGGTTGCCCAGTCCCTGGCCGGCATGGCAGCGGACATCGCCGGTGGCGCGATCGATCCGTACCTGAACGAGTTCCTGCAGGATGCGGACCCGACCCTCGACGAGATCCAGTCGGTGATCGCCAGCATCCGGGGTGTCTTCACCCAGGTGCGCGGTGCGCTGGGGAACGGGCAGGAGTTCCTGGTCGAGCTCAAGACGAAGATGAACGATCTGGTGGCGGGCAACGAGGTGTTGAACGCCATGCAGAAGGCCTGCCAGGACGTCGAGAGCTACCTCGGCCAGTTCCAGCAGGGCATCGACAATCCGTTCACACCGGCGAATGCAGATGCCTTCAAGGATTACCTCAGGCAACGCATCATGGACCGCTTCGGTGGCTCCGCGATCCCGGCGGCGATCACCTCCATCCTCAAGCAGCGGCTCTACGATCTGGAGTCGGCCGTGCACGAGGCCGTGGACTCGGTGTTCCAGCAGGTGAACGTCATCATCCGCGATACGCTCGGCCAGGCCCTCTCCGAGATCGACAACTCCATCAACGGATTGCTCGGGTCGGTCTCAAACACCATGGGCGCCGGTCGGATCAATGGCTACGCGCACATCGTCGGCGATTCCCTCAAGGAGCTGCGCCTCGACATCTACGCGCAGTTCAAGGTTCCGACCGAAATGGAGTTCAACGCCTACGTGTTGATCCGCGAGCTCGATTCCGAGAGCGACGAGAACGGCTGCATCGACCCTGGTGAAAAGCTGACCGAGGTCCGGATCGGTGCGAAGGACGTGGACCTGAGTTTCATCTCGACCGACCTGACCGCGTCGGTGGAGGCAAAGTTCAGTTTCAAGACGGTGACGGTGCCTGAACCTTCGATGGACATCATGGGCGTCGGGGCTGGCATCGAACTGACGGGCGAGCTGAGCTTCGCCACCTTCAAGATCACGTACCTGGGGGCTCAGATGGCCTTTGGTACGGACGAGAATTATTTCAGCGCGGCCTGTGCCCTCGAATTCAACAGCTACAAGGCGAAGGGCGGAATCTACTTCGGTCGCACCTGCACCCTGGATCCGTTCTTCTGGGATCCGGATGTGCAGGCGGTCATCGGGACGGGGACGTTCACCGGGGTGTACGCGTACGGCGAGGTCTGGATCCCGGTCTCGGAAGCGCTGCTGGGAATTCCGGCGACCTGCCTCTTCGAGATCTCGGCAGGTGTCGGACTCGGCGCGGGTGTCTTTGTCGAAGGCCCGACCTTCGTGGGCAAGATGCTGCTGGGCTGTTACGGCTCGGTGCTGTGCCTGGCCTCGCTGGAAGGTGAACTCAAGCTTGTCGCCGTGAAGAACGCCGACGGACTGCAACTGAAGGGTGGCGGGCGACTGGAAGGTTGCCTCGGGCCTTGCCCGCTCTGCCTGTGCGCGGATGCGCAGGTGGACGTGACCTACAAGAACGGTGATTGGGACGTCAGCTACTGAGAAACCATGAGCACCTCCCACGAAACCCTCTTTCCCTGGAGATTTGAACCGATGAAAGCATTGCTCCTGGCCCTAGGCCTTCTGCTGACGGCGGCGACGCCGGCCCTGCGCGCGCAGGGTCAGATCCTCGAAGACACGGTCTTCACATTGGGCACGGTGACGCGTGACCAGACCAACCGCCACTGGGCCTACGTCGTCCTGCAACCCACCGATGCCAGCCTGCTGGCCCAGCGGAAGCTCGCCGTGTACGTCAAGGCGGGCGATGCCAGTTCGGCCACAGCTTTCGAGCGGCAGGCCATCCTCACCCTCCAGACGGATCCCGCTGCCATCGCCGCGTTGCTGCAACGGGCCGCGAGCATTGGTGACGATATCACCGCCCTGGATGGTCGCGTGAACAACCTCTTCGCGGCCCTTGTTCCCACCGGGACGCCGACGCTGGCGGCGCGGTTGAGCCTCGTGATCCGCGGTTCCCTCGATAAGCCCCAGTATTACCAGAAGCTCGTCCATCTCTCGCGCTTCCATCCCGCCGTGGCGATGTGTCTCGGGTTCGGTCACGCGGAACAGATCGGGAACGGCAAGTACACCTTCGAGGTCCGTGACTTCGACCTGGGTGCCAACGCCGATCGCGGCGTGCTGGGACGCGTGATCGTCGAGGCGGGGAATCCGCTGGTGCTGCCATCACCCGGCGCTCCCTTCGAAGTGAAGGACCCGTCCGGAAAGGGTCACCTCAACGTGAAACTCCGCTGGTCGACATCGCCGGACCTGCGCCGGGTGTCGCTCCTCTCCTACGGCTTCAATGTCTATCGCGTGCCGAAGTTCGTGGCCGATGGCAACGCGGGGCTGTTCTACGCGGCGAACCCGGACCGGACGCAGTTCCTGCAACAGGTGAAGACCAACCCGGCCATCGGCCGCGTGACCCAGTTGCCCGTGCTGGTGAGCCGCAATTTCGATGATTCGCCGGCGGCGAGCGTGAACTCCGTGCTGAATCCCACGAACAAGATCGCGTTCGTCGCGGACGACGGTGGTCTTTCCGCCGGGAACTACGTCTTCAAGGATGGCCAGGCGTTCGTGTACTTCGTGACCGCCCGGGACCTGCTGGGCCGCGACGGTTCGGTGTCGCGGGGAACCTTGGTGACGCTTTGCGACCGCATGCCGCCCGATGCACCGCGGTTGCCTCTGGTCCAGAACCACTACGTGTTCAGTGGCGGATCGCCCAAGCAGCACCTGAAGGTGACGTGGAAGGCCGTGAATGCCGTCACGGAGGATACCGGGGTCTCCGGCTATTACGTCTATCGCTGGACGGCGCCGTCGCAGGCCCAGAAGAACGAGAACCAACCGATCCTCAACCGCGTCAGCGGACTCATCCCGCACGTGCCCGGACAGCCGACCTATACGTTCATCGATTCCGGCGCCGGCGCCCCGACCGTTGCCTTGGATGCCGACAAGACCTTCTGGTACACCGTGCGCGCGGTGGACCAGTCCTCCTGCGGTGGAAATCTTTCACCGAACTCGGCCCCGGCCTTCGGTGTCCTTCGCGACCGGGAAGGCCCGGCAGGTCCGCCGGGTGGTGGACCCGCGATCCTGTGTTGCGAGCCGTTGATCGAAACCGGCAAGGCGTATGACGTCGATGCCGGGAAGGATGCGGATCCGGAGGTCATCACCTTCGACCTCGTCTGCACGCGCAAGGACACGGGCATCCACTTCGTGGACTACTGGTTCTCCCTCAATGGCGGCAACAGCTCGAACTACGTCGGGCGCGTGACGTTTGCCGAGGGATCGACGGTGGCCATCCGGCGCCTGACTTACGCGCGTCGCCTGTTCACCGAAAACGCGGCGTTCTTCGCGTATGCCCGTTCGGGCGACGAGCGTGGTGAATTGTCGAACCTCGCCGGGCTGCGTGCCGGCGGACTTCCTGGCCGCACCGCAATTCGCAGGGTTGATTTTGAAGCCGCCACACGTTGCCAACGGCGTCCTGCCGTTGCCGGTGTGGTCGGCCGCAAGGGCTGCGACGTCCACCATCCGCGCCCGCCCGGAAATGTGGGCGACCCCAATACCCCGCCCGAGGATGGCGTGATCGTCGTCCTCCCGCTGACGCCCGATACCGCAGAATATCGTCTCTACCGTCGTGTGGACTTTGGTCCGATGACCCTGATCAAGCAGGGCCAGTCGAAGTATGATTCGGTGACCAACGTCGCGGTACAGATCCCGGATGAGGACATGCCCGCGAACGCCTCCAGCCTGTGCTACTACGGACAACTCCTGGATGCGAACGGCAATGCCAGCCCGCTGACGCAGTTGGGTGATTGCATCACCGTCTCGCAACCGACGGCCAAGCCGTTGCTGGCGACCCTGGAACCGCTGGGTGGGGACGCGGCACCGCAGATGGTGATCCGTTGGTTCTGTGCGCCGACCGGGCTTGAACGTTTCCGGGTGCGTGTCGCCGTCCTGGGTGAACCGCCGCCGAACACGCTGGGATCGGTCCTCTCGGCAAATCAGGCCGGTGGGCTGGATCTGCAGCCGGTGAATCCGAACATGCCGATCGCGGTGTGGAAGCTCGTCGATTACGGCGAATACCTCACGCCGCTGATCGGGCCGAACTTCGGTGATGGCGCCGCGTTCCAGGTCACCATTCCGGTCGTGCAGGGCAAGAAGTACTACGTGAAGATCACCGGTATCGAGAAGGGCGGGGGCACGGGCAAGACCTCGAACACCGAGAACTTCCTGTGGCAGCCACCACCCGAGGAGGTCGGACCCAAGGTGCCGTGGCCGCAGCGTCCGTTGCCGGCGCTGGCCTTGCATCACACGGGCGTCGTCCCCGTGCGGCTCAAGATGAGCGACTTCGACGGACTGGGTGTGGTGATCGGTGAAGCCCAGCGCGCCGACGGCCGGGAATTCAAGACCGAGGGTGGGAACGTCTCGATGTTCGAAGGCTTGGTGAAGCCGAATGCGTTCACTTACACCAACAGCCAGGGCGAATCGATCCTCCCGGCGGTGCTCTACCGATTCCAGGTCCCCAGCACGGCGCTGCCTCAGGTTTCCGGCGACCTTGTCCAGGTCTCGCCCCGGATCCGCGAGATTGCCGCGGTCGCCACCAATATCCCGAATGTCGGTGTGTTCACCCGGATCGATGATCCCTTCATCCGGTTGACCGCCCTGGGGCAGGTGCCTGTCGGTGACAACAAGCTCGAGCGGGCACTCGTCCTGCTCGACACCACGCCGGTGATCATCGGCGCGAATTACGCCTACCTGCTGGTCCGGTTCAATGATGCCGGCGAAGTGCTGAACGTCGTCCCAACGACCCTTGTGGAGGTCACGCCATGAACCTGAAACTGATTCGGAACTGTATTGTGGCTGGTGCGCTCGGGGCCCGGGCCATGGCCTTCACCTACGAGACGCCGACGGAACTCCATCTGGCGGCGGACCTCGACGGTGACGGTCGCCAGGATGTCGTCCTCATCGATCGCGAGACGGGCGCCTTCCGCGTCGGGTACCAGTTGGCAGCGGGGGTGCACACCTTCTCGGCGGCACGCGCGAGCGGTGTTCCTGAGGCGACGACGGCCAGTGCCGGCCGGATGCTGAACCTGACGCGTGACACCCTGGTGGTGGCTTCGCCCTGGGCCAACCGGGTGAACCTCCTCGACGTCCCGACGGCCGCCACCGCCGCGGTGCCCACCGCTCTGTATCAAGCCGGCATCGGTCCCTCCCAGGCGCTGGCCATCAACATCGGTGGGGCTGGCGATACCGCCCACGACGATCTCTTCGTCATCACCTCGCGCAATGGCGCGACGCCCTACCGGCGCAATGTCCATCGCTGGGACGGAATCACTGCCACCACGCTCGAAAACCTGGAGCTTGCGACCGAATACCGGGGTCTGAACGAGGTTCTCGTGAAGAACGGCGGCGCAACCCTCCTCGGTGTGCTGGAACGTACGGCGTCGGACTTCACCCTCCGCATCGGGTCCATGGCCACGGGCACGAATGTTCCCGTCGCTTCCGCCACCGGGTTCCGTTCGCGCTACGTGTTCGGCCGATTCGGTGCCCCCGCGCAGCACCACTTCCTCTCCTACGACACCGGACGTTCCAACATCGTCGTCCGCGCCGTCACGGAGAGCATCCCCAACGTCTTCGGATTCGCTGCCTCGGCGACATATGGACTGGCCCAGCCGATCGCCCAGATGAGCGTGCTGCCCTCCGCTCCGGCGAACCGCCTGCTCGTCGTGTTCGGCAACGGCAGCACGGCCGGTGTCTTCACCTTCAACGGGGCATCAGCACCCGTGCTGTCGCAGACGCTGAACGCTCCGGCCGGCCTTTCCTTCTTCGGGGCGGTGCCCCTCTCCAATGGGGAATTCCACCTGCTCGCGGGAACGCCGGCGTCCGGTCGATCCACGCAATTCCTCCAGTACCAGCCAAGCGGCGCAACCTATGCCCTCAAGGCTTCCGGCGCCCTCCCGGATCCCAACCCGTTGGGCACGCCCGCCAACGTGTTCCTGTTCGCCGAGGAACCCTTCGTCTCGTCGGCCCCGAATCTCGTGAAGTCGCTGAACTCGGCGGACTGGGTCTCGGCGGTGAACCTCGGCGGGGCCAACGTCTCCGCCACCACCGAACGCATGGGCACCTCCGCCCAGGGTCTTGGAAATCCCGCGGCACGTGTTCTGGGTCCGAAGCCGGCGGGCGCCAACTTCGCGTTGGTGAACCAATACGCCCAGTCCATCTCCATGGCCTCCTTCCTCCCGGCCATCGGTGACGAATCGGGCGACGTCACCATCCTTCCCCCCGGAGGCCCCCAGCTGCGGGCCATCAACGTGACCGTGCAGTCCACCGTTCCCACGCTGCCGATCTGGTATCGCACACGCCCGGATGAAGACTGGAAGACCACCGTGGGCAGCGCGACGTTCACCCTCTTCCGGGATTCGACCGTCGAGTTCTACGGCAACCCGGCCGGGACTCCCCGGTCCCGCATCCATCGCGCCACCTACACCTTCCCCGAACCGCCCGCCGAACAGGATTCCGATGGCGATGGCGTGCCTGACTTCGTCGAGTTGGCCAAGGGCCTGAACCCGAACGGGGGCAACGACAGCGACGGCGATGGCTATACCGACAAGCAGGAGCTTTTCGACGGCACCAATCCTTTGTCGGAGTTGAGCACGCCGGTCGGCAGGATGGAGGAAGGCACGAGCTTTGATCTCGTCGCCACGCCTCGCGCCCTGGACGGCGTGACCGGTAGCGAGGCTCCCCTGCGCCTGGGCCAGGAAGTGGGGTTGTATGACCTCGCTGGCAGCCTCCTTGCCCGTCGCTCAACGGTTGCGGTGGTGAGCCCAGTGGGATCTCCGGCCGCCGCATTCCGCGATGCACCTGCGAACCTCGAACTCGGCCTGCTGGCCTTGGGCACGGAGTCGCATTTCCAGATCACCAGTGCGGGTGCAGATCCGGCCGTTGGACGGGAGTTGCTGGCCTTGCTGCCGGTGCCCAAGGTCCGTGCGGCCGAGTTCGTGTTCACTCCCGGCCCCGGCGACTTGATGGGCCAGGCCAACGCCTGGATCACGGGGGCCAAGGCGGCCCTCGACGGTCTCGCCACCCGTCGGGTCTATTCGCGCTTTGGCCCGATGGAGACCCTCGGAGCCCTTCTCCTTGAACGGAAGATCCATCAGATCTTCGTGGCTCGCGGCAAGCCCGGCCTCGTCGAGAGCAACGCGATCACGCTGTTCCCCATCGCCCGGGTGATGTCCTGCGGACTCCGCTCACGACCTCCGAGGTCGAGTCGCTCCGCGACTTTGGTCCGGGCGAACTCCCTGCATGGAATCTGGCGGCGATGCACCGCTCGGTCTCCAACTCCCTTCCGGAAGCGGATTTCGTGACCCTCCGGGCTCTCGCGAACGACATCTACCGGATCAGTTCGCTCAGCAACAACGCCGCCCCCGGCCGGTACCCGCTTCCGGTCGAAGCCCTGCGCCAGTTCATCGCCACCGGCGTGCTGCACTCGAATTACGCCGCCGTGACGTCCATCACCCCGGCCGCACGGACCGCCGCGAAAACCTCGGTCGATACCCTGCTCGCCAGCATCCGGCCGCGTCCGATTGTTACCGTCGACCTGGCGATCACCCCGGCCACCTTTGACGGTGAATGCACGGTCCTCGAAACGGTTCCCGGCGGCTCACCGCGCAACCTGTTCACCGCACCGGGCGTCCCGTTCAAGTTCCCGCAGTCCTTTGAGATCGTCGACGGCGCCATGATCCGCGTCCGTGCCTTCAATGACCTTGATGAGGACTGCACGGGCGCCGATCTGCAGGTGATTTCCGCCAGCCTGCTCTCGGTGCCGCCCGTGCCGCTGGCCGACGTTGACGGTGACATGCTGCCCGATGCCTGGGAGTGCGTCTTCCTCGCGGGCAACGGCGATCCCAACGGCGATCTCGATGGCGATGGCATTCCCAACCTCCAGGAGTACCTGGATGGAACCGATCCCGGAGACAACGTCTACAAGGCGTTGGCCAAGGTCGACCTCAGCCCGCCGATCCTCCAGATCAACCTCGTCGGCGATGGCGTCCAGCAGATCGGCTGGAACTTCCCGGCAGCCTACGCCAACCGGTTTGAGTTCGACCTGCTGGCGACGGATGCCCTCGGTGAAGGCTTCCGCGGCGTCGGCCTTCCACCGACCCGTCTGCCCGGCGGTGACTTCGAGGTCAACCTCCCGATCTCGGACGAAGGCAGCCGCTTCTTCATCATCGTGCAACGGTTGCGGTGATGGCGTTGGCGGCGAACGGGGTGGCGACGTTCTCGTCGCCGCTCCGAGCCTTCCTGGGCGATGAGGACATCGCCGCCCCGACGTTGCCCGGGTCTCGACGGGGTGGCGACGTCCCCGTCGCCTTTGCGGTGTGCATTACTTCGGGCGATGAGGACATCGCCGCTCCTCTCGGGGTGATGGGTGGGGAGGTTTGCGGCAAATGTAAAATATTTGGACGCGACCCCATTGCCTCCCAGCCCGAGAACGGGGTGGCGACGTCCCCGTCGCCCTTGCGGTGTGCTTCACTTCCGGCGATGAGGACATCGCCTCGCCGCCTCAGGCGTGCACGTTCCTTGCCGTGGGCTCGATGTGCACCAGGACGTCGATAACCGCGGGAAGTTGGGCCCGGACCGCGTCCTTCACCTGATGCGCGATCCGGTGGGATCGTTCGACGGTGAAGTCGGGATCGACGTGCACGTGCATGTCGACGAGGAACCGGTTGCCCATGCGGCGTACGAAGGTCTTCTGGACAAGGTCGACCCCCTCCACGGCGGCGGCAGTCGCACGGATGTGTTCCAGGACCTCGGCCGAGGGTTGTGTGTCCATGAGGTCCTCCAGGGCGGGACGCAGGATGCGCCACCCGTTCCAGGCGATGAACACCGCGGCCACCGTGGCGGCGATGTCGTCGGCCCCTGCCCACGCCGGGCCGCCCACGAGCGCGATGGCGATGCCGATGGCCGCGGCAAGCGAGGTGATGGCGTCGGCACGGTGATGCCAGGCATCGGAGGCGACGGCCTGGCTGTCCGTGGCGCTGGATTCCTTGAGGACCCAGCGGAAGAGGGTTTCCTTGATGACCACCACGCCAAGGAGGACGGCGAGGGTGAAGGTCTCGGGGCCGCGATGCGGTTGAAGGAATTCTCGGATCGAATGGAAGCCGATGCCCACGGCGGCCAACAACAGAAGCGTCCCGATGGCAGCGGCCGCCACCGGTTCGGCCTTGCCGTGGCCGTAGGGATGTTCTTGGTCGGCGGGTTTGGCAGCGAGGGTCACACCGCGCCAGACAATGAGCGCGCCGAGGATGTCGGCGAAGGACTCGACGGCATCGGCGATGAGCGCGTCCGAGTGACCGTAGATGCCGGCCGCAAGCTTGCCGGAGCCGAGGACGAGGTTCGCGAGGAGACCGGTGAAGGTCGCCCGGAGGTTGCGTTGGAGTTCGGCGCCGGTCACGCGAGGCGGTCAGTCGCGGATGACGTGGTTTGGGAGGTCGTCGCGGTCGATCCGGGACCTCGGGAAGTGGCGGGAGAGTTCAACCCCGGCGGCATCGACAGCGGCCAGCACCGCCTCATGAAACCGTCCCTCGGTCCATGACGGCTCCATGGCGGCGCGGACGGTCTCCGTGAGGGCGGTTCCGATACGGAAGGCGAGGGCTTCGTCATCGGCGACCGCGAAGGCACGATTGGCCGGCGCGAAGTACAGCAGGACGCCGTTCCGCAGCGGGGTCCGCGTCATCTCGAGGACCTCGAACTGACGTCGGGCTTCGCGCTCGGGGTTCGAGGGCGACTGGCGACTGATGAAGACCCGGATCTCGCCCGAGGTGCGCTCCTCCGCGGCGAGGATGGCGGCTTCGACCGCGTGGTCGTCGATGTTGTCAGAAATGGGAGTCGACATGATCGACAATGCCGGAGGATGGAACCCGGGCCAGTTTGAAATCGGTCGCCAGCGTGGAACGAGTCCCTTGACGATCGCTTGGTGCGTGAGGAGGTGTTTGGTCTGCGGGATGACTTCGCCTAGAACCGCGTGTCCGGTGTGCGGAGATCGAGTTCCTGGATCCAGATGTTGCGGTAGCGCACGTCGTGTCCCTCCGCCTGGAGTTTGAGTCCACCGGGGGTGTCGGTGATTCCCTTGCCGCCGTCATTGCCACCGTCGATGCCGGAACGGGGCCCGCCCAGACCTGGTTGATGGGGACGTTGGTGTGGACGAATTGCCCGTTGAAGTACATGGAGACGAGGGCCTTCTCGGTGCGTTTGCCGTTCTCGAAGCGGGCGGCGCGGAAGGTGATGTCGTAGGCGTTCCATTTTCCGACCCCGTTGTAGGCGTGGTAGGGGGCGGGTGTCTCGTTGATCACGGCGCCCATGCCATGGGAGGTCTTGTCCCCGTCGAGGACCTGGATCTCGTAGCGGTTCTGGAGGTAGACGCCCGAGTTGCCGCCGGGTTTGGCGATGTAGAACTCCACGTGGAGACGGAAGTCCCGGAAGGCCTTCTTGGTGACGATGTCGGCAGCGCCGTACTTGCCGCCGGCGGCCGCGGGATCGTCGGTCATGATGGCCGTGCCACCATCCACCGGATCCGGAACAACCTTCCATTGGATGGGCAGGGAGGAGGCGAACCCGGGGCCCTGCCAGTAGGTCCAGTTGTCGTCCAGGGAGGGGCGGGTGCCGTCCATGAGGATGATGGCGGAGTCCGGTGCCTTGGCACCGACGCCGATCGGGGCCTTCTCGTCATGGCCGATCAGGGCGCAGGAGGAGAGCATGCCGGCGGCGAGGACGAGGGCACCGCTGGAAACCAGTCGGGGAAGATGCATGGGGGGAGCGTGGAGGAGGGTGGGAGAAGTTTGAAGTGTTCAGTTGGCCTGAGTTCCCAGATTCCAGTTCCCAGATTCCAGAAGGTAGCATGGGGCCGGAGGTTTGGGGGACTGCAACCCCTGCCGGGGTTGGGACCTCTTCGAGTAGGAAACTGGGAACTGGGAACTGGGAACTCGAAATTGGGCTTTGGAGAAATCGCGCTTTGCTTCGTGGCGGGAATCCGATACTTCCAGCGGTCCCGTCAACGAGGTTGATGGGAATCCATCCTGCCGAAAGGCTGGGATGGGGCCGGAGATGGCGCCGAGGTGCCGTACCGGTTCTGTGAAAGGATGTGAATTTTGAAGTGAGCGAGGTCAAACTGAAGAAGGGCGAGCCCGTGGATCGCGCATTGCGCCGCCTGAAGAAGAAGGTGGACCGCGAAGGCACGCTGAAAGAAGTCCGGAACCACCGGCATTTCGAGAAGCCGAGCGAGAAGCGTCGTCGCCGGATGAAGGTGGCGAAGTTCAACGCCATGCTGGCGGCCCGGTACGCGGACGTGTAATCGGGATTGGCACCTGCCTCTCCCCTGCGAAGTGCGGGGGAGGGGCGGTCTTGTTTTTTGGTCCCGCTGGAAGCTGAATCAACGCGGCCGTTGGTCGCGGGTACTCTGAACCCCGGGGGTGGTGGGACACCCAGGAACGAGGGACGGAGGATGGAAGCCGTCCTGCAAACCGTCCTAATTCCCGGGTGAGTGCCACGAAGCGGAGAGGAATCGCCAATGTATTCCCTGTCGACCTGTTGGAACTCGAGTCGTCACACCGAGGGGCGTGACATGCTTCGCGAGATCCGTGACCTCGGCTTTCAGTATGCCGAGTTGAGCCACGGCATCCGGATGAGCCTGGTCCCGGGAATCCTGGACGCGGTGGGTGCCGGCGAGATCCGGATTTCCACGCTGCACAATTTCTGTCCCCTCCCGATGGGCGTGAACCATGCTGCGCCGAACCTGTTCAAGTTCAGTGCGGATGATCGCCGGGAGCGCGACAGCGCCCGGAAGCACACGCTGAAGACCTTCGAGATGGCGGAGCGTGTGGGCGCCAAGCTGGTGGTGCTGCACACGGGTGCAGCGGATCTGGGCGGGTTGTTTGGAACACCGGACTACACCGAGAAGCTGGAAAAGATGGTGGAGGCCGGTCAGAAGGGGACGCTGAAGTACGAGAAGCTTCTGGCGGAGATCCAGGAGCGCCGAGAGAAGCGCAAGTCCACCCCCATGCGCCACGCCGCGGAGATGATCCGGGATCTGGCCGAAACCGCCGGCGAGAAGGGGTTGTTGCTGGGCATCGAGAACCGCGAGGCGGTGGAGGAGATTCCCTTCGATTACGACATCCAGTTCTTCCTCGAGGAATTGCCGGAGAACGTCCGGTACTGGCACGACTGCGGTCATGCCCAGATCAAGGAGAACCTGGGGTTGATTGACCTGCACGCCATGCATGTGGAGACGCTGGCGCCGCGGTTGGCCGGGTTCCACATCCACGACGTCATCCCGCCGGGAATGGATCACTGCCCGCCGGGATCGGGCATGATCGACTTCAAGGCGCTCGCGCCGTTCGTGAAGCCCAGTCACATCAAGGTTCTCGAACTCAATCCCGCTGTCCCGATCGAGGATGTCCGCAAGGGGATCGAGTTCATGAAGTCCGTCTGGGGGCCGGAGTGAGTTCGGGACGTGGAGGGGGCGCGCCGCGTCGCCAGGGTTACGGATCGTGGATCCGGTTGGGTGTGGCCACGGTGCTGATGGGGTTGATCCTGCACATCATCTTCTGCAACGAGGCCCAGTTGCATCTGTCGACGACGGGACAGTCGTGGGATGCCTTGTCGAAGTGGGACCAGCGGCGCTTGGCGTGGTCGCGCGGTCCGGTGGAACTGTGGCGGACGGCGAACAGCCTGGACTGGACCAATCTCTTCCTGGCGCTGGGATTGTGCGGTGTGCCGGTGGTGGTGGGCGGGTTGCGGTGGCGGAGTGCGTTGAAGGTGCAGGGACTGGAGTTGAGCGTGTTCGAGGTCACGCGGGTTTCGTTCGTGGCGCATTTCTTCAACGCCTTCCTGCTGGGTTCAACGGGAGGCGACGTGGTGAAGGCGTGGTGTGCCTCGCGATGGACGCAGGACAAGCGCGCGGAGGCGGCGTTGACGGTGGTGGTGGATCGGTTGGTGGGGACGCTGGCGTTGCTGCTTTTTGCGGTGGCGATGATCCCGATGGCGTGGGAGGCGGGGCCAGGAGTCCGCTGTTTCCCGGGTATCGCCGCTACCAATTGCTGGCGCTGATGGTGGGCGGGATGGCGGCGGTGGCGCTCGGTGCGGTGGTGGTTGGATTCTACACGGATCTGTTGGCGGAGGGGGCGTTGGCCGGGCGTTGGCTGCGACGGTTGCCAAGGGGCGACAGTGTGGCGCGGGCGTTGGCGGCGTGCCGGTTGTTCGGGCGGCATCCGCGATACGTGTTGTCAGCGGCGTTCTGGTCGCTGGTGATCAACCTCGCGATCGTGGGAACCTTCCTGGCGTTGGCGGATGGGTTGCGACTGGAGGTTCCGGGGCGTGTGCTCTGGTTTGTGGTTCCGGCGGTGGTCTGCGTGGCGGCGCTTCCCATCACTCCGAGCGGCTTGGGCGTGCGGGAACACCTGTTCGTGTCGTTGTTGGCCATCGCGGCCTTTCCCGGGGTGAAGCACGGGGAAGCGCTGGCGCTGGCCTTGCTCGGGTACTCCGCGAACCTGTTGTGGAGCGCGGTGGGCGGGGTCGTGTATCTGGCATTGCCAGGGCGTGCCTCGGTGCCCGATCCGACCAAGGGATGACCGGTTTTCTGCAAATAGGCTGAACCGGGCGGTGCACCTTGTACGTCCGTGAGGCATCATGAGTGCGGTGAGCGGATCAAGGACACAGGTTGGACGACGGTTGGATGGGGGGCGTGCCGGCGGCGCGCTGGTCTGGGTCCTTGGCGTGCTGGCGATCGTGGCGGCCGTCGGACTCGGGATCGGATGGATGGTGCGCGACCATCGGTTGGCGCTTGCTGCGGCAAAGGTCAGGGAAGCATCCGCCCGGGCAGCCATGGAACAGGCCCAGGCGGAAGAGTCGGCAGCCCGCGCGGACCTGTACGCGGGCGACATGGCCCTCGCACTGGCGGCGCATGCCAATGGCGAATCGCCCCGCGTGCGGTCCATCCTGGGCCGCCAGACACCCGCCCGCGGCAAACGCGATCTCCGCGGTTGGGAATGGCACTTCCTCGAAGGCCAGGTCCGCTCGGATGCCGTCGGTGTTCTGGGAAGCCTTGCGGGCGAGGGACAGCGCGTGGTGGTCGTTCCGGGAGGCCGACGCGTGCTTGGGGCCGACAACGCCGGGGTCGTCGTCGAGTGGGATCTGGAATCCGGGAAGGAGATCCGTCGCGGCAGCCTGCGGGCTCCGGGATTGTCCGGACTCGAGGTGGCCCCGGATGGGGGTTGGTTCGTGATCAACCACCGTGTGCCGGGAGCGACCAATACGTTGGTCCAGTTCATCGACCGGATGGCATGGACCACCAACCGGGTGTGGGCGGCACCCGGGATGGTAGGGCCCAGGGCAGTTTCCGCCGATGGGTCCACGGTATGGCTGACCGGCCGGGAATCGCTGGTGGAACTCTCGGTGGCGAACGGCTCGGTCCGCGAGATCCCACTGCCGGCCCAGACGCGTCCGGCGGCTCTGGCGTTGAGTCCGGTGGTTCCGTGGCTGGTGGTTTCCCACGGTCCGCGCGCAGTGGCGTGGGTCCCCATGGACGGGCCGGCGGACCTGTCGGTCCGCCGATGGGAGACGGGAGCGATGTCGGGTGCGGACAGTGAGGTGGAGGTGACCTGCCTCCGGTTTTCTGCGGATGGGCGCTGGTTGCTGAGCGGACTTTCGGATGGCCGGGTGCTGGTCTGGGACGCGGAGCAACGTGCGGTCGTATCCACGTGGACGGGGCATGCGACCTCGGTTCTGGCGATCCGGTTCGCCCATGACGACTCACAGGTGGTGACCGTCGGTCGCGACGCGTTCGGGTTGGTGCGGGAGTTTCCATCGGGGCGTGAGGTGGCCCGTGTTCGTGGGTTGGAGGGATTCAGCCAGGATGTGGCGTGGGCGGGAGATGAGTTGGTCGTGGTGGGAAGCGCGGCGGAGGTCCGGCGGTGGCGACCTCAGGCAGCCCGCGGATGGGTGTCCCTGACCAATGGGCCCGCGGGAATGCTCGGAGCCTCGTTGCTGCCCGACGGCGGACACGCATTGGTGTCGGCTGCCGATGGCGTACAGGTCTGGACGTTGCCGGCGGGCGAAGTAATCCGGGCCTTGCCGACGGATGCCGACGCACTGGCCTCGGCCTTTGCCTATTCGACGAACTCCCCGGCGGGATTGGCAGCTCGGTATTGGGTGGGCGGCCGGATCGGGGTGCGCTCGCTCGAACTGGAAGGGAAGACAATGACGGTTGATGAACCCGGTTGGGTGCCTGTACCGCGCTTCTCGGGTTCGGCAGATCTCACCTTTGATGGGGCGGGACGCCAGTTGGCTGTCGCTGACACGGCCAACGGGGTGCGGGTGTATGGCGTGGAACCGCTGGCCTTGAAGCATCGCTTCGAGATGCCATTGGCGCGGTCGGTGGTCTTCTCGGCGGATGGCCGTCGTCTTGCCGCCGTGGGCGAAGGCCGTCTGGCGGTGTGGGACCTGAGCCGACCGGAACCCATGGCCCAGGAACACGTGTTGCCGCAGGTGCAGGCGGCGGCGTTTTCACCTGCCGGCGATCGCGTGTTGGCGGTCACGCTGGATGGCCGGGTGTCGATCTTCCCGGTGGGAGGAGGCAAGGACCAGGGCACGACGCTGGCCTCCGTGCCGCGTGCCTATCTGAGTGTCGGGATGTCCGTGGATGGATCGAGGGTGGCGGCGGGTTCGGTGGATGGCGGGGTGGTGTTGTGGGATGCGAAGACGCGACGGGAATTGGGGGTCCTGCGGGTGGGGAAGACCCCGGTGTACGCGGTGCGCTTCATCGATGGACGGACGCTCGTGGTGGCTTCAGGCGACGGGGTGCGGGTGTTGTCCTACTGAGTTTGAAGTTGGAAGATTCCAGTTGGAAGCAGCTGGAGATGTCCGTCGTATTGAAGGCCGGGTGCCCTCACCCGGCGGAATGGGGAATGCGCCGCTCGGCAAACTGGGAACTGGCCTCCGGGAACTCCCTTTCAGCGCCGCGTGAGGGCACGCGGCCTTCAGCCGGGAGTCGCCAGAACCCGGTTTCCAGAGCGGTGAGATTCGCCCGCCGGATTGACGGCTTGGGTGGAATCTGGAGGCTACGCCGGTGCGTTCGCTGCCTGAAACGCCGCACGGCCGCGCGCGCTCGGGGGCGTTGGCCGCCGGCACCTGTTATCTGCTGTGGGGATTGGTTCCCCTGTACTGGAAACCGCTTTCGGCGGTCGATCCGGTGGAGTTGATCGCGCACCGGCATCTGTGGTCGCTGGTGCTGCTGCTCCTTCTGTTGCTGGGCATGAAGGACGGCTTCGCCGAAGTGAAACGGGCGCTCGGAACGGTGCGGTCGGCGGGGCGGATGCTGCTGGGTGCGCTGCTGCTGACGACAAACTGGATGGTGTACGTCTGGGGGGTGAACAGCGGCCACATCATCGAGACGAGCCTCGGGTATTTCCTGGTTCCGTTGTTCAGCGTCCTCGCCGGACGATTCCTGCTGCACGAGTCGTTGCGTCGGGTGCAATGGATGGCGGTGGGTCTGGCCGCGATCGGTGTGGGGTTGATGGTGGCGCAGGCGGCGCGGGTTCCTTGGATCGCGCTGGCGCTGGCGGGGAGTTGGGGTTGCTACGGGGTGCTGCGAAAGCGGGCGACGGTGGGGGCGATCCCGGGATTGGCGGTGGAGACGTTGCTGTTGTCGCCGGTGGCGATCGGGTTCCTGTGGTGGCGGCACGCGGAGGGGACGGGAGCTTTGGGGCGTGTGGACCTGCGGACGCATCTCTTGATCCTGAGTTCCGGCGTGGTGACCGCGGTGCCGTTGCTCCTGTTTGCGTACGCCGCGAAGCAGATCCGGTTGTCGACGTTGGGCCTGCTTCAGTACATCGCCCCGACGGTGCAGTTGATCCTCGGGGTGTGGGTCTATCGGGAGTCGTTTGCGAGCTCGCGGCTGGTGAGCTTCGGGTTCATCTGGGTGGCCCTCGTGATCTACACCGCGGACAACCTGCTTGCGCAGCGTCGGGCTCAAGCCGCCCGGGCAACGGCGGTGCCGACTGCCGGGGAGTGACTCTGGAATCGGCAGTTCATTTATCCGCAGATGGCGCCGATTGCGCCGATAGAGAGGCAGCAACGCGAGCATCCGGCGCTGGTGGAAACCTCACCTTGCGGGTGCATGGTACGTCTGATCCAAGCTTCTGATCATCTGCGCCATCTGCGGATGCAACCGCCGCTATTGGGATCAGGGTTTCGCGGCGTCGCTGCGCTTGCGGCGTTGCTCAGCGAGGATCTCCTGGAGTCGATCCACGGAGACACGGTCGCCGTTGTTCTTGCCGACATGACGGAAGACTTCCTTGCCGTCGGGATCCAGGACGAGCAGGGCGGGGTAGTGGACCACCTGACCGTGGAAGGCGTAGCCGTCCGGGATGCCATAGGCCTTCGCAAGGGTGGCGTCGGCGTCGCGGAAGAGCGGGACCTTCTGTTCCTTCAGCGATTCCGACCATTTGCGGATTTCATCGGCGGAATCAGGCTTCAGGAAGACGTGGGTGACGTCGGAGGTTTCGGTGGCGCGGCGTTGGTGGTCGCGTGTGTGGCGGAGGCAGACGGGGCACTCGGTCTTGAGGAGGAAGTGCAGGACCACCCAGCGGCCGCGTGCCTCGGAGAGCGTGAACTTCCGGTCGTCGATGGGCGACTGGACGGTGAAGTCGGCGGGAGGCTTGGGAGGTTCCGCGGCGAGGCCACGGATGGGGACCGCGGAGGCGAACGCGGCGAGCGCGACGACGGAGGCAAAGCTGCGGCGTGTCATGAGGGGACAATGGCGGGCGGGGGGGCTGAGTTTGAAGCCCTGTCTTGAAACTTGGAACTGAGATCTTCGAGCTGCCTCAACTACTGCCTCGTTACCTCGTCAGCTACACCCGATTGTAGCAGACGACGTCAGGAGGCTGTGGATGGGGAGTTTGAAGTTTGAAGAGACAAGTGACAGGGGGAGTTGGTCACTCAGGTGACAGGGAGAGTAGGTCGGAGGAAGGATTGTGGTGAGGGGATTCCGGCGGGCCGGGCTCCGCGGAGGACGAGCGAAGCGAGGCCGAAGCGGAGCCCGGCCCGCCGGGCGGTTGGTGGATGCGTTCCGGGTGATCCGTGGGCAAGATACTGGGATGAAAAGCTCTCCGCTTCCCGCCGACGGGAGATGGTCTGGTTCGCGGTGGTGCCTCGGTACGCGGCGTCGCCCGCAGCTTCGGCGTGAGCCTCTCTCACCTCCAGTACTGGCTACGCCGGGCCGGCTCCTTGCGCTTGGACCGGGTGGGGTGGACCGACCAGCACCGGGCCTCCTCCGCACCAGCCAACCGCACTCCCGACCCCGTCGAGGTGCGCATCCTTCAAGCCCGCGGCAGCCTCCGCTCCTCGCCTCTCGGCGATTGTGGCGCCCAGGCCATCCGGGACGAACTGCTGAGGGCGGATCCCGACGGTCCCGTTCCCTGCGTGCGCACCATCGGCCGCATCCTCAAGCGGTCCGGGGTCCTGGACGGCCGGATCCGCACCCGCCGTCCGCCTCCGCCCCCGGGCTGGTACCTGCCCGCCCTGACGCGCCGCGAGGCCGAACTCGACAGCTTCGACACCGTCGAGGGCCTGGTCATCGCCGGTGGCACTCAAGTCGAGGTCCTCAACGCCATGTCCCTCCACGGGCACCTCCCCGGATCGTGGCCAGAAGGCCCGTTTACAACCGATTCAGTGCTCGCTGCCCTCCTTGCCCACTGGGGCCAGCATGGTCGTCCAACCTATGCCCAGTTCGACAACGCCCCTATCTTCCAAGGACCACACCACTACGCGGACACCCTGGGCCGCGTGGTCCGGCTCTGCCTCCAGTTGGACATCACACCGGTCTTCGCCCCACCTAGGGAAACCGGCTTCCAAGCCGCCATCGAAAGCTACAACGCCCGCTGGCAGAGCCGGGTTTGGCAACGCTTCACCCACCCAGACCTCGCCGCCCTCCAGCACCGCAGCGCCTCCTACGTCGAGGCCTCACGAGCCAAGCATGCCCTCCGCATCAGCGCGGCCGCCCCTCTCAGGCGGCCCTTTCCCAACCCATTCGTGTTCGATCCGAAGGCGCCCCTTGCAGGCACTGTCATCTTCCTTCGCAGGACCGATGGGGAAGGCACCCTTACGGTCATGGGCAGACCCTATCCGGCTGGCCAGCACTGGCAGCACCGCCTGGTCCGCGCGGAGCTCAACTTCTCTCTCGGGTTCCTCGACCTCTACGCCCTCCGCCGCGCCGTTTCCTCTCTTCAGCCCACCCTCGGCCATCTCCCCTATCAACCCCTTCAAAAGCAACCCGGCGGCTCTCCGGCCCTCCCAGACCTCGCCACTCGCGGCCGCAGGCTCGGAGCCAAATCCCTCAACAAAAAAGGCCAACCTAGTGGCACGTCACTCTGACATCGCTCAACACTCCAACTGACCAACTCTCCCTGTCACACGCCTTTTGAAGATTCAAGTTTGAAGCCCGGCAGTCCCTGTCTTGGAACTTGAAACTTGAAACTGAAATCTTCCCTGAACTCCCTCAACCACTGCCTCGTTACCTCGTCAGCTACACCCGATTGTAGCAGACGACGTCAGGAGGCTGTGGACGGGGAGTTTGAAGTTTGAAGATTCAAGTTTGAAGCCCGGCAATCCCTGTCTTGGAACTTGAAACTTGAAACTGAAATCCTCCCCAACTCCCTCAACCATTGCCTCGTTACCTCGTCAGCTACACCCGATTGTAGCAGACGACGTCAGGAGGCTGTGGACGGGGAGTTTGAAGTTTGAAGATTCAAGTTTGAAGCCCGGCAGTCCCTGTCTTGGAACTTGAAACTGAAATCTTCCCCGAACTCCCTCAACCACTGCCTCGTTACCTCGTCAGCTACGCCTGATTGTAGCAGACGACGTCAGGAGGCTGTGGACGGATTCCAGTTCCTTGAAAGATGTGGAACAGTGGCTTGATTTGGCGCGGGGTTCGGTGTGTCTGGGGACATGACACTCCCACAGGACAAAGCGGATGGCGCCATGCCGCGGCGGCGGTTCATTGCGGGCACCGGGTTGATCGGGTTGGTACTGGCTTCGGGCGTTGCGCCGGCCTTTGCCCAAGGGGTGCCCGCGTCGCGTCGGGTGCGTGTCGGGGTGATCGGATTGGGACGTGGGATGGACCATGTCACGGCCTTGTTGCAGGTGCCCGGAGCCGAGGTGTCGGCAGTGTGCGATGTGGACGTGCGGCGCCGGGATGCAGCAGCGAAGAAGGTGGAGGAGAAGTCAGGAAAGCGGCCGGCGGGCTTCATCGACCTGCGCCGGATGCTGGAGGATCGCGAGTTGGACGCGGTGAGCATTGCGACGCCGAACTTCTGGCATGCGCCGGCAGCGATCCTGGCGTGTCGCGCAGGGAAACATGTCTATGTGGAGAAGCCGGGAAGCCACAACGCGCGGGAGGGTGAACGGATGGTGGAGGTGGCGGCCAGTACACGGCGTATCGTGCAGATGGGCACGCAGCGTCGGAGCACGGAAACGGTGCGTGAAGCGATGCAGGCCCTGCGGGAGGGGATCATCGGGCCGCTGCGGATGGCGCGGTGCCGGTACGACAACGCGCGGGCGACGATCGGACGCGGGAAGCCGGTGCCGGTGCCCGAGTGGTTGGATTATGATCTGTGGCAGGGGCCGGTGCCCGAACGTCCGTATGTGGACAACCTGGTGCATTACAATTGGCATTGGCGCTGGCATTGGGGTGGCGGTGAGTTGGCGAACAATGGGCCGCATGCGCTCGACATCGCACGCTGGGGACTGGGCGTGGAGTACCCGCAACGCGTGACCGCCAATGGCGGTCGGTACCATTTCCAGGATGATCAGGAGACCCCCGATACGATGACGGCCCATTTCGATTTTGGGTCGGTGGGGATCGGGTGGGATGGGTCGAGCTGTCATCCGCGCAAGGCGGATGGGCCGGTGTTCGTGACCTTCTACGGGGACGGGGGAACGTTGGCGGTGGATGCGGGTGGGGGGTATCGCGTGGTGGATCCGGCGGGGAAGGAGTTGCGGAAGGTTCCAGGGAAGACGAGCGATGTGCCGCACTTTGCGAACTTCATCGCGGCGATCCGGGGTGAGGCGACGCTGAACGCGCCCATTGCCGAGGGCGTGAAGTCCGTTCACCTCTGCCATCTGGGAAACATCGCCTGGCGCAGCGGCGGCGCGGTTGCGGTGGATCCGGCCAAGGGACGGTTGAAGGGAGCGGATCGTTCGACGCGGGGAATGTGGGGGCGGGAGTATCGGCGGGGATGGAATATTGTGTGAGCCTCACGGCCTCCTGCGTCGGTGGGGGGAGTTCCAAGATTTCAGTTTCAAGTTTCAAGACGGACGGCTGTCGGGCTTCAAACTTGAATCTTCAAACTTCCAACTCCTCCACAGCCTCCTGACGTCGTCTGCTACGAAGGGGTGGGTAGCTGACGAGGTCACGAGGCAGTGGTTGAAGGAGTTCGAGGATTTCAGTTTCAAGTTTCAAGACGGACGGCTGTCGGGCTTCAAACTTGAATCTTCAAACTTCCAACTCCTCCACAGCCTCCTGACGTCGTCTGCTACGAAGGGGTGGGTAGCTGACGAGGTCACGAGGCAGTGGTTGAGGGAGTTCGAGGATTTCAGTTTCAAGTTTCAAGACGGGTTTTCGGTTTGCGGATGGGCGGGGAGGGTGGGCGATGGTTGGCGCCGATGAAGATCGTGCGTTCACCGAAGGCGATGCAGCGGTTGGCGAAGGAGTGGCGTGCAGCAGGAGTGCGGGTGGGATTCGTGCCCACGATGGGATTCCTGCACGCCGGACATGTGTCGCTCATGGAGGTGGCGCGTCGTCGGGTGGGACCGAAGGGCATCGTCGTGGTGAGCATCTATGTGAACCCGACGCAGTTCGCTCCGACCGAGGATCTCAGCAAGTATCCACGGGACTTTGCGCGGGACCGGCAGCTGTGCACGGAGGCCGGGGTGGACGTGATCTTCGCGCCACTGGATAGCGACATGTACGCGGGACGCGCCGAGGGTCGGTATTCGACCTACGTGGTGGAGGAGACGCTGGGGCGGCCGATGGAGGGGGCTTCGCGTCCGACGCATTTCCGCGGGGTCACGACGGTGGTGGCGAAGCTGTTTAACGTGGTGTTGCCGGACGTGGCGGTGTTCGGGGCGAAGGATTGGCAACAGGCGGCCGTGATCCGTCGGATGGTGCAGGATATGAACTTCCCGTTGCAGATGGTGGTGGCCCCGACCCGGCGGGAGAAGGACGGGTTGGCGATGAGTTCGCGCAACACGTACCTGAATGAGTCGGAGCGGAAGCAGGCGACGGTGCTGATCCGGTCGATCCGCGCGGTGCGGGCGCGTGTGGCAGCGGCGGGGCGGGGTGGGGTGGCGGCGGACGAGTTGAAGGCGGAGGTGGCGGCGTTGGTGGTGAAGGAGCCGTCGGCGCGGTTGGATTACGTGGAGTTCTTTGACGGGGAGACGCTGGAGCCGGTGGAGGAGGTCCGCCGTGGGGGGCATATGGCGCTGGCGGTGTTCATGGGGCGGACGCGGTTGATCGATAATGGCAAAGTTTGAAGTTTGAAGATTCAAGTTTGAAGGGGGTGAAGGCCGGGTGCCCTCACCCGGTGGAGTTGAAGGATGCGCCGCGTGGGGGCACGCGGCCTTCAACGGGGAGTTTCTGGGAACTGGAATCTGGAATCAGGGAACTCCCCTGGACCTGCCTCCTGACGTCGGCAGCTACGGTGGGGAGGGGTTTGATGGAAGGAGTTCACCTTGGGCTGGGGGTTGGGTAGGGTTTGGGGCACATGCGAATTCTGACCGGGATCCAGCCGAGCGGTGCCCTGCACCTGGGCAACTACTTTGGCGCGATGCTTCCCGCCATCCAGCTGCAGGATGAGGGGGACGCCTACTACTTCATTGCGAACTACCATTCGATGACGTCGCTGACGGACGCGGCCTTGCGGCGTCAGTACTCGCGGGATGTGGCGTTGGACTTCATGGCCTGCGGGCTGGACCCGAAGCGGTGCGTGTTCTGGAAGCAGTCGGATACGCCGGAGCACACGGAGTTGGCGTGGCTGCTGTCGACGGTGACGCCGATGGGGTTGCTGGAGCGTTGCCACAGCTACAAGGACAAGGTGGCGCGGATGGGCGACGAGGCGGTGGGTTCGGTGAACCACGGGTTGTTCGCGTACCCGGTGCTGATGGCGGCGGACATCCTGCTCTACGATTCCAACGTGGTGCCGGTGGGGCGCGACCAGAAGCAGCACCTGGAGGTCACGCGGGACATCGCGGTGAAGTTCAACCTGCTTTACGGCGACACGTTCGTGGTTCCCGAGCCGCGGATCCGGGACGAGGTGGCGGTGGTGCCCGGCTTGGACGGCGAGAAGATGTCGAAGAGCTACGGCAACACGATCCCGATCTTCGGCGACGAGAAGGTCCTGAAGAAGCGGATCATGGGCATCGCGATGGACAGTCGCGGCATGGACGAGCCGAAGCCGGACGCCGAGAAGAACGTGGCGATCCAGTTGCTGAAGCTGGTGGCGGCACCGGATGTGGCGCAGTCGATCGAGCATCGGTTGCGTGCGGGTGGGTTCGGGTATGGCGACCTGAAGAAGGCGTTGTTCGAGAATTACTGGAACTACTTTGGGCCGGCGCGGGTACGTCGCGCGGAACTTGCGGCGAACCTGGATTACGTGGACACGGTTTTGCGGGATGGCGCGGAGAAGGCGCGCAAGGTCGCGCAGACCACCTTGGCCCGGGCGAAGAAGGCGTGCGGGTTGGATTGAGAATCGTGCGGGGTGCCGGCTTGGTCCCCGGGGTCGCATATCCCCCCGGGACATTCATTCCGCGCCCGCCCTCGCCGCAACGCGGCGCACGGCGATAGCCCAGGGTGGAGCGGAGCGGAACCCTGGGTCACCCCATCCCACGACACCTCGCCCCAACGGGGCGAACGGTGACCTCACGAACCCTGTCCCGTGTGCCCCTTCAGGGCACGGAGGTCGTTGTGCGGCGCGGTTCCCGGGGTTCCACCCCGGGCTTTCACCTGTTGCCCCTTCGGGGCACGCGCACTGAACTGGCGACTGGGAACTCTGCGTCAGGCCAACCCGCGCCAGCGGCGGAGGAGCCATTCGGTGCTGATCAGGCCGAGGGCGGTGAGGAGCCAGGGGAGCTTGTCCCAGAGGGGGGTGCGCCGGAGTTCCTCGGTGGGCGGCGGGAGTTTGGCGAGGGTGGCGCCGAGGTTGTCGGGCGGGGTGGTGGCGACATCGAATGCGGTACCGCCGGAGGCGCGGGCGATGGACGCCATGATGTCCGGTCGGGCGCGCAGGTCGGCGAGCTCGCGGTCGATGACCTCGCTGACGAGGAGTTGTCGGTCATCGCCGAGGCGGTTGCTGCGGATGGTGGCGACGGCTGAAAGGATGTGGGTGCCGGCCGACGGCATCGGAATCGTGGCGCGGTAGGTGCGCGCCGTGGCGTCGTAGCGGGCGGTGGCTACGCGGTTGCTGAGGCCGCCGGTGGAGAGGAAGAGGGAGACCTCGGCGTTGGGGAGTTCGCGCTGGGCGGTGTCCCGGACGCGGACCGTGGCGGTGACGGAATCGCCGGGGGAACCGTATCCCTGGGAGAGTTCGAGGACGACGGGTTGGTTGGTGCGGCCGGACTTTCCGGCAGCGAGCCAGCGGACGGCGTTGACCCAGAAGGACCGGTAGTAGCGGGAGTCGCAGTTGTCCTCGTCGAAGCCGCGGTCGCGTCGGATGGGTTCGCCCCAGAGCGTCTCGAAATCGCGGCCCCACGAACGGGTGGTGTCCGAGGTGAACGCCATCGTGCGGCCGCGTCCGGACTGCTGGACGGCGAGGAGGATGACCCCATCGTCGCCGGTACCGAGGACGGTGGCGCCGGGCTTGGCGCGTTCGACACGGTTGTATCCGTAGAGCGTGGGGAATCGATCGGTCCAGATGCGTCGGGTGTTTTCGGGCGTGCCGCCGATGTTCACGAGCGGATGGGACCAGGCGTTGGTGGCGACGCGGAGTTGGGTGGGCGTGGCCTCGTTGTCGTAGGCGCCTTCCATGGCGAGCGGGATGATCCGGTCGAGGACGGTCTTGTGGTAACCGCCGCGGCCGAAGGCGGAATTGCCGCCGATCATCACGAAGCCGCCGCCGTGCTGCTCGACAAGGCGGGCGATGAAATCGAGTTGGTTGGTGGTGAAGGATTCGCGGCGGATGTCGGAATGGATGACGACGTCGTACTCGAGGAGTTTCTCCAGGGACTGCGGGAATCCTTGGGTGGGGTGTTCGACAGGGAAGGCGCGTTCGCCGGTGGCGGGGTCGGCGTCGACGGTGTTGAGGTACTGGCCATTGTTGCCGAACTGGCGATAGAGGACCTGGACCTTGATGCCGGGATCGGACTGGAGGGCGTCCTTCAGGTACTTCCACTCGGGCATGGGGCTGGAGGCCTGTTGTGGGGTGCCTTCCATGTAGAGGACGCGGAGGGAGGGATCGATGACCTCGATGGCGAACTTGCGCTGGTTGTTGGCGGCGAGCCATTCGCCGGCCTGCTGGCTGGCGACGACCTCGAAGACCTGGAAGCCCTTGCCGCGCGGGGTGAACTCGAGTTCGACGGGTTGGTTGGATCCGTTGAGGCGGAGCGAGCGGACGGCGAGCACATCCTTTCCGCGTCGGATCTGGAGGGTGACGTTGGAACCCTTGAAGCCGGGCGAACGGAGTTCGAGGGCGATCTTCGTGGGGGCGTCGTTGGCTGCGGAGCGTCGGACCTGGAGTTGTTCCAGGATGACGTCGCGCATCTCGTTCGTGGTCCCGGTGGCGATGGTGTGGATGGGAATCCCGCGTCGGCGGAATTGTCGGGCGGCGGCCTCCGGTGACTGCGACGTGGTCTCGATGCCGTCGGAGACGAGCAGGATGCCGGAGAGCGAGTCGTCGGCGGGAGCGGCAAGGAGGCTGCCAAGGGCGCCAGCGATGGCGGAGACCGAACCGGTGGCGCTGAGGGGGACGTTGTTGGAGGGGCGGCGCAGGGTGTCGCTGAAGGTGAGGGAGGCGATCTCGACGCCCTTCGGAAGTCCGCGGATCACGTGGCGGTCGGCCCAAGCCCGGGCCGCGGCGAGACGACCGCCGGGGACGTCGGCGGTGGCCATGCTCTGGGAAGTGTCGAAGACGACGGCGAGTCGGGCCTTGTGGGGATGGAGGATCTTCCGGACGTGATTGGGATCGAGGAGGCAAACGACGAGTCCGGCGATGGCGAGGACACGCAGGATCGCGCAGGTGGTCCGGATGACTCCTCCGGCGCGCCCACGGGCGAAGGCGTAACTCAGCGCAATGGCGATCGCCGCCACGGCGCCAATGCCAATGATCCAGCGCCAGTCGGGTGGATGGGTGAACTCGGTCATGGGGACGGTCATTCCGCGCGACTGAGGCGCTTGAAGTAGTCGGAGATGGGGGCCTCGTAGCGGAGGGGAGCTTCCTCGGCGGAGACGTCGGTGAGGGTGGCGCGGCCTTCGAGGAGGCGCTGGATGGCGGCAATGGAAGACTGGATGCCGGCACCGGAGTTGGCTCCGGCGGTGGCGGCCGCTCCGGGGTTTTGCGAGCGCATGGCCTGGGCCGCCTGCTTCATCTGGGCCGCGGTCTTCTGCAGGGATTGTCCCGGGTTGTGTCCCGGGCGCTGGCCTTGGGAAAGGGCGCGGTTCAGGCGCTCCGCGAGCTGCTGGGCTTGCTGGGAGAGGGCCTCCTGCTGGGGGGCGAGGGTGGGGAGGGGTTTGGGGGGGGCTGGGACTTATGGGACGGATCAGTCTGATCAGTCTGATCAGACTGATCTTTCCCGGAGCCTTCGCCTTCGCCTTTGCCCTGGCCTTCGCCTTTGCCCTGGCCTTCGCCTTTGCCCTGGCCCTCGCCTTTGCCCTGGCCCTCGCCTTTGCCCTGGCCCTCGCCTTTGCCCTGGCCCTCGCCTTTGCCCTGGCCCTCGCCTTTGCCCTGGCCCTCGCCTTTGCCCTGGCCTTCGCCTTTGCCCTGGCCTTCGCCTTTGCCCTGGCCTTCGCCTTTGCCTTGGCCTTCGCCTTCGGCCTTGGCCTGGGCTTCGCCGTTGGCGGGGGATTGGCTTTCGGCCTGGGAGTGGCGGTCGTTGCCGGGTGGGGTTTGGGCGGCTTGGGCATCGGCGGCGGCCTGGGCGGCGGCGGCGAGCTGGGCCTGGGTCTCGGCCATGGCTTCGAGCTGAGCGAGGGCGGCTTCGAGGGCCTGGAGATTGGGGTCTTCTTCCTTCTTCTTCTGGATCTCCTCGAGGACGACGCGCACGGCGGGGGGCGGTGGCGGTTCGTTGGAGGGCTGGGCGAGACTGGGCATCCGCGTGGGCAGGTTCTGCAGCTGGGGCATGGCCCGGATGGTCTGGTACAGCTCGGCGAGGGCGCCTTCCTCGGGAGGGATGGAGTCGGTGCGGCTGGAACGGTCGAGCTGGCTGGCGGCCTTCTCCATCTGGGCGATCGCCGACTTCATGTGCGCCTGGGCTTCGGCCGGAGCGTTGTTGTCGGCGAGGGCGGATTCGTAGAGGTGGGCGAATTCGAGAGCGTCGCGCTCGCGTTGGGCGAGTTCCTTGAACTTCTCAGGCTTGGCCGCGGCGGCGAGGGCGGCGGTGTCGGCGATGATCTGCTTCTGGATGGTGAGCAGGTTGACCTTCTCGCCCTTGCCCTGCGACTTGGGCTTGGGTCCGGCGTTCGATTCCTTGTCGGTGATCTCGATGAAGTACGTGGGGGAACGGCCGATCCCGGGGCCGTCGAAGTCGTTGTTGTCGCGGGCCTCGGCGTGGTAGGCGACGAGTTCGTAATCGCGGAGCTGAAGCTCGGCGAGGGCGAGTTGGGCGGAGGCGGTGAGCTTGCCATCCTTGAACGCACCGAGGGGAACCGCCACGGAGCGCTCGGGCGTTCCGAGCTTGTGGAAGACCAACTGGATGGAAGCGATGCCGAAGTCGTCGGTGGCTTCCATCACGAGCGGGACGAAGTTGGTGGCGGTGGCGCGGATGTCCTGGCCGGGCTGGGTGAAGTCGATCTTCGGCGGTTCGTCGCGCAGGGCTCGGATGGTGTGGGTCGAACGGTCGAGGCTGGAGCGTCCGCGGGTGTCGGTCAGGACGATGGCGTAGGCGTTGTCGTTGGTGATCGAAAGGTCGGTCGTCCAGAGCTGGTTGGTGAGGTGGCGCAGGGGAAGGCTGGTGCCGTTGGTGAACTGCAGGGAGGCGCTCCCGAGGGGAACGTTGGCGTCGATGCGGAACACGGCTCGGGTGCCGCGAAGGGTGGTGATGGCCGGTCCCTTCTGTTCGGTGACCGGGAGGCGGGTGTAGGTCGGCGGGGTCAACCGGATGGCGAGGTCGCGGACCTCGGGTGGCGTGAAGGCGGTGAGGGTGAACTCGGGGGAAACGGCGTCCCCGGCGGTGATCCGCCAGCGCAGCGACTGGGTGACGCGGAAGCTGTGGGGGGCGGTGCGGTCGGCGAGGACGGGGAGCGGAGACGATTGCCAGGTGTTGGAGCCTGCGGGGAGGAACTGGAATTCGGCCTTGAGCGGGATGCGTCCGGCGAGGCGGTTGGTCAGGGAGAATTCGGTGCCGATGGCGAACTCGCCGTTGCCGAGGCTGGGTTGGATGCGGGTGAGGCTGGCCTTGGACCAGGGCGCGGCGGCCCGCAACAGCGAGGTGGCGCCGCCGGGAGCGAAGAGCGCAAATCCGAGCATGGCAGCCAAGGCTCCGGCGAACGCGAGTCCCAAGGGCAGGACCAGCCGACGCGCGTAGGGCACGGAAGTGGTCGAGAGGTTGGATGCTGCGCGGGACTGGAGGGCGGCGGCAATCTCGGGTTCGTATTCCTTCGTGGGCTTGCGCGCGCCGGAGAGGTACTCGGCGGCCGTGGAGATCTCGCATCCGAACTCCGGCCGGGCGGTCTCGACGTCGCGGGCGGCTTCCTCGAGTCGGGTCGATTCGCGGCGCATCCTCGTGATGCGGGTGGCTCCGGCGACGAGGGCGGCGAGCCACAGGGCAAGCCCGACCCAGCGGGCGGCAGGCGGGAGGGAAACGGTGAAGTCGAGGACGGCGAGCGCGAGCAGGACCGCGACGACGGCCGCGAGCGTGGCGAACAGGGTGCGGGTGCGACGGGCGCCGTCCTTCTGGCGGATGGCGGCTTCGAGTTGGTGGCGCGCGGATTCCGGTGAGGGGTTCATGGCAGGTCAGGTGTTCGACCGGTTGGCGACGAAGGTTTCGATGAAGAGGAGGGCGATGGCGGCCATGAGCAGGAGGCGCCAGTACTCGCGCCGGTTCTGGTCGGTTCCGAAGAGCGTGCCGGCGAGGCCGGGTTCGGCCGGGGCGGCCTTCCGGACGAGAAGCTGGGTGAAGTCGGCGGCGCGGATGCCGGAGAGGTCCGACTCGATGGCGGGCACGTGGGCGGCGAATTGTTGGAGCGTGGTGCCGGCGGTGTCGCGGAGGCGGTGGATTCCGGGGAGTTCGGGCTCGAGGTGCCATTCGCCGCGCGGGCCGACGAGCGTGTTGGTTTCGCGGCCATCCGGAAGGACGAGGGAAAGGCGGGTGTCGGCCGGACCAAGGTCCTCGAGGGCGATCTCGGAGCCGATGGTGGCGGTGCTACCGGAGACGAGGAGACGGTCGTCGGTGCGGGCGGCGAGGTGGCGGGCGATGCCGTGGATCCAGGGAACGAAGGTCTTGTGCTTGGGCCAGTCGGACCAGGCGGTGTCGGAGGAGGTGTTGACGAGGAGGACGCGTCCGGCACCGAGGCTGCGGGCGAGGACGGCCGGGACACCGTCGTCGAAGCGGGCGAGCACGGTGGTGCCGGGAGCGGGTTGGAGGGAGAAGCGCGAGAGGAATTCGGGGACGGCGAGGTTGCCGCTGTTGGCGGTGCGGAAGGCATCGAAGACAGCGGAGGCGCGATTGGCTTCGGCGAGACGCCAGGGGTTGCCGGATTCGGCGGCCTCGGTCTGGAGGATCTGGGCGGGAAGGAGGTCGGCGAACGCGGAGTTGAACCCGGCCGGAGTGGATTCCGTGCCGAGGAACAGGGCGACACCGCCGCCGGCGCGGACGAATCGGGCGATGGCTTCGGCGGTGCCAGCGGGCAGGGAGCGTTGGGCGGGAAGGAAGAGGGCGTCGAACGGGAGGCGTTGGGTGGGATTGGTGGACGCCGTGGGGAGCGAGCCTGGAATGGGGAGGCGGGCGGCGAGTTGGGCGAGATCCACTTTCTCGACGCGGAACCGGCCGGTGCCGGCCGAGGGCGTGCCGAGGTTGGGATCGAGGGCGGCGGTGAGGAAGAAGGACTGTTCCTGGAACGATCGGACACCGCGGCGGCCTTCGGCGACGAGGACGCGCAGGGGCGGAGGAACGATGAAGGCGAGGTGCCGGCGGTTGTCGGCGGAGAGGGCGTCGCGGGAGTTCAGCCGGAACTCGGCGTGATGCCAGCCCTCGGGAAGGGTGGGGAGGGCGATCTCGATGTTGGTGGAGGCTCCGGCGCGGAGGCCGATGGAACGGTTGAAGACGCGTTTGTCGTCGACGAGCAGTTCGACCTCGGCCGCGGGAGCGTCCTCGTCGCCGAGGTTGGCGAGCGTGGCGAAGGGACGGTTGGTTTCACCGGCTTCGAGCTGGAGGTCGGTGACGGCGAGGTTGGGGGCGATGAGGTCGCCGACCTGGAGGACCTGCACGTCGAGGCCGGGAGGCACGGGTGCCGCGCTGATCGAGTCCACGGCGGAGCGTTGCAGGTCGCTGACGATGGCGATGGAGGACTGGAAGCCGGGCTCGGCGGTGGCGAGCAGGCGGTTGGCTTCGCGGAGTCCTTCGCCGAGATCGGAGGTGGAATGGGTGGGCTGGAGTTCGTCGAGCCGGGCGGCGACGAGTGCCGGCGGGGCGAATCCGAGGAGGACTTCGGTTCGTCCCGCGCAGGAAACAAGGGCGGCCTTGTCGGTGGCGGTGAGGGTCGAAAGGAGTTCTCGGGCGCGGCGGCGGGCGGCGTCCCAGCGGAGGCCGGAGGTGTCGCGGGCGGAGAGGCTGAGGGAACGGTCGAGGACGAGGACGACCTGACGCGGTTGGCGGGCGCCGGGGCCGGAGTTGGCGGACGGGAGGAACGGGCGGGCGAAGGCGAAGACGATCAGGGCGAAGATGAGGAGGCGGAGGAGGAGCAGCAGGAGGTTGCGGAGCTTGCGACGGGACTTGGCCTGCGGTTCCTGGGGCGAGAAGAAGCGGACGGTGCTGAAGGGCATCCGGACCTGGCGCCGCTTGAGGAGGAGGTGGATCGCGATCGGGATGCCGAGTCCGGCGAGGGCGGCGAGGAGGACGGCGTTGGTGAGGAAGAAGGGCATGGGTGCGCCGGAGGACGTTCAGACGGCTGCGCGTCGTTCGAGGTATCGGATGAGGGCGGCGTCGAGGGGTTGGTCGGTACGGATGCGGAGGTAGTCGGCTTCGAGGCGGAGGCATTCCTGCCGGATGCGGTCGCAGAAGGCGTTCACACGGCGGCGGTATTCCTCGCGGAAGGCGTCGGCGTCGACGACGACCTCCTGTTCGGATTCGAGGTCCTTCATGATGAACTCGCCTTCGTAGGGGAGGTCTTCCTCCTCGGGGGCGAGGACGTGGAAGACGAGCACTTCCTGGCCCTGACCATGGAGTTGGCGAAGGAGTTCGATGGTGGATTCCTCCTCGGTGAAGAAATCGGAGATGACGACGACGAGGCCTCGGCGGACGAAGGTCTGGGTGATGCCGGTGAGGTCGCGTCCGAGCTGGGTGGTGCCACCGGCTTTGGCGTTGGCGAGCAGGGCGAACACCTCCATGGCGTGCATGCGGGAGGCGCGGGCGGGGAGGGCCTGACGGGCGTCCGGGCCGAAGAGGATGAGGCCGGGGGCATCGCGCTGGCGGACCATCAGTTGGGCGAGGACAGCGGCGAGGATCCGGGCGTACCGGAACTTGTTGGCGGGTTCGGCGCCGAAATCCATGGAGGCCGAAGTATCGAGGAGGATCTGGCAGCGGAGGTTGGTGTCGTCCTCGAACTGGCGGATGTAGAGCTGGTCGGTGCGCGCCCAGACCTTCCAGTCGAGGTGGCGGAGGTTGTCGCCGGGGGCGTACTGGCGGTAGGAGGAGAACTCGGTGGAGTAACCGAGGAAGGGGCTCCGGTGGAGCCCGTCGAGGAACCCTTCGACGATGATGCTGGCGAGGAGGGGAAGATCCTCCGCGGCAGCGAGGGTGCGGGCGTCGAGGGCGAGTGAAGCCGGTGGATTCAAGGGAGGCGCGATGGGCGGCCGGGTTCAGCGGGAGGTCGGCTTCACCTCGTCCAGGAGGCGGTCGAGGATGGATTCGATGCCGACCTTCTGGGCGCGGGCATTGAAGTTGGGAAGAACGCGATGGCGGAGGACCTGTCGGGCGACGTGGCGGACGCCTTCGAAATCGGCGCAGAGCTTCCCGGTGGAGGCGGCGCGCGCCTTGGCCCCGAGGATCAGGTACTGCGAGGCGCGGGGGCTGGCACCCCAGCGGACGAACTCCTTGATGTAGGCAGGGGCGTCCGATTCGTCGGGGCGGGTCTTCGAGACGAGCTGGACGGCGTAGCGGATGACCTCGTCACTGACCGGCATGGCGCGGACGAGCTTCTGGATCTCGAGGAGTTCGGGTCCGTTGACCACGGGTTGGAGGTCGGGGAGATCGTTGCCGGTGGTGCTGCGGACGACCTGTTCCTCCTCGGCGCGCGTGGGGTAGCCGGTGTTGATGCAGAACATGAAGCGGTCGGCCTGGGCTTCGGGGAGGACGTAGGTGCCCTCC
Organism: Limisphaerales bacterium; assembly: GCA_965283655.1. Lineage (GTDB taxonomy): Bacteria > Verrucomicrobiota > Verrucomicrobiia > Limisphaerales > UBA9464 > UBA6176. Next base: position 97,789 of record CBDIPJ010000004.1, on the reverse strand, counting down.
TGTTCGATGGGGTTCTGCGTGGCGAAGACGTGGAACGGGCGGGGGAGCGGGTAGGTCTTGGTGCCGACGGTGACCTGCCGTTCCTGCATCGTCTCGAGCATGGCCGCCTGCGTCTTGGGCGGGGTGCGGTTGATTTCGTCGGCGAGGACGAGGTTCGCGAAGACGGGGCCGGGGATGAAGACGGACTTGCGGCGGCCGGTTTCGTGGTCTTCCTCGAGGACATCCGTGCCCGTGATGTCGCTGGGCATGAGGTCGGGCGTGAACTGGATCCGGGAGAAGCCGAGATCGACGGCACGTCCGAGGGAGCGGATGAGGAGGGTCTTGGCGAGGCCCGGGACACCCGTGATGAGCGTGTGGCCGCCAGCGAAGAGGGTGAGGAGGACGTTCTCGATGACCTCACGCTGGCCAATGATCGCGCGGCCAAGTTGATCGACCATGGCCTGGCGCTGGGCGGTGAGGCGCTGGATGGCCTCGACCGGCACGGCGGGATCGGTTCCGGCTGCGGGACGGGACGGCAGGGCGGGAGGAGTGCTCATGCGAGAAACAAAGGCTGGGGGGCTTCGGCGAGGAATTCGACCTTGGAATCGTGGAGTGGAATGAAAAACCCGGGTGGACCCGCAGATCCCCATGGGACGGAGGGTGAGACTCGTGGCAGGGGAGAAAGTTCCAAGATTTCAGCGGAGTTCCCAGATTCCAGAGGCCAGACGCCAGTTCTGGAACGGGGTGGCGACGTCCTCGTCGCCGTTCCGAAGCCTTTCCTTGGGCGATGAAGACATCGCCGCCCCGAGACCATTCCTACAGGGGGAGTTTCCAGTTCCCAGTGGCCAGTCTCCAGGATCGAAAACGACGATCGATCAGTTCTGGAGACTGGAATCTGGCGACTGGGAACTTCCTTTGGACCGGCGGCGGACGGCGAGGATTCCGAGGGTGGAGAGGGCGACGAGGGAGGCGGCGGCGGTGGTGGAGGCCTCGGGAACGACGTTCCAGCCAATGTAGCCAAGGGCGCGGATGTCGGCCTGGGAGATCGGGGCGATGACTCCCGAGGTGAGGGTGGGATCCATCAGGCCGATGTAGCTTCCGGTGATGACGTCGTCCTTCCAGTGGCTGGCCTGGCGTCCGTCGCCGACGGCCACTCCGGTGGAGAAGTTAAAGTCGGCGAAGAAGTCGGACCAGAGGCTGGGAAACGAAGGGAAGAGGCTTCGAGGTGTGAGGGTGAAATCTGCAAGGCTGGTGGGCTGGTCGGCGGTGCTGAAGCGGAAGAGATCGAGGGTGAATGGGGCGATGGCTGCGGTCTGGCCGTTGCCGAGGAGGAAATCGACCCTGTCGACTGTGGAGAGGAAGCCAAGGGCGTGGCCGATTTCGTGGGCGGCGACGGACTCGAAGTCGACGGTGCCCGAAGTGACGCCATTGCTGTTGTCGTAATCGAAGGTGAAGTTCGAGTTGAACTCGATGGTGGCGTCACTGGCTCCGAAGGCAGTGTCGAGGGCGGTGGCGTTGTAGCCGAGGGCCTTGAAGTTGGCTTTGGATCCCAGGATGACGGGTTGGAGGGTGAATCCGGAGGGGATGTACGCGCTGAACTGGGCGGCGGTGGGAAGGAAGGCGAGGGCGGGTTCGGTTGGGCCGGCATCCGCGATCATCAATCCCCGGACGGTGTTGAAGGAGTCGAAGAGTTCAACGGACGAGGCCTGACCGAGGACGCCCGGGTTGGCGATGCTGACGAGGTTGGCGTCGATGGTGACGGTGACCGGGTCCGAGAAGAGGGCTTCCCACTGGACGGCGGCGCGATTGAAGGCGGCGAGGGCCTGGGGATTCGCGGAGAGCGCGCTGCCGGGATTGATGACGATGTCCAAGGCGAACGCCGGAGTTGCCGTCAGGGCGGAAGCGATGGCGGCACACCAAAGGAAACGTGGAGACCTGCCCGGGGGATGCATGGAGGGGAGTTCGAAGGTTTCAGTTTCAAGATTCAAGCCGGGAGGTGAGTTGCCAGTTGCCAGACGCCAGATGCCAGATGCCGGTCATTCAACGCCAACGGCGTTGAGGCCTGAAGCCCAGGGTTGGTCCGAGGAACGAGGACAACCCTGGGAATTCCCGTTCATGTTGATCCAACCGCAACGCGGTTGTGGCCATCCGGACGCGGAGATCTTGGGCGTCGCAGGAGTGAGGGCTCGAGAGAGCCACAACCGCGTTGAGGTTGGCTGGGGTCGGAATGCGGACCCAGGGTCGCCTCGCAAGCTCGGCAACCTTGGGCTGGGAGCCAGAATCCCGTTGGGATTCGACGGGAACTGAGAACTGGGGATTGGGGACGCCCGCCGGGTGAGGGCACCCGGCCTACAGAACGGAGATCCCGGGTTCTGGGAACTGGAATCTGGAAACTTCGAACTGCTGAGTCAGGCGCCGACCTGGCGCTTGAGGGAGTCGCAGATGATGCGCGAAATGCGTTCGAGGTCGGACTGATCGGGGCCCTCGACGAGGAGGCGGACCTTGGGTTCGGTGCCGGAGTAGCGGAGCAGGACGCGGCCGCCGAGGGGCTTGAGTTCGGCTTCGGCCTTGGCGACGAGGTCGAGGACGTCGTCGAGTTCCTCGAAGGCGCGCTTCTCGCGGACGCGGACGTTGGAGACGAGTTGGGGGAAGCGCTTCCAGCAGTTGGCGAGTTCGGAGAGCGGCTTCTGCTGGCTCTTCATCGCCGACAGGATCTGGAGGGCGGCCACGAGACCGTCGCCGGTGGAGCTGTGGTCGCGGAAGATCAGGTGGCCGGATTGTTCGCCGCCGAGATTGAGGTCGTCGGCGAGCATGCGGTCGATGACATGCTTGTCACCAACGGCGGTGCGGATGACGGAGCCGCCGGCGGCCTGGATGGCGGCGTCGAGGCCGGCATTGGACATGACGGTGGCGACGACGGTCTTCTTCTTGAGCGTGCCGTCGCGGAGCATCTGGAGGCCGGAGATCGCGAGGATGTCATCGCCGTCGATGAGGGCGCCGTTCTCGTCGCAGAGGATGACGCGGTCGGCGTCGCCGTCATGGGCGATGCCCAGGTCGGCGCGGTATTCGCGGACGCGGCTGCAGAGGGCGGACGGGTGCATGGAACCGCAATCCGCGTTGATGTTGGTGCCGTTGGGTTGGACGCCGGTGACGATGAGCTCGGCGCCGAGTTCCTGAAGGACGGCGGGGGTGGACTTGTAGGCGGCGCCGTGGGCGCAATCGAGGACGATGCGGAGACCTTCGAGGGTCATGCCGCGCGGGAAGCTGGTCTTGGCGTGCTCGACGTAGCGGCCGACGGCGTCGTCGACGCGGAAGGCCTTGCCGATCTCGCCGGCGGTGGGACGGATGTTCTCGATCTCGCCGGAGAAGACGAGGTCCTCGATGCGGTCCTCGATGTCGTCAGCGAGCTTGTAGCCGTCTGGGCCGAAGAACTTGATGCCATTGTCATCGTAGGGATTGTGGGAAGCGGTGATGACAATGCCTGCGTCGGCGCGAAGGGAACGGGTGACGTAGGCGACGCCAGGGCTGGGAAGGGGGCCGATGAAGACGACATCGACGCCCATGGAGAGGACACCGGAGGACAGCGCGTTTTCGAGCATGTAACCGGAGAGGCGGGTGTCCTTGCCGATGACGATGCGGTAGCGGAGGCGGTTGCGGGCCTGACCGGCGAGGTTCCGGAACACGTGGGCGGCGGCGCGGCCGAGCTTGAGGGCGGTCTCGGCGGTGACGGGTTCCACGTTGGCGCGGCCACGGACGCCGTCGGTGCCGAAGATGCGTTTAGGATTCGACATGATCAGGGGGGGTATCAGGGGTTCTCCTGTGCGCGGCGACTATCAGGGACTTGAACCCTTTCGATCAATACTTCCTGCGGTGAGACGGAGCCGAGTTGGGCTCCGGGAGCATTGACGTGGACGGGGTGGCGTTCGGCGTCGGCCGGGGAAACCTCGGCGAGGTTGACGTAGACCTCGACATCCTGCGGGCGGAGGCGGTTGAGGACGTCGGGGCGGCCGCGCAGGACGACGGTGACGTGGGACGGGTTGACCCGGAACTGGCTGAGTTCGGAGGCGAGCGTGAGGACGCGGATGGGGAGGTTTTCGAAGGTGCGGGAGTAGCCCTCGGGGACGACGGGGGCGCCGCCGTCCTGTTCGACGCCCTGCCGGACGGTGGCCCAGATGAGGACGGCGAAGATCAGGGAGAAGATCTTCTGCCACCGGTTGTAGGTGGTGAACTCGCGGAGGGACATGGCTCAGGCGGCTTTCTTGTGTTCCGCGCCCTGGGGACGGAGCCACCGGAACCAGTTGCGCGGTTCGGTGCGGCGAACGAGGACCTGGGTGAGGAAGGACCGCAGTTCCTCGACGGAGACGCCGCGGACGAGTTGGCCGCGGTGGGCGTAGGAGATCTGGCCGGTTTCCTCGGAGACGATGACCACGACGGCATCGGTGTCCTCGGTGAGGCCGATGGCGGCGCGGTGGCGGGTGCCGAGGGACTTGTGGAGGTCGACGCGCTGGGTGAGGGGAAAGATGCAGGCCGCCTTGAGGATGCGGTCGCCCTTGAGGATGACGCCGCCGTCGTGGATGGCGTTGTTGGGGAAGAAAATGGTCTCGAGCATCTCGGGGGTGGCCTCGCAGTCGACATTGACGCCGGACTCGATGAGGTCGGCGAGCTGGATGCCCTGTTCGAGGGCGATGAGGGCGCCGATGCGGACGGGGGCGAGGCGGTCGACGGTTTCGCAGATGACCTCGATCTTCTCGCGTTCCTGCTGGGCGTTGGGGATGAGGGGGAGGTTGCCGAGTTGGGCGAGCATGCGGCGGATCTCGGGCTGGAAGAGCACGACGATGGCGACGGCGAGGAAGGCGAAGAACTGGTTGAGGAGGGCGTTGAGTACCTGGAGATTGAGGAGCCGGGTCGTCAGCGTCAGGGCAAGGAGGAGGGCGAGGAAGCCGGTGACGATGGGGGCGCCGCGGGTGCCACGGAGAAAGATGAACGCGTGATAGATGCCGACCGCGAGAATGACGATCTCGAGGGCGGGCCTCCACCAGTCCTGAAGGAATGGAAGGACTCCGTTCATTGAATGTCGGTCGGGCCGGATTGGATGGCGCCCAGGATCTGCAAGGCCTGGCGGGTGGGAGCGACGTCGTGGGTCCGGAAGAGTTGCACCCCCTGTTGCGCGGCCCAGATGGTGCAGGCGAGGCCCGCCGGCAGCCGATCCAGCGTTCCCGCCCCGGTGATCTTTCCGAGGAAGCTCTTGCGTGAAATTCCTAGCAGAACGGCCTGCGGAAGGCGCGTGAAATCTCGGAGGTTCCGGAGGAGTTCCAGATTGTGTGCGGGCGTCTTTCCGAAGCCGATGCCGGGATCGAGGATCACGCGGCTGGGATCGACACCGGCGCGGGCGAGTTGTTCACGGCGGTCGTGGAAGAACGCGAGGACTTCGGCAGTGACGTTGCCGTAGCGTGGGGCGGTCTGCATGGAGGCGGGATCGCCCTGCATGTGCATGCAGACGTAACCGGCGCCCGTCTCACGGACGACGTCCCACATCGAGGTATCGGAGCGGTTGGCCTGGATGTCGTTGATGATGGACGCGCCGGCGTCGACGGCGGCAGCGGCGACCTCCGGGTGGCGGGTGTCGATGGACACGGGCGGGTTTCCGGGCTGGGCGAGGCCGTGGATGACCGGGAGGACACGTCGGAGTTCCTCGGTCGCGTCAACCGGTTGGGCTCCGGGGCGGGTGGATTCCCCGCCGATGTCGAGGATGTCGGCGCCTTCGGCGATCAACCGCTGGCCGTGGGTGATGGCAAGGTCCGGATCCAGGAAGTCACCCCCGTCGGAAAAGCTGTCCGGGGTGACGTTGACGATCCCCATCAGCAGAGGTCGGGACGCGAGGTCGAGGGAGTGTTCCCGGACCTGCCACCGGCGTTGGATGGGGGAGTTCAAGGAGGACGGAGGAAGAGGCCGTGGGCCGGTTGGATGGCTTCAGTACGTCGCGTTGGACGTGGCGGCGGCGGGGGAACGTTGGATCAGTTCGATCTCATATCCCTCCGGCGCATCCACGAAGGCGAACCCGCCCGAGCCATCGGCCTTGTAGTGGGGGCCGTCGGAATAGGCGAGGCCGAGGCGGGCGAGGTGTTCGGCGAAGGCGGCGAGGCTGTCGACCTCGAAGGCGAGGTGGGTGAGGTCGGACTGGACGTGGACGGGGCCGCTGGCGGGGAAGGAGCAGAGTTCGATGGTTTCCTCGCTGCCCGGGGCCTTCAGGAAGACGAGTTCCGAGCCGCGGGGCGACTTGTGCCGACGGATCTCGTCGAGTCCAAGGACCTCACGATAGAACCGGACGGAGCGGTCGAGGTCATCGACGCGATAGCGGGTGTGGAGCAGGCGGGAAACGCGCATGTTGCAGCAAGGCTAGCGGTGGGTGGGATGGAGGCAAACGGGGAAGTGTTTGAAGGTGTGTTTGGTCGTCACTGGATCGTAGCTTGGGACATGGACTTCGCGTGGGAACCGCCATGGGCTGGGTTGGGGAGGTTGTGGGAGGGGGAGGCGTACCGGTTCCAGTTCCACCTGCGGCCGGGGCGGCCGGGCTGGCTGGAACGCGGTGTGCCTCCGGAGTCGGTGCTGGCGGTGCGGCGCGCGGGCCTGTCCAACGGGCGTGATCGGGCTTTGGTGTGGAGCGATGCGGCCGATGAATGCTGGAAGCAGGTGGAGGGGGTGTTCGGCGACTCCTTGCGGGATGTGGCTGTGGGGGGGGTGACCCCGCAGGAGCGTGCGTCGCGTGTGGCCGCGGCCTGGGCGCCGGACTTTCTCCTGTTGAGGCGGGACGGGGATGAGTTCCGGTTTGTGGGGGGCGCGGTGTGTTTCCCGAGTGGATGGGATCCGGCAGACAAACTGGGAAAGCCTGTGATGGAGATTCACGGACCGGTGCCGGGGTTGAACGCGGCGTTGGGATCGAGGATCGGGAAGTTCCTGGCAGGGGTGCAGCCGGGACAGGTGTTCGAGCGTGAGAACTGGGGATTGGCAGCCACCGGGGCGCTCGACCTGCATCCGGAGGTGGGAGCGCCCAGGCTCCGGACAGGACTGCCGGATGCGGAGGTCTGGTTCCGGTTGGAGGAACAGGCGTTTGTCGGATTGCCGGGCGGGGAGGTCCTGTTGTTCCTGATCCACGTCCGGACCTGGCCACTGTTGGAGGTGCTGGCGGCGACGGGTGCCCGGGATGATTTTGATCGGATGCTGGCGTCGATGCCGGCAGATGTCGCCGCCTACAAGGGGCTGACGGAGTGGTTGGCCGGGCGGGGCGCGTGGGGTGAACCTGGAAACGGCAATTGCATCCGCAGATGACGCAGTTGACGCAGATAATCCAAGGCGTGGATCGGAGGTGCCTTGCACCTGCAAGGTGAGGTTCGAGACTTCGTCGGATCTAGGCCTTTCTGCCCGTCTATCTGCGCCATCTGCGGATAGATGAACTGCCGATCCCCGGGTGAAGCTACCAGACAATCACGCGGGCGACCGAGCCTGTCTCCAGGGTGGTCCGCGGTGGGACGTCGACCAGGCCGTTGGCGGCGGCGAGGGTGGAGAGCACGTGGGAGCCCTGGATCCCGGTGGAACGGATGGCGGCGTTGTGGTCGAGGTGCACGCGCATGAAATGGCGCCGCGAATCCGGGTTTGTGAGGGGTTCGGTGAGGATGCCGGGACGTGAATCGGGGGCTGGGGTGGCCGACCCGGCGAGTTGCCGGAGGGCGGGCAGGGCCAGAAGGAGGGCGGTGGCGAAGGCGGACACCGGGTTGCCCGGCAGGCCGATGAGGTAGGTGTTCTCGCGTTGGCCGGCGAAGAAGGGCTTTCCGGGCTTCATCGCGACACGCCAGAAATCCAGGCGGAAACCGATCTCGAGGGCGGTCGACTTGATCAGGTCGTGGTCACCGACGGAGGCACCGCCCACGGTGAGCACGACCTGGGCCTGATGGGCGCAGGTTTCGAGGGCTTCGCGCGTGGCAACGGGGTCATCGGAGACGACGGTCGTGTGGACGACCCGGGCCCCGGCGGATTCGCAGAGGCGGGCAAGGGCCCCGAGGTTGGATTCGTAAATGCAGCCCGGAGCCAGTGGGGCGCCAGCAGCGCGGAGTTCGGAACCGGAGGCGATCAGTGCGACGGTCGGAACCGAAGTCAGGGAAATCGAACCGATGCCGCACGCCTGGAGCAGGGCGAGGCGTTGGGGGGTGAGAAGGTCGCCCGGTTGGATGAGTTCGGCGCCTGCCTTGAGATCGTCTCCGGCGAATCGGACGTTTTCCCACGGCTTGACGGGATCGAGCACCTGGATTTCGCCGGAGGGACGGACTTCGCAGTCCTCCTGCATGAGGACCGCGTCGGCGCCCGGCGGGATCGGCGCCCCGGTGAAGATGCGGCAGGCGGTGCCGGGTTGGAGCGCGGCGGGCGCTGGATTCGCGGGGCCGGCTGGGATTTCACCGGCGGGCCGGAGGGTGGCGTCGGGTGCCTGCGTGTCGGCGGCGCGGACGGCGTAGCCATCGACGGCGGAATTGTCGAAGGGCGGGAGGGCGATGGGACTGGAGATCCGTTCGGCCGCAAAGCGCGGGCGCACGGGTGATCCGGGCCGGACGAGATCCGCGAGGGGAATGACTTCGGCCGGGTTGGGGCGGAATCCGTCGAGGAGACGGGAGAGGGCTTCTTCGTAGGAGATCATGGAATCAGGATTCCGAGCGGGGATCGAAGGCGTCGCGGAGGCCGTCGCCGACGTGATGGAGGGCGAGCAGGGTGGAGGCGAGCAGGCCAGCGGGAAAGACGAGGAGCCACCAGCGGATCTGGATGGGATTGAGTTGGCGGGCGCCGTCTTCGATGAGGGTGCCGAGGGACGCGTCCGGCGGACGGATGCCCAGCCCCAGGAAGCTGAGGAAGGACTCGTAGAGGATGACCGCCGGGACGGTCAGGGTGGCGTAGACGATGATGATGCCGGTGACGTTGGGCAACAGGTGGCGGCGCAGGATGAAGTGGGCGGGTGCGCCCAGGACTTCCGAGGCGAGGATGAAGGGACGGTGACGCAGCGACAGGACCTGGCCGCGGACGATCCGGGCCATGTTGAGCCACGACACGGCCCCGAGGCAGGCGAACAGAAGGAACAGCCGTGCGGAACCGGCAAGTCCCGGGGCCACCGACTGGAGACCGCGCACCAGATGGGTTTCGGTGAGCCCGATGACGAGCATCACGAAGATGATGTTGGGGAGGGCGTAGAGCACGTCGACCGTCCGCATCATCCAGGCGTCGGTGCGTCCGCCGGTGTAGGCCGCGACAAGTCCCCAGGTGACACCGATCAGGACGCTGACGGCGGCACCGGTCAGGCCGACGAGCAACGAGATCCGGGCGCCGACGAGGGACCGGGCGAAGAGGTCGCGTCCATGGATGTCCGTGCCGAACCAGTGGGCTGTGCTGGGAGGAGCGAAGGGTGTTTCGGAGGCCTGGTTGGGATCGATTCCCAGCAGGGTTGGCCCGAGGAGGACCCCGAGCAGGACAAGGCCGAGGAGCGCGGCCCCGACGAGGGCGGCTCGGTTGTGCCGGAATCGGTTCCAGGCCCGGCGGGCAGGAGTGGAAGGCGATTCACGCATGGCGGACGCGGGGATCGAGCCACCGGTAGGCGAGGTCGGTGGCGAGGTTGAGGAGGAGCAGCAGGGCGGAGTACACGATGACGAGGCCGACCATCATGGGGTAGTCGCGGCTGAAGAAGCTGTTCACGAAGAACGCGCCGGTGCCGGGAATCTGGAAGACGCGTTCGATGACGAACGAGCCGGTGAGCAGGTCGGCCAGCATGGGGCCGCAATAGGAGACGACGGGCAGCAGCGAGGGGCGGAGGGCGTGGCGCAGGAGCAGTTGGAATTCGCCGAGGCCCTTTGCCCGTGCCGTCCGGATGAAGGGGGCGCGGAGGGTTTCGGACAGGCCTTCCCGGAGGAGACGGGAGACGCGCGCGGCGAAGTAAAGACCGAGGGCGAATGTGGGCAGCAGCACCTGCGGCAACGAACCCCAGAGGGCCACCGGCAACCAGCCAAGCTTGAGGCTGAAGAACAGCACCAGCAACGGGGCGAGGACGAAGGTCGGAATGCAGACGCCGGCGAGGACGAGCAAACTGCCGCCCCAGTCGGGCCATCGGCCACGGTACACGGCGCCGAGGAATCCCGCGGGAATGCCAATCCCCAGCGCGGTTCCGAAGGCGAACCAGCCCAGCGTGAGGGACACCGGCAGGGCCTGGGCGAGGATGTCGTTGACCGAATGATGACGGTACTTGAAGGAAGGGCCGAGGTCCCCGGTCGCAAGGCCGGCGAGGAAGCGCAGGTATTGCCGGCCCAGCGATTCGTCGAGGTGATACCGGGCCTTGAGGGCGGCCTCAACCTCCTTGGAGGCAGGTGCCCGTTCGCGATCAAAGGGCCCGCCCGGCGCCGCACGCATCAGGAAGAAGGCGAGCGTGGCGACGATCCACACCAGCACCGGAATCAGGAGGAGTCGGTGGAGGAGTCTCATCGCGGCAGGCGGCCGATGGCCCAGAACGGGTGTTCGTCGAGGAGGTTGCCGTGGACGCCCGTGATGCGGTTGGTGTCGAGCGCGTAGAATCCGACGTAGGAATAGAGCGGCACGATGGGCGCACCGACACGCAGGAGTCGGGTCTCGGCCTGGGCGAGGAGTTCGAAACGCCGGGTGCGGTCGAGCGTGGCATTGGCTGTGTGGATCAGTTGGTCGAACTCCGGATCGCGCCAGCCGGTGCGGTTGTTGCCGCCGTTTGAGAGGAAGAGGTCGAGGAAGGTGTTCGGATCGTTGTAATCGCCGATCCATGAGCTCCGCATCATGTCGTAGTCGAGTTTCGACATGTTGTTCAGGTAGGTCTTCCACTCCAGCGGACGGAGTTCGATGCGGATGCCTAGGGCTTCGCGGAACGTGGCCTGGAGTTCCACGGCGATGTGTTCGTGGAGCTTGGATTCGGCGTTGAAGGCGTATTCGACGGGCGGGAATCCGGCGCCGTCAGGGTAACCGGCCTCGGCCAGCAATTGGCGGGCGAGCGGAAGGTCGGGTTCGAGCCCCGCGGGCGGGGTGTATCCGCCCGTGCCAAACGGGACAAGATGGGACGCCGGTCGCTCCTGCATGCGGGTGATCCGTTCGACGATGCGGGGGCGGTTGATGACCAGAGCCAGGGCGCGCCGGACCCGTGGATCGGTAAAGGGTTTCCGGGTGCAGTTGAACCGGACGAAATAGGCCCCGAGGTAATCGTAACGGTGGAAGTCCGGTCGGGCCCGGAGGGCTTCGGCGAGTTCGGTGGGGAACATGTCCTTGTCGACGATGAAGTCGACGTCGCCGGCGAGGTACAGGTTCAGGGCGGTGTGGGCGGAATCACCGGCGAGGACATCCACCACCTTGGAGAGGACGTGGGAGGCGTCCCAGTAGTGGGGATTGGCGCGGAGCCGGATGCGGTCGTTGACGCGCCAGGATTCCAGCGTGTACGGCCCACTGCAGGGCAGGTCGGGGGAGCGGATCCATTGGTCCCCGTGCTTTTCGATCGTGGCGCGGGGGACGACGGCGAAGACGCGGGAGGCGAGGAGTTCGAGGAAGAACGGGGTGGGATTGGTGAGTTGGATCCGGACGGTGTGTGGGGAGGTGGCGATCACGCCCAGCCGGGCAAGGTTGGTCTCGGCCCCGTTGCAGATGGCTTCGCCGTTCTCGATATAGAAGTACTGGCTGGCGTAATCGGCGGCCGTCTTCGGATCCACGGCGCGCTGGCAGGACCAGACGACATCCTCGGCGGTGATGGGTTGCCCGGTGGACCACGCGGCGTTCGTGCGGAGCGTGAAGGTGTAGGTCTTGCCGTCGGGGCTGAGGGACCAGCTTTCGGCGAGGCCGGCGATAGCGTTGCCGGTGACCGGATCGTACCGGGTCAGGCCTTCGAATAGGGCGGAGCCGATGCGGCCATCGGCCTGTCCGGTGAGGAGGTGCGGATCAATGGTCTCGGGTTCGCGGCCGTTGTGGAGGACGAGGTCCGCGGGAGGGAGGGGGCGGCATCCGGAGGAGACAAAACCGAACAGGAGGGTGGCGAAAAGCGCGAGGAGTGGGCGCGCAGAACGCAAAAGCGCCCCGGGCCGTGAGGCTGGGGCGCTCTGGGATGGCGCCGGAGGGCGCATGGAGGTCGAAGCGATCAGGGCTTCGGGGTGGTCGGCGCGGGCGTCGTCGGGGCCGCGGGAGCCGGTGTCGGGAGGGCAGGAGCCGGCTGGACACCACCGAGCGGGTTGGCCGCGGGGACGGTGGCCGTGGTGGCGGCCTTGAGGATCTTCTCGGAGCGCGACGCAGACTGACGGCTGGTCATGACCGCGATGACGAGGCACAGCGTCAGGAAGCCTGTGGCGACATAGCGGGTGAGCTGGGTCAGGGCCGTGCCGGAGGAGGCGCCGAAGATGGCGGCGGTGGATTCAGCACCGAAGGCGGCATTGATGCCGGCTTCCTTCTTGGGCAATTGCAGGAGGATCAGCAGGCCCAGGAAGAGGGCCAGCACCACGAGCACGAGCGTGAGCAGATTGATGGCGAGTTGCATGGATTGAAATCTTCAGGGCCCGCAGGCCCGGGTGGTTTGGAAAACGAGCAGCTGGATCGGATCAGATCGAGTTGCGGATGAGGTCGACGAATCCCTTGGCTTCCAGCGAAGCACCGCCGACGAGAGCGCCGTCGACGTCCGGTTGGCTGAGGATTTCGCGGGCGTTCGAGGCCTTGACCGAGCCGCCGTACTGGATGCGGACGCGGCGTGCGATGGCTTCACCATGCATCTGGACGAGGACCCGGCGGATGAAGGCGTGAACCTCCTGGGCCTGGGCGGAGCTCGCGGTCTTGCCGGTGCCGATGGCCCAGACGGGTTCGTAGGCGACCACGGTGGCTTCGACCTGTTCCGGCGTCAGGCCGGCGAGGGATCCGCGCACCTGCTTCTCCACGACCTGTTCGGTGATTCCCGCTTCGCGTTCGTTGAGGGTTTCGCCGACGCAGACGATGGGGATGAGGTTGGCCGTGTGGGCGGCAGCCGCCTTGCGGGCGACCAGTTCATCGGATTCCTTCTGGTACTGGCGGCGCTCGGAATGGCCGAGGATGACGTAGCGCACGCTGAGGTCCCGGAGCATCCCCGGGGCGATCTCACCGGTGAACGCGCCGTAGCCGTTGTCGCCCATGTTCTGGGCTCCGAGGCGGATGTTGGACTCGATGATCGCCTTCGACACGGCGTCGAGCGCCGTGAAGGCTGGGCAGACCACGATGTCCACCTCCTTGACGGCGGCGAGTTCCCGTTTGAGGTCGGTCACAAGGGCGACAGACTCGGCAACGGTCTTATTGCACTTCCAGTTGCCTGCGATGATCAACTTCCGGTCCTTTTCCATGCGAAACAGGGGTGGGAGCCTAACGATGAGCGGGGGGCGTAAAGGGGTTTTTCGGCGGGGCCATCCGGACCCGCCTGCTTTGGATGTCCGGGAGGCTTCTGTGGGAAGGCCTCCCGGACGTTCGAAACAGATCCTAGACGTCGTCGAGGGCGACCACGCCGGGGAGGGGGATGCCTTCGAGGAACTCGAGGCTGGCACCGCCGCCGGTGCTCGCGAAGGTGACCTTGTCGCCAAGGCCGGCCTTGTTGATCGCCTTCACGCTGTCACCGCCGCCGATGATCGACTTGGCGCCGTTGTTCTGGGTGGCGGCGACGAGTGCCTGGGCGACCGCATTGGTGCCTTCGGCGAAGCGCTTGTCCTCGAACATGCCCATGGGGCCGTTCCAGAGGACGGTCTTGGCGCTGGCGATGACCGCGGCGTAGGTGGCGGCGGTCTCAGGCCCGATGTCGAAGCCTTCGGTCTCGTCCGGGATGTCGCCGCTGACGACGCGGGGGTTGATCGGTTCGAAGACGGGGCGGCCCTTCTTGTTGAGCTTGCCGGTGTCCTTGAGGTCCGCCACGACGGTGTCGGTGGGGAGCAGGAACTTCACGCCGCGCTTGGCGGCCTTGGCTTCGGCGGCCAGTGCGGTGCCGGTGTGATCCTTCTCGATGAGGGACTTCCCGGTCTTGCCGCCGTGGGCCAGCTTGAAGGTGTAGGCCATGGCGCCACCGATGAGGATGGTGTCGGCCTTCTCCAGCAGGCGGTCGATGACCTTGATCTTGTCCGACACCTTGGCGCCGCCAAGGATGACCACAAAGGGGCGGGCGGGGGTTTCGAGTTCGTCGCCGAGGAACTTCAGCTCACGTTCCATCAGCAGGCCCGCGGCGGCCTTGCCACCCCAGGCGCGGACGATGCGGGCCACGCCGCTGGTCGAGGCATGGGCGCGGTGGGCGGCACCGAAGGCGTCGTTCACATAGATGTCGGCGAGGCGGGCCAGACGGGCGGCGAACACGGGGTCATTCGCTTCTTCCTCGGCGTGGAACCGGACGTTCTCCAGCACGAGGATCTGGCCGTCGGTCAACGCGGCCACGGCTGCTTCGGCCTTCTCGCCCACGGTTTCGTCGACGAAAGCCACCGGCTTCCCGAGCATTTCCGCCAGTTTCTCCGCCACCGGCCGGAGGCTCATCGAGGCCTCGCGCTTGCCGTCCGGACGGCCCAGGTGGGCGGCCAGGATCAGGCGTGCCCCCTTGGAGGTGAGCAGTTGCAGGGTGGGGAGCGTCTCCTTGATGCGCGTGGTGTCGTTGATGACCATCACGCCGTTCTTCTCCTCCATCGGCACGTTGTAATCGACGCGCATCAAAACGCGTTTGCCGGCGACATCGAGGTCGCGCACGGAAAGCTTCGCCATAAATCGTAATCGCTGTGTTACCGGTCTTCGTTTGAGGACCGGGCGCACCGTATCCGGCCCATGGGGTGTGGGCAAGGACGGGGAAAGATGGGGCTGCGTGGCGGGGTGGCGACGTCCCCGTCGCCGTTCCAAAGCCATTCCCAATGGCGATGAGGACATCGCCGCCCCGAATCCTTTCCAAAAGGGGGCGTGTCAAGATGCGCCCGCGGGATGGCGACGCCCCCGTCGCCTCCCCGTTCCGGGAGGTTTCAGGACGTGTACGTGGCCCGCACCCGCTTCGATCGGTTGAGGTACGAAAACCAGATCGCGAAGTGGACCAAGCCCCGCATGGTATCCCGGATGCTCTCGACAATCATGGACTTCGTGTCTTCCGGGGCAGCCCGGCAATCCAGGGCAGGCCGATCCCGATGACGTGGTAAGCCAATGTGCAATAGAGGTATTGCTTTGCTGCCAGGACCGCTCCGGGCCGGATCCGCCAGAGCTTGATGCCGGCGTACAGGCCAAAGCCCGCGATTCCCAGACTCAGCACGGTGTCGATGATCATCATGACCAGCAAACCGGGATATTCCGTGAAATACTTCAGGGACATACCAAAGCCCGTGATCAGCAATGCAATGGTCAGGAGAGGCCCCAGTACGGCCAGACTGAAGCAGAAGAGGAACAGCCACCCCTTCACGCCTTGGTACTTGGATTGGACAGCAGTCTCCGGTGGCAACGGTGGCGGTTCGACAGGAGTGGGCTCGCTCGGTGCTTCGCTCATCGGATGGTTTTGGCGGGGCAAGGTGCCGACGGGATCCGGGTTGGAAGGCCTTTCGCTGGGTTCCGAGGCCGTTGGATCATCGGCACGGAACCGCTACCACGGGCGGACCTGGATCGGCAAGGGCGCAGGGGGGTGCTGACTTGGATTGAGTGTGCTTTCGGGGTGGCGATGTCCTCATCGCCTTGGGAAAGGCTTCGGAACGGCGACGAGGACGTCGCCACCCCGTTCCGTGTGTGGGCTGAGGTGAGGTGCGTCCAGCGGGGAGTCGGTAGCCACTGGAATTGTAGGCCGCGTGCCCTCACGCGGCGGTTCATGGCCAGCGCCGGGTGGGGGCACGCGGAAACTGGGAACTGGAAACTTCTTCGCAGCCTACGGCGAGAGCGCCGGCGCGCAGGGGCCGAGGCCGAGGGATTCGCGGCGGCCGGACCAGGGGGCTTCGGTGGAGACGTCGACGACGTCCGGGCCGGCGGCGTTGGCAGGGGCGAGGATGGCGAGGAAGACGACGGGTTCGCGGTAGGGATTGTAGGTGCCGTGGACCTCGCCCTTGGGGATCAGGACCATTTCGCCGGGTTTCAGGACCTTGTACTCGTTGCCGCACCACTGCTCAGCCTGACCGGAGATGATGTAGATGATCTCCTCGCGGGTGGGGTGATGATGGAACGGATGGCACCGTCCGGGTTCCATGGTGGCGCGAACAAGGAGGAGGTCCTGGCAGGGGACGAGGTCGGGCCGCGACAGCCAGGCGTTGAGGGTGAAAGCCGTCGGTTCCGTGATGGAATCGGCGACGGTGACGAAACGCCTGGAAGCGGGGTTGGACATGGTCCGTGAAGGGTCAGCGGAGGGAGCGCCAGGGTTCCTCCTGGCTGACGTCGACCATGAAGGGACCCTGGGCGGCAGCGGGGGAGAGGATGGCGAGGATGACAGCGTCGTGGGCCGTGGGGTTGAAGGTCGCGTGAACGATACCCTTGGGGATGTGGGCGACCTCACCGGGGCCGAGGAGTCGCTTCTCCTTCTCGACCCACTGTTCCACCTGGCCCTCGAGGACGTAGATGACCTCCTCGAGTTCCGGGTGGGTGTGGAAGTTGTGACCTTCGCCCGCCGGGAGGACGGCCCGGCAGATCTGGAGGTCCTTGGCCTCGCAGACCTCCGGGCGGCACACCCAGTAATTGGTCCGGCCCTTGTAATCCTCCTTGAGGGCCTCGGCGGTGGTGATGAACCGGGTGGCGGGCATGGGATCAGCGCTTGGAGGTCTTGCCGGCCTTGGTGGCCTTGGCTGCCTTGGCGGGCTTCGGCAGCGTCAGGCTCTTGAACTCGCGGGTCAGGTTCGTGAGCGAGGCCTCCACGCCCATCCGTTCGAGGGACGAAGCCCCGACGAAACCGACGCAATCGGTGGACTTCATGATGCGTTCGGCATCCGCGGGCGTGTTGATGGGGCCGCCGTGCGCGAGGAAGATGACGTCCTTCCGGACGCGGTTGACGGCGTCGATGATCTCCTGGGTGCGCTGGATGGCGAAGTCCCACGTGACGACCGCCTTGGTGACCCCGATCGAGCCGCCGACGGTGGTGCCGACATGGGCGATGATGGCGTCGGCGCCGGCATTGGCCATCTCGACGGCTTCCTCGGCGCTGCCGACGTAGACGACGGAGAAGAGGTCCATGCGGCGGGCGAGCGCGACCATTTCGTACTCCTTCTTCACGCTCATGCCGGTTTCCTCGAGGACGCCGCGGAAGTGGCCATCGACGATCGTGTGGGTGGGGAAGTTGTTGACGCCGGAGAAGCCCATCTCCTTGACCTTGCCGAGCCAGTGCCACATGCGGCGGCGGGGATCGGTGGCGTGGACGCCGCAGATGACGGGGACTTCCTCGACGACGGGGAGGACCTCGAACTCACCGATCTCCATGGCGATGGCGTTGGCATCGCCGTAGGCCATCATGCCGCAGGTGGAGCCGTGGCCCATCATGCGGAAGCGGCCGGAATTGTAGATGATGATGAGGTCGGCGCCGCCCTTCTCGATGAACTTGGCGCTGATCCCGGTACCGGCTCCGGCGGCAATGATGGCGTTGCCCTGCTTGAGGGTGGCGCGGAGGCGTTCGACGACTTCCTTGCGGGTGTAGGGATTTCCTTTGCCGGTCCAGGGATTAGGCATGGCGTGACGTATTTTCGATGGAGGCGGCACGAGCCGCCGGATGTGTGCTGTTGAAGTATCGGACAAGGCGACCGGCTGCAATGCGCGAGAGGCACGGTGGCCTATCGCGGAAGACAAGGCGGAACTGGTTTCTGGCGACTGGGAACTCTTCGACCACAGCCTCCTGACGTCGACTGCTACGATTAGGGTAGCTGACGAGGTCACGAGGCAGGGATGCGCCTCCCCTGAGATTCCGCTTCCGTTTTCGGGGGCCGGGGGCCTGAATCGCCCCCTTTCGTGCAAGAGAACTCCCATCCTCGACATTATTGCGGTGTGTTCGGTGTGTTTGGCCATCCGAACGCTGCAGAACTCACCTACTACGGCCTCTACGCGTTGCAGCATCGCGGCCAGGAGAGCGCGGGCATTGCGGCGACGGACGGCAAGTCCTTCCTCGTCCATCGTGGCATGGGCCTGGTGCCGCAGGTCTTCCACGGAGATGTGCTCCATCGGTTGGTGGGATCGGTGGCCATCGGGCACACCCGGTATTCCACGACCGGATCCTCAAACATCACCAACGCCCAGCCGTTGATGGTGGACTGCGCGAAGGGGCGGATTGCCATCGGTCACAACGGCAACCTGACGAATGCGTCGGCCCTGCGCGAGGAACTCGAGGCGAAGGGCTCGATCTTCCAGACCACGGTGGACAGCGAGATCATCCTGCACCTGCTGGCCCAGCCGGCGCGGAGCGGGCATGAGAGCGCGTTGGTGGAGACGGTGCGGCGGATCGAGGGGGCGTACTCCCTGGTGGTGATGACGGAGAAGGAGTTGATCGGGGCGCGGGACCCGCACGGGTTCCGTCCGTTGAGCCTCGGAAGGCTGGCGAACGGGGCGTGGGTGCTGGCGAGCGAGACCTGCGCGTTTGACCTCATCCAGGCGGAGTTCGTCCGGGACATCGAGCCGGGCGAGATCGTGATCATCGATTCCAACGGGGTGCGCAGCATGCAGGCGTTCCCCGAGCACACGCGCCGGGCCTTCTGCATCTTCGAGTACGTCTATTTCGCGCGGCCGGATTCCACGATTGCCAACCGCAACGTCTACAAGACGCGGGTGGAGATGGGACGCCAGTTGGCGCGCGAGCATCGGATCGAGGCGGACATCGTGGTGCCGGTGCCGGACTCCGGCAATTGCGCGGCGCTGGGATACTCGATGGAGAGCGGGATTCCCTTCGAGATGGCGTTCGTCCGTAACCATTACGTCGGGCGTTCGTTCCTGCAGCCGTCGCAGTTCATCCGGGACTTCGCCGTGAAGGTGAAGCTGAACCTCATCGGTGATCTGGTGCGCGGGAAGCGGGTGGTGATCATCGACGATTCGATCGTCCGTGGAACGACGAGCCAGGCGCGCGTGACGAGCCTGAAGGAGGCTGGGGCGAAGGAGGTGCACGTCCTGATCTCGTGTCCGCCACACCGCAATCCGTGCGTGTACGGCATCGACTTTCCGGAACGTTCGAAGCTGATGGCGGCGAACTACACCCTCGACGAAATCCGGCAGTACCTGCACGCGGACTCGCTGGGGTACCTGAGCGAAGAGGGCATGGTGAAGGCGACGGGCCTGAAAAAGGATTCCTTCTGTCTCGCCTGTTACAACGGGGAGTACCCCGTGAAGTACGATCCGGTGCTCGACAAGCACATCATCGAACGCCGGCGTCAGCGCTGTGGAAGCCTGGTGGCCGAGTTGGAGGCCGAGAACCGGCACCAGCGGTTGCTCTGACCTCCGGCGGTTCCGTGGGCGGTGGCGGGGAAGGGATCTGTTGCCGTGGGAAGCCGTTTGTTCCAGTGGTTCTGGGTGGCTGTGGCGCTGCTGTGCGGCGGGCTGCACGCGCACCCGTTCCTGAACAACACCTGGCAGGTGCTGGTGGAGGACAAGCGGTTGGTGATGCGGGCGACGGCGACCCTGCGTGAGGTGTCGGTGGTGCAGGGGATGCCGGCGGGTGGATGGACCAACCTGCCGGTATTGATGCACGCGGTCTCCAACCACGCCGCCTATGTCACCGAACATCTCCGTGTCGACCTCAACGGGGCGCGCCTGCCGATGGAGTGCCTCGATTTCCAGCTGTTGCTGGAGGATTCGGTTGAACCGGAGGACTCTGACAAGTACCCGGACCTGACGCACGTCGCCTACGACCTGGAGTGCGTCCTGCCCGCGGGCACGTCCCTGGCCACGGCCGAAGCGGCGTTCAGTCATCGCACGCTGGAAGGGCGGGACTACGCCCCGGGCATTGCGTGGGATCCGTTCTACGTGCTGCTGGTGGCGGATGGCGAACGCAGGTCGCTGGGTCAGGCCGTGGTCCGGCGCGGAAGCCCGGCGAAGATGCGACTGGCTTCGGCGGTGGCGACGGTATCCGCGACGTCGACGCCGGTCGCCGAACGGGCCGGCGGAATCCCGGCGGGAGCGATGCCGACGTTGTCCGGGGTGGAGACGTTCGGATCCTTTTTGCGGCATGGGTTGCACCATGTGGTGACGGGGTACGATCACCTGCTGTTTCTGGTGGCGCTGTCGCTCGCGGCAGGGGCGTGGGGCCGGTTGATGGCGATCATCGGGATCTTCACCCTGGCGCATTCGATCACGGTGACCCTGGCGGCGTTGGGTTGGGTTTCTCTTCCTGCGTGGTTCGTGGAACCCGTCATCGCGGGCAGCATCGTCTTCGTGGGATTGCAGAACATCCTGTCGCCGGAGCATGCGCGGGGACGGTTCCGGTTGGCCGTGGCGTTCGGGTTTGGACTGATCCATGGCATGGGTTTTGCGGGCGGGTTGCGCGAGGTGATGGCCGACGGGCCGGCGGGGTCGTTGGCCGTGACGGTGCTGGCGTTCTGCCTGGGTGTGGAACTGGGCCACCTGGCTGTGGGCGCGCCGTTGTTCGGGATCCTGCGGGCCTTCCGCACCCAGGCGGGTGCGGCCGGGGAAGAGGGCCAACGCGCAGGCACGGACGGCACGACGGCTCCGGTCGGCGGCGTGGTCCGCTGGGGTTCGCTGGCGGTCTCGATGGGCGGGGCCTGGTATCTTTGGTTGGCATTGCGTGCGATATGAACATCAGGAATTCCAAGACCGGTCTCGTCGCCTCGATTCACCTGCACGGCTCCGAGGGCGGCGCGGCGCTGAAATCGGTCGAGACGGTGGAATTGGTGGAGATGAAAGGACTGCGCGGCGACAAGCGGTACTTTGGTCGCCGCAGCCGCAGCACCGGGGAACCCACGAAGCGACAGGTAACCCTGATCGAGCGCGAAATGCTGGAGTCGCACGCGACGGCGCTGGGGTTGGGCTCCATCGCGCCAGGCGTGGCACGCTCGAATTTCGAGACCACCGGGATCGATCTGATCGCAGCGGTCGGACGGCAGGTGCGGATCGGAACGGCGGTGTTGGAGGTGGTCGAGGCGCGGACTCCGTGCGCCAAGATGGACGCCATTGCACCCGGGTTGCGTGCGTGCATGGAGCCGCCGGGGCAGGGGATCCTCGCCCGCGTGGTGACGACGGGAATCGTGCGCGTCGGGGATGTCGTGGAAGTGCTGTAAATCTTCCTTGTGTTTTCGGTGTCCCGGCCGCTTAACACGCCGCGTGGAATGCATGCCTGAACGGCACCCGCGCACGCGGACGAAACAGCCCCTCCTGTGGGGACTCCCGGTGTTCGCACTGGCCCTGCTGCTGGTCGCGGTTTCCTCCCTTCGGGTGCAGGCGGACCTGTGGTCGGAGGTCCAGGCGCGCGGTGTCCTGCGGTGGGGGGATGATGCCGAGGGCGGCGCGCCCTATATCTACCATCCGGAGAATGACGCGACCCGGTTGATCGGCTTCGAGGTGGAGTTTGCGGAAGCGTTGGCAGCGCGTCTGGGAGTGCGCGAGCAGTTCGTCCAGAACAACTGGGACATGCTGCTTCCGGCCCTGCGGCAGGGCGGCAACTTCGACGTCGTGATCGCCGGCATGGAACGGACGCCGGAGAACCTCGCGAAGGTGGCCATGTCGCGGCCCTACTTCGTGTTCGCGCAGCAACTGGTGGTGCGTTCGAACAACGCGGCGTGGCAGTCGATTTCCGACCTCAAGGGCAAACCTGTGGGCGTGCTTTCCGCGAGTTCGTCGCATCGACTTCTGGAACGGCTCGGGGGATTCGACATCCGGGTGTACCAGGACAACGTGAACTACTTCCGCGACCTGGAGGTGGGTCGCATTGATGGCGTCCTGACGGACACGCCCATCGCGCAGGTGAATCTCGCCGGCAACGAAAAGTTGCGGGCCGCCGGGGCTCCCTTCGAGCCGGGTTACTACGCGGTGGCGGTGCCGCCAGGGGAGACCAACCTGTTGCAGCGGTTGGACACGGCCATCGAGGGATTGGCTGCCGACGGGACCCTGCAGCGGATCTACACGAAGTACGGGCAGTGGGGCGCGACGCAGGAGGGATTGCGGACGTGGCAGCCGCCCGCGGACGTCGTGCGGCGCCAGCGCTCCGGGTTGCGCGAGTGGCGGACCTTCTTGCCGATGCTCCTGCGCGCCGCGGTCACGACGGTCTGGGTGACGTGCGGTGGGATGGTGCTGGCGGTGACCCTCGGCCTCGCGCTCGCGATCGTGAAGCAGTACGCACCGGCGCCGTTGCGGTGGATGGCGGTCGCCTATATCGAGGTGTTCCGTGGGACGCCGTTGTTGCTCCAGATCTACTTCATCTATTTCGGGCTGGCCCAACAGCTCGGGCTGAAGCTCAGCGCGGGTGCCGCCGCCGTGCTGGCACTGGGATTGAACTACGCCGCGACCGAGGCCGAGAATTATCGAGCGGGACTGCTCTCGGTACCGCGGGGTCAGATGGAAGCCGCCCTTGCCCTCGGCATGAAGCAGCGGGTGGCGTTGCGCCGGGTCCTGCTGCCGCAGGCCTTGCGGATCTCGCTGCCCTCCGTCACCAACGACTTCATCGCGATGTTCAAGGATTCGTCGATCGTGTCCGTGATCGCGCTGGTGGAGTTGACCAAGGAATTCCAGATCCGTGCGATCGACACAGGCGATTACCTCGGGCTGGGCCTGATGACGGCCGGGATCTATTTCGCGATGAGCTGGACCGCGTCGCTGGGCGCCCGGCGGATTGAACGGATGTTGCACCATGATCACCGTTGAAAAACTGACGAAGAGCTTCGGCTCCCATCGCGTGCTCGACGCGGTCGACCACCGGCAGGAACGCTCGGAGTCGGTGGTGATCCTCGGGCCGTCGGGTTGTGGGAAATCGACATTCCTGCGTTGCCTGAACCAGTTGGAGGTTCCGGATTCCGGGCGGATCACGATCTCGGACGTAACCGTCGATTGCGCGCGTCCCGTGCCACGCGAGGTGCAACGGCAATTGCGGCTTCGGGCGGGCATGGTGTTCCAGCAGTTCCACCTGTTCCCGCACCTCACGGCGCTGGAGAACATCCTGGAGGCGCCCGTGCACGTGCAGGGGCGGCCGCGGGCGGAGGTGCTGGAGGAGGCGCATGCACTGTTGGCGCAGGTGGGCCTGTCGGATCGCGCCAATCATCGGCCCTCGCAATTGTCCGGAGGCCAGCAGCAGCGCGTGGCCATCGCCCGTGCACTGGCCATGCGCCCGGCGGTGTTGCTGCTCGACGAGCCGACGTCGGCCCTCGACCCGGAATTGCGCGAGGAGGTCCGGGATGTGTTGCGCCGGTTGGCGGACGATGGACTGACGATGCTGTTGGTGACGCACGACCTGCAGTTGGCGCGCGATGTTTCGGACCGGATCCGTTTCTTCCATGGCGGGCAGGTGGTGGAGGAGGGGCGTCCGGAGGCGGTCCTGGACAATCCCCAGCATCCGCGGACACGGGAGTTTTTGGGGAAGCCGGGAGGGGCCTGAATGTTGTTGCGTCAGCACTCCCCTGAACCGGGTATGGCTTGCGGGTCCGTATCGGCAGAATTTGATTGGGTGACCCCACTTGTTGACCGGCCAACGCACAGGAAAGGCGCGGGATTTACCCTGATCGAACTGCTCGTGGTGATCGCGATCATCGCGATCCTCGCCGGAATGCTGCTTCCGGGGTTGGCCCGGGCCAAGTCCAAGGCCACAGGGGCCGTCTGCCTCAGCAACATGAAGCAGATCATCCTGGCGTGGCAGATGTACATCGATGACAACCGGGAGCAGATCACCGCCACACGTCCGGGGAATGTGGAGTTGGTCGCCGGTGGGTTCTGGCGGGGGCCGACGCCGGGGCTTGTGGCCGGCATCACCGTGACCGAAGCAATGCGCCGGGTGCAGGTAGGCTTCAGCAATTCGCCGTTGGGCAAGTACTGCCCGGGCTATCAGCCCTACCACTGCCCCGGCGATCTGCGCACCAAGAACAACAAGCCGGGCCGCGGATGGGCCTACGACAGTTACTCCAAGGCCGATGGGATGAACGGCATCGGGTGGGGTGGCATCCGGCTGTTCACCAAGTCCACCGACATCCAGGAGCCTTCGAATTCGATGGTGTTCATCGAGGAGGCGGATTCGCGGGGGTATAACAATGGCACCTGGGTCATCGACGTGAGCCCGCCGGGTTGGGTGGATCCTTTCGCGGTGTTCCATGGCAACGTGAGCACGTTCGCCTTCGCCGATGGTCATTCCGAGGCGCGGAAGTGGGTGGACGCCGCCACGATCAAGGCCGCCAAGGATTCGTCGGCCGGCAAGGACAGCTTCTTCTGGGCGGGGGGCAATGCTCGGAACGCGGACTTTCGCTGGGTCTACGACCGCTATCGGCACATGAACTGGCTGCCCTGACCGCGGGTAGCCGTCGAGGTCACGAGGCGGTCCGAAGCGAAGTTTCCGCAGTTTCCAGTTCCACAGCCTCCTCACGTCGTCTGCTACGTTGGGGGGTAGCTGACGAGGTCACGAGGTGGTCCGAAGCGAAGTTTCCAGATTCCAGAACTGGCCACTGGGGACTGGAGACTGGGAACTCCAACCCCAGCCTCCTGACGTCTTCTGCTGCGCTTCGGAGGCTGAACTCTCACCATCGCGCGTTGCGGCCTTGACCCTGCCGGGGTGGGTCGCGACAAAGGGGGCATGATTTCCCCGAAATGGATGGTCGGCGCCGTGGCGCTTGCCACGTTGGCCTTGAACAGCGGTTGCACCACGGCAGCCGGCAACGGCGGCAAGCCCACGCTCCACACGTTCACCAAGCAGCAGTTGACCGACGAGTTCTGGTCCGAGGGCGCCGGTTTCGGGGACTTCAACAAGGACGGGGTGACCGACGTGGTCTCGGGGCCTTACTGGTACCAGGGGCCGGACTTCAAGACCCGGCATGAGTACGCGCCGGCCACGCGCCGCTCGAAGAGCACCAAGAATGGCCAACCCGTGGAGTTCGCCGGGTACAAGGGATTCCTCGGAAACGAGAACGAGTACTCCGACAATTTCTTCGGCTTCAGCCACGACTTCAACGGCGACGGCTGGACCGACATCCTGATCCTGGGCTTCCCGGGCGCGGAATCGTGGTGGTTCGAGAATCCGAAGGGCGCCGGCGGCCATTGGAAGCGCCACGTGGCGATCGATGTCACCGACAATGAATCGCCCACCTTCATGGACATCACCGGGGATGGTCGCCCCGAGATCGTGTGTTCGTCGAAGGGTTCGTACGGATGGGCGGAGGTGGATCCGGCGAATCCCACGGCGCGGTTCAAGTGGCATCCGCTCTCGCCCAACAAGAATTACCACAAGTTCACCCATGGCATGGGCGTGGGCGACGTGAACGGCGACGGCCGCAAGGATCTGCTGGAGAAGGATGGCTGGTGGGAGCAACCGGCATCGCTCGCCGGCGACCCGGTCTGGAAGCATCACCCGTACACCTTCGGGATCGGCGGGGCGCAGATGTACGCCTACGACGTGAACGGGGACGGATTGAACGACGTGATCAGCAGCCTCGCCGGTCACGGCTACGGGTTGGCGTGGTTCGAGCAGTACCGCGAGGGCAGCGAGATCAAGTTCAAGGAGCACATCTTCGTGAACAAGCTCCCCACCGAGAACAAGTACGGGGTGCACTTCTCCCAGATCCACGGGATCGACCTCGTCGACATGGACGGCGACGGCTTGAAGGACATCGTCACCGGGAAGCGGTTCTGGGCGCATGGCCCCGCCGGTGATCCGGAGTCGAACGCCACCCCGTTGTTGTACTGGTTCCAGCTCAAGCGCGGCGCGGACAAGTCCGTCGACTGGGTGCCGCATCTGGTCGATGACGCCTCCGGCACCGGCGTGGAGGTCAAGGCGGCGGATTACAACCGCGACGGGAAGCCAGACATCCTCGTCGGGAACAAGCGCGGCGTGTTCGTCTTCACCCACGTCGACAAGGTCGTCACGCAGGCCGAGTGGGAAGCCGCCCAGCCGAAGCCGGTTGTTCCGTAGGCCCGAAATCAGGCTTGTCGGCGCGTGGGTGATCCCTACGGTTGGGTGTGCCCGGCTCCGCATGTGCGGAAGCCACGTAGGGCTGAGAAAAGTCGTTAAACGAGAAACCTAACCGTCAACCTCCGTTGCCAACCGCAACGTCGGTGAATCGTTAGGCACGGAGTCTTCCGAGGGGCACCTGTTCTTCGCCCCGAAAAAGCCTCCCCCGTTCGTGTCATTGCGCCGGTTCCTTGTCGGGCCGGCATCATCGTCCATGGCAGCCAGTACCCCGTCCTTCGCGGACCTGCTCAAGCAGTACAACCGGCAGTTTGTCGCCGGCCAGATCGTCAAGGGAACCATCATCGAAGTCCGACCCAAGGAAGTCCTTGTGGACGTCGGCGGAAAGTCGGAAGGCGTCGTTTCCGCCTCCGAGTTCGAGAACTTCGACACCGTCAAGGTGGGTGACATCGTCGATGTCCTCATCGAACGCCCCGAGGATAAGGATGGCAACATCCACATCTCCAAGGAAAAGGCCGAGTTCCAGCAGAACTGGGACCGCATCCAGACCATCTGCAATGAAGGTGGCACGGTGCACGGCAAGGTGAAGGCCGTGGTCAAGGGTGGTCTGATCATCAACATCGGTGTCGAGGCGTTCTGCCCGGCGTCGCAGGTGGACATCGTTCCGCCCAAGAACCTGTTGGGCTACGTCGGGAACACCTACGAGTTCCGCGTCGTGAAGCTCAACCCGGACCGCCAGAATGTGGTCCTGAGCCGTCGTGAGCTGGTGGAAGCCGAGCGCAACGCGCGCCGCTCCGCCCTCCTGACAGAGATGATGCCCGGCGACATCCGCAAGGGCACGGTCAAGAACATCACCGACTTCGGTGCGTTCATCGACCTCAACGGCCTGGATGGTCTGTTGCACATCACCGACATGACCTGGGGCCGCCTCGCCCATCCGAGCGAGCTGCTCAAGGTCGGTCAGGAAATCGACGTCGTCGTGCTCGACGTCAACCGCGAGAAGGAGCGCGTCTCGCTGGGCCTGAAGCAGAAGACGGCCAATCCGTGGGACAACATCGACCAGAAGTACCCCGTCGGCACGAAGGTCAAGGGCAAGGTCGTCAACCTGGTTCCGTACGGCGCGTTCGTCGAAGTGGAGCCCGGTGTCGAAGGCCTGGTGCACGTCACCGAGCTGTCCTGGACCAAGCGCATCGCCAAGCCTTCCGACGTCCTCAAGCAGGGCCAGGAAGTCGAAGCGGTCGTCCTCGGCATCAACCGCGAGGAGCAGAAGATCTCCCTCGGCATCCGCCAGCTGGAGACCAATCCGTGGGATCTCGCCCACGACAAGTATCCTCCTGGAACGAAGGTCACCGGCCCGATCCGGAACCTCACCAGCTACGGCGCCTTCCTGGAGCTGGAAGAAGGTCTGGACGGCATGATCCACGTGTCCGACATGAGCTGGACGCGCAAGATCAACCACCCGAGCGAAGTCCTGAAGAAGGGCGACGTCGTGGAAGCCACGGTGCTCGAGGTCGACAAGGCCAACCAGCGCATCAGCCTCGGCATGAAGCAGCTCGCCGAGGATCCGTGGGAACACATCGACAAGCACTTCCGCGTCGGCGACCTCGTCTCCGGCAAGGTCACGAAGCTCGCCAGCTTCGGTGCGTTCATTGGCCTGCCCCAGGACATCGACGGTCTCGTGCACATCTCCCAGGTTTCCGAGGAGCGTGTGGACAAGATCAAGAACGTCCTCAAGGTCGGTCAGGACGTCACGGCCCGCGTCATCAAGATCGACCGCGCCGAGCGTCGCATCGGTCTGTCGATCAAGGCGGCGAACTACACCGCTGAGCAGCTGAAGGAAGAGCAGAAGATGCTCGACCAGCTGAAGCCGGGCGAAGACCTGGTGGCCCTCGAGCACGCCTTCGCGGCGGCCGAGGATTTCCTCAAGATCAAGGACGGCGAATAACCGTCGTCGGTCACGATCTCGAACAGGGCGCACCCCATGGGTGCGCCCTTTTTTGTTTTTCCATCGGATGTGAAGCGGCCCAGGGTTGGCCCGCTGGAAGGTTCCGGGGCGGCGATGTCCTCATCGCCTGGTCCATGGTTGTGGAGCTGCGACGAGGACGTCGCCTCCCCGATGCAGGATTGCGCCTTATCCCAGCGCCCGAAAACGCCAACCTCTTCCCGACGATGACATCCACCACACCGGTTCGCAGTTCATGGTCCCATGTGTTGATGGCCCGTTCTCCCCTTCGGTCCCTGTGCGGCGTGGCCTTGGTGGCCGCGTTGGCGTTGGCGGGCGGAGCGGGCTGCGGCAAGCCGTCCTCCAAGGCGGCCAAGGTCACCAACCCCTTGGAAACGGCGGCTCTTTCCCGCATACGGGCCGCGGGTTTCCCGGTCACCCTCGAAGAATTGAACGCCTGGTATCCGGAGGTTCCCGCGGCCGAGAATGCCGCCGTCCTCTACGCGGAAGCGTTCGCGGCGATGGCGCCGGTCAAGCCGAACGATACCTCCTTCCTCGAACGGAACCGTTTGGTCCTGCCGAAGCTCCACGAAGCCGGATTGCGGACGCGGTGCCGGTTTCCGGTGGATTGCACCGGAGGCA
The DNA here is from genome assembly GCA_965283655.1 of Limisphaerales bacterium. Classification (GTDB taxonomy): domain Bacteria; phylum Verrucomicrobiota; class Verrucomicrobiia; order Limisphaerales; family UBA9464; genus UBA6176. Next base: position 69,185 of record CBDIPJ010000004.1, on the reverse strand, counting down.
TGCGCGCCAGCCTGCCGCACCTCTCGAAGTTCCGGCCCGCCGGCACGCTCCTGACCCAGACCGCCATCGCGCGTTCCCGGATGCGTCAGCCGGCCGAGGCCGTCGAGCTGTTGCTGGATGCGGTGCGGCTGTCGAATGCCCTGGAGGCAGAGCCGATCCTGGTCTCGCAGCTGATCCGGTCGGGCATCCTCGGCATGGTGGCGCAGGCGGCCGAGGAGGTGGTGGGGGCCGGGGGTGTGTCGCCGCAGGATCTCGCGCGCTTGCAGGACGCGCTGGTCGACACCGAAAAGAGGCTGTCCGAGTTACGGATCGTTGCCGGCGAGCTGCCCTTTGGACTCGGCATCTTCGGATCGACCCCGCCCGAGATGAAGCTCGCGCTGGAGAACCTCGATGAGGGGTTGCAGAAGGAGGACACGAAGCTGAAGGAGTACGTCCTCAGCAAGAAGGTTCCGGCCGACCGGGCGGAGTACGTGATCCAGCTGGACCTCGTCCGCGAGATGCTTTCCCGGGGCGACGGCCAACGGATGGCGGCGATCCAGTCGCTGCGGGAGGGGGCGGCCACGGCGCAACGTCAGGGTTGGATCATCACGCCGACGTTGGTCCCTGGGTTGGCCCGGGGACTGGAGCGCGTCATGGAGGCCCGCAGTCGACTCCGTGTCGCGGTCGTCGGCATTGCCGTCGAGCGGCACCGGGCCGCTTCCCAACGGAAGGTTCCCTTGGCCTTGTCCGGCCTGAGCCCCGAATGGATCGGCACGTTGCCGACCGATCCGTTTGATGAACGTCCGTTGCGTTTCAAGCGGCTGCCGGGTGGTGGTTACGTGGTGTACAGCATCGGGCCCGACCAGCTGGACAATGGAGGACGGGTCCGTCCGCCGATGGCGGGGGATGTGCCGAACTACGACGTGACCTTCTCGGTCGCGAAGTAGCTTTTGAAACTGGGCACCCGGCGGTGTCGCCGTCAGGCTGGACGGGTCAACGATGTCGAAACTGCTGAAATCGTCCGGCCTGGTGGCCATTGCCACGATGCTGAGCCGGATCCTGGGGTTTGCCCGTGAATCGGCGTACGCCGGGTTCTTCGGGGATACGCCGGTGGCGAGCGCCTTCCAGCTGGCGTTCAGCCTGCCGAACCTCATGCGGCGGTTGCTCGGCGAAGGAGCGCTGACAGCGGTCTTCGTCCCGATCTTCACGCAGAAGGAGAAGGAGGAGGGGGCTGCCGCGACGTGGCGTGGAGCGGCAGCGGTGATCTCCGCGCTGGTCGTGGTGTGTACGGTGCTGGTGGTGGCGGGGTTCCTCGTGGCGACGGTCCTCGTGGAGTTCACGCCGTTGCGCCACAAGTACGGTCTGATGCTGCGCCTGCTGCGGTGGATGCTTCCTTACGCGATCTTCATCTGCACGGCGGCGGTGTTCGTGGGCATGCTCAACACCCGCGGCCGCTACTTCATGCCGGCACTCGGCGCCGGGATGATGAACATCGTCATGATCGCGTCGGTGTACCTGCTCACCCCGTTGTTCGGCGAGACCCTCGAACAGCAGGTGTTCGGGTTGGCGGTGGGCGTCGTGATCGGCGGGTTTGCGCAGGCCGCCTTCCAGGTGCCGTCGTTGCTCCGGGAAGGGTTCCGCTTCCAATGGGTCAATCCGTGGAAGGACCCGACGGTCCGCGAGACCGCAAAGCGCATGCTGCCGGCGACGATCGGCGTGGCGGCCTACCAGTTCAACGTGGCGGCGACCCAGTTCATCGCGCATGGCGAGGCGGAGTTCGTGGTGGCCTCCTACGGGTATGCGGTGCGGTTGCTCGAGTTGCCGCAGGGCGTCATCGGTGTGTCCCTCGCAACCTATCTGCTCACCGAATTGAGCCGGCTGAGCGCGGACAAGAAGTTCCCGGAATTCCGATCGGCCCTTCGCGACGGACTCCTGCACCTGATCTTCCTGAACACGCTCGCCACCGTGCTGCTGATGACGTTGGCGGAGCCGATGATCCGGCTGTTGTTCCAGCACGGCCGGTTCAACGACACGGCGACGCTGCGCGCGTCGAACGCCCTTCTGTGGCTGGGACCCAGCCTCGTGGCGACGTCGGTCAACAGCATCCTGTCGCGTGCCTTTTACGCCTTGGCGGACACGACCACACCGATGCGCATCGGCCTGTTCTGTCTGGGGACGAACCTGGTCCTGGTGATCATCCTGGTGGGGCCATTCCTGCAAGTGGGCCTGGCGGCCGCGAACGCCATCAGCGCGTTGTTGAACTGCGCTCTCCTCGTCTACGCCTTCCGTCGGAAGATGCCGAAGTTCGACATGCGGGAGATGGCGGGACCGGTCGGTCGGATCCTGGTGCTGGGTGCGGTGGCCGGTGTTCTCGGCTGGGCCGGTGGTCTCGCGTGGGAGACGTGGTTTGGTCACGCGGGCAAGCTGCGTCAGTTCGGCGGGGTCTTCGCGCCGGCGGTGCTGGCCGCGGTGGCGTACGTGAGCCTCGGACTCGCGATCGGCATGGGACCAGCGGTGGAGTTGCAGAAAACCCTGTTCCGGAAGCTCGGCCGCAAGCCGGCGAAATAGGTTCCGCTTTTCTGCATCCAGTGGGGCGTTGTTGGCGAATGCATGGGTGTTGATCCGTTCCGGGTCGACATCGCAGCAACGACAACAACGCACACGACAACACTGGATACGCATGAAACTGACGACCTCGAAGAACTACCGGCGCCTCCTCCTCATCGCCACCCTCGGATTGCAGGTGGCGGGCTTTGGATCCCTCCACGCGGCTGACCACGGATCTTCCGCCAAGCCCGACATCGTCGCGACCGCGGTCAAGGCGGGTTCGTTCAAGACGCTCGCCGCCGCCCTCACCGCCGCGGATCTCGTGGAGGCGCTCCAGGGCAAGGGACCCTTCACGGTCCTCGCGCCCACGGATGAGGCCTTCGCCAAACTCCCGGCCGGCACGGTCGAATCCCTCCTCAAGCCCGAGAACAAGGCCAAGCTCCAAGCGATCCTGAAGTACCACGTCGTCTCGGGTCGCGTGATGGCACGACAGGTTGCCGGCCTTGAGTCCGCCAAGACCCTCTCGGGTGCCGAGGTGAAGATCTCGGTGGTCGACGGTCAGTTGAAGGTGAACGATTCGAAGGTGGTGAAGACCGACATCGACACCGCCAACGGTGTGATCCACGTCATCGACACCGTCCTGCTCCCTCCCGCCGGCAGCGCGAAGGTCATGCCCAGCAAGGGCCCGGGCATGATCCTCGAAACGGCCATCGAACGTGGCGTCCCGCTGTACAACGCCGGCAACGCCGAGGCCTGTGCCGCCGTCTATGAGGTGGCGGCCCTCGGATTGGCGGCCCGCCACGACGTTCCCGAAAAGGCCCGGACCCGACTCAACAAGGCCCTTGCGCAATCGCGCAACCAGACGGAATGGTCTGATCGCGCGTGGACGCTGCGGGCCGCCTTGGACGAGACCCGGGTCATGATGAACTGAACCCGACTCGCCGAGTTTCGATCCCGAGTTTCGCGCGACTCCGCCCATGTCCGAATCCGCCGTCATGGATCCGACGCTCCCCGTGCTGCCCTCCGTGGCAGCGGGGGACAAGTCCGCCATGGAATCCTGCCTTCAGCGGTACGAGGGGTTGGTCTGGGCGCTTGCTCGACGGATGCTGGGTGAGTGCACCGAAGCCGAAGACGCCGTGCAGGAAATCTTCATCGAACTGTGGCGCAGTGCGGGCCGATTCAATCCCGACCAGGGTACGGAGGCCACGTTCGTTGCCACCATTGCCCGGCGCCGTCTGATGGACGTGCTCCGTCGACGCTCGCGGCGTCCTGCACTGATGCCCATGGAAGCGGATCTGGAAGAGGAAATGTCCGACGCGAAGGAACCCGAAGGCATGGATGACCAGGCATTGCGCGCACTCCGGGTGCTGCGCTCGCTGCCGTCCGACCAGCAGCGCATGATCGAATGGTGCCTGGCGGATGGCATGAGCCACTCCGACATTTCCGCCAGGACCGGGACACCCCTCGGCACGGTGAAGTCGGTGATCCGCCGCGGCATCCTGCGGATCCGGGAAGTGCTGGGAACGGGAAGGTCGACGCCATGAACGACGACGCACGCTTGGACGAAACAGTCGACAAGGTCACCGAGGGGCGAACGTCCCCCACGGGGCCCGACCCTTTGGAGGCCTCCGTCGAGGCAGCCGTGGCTGCAGCCACCCGCGCCTTCGTTGGATCCGAGGTTCCACCTGCTGGATTGCGCGAACGTTTGCGCCGCGATGCCGCCCTTTTCACCACAACGCAGGCCGATCCATCCCAGGTGGTTTCCTTCCCGTCCGCAGTGAGTGGCTCCCGGACGCGTGACAACGCCTGGTTCCCCCGACGCGCCTGGGGATGGCAACTTGCCGCCGCCGCGGCCGTTGTCTTCGGGCTCTGGAATGGCTTTCGAACGCCTCCGACCGTCGAGCGTCCTCCGGCTTCGGCGCTGCGCGAAACTGTCGCTGCCGCGCCCGATGGGATCCGTGCTCCGTTTGTCCCTGGGCTCGCCCTTTACTCCAGTCTCGAAGGCGACGTTGTCTGGAGCACGGCGAAGCAGGACGGTTTCCTGCGGTTGAAAGGTCTTCCAGCCAACGATCCGCAACGGACCCAATACCAGTTGTGGATCGTCGATCCCGAGCGGGATGCGGAGTTCCCTGTCGACGGCGGCGTCTTCGATATCCCAACGGGGGCCGAGGAAGCGTTGATCCGGTTTCAGCCGCGATTGCCCATCGGTCGACCGGTGGCGTTCGTGATCACCCAGGAAATTCCGGGAGGCGTCGTGAAGTCCCGGAATCCAAAGCCGGTGGCGATCGCCAAATTATAGTCTGGAAGACGTTAGGTGAAATCGCCGATCCCGGTCTCTTGCACGGAACGGGGTGGCGACGTCCTCGTCGCCCTTGGAATCGCGCTCGACTCAACCTTCCGCATCCCGGCCCCACCGGTTCATTGCTTCGAAATTCTGCGGCGTCCGGCGACAACGCCGATCGCTCCCAGCGCCAGCAGCGCCACCGTGCCCGGTTCCGGGATGACGGGAACGGCCGGATTGCGGATCCCGCCGCGGTAGATCATCGGAGGGAAATTGCCGGGATCGGAAAGGCTCCAGTCGCCCGAGACCCACGGGGCCGGTGCGATCCCAACGATGGGCGATGGACGGTCACCAAGGCTGATGTTGACGCGTTGGCCCGGATTGGGGTCGAGCAGCATTCCGCCACCGAGGGCTGTTACAAATTCCACGGGTTCTCCCTCCACAAACCCCACGAGTTTGCCGCGCTGCAACCGCAGCGTGGGAGTGCCGTCTGGACCGATGGCCGTTTCCAGCAGCGACCCCGGCCCGAGTGTGATCTGGCCACCGGAGGCCAGATCCAGGACCAGTTCTTCGCCGAAGTCGGTGACGATCCGTGTTCCCGCCCGCAATTCGTACGAAAGCCCGACCTCGGTCCACGGGGAGTCTTCCCCGTCCATCTGGACGCTGGGCACGCCCAGGGCGGAACGAACCTTGGCGATCAACGGAGCCTCAGGCGTCGCGAGCGGCACAGGACCTCCGTTGCCTCCGCTTTCTTCGGCGGAGTGGTCCGGCGAGAAAAACCAGAATGCACCGAAACCGAACAGGACGATGGCGCCGATCTGTGGGGGTGTCATGGAAGTGTGGGGTTGAGCGCGACAATGATTGAGGGGAAGCGGCTGAAAAGGTGGTGGGAGAAACTAATCCGGCTCGTGTGGCTTGGCGCAAGCAGATTACCGGGGGGCATCTTGATACGGTCCCCTCCCGGGACGGGGTGGCGACGTCCCCGTCGCTGTTCCAATGCCTTTCCCCAGGCGATGAGGACATCGCGGCCCCAAAGCCTTTCCCAAAGGGGCAGCATCCAGATGCGTGCCTTCCCGGGTTCCCGGGAACTGGGAACTTGAATCCGTGATGTCCGCCCCGGAAGGTCTCGGGAATTCCACATGAGCACGTTGAACATCGCCATCATCGGAACGGGTGGCATCACCCTCCAGAATCACCTTCCCGGCCTCGCCCTTTGTCGCGATGTCCGCGTCCACGCCCTGTGTGACGCCAATCCGGCCACGCTGGAATCCGCACGCTCGGTGACCGGCGTGACGATCGCCTCCACGAACTGGCAGGACATCGTCAAACGGGACGACATCCATGCGGTGATCATCGCCACGCCGAACTTCCTCCATCCCGAGATTGCGATCGCCGCCGCCCGCACCGGCAAACACATCCTCTGCGAGAAGCCCATTGCCCTGAATGCCGCCGACGCCCGGTTGATGGCGTCCGAGGCGGATCGTGCCGGCGTGCGCCACATGACGGCCTTCACCTATCAGTTCGTTCCCGCCATGCGGTATCTCCGCCATCTGATCGCGCAGGGTGACCTCGGTCGGCCGTACCATTATCGCTCATGCCGACTCCAGGACTGGGGCACACGCAACCTCGGCTGGCGTCAGCAGAAGCGCCTGGCCGGCACGGGTGAACTCGGCGACATGCTCTCCCACCGTATCGACTTCGCCCACCAACTGGTCGGCCCGATCCGCCGGATGGTTGCGAACGTCATGAACCTGACCCCCATCCGCGACGGAGCCCCGAATGACACCGACGATTGGGTGGCGATCCTCGCTGAGTTCGAGAATGGCGCGAGCGGCGTCCTTGAAAGCTCCAAGCTGGCCTCGGGCCGCAACGAGTCCTGGCGATCGCTCGACTACGTCGAGATCAACGGCAGCGAGGCCTCGTTCGAGTTCACCACCGGTCGCTGGAACGAACTGTTGCACGGACGCAAGGGCGGCCCTGGGCTCGCAAAGCTCGAGGTGCCCCGCGAGTTCTGGGTCTGGCCCGGTTCTCCGCGCGATCCTGGCGTGGGCGATCCGCTCGTCACCTTCCGCTACGACCAGGCCGTTGAGTTCATCAATGCCATCCGTGAGCAACGTTCCTGCTCCGTCACCTTCCACGACGGTGCCCGCGCGCAGGCCGTGATGGACGCCGCCGTCCACTCCGCCGAGACCCGCGAGTGGATCCAGATCTCCTGAACCTGACGCATCCGAATCCAAATCCCATGAACCCCTTGAAGACCGCCGTGATCACCGGAGCCGGCAGCGGCGTCGGCCGCGCCACCGCCATCCAGATGGTCGCCGACGGCTGGCGCGTCGCCCTGTTCGGACGCCGCCAGGAAGCCATCGAGGAAACCGCCCGGCTGACCGGCAATCCCGACGCCTGCCTCCCCATCGCGTGTGATGTCGGTGACAGCGGCGCCGTGCTCGAGGCCAGCCAGCAGGTGTTGGCCGCTTTCGGTGCCGTCGAGGTGCTCGTGAATGCCGCCGGTACCAACGCACCGAACCGCGCCCTCGAAGTCCTCTCGCTCGAGGATTACCACGACATGATCGATGCCAACATGAACGGCGCCTACTACTGCGTGCAGGCATTCCTTCCGGGCATGCGGACACGCGGTTCGGGAACGATCGTGAATGTCGTCTCCGACGCCGGAAAGCAGGCCTCGCCCAAGGCGGGACCCGCTTATGTGATGAGCAAGTTTGGCCTCGCCGGCCTCACCCAGGCCATCAATGCGGAGGAACGCAGCCGCGGCATCCGCGCTTCCGCCCTGTTCCCGGGCGACATCGACACGCCGCTGCTCGCGAAACGTCCGGTGGTGCCCGACGCCACTGCCCGCGCGCGGATGATGCAGCCCGAGGACATCGCCGAATGCGTGCTGTTCTGCGTGCGGTTGCCCGCGCGGGTGATCATCGAGGAGATCCTGGTGCGGCCGCGCTGACCGTCACCGTTCAGGAGTTGTGGCGGCGTTGCCCGGAACGTTGGTGGCGCAGCCAGATGGCCAATCCATCAAGGCATCCGGCGACGACGCGTCCTGATGTCGCGGGCTCGGGTTCGTGACTTCCTGCATGTCCAGATGCGACCCATTGCGGGCGCATCTTGACACTGCCGCCCCGAATCCTTTGCAAAAGGGAGCAGCTTCAAGATGCGCCTCCCCATTGCCTTCACATGTCTTGGGGATTGAGCGCCCGCCCGGCGAGACCTACGGTGGGAATGTCATGCGAAGCCTCCGACGGTTCCTTTCGATGCTCGCCGTGCTTGTCGCGGGTGTCTGCGCCCAAGCCGATGGAACGACGTTGCCCACCTGGCGGCGCCTCGCGACCAACGAGGCACGCATCCCGCGGAACTTCCTCATGCTGGCCCATTCCGAGGAGGCCCAGCGGGAGTTGGGCATCCGAGGGAAGGCCCGGGCCGAGTTCGACGATTTCCTGCGGTCCATCGATGGGGACTGGGTGCGTTATCATCGCCATCCGGAACCGGTGCTCCGTCCGCATCTCGACCGCGCCGAAGCCGCGCTGGAGTCCCATCTCGCCAAGGTCTACGGCGATGCCGCCGTGAATCGCCTGCATCAACTCGAACTCCAGGCGCAGGGAGCACGGGCCTTCCTGAGGCCGGATGTCGCGATGGATCTCGAACTCACGCCGGAGCAGTCAGGACGGTTGGACCTGCTCTTCAAGAAGACCGAGGAGTTGCGCACCGCGGCGTTGTCCACCAACCCGCAGGACCCGGCAGCGGTCGCTGCGGTCACCACGTTCCAGCGGGCAAAGCAATCGGAGAACGCGCTGGCGTTGCAGGTGCTGACTCCGGAACAGAAGCGGCGATGGACGACGGTCCAGGGACAGAAGCGGGATGTATCGGCCTTCAATCGCGTCAATGCCATGGCTGCGGAGTTGGTGGACTCCGGCAAGTGGTTCAATGGCCCGCCCGTCCGGTTGGCGGACCTGCGGGGCTCGGTCGTGGTCGTTCACTTCTATGCCTTCCAGTGCCACAACTGTCAGGCCAACTTCGGCATCTATAACCGGTGGTATCGGACCTTGCGCGAGAAGGGGGTCCACCTCATCGGGGTGCAATCCCCTGAGACATCCGCGGAACGCGATCCCGACCTGGTCGGGAAGGCAGTGGCGAAGGACGGGTTCCAGTTTCCGGTGCTGTTCGATGCGGACAACCGCACCTGGAATGCCTGGGGAACCACGATGTGGCCCACGGTGTACGTGATCGACAAGCGCGGGTATGTGCGGAACTGGTGGCTGGGTGAACTCAACTGGCAGGGAGCCCAGGGAGACAAGGTCCTGGAGCGTGTGATCGACCGCCTGCGTGCCGAGGATCTCGACGATCCGGTTCATCCCAAGCCGCAGTGATGGGGGTAGAGTTCCAAGTTTTCAGTTTCAAGATTCAAGTCAGATGCCCGTCCGGCCACAACCGCGTTGCGGTTGGAACTCCATCAACGGGGAACCCCAGGGTTGTCCTCGTTCCTCGGACCAACCCTGGGCTTTGAGCCTCAACGCCGTTGGCGTTGGGAACAGGGATCCGCGGTGGAGCACACGGCCGGACATGCGGTTGGGGACGTGGTCGGGCGTGCGGTCGGGCATGCGGTCGGGCAAACGCGTCCCGAATCCCAACGGGATTCTGGCCGGCAGCCCAGGGTTGGCCGAGGAACGAGGCCTACCCTGGGTCACCGTCCGCACCCGGTCTCAACCGCAACGCGGTTGTGGCTGCCGCCCGAAGAGAAATTAGCGATCGCTGCGCATTGTGGGCATCCTGTGCCAATGCCCCAATCACTCTCCGCCGTCTACATCCACCTCGTCTTCTCGACCAAGGACCGCCGGCCATTCCTGCGGGACACGCTCCATCGAGAGGTCCTGCACGCCTATCTTGGATCCGTCTCAAGCCAGATAGAATGTCCGCCCCTTCGGATTGGTGGGGTTGAAGACCACGTGCACATCCTCGCACGCTTCGGACGCACACGTTCCCAGGCCGACTGGGTCAAGGAATTGAAGCGCGTATCGAGTACGTGGCTGAAGGAGCGTTCCCGCGATTTCTCTGACTTCGAATGGCAGCGCGGATACGCGGGCTTCTCGGTGAGCCAGTCCAGTTTGGAAAAGGTTCAAACCTACATCGAACGTCAGGAGGAACATCATCACCAGCGAGGTTTCCAGGATGAGCTCCGATGCCTGTTGCAAAAGCATGAGACGGCATGGGACGAGCGGTATGTCTGGGATTGATTCCGCCCGGCCACAACCGCGTTGCGGTTGGAACGTCATCCACGGGGAACCCCAGGGTTGTCCTCGTTCCTCGGACCAACCCTGGGCTTTGGGCCTCAACGCCGTTGGCGTTGGGAACGCGGACACGCGGCCGGAAGCCGGACCGGACGAGCGGCCGCGTATGCGGTTGGGCACGCGGTTGGGCATGCGGGCATGTGGTCGGGCATGTGGTCGGGCATGTGGTCGGGCATGTGGCCGGTCATGCGGTCGGGCACACGTGTCCCGAATCCCAACGGGATTCTGGCCGGCAGCCCAGGGGTTGGCCGAGGAACGAGGCCTACCCTGGGTCACCGTCCCACCCCGGTCCCAACCGCAACGCGGTTGTGGCACCCGTTCCTGCTGAGAATTGGAGACAGGGAAGTTCGTCCGGCCACAACCGCGTTGCGGTTGGAACGTCATTCATGGGGAAACCCAGGGTTGTCCTCGTTCCTCGGACCAACCCTGGGCTTTGGGCCTCAACGCCGTTGGCGTTGGGAACAGGGATCCGCGGTGGAGCACACGGCCGGACATGCGGTTGGGGACGTGGTCGGGCGTGCGGTCGGGCATGCGGTCGGGCAAACGCGTCCCGAATCCCAACGGGATTCTGGCCGGCAGCCCAGGGTTGGCCGAGGAACGAGGCCTACCCTGGGTCACCGTCCGCACCCGGTCTCAACCGCAACGCGGTTGTGGCTGCCGCCCGAAGAGAAATTAGCGATCGCTGCGGATTGTGGGCATCCTGTGCCAATGCCCCAATCACTCTCCGCCGTCTACATCCACCTCGTCTTCTCGACCAAGGACCGCCGGCCATTCCTGCGGGACACGCTCCATCGAGAGGCCCTGCACGCCTATCTTGGATCCGTCTCAAGCCAGATAGAATGTCCGCCCCTTCGGATTGGTGGGGTTGAAGACCACGTGCACATCCTCGCACGCTTCGGACGCACACGTTCCCAGGCTGACTGGGTCAAGGAATTGAAGCGCGTATCGAGTACGTGGCTGAAGGAGCGTTCCCGCGATTTCTCTGACTTCGAATGGCAGCGCGGATACGCGGGCTTCTCGGTGAGCCAGTCCAGTTTGGAAATGGTTCAGACCTACATCGAACGTCAGGAGGAACATCATCACCAGCGAGGTTTCCAGGATGAGCTCCGATGCCTGTTGCAAAAGCATGAGACGGCATGGGACGAGCGGTATGTCTGGGATTGATTCCGCCCGGCCACAACCGCGTTGCGGTTGGAACGTCATCCACGGGGAACCCCAGGGTTGTCCTCGTTCCTCGGACCAACCCTGGGCTTTGGGCCTCAACGCCGTTGGCGTTGGGAACGCGGACACGCGGCCGGAAGCCGGACCGGACGAGCGGCCGCGTATGCGGTTGGGCACGCGGTTGGGCAAACGTGTCCCGAATCCCAACGGGATTCTGGCCGCCAGCCCAGGGGTTGGCCGAGGAACGAGGCCTACCCTGGGTCACCGTCCCACCCCGGTCCCAACCGCAACGCGGTTGTGGCACCCGTTCCTGCTGAGAATTGGAGACAGGGAAGTTCGTCCGGCCACAACCGCGTTGCGGTTGGAACTCCATCAACGGGGAACCCCAGGGTTGTCCTCGTTCCTCGGACCAACCCTGGGCTTTGAGCCTCAACGCCGTTGGCGTTGGGAACAGGGATCCGCGGTGGAGCACACGGCCGGACATGCGGTTGGGGACGTGGTCGGGCATGCGGTCGGGCACACGTGTCCCGAATCCCAACGGGATTCTGGCCGGCAGCCCAGGGTTGGCCGAGGAACGAGGCCTACCCTGGGTCACCGTCCCACCCCGGTCCCAACCGCAACGCGGTTGTGGCACCCGTTCCTGCTGAGAATTGGAGACAGGGAAGTTCGTCCGGCCACAACCGCGTTGCGGTTGGAACGTCATTCATGGGGAATCCCAGGGTTGTCCTCGTTCCTCGGACCAACCCTGGGCTTTGGGCCTCAACGCCGTTGGCGTTGGGAACAGGGATCCGCGGTGGAGCACACGGCCGGACATGCGGTTGGGGACGTGGTCGGGCATGCGGTTGGGGACGTGGTCGGGCATGCGGTTGGGGACGTGGTCGGGCATGCGGTCGGGCAAACGCGTCCCGAATCCCAACGGGATTCTGGCCGGCAGCCCAGGGTTGGCCGAGGAACGAGGCCTACCCTGGGTCACCGTCCGCACCCGGCCTCAACCGCAACGCGGTTGTGGCTTCTCCCAACTTCAAACTTGAATCTTCAAACTTCAAACTCTCTCCCCCCTATCCCCCGATCCGCGCGCGGCGCTCCGCCTCGTAGGCGAGGGCGATGAGGCGGGCGAGGGCTCGGGAATGGAGATCGGGAACCTGTTCTCGGACGGCGGCGGCTTCGGCATGGGCTCCGCGGAAGCCGTCCTCGACGGTCGACTCCCGCTGGATGGCCTCACGCAAGGTGACCGGTGTGCCCGCCTGTGAAAGGTAGGGATGTCGGACCCCTGAAAGCGGTGGAAGCAAGGTGCGCAACTGGGCGCGGATCTGCGTGGCCGTATGGTCGATGTAGAGTTGGCCGGCGTTCCGGTCGCGACACCGGTCGGCCGACCGAAGCACGGCGTGGAACGCGTCGTGCAATCCCTCCAGCGTGTGGAGCGTCGACGCGATGCCGGCCACGGCACGGACGATGGGATGCAGTGAGCGGATCTCCTCCTGGACGGCAGGAAGTTCGGGGCAATCCCCGGTCACGGCCGGATCGTGCCACCAGAGGAGCAGGGCGGTGTGGATCCGTTGGCCAACGACCTCGCCCAGGGGTCGCAGCAGGGCTTCCGCGGACCGGCGCTCCGCCTGGCTGCGGTCGGCGAGCAGGGTGAGCGTGTCTGCCTCGGTGGACGGAAGGCCGAGTTCCGCGGGATCCCATCGGATGTTGGCGTTGTTGAGGGCGCGGGCCAACTGGATGCGACGTTCGGTGAGCAGGGCCTGCTCCCAGGATCGAAGGGCGGCGGCTGCCGGTTCGGCTTCGGCATCGATGGTGACCCGGGCGGAGGCGAGTGTGGCGTGCAAGTCCGCCACGGCAACGGGAGAGTCGGGCTCGAGTTCGGGCCACGCTGCGGTCAGGAGGTATGGTCCGGAACCGGGGGCGTAGAAGGTCGCGACCCGTTTTCCGGCGAGTTCGTTGTCGATGGCGGCAGACGCGGATTCCGTGGCTTCCATCCGGTTGGCCTCGGGCTCGTACCCCAGGATTCCGGCGTAATACTCCCGCGTGATCTCACGGCTGAGGGCAGGGAAATCGCTGAACAAACCGGACGCGGGCTCATCGAGATCGAGCGTTCCGGGTAGATCGGCGGCGATCGCCGCGGCCTCGCGTTCCGCGTCGGAGGGATGTGTGTCGAACGTGCCGGTCCTGGTGTTCCGGGCAGCTTCCTCGATGGCTTCGCGGGTCGATTCAGGAAGCGCGTCGGCAAGGTGGAGGATGTAGGCGGCGAGGTCGTCGGGGAGTCGGTGCTCGCGCCAAGCCCGGCCGAGGAGGCTTTGCGATCCGTTCCAGGCCGCGTTGAGGACCCGGATGCGGGCGGCGGTTTCGCAGAACGCCTGGGAGCCGGCGACGCGGATCTCATGCTGGTCGGCATCGAACTCCATCTGACGGAGGAGACGGCAGCAGGCGGCGTGGCCCATCAGCATCAGCAGTCGCAGGAAGTGCCGGGTCAACGTGATCCCAAAGTGGCCCAGGTAGAGGGGGATCGCGATGACCATGTGCGACTCCTCTGCCGATTCCACGAGGGATTCATCGAGCGCGTCGCGCTCGTGAACGATGCGCCACAACCACGCACTGATGCTCCGTACGATGAAGGTCAGGCGAAGGCCGGCCTCCTGGCGGAAGTGACCGAACTCGTGGGCGATGACCCCGCCGAGATGCCGCGCCGGCAGACCGGCGACGAGCGGCAATCCGATGGTCAACGCCAGATCCCCATCGTTGAGGCTGGCCCATCCCTGTCGGAACCGGACGGAGGCATTGACCACGCAGTTGACCTCGACGCGAGCCGGGGGTTGGCATCCGACCTCCTGGCAGATGGCTCCGATGAATTGGAAGAGACGGGGATGCTCCTCATGGCTGATGGCGCGGGACGGTGGCGGCGGCGGGCGGCGGGCGAAGACGGGCCGGACGAGGAACACGGTGAGAACCATGCCAATGAACACCGGTGTCCCGTAGAGGAGGATTCCTCCGGTGCCCGACCGGAGCCAATCCAGATGGGCCATGCCGTGCCACACGGTGACAGCCACGAGCGTCAGGACCAATCCCGCGTACAGCGCGAGGACCCCGATCAGGGCCGCGGCGGCACCGAACAGGGCGCGTTGGTAGTCGCGGGACGGCTTGGTGTTCATTCGGCACGGATCCACGCCAGCAGATCCGCCATGTCCTGGGGTTGCAGGGCCGATTCGAATCCGGCCGGCATGAGCGATTCCTTCATCGGCGTCATTTCCCGGATCTGGGAACGGAGGACGGGAACTTCCGGATTGCCTGCGTAGCGCAGGACCAGGTTGTTGGCGGTCTCCGCCGCAATGATGCCGGAGATCGTTTCGCCACCGTCCAATTGCAGGTTCCACGCACGGTAGCGGGCCTCGACGGCCTGGCTCGGATCCAGGATCGCGTGCAGCATCCACTCCACGGGTTTGGTGGCGACCATGTTCAGGTCCGGCCCGACCTCACTGCCCTCGCCGCGCAGGCGATGGCATCCCGCGCAGAGGGCGGTGAAATGCGCGTGCCCCTTCTTCGCGTTGCCTTGAAGCGAGGTCGTGGGGGTGAATCGTGCAATCACCTGCGCACGGTCGGAGGAACTGGGCTTCAACGCCGGCGTCGCGGCAGCGCGGGCCGGTGCCTGCCCCGCCTTGAGTTCACGGAAGAGCGCGCTTTCCGAACGGAGGGAGGTCTGGATCGCCATTCGGATGGCTTCGTCGGATCCGTCGCGGGAAGCGAGTTCGCGCAACACGGGTTCGGCGAGTGCTGGCGGCCATTGCCCGAGGGTGAAGGCGACCTGAAGCCGGACGGCCGGATCCGGATCTGTCGCGAGAGCGGCGACGGCGTCGAAGGCTTCACGTGAATCCGGAGCCAAAAGTTCGGACTGTTCGAGGGCCTGACGTCGGACCCCTGGATGGGGATCGTTCAGGGCGCCCCTGAGCGTCGCGAAATCCAAGGCGCCCAGCAGTCCCAGCGTCGCCAGGGCCTGGACGCGGACCTGCGGTCGGTGGCTGGGTTGGAGCATCGCGCGCAGGGGCGCCACAGCCGTCGGATCCCGCCGGGCGACGAGGCGGTCCATGGCACGGTCACGTTGCCAGCCATTCGGGGAATCCATGGCGGCGACGAGGCCGGTCGTGTCGAGGCCCGAGAGGTCGGGGATGGGACGGCGGACGGAGCCCTTGGGTGAGACACGATAGATCCGACCGCGGTCCTCGCCGGCGCGGAGGTTCACCCGGGCCTGCATCTCGGCCGAGATCCACTCCGGGTGCTCGAGGATGAAACGGTACATGTCCGCGATGTACAGGGCTCCGTCCGGTCCGGTGCGGAGCGTCGTGGGCCGGAACCATGGGTCGGTGCTGGCGAGGAATTCCGACTTCTGTTCGTCGGGTGCGCGCTGGCTTTGGAGGCCGGAACCGAATGGCGACAGGACCTCGCGGTGGACGACGTTGTGGACGGGTTCGCTGATGAGGACCGAGGTGGCAAAATCCGGGCCGAAGAGGTCGTCCCGATAAGGCGTGGGACTGCATCCGCTGGTGACGTGGTTGAGGGACCACGGCTGGTTGGGACGCGTCATCGGGGCGGACGCGGGGAAGGTGCGGGTGGAATCCTCGAAGTTGGCGAGCGTGCGCGACACGCGCTTCACGGCGACGGCGGGGTTCCGGCGGAGGTAATGCTCGGGCATCGTCACGTGCCAGAGCCAGGTCGGGTTGTTGTTCCCGAACCAGTTTCCCCAATCATCGCGACGGCGTCCAAACTGCGTCTGGGCCGAGACTGTTTCCATCTCGCCGGTGTCGGGACGGAGACGTAGGTCGCGTCCGCTGATGGAGAGGCTCTTTCCGGTGGCGATGGATTTCACGGTGCCGCCGCTGTCGCCGTTGGCGAGGTACAGCCAGCCGTCGAGGCCCCATTCGAAACCATTGAACCGGTGTTGCTGGTTGCCGGGGTTGAATCCGGTGAACAGGACCTTGCGCACATCAGCGCGGCCGTCGCCGTCGGTGTCCTCCGCGTAGAAGAGATCGGGAGCGGCAGCGACAAGCGCACCCTTGCCGTAGGGCAGGACGCTCGACGGAAAGGAAAGCCCGGTCAGGAAGGGCACGGCGCGGTCCATGCGCCCGTCGCGGTTGTCGTCGTGCAGGATCTTCACCTGGCCGCCCGGTTGGCCCTTGCCGTCCATGCCCAACGGATAGTCCCGCATCTCGACAATCCACATCCGGCCCTGCGCATCCCAGTCGAGGTGCACGGGATCGATGACGACCGGTTCGGCGGCGACGAGTTCGATCTGGAATCCGTCGCGCAGGCGCATGGAAGCCAGCGCTTCCTCCGGGGATTTCGGCGGGGGCATCCGGACGGCGATCAGGTCGCGGGCGTTGAGGCGCAGGGTTCCCGCAGTGGAAGCAATGACGACGTCGCCGTCGACGAGCGTGACCTGGCTGCCGACGAGGGATGGAGGTTCGTCCGTGGATCGATTGCGCGGAGCGGAACGGACGAATTGGGACCAGCCCTTGGTCCAACCGAGGAGGGGTTGGACGTTGCGGTTCCAGAGATGGATGGCGTAGCCCGTCGGGTTGGATTGGAGGAGGTCGGCGAAGCCATCGCCGTTGAGATCGACCAGACGGAGGCCGTTGTCGACGCCCTTCGCATCGAGTGCGTGGATGCCATCAGGGAACTGGAAGTCCGCCGGGGAACCGTCGGGCTTCTGCAGTGTGGATTTGCTGGGTTGATGGACGATCGACTCCGCGGTGCCGTCGTGGTCGAAGTCGACGCGTTCCGGCAGCGCCTGTTGCGCGAGGAGGGCGGAGGCGAGGGAGGTCAGGAAGATCAGCGCGGGAATGCGGAGGCTCATTTTCCGAGGCGGTCGAGGATGTTGCGGGTGATCCGCTCGACGATGGGATCGCGGCCACGAAGTCCGTGGGACCAGTCGGTCGAACCGCACGTGAAGACCGTGCCGCCTCGGGTATAGACGCCGAGGACAGCGTTGCCCTTGCGGCCGGGTTCCCAGCGTTCGTACCACTCGCAGTCGTCCGGGTGCCACTGGGCCGGGGCGGACGCAAGGATCTGGAAGGAGGGCGGGGTGCCGTCGCGGTAGGTCGGGGTGGGAAGGCCATCCTTCCAGGTGAGTTCACATCCGTCGCACTCGTATCCGACAATGGTGTCCTTGGCGCCGAAGGCGTCGCCCGCCTTGAGTTGGGTGCCTTCGAAGATCCAATGGTCGGGACGATGGACATTGAAGGCGCCCGGGGCGTCCATCAGTTGGCCGTGGCTCTTGTGGTAACCGCCCCAGAGGAAGCCGACGCCGGTGAGTTGGTTCTCGGGGCGTTGGATGAGGTGATGGCTCCAGAGGGTGGCGAGGGTCGACTGGCTCTTGCGGGCGACGAAGACGGGATCCTGTTGGACGTTCTGCTTCCAGCAGGTGAGGGCGGTGCCGTTGTCCTCGGCGCGGACCTGCCAGCAGCAGGTGTTGCCGCTGAAGAAGGCGACGTTGCCGCCATTCGTGATGAACTTCTCCAGGTGGTCGCGCATGGGCGCCGACCAGTACTCGTCGTGGCCGACGCTGAGGACGAGTTTGTAGGCGGCGAGGATCTCCGGGTGGGATTCCAGGTCGCCGTTGGCGGCGTAGTCGAGGGTGTAGCCGCTGGATTCAGCCCATTGGACGAAGGCCTGTTCCCAACTGGAGAACTGGGATTCCGGCGGGCGCAGGAAGGACACGCGGTGGCCTTGGTTTCCACCCTGGCCGTTGTAGGCGTACAGGCTGAACCCGCCCCAGTTGTTGTAGGCGTTGTAGGTGTGCGTGGAGAGCTGGAGCAGGATCTTCGAATCGCGGCCGGGTTGGTTCGACCGGACGATGAAGTAACAGGAGGACTCGGAGGAGCGACGGTTCCGGCGGGTGAACTTCCCGCCGCGGTCTTCGACACGGAGGGTGACGTGGTAATAGCCCGGCCGCCACGAAGGGGCGATGGGCACCTGCAGCGCGACAGGCCAGCGGCAACCATTCGAGGAGGCGTCTTCCGGGATGGGATGGATCCGCCCGTTGTCGCCCGTGCCCGACCAGACGACCTCGCGCGTCGCCCCAAGGCGGGCAATCTCGACGGCAAACCGGGGAAGGCTCGAGGAGACGTGGAGTTCGAGTTGGGCCCCCTGCGGGTAGCTGACCTGGCCGGCGTACCCTTCGATGTGGATCTCTGCAGGACGGTCATCGGCATGCAACCCGGCCGCAGCACCGAGGGTGGCAAGGCCGGTGAGGCGAAGGAACGGGCGTCTGCGCAGGACGGCGGGGTTCATTGCCGGGGATCTTGGTGTCCGGCCAATCAGATTCAAGCACCGCGGTTTTTCCGGGTGCATCCCAATGCCGCATTCTGTGGGACCGGCAACGGGGCGGCGATGTCCTCATCGCCCGGGAAAGGCTTTGGGAAGGCGTCGAGGACGTCTCCACCCCATTCCAATGGCGGGTTGCATCAAGAGGCACTGCGGTTTTTCCGCTGGCTCCGGGTGGCAGGCCGGGGCGTAGGGTCAGCCATCGAGATGGCCACGGCAGGGGATGACAATCCTGGGTACGAAATACCTGATTACAGGCTGGTCCGGCGTATCGGGAAGGGATCCTTCGGCGAGGTGTGGCTGGCGCGCAATGTCCTGGGTGGCCATCGGGCGGTGAAGATCGTCCACCGACGGGAATCCGGGGCGCACTTTGATCGGGAGTTCGACGGGATCCGGCTGTTCGCGGACGTGTGTCTCGGCAATGCCGGACAGTTGGCCGTGCTGCACGTCGGGCGGCGGGATGAGGAGGGCTTCTTCTATTATGTGATGGAGCTCGCCGATGACGCCGTGTGCGGACGGGACATGCGGGAGGACGAGTACCAGCCGCTGACACTGGACGAGGAACGTCGCCGGCGGCAGCACACGGTCGTCGAGACGATCCGCATCGGGGTGGCCCTCGGCCAGTCCCTCGCCTTCCTCCATGGCAAGGGACTCGTGCATCGCGACGTCAAGCCCAGCAACGTGGTGGTGGTGTCGGGTGTGTACAAATTGGCGGATGTGGGATTGATGGAGGCTTCGGCGACCGATCCCACGCCGATCGGGACGAAGGGGTATGTTCCGGAGGGAGAAGCCGGGACGCCCGCGGTGGATATCCATGCGTTGGGCAAGGTGCTGTATGAGGTGGTGAATCGCCGGGACCGGATGGACTTTCCCACCCTGACCCCGTTGCCGCCAAGGTCTCCGGAGCAGGCCGCATTCTCGGGACTGAACCGGATCATCCTCCGGGCCTGCGACCCGGATCCGAAAGACCGTTATCCGACGATGCAGGAGATGGTCGAGGATCTGCAGTTGCTGCTGATTCCCCGTGTCCAGCGGACCATCCAATCCCTGCAGAATGCGACGTTCATCGGGTTCTTCCTGGTTGCGGTGATGGCGGCCGTGGCAGGGGTGGGCTACTGGCAGGCTTCGCGTTTCGCCGAGGAGGCCTACGGGGCCCAGATCAATCAGGCGAATCTGGCGCTCAACGTCACCAACTTCGCCCGCGCCCGTGCGCTGCTCGACACCCAGACCAACCGCCTGATCGATCCCCGCGGATTCGAATGGTACGCCCTGCGAAAGGACGCCGAAGGGGATCCGTGCCTTTCCTTGCAGCGCGGTGAGCCGGATGTTACCGCGCTGCGTTTTCACCCGGATGGACGCCGGTTGCTCGGCCATGCCCCACTGGGCGGGGCGGAAATGCTCCACGAGGTCATCGAGTGGGATCTGGCCAAGCCCGGCACACCCACGAGGACGCGATCCACCCATGCTCCCATCGGCTTCGATCTGGCGGGCAATCTGTGGGTCGTGTCACCAAAGGAGAATCATGCCTTCGGACCCGGCGGGATTCGTGTGGTAATCCCGGACGGACCCGAAGTTTTCAGGTTGGCACTGATGGCGGCACCTTTCCGGGATCTGTTTCGACCTGGGGCCATGGGATCGAAAGTGCCGACCAACAGCATCCAGTACTGGACGGTCCAGCGTGGCCCTTCGCCGCGGATCCAATTGGCCGGGACAACCATTCCATCCATCGCGGAGGATGAGACTCCGTTCAATGCGACGATTGGAGACGGAGCGGATCCACGATTGGTGGTCTCGACAATCCGCGGACGGAACCATAATTCCCGAATGGCGTTGGTCTCGTTCCGAGCCTCGGGAAGGGATGCGTGGCGGAAGGAGTATTCCCATGCCATCACGACCGTTCGGATCTCTCCCGATGGGAAGTGGGTCGCGGTCTCAAACCAGGGAGAGCCGGACCTCGATCTCTATGAATCGGCAACCGGCGTGAAGGTCTGGTCCAATGGGTTGCACTTCGGAACGATCATGGCCATTGCGTTCTCACACGACGGTTCGCTGCTGGCCACCGGCGCGGACGATGGCGT
This sequence comes from Limisphaerales bacterium, assembly GCA_965283655.1. Lineage (GTDB taxonomy): Bacteria > Verrucomicrobiota > Verrucomicrobiia > Limisphaerales > UBA9464 > UBA6176. Next base: position 48,534 of record CBDIPJ010000004.1, on the reverse strand, counting down.
CGTGGTCGTGACCCGCGTCGCGGATGGCACCATCGTCCGCCGGTTGGTCGGACTGGGTGGCAAGGTCCGGGCGGTGACGTGGGATCTGGAAGGACGCCGGCTTGCCGCGTCTTCCGTGGGCGGGGATGTCCGCTCCTGGAATCTGTCCGAGTCCGGAAGCCTGACGGAGTTGGCCGGCTTCAATGCCCAGGATGGCAGCGGCATGGTTTTTTCCCGCGACGGAATGTCCCTGGCGGTGAGCAATCCCGATGATTCGGTCTCACTGATACCGATTGCCGATCCGGGACGTCGCCGGCGTATCGAGGGCATCTTTCATCCGTTGGCGTTTGATGGGGACCAGCGGTTGATTGGATATGACCATGCTGGCCGGGGCGTTCGTGTATCAACCCTGTCTCCCCTCACCGTGGAGCGTGGGGTGTCGCTCGTGCCGAGGACCAACTCGGTCCTCGAGATCAGCGCCGCCGTGGCAACCGGGCCCGACCATCAATGGATCCTGGCGGCGGGGACGGATGGAAGCGAGCGGCTCTGGAACGGTTATGCCGGGCAGCTTGTCTGGAGCGATGTGGGCCAGTTACCCAAGGGACGAGCGAGCAACCCGGGACTGGTGTCCGCGGCCCGCGATGTGGATCGCGCCATTGTCGCGCATCGGTGGGGACAGATCCGGATCCTCGATACCTCCGCCAATCCCGGTCGATCGAGGATCCTCTTCGAGACCTCGACCTTCGAACGATTGCACGCGGCGTTTATCTCCCCCGATGGCCAATGGTACGCGGTGGCCAACGACGCAGGACAAACCGGCGTGGCCAAGGTGGGGAAAGCCCCGGGTCGCGACGTGATCGTCTCGTCAGCAGAGATCTACTCCATGGCGTTCGTGCGCCTTGGAAATCGGTTGGTGGGCGGGACCGGTAACGGAGAGTTGCAGATCTATGCGATGGATCCGCTCAAGCCGATGACGCTGATGTCCGTGGTGAACACCCGGTCGCACCACGGAAGCCACGACGTACGCCAGTTGGTCCTGTCACCGGATGAGCGCTGGCTGGCGGCGCTCACCCTGGCGGGCAAATTGAGGGTCTGGGAAGTCCGTTGAACAGGGGGCGCAACCCGCATCTTCCCCGGCGGAGTCTTACGCCAAAGGGAACCTGACCGATGCCCCTCGGTCAGTGTTGTACTTCCGGAGCCGCAACGCCCGGAAACGTCGTGGTATGGGGACAGTGCTGGTGGCACCGCGGATCGCATGACGACGAGGCATAGACCTCCAGTTCGTGGATGCCCTTCACCGCACCGGCTTCATCCCGGAGGACCACACGGCGGGAAATCAGGAGGATGCTGAGGCCGCCAATGCTCTCGATGTAGAGCGGGTAACTGTCGTCCGCAGGGAAGTCTCCCGCTTCGAACGCGGACTGTTCGCCCTCCTTGGTCCGGCCTTCGGGCACGAGGCGCACAGGCAGCTTCACCTCGGCACCCGCCTGGCTCTTGAGCACGGGTTCGTCCGGACCCGTGACGCGCCGGGAGACGTGGCGTGCCGAGATCTCGCACGCGCCGAACAGCACTTGCAGTCGGGTGCGGTGGGCGCCGATCCGTGCGACCGCAATTCGTTCACCGGGCTCAAGGATCAGGAGGAAATGGAGAGGGGTCGAAGGAACCACCGCTGCGAGTCCATGCAGGACCACCGCCGGACCTTCCGGCGCACCCGACTCGCATCCGGATTCGTCGATGCAGCAGTCGGAAATGTGCGGCGTCGGGCAGAGCCGGCCAAAGCCGCGCATCTGGGTTGTGGTGACAATGCGTTGAAGGGATTCGCGAACGGAATCGAGGTTGAACGGGTTACTCATTCGTAAGTCAAGTTACCTAGCCACGGAAATGGGTTTCAAGGGGCAGCTGGCCCGATTTCCCTGTCAGGCGGATTCCGACCCGGTGGAGACGCCGTGCCATCGGAGAAGAAGCGCGATGCGGAGGCGGACGAGCAGGACCTTCCAGAGGCTGAGCCCGACGGTTGCTGCCACCATCCGCCCCTTCATCCCGCTCCGGGACAGGTCGAATACCTGGAAGTCCCGCGGATGAAGTTTGGTTCGGATCGCCTCCCGCATCCGGTTATGCGGCGACGATGAGGGCCCCCCAGGCACACTCTTCCACGTATGCGACAACGTGTGGACCTCGAGGACGGATGGGGCAACAACCACTCTCACATGAGGAGAAACGCAGTTCGCGGTGATTTTCTTTCACGCGATCTTAAAAATCTTTTGTGAACCTGCTCCATCCACAGCCTCCTGACGTCGTCTGCTACCCCTCGATCGTAGCCAACGAGGTCACGAGGCTGTGGGCTACCCCTCATGCGTAGCAGACGAGGTCACGAGGCTGTGGTTCAAGGCTTCTTCAACCCTCGAATCTCCGAACTTCAAACTTCCTCTCCACCTCAGCCTCCTGACGTCGTCTGCTACCCCTCGATCAAGGCCTCAAACTTGCCGCTTCCCAACCATTGGCTGGTTGTACGACGGTCTGACGACAGCCCATGAGTCTGACGTTCTTCCCATCCCCCCGCGCTCATCCCGCCCTGAATTTCGAGTCGGTCCAGGAGGCTTTCGTCGCGCACGCTTCGTCGTTGGAGGGACAGTGGATCACCTCGGCCTTCGACCTCTACTCGGTGGAGACGTTGCGGGATCGTCTGGGCTTGCGGAATGGTCGGTCGGTTCCCGCGGACGTCTTTGTCTGGGGACAGGGGGAGCCCAAGGATCGGACGCTGACCAAGGTAGGTGGGTTGCCGTACTGGGTGGCGGAGACGCCGTGGCCGGAGAAGGAGGGCAAGCCGTTGCTGTTCCTGGCGCAGTTCAACTTCAAGGATTCGGAGGATCTGGTCGGGGATCTCCCCGGCGAAATCCTGCTGATCTTCACGGACGAAGGGTTCACCTGGATGTCGGGAGATCCTTCGGGACTCCACATCGAATGGATCCGGATCGGGACCAAGCGGTTGACGGTCGATCGGCTGGTGCCGAAGCCGAAGGTTCCCTTCTTCAAGGGCTACGGGATCATCCATCGGTCGGCGGATTATCCCGAAGCGGAGGATGCAGCGCGGGGAACGACGGGAGTGGCGCAGGCGAGGAGCCTGCCGCTGTTGCACGGCACCAAGATCGGGGGCGTGCCCGCAGGCGGACGGGTGAAGATTCCGAAGGGCGGCCGGTTCCTGGCCCAGTTGGGATCCATCCAGGCGGCGTCGGGCGTGGATTATCCCTGGGTGAACCGGCCGCGTCCGTTGGGACTGACCTTCGATGCGAATGGCATCTATGGGGAAACCAACCAGCTCATGATCGGCGACATGGGGAGCCTGTCGCTGTTCCTGAAGGCGGACGGCAGCGTGGGGTGGGAAGTGGGCTCTGGATAGGGACTGGCCACCGGACGGTTCCGGGCCAATAGTGGGCGCATCTTGGGCACGGAAATTCGCGAACGGGTGGTGGTTGGGATGAGTGGCGGGGTGGATTCCTCGGCGACGGCGGCCTTGCTGCAATCGCAGGGGTTCGACGTGGTCGGCGTCACCCTGAAGCTATGGCCGCAGGACTGTGCCTCGCGGGCGGAGGACAAGTGCTGTGGTCCGCAGGCGGTGATGGACGCACGGGCGGTGTGTTCCCGGCTGGGCGTGCCCTTCTATCTGGTGGATGAGGCGGCGGAATTCCAGCAGCGCGTCATCCAGTATTTCGCGGACGAGTATCGGGCCGGCCGGACACCTAACCCGTGCGTGATGTGCAACCAGCACCTGAAGTTCGGAAGCCTCCTGCGCCGGGCGGACCAATTGGGGGCGAAGTACATTGCGACGGGCCATTTCGCGCGGCTGGAACGGGACGAAGCCACCGGATGGGTGCATCTGCTGAAGGGCAAGGACCCGAAGAAGGACCAGAGCTACTTCCTGTTCAGCCTGCGACAGGACCAGTTGCGCCGGGCGATCTTTCCGCTGGGGGAAAAGACCAAGTCGGACACGCGCGACGTGGCCCGGCATTGCGGGCTGCGGACGGCCGACAAGGAGGAGAGCATGGAAATCTGCTTCGTGCCGGACAACGACTACGGCCGGTTCCTGGAGCAGTCGAAGATGGTCGAGCGGCATGCGGGCGACATCGTGGACCTCGACGGCAAGGTCCTGGGCCGGCACCACGGAATCGAGTTCTTCACCATCGGCCAGCGTCGGGGTCTGGGCGTGGCCGCAGCCCATCCGCTGTATGTCATCGAACTGGACCCCGCATCGAACCGCGTGATTGTCGGTGGGGAGTCAGCCCTCGATCGGGATCGCTTCACGGTGACCTCGACCAGTTGGACCGCGTGGGAGGTGCCGCCGGCGGAGTTCCGCTGTTCGGCCAAGGTGCGGTACAGCCACGCGGGTGCCCCGGCAACCGTGGTCGTGGGCGAAGGCGGGCGCGCGGAAGTGCGTCTCGATGCGCCGGCCCGGGCGGTGACACCGGGGCAGGCGTGCGTGTTCTACGACGGCGACCGCGTCCTGGGCGGTGGTTGGATTTCCCGGTGAGGGGGAGCCCTTACCCTGAAAACGTCGGTTTGATCCGCAGATGGCGCAGATGACGCAGATAATCGGAAGCTTGGATCAGACGTGCCATGCACCTGCAAGGTGAGATATCCACCAGCGTCGTGTGCGCGCGTTTCTGCCCCTCCATCTGCGCAATCGGCGTCATCTGCGGATAAGTGAACTGCCGATTCCAGGCTTACTTCAGTTGCGCATCCGCAAAGTCGAGGAACACGCCCCAGTCTCCGGCGGTCATCGAGTGCTTTCCGGGACGGATATAATACCCGAGCCGACTCCGGACGAGGACGCCTTCCGCAGGCATCCGGGTGGCGTCGAGGCCGTCGGCCTTGAGGAATCGATAGACGGGATCGGCGGCCTTGAGGACGTCGAACTGGCCCGACGGGTTGGCCCACTGATCGTCCTGCGCATTCGAGAACAGCACCGGACGCGGCGCCACCAGCGCGACGAGGCAGTGCTGGTCGAAGGGCAGGCGCGCCGGGGCGTTGGTGAACTGCTTGAACGCCCCGTTGAACCAGTGCGGGAACGCCGTGTTGATGCGGGTGGTCGACTCGCCAATGGTTCCGCGGCTCGGGGCTGTTCCGCCACATCCGGCCTGATGCGGGATGGCCAGTGCGATGCGTTCGTCGAAGGCAGCCGCCAGCAGCGCGGTCTTGCCGTTCCGGGAATGGCCGACCGCTGCGATGCGTTTCGGGTCGATGCTCCGGTCCTTCGCAAGGAAGTCCACGCAGCGGTGGAACCCCCAGGCCCACGCGGCGATCGTGCCGCGGTTGGCGGGTTCGATCGGGCGTCCGGCGGCGCGGTCCTCACGGGCGCGGATGCCGTCGGAGACGTCGCCACGGTCGGAGTCGATGTCGGTGGAACAGAAGGTGGCGAAGGCGTAGCCGCGGCGGAGGATCTCGTCGATGGGCCAATCCTGCTTCTGTGATCCGCGGGAGGCGTCGGTGGCGTGGTTGTCGACGCATCCGGCGCAGTTCTTGTAGAGCCAGCCTTCGGTCAACGGGATCCGGGGATCGTCGGAGACGGTGTGGTTCCCGCAGAAGTTCATGGCGAGGAACACCGGGGCACGTCCCTTGACCGCGTTGGGGGTGACCACCATCAACTGGATCCGGATGGGATCCGTGCGTCCGCACACGATCGTGACGGTGCGGAGGGTGCCCAGGCCGTTGAGGAAGTCCCGGTGGGTGCCCGTGGTCTCGAAGGTGATGCGATCGGGACGCGCGGGCAGTGCGCCGTACATGTAGTGCTCGAACAGTTGCTTGAGCTCGGGTCGACGCCGGTTGTTCCAGTCGCGTGGGGACTTCACCGCGGCACCCGAGAGGAACTGGAGCGGGTCGGGCAGGTTGGGTTGGACAGGAAAGCTCGAGGGATCCGGAAGGGTGGCAGCGGACGCAAGGCAGAGGGAAGTCATCCACACGGCGAACGGACGGAGCAGGGGGAACATGCAGGCAATTCTGGGCGAGGCGGTGGGAGTTCCAAGTTTTGAGTTTCGGGATTCAACCTGGAAAAGGCAGTTGGAACCACGGATAGCACCGATGACACGGATGATCAGGGGCTTGGCTTTGGATTGCCACACACCTGAAGACAGCGGTTGTGCCTGTTGAAACGCCTCCCCCCGGACATGCATCTCGCGCCCGCCCTTGCCGCAACGCGGCGCACGGCGAAAGCCCAGGGTGGAGCGGAGCGGAACCCTGGGTCACCCCAACCCGTGACACCTCGCCCCAACGGGGCGAACGGTGACCACACGCACCCTGTTCCGTGCGCCCTTTCAGGGCACAGAGGTCGTTGTGTGGCGTGGTTCCCGGGGTTCCACCCCGTATTGGCTTTCACCGGTCGCCCTTTCAGGGCTCGGCAAGAGTGTGGGGAACGTGAGGCCGCAGGGCGTTGCCCTGGGCTGTCGTTGGCTGCCCCGTTGGGGCGAAGCATCCTCGTGGCATCTCCCTCAATCCCGCGTTCGCCCCTTTGATTCTCCGTTCGCCAACTTTCTCTTGTCGAAGATTGGAATGTCTATAGGGGTATAGGCGTACTGTCTGAGCACCCAAGCATTCACGCGATGAATCCCCCCATCCCTTCGCACAGGTCCTTCGCACAGGTCCTTCGCACAGGTCCTTCTGCTGACACTCATTCTTCAAGTCCCCTGGCTGGGGCGGGCTGCGGATGAAGCAAGCCTTCGCTCAACCAACAGCACTTCGAACGCGGCCGTCGTAGGCAAACCAGCCCGAACCCCGCGGGAACGCCTGCTTCACCTCGCCAGCCATTCGCCGTTCCAATCGCCCCCGCTGATCATGTTGGGCGAGGTTGCCATCAACGCTGTCGAGACCGATGAGTTACTGGCAATCTATGATGACACCACGACTCGCTATCATGCGGCGAAGAGCGGTGTGGAGCGGCGTCTCATCTTCGTTGACTGGGCAGGCCGCATCACGGACTTCCTCGCCAAGTATCCGCAGGCGCCGTACTTCCCCGGAGCCAGCCTTCAACTTGCCGACTATCACGCGCGAATCCTCAATCAGTCGGGTGCTCGTCAATACGCCGAGACCGCCTGGATGGCTACCCGGGAACGTTCCGAGCCTGCCGCACGCCAGATCGCCCGGGAGTCAGCCTTCCTGTTGGCAAACGCACTGATCCTGCGTGGGGACTTCAGTGCCTACGATGAATTGTATGCCGCGGAACTGGCGCTCAGTCCGCGTGCCACCGAGGATCGGTGGTCCGGCCTCCAGGAGCAGCGTCACCACGATGTCCGCAACCCCGACACTGCGGCCAATTGTGGTCTGATTGCGCTCAGCCAGATGGTCCGCGTTCTCGAAGGTCCGCAGCGATCCATCAATCCCCTGATGGCCCATCGTCCAGGACCGGAAGGGATCGATCTGGCGACGTTGGGACGCATCGGGCGGGAGGCCGGGTTGACCGTGCGTGCGGTGCGGTTGGCCAGTCTCGAGGCTTTCCCGGTGCCCTGTATCGTCCATGTGGCGTCGGAACATTACCTCACCGTTCTCGAACGCCGTGGGGACTTTTATGAGGTCAGCGATCCGGCCACGGGCCATGTCCGATGGATGATTGCACCGGACCTGGCGGCGGACGCTACCGGGGTGCTCCTCGTGGCGCGTCAATCCCGGAGCGAGGGTGTGGCTTCCATGCAGGATCTTGCGGATACGGACGCAGTGCTGTTTCGCGGACGGTATGTCTCCTGGGGATACTTGGATTCACTGGGGCCGGACGGTGGCTACTGTCCCAGTCATCCGGGGCACGGCAGCGGGAGGGCTGGAGGTTCGGGAGGTGGCCCCATGGGTGACGGTGCGCGCAAGGCGGGGGAGGTTGCGACGATTGCGGATCGCCCGGGATGCCGACATGGGAGGTGGATGAGCCCACCCTCAACCTCCGTATCAACGATACCCCGCTGATCTATCAGCCGAAGTATGGCCCACCGGTGGAGCTCAGCCTGACGTTTCAATCGCGTCATCGCCATACGGGCCCTTCCGATTTTCTTCCCGAAGGTCGCTTCGAAGTCGGTCCCATTGCCGCCCGCTACATGCTGGCCAGTTCATGGATGTCCTGGGTCGAGTATGAGGCAGATCCAGGTTGGCAAGCCTTTGTGAACCATCCAGGCGGCGGAGTTCATCAGTATACTTTTGATGTTGGCTCTGACCTCAGCAATCTGGAGTACTGGAGCCATTCGCAGTTGGAGAAAGTGTACGTAGGCGAATCGTTCAAAGGCTTCCGCCTGCATCAGGCTGATGGCCGGACCCGCGAATACCTGCAGGAAGGGCAGACTTCCGGCTGGTTCGCAGGTTACTACATGACCGCCGACAAGGATGCGGCCGGGTTGGGAACCACCTTCGCGTATCAGTCCGGCACCTCGAAACTGACCCAGGTCACAGCGGCCGACGGGGCCGTCTTCACCGTGGGTTGTGGAACAGGCTCCTTGGCGAATGCCATCGTCTCCGTGACCAGCAGCATCGGGCTGAATGCCTACTTCGGGTACGATGAGACCCAGGCGCATCCCTCCGGTGTCGCCAGTGAAGGCCTAAGTTCGATCACTGACGTCGTCGGCATCCAATCGTTCCTGCACCTCGTCGCTACGGGGACGAACTACATACGTACGCCGTACGGTCGAACGACCCTGAATGTCCGTTCTGCGGCCACTTCGCCTCCCAGCCCGACGATTGATCGTAGTGTCGACGTCTGGCATCCGACCGGAAGCAGTGAAGCCTTTGCCCTAATGCTCAATGCCAGCGCCGTTGTGCCCGCTTGGCAAACGAGCCAAATTCCGAATCCCGCCAACGCGGTGGTGAGCACTCTGGACACTGCCAACCGGGGACTGCGCAACACCTACCATTGGCCGCCGCAGGTCCGCAGCGTCATGACCAAGAACCTGGCAACCGATTCCTTTGACATGGGCAGACCTGCGCAGGGCCCGGACCCGGCATTGGTTGAAGGAACCGGGCGGAAGGGATGAATTCCAAACACTCTCCTGGGAACAGGCCGCGTCGCCGGACGGAACGTCGGAGGGTGCGGTGCTCTGGTACGACTACGCGGGCAAGTCGGATCCCGACAGGGCCGGTACCGAATCCTATCCTGCAGTGGAAGCCCGGGTGATGCCCAACGGCACCACCTGGTACCGTGACTACACCCGGAACACCTTGGGCAAGCCGTTGGCTGTGCGGGAACGGTGGGACGACGGCGCGGGTTACCCTTCCCGTGTGGAGACGTTCACCTACAGCACCGACGGGGTGGACCTGTTGATCCATACGAATGCCCTCGGCATCGCCGAATTGCGCATGGGATACGATGCCTCCCATCGGGTGATCGCCCGCACCAATGCCCTGAATGAGGTGGAGAGGTTCGGTTACGATGCCAACGGCCGAATGACAGGCCAGACCAACGCCGCCGACTGGCGGTTGGTTCGGAGCTTCAGTACCGATGGATGGAGTGTGACGAACGTCGCCTACCTCGGTTCGTCCGCCTACCAGACCAACACCGAGGTGACCTACCTGAACCAAAGCTACACCCGGACGAACCTCAACGCCGGAAACATCACCCAGGCCACACGCTGGGTGGTCAGTACGGACGCGCGAGGGTTGGTCACCACCAACATCTTCGATCCGCTCGGGCGCTTGTGGGAACGCCGATCCACGGGTGGATTGCAGGAGCAATGGCATTACGAACTGCATCCGGGCGAGAGCTACGCGACGGGCAGCGGGGGCACACGGTTGCTGGATGTGACCGCCTACGTGAACGCCTTGGGCCAGATGCGTCGCATGACCTACGACGGCACGCGTCGTCTGGTCCAGACCGTCGACACCCGCGGCACCACCAACCAGATGGCCTACTGCGATTGCGGCAGCCCGGCGACGGTGGTCGAGGCTGCCGGAACTGCCATTGCGCGAACTGCCTCGTACGAGTACGACTTCCAAGGCAAACGCTGGAAGACAACCACCCCCGAAGGTTCCATGAGCACCAACCACTACGATCTGCTGGGACGCTTGGTCCTGGTCCAGGATCCCTTCGGTTGGAGCACCAATCGGTACGACAACCTCGGTCGGTTGGTGCAGACGCTGAATGCGGCCGGCTCCCAGATGCTCCTCACGCTGGATGTTCTGGATCGCGTGCGGATCCGTACCGACCTCAACGGGGTCACGATCACCAACGCCCATGATGCGTTGGGCCGCGTTCAGACGGTGCATCGGGCGGGTTCCGCCACGCCGTACCTGGCCTACGGATACTCGGCCGGCTTCGACGGCCCGACCGCCGAGACCAATGGTGTCGGTGCTGTCCGCACCTTTGCCTTCGACGCGGCGCAGCGACGGACTGCCGAGGTGCAGGTCGGGTTGTGGACGAATTCCTTCACCTACCTCCCAAGTGGCGATCTCCAGTTCCTCTTTGAAGGGCGCACGAACCGGACCGAATGGCGCTACGACACCTTCGGACGCGTGACGGAGAAGTGGTATCAGGGGCAGACGAACGCGGATCTGGTGTACAGCTACGATCGGTTGGGGCGGTTGACCAACCGGTTCAGTCGGACCGGGAATCCTGGCACCAACGGCTACGACACGACCTACGCCTACGACGCGGGTGGCGGCCTCACGAACGTTTCCAGCCCAGGGTATTCCGGCAACGTGGCCCGGACCTACGCCTACGACGCGCTCGGACGGATGACGAACATGACCGATGCGGTGGGGACGACCTCGTACGGGTACAGTCTCCGGGGAGCGGTCTGTCCGTCATGACAGAGGACGGGCCGTGGGCGAGTGACACGGTCAACGTGACCAACCGGCATGGCCTGCGCAGTCACTTGGTCATCAACCAACCTACGGGGTCTTTCACCACCACGTACCAGTGGGATGCCTCGCGTCGGATGACCAATGTCACGGGTGGCGGCCAGTCGTTCGGGTACGTGTACGGCTCGCCAGGCCGTCAGATCACACGCGTGAACCTGCCCGGCGGTGGGACAATCACGAACACGTTCGACAGTCTGGCGCGCCAGACGGGGACGGAACTGCTCACCAGCGGAGGTACCACCCGAAACCGCCACGCGTATGCGTACGATGCAGCCGACCGGCGGACGTGGATCAGTCGGACGAACTCAACTTCGACAACCTGGAACGGATTCTCCGTCTTCGGGTATGATGCGGCCTCCCAGTTGACCACGGCCCGAACAACCAATGCGGCCAATACCGAGGTGACGTCAGAGCGGTTTGGATACGTCTACGACGAGTCGCAGAACCTGAGATGGCGGACCAACAACACCACGGTGACCGGGTTCACGAACAATGTCCTGAACCAGTTGACCGCGCTGAATGCGATGGCGCGGGATCATGACCGTCGGGGCAACCTGCTTTCCAATGTCCAGGCCGGCGAAACGCTGTTGTACAGTTGGGATGACGAGAGCCAGTTGACCTCGGTACGCATGGATCCAGCCTCGACCCGGCCTTCCAACCGTGGCGGATTGATTTCGTGTACGACGGCCTGCGGCGGTTGCGCCGCGCGCTGCAATTCACCTGGAACGGGTCGGCGTGGACCAGCCAGGGAGAAGTCCGGTACCTGTACGACGGGATGCTGATCGTCCAGGAGCGCAACGCCGGGCACACCCCGCAGGTCCAGTACACGCGGGGCCTCGATCTGAGCGGGACGATCGAGGGAGCAGGGGGCATCGGCGGCCTGTTGATGCGCAGCCATGGATACTCCGCAGGCAACTGGAGCACCCACAACGCCTACCATTCGGACGCCAACGGCAATGTGACCGCCCTGATGAACAGCTCCGGGGTGTTGCAGGCGTCGTACAAGTACAACCCCTACGGCGGCCTGATCTCGTCGAGCGGCACGCTGGCCGGCGCGAACACGATGCGCTTCAGCAGCAAGCCGGCGATCCTGTCAGCGACGGGAGCGTGGGGGTTCTATTACTATGGGTACCGGTTCTATGATCCGGCCAGTCAGAGGTGGTTGAATCGGGATCCATTGGAGGAGGAGGGAGGGATAGGCCTTTACGAAGTGGCCGGGAACAATCCTGTGGGATTGATCGATCCGTTCGGTCTAGCTTTAGCTGGTCCCGGTGGTTATTTGGGAGGATTTTCTGGACCTTACAACACGTTTTGGAGTCGCAATGGTGGAGGTATCGCTGGACTCGTTGGAACGGCGATCGGTTACGCTGCAGGAAAGTACATGGAGGGGTGTCCCAAGCCTAGTAACGGTTGCCAGAAGAGCCGCAAGGAATGCGAGTCTTGCTGTGCACGCGGAGCGGCTGCTGGCGCAGCTGGTGTTGTTGTCGTTGGAGTCGCTGGATGCGTTGGCACCGGCGGGTTTGGATGTGCCTTAAGTGCGGTTGGTGCCGCTTTTGGTGCCAAGCAGGTATACGATGCTTATCAGGCCTGCATGCTGTCTTGTGCTTCGCTCGGTGCATCGGCAAGTGGAGTACAGTTAAACTGAGAATCAACCCAGCGATCCCAGATTATGAGGCATTTTGTTCCGCTTGTTACCGTCTTCAATGCTGTGCTGCTTGGATATCTGATGGGTTCGCGGTTGCCAGACCCTGGGCCAGTGGATCCTAGGATCTACTGTGGGCTCAGTGTTGGGTGCCTCGGTTACTACACGTGGACGTCATGGCCGCCGTACACAGCGATGTTCTATCTGGCCACGGCAGCGGGCTTCTTCGTCTACGCGTTCATTCACTATGGCAATCGAAGGCGGAAATTGGATTCAGAGTCTCGGGGGCAACGAGGTCAGCCATAGAACTGAGGAGGGGCAATGGGATCAGTCCGGTAGAATTCGCATTTAACGGCGAGTCCAAGGTTGCGGACGGGCGTGCCGATGGATCTCCGTTCGAGTCGTCGAGGCGAGGCTCCAACCTGGAACAGGCAGTTGGAACCACGGATGGCACGGATGACACGGATAGGGAGGGGCAGCTCGGACTTGCCGCACACCTGCAAGATGAGCCGCCTGCCGCGGGGAAAACCTCCATTCCAGCCCCGTGCATTGGTGAAATCCGTGGAATCCGTGATCGAAGCAACTTCCGCTTTCGGGTTCAGCGCTCATGGGTGATCTGACGCGGGCTTCTGGAGGCGGTGGGCGACGGCATTGCGTGGCAGGGTGAGGTGGTCCTCCGAGGGGAACAGCGTCTTTTTGCGAGTTCTTGTGATTCTTGCGGCCAGCCTCGTGTGTCGGAGACTCAACGGTCTCACGCGAAGACGCGAAGACGCGAAGACGCGAAGACGCGAAGGGGGACGATCGGGGCAGGTCGTCCGAGGGTGGGTTTCGTGTCGGTGGTGGACGTGATGGGGGCGAACCGCGGCAGGGGGCGGGCCACGATGGTTCGGGCCTTCTGTCGCCCCTGCCAGCGCTTTATATGCATGGGGGAACGGAATCCACGGCTGACGCCGTGGGGTACCCTCTGTCGGCCCTCAGGGCCTATGGCCACGGCGTCCGAAGGATGGGTTGATGGCTGTTATGGATCAGATGACCTACTGCCATTGCGGCAGCCCGGCGACGGTGGTCGAAGCTGCAGGAACAACCATTGCGCGAACAACGGCCCACGAGTACGAACTCCAAGGCAAGCGCTGGAAGACCACGCCCCCCGAAGGTTCCATGAGTACCAACCAATCCCATGTGCTGATCGTCCAGGAGCGCAACGCCGGGCACACCCCGCAGGTCCAGTACACGCGCGGCCTCGATCTGAGCGGGACGTTGGAGGGAGCGGGGGGCATCGGGGGCCTGTTGATGCGCAGCCATGGCTATTCGTCCGGCAACTGGAGCACCCACAACGCCTACCATTCGGATGCCAACGGCAACGTCACCGCCCTGATGAACAGCTCCGGGGTGTTGCAGGCGTCGTACAAGTACAGCCCCTATGGCGGCCTGATCTCGTCGAGCGGCACACTTGCCGGCGCGAACACGATGCGCTTCAGCAGCAAGCCGGCGATCCTGTCAGCGACGGGGGCATGGGGATTCTATTACTATGGGTATCGGTTCTATGATCCGGCCAATCAGCGGTGGTTGAATCGGGATCCGATTGAAGAGGTGGGTGGTATAAACATCTACGCTGCATTTTTCAATGGACCAACGTATATGTATGACGCATTTGGAAATAGACCTGAAGCCAAGCCCAGAAAGCCCAATCCGTTGAATCCATTGGACCTGGCGTCAGCAATTGAGGAATACTTGAGGAATAGTCCCATTCCCTGCAGCAAGGTTAAACCCGGCAAGAACGTCGGCGACTACAGCCATTGCATGTTCGGGTGTCTATTGACGAGACTGTCTCCAAACGGAGTGTATGGCTGGCTTTCCGGGCTCTCTGAACTGACAGATTTCCAGTGGAATGATCTTATATCAGATTATGTTGGTACAGGACTGGGATTCCTCCGTCCCTTCGATTGGAGGAACCGGAAAATGAACGATATCCATTGGTGTGAAGCAAAATGCAAAAGCTACACTTGCTGCGACTAGCTGTCGGCTCACTTCTGATTGTAGCTGCCTTCGCGGTTGCCACGCGGAGTTATCTGCTGCTTGTAGTCGAACGTGCAAAGAGCCATGCCCTCGTATCACTTATGCCCGGGCACAACTGGCCCGACATTCAGAAGCACCTCTCCACCCGGGGGCGTGCCCTTTCGCCAGCAGAGAGCGCAAGCGCCGCATTCCTTACGGAACGCGGCACCAACACCATGGATTATTGGTTGAATGGTGGAGTGATGATTCGGATAAGGCATGACCAACAATTCGTGTCGGAAGTGGAGATCCGGAAGGTGGAGTTTCGTTAGCACGACACGAGGCTGAGGTTGGGTGCAGAGCAGTGGGCGAAAGCATTCTTGGATTTCTGGGTTGGAATTATTGAAGGGCCCAACTGGCTCAGTTCCCGTGGATTTGACATTTGAGGACGGCTGCACGGTTGCGGATGGGAGTGCCGACGGATCTACTTTCAAGTCGTCGAGGCGAGGCTTCACCCGGGAATAGGCAGTTGGAACCACGGATTGAACGGATGACACGGATAGGGGGGACTTGCCGCACGTCAGCGAGGTGAGCCGCTTGCGGTGACAAAGGGGCAATGGGGTCAGTCCCGTAGAATTGACATTTGAAGGCGGATGCGCAGTTGCGGACGTCCGTGCCGACGGTTCTCGGTTCCGGTCGTCGAGGCGAGGCTTCAACCTGGAAAAGGCAGTTGGAACCACGGATGGCACGGATGACACGGATAGGGAGAGGCAGCTCGGACTTGCCGCAGACCTGCAAGATGAGCCGCCTGCCGCGGGGAAAACCTGCATTCCAGCCCCGTGCATTGGTGAAATCCGTGGAATCCGTGATCGAAGCAACTTCCGCTTTCGGGTTCAGCGCTCATGGGTGATCTGACGCGGGCTTCTGGAGGCGGTGGGCGACGGCATTGCGTGGCAGGGTGAGGTGGTCCTCCGAGGGGAACAGCACCTCTTTGCGAGCTCTTGTGATTCTTGCGGCCATCCTCGTGTGGCGGTCACCCAACGGTCTCACGCGAAGACGCGAAGACGCGAGGGGGAGGATCGGGAGAAAGTCGTCCGAGGGTGGGTTTCGCTTCGGTGGTTGGGCTCGTTGTGGAGAATCGCGGCAGGGTGTGGGGCGGGCCACGATGGTTCGGGCTTCTGTCGCCCCTGCCGGGGCTGGTTATACATGGGGGAACGGAACCCACGGCTGACGCCGTGGGCTACCCTCTGTCGGCCCTCCGGGCCTGGGGCCACGGCGTCCGAAGGGTGGGTTGATGGCTAGTCATGATCAGATAACCTCCTGCAATTGCGGCAGCCCGCCGACGGTGGTCGAGGCTGCCGGAACTTCCATTGCGCGAACCGCCTCGTACGAGTACGGCTTCCAAGGCAAACGCTGGAAGACAACCACCCCCGAAGGATCCATGAGCACCAACTCCATCCCCTACGGCGGCCTGATCTCGTCGAGCGGCACTCTGGCCGGCGCGAACACGATGCGCTTCAGCAGCAAGCCGGCGATCCTGTCAGCGACGGGGGCATGGGGGTTCTATTACTACGGGTAAACGTTGCCCTGCCGACATGCCTCCGGGAATCCACACCAATAGAATCCAATCCACCATGCCAGGAGCAACCTGCCCGACCAAAGGGATCGAAACGGAGTCCTTGTGATGAGAACACAAACAAAGCTCGGTCTGGGTTTTGCCGCCACATTTACCTTGGGTATTTGGGTGGCGCTTCTGGCCGGTGCGGCGCTCTGCGAGATGCTAAGAGATGAGCGGAGGCTGCGCGCCGTGGGGGACATTCTTGGAATACAGTTCGCGCTGCGAGGCTTCCTGACGGCTGAAAAGCTCAAACTTGTCGCACCCAATGGGGCTGACAAAGAACTCGATGAACGCGAGACGAAGCTCCTATTGCATGCCTTGGCCGGGGTTGTGAACGAACTGAACCCATCGGGCCTCGTCTATTGGTGGCCCGATGAGCGCCAGAGGAAGGCAGGTGTCATCAAAGATCCCTGGGGCAGGGATTATCGGATTGCTGTCGACGTCAATAGAGATGGTCGGGTCGTCACCTCGTGTTGTGGCGAGATCACGACAACCAACGTCGCGGTCCTCTGGTCCGTTGGCGAGGGCCCGGTGACAACTTGGGAATACGGTCAGAACCTGGGTGGATCGGTCACGAAGCCGGGCTCAGATTAGAAGGGCGTGGCGGCATTATTGTAAGTCCTCCTCTATTGTGTCAGCGCCTCTTTGCGACTTCTTGTGATTCTTGCGGTCATCTTCGTGTGGTGGATACCCCACGGTCTCACGCGAAGACGCGAAGGGGGGCGTTGGACTGATCCGCCCTTTCAGGGCTCAGGGATTGTTTTGGATGTGTTACCCAGGGCGTTGCCCTGGGCTGTCCTGGGCTGTCCCATCCCGTCGGAGGCGTCGGACCCGCCCCCCCCTCCGCCGCAACGCGGCGCACGGCGAAAGCCAAGGGTGGAGCGGAGCGGAACCCTGGGTCACCCCATCCCATGACACCTCGCCCCAACGGGGCGGACGGTGATCACACGCACCCTGTCCCGTGTGCCCTTTCAGGGCACAGAGGTCGTTGTGTGGCGTGGTTCCCGGGGTTCCACCCCGGGCTGTCACCTGTTGCCCCTTCGGGGCAGCCCGGCTTCAAACTTGAATCTTCAAACTTCGAACTCCTTCCACAGCCTCCTGACGTCGACTGCTACGTTGGGCAGGCTTCAAACTTGAATCTTCAAACTTGAAACTCCCCCCGCCGGGTGAGGGCACCTGGCCTGCACTTGGGCGGCGGCGGGGGGGTGTGAACAACTCGCAGTTGACGTTGGGTGGTTTGTTGCTCAGATGAGCAATGCATGGGCGCGTTGACACAGGAGCAGGAAGCGGTGCTGGGATTGATCGTCCGGGAGACGTCGGCGGGACGGCCGGGGCCGACGCATCGGGAGATCGCGGCGCATTGCGGGTTTGCGAGTTCGTACGCGGCGGCGTGGCATGTGCGGAAGCTGGTGGCGATGGGGCGTCTGGCGGTGACCCCGGGCAAGGCACGCTCGGTGCGGCCGGTTCCGGCGGAGGGCCTTGGGGGTGGATTGCGAGCGGGTGCGGGCGGACATGCCACGGTGAGCATCCCGATCTACGGAAGCATTCCGGCGGGTTTTCCGGCGGACCGCGAGCCGCAGGCGGAGGGTTGCATCACGGTGGACGTGGAGGAACTGCAACTGCGTCCCTCGGCGCGCACCTTCGCGCTGCGGGTGCAGGGGGAGTCGATGATCGGGGTGGGCATCCTGGACGGCGACCTGGTGCTGCTGGAACACGGCGGCGAACCGCGGCACGGCCAAGTGGTGGCGGCGCTGATCGACGGGCAGAGCACGCTGAAGACGTTCCTGATGAAGGGGCGCCGGGCCTTCCTGCGCGCGGAGAATCCGAAGTATCCGGACCTCATCCCGGCCGAGGAACTGATGATCCAGGGGGTGTTCCGGGCCCTGATCCGAAAGGCGCGGTGAGGCTGTGTCGCGGATCATCGTGCATCTGGATGCCGACGCCTTCTACGCCTCGGTGGAGCAGGCGGCGGATTCGCGGTTGCGGGGCAAGCCCATGGCGGTGGGCGGCGAGAAGCGCGGCGTCATCGCGAGTGCGAGTTACGAGGCGCGGAAGTTCGGGGTGCGTTCGGCCATGCCGACGGCCCAGGCGCGGCGGTTGTGTCCGAAGCTGATCGTCCTGCCGGGCGACTACGAGCGGTACGAACTGTTCTCGCAGTGGATGTTTGCCTACTGCCACGACTTCACGCCCGAGGTGGAACAGACCTCGATCGACGAGGGGTATTATGAACTGTCGGCGGTTTCGAAGCCGGCGGTGGAAGTGGCGGAGACGGTGCGTCGGGCGATCGGCCAACGGCTGCGGATCACCGTCAGCGAGGGCATCGCGAGCAACAAGCTGGTCAGCGCGATTGCCTCGAAGCTGAACAAGCCGGCGGGGTTCCAGCAGATCCAGGCCGGGCGCGAGACGGAGTTCCTGCATCCGTTGCCGGCGAAATGGCTGCCGGGGGTGGGGCCCGTGCTGGAGGGACGCCTGCATGCAGCGGGCCTGAGCTGGATCCGGCAGGTGGCGTCCACGCCCACGGAGATGCTGCACCTGCTGGTGGGCGCGCAGGCCCCGGTGTTGCGCCAGTTTGCCATGGGCATCGACGAGCGCCCGCTGCTGGCCGCCCGGGAACCCCAGAAGACCTTCAGCCAGCAGGAGACGTTCGCGTCGGACCTGACCGATGAAGGTTATGTGGAAGCCCTGTTGCGGCGCATGGCCGACCGGTTGTTTGCGTCGGTGCGCGCCGAGGGACGGAGCGTGCGGACGTTGACCGTGAAGGTGCGGTACAACGACCTGGCGGAGGATCAGGCCAGCGAGAGCCTGGTGGAGCCGACGGATCTCGAGACGGATGTGTACGGCCGGCTGGCGTGGTTGCTGCACAAGGCATGGAAGCGTCGGGTGAGCCTGCGGTTGGTGTCGCTGAAGTTGAGCCAGGTGCATTCGGCCTGTTTCCGCAGCGAATTGCCGCTGGAAGCGCGGACGCGTCAGCAGCTGGCGAGCTCGAGGCTGGCACCGGTGATCGATGAACTGCGTCGGGTCCGTGGCCATGGGGTGATCCTGCGGGGGCACGACTTCCGGTTGCGGGAACCCCCTTTGGCGGACCTTGCATCGGCACCGACGTCCGCGTCGGCACGGGGTGGGATGGCCGGGGTGCGCGTGCGGTTGCGGCCGTTGGGTGGAAAGCCCACGGCACCGGAGCCCTACGTGTCGTTGCGGAACCGGAGCCATTACACCTTCCTGGATTCCACGCTGTCGCCGGCGTCGATCGTCGGGCTGGCGAAGGCGCACGGGATGTCGGCGGTGGGGTTGACGGACATCGGGAACCTCCACGGCGTGGTGGAGTTCGTGCAGGCGGCGCGCGCGGCGGGAATCCAGCCCGTCCTCGGAGCCGAGGTGCGGTTGGAACGGGGGACGCTGGTGCTGCATGTCGAGAATTCCCGGGGCTACCATCACCTGTGCCGGATCCTGTCACGTCAGGCCGACCGCGCCGCCGCGCGCGGGGAGGGGGAGTCGGTGGCGAAGCAGCAGCGGGCCGTGCTGCGGCCGGAGTTGTTGGCGGGATTGACGGAGGGGTTGGTGGCGGTGAGCGACGACGTGGCGTTGGCCGACCTGTTCCCGGGACGGTTCTACCGGTTGGTGACGGGGCGTCCTGCGGCTGGGAAGATTCCTGCGGTCGCGGCTCCGGCGGTGCATCACGGCCTGCCGGCGGAACGGCAGAAGTTCGACATCCTGCAAAGCATCCGGACCCTGACGTTGCTGCGGGAACCGCACCCGGAGAAGCGCATGGGCGGACGGCTCCATTTCCGGACGCCGGCCGAGATGCGGGTGGGTTGCGCCGCAACGCCGGAATGGCTGGAGCACGGACGCGAGATCGCGGAGCGGTGCCGGTTTGAACTGCCGTTCGGGAAGCCGCAGTTCCCGGTGTTCGCCGCGCCGGACGGCTCCACGTCGCGGGAATTCCTGCGGCGGTTGGTGGGCGAGGGATTGCGCCGACGCTATGGGGAACGGTTCCGTCGGCACGAGGCCCAGGTG
Source organism: Limisphaerales bacterium (assembly GCA_965283655.1). Taxonomy (GTDB): domain Bacteria; phylum Verrucomicrobiota; class Verrucomicrobiia; order Limisphaerales; family UBA9464; genus UBA6176. The sequence goes on along the minus strand of CBDIPJ010000004.1, from coordinate 28,471 downwards.
GACGAGGAACTCGGGATCATCGGGGAGGTGGGGTACGAGGATTATTTCCTGATCACGTGGGACATCCTGCAGGAGTGCCGTCGACGTGGGATCTCATGGATCACGCGCGGCAGCGCGGCGGACAGCCTGGTGTGCTATTGCCTGGGGATCAGCGATGTCTGCCCGATCCGGTTCGACCTGTACTTCCGTCGGTTCCTCAACCGGGAGCGCATGTCGCTGAACAAGCTGCCGGACATCGACCTGGATTTCCCGCACGACGCCAAGGACACGGTGGTGGAACTGATCTTCGCGAAGTACGGCACGGGGCATTGCGCGGTGGTGGGCGGCTTTTCCACGTTCCAGATGCGGAGTGCGTTCGCCGAGGTGGCCAAGGTCCTTGGCGTGGCGGAACGCGAGGTGCGGCGTTTCACCGAACGTTTCCCGTGGAGCTTCCGGGACCCGACGGCGCCGGACACGGTGGACACGCGCAGCCTGGCCGAACGTCTCCAGGGCAACCTGGAGGCGCGCGATCTTCCGGTGGAGGAGGAGCCTTACCGCACGGCGCTGGAAACCGCGGTGTTCCTCGATGGCATGCCGCGCTATCCCAAGATGCACCCGTGCGGCGTGGTGCTCTCGCGCCAGCCCATGCTCGAACTCACGCCCACGTTCATCGCCGCCAAGGGGTATCCCACAACCCACCTCGACATGGACGCCGTCGAGGCGGTCGGGTTGGTGAAGATGGACATCCTGGCGCAGGGCGGACTGGCGGCCATGCGGGATGTCACGCGCTGGCTGCAGGTGCGCGGGATCGTCCTGGATCTCGACCGCTGCGTGGCCCGGGACGCCGCCACGGGCGCGCTGATTAAGGGTGATCCCACAACCCCGGAACCGTGGGTCGACCCGAAGGTGTGGTCGATGATCGCGTCGGGTCAGGCGCGCGCCGTGCACCACATCGAGAGCCCGGCGATGACGAGCCTCTGCCGGATGAGCGCGGTGAAGGACATCGACGGACTGGTGGCGATCGTCAGCGTGATCCGGCCGGGGGCGGCGAACGAGGGGAAGAAGATGTCGTTCACGCGGCGCTATCAGGGCCTGGAACCGGTGACGTATCCGGATCCGTCGCTGGCCGCGTGCCTTCGGAGCACGTTCGGACTGGTGGTGTACGAGGAGCACATCCTGCAGATCTGCGAGGCGTTCGCGGGGTTGTCCCCCGGGCGTGCGGATGTCTTGCGGCGGGCGTTGAACAAGCAGAAGCAGGACGTGCTGCTGGAGATCCACGGCGAGTTCGTGGCCTCGGCCACCCGACGCGGCCATGCGATGGCGAAGATCGAGGAGGTGTGGGATCTGGTCACGGGGTTTGCCGGGTACGCCTTCTGCAAGGCCCACAGCACGGCGTATGGGGTGGAGGCGTATCAGTCGGCCTGGTTGAAGCAGTACTTCCCCGTGGAGTTCATGGGCGCCGTCCTGTCCAACGGGAAGGGGTTCTATGATCCGCTGGTCTATGCCCTGGAATGCCATCGCCTGGGCATCCGACTCCGGCCACCCACGGTGAACGCCCCGGGACCGATGTTCGAACCCGAGGGCTCCTTCATTCGCGTTCCGCTGACGCGGGTGAAGGGGCTCACGGAACGGACCTGCCTTCAGATCCTGAAGGCCCGGCAGGAGGGCCGGTTCCGTTCGCAGGTGGACTTCTACCATCGGGTGGCGCCTTCCCGCGAAGAGTTCGAGGCGATGATCCGTGTCGGGGCCTTCGATGTGTTCGGGGAAACCCGCACGCGCCAGTTCTGGCAGGCCCAGCACCTGTGCACCACGTATGGCTCCACCAAGGATCCCAACCAGGGATGGCTGCTGCCCCCGGCGGGGCTGGAGGCGTTGCCGTCGGTGCCGCTGGAGGAGCCCGGACGACGCCAGCGGTTGCAGTGGGAAACCGAGTTGCTCGGCTTTGCCGTGAGCGGGCATCCGCTCGATCTTCACGATGACATCGCGTGGGAGACCTATTGTCCGGTGGAACGGTTGGCCGGGCACGCCGGGGAGACCATCGTGACGTGTGGACTGGTGGTCGAACAACGGACCCATCATCAGGTCACCGGCGAACCGATGAAGTTCATGACCCTCGCGGATTATACCGGGATGGTGGAGACGGAGTTGTTCGCCCAGACCTATCGGAGCCATGCCCTCAGCACGATCCGCTATCCGGTGCTGGAGGTGGAGGCGCGCGTCGAACCGTTTGAGAACGGCCACGGATTTTCCCTCCGCGTCCTCCGCGCCGGAGCGCCGAGGAAGAGGGGGGAGGGGGTGAAGGTTGATCCTGAGAATGAACCGGGTGCCCTCCTGACGTCGTCAAGATGGAACCCCCCAAGGGTAGCAGACGACGTGAGGAGGCTGTGGGGGGAGAGTTGCCAGTCCCCAGATTCCAGAATCCAGATCCCTGCCTCCTGACGTCGTCAGCTACCCTTCCATGGCGTAGCAGACGACGTCAGGAGGCTGTGGATGGAGATTCAAGATGGAAGCCAGAGAGGGGGGCCAGATTCCAGAAGGCTCCTTTGCGGCTTCGGGGCTTGGCGACTTTTCCTGTTGTTCCTTTTGTCGGAGGGCGGGGCAGGTGAAGCCGCAAAGCTGCCAAGCCTCGAAGGGAAAACGGGTGATGCGCACCGGTCGCGACAGGGGATGACTTCGGGGCGGGTTCAAGTTCGAGTGGGTGGCGGGGTGGCGACGTCCTCGTCGCCCTTCCAGAGCCACTCTCAGGGCGATGAGGACATCCCCGCTCCGAAACCTAGAACGGATCCTGTCCGTTCTTCGCGGTGGAGGTGCGCGACGCGAGCCACCAGATATCCCGGTTGTTGGCGATCCGGCCATCGTCGAGCCGGGAATAATCGGTGACCTTCCCATCGAGGCCGACGCGTCCGGCGCGGGGTTTCTCCAGCCACTTCCGGAGCTCGGCGTGACCGTCGAGGAACGACAGGGCTCCGGAGCCTCCGTGGAACGCTGCGGGGAAATCCACCCATCCCCGCGCTCCGGTCTGGGCGAGGCTGTCGGGAATCCGGTGTCCGAATCCGCCGTCGTTGATGCTGGCCGGGTGTTCGTCGATGAACACCCAGATCTGTGAGGGACGCGGAGCATCGCCATCCTTGCCGAACACCATCCAGCGTCCGCCCCGGTTGTTCGGGAAGCTGCCTTCCTGCCGCGAGTCGAGCCAATGGCCCATGGTGGGGCCGCCATCGGGCCAACTGCCCACGGCCTGACTGGCGGCGACGCTGCGGATGCGGCGGACGCGTCCCACGCCGGGTCGCGTGACGGTGGTCCAGTCGCCCGGGCATTGGTAGATGCCCGGGGTGGTGGTATAGGGGCCGAGCACGGCGAACTGTTTGTTCAGCAGGGTCTGGGGATCCCAGTTGGAAGCGTTGGCACCGTTGTTGTCGATGCTGCCGCGGACCCAACCATCGCCGCCATAGGTGTTGGGCATGTACTTGCCCTGGAAATCCCCGGCGTAGAGTTCAAAGGCGAGTTGGAGCTGCTTCTGGTTCGAGAGGCATTTGGTTCCCTGGGCGCGGACCTTTGCCTTTGCCAGCGCGGGGAGGAGCATGCCCGCGAGGATGGCGATGATGGCGATGACCACCAGCAACTCGATGAGGGTGAAGCCACGGGGGCGTGCCTGTGCGGGCGTGAACCGGGGTCTCATGGTTTGCAGTAGAATCCGCTCCCTGTGCGCAGGCGAGGCATTTTCCTGGGGGCGCATCTTGACCCTGCCCCCTTTTGGAAAGGATTCGGGGCGGCGATGTCCTCATCGCCTTGGGAATGACTTTGGAACGGCGACGAGGACGTCGCCACCCCGTTGCATGCGGGGGCAGTGTCAAGATGCGCCCCATCGACGGGCAGCGCCTATTCACGAAGAGCTCCACCATGGATGCCTGATCCCACCGGAGGATCGAGTTCGAGTTCGAGTGGGGTGGCGATGTCCTCATCGCCCATGGAAGGCAGGAACGGCGGCGAGGACGTCGCCTCCCCGTTCCTGACAGGTCCGTGTCAACAGGCACCCGCCATGGGCTCCCCGCTCAGGGAAAGCGGAGTTCCAGTTCGCCGTCCCCGCTGAGTCGGAGGACGGTCCGGGTGGCAGGTGCGCCCGGGTCGGGCTCACGTTCGATGGGCTGCCCCTTCCAGAGAAGCGTGGAAGGTTGCCGGAGGCTGCCGACGATCACATGCGACGATTCGTCGCGAGGAAGTTGGACGCGGAACCGGACGCGTGAGGGTTCGCTCAGGATGGTCTGGGTCGGTCCGGCGGCGGTGATCCAGACGCGCGGGTTGCTGGTGCCGGCGAAACCGGTCAGGGCGCGTTCTCCGTACGCCATGGCGGCGAGCGGCAGCAGGGTTCCGGGATTGATCGGCACGGGATTCCGCGACTGGGCCCGCAGATCGAAAGCGTCGGGAAGACAGCCCATGGCGGGGCCGTCAGATTCCGGATGCACATGCTGGACCCCGGCGAGGGCGATGCCGTGGGCGAGTCGCGTCCAGTTGAGGGAACGATCGTGGGCGGCGAGACGCAGGAGGGCTTCGGCGTAGACGAGTCCGCACCATTGGACGGGCAGGCCGATCCAGTTGGGCGCGATGAACTGGGTGGCCCCGAGGACCGGGGTGGTGCTGTAGACGCCGACGGGTCCCTCCACCGGCGTGTGGAGATAGACGAAGGGAATGCCCGTCCAGGCCCAGTCACGGGCGCGTTCGAGGAAGGCGCGGTCGCCCGTGAGTTCGTATCCGAGGACGTGGACCTTCACGAGGTACGCGCTGGCGAGGATGTCCGGCGTGTGGAGCGGGACTTCCCACGTCTGTGCGCCGCGCGGGACTTCGCCGTCGTACTGGGACATCCGGCGCAGGTGCCCGAGGCACTCCTCGACGAGTGTTGCGTCGCCGGCCAACAGGGCATGGTCGAAGGCTTGTGAAAGCTGGGTGGCCGTCAGGCCATTGGCGTGGTTCGTCCAATGGGTGCGTCCGAGATCCTGCGCGGGCGACGGGGCATGGTAGCGGAGGCGTGTCTCGGGGCCGAGGGCGTCAAGGTGCTGGCGGGCGACTGCCTGACTGCGACGGGCGGTTTGCGTGGCCTTGAGGGCGACGAGGGCCGGCGATGGAAGACGGATGTGTCCGATGAGGCCCTGCATCCAGGAATCGTCGGGGATGGTGGCGGCGTTTTCGCGGGCGGCGAGGGTGAGGCGTTCGGCGAGCGCGGGGGCGGTGATGCGATGGGAAAGCCAGGATTCGAAATAGCCGGCGTCGGGTGCGGCGGAAGGTTGGAACCCGTTCCCCACCGCGTGCCGATAGCGGGCGCCATCGCGGATACCGGAATCCAGCCAACCGCGGGCGGCGAGTCGGTAGTATTCCTGCGCCGTGGGAACCGGCTTCGGAAGCGGCGGCAGGCCGGTGCGGCGGACATGGGATTGCAGCGCGGGGACCACGGTGTTGCCGGCCCCGGCGGTGAGGAAGGATTCCGCTTCGAGCGCGACGCCGGCCTTCAACAGATGTCCCGCGTACGGGAGCAGCGAACCTTCCTCGCGGATGTCGGGTCGGGCGCCGGGGTGCAGGATGCCGAACACGTGTCCGCCCGAACCGGTGATGCGGTCGGGGGAATCGTGGAGCGGGGCCAGCGGGAGCGAGGCGGCCGGACCGGGCTTCCACGAGAGCGAGAGCCAGTTGCCCTCCGCGGCGATGGCCATGAACGGGAAGGTGAGCTTGAGCGGATCGACGACCTGGCGCCGCGCCTGCGCTCCGATGAGATCGCGTTCGGAGCTGCTTTCCTCGTCGGCCAGGTACTCGACGCCGGCGAGGAGTCCCTGTGATTTATGCGCTCCGAAACTCCCCGCGCCTGGAAGGACCAGCAGCGCGGGCGCGAACACGACCTGACGCTCCTGATCCACGGTGATGCGCGAGCGGTGTTGGATGTGTTCCATGTCCACCCGGAAGCTCTGGTCGAAGGTCCACACGGCACCGTCGGGATCGCGGTGGCGGCTCTGGATCTCGACCGCTTGCGGGGTGCGTTTGAAGCGCGGCCCGGGAGCCAGCGGGGTTCCGAGTTGGAACCAGCGCGTGGTGCCGTCGAGTTGGTATCCCACCGGTGCCTCGGGGTGGCCGATGGCGAACGGTCGACCGTCGATCTCGAGGACAAAGGCACCGGGGCCGGTGGCGGCGTGGCGCAGGGTCAGTGGGCCGGCGCGGAGGGTGGCGGTGATGCCCGTCATCGACGCGGCGCGCGCTGGAACCCATGTCGGTGGGGTGAGGGTGGGACGCGGTTCGAAGCGCAGCGAACGCAGGGTGAACGTGCCCGCGGATCCCGGAGGATCCACACGCAGGCGCGTGCCGGGGCCCAGCGGCGGAACAGGAATGCGGAGGATGGCGTTCGTGTTCCCGGGAACGAAGAAGCGGACCGAACGTTCCTCCGATTCCGGTAGTTTTCCGGCCCAGAAGACCTGCGCGGAACCAGCTGATTCCGACCGCCCCTCCACGATCATCCACAAGGGCAGGTCGGGCGGATAATCGCGGGCCGGGCCGATGAAGTACGGATCGGCTCCGGTGATCCCGACGTGCAGCGCGCCGTTGGTGGTGCGCAGGGAAACGTCGTGGGCGGGCTTCCATTGCGCGGCGGTGGTCGGATCGGAAAGGTCAAATGCCGGCAGGTCCGCAGCGGCGAGGCGTGCGGCCAGGATCAGGCCCAGGAGGCGAAGGAACATGTGGGGGGAGATTCAAGTTGGAAGATTCAAGTTTCAAGGGGCGATGCCGGATGCCGGATTGAAGGCCGGGTGCCCTCATCCGGCGTTGGTTGGAAGTTTCAACCTGAAAAAGGCAGTTGAAACCGCAGATGGCACAGATGACGCAGATGATCAGGAGTTTGGATAAGACGCTCCGAGCACCTGCCGGGTGAGGTTCTTGCCGGCGCCCGCTGGTGTCATTCCTGCCCCTCCATCTGCGGAATCGGCGACATCTGCGGTTAACCTGAAAGCGGAAGTTGGAACCGCAGATGTCGCAGATGACGCAGATAGTCAGCAGCTTGGATCGGGCGTGCCCTTCACCCGCAAGGTGAGGTGTGCACGAGCCTCGAGGGCTGGCATTTCTGCCCCTCCATCTGCGGAATCGGCGACATCTGCGGTTAAATGAACTGCCGTTTCCAGATTCAAGTTTGAAGCCCGACGTCCGTACGCCGGAGGCGTTGAAGCGGGTAGCCCGGGGTCGCGAAGCGATACCCCGGGAAACGGCGGAAAAGATCACCAACCCTGAAAGGGTTGCAGCAGGGAGCGGGAATCTTCGCACCGCCTTCGGGGTGCGTGCCCTTCAACGCGCAACAACCCCGGGTAGGCGCATTCGCGCCAACCCGGGGCTACCGGCTGCAACGCCTCCGGCGTACGTTGCCGGCTCCCGGTCCCGGAAACTGTTCTCTGGAGACTGGGAACTCTCCACGCGGCGGGTCATGGGACGCATCTTCCGGGCATGCATCCCGCGCCCGCTCTCGCCGCAACGCGGCGCACGGCGACAGCCCAAGGTGGAGCGGAGCGGAACCTTGGGTCATCCCATGCCATGACACCTCGCCCCAACGGGGCGAACGGTGACCGCACGCCCCCTGTCCCGTGTGCCCCTTCAGGGCACGGAGGACGTTGTGGGGTGTGGTTCCCGGGGTTCCACCCCGGGCTGTCACCGTTTGCCCCTTCGGGGCACGGAATTGGTCTCTGGACATGGCCAGAGCCCCGTTTGCTAGGCCGGAGGCGTTGAAGCGGATAGCCCGGGCTATTCGCTGCAACGCCTCCGGCGTAACCAAGGTGCGCGGGCAATTCCCCCGCATGGCACGGGGTGGCGACGTCCTCGTCGCCGCTGGAAAGCCGTTGTCAGGGCGATGAGGACATCGCCGCCCCGGACGAGGTCATCATTCGCCGCGTGGGGGCACGCGGCCTACAGCTTGGGATTCACGGGGTGGCCGGCCATGTCGATCAGGGTCGGGGTGATCATCAGGATGCGGTAGCGTTGGGTGCCGTCGGGGAGTGTTTTGACCATGCCCATCAACACGGCGGTGTACTGGTCGGGGATGCCTTCCACGTTGGTGTAGGCGACCTGTGGAGCCTCCCCGGCTGAAGGCTTTGGGTTCTTCTGTCCTCCTGTATTCCCAGGTCCAAAGCCGACCACAGTGAGGGCGATGTTGCCCGTGTCGGCCCGGATGGCCGGAAGAAGATCGAGCACCACGTCTTCCGAATCCGAGGCCGCGTTGGGCGGGTGGATCCGGATGGAAGCCTGACGTGCGCTCAGTGTGACGATGTTCGGTGCGGCTATCTGGGTCACGCTGGGCATGGCGTCGAGCCGGGACATCAGCTTCCGGGCGTCTGCTGGACGGAGGATGAAGGCAGCGCTGGAGCCTCCTGGACCGGTCTGGATGTTCGCGGCCTCGCTCGTCAGTTGGAATTCGCCGGAGGCGTCCTTGGAGACGTCTAGAATCTTCGTCTCCAGCAGGATTTGTTGCGGCGCTGATTCGATGATGCGAGGCAGCAGGGATTCCAATTTCTGGAGATCAGGTTCTGTGGCGCGGACGAACAGGATGCCCGTCCGGTCGTTGTAGAACATGGCCGGCTGTTCCTGAGGGGGCGGGGTGTCGCGCGGGGTGTCGGCGAAGGGCAGGCCGTGCTGGGAAAGGTAGGTGCGCAGCGCCAACCCGGCATCTGGCGGATTGGTGCCGATCGGTTTGCCGAGTTCGCGTTCCAGGTTTGGGACCAGCACACGGTGGTAGACCAGGTAGCGTCGCGTGAACAGGGAAGGAGAAGGCGAGTTGGGCGGGTTGCGAAAGACGACTGCGTAATCCTCCACAGCGTGATCCAGAGGACGGTCCGCGCTACGAACGATCCGGTTCAGGATGTCGGTCATGGGCAGATCACCGAGGGGTTGCTGCCAGGTGATGCGGGGGGCTTCGTCCGTGCCAGCCGGTTCGAAGGTGCTGATGAAGTGGAATCCGCGGCCCGCGGGATCCGCGATCCGGCTGCGCAAGGTGAGTTCGTCGATGATCTCTGGAAGCGGCACGCCGGCGAAGTGCAGGCCTGACAGCTTGACCGAAGCCAGGGCGGCTCGGATCTGTTCGCGGCCGGAGTAGGGAACGGGTGCGGTCGTGCCCGGCGCTGACGAGCCCGGTCGGGCGGAAGCGGGGACCGATTGGATGTTGATCCGGGTGATGCCGGCAGCTTGGGCGGCTTTGACCGCCTCCAGAATCCCGGCCATGGCTGCGTCGGGACCGGAGCGCAGGGACAGGACGAGATCGGGGACGGCGCCGGAGCGTCGCTTCAGTTCCTCGGTGAGCGCAGCCAGTTCGAGGACCTGGTTGCCCAGTTGGAACCGTCCTCCGGACAGGCACTCGATCTGGAGGACGTTGGATGCGCCGACCGCGGCCACCGGTCCCGGGTTGTTGGCAGCGACAATCAGGACACGCGGGGAAAAGCCCATGGGAACCACCAGCAGTGCGAGGGCGAGGATCGTGATCCAGCCGCTTCCGCCGAGTTGGGGACGGGTGGGCGTGGGGTGCGTGAGGAGACGTTCGACGCGTTGCTTGAGGGTGCGGTTGGATTCGAGGATGCCGACAAAGCTCAACGCGAGCATGGGCTGGGCGGAGCAATGGCGGGCCACCTCGACGAGGGCCGCGGGATATACGGTGGGGTTCTGCGGTCCGTGCAGGTGCTGGACCTGTTCATCGACGGCCAGTTCGCGCAGGGCGCGGACCCGGGCGTTGGCGAACCAAGCGATCGGATTCCACCACCACAGGACCTGCACCCCGACTTGAAGCGCGTTGACCCAGAGGTCGCGTCGACGGATGTGGATGAGTTCGTGGAGGAGGACGTTGCGGAGGACCTCGGGGGAGACCGCGTCGACGAGGGATCGCGGCAGCAGGAGCGTGGGATGGAGGAGGCCGCAGACGGCGGGGCTGTGGTTCTCGGAGGTGAGGAGTAGTTGGGGGCGTCGGGAGAGACCGGCCTCCGTGCTGGCCTGGGTGAGGAGGGTATCCAGGGCGGGGGTGGGCGGCGTGGCCGATTTGAGGAGGTTCTGGACGCGGCGTTGGCGTCGGTAGATGACGGCTGCGAGTGAAGCGGAACCGGTGATCCAGAGGAGCAGGAGGAGGCTGGAGGGATCGGTGGTTTTCCGGAACCCATAGCTGTGCAACGGCGCGAGGGGCGGGGGTTGGGTCGGGACCATCTCCCAGGTGGCGGAGAGGCCGGGCGGCAGCCCTGAGACAGCACGGATCTCGCGGGGCTTGAGCGCGAGGCGTCCGATCCAGTAGGCGGCGCTGGTGGGGAGTTCGAGGGTGGGAGGCAGGATCAGCTTGAGGACGACGAGGAGCCAGAGCGACTGGCGCAGGCTGGCGCGGAGACGTCGGCCGACGGCGAGATCGATGGCCCCGATGAGCAGTGCGAGGGCTGCGGCCTGGACGACGGCCGAGAGGACGACGTTCAGGGTGGCGTGGCCGGCGTCCTGGAGGAGTGGGAGCATGGCATGGGTGGGTTTCCGCGTTCCGGATTCAGCGTTTGGATTTGGGTGGGCGCACGGAATCCTTGCGGCGGGCGTCGATGAGTGACTGCAGTTCGTCGAGGTCGGCGGTCGAGAGCTTCTCGGAGGCGAGGAGGGTTTCGACCATGGGTTTGAGGGCCCCGTCGAAGGCGTGCTTGAGGGCGTAGCGGAGTTCCCCGAGTTGGGCCTGCTGGCGGGTGACGGCGGCGCGGTAAAGGGTGAGGTTGCGGATCTTTTCGGCGGAGAGGAGGCCCTTGGCGACCATGCGGTCCATGAGGGTCCGGACGGTGGAGTAGGTCCAGTTCATGGTGGGGTGGAGGTGTTCCTGGACGGAGGGAGCGGCGCAGGGTTCGAGGTCCCAGACGGCCTTGATGATGGCCCATTCGGCCTCGGTGAGTTCGGGGAGTGGAGTGCTCATGCGGATGACGTGTGTCGTTCTAAATCTACAGATGTAGAGATGTCACGCGCTAAACCCAGAAAAGCGGTTGGATCCACAGATTGCACCGATTCCACGGATTGGAAGCCGGTTGGGAAAGGCCGTCGTTTCACCCGTCGGGTGAAATGGAAACAGCGAAGCGGTGGGCCTTCTTGTTCCAGTTCATCCGCGAACCTGAAAACGGTGGTTGGATCCGCAGATGGCGCAGATGACGCAGATAATCAGGTGATTGGATCGGACATGCCATGCACCTGCAAGGTGAGGTTTTCACCGGCGTCGGGTGCTGGCATTTCTGCCCTTCTATCTGCGCAATCGGCGCCATCTGCGGATGGATGAACTGCCGATTCCAGGGTGAAATCAGTGCAATCGGTGGATAACCCAACGGCCGGCCTCAGGCTAAATGGTTGGGTGCCGTGAAGACGACGCGGAGCAGGGGTGGATTCGCATCGGCACGTCCCGTATGCGACGCGCGGATGCACACGGGCGGTGAAACGGTGCGTCAGGTGCCGAAGCAGCGGTCGCCGGCGTCGCCCAGGCCGGGGACGATGTAGCCGATCTGGTTCAGCTTGCGGTCGAGGGCAGCGGTGGTGATGGCGACGTCGGGGTGCGCTTTGGAGACGGCTTCGATGCCCTCCGGCGCCGCCAGCAGGCAGACGAGCTGGATGCGGCGGGCGCCCTGATCCTTCAGGCCCTGGATCGTGGAGATGGCGCTGCCGCCCGTGGCGAGCATCGGGTCGAGGACGAAGACATCGGCGGCCTTCGAGGGCGGCACCTTGAAGAGGTAGGTCTCGGGGAGGAGGGTTTCCTCGTTCCGCCGTTGCCCGACGAATCCGATGGCGGCGTCCGGCAGGATCTCGCGGAAGGGATCGAGCAGGGAAAGACCAGCCCGCAGGACGGGAACAAGGATCACGGGGCGGCGCAGGGTGACCCCCGGAGCGGAGGCAAGCGGCGTCTGCACACGGATGCGACGGGTTTCGAGGGAGCGGGTGGATTCGCAGGCGAGGAACCGACCGCACTCCAGGAGCAGTCGGCGGAATTCCGCGCGGGGCGTGGATTTGTCGCGAAGGCGGGTGAGGGCCTGGGCCAGGAGCGGATGCTGGAGGACGACGGGCGGCTTCATGGTGGGGGGAGTTTCAAGATTTCAGTTTCAAGTTTGAAGCCCGGGAAGCGGGTGAATTTGCAATCGGACGTCGCATATGCAAAACGGGGGGTGGGAGAGGGCGTGGAGTGGGTGGATTTGCAATCGGACGTCGCATATGCGACGCGCGGATGCAAACGGAGGGGGGCGCGAGTTCGGGAGTCGTGAGGCGGAGGAGACGGGTGGGCGGGTTGGCGGGGCGGGGAAACAGACTAAGGACCCGGAGGCGACCCTTTTACCCTTCGCCCCCGGATCCTCGTCTTGTCTTTTATTAGCGTCTCCCACCCGGGAGACGTTCACAACCCATGCTACCAGATGAGCCAGCCGACCTTTCCGGAACCCTGGATCTACCCTGAAACCCTTGATCCACCCTGATACCGGACTCCCCTTTACCCTTCGTCCAGTTTCCAGTCGGACCGACCGGCTCACGTATTATCGGGGATGCAGCTGGAGTGCCAACTTTGGAAATGGGCGTGAAACGGCTAGAAAACACCCAAATCCGTGAGGTTGCGTGCTAAAGGCATCGTGGAACCGCAGTGCATGCGCGGATCGGAGAGTGCAAATGCACGGAGTTGCAATGCGATGGCAGGGGGTGTCGTGCAGGATGGGTGCTTGACCCGCGGACGTTGGGTCCCTAGCAACAGGTAAATGTTGCGGCATGCGGTAAAACTTACGGTCATTCGTCGTCACGACGCCATTTGGCGTCGTGGGGATGCTTCCGGACGTTTTGCCTGATCGACATGCAGAACGAACCGTCCGGAGGCCAGGGTGGCTGCTCCGGACATTCTTCGACGTTCGCGCATCGCTTCCCTGGTTTCCGGCAAGATCCGAGAATCCATGGGAACCCCAGAATCAACGAGTGAACGACGCGGCGTGCTTTGGATGCTGCTGTCGATCGTCTTCTTTTCCGCGAACGTGCTGTTGTTGCGCGGCGTGTCACTTCATGCGCCGGCGGCCGACGGGTGGGTGGCCTCGGCGTATCGTGGGTGGGTGGGGTTGCTGATCGTCGGGGTACGCCTCCCAATGCCTGTGGTCGCTGGGGGTGTCGGTGCCGTTCTGCTTCGGGAAGGTGTGGGGCTTGAGCTGGACAGCGCACGGCGGGTTGGTGCTGGCGGCGGTGTGCGTGGCGGTGGCGCAGATCGCGATGACGTACGGGTTCCAGCTGCTTTCGGTGGCGCGGGGTTCCTCGATCCAGATGTTGATGCCGGTGGTGACGGCGTTGGGCGCGATGCTGTGCTTCGGGGAACGACTGAGTCCGATGGAAGTCGTGGGCGGGGCAGTGACGCTGGGGGCAACATGGCTGGCGGTTCGGCCGGCGTCGGTTCCGAAAGGAGGCGCTGAGAAGGGATGAACCTGAAAACGGCGGTTGGATCCGCAGATGGCAGATAACGCAGATAATCAGAAGCTTGGATCATGCGTGCCATGCACCCGCAAGGTGAGGTTTCCACCAGCGTCGGATGCTCGCCTTTCTGCCTCTCTATCTGCGCAATCGGCGCCATCTGCGGACAAATGAACTGCCGATTGTAGGGTGAACGTAAAAAGGATCCGGCGGCCTTGCGACAGCCACCGGATCCCCCCCGTTACTCACCCCTCCTTTTCGTCGGCTCCCTTGGCACCCCCGCGTTTCCCTTGCGTGCCCCCTGTTCGGCCGATCGACCCTTGAGACGAACTCATCCACTGCGCTGGATGGTGTGAGCCGGCCTGTCTTTCCGGGACCCCAGACGATCCCTGACACCCTTTATCTTCCCTCATACCGGATCTCCCTTCAGCCCTGATCCGGTTCCCGGTCCCACCGACCGGCTCACGCCAAGTACCATTGCAAACCCGATGCCAATGTTCGGTTTCCGGCAATTTGCGGGGGTTTCTGGAGATTTGACCTGGCGGCCGCGAGATCGTGTCGGGGTGTTGCTGATGGCAAGTGCACGGACTCGCAATGCAGGCATCGTGCAGATGCCGCCGTGGTCGCGAATGGCGAATCCGGGCAAGCCCCCAATGCAAAAGCGGGGTGGCGACGTCCTCGTCGCCGTCTCAAAGCCATTCTCAGCCGAATCCATGCAGCAGAAATCTCGCGCAGAGGCGCAGAGCCGCTGAGAGAGACAGGAAATAGTGAGTTCGGGTACCCGTGGAGGGCTCACCGCTGGGTGACTTGATGACGGTGACGAGAAGGCCCTCTTGCTCCGCGCCCCTTTGTCTCTGCGCGAGTCATTCTCCGTCATCCAACAGCATGGTTACGGCTCAGGGCGATGAGGACATCGCCGCCCCGGAACGAAGCAACAAAAGGGACGATGTCCGGAAGCGTTCGCGGGTGAGATTCATTTCGGAAACAGCGTGGGCTGGACCGGTCCGGTTTCGGAGAGGCCGGGAACGGACCAGTCGACCGGAGCGAGCCCGGCCTCGGTCAGGTGGTGGTTGACCTGGGAGAAGCAGCGGCAGCCGAGGAAATGGCGAGCGGAGAGCGGAGACGGATGGGCGGTGGCGACGACGCGATGGGGTTCGGCCGGGATCAGGGGAAGCTTGCGTTGGGCGTCGTTGCCCCACAGGAGGAAGACGACCCGTCGTGGCAGGTGGCAGACCGACTGGATGACGGCGTCGGTGAAGGATTCCCAACCCTTGCCGCGATGGCCGCCGGCGTTTCCCGCGGGGACGGTGAGCACGGTGTTCAGCAGCAGCACCCCCTGATGGGCCCAGGATTCGAGACAGCCGTGATCCGGACGTAGCAGTCCGAGATCGGTGCCGAGTTCCTTGTAGATGTTCCGGAGGGAACCGGGGATCGGGCGGACATCGGGTCGGACCGAGAAGCAGAGGCCGTGGGCGTGGCCGGGCGTGGGGTAGGGATCCTGACCCAGGAGCACGACGCGGACTCGGTCCGGAGGCGTGAGTTCGAGGGCGCGGAAGATCTCGTGGGGTTGGGGAAGGATCTGTTCGCCGCGGGCAAGGGCGTCGTCGAGGAAGCGGTCGAGGGCCGCAAACCCGGGTTTCCGGGTTTCGGCGGCGAGTAGGGGTTCCCAGGCGGGGAGGGGCGGGATCATGCCTGCGATCAGGCGGTGGCTTCCTCGGGTTCGCCGTCGGCGGGAGCGGGTTCCTCGCCCTTGTCGGCGGGGGATTCGGAGGCGGTCAGCTTGCAGGCCCCGGCGAAGAGGGCGGTGAACAGGCCGGAACTGAGGAGGGTGTTCCGGAAGAAGGTCCAGGTCTCGGGGTAACCGCCGGTGCCCTTGGTGAGGGCCGTGAACCAACCCTGGAGGGTCTTGATGTACTCCGGGTTCCGGAAGGGGTTGACCCACCAGGCGGCGGTGTTGGTGACGATGTAGAAGACGAGTGCGCCGAGGATTCCGCCCGCGACGAGGGTGATCCAGCGTGAGGCGGGCTGGAAACGGCGTCCGAGACCGAAGATCAGGGCGTAGGCGGCGTATTGGCCAGCGAGGTAAAGCCATCCGCCGACGGTGAAGACCTCGTGGCCCTTGCCAAACTGGTAGTAGGCATTGAGGGCCATGTCCGTGAGGAACAGGACCCCGAAGGAGACCCCGGCGCCGGCCTTTCCGCGCAGGTAGACGCCCGCGCAGAACATCAGGGCGTACGCCGCGCTGAAGTTGGGCGGCATGAGGCCGGGCCATCGGGAGGCTGCGAACAGCACCACGAACACCCAGGGCAACAATCGATGGACGGTCTCCCGCACGGCCGGACTGTATCTCCGGAGGGCCTCGGTGGCCAGTTGGGTGTTGTGGGGAGTTTGCAGTTTGGAGATTCAGGCTTTGGACCCTTATCCACAGCCTCCTGACGTCGTCTGCCACGCCAGGGAAGGGTAGCTGACGACGTGAGGAGGCGTCTGGGAACTGGAGACTGGGAACTTGCTTGGGGGCGGAGCAGGGTTGGGGATGGATTGGATATCCCGGATGCGGTCGAGGGTCCTGGCGGGGTGCCTGTTGCTGGGGTTGGTGGCGGGCGTGGTCTCGGCGGCGGGTCCCGTGGCTGCGGCGCGTCAGGACGGGGCCGGGTTGCCGCAGGGTTGGGGCGAGCACGACGGGTGGAAGGTGCCAGCATGGTACAAGGTGACCTTGCCGGCCGGTGATGCGGAGCCGGAGCGGGAGTTCGTGAATGCCTTGGGGGCGCTGCCGCACCTGTCGGTGACCTTGCCGACCGAGGACCTGTTCGGGACGGAGCGCGGCATCTACACGCATCCGATGGAAACCGGCGATGCCTGGGAGCGGGCGGTGACGCTGGTCTACACGCCGGATCCCCGCGTGGCCGGGGCAACCTCGGTGGTCACGGCGGGATTACGGATCCAGGGCGGGTGGAACCGCCGCCCCGAGGAGTCACCGAAGCATTCGTTCCGCCTGACATTCCGCGCGCGGCTGGGAGCGCCGAAATGGAAGGTGGCCTTGTTTGGCGGGAAGTCGGAGGGCTTCGACCAGTTGATCCTGCGGGCGGGGAACAACCACTCGTGGTTGCACTGGAGCGGGGCCGAGCGGCGGCAGGCAGAGTACCTGCGCGATCCCTGGATGCGGGCCAGTCACGCCGCGATGGGACATCCCGCGGCACGGAGTCGTCCGGTGCACCTGTTCCTGAACGGCCTGTACTGGGGCGTGTACGATCTGGCGGAGCGGCCGGACGGGAAGTTCGCGTCGGATGCGTGGGGCGGGAAGGAGCGGGAGTACGATGCGCGCAACGCGGACAAGGTGTTGTCCGGAGACACCGCGTCGTGGGAGGCCTTGTATGCCTTGGCGAATGGCGGCGTAACGAACGCGGCGGTGTACGAACGGATGAAGGGGGTGCTCGATGTCCCTGCGTTCTGCGATTACATCCTGCTGAACCTCTATGGTGCGAATGCCGACTGGGATCGGAGTTCAAATTGGTACGCGGCACGGCGTCGGGAGCCGGCGGGTCCGTGGCGGTTCTTCGTCTGGGATGGCGAGCGGACGCTGGAGGGCGTGGAGGATTGGCGGGTCGACGAGAACGACGATCTGTCCCCGATGCGCCTGTTCCAGCAGTTGCGGAAATGGCCGGAGTTCCGTCGCGAGTTCGTGGAGCGGGCGCGTCGGCATCTGGGGCCCGGTGGGGCGTTGAGCCCGGAACGGGCGGCGGAGCGGTACACGTTGTTGTCGGAGCGACTGGGACCGGCGATGCCTGCGGAGGCGGCGCGTTGGGGGGATTACCGGCGTGCGGTGCATCCGTACAAGGAGGGGCCGTATGAAACCTATACGGTCAAGGAACACTGGAAGCCCGAGGTGACGCGCCTGTTGAAGGAGTATTTCCCGAAGCGCTCGGGAGTCGTGCTGGAGAAGTTGTCGGCGTGGTGACGCGGTAGAGGCGTTCTTTTGCGGCAAGACCGTTCTTGGTGTGCTGGGGCGTGGGCCGTGGAGCGCCTCGCGCGGGGCCGCGAAGGTCACGGAGTGGGATCGCCGCAAAAATCGAAAGAAGACGCAAAAAGGGAACCCTTGTGGGGCACCGCCATGATGCTGTGTCGGCCTTTTTGTGTTTCTTGTGATTTTTGCGGCAAGATCGGTCTTGGTTTGTTGAGGCGTGGGCCGGGGAGCGCCTCGCACGGAGCCGCGAAGGGTACGGGGTGGGATCGCCGCAAAAATCGAAAGAAGACGCAAAAAGGGAACCCTTGTGGGGCACCGCCATGATGCTGTGTCGGCCTTTTTGTGTTTCTTGTGATTTTTGCGGCAAGATCGGTCTTGGTTTGTTGAGGCGTGGGCCGGGGAGCGCCTCGCACGGAGCCGCGAAGGGTACGGGGTGGGATCGCCGCAAAAATCGAAAGAAGACGCAAAAAGGGAACCCTTGTGGGGCACCGCCATGATGCTGTGTCGGCCTTTTTGTGTTTCTTGTGATTTTTGCGGCAAGGTTGGTCTTGGTTTGTTGAGGCGTGGGCCGGGGAGCGCCTCGCGCGGGGCCGCGAAGGTCACGGGGTGGGATCGCCGCAAAAATCGAAAGAAGACGCAAAATGGGAACCCTTGTGTGGCACCGCCATGGTGCAGTTCCGGCCTTTTTGTGTTTCTTGTGATTTTTGCGGCAAGATCGGTCCTGGTTTGTTGAGGCGTGGCCGGGGAGCGCCTCGCGCGGAGCCGCGAAGGTCGAGGAGTGGGATCGCCGCAAAAATCGAAAGAAGACGCAAAAAGGGAACCTTTGTCGGTGCTTGCCTGGGCCCGATGCCGCCCCTTTTTGTGCTTCTTGTGATTTTTGCGGCAATACAGGTCTTGGAGTGTTGAGGCGTGGCCGCGAAGGGGTTCTTCGGCCTTGTCTCTTCGGCTGGGGTCCCCATTCTCCGCGGCGCACTATGCTGAAAGCTGGAATCGTCGGGTTACCGAATGTGGGCAAGTCCACTCTGTTCAATGCGGTCACCCGCACTCGCAAGGCTCAGGCCGCGAACTACCCCTTTTGTACGATCGATCCGAACGTCGGGATGGTGACGGTTCCTGACGACCGGATGGGGGTGTTGTCGAAGATCGCAAAGACGCAGGTGATCATTCCTGCCGCGATCGAGTTCGTGGACATCGCCGGGTTGGTGAAGGGGGCGTCGGCGGGCGAGGGTCTCGGAAACAAGTTCCTGAGCCACATCCGCGAGGTGGACGCGATCGTCCAGGTGGTGCGGTGCTTCGAGGATGCGGACATCCACCATGTGTCGGGATCGGTGGACCCGATCCGGGACATCGAGATCATCAACACGGAGTTGGTGATGTGCGACCTCGATGCGGTGCGGAAGCGTCGGGACAAGCTGGCGAAGGACGTGAAGCGTGGGGACAAGGTGGCGGCGGCCGAAGATGCGGCACTGGCGAAGCTGGAGCCGCAACTGGATCAGGGCCGTCCGGCGATCACGGTCGAACTGACGAAGGAAGAGAAGGAGTTCGTGCGCCCGTTGTTCCTGCTGACGTCCAAGCCCACGATCTTTGCGTGCAACGTCAAGGAGAGCGAATTGGCGACGGCGGAGAACAACGTCTTCGTGAAGAAGGTCCGCGAGTACGCCGGCACCCATCTGGCCTGCGGGGCGGTGGTGATCAGCGCGCAGATTGAATCGGATCTGGTGGATCTTTCGGATGAGGAGGCCTCGATGTTCCTCGCCGAGCTCGGGGTGAAGGAGTCGGGCGTGGGCGGATTGATCCGGGCGACGTATGCGTTGCTGGGGTTGCGGACGTATTTCACGGCGGGTGAGAAGGAGGTTCGCGCCTGGACGATCCATGCGGGCGACACGGCACCGCAGGCGGCCGGTGTGATCCATTCGGATTTCGAGCGGGGGTTCATCAAGGCGGAGACGGTGGCCTATGCGGATCTGGTTGCCTGCGGATCGGTCGCAGTGGCGCGGGAGAAGGGGTTGTACCGGATGGAAGGCAAGGAGTACGTGGTGAAAGACGGCGACGTGCTGCTGTTCAAGTTCAACGTTTGACCGGGAGTTGCCGGATCCCAGTTGCCGGGTGCCGGTTGAAGGCCGGGTGCCCTCACCCGGCGGAAGTCCCGAATGCACTGATGAAGTGGGAGGGCGTGGGCTTTCTGTCCGCCTCCTGACGTCGGCAGCTACGGTTTGGGAGGCGCCGCGTGAGGGCACGCGGCCTCCACTGGGAACTGGTCTCCCCATCGAAAAGCCGGTGGCGGCTTGGGGCGGTCGTCATTAGGATCCGCGCATGCAACTTGCGAAGTGGTCAGCTCTCGCCGCGCTATGGGTGGGTGCCGTTTCCCTGAGTGGGGCGAACTGGCCCTCGTGGCGTGGGCCCTCGGGGAACCAGGTTTCGCCGGAAGTGGGTTTTCCCACCGAGTGGGCGTGGTCGGCCAAGGGACCGTCCAAGAACATCCGCTGGCGGGTTGAGCTGCCCGCTCCGGGGAATTCGTCCCCGATCGTCTGGGGCGACCGTTTGTTCCTGACGCAGGCCCTGGAGGACGGAGCGAAGCGGACGTTGATGTGTCTGGACCGTTCGACGGGCCGGGTGTTGTGGCAGGAGGGAGTGGAGTTTCCGGGGAAGGATCCACGGCACGAAACCAACCCGCATTGCGCGGCCTCGCCGGTGACGGACGGGAAGATCGTGGTGGTCAGTTTCGCGTCGGCGGGGGTGGCAGCCTATGGGCTGGACGGCAAGCGGCGGTGGCTGGCTGACCTTGGACCGCAGAAGCACACCTGGGGGCAGGGATCGTCGCCGGTGATCCACGGGGATCTGGTGCTGATCTATCATGGTCCCGGACCGCACTCGGCCCTGCACGCGCTCGATCGCGAAACCGGAGCGGTGAAATGGAAGGTGGCGCTGCCCGAGGAACAACCCGCGGAACGCTTCGATGGATTCTCGGGAAAGTCCGATGGAATGATGGGTTCGTTCAGCACGCCGC
Source organism: Limisphaerales bacterium (assembly GCA_965283655.1). Lineage (GTDB taxonomy): Bacteria > Verrucomicrobiota > Verrucomicrobiia > Limisphaerales > UBA9464 > UBA6176. The sequence goes on along the minus strand of CBDIPJ010000004.1, from coordinate 8,102 downwards.
TGGTGATCGACGCCGCCGGGCGCTCGGAAATCGTGTTGCCCGTGGCCAATCGGTTGCAGGCGTTTTCCCCGAAGGACGGCCAGCGGTTGTGGTGGGTCGATGGGATGAATCCCTTGGTCTACACCTCGGCCAGTTTCGGCGAAGGCAAGGTGGTGGCGATGGGTGGTTTCTTCGGCAGTTCGATCTTCGTGACACCGGGGGGCGAAGGGGACGTCACGGCACGGCGGAGCTTTTACGAGCGGCGCGCGAAGAAGCATCGCATCGGGTCGCCGATCCTCCTTGGGGGCCATGCGTACCTGAGTTCGACGGATGGGTTTGCGCAGTGCGTGAACCTGCAGAGCGGCGAGATGGTGTGGGAGGAGCGCTTGCCGGCGACGGGGGGCGACGGGGCGACGTGGGCATCGATGGTGCTGAGCGGTGACCGGTTGTATGTGGTGAACCGCTCGGGGGACACGCATGTGCTGAAGGCGTCGCCGAAGTTCGAGCGGTTGGGATCCAACCCGGTGGGTGAGCTGTCGAATTCGACGCTGGCACTTTCGGACGGACAGATCTTCCTGCGGACGCACCAGGCTTTGTATTGCGTGGCGGAAGCGGGAGCGGCGCGGTGAGCGCTGCTGCTGGGTACAAGGAAGAGAAGAAAAGACTCCGTAACTGAGACATCACGACATGCCACTGATTGCCGCGACAGCTGCCAGCGGGATACCGCTGGCCTACTGGGCTGGATTTTCACTGTTCGTTGTCCTGGCGCTGGCCGTGGACCTGGGATTGTTCCATCGCGAAAGCCGCGAGGTGCGGTTCAAGGAGGCCATGAGTTGGACGGCGGTCTGGGTCTGTGTGGCGATGCTGTTCGCCTTCTGGGTGGGGCCGAAGTTCGTGCCGACCTGGACGCCGGACTGGACGGCGAAGTTCGTCACCGGCTACCTGGTGGAGTTGTCGCTGTCGATGGACAACGTGTTCGTGATCGCCCTGATCTTCTCGTATTTCAAGGTGCCGCGGACGTGGCAGCATCGGGTGCTGTTCTGGGGCATCCTGGGTGCGCTGGGAATGCGTGGGGTGATGATCTGGGCGGGCAGCGAACTGGTGGTGCGGTTCCACTGGTTGCTGTACGTGATGGGAGCCTTTCTGGTGTTCACGGGTGCGAAGATGGCCTTTGCCGGCGGCGACGATGAGGATTCTGCGCTGGAGAAGCGCACGGTGGTCCGGTTGTCGCGGAAGCTGTTGCCGTTCACGAACAGCTTTGACGGGGAAAACTTCGTGACGCGGGTGGGCGGCAAGTTGCGGTTCACGCCATTGTTCCTGGTCCTGATCGTGGTCGAAACAACGGACGTGATCTTCGCGCTGGATTCGATCCCGGCGATCTTTGGCATCACCAAGGAATCGTTCCTGATCTTCACGTCGAATGTCTTCGCGATCCTTGGGCTACGGTCGCTGTATTTCGTGTTGGCGAGTGCGATGGGTTACTTCCGGTACCTCAAGTACGGCCTCGCCCTGGTGCTGGTCGTGATCGGTGTGAAGATGCTGGCGGAGCACTGGCTGGAGAAGTGGCTGGGAAGCCAGTTGACCAACATCTCCCTCGCGTCGGTGATCGGGATCATCATGGTCTCGATGGCGGCCTCCATGATCGCGGCGTGGCGTGAGCGTCTGGCCCCGCCGGTTTCATGAATGAGCCGACGCCGGCTCCACCGCATGCGGACACGCTGCCATTGTCGGCGTTGTTGGGGCGTGTCCTGGAGGGTGTGGACGGCGGACTGACCTTGCAGGAGGTGGCGGATCGCACGGGCGGTCGCGGCGGGTACCTGTTGTTGATCCTGCTGTGCCTGCCCTTCACGACGCCCGTGCCGCTGCCCGGGGTCAGCAGCGTCTTCGGCGCCGTGATTCTCTGGGTAGCCGTGGCGAGCGGTGGGGCGGGAGGATTGCAGCTGCCGCGTTGGCTGGGGCGGAAGGTCGTGGGTTCGGATCGGCTGCGTGGCGTGCTGAGGGCCAGCGGACGATTTCTGGGATGGATCGAGAAGGCGGTGAAGCCGCGAGGGAATGACTGGCTTGGATCCGGGCTGAGCCGGCGCCTTCATGCGCTGCTGATGGTCTGGCTGGCGGCGTTGCTGATGCTGCCCTTGCCGGTGCCCTTCACGAACTCGCTTCCGGGCTATTCCATCATCCTGGTTTCCGCCTGCCTGATGGAACGGGATGGGCGGGTGATTTTCGTCGGGTATCTGGTTTCATTGGCTGCGTCGGCTTATGTGCTGGCGGCGTTGGTGGGCGGCATGGCGCTCATCGAGGCAGCCTGGCGGTGGATCACCGGAGTGTGGGGATTTGCGACATGAAGTATCGGTGGGAATTGCCAGCGGCCCGGCCGCTGGAGGTGCGGTTGTTGCGTGAAGCGACGGGCCTGGGGGAACTCGTGGCGGCCTGTCTGGTGGAACGCGGTTTTGCCGACCCGGACGCCGCCCGGCGGTTCCTGGACCCGCGCCTGAAGGATCTGGCGGACCCGTTCCGGTTGCCGGACATGGACCGCGCGGTGGTCAGGTTGCTGGAGGCTCGGGAACGCAGCGAACGGGTGGTCTTGTTCGGGGATTATGATGTCGACGGCGTGACCTCGACGGCGCTCCTGAGCGAGTTGCTGGGGACGCTTGGGTGGACCGTGGCCCAGTATTTGCCGGACCGGTTCACCGAGGGATATGGGCTGACGCAGGCGGCGGTTGAAAACTGTCATGCGAAGAATCCCTGCGGCCTGTTGCTGGCCGTCGATTGTGGTTCGACGTCCCGTGGACCGGTGGCGTGGTTGCGGGAGCGCGGGGTGGACGTGATCGTGCTGGATCACCACCAACCGGGCGAGACACCCGCGGAACCCGTGGCCTTCGTGAACCCGCAGCGGGGAAGCCTCGATCACGAGCTGTGTTCCGCCGGCCTCGCCTTCAAGCTGGGACACGCGCTGCTCAAGGAAGGTCGGCAACGTGGGCTTCCCGGGTTTGCCACCTACGATATCCGCGAGGCCCTCGATCTGGTGGCCATGGGGACCATCGCTGACCTCGTTCCGCTCCACGGAGAGAATCGCATCCTCGCGAGCGTCGGCATGCAGCGGTTGGGCGTGAGCAAAAGGATCGGCGTCCGGGCGTTGAAGGAAGTGGCCGGTGTCGGGGATGTGGTGCGGGTGGATCAGGTCGGATACCAACTCGGTCCACGGCTGAACGCGGCGGGGCGCTTGGAGTCCGCAAGGCAGGCACTGGATCTCCTGCTGACGTCCGATGCCACCCGGGCCGGGACGCTGGCGGGCGCATTGGACGCCTGCAACCGGGAGCGTCAGGCGATCGAGAAGAAGATGGCCGAGGATGCCATTGCTGCGGTGCGCGCGCGGTTCAATCCAGAGCGGGACTACGCCATCGTGGAGGCCTGCGACGCGTGGCACATCGGCGTGGTCGGCATCGTGGCTTCCCGCGTCCTGCGCGAGTTCTATCGGCCCACGATCATCATCGGGCGCGAGGGAGACGATTGGCGCGGCTCCGGGCGGAGCATCGCGGGCTTCGATCTGGCGGCCGCCTTGCGCGGGTGTGACGACCTGCTCCTCCGTCACGGCGGTCATGCCATGGCGGCGGGTGTCAGCGTGGATCCGGGCCAGGTGGACGCGCTCCGCGAACGCATGAACCGGATTGCCCGTGGGACGCTGGCGGTGGAGCAGTTGACGCCTCAGCTGCGGTTGGATGCGACGGCTGGACTTTCGACGGTCACGGAGGCGGCCATCCTTGAACTCGGAAAGCTGGAACCTTTCGGGCAGGGGAATCCTTCGGTGCACCTGCGGATCCCGGGGTTGCGTCATGCGCGTCCGCCCCAGCGGATCGGGAAGGAACAGCAGCACTGGCGGTTCTCGGTGACGGATGGGAAGACGACGGTCGACTGTGTCTGGTGGAGCGCCGGGGATCGGATGGTTCCGACGGGCGACTTCGAGCTGGCCGCCGTGCCTGAGATGAACGAGTTCAATGGCCGTCGGAGCGTGCGGTTGAAGTTCCTGGATTGGCGTCCGGTTTCGGGAACGGCCTGAAGCTGTATCCATGCCGTTGGATCTCGGAGAATGACTCGCGCAGAGACGCGGAGCCGCAGAGAAAGTGGGCCTTTCAACCTGGAAACGGCAGTTCATTGAACCGCAGATGCCGCCGATTCCGCAGATGGAGGGTCAGAAATACCAGCACCCAAGGCTCGTGCAGACGTCACCTTGCGGGTGAAGGGCACGCCCGAGCCAAGCTGCTGACTATCTGCGTCATCTGCGCCATCTGCGGTTCCAACTGCCGCTTTCAGGTTCAATCATCGCCCTGGCAAACACGTTGGATTGGCGACGGGGACGTCGCCTCGCCGTTGCTGCTGGACGCTCAGTTGGCGCCGCAGCACTTCTTCGCCTTCTTGCCGCTGCCGCACGGACAGGGGTCGTTGCGACCCACCTTGGGAGCGGCCCGGAGGATGGGCGCGGGTCCGGGCGGAGGCGGGGGAATCGACAACGGATTGAACCGGTCGCCCGTCGAATCAAAGTCCTGGAAATCGTCGTCGGTATCGCTGCGGGCGTGTTGGACCTCCCGCCACACGGGGATCTTGGCGACGTTGTTGGCGAGGTGTTGGTGGCGCCGGCGGAAGCGTTCGCGGGCGTCGGGAATGACCTCGAGGAGGAAGTCGAGAAAGCGGGCAATCGGGAGGTCGGTCTTGTTGCGGTCGAGTTCGGTCACTTCCCCCGAGTCGAGATTCCACGCGAGGCGGACCGAGGGGCTGTAGAACTCGGGATGCCCCTCCGGGTCGTCGCTGAGGGTTTCGTATTGATCGTCGGTGAGATCGGGGTCGAGTCCGTCTTCGGTGACCCGAAACTCCACGTTGACGACGAGGGGGCCGGATTTGCGGGACGCATAATAGGCCTCGTCGATGAACCACCGCGTTCCATCCAATATTCCCGTGGCGAGTGGATAGTCGAAGAGGTCGCGAAGGCTCAGGTCGTCGTTCTCGGGTTGGGCGAGGCCGATGTGGAAATCCACCACGTCTGGAAGCTCGTCGAATTCGATGAGGTCGCAGGTCTCGGCGAGGTGGGTGCGGGCGACGCGATAGATCTCGAGTGTCTCGGCCCAGTGCTGCTCGGTGAAGAGCCGCGGGAAGTGTTCGGCGAGCCGCCCGAAGTTGGGTTCGGTGATTTCTTCGTCCAGCGCCTCGATTTCCTCATCGGCACCGAAGAGGAGGATCCTGCGGCAGGGTTTGGGCCCTGGAAAAGTCCCTTCGTCCAGCTTCGGGAACTGGAGGCAGAGTTCACCGGTCATGCAGTCGGGTTCATTGCCTGTCAGGCCGGTAAAGGCCACGGTGGCGGGCAGGCCCAGGGCCTGTTCCTCTGCGTTGAATTCAACGTGGCCCCGGATCAGGTCGAAGCCATCGGTCCAGTCGTGATTGAGTGCGAAATGAATGTTCATGGGATGGGAGTGGGTTCAGCGGTTGGTCGATGCTGGGAGAAGGGTGAGCACGGCGGCGTGCTTGTCGGGGGCGTTTCCAGTGCGGGCGTCCTCTTCGACGAAGCCGCGCAGCGTGTTGGTCTGTTCGCGTTGGACGAAGGAAGCGCGGAGGAGCGTGGGTTGATGCCGTTCGACGATCTGGAGGACCGCGGCGAGATTCGTGAGTCGTGCTGGATCTGATCCGGGGCTCAGCTCCTGGATGCCGAACAGCAGGCTGCGGGAAATCCAGGGCCCCGGCGGGATGTTCGTCGTGCCTCGGGCGAAGTAGTTGGAGGCGAACTCCGGGTTGGGTCGACGGAAGGCCTGGTAGCCGACCAGCGATTCGGTCTGGTTGCGGTAGGCGTCGTCGAGGGGGGCGAGTTGCTGGACGCGATCGAAGAACACGGCGCTGTTGGTCGTGAGGCTGGCGAGTTCCGTCTCGCTGCGTTGGCGGGGGGAATTGCGGGCAGCACGGCTCCGGACGATCTGGAGGGCGGCCAGGCCGCCGTATCCGACGAGGACCACGAGCGCCGAGAGGATGAAGGGTTTTCCGAGGCCGTCGCCCTGGAACATGCGGATGAGCAGGAACAGGGCGCTGGCGGCGATGCAGGACAGGATGAAGACCGGGAGCGTGATCGCGAGGATCCAGGCCATGTTCATCGAGAGCGCCTTGAAGAACAGGCTGCCAATGAGCATGCCAACGAGGGCGAGGACACCGCTGAGGGCGGCGATTCCGAAGAGGATCTTCTGTGCCTGATGGCTGGACTTCATTTCGAGGACGGGATGAACGGCGGGGGTAGGGTTAGCTGGCCAAGGATCCGGGGTCCAGCCGCGCCTGTGGTCTCCGGAAGGTTGCCGGGAACACCCCACAGATGCGCCGCTCCGAGCAGGGCAAAGGCCGCGGGTTCGATGGCTTGCCGAGGCCATCCGCAGTCGTCGGAGGTGGCGAGGGTGAGGTTGGGGAGGATCGGTTCCAACGCCGCGCGGATGCGGCGCACGAGGTGCGCGTTGGCCGCGCCTCCACCGGCAAGGATGACGCGTACGGGGACATTGGCGGCAGGGCGGGGCAAATGGCGGCGGTAGTTCTCGGCGATGGAGCGGGCCGTCAGTTCGGTGAGGGTGGCCAGGAGATGGTTGCCGCCGTCGTGGGTCGCTTCCGGCCAGGTGGCCAGGATCTCGCGCAGGAAGGGTTCGCCAAAGAGTTCGCGTCCGGTGCTCTTGGGTGGGCTCTTGCGGAAGAACGGATGGCGAAGCCAGGTCGTGAGCCGGGCGTTGTCAATCGTGCCTGCGGCAGCGCGGCGGCCGTTCTTGTCGAAGCCGTCCTTGCCCGCAGACACAAGCCGCGTGGCGAGATCGAGGAGCACATTCGCCGGGCCTGTGTCGAACGCGAGGATCCGGGGCGGATGATCGGGTGAGGTGGAGGCGGAGGCGTCGATCAGCGTGACGTTGCCGATGCCGCCCAGGTTCTGGACGGCGATCCACGCTCCCGGGCGGGCAAAGGCCATCTTGTGGAACAGCGTCGCCAACGGGGCTCCCTGTCCGCCCGCGGCGAGGTCGGCAACCCGGAAGTTGGAGATCACCGGGACACCGAGATTCTCGGCGATCCAAGCGGGTTCCCCGATCTGCCACGTGGCCGCCGGTCGATGGGGTTGGTGGAAGACGGTCTGGCCGTGAAGTCCGACGGCATCGATGGATTCCCCGCGCAGGCCGCGGGAAATGGCCTCGGCGTAAAACCGGCCCAGGTCGTGATGCAGTTGTCCGCATTCCCAGGCGTTCGCATCGCCACGCGCCGTGGCATGCAGGCGTCCCGACAGGACTTTCGGGAAGGCGCGCGACCACAGTCGGACCAGTTGGATGCCGCCGGGCCGACAGGTGCAGAGGGCGCAGTCCACGCCGTCCATGCTGGTGCCGGACATGACGCCGACGATACGCAGGGGAGAGTTCACAGAAGGACTGAGGATTGGACTGGAGAGGGGGGATTCAATCGCAAAACGGTGCAGTTCGGGGATTGCACGGATTACGCCAAGGAGTCGGGACTTCCGATGGTTGCATGATCGCACGCGGGTGCATGGGGAGCGTGGGCCGCAGTGAGCTTGGAATCGGCGGTGCTGTTGTCCGCAGATGACGCAGATGACGCAGATGACGCAGATGAATGGGCAGCAATGCCAGCACCTGAGGCTCGTGAAGACGTCACTTTGCCGATGAATGGCACACCCGATTCAGTTTCCTGATTATCTGCGTCATCTGCGCCATCTGCGGATCAAACTGCTTTGTTCAGGTTCATGCCACCGCAGAGATGGCTCACGCAAAGTCGCAAAGACGCAAAGGGGGAAGAGCGGATGTCATTGGCGGTTTGTCTTGGTGTCTTGGCGTCTTGAGCGAAGCGGGCGTGAGAACCATGTCTCGGATTTGGGTGGGGAAGGGAAGGGCGGTCCACAGATGGGGGAGCCTTTTGATACAGCCCCACGTTGGAATGGTTTCGGGACGGCGATGTCCTCATCGCCCTGGGAATGGGTTTGGAACGGCGACGAGGACGTCGCCGCCCCGTCACCAAGGGGGGGCGATGTATCGCCAGAGGCTGCCCCGGGATGGGGCGGGAGTCACCGAATGCCGATGAAACCTTGCAGTCCTGGGTTGCGTCTCTGACAGCATGGG